>NZ_NTGE01000142.1 GCF_002291145.1 Streptomyces sp. SA15
CTCGGCGGCGTGCCGGGCGGCCGTGCGGACGCGGGCGCCCGCTTCGGCGGCGCCGCGGAGCAGGCCGCGGTGGTCGGCCTCCGAGAGCGCGTCGGGGGTGTCGAGCAGCGATTCGTCGAGCATGGGCGGCAGCCTCCGGTGGCCGGGTGTCCTGGTGCTCGGGCGGCGGGCCCGTCGTTACGCGGGGCGGCGGGCCTCGTCGACGAGGAGGACGGGGATGCCGTCGCGGACGGGGTACGCCAGGCCGCAGTCCTGGCCGGTGCAGATCAGCTCGGTGTCCTGCTCCTTGAGGGGGGCGTGGCAGGCCGGGCAGGCGAGGATCTCCAGGAGGCCGGCTTCGAGCGGCATGGGGGTTCCCTTCGGGGCGGGCGGTACGTGTGCGTGTGGGGATGTGCTGGTCAGGGTACCGCCGGGTGGGAGTGGGTGCCGGTCTTGTTGCGTGACCGGTGTGGGTGCGGGGCGGGGTGGGTCGCGCGGCCCGGCGCTACGGGGTGCCGCTGTCTTTGGGTCGGCAGCCGCCCAGCGGCACGACTGCCCGCAGCTGCGGCGGACGGCTACAGCGGCACCGAGCATGCCTCAGCCCCTGATGATCCCCAGTACCTCGTCGCGTACCTTCGCCACCGTCGTCTCGTCCCTCGCCTCCGCGTTCAGGCGCAGGAGCGGTTCCGTGTTGGACGGGCGGACGTTGAACCACCAGTCGGCGGAGGTGATCGTCAGGCCGTCCAGCTCGTCCAGTTCGACGCCCTCCCGGCCCTCGTACGCGGCCTTGATGGCCGCCAGGCGGGCCGTCTGGTCGTCGACCGTGGAGTTGATCTCGCCGGAGGCGGCGTAGCGGTCGTACTGCGCCACCAGGGCCGACAGCGTGCCTTCCTGGCCGCCCAGGGCCGCCAGGACGTGCAGCGCGGCCAGCATGCCCGTGTCGGCGTTCCAGAAGTCGCTGAAGTAGTAGTGGGCGGAGTGCTCGCCGCCGAAGATGGCGCCGGTCCTCGCCATCTCGGCCTTGATGAAGGAGTGGCCCACGCGCGTGCGTACCGGCGTGCCGCCGTTCTCCTTGACCACCTCCGGCACCGACCAGGACGTGATCAGGTTGTGGATGATCGTGCCCTTGCCGCCGTGCTTGGCAAGCTCGCGGGAGGCCACCAGGGCGGTGATGGCGGACGGGGAGACGGGATCGCCGTGCTCGTCGACGACGAAGCAGCGGTCGGCGTCGCCGTCGAAGGCGATGCCGAGGTCGGCGCCCTCCTCGCGCACCCGCTTCTGCAGGTCGACGATGTTCGCCGGGTCGAGGGGGTTGGCCTCGTGGTTGGGGAACGTGCCGTCCAGTTCGAAGTACATGGGGACCAGGGTCAGCGGCAGGCCGTCGAAGACCGTCGGGACGGTGTGTCCGCCCATGCCGTTGCCCGCGTCGACGACGACCTTCAGGGGGCGGATGGAGGTCAGGTCGACGAGGGAGCGGAGGTGGGCCGCGTAGTCCTCCAACGTGTCGCGCTGCGTGATCGTCCCCGTCGACGCGCCCGGGTCCGGCGCGCCCGACTCGCTCCACTGCTCGACCAGTTCGCGGATCTGCGCCAGGCCCGTGTCCTGTCCGACGGGGGCCGCGCCCGCGCGGCACATCTTGATGCCGTTGTACTGGGCCGGGTTGTGCGAGGCCGTGAACATCGCGCCGGGCAGGTTCAGCGCACCCGAGGCGTAGTACAGCTGGTCGGTCGAGCACAGGCCGATCTCGGTGACGTCCACGCCGCGTGCGGCCGCTCCGCGCGCGAAGGCACGGGACAGACCCGGGGAGGACGGCCGCATGTCGTGGCCGATCACGATCGCCTCCGCGCCGGTCACCTGGACGAAGGCGGCCCCGAAGAGCTCGGCCAGCGACTCGTCCCACTGGTCCGGGACGACACCGCGCACGTCGTAAGCCTTTACGAGCTGTGACAGATCAGCAGCCACGGCCAACCCTCCTGAAAGTCCTGTCGGTCACCCCAAACTACCCGTACCCGCTGACATTGCGCTGTGCGTGGACCATGTGGACGCCCAGCCGTTATCTCAGGTCAGGGCAGCATCCAGTCCAGCACGGGCGAACTCTGCCCGACGACGATCAGGCACATCACCAGCAGCAGCCCGATGCTCCAGGGCAGCACCTTGCGCAGCAGGTCCCCCTCGCGGCCCGCCAGCCCCACCGCCGCGCAGGCGATGGTGAGGTTCTGCGGCGAGATCATCTTGCCGAGGACACCGCCCGAGCTGTTGGCGGCGGCGAGGAGTTCGGGCGACAGGCCCGACTCGCGGGCGGCGGTCACCTGCAGCGCCCCGAACAGCGCGTTGGCCGAGGTGTCCGAACCGGAGACGGCCACGCCGAACCAGCCGAGGACCGGTGACAGGAAGGCGAGCCCCGCGCCCGCCGCCGCCACGAAGTGGCCGATCGTGGCGGCCTGTCCGGAGAGGTTCATGACGTAGGCGAGGCCCAGTACGGAGGTCACGGTCAGGATCGCGAACCTCAACTCGTACACCGTGGCGGCCCATTCCCTGACCGCCACGCGCGCGTGCACCCCGAGGACGACCGCCGTGCACACCCCCGCCAGCAGCACGAGCGTGCCGCCGGTGGACACGATGGGCCAGCTGAAGACGTTCCCGCCGACGGGCTCCCCGTCGGTGTCGACGACATTGAGGAAGGGCCAGTCGTAGGTCTGGGTCGCTTCGGCCAGCCAGTCCTTGACCGCCGGGATCTGGGCGATGGAGAAGATCGCCACGATCAGTGCGTACGGGGCGTAGGCGCGCACGATTTCACCGCGCGGGTCGGCCTCGTCCAGCTCTTCGCTGCGTGTGCCGGTCAGCACGGCGGCGCGTACGGGCTCGGCGGCGGGCCTGCGCGCCTGCGGTACGGCGACCAGGGCGCCCGCGCCGGCCAAGGCGGCGCCGATGTCGGCGAGTTGCGCGGAGACGTAGTTGGAGGCGGCGAACTGGGCGACGGCGAAGGCGACTCCGCATGCCAGGGCGGGCACCCAGGTCTCGCGCAGGCCCCTGCGGCCGTCGACCAGTCCGACCAGCACCAGCGGGACCACCAGGGCCAGTAGCGGTGTCTGACGGCCCACCACGGAGGCCACGGTGTCCAGGGGCAGTTCGGTGACCTGGGCGAGGGTCACGACCGGCGTGCCCATCGCCCCGAAGGCGACCGGCGCGGTGTTGGCGACCAGCGCGACGACCGCCGCGCGCACCGGCTCGAACCCGAGGGCGACGAGCATGACCGAGCAGATCGCGACAGGCGCGCCGAAGCCGGCGAGGGCCTCCAGGAGGGCGCCGAAGCAGAAGGCGACCACGAGGGCCTGGATGCGCGGGTCGGCGGAGAGCCGCCCGAAGGAGCGGCGCAGGATGTCGAAGTGCCGGGTGCGGACGGTCATCCGGTACACCCACAGGGCGTTGACGACGATCCACAGGATGGGAAAGAGGCCGAAGACGGCTCCCTGGGCGGCGCTGGAGAGCGTCTGGTCCAGCGGCATGCCGTACGCGAGCCAGGCGACCAGAACGGCCGCCAGGAGGCCCGTGAGGCCCGCCAGGTGCGCCTTGACGCGGACGCCGCCGAGCAGGACGAGGACGATCACGAGGGGTGAGGCCGCCACGAGCGCGGACAGGCCGAGTGAGCCGGCGACGGGTTCCAGTTCCTGGACGTACACGGGTGCCTCCCCGGTCTCCGCCGTGTTGTCGACCGTGTTTCCGACGGCTTTTCCGCCATGCGGAAGCGATTTCTCGCAGCATCAAACGGAATGGTCGTGTCCGCGCCAACTACGCGTCAATGGGTGTGCACGACTCGGCGCAACGCGCGTTCAAAAGAGGCGCATTCGAAGAGATTTCGCAGAGATTCGAAGGGAGAGTTGGATCAGTTGTCCGGCGAGCGCAGAACCCGCAGGTGGCCGCGGCGCGCGACCTCCATCGGGTCCGCCGCCCGACCCCCGCCACCGCCGGCCTGGGCCGCCCGCTCCTGGGGGCGGGCCGCCTCGCGCACGGCGTTGGCAAGCGCTTCCAGATCGTCGCCGCTGGGCCGGGCCGGAGCCGAGCCGTCGAGGAGGCGGACGACCTCCCAGCCGCGCGGGGCGGTGAGGCGCTCGGAGTGCTCGGCGCACAGGTCGTAGCAGTGGGGTTCGGCGTAGGTGGCGAGCGGGCCGAGGACCGCGGTCGAGTCGGCGTAGACGTACGTCAGCGTCGCGACGGCGGGACGGCCGCAAGCGGTGCGCGAACAGCGACGTACAGGGCTCACGACGTTGGACGGTACCGCACTCTTGAGCGGGCCGCGACGACTCTCCCCCAGGTCACTCCACCGTGTCGTGCTGTGAATCGCCCCACACACCTCCCCTTGCTCACCTCGCTGACCTGGGTGGACACCCGCTTCCGAGGGGTCGAACGGTCCTGAACCCGGTCACCACTCGATACAAACCCCGTCAATTGCCTTGAGATCGACGGTCTCGGAGAGATACGGAATCGAGCCCAACCTTGGCTGGAATGGTCAACTGCTGACATGCCGTGCGGGGTGGACGGGCGTCGTCCGGGGTGCCGCGTGGGGGCCGGGCGTATGGCTCAAGCGAGGACTACGCTTCACCAGTGATGGACAACCCCGTACCGCCCCGTGCCGCCGGCCCCGGGCCCCGCCGTCGTGATCGCCACGGCAGGGGCATGCGCGGGCCGATCGCGCCGCCGCAGGTGCCGCTGGCGGCGAGCCGTGCCGAGGCGTTCGCGGACCTGGTGCAGGACTCCGTGGAGCGCCTGGAGCGGCGGTGGCCGCAGCTTGCCGACATCGATTTCCTGGTGCTCGAGGTGCCGCGGTTGGACGGGCCTGGGCAGGTGTGGAACGACGAGGCCGTGCCGTTGGGTGGAACGGTGCCGTCTCGGGAAGGGCGGCCGGCTCGGGTGATCGTTTATCGGCGGCCGGTGGAGATTCGTACGAAGGGGCGGGACGAGCGGGCGGCGCTGGTGCACGAGGTTGTCGTGGAACAGGTGGCCGAGTTGTTGGGGCTGACTCCGGAGACTGTGGATCCTCGGTACGGGGAGGACTGAGCCTGGGTGTGCCCCTTCCCCAGTACGGGGGCCCAGCTCGCGCTCACGGGAGAGTCTGCCGAGCTCGATGTTGCTGTTCGCCCTTCAGAGGCTGCGGGCGGTGATGTCGCCGTGGGAGGTGGTGGCGCGGATGTCGAGTTCGGCGGTGCCATCGTTCTTGAGGGCGTTGCTGACGCGGCCGTAGCCGGTGCCGGCGTCCAGGGCGGCCGAGACGCCGGCGGCTGCGCCGACCGAAATGTCGCCGGACTGGGTGCGGAGCACGACCGTGCCGCGCACGGCCTCGGTGATCCGGATGTCGCCCCTTGCGGTGCTGATCTCCGCGGGGCCGCCCAGCCGACCGACCTCGACGTCGCCGTCGGTCGCGGTGAGGCGGACGCTCGCGGCCTCGTCGATCTTGATCTGGCGGTACGCGCCTTCGAAGACGACATCGCCGAGGCGTCCGACGCCGCGGAGCTCGGCGCCGGCGGCCTTGGCCTCGATGCGGGAGCCGGCGGGCAGCTGGACGGTGATCTCCAGCCGGCTCCCCGCACCGTCTCGATCGTCACAGCCATCAGACGGAGCCGGCTGCTCGCCTTACTTCTGCAACACCGACAAGTCCTCGTCCGCCTCCGGTACTGCCACCATTCCCCGGTCGTCCGGGAGGGTCTGGATGGTGAAGCCCGGGACTCCGTCCTCTGTTGCCGCCAGGGTGCGGGCCGCGTAGACCGGGCCGCCCGACACCGGCTCGACCGTCAGCGCGTACGTGCCCTTCAGGCCGCTCGGGACCGGCGCGTCCACGTTCTGGGTCGTGCCCGCCTTGATCGTGTACGTCTTCGACGCCGCCGTACCGCCTTCGCTGCCCGCCGACGCGGTGACCTTGACCTCGGCGGCACGGCCGGGGGCCGTCAGGGAGAGCGTGGTGCCCTTGGCGCTGTTGTCGGCGGACGTCGCGCGCGTGCCGACCGGGCTGGTGGCGGGGATGAACGCCGTCTCCTGGTCGTTCCCCTTGCCGCGTACGACACGCAGGGCGGCGACCACCGGAACGGACTGGTCGGTCGGCGTGAGGATCAGGGAGCCGGCCTCGCCGCGGGTGACGTCGCCGAGGTCGACGGCGGTGGTCATGCCCGCCTTGACGTGCAGCGTCTCGTTCCCGGCGGGGGTGATCGCCCCGGACGGCGACAGGAGCCGCACCTTCAGATCGGCGTCGGAGTCGCCGGGCGTGAAGGCGACCAGGCGCACGGCCGTGGCGTCCTTCGGTATGCCCGGCAGGACGAGGCTCGCGGCCGGATCCGTGGACGCTGCCAGCCAGTCGCCGCCGAGCCGGTCGTCCAGGGCCTGCACGGCCGCGCCCACACGCCCGCTGCGGACGTTCACGTGCACGGTGAGGTTCTCCTGCTTCTCGTCCGTGAGCGTGGACAGCAGTATCGGCTCGCTGGAGTGCGGCTGGACCGTGATGCCCTCCCCCACCGTGGACTGCAGGGCGCCGTCCTTGCCGTAGAGCTCGATGTCGACGACGGCGGCGGAGTCGTCGGGGTTGGTCAGGTGCACGTAGTCGGTGCGGTCGGCGGCGGTGCTGGCGCCCGGGAACCAGAAGTCCGTGTCCGGCTCCGTGCAGTTGACGCCCTGGAGTCCGCGGCCCGTGCCCGCGGCGACCTCGGTGGTCTCCTGGACGGTCCAGCCGGGCGCGAACTTCCCCTCGGCGGTGCCGACGAGCGCGGGCGAGTCGGCTCCGGAGGCGTCCCCGGTGACCGGCTTGCCGGGTTCCTTCGCTTCCAGGACCGGCTTCTCCGCCTTCTTCTTGCCGCCCTTGTCGCCCGTGCCGTCCGCCGACTGCTGTGTGGCGGGCTGCAGTTCGGCCTTGCCCTCGCTCCCCGTGCCCTTCGTGACCGGCGTGAAGGACGTGTACGACGTCTCGGCGAGGTCGGAGATGCTGGGGGCCGGGCACAGCAGGCTCGTACGCTCCACGGGCAGTTCGGCGGCCGCCTTGGCGGTGTCCGGTCCGGCGGCGTCCGGCGTGTCGAGCACGGCGAATCCGGTGACGGCGGCGAGCGCTGTGGCGCCGGCGATCAGGGAGAGGGTGGTGCGGTTCACTGCTGACTCCCGTCGGGGCGCTGCTCACTGCCGGTGTCCTGCGGGTGCGGCTGCTGCGCCGGGTCGTACGTCGGGTCGTATCCCTGGTCGTAACCCTGCTGCGGGTACTGCTGGCCGTAGGCCGGGTCGTACGACGCCGGCGGGGACTGGCCGCCGTACGCGTACGGGTCGTACTGGCCGCCCTGGTACGGGTCCGCCTGGTACGACTGGTCGTACGCGCCCGCGGGGTACTGCTGGGCGCCCTGGTACTGCTGGTCGCCGTAGCCGCCGCCGTACTCGGCGCCCGCGTAGCTCGGCGTGTCCCACTCGCCGTAGGACTGCTGCTGCGGGACGACGGCGGGGGCGTCCTGCCCAGGAGGCGGGAACTCCCCGGTCCGGCCCTCCTCTTCGGCCTCCGCCTGGGCGCGCAGGCGGCGGGCGCGGCGGCCCTCGCCGGCCGCGGCCTGGGCGGGAACGGCCGGCTCGTCGGGCAGGTCGTCGTCGACGTGGCGGCGTCGGCCGGGCAGAGCCAGGACGACGAGGACGACGGCGAGGGCGCCCTGGGCCCACAGCCAGGCGGTGTGGGTGATCGGGTCGTCGAAGGTGACGTCCAGCTTGCCGCCGGAGGCGGGCAGTTCGAAACCCTGGGCCCAGCCGTCGACCGTGGTGCGGGTGAGCGGTCGGCCGTCCAGGGTGGCGGTCCAGCCCTCGGCGGCGGTGTCGGCCAGGCGCAGGATCCGGCCGTCGCCTCCGGCCGGGATCGTGGTGTGGATGTCGACGGGTCCGGCGGCGACGGGCTGCGGGCTCCCGGTCTTGGGGACGACGGTGGCGCGTGCGACCTCCTGGTCGACCTGCCACAGCCCGCTGCCGTCCTGCTGGCTGAGCCGGCTCAGGCCGGGCGTGGCGTCCAGGACCCGGGTGACCTCGCGCGGGGCGCCCTGGTGGACGAGGACGTAGCGCACGGCGAACTTGCCGAGCTGGTCGGCCTGGTCGGCGCCGGAACCGGCGACGAGGTTGGCGACGACCTTGTCGAGGTCACTGTTCTCGCCGTCGGCCGCGGCGACCTCGGCGTCACCGAGGCGGGCACCGGAGCCGCGCACCAGCACGTAGCCGACGTGGGCGGCGGAGTCGCTGTCGAGGACGAGGGTGCGGGCCTGGTCGCGGAAGCCGCTCTCCTCGGCGACGAACGCGGGCACCTGCACGGGGTCCCGCCGCTCCAGCGGACCGTCCGCGCCGCCGATCATCCAGCCGGCGGCGACGAGCAGCGGGCCCGCGGCCGAGGCGAAGGCGATCAGGACGGCGACGGGCTGGCGCCAGCCGAAGCTCTGCTCGGCGACGCGCGAGCGTGCCCCGTCGGCGCCGAGGACGGCGGCGGCCAGCAGCGCGAGGCCGTAGACGAGGGTCGCGGGGCCGGCCCAGGTGGAGCCGTTGGACAGGACCGCGAAGACGAGGCCCACCAGGGCGGCCGCCCAGGCCGTCCAGATGCCGAACTGTCGCTCGGAGCGCAGCAGGGCGGCCAGCGCGGCCAGGACGATCCCGATGAGCATCAGCCCGCTGACCGTGCCGGGCCCGCCGGGGCTGGCGCCGAGCAGGTCGAGGGCGGAGGCCGCCGAGGAGCCGTACTCCAGACCGGCTTCCTGGAAGAAGCCGAACGGCAGCAGGGACAGCGACCAGGGCGCGAGGATCAGCAGGGGCGTGCCGAGCTGGGCCAGGACACGCGGGCCGTAGGCGGTGATCTCGGCACGGCGCACGGCCAGCAGGGCGATGCCGAGGACCAGTGCGATGGGCCACACGATCGGCGTGAACGCGGTGGTGATCGTCAGCAGCAGCGCGTACGCCCAGGTGGCGCGCCAACTGCCGCGCGCGTCAGAGGCATTCGCCAGGCCGCTGGCGGCGACGCCCGCGCGCGCGATGAGGGGCAGCAGGACGGCGAGGACGGCGGTGCCGAGGCGGCCGCCGGCGAGGGCTCCGGTGGCGGCGGGCAGGAAGGCGTAGACGACGGCCGCCCAGGCGCGCAGCAGGCGTGACTCGACCAGTGGGCGGGAGGCGAAGTACGCGGCGAGGCCGGCCAGCGGCACCGAGCAGACCAGCAGGAGCGTGACCGCGAGGCCGGTCGAGCCGAACAGCACGGAGGCGAGCATCGCGACGAGCGCGAGGTACGGCGGTGCGGACGGGGTGCCGCCGGCGCCCACCGCGTGCCAGGAGTCGAGGTAGCGCGACCACAGCTCGGAGGAGTCGGCCGGGGCGGGCAACAGGGCGCCGCCCGCGAGCGCGCCGCCGCCGAGGAGGGCGCGGCAGGCGAGCAGGGACACGAGCAGCAGCACCAGGAACAGCACCGGCCCGGGCTTGCGGGCGATGCGCTTGAGGCGGGCGAACTGCTCGATCTCCAGGAAGTCGGCGTCGTCGCCGCCGGGCCCGGACTCGATCCCGCCGCCGTGCCGTCCGGCTCCGGAGGTGATCTCGGGGTCGGAGTCGGCGAAGAGGTTGCCCGCGACCTGCTCGACGGTGGCGCGGACGGTCGCGCCGGGCGGCGGGAACAGCGGCCGCAGCTCGTCCTTGTCGACGGCCGGACGGCCGCGCCTGCGCCGCCCGGCGAGGATCCGCTCGGGCCGCAGCAGGGTGCCCAGCAGGCCGCGGATCTCGTCGAGGGCCTGTCCGGGGACCTTGCCGACGAGGTAGGCGACGGTCCGCAGCAGGGTGCCGAGGATCAGGCGCAGCAGCACCCAGGGCAGCACGGCCGTGCGTGCGTTGACGAGCAGGGTGTAGACGGCACCGGCCTTGTCGACCTTGTGCGGGGAGGCGGCGGTGCGGCCCGCGCAGTCGACGGTGCGGCGCTCCCGCGAGGCGGCCTCGGCGTGTCGTACGACGGCCTCGGGGGCGACCAGGACGCGGTGGCCGGCGGCGTGGGCGCGCCAGCACAGGTCGACGTCGTCGCGCATCAGGGGCAGCCGGCGGTCGAAACCGCCGAGCTGCTCGAAGACGTCGCGCCGGATCAGCATGCCGGCGGTGGACACGGACAGGACGGGCCGGACGTGGTCGTGCTGGCCCTGGTCCTGTTCGCGGCGGTCCAGGCCGGTCCAGCGGCGGCCGGAGTTGGCGATGGTGACGCCGACCTCGAGGAGCTGCCTGCGGTCGTACCAGCCGCGCAGCTTGGGGCCTACGACGGCCACGTCGTCCCGGCCCAGTTCGTACTCGTTCTCCACGACCCGCAGCAGCTGGGCGAGCGCGTCGGGTTCGGGGGCGCAGTCGTCGTGCAGCAGCCACAGCCACTGCACCGGTTCTCCGTGCGGGAGCTCGGGCAGGTCGTAGGCGTCGTCGCGCCACGAGCGCGTGACGGGGTCCCAGCCGCTGGGCCGCTTCAGGTACGGCAGGTCGTCCGGGGTGAGGACGGGAGCCATGCGGCCCGCCTCCTCGACGGCCTGGCCGAAACCGGTGCGCCGGGCGAGGTGCAGCACCCGGTCGGCGCCGAGGGCGTCGGTGACCAGCTGCGCGGAGGCGTCCGCGCTGCCGGTGTCGGCCCCCATCGCGTACTGCACGGGGCGCTCCTGGCCGAGCAGCCCGGCGAGCGCGTCGGGCAGCCAGCGGGCGCCGTCGTGGGAGACGAGGACCGCGGTCACCACATGACGCGGAAACTCAGGTGTGGCAGCTGGATCCTGCTGGGCTGCCGTGTGGCTGTGCACGGACATCGAGGTACGGGCCCCGGTTCGGTGGACTGCGGTGGACGCCTGTGCCCCGAGGGGGCAGCGGGGCGTCTCGGACGAGCAGCCACACTATCGGCTGGGCATGGCGGCGGCCCGCCGCCTGTGGATAACCCACCTGCGACGGGCCGCTCGTGACGTATGTCTGTGCGTACGTGTGGCGGGTGTCTGTGCGTACGTGAGGCGGGTGCCCCTGGTCAGACGGCGGCCTTCTTCAGCCGGCGGCGCTCGCGTTCGGACAGGCCGCCCCAGATGCCGAAGCGCTCGTCGTTGGCGAGGGCGTATTCGAGGCACTCGGAGCGGACCTCACAGGCCAGGCAGACCTTCTTGGCCTCGCGGGTGGAGCCGCCCTTCTCGGGAAAGAAGGACTCGGGGTCGGTCTGGGCGCACAGCGCGCGCTCCTGCCAGCCGAGTTCCTCGTCCGCGTCGTCGACCAGCAGTTGCTGCACCAGCTCGGTCATGTGCGCCCCTCGTCTGTACTTTCGCGTCCCCGTGATGTGGTCGTTACCGATTCCGGCTGAACGACACGAGTGAAATTACAAGTGTGCTGCTCCGGGCGAGTCAAGCCGAGATCTGCTATTGGGTCCCTTATTCACTCTGCGGAACCAAGGCCTAGCAGAAAGTGTTCAAATCGGCATAAACCTTGACAAGCGGACAAGACCCGAGGGGGCCTCCGACGCCACGCCATGCCTTTCCGGACCTGTATGGAGAAGGACGCCCAGAAGTTCGATCTCGTTCCGACGCGTGCGTCGAAGCGAACCGGATCACAGTCGGATCACGGGATCGCAACGAGGCTTGTGCTTCCGGATGTGCGCCATGTGTCCCGACTGACACCTGAACAAACCTTTCACCTCATAGATGAACCGAATGAGGTGAAACATGTCCCACATGCCGGGCGTCGAGTTGACAGTGCAGGTATGAACCGATGTTCTTGTGGGCATGCTCGCGAACTTGGCACTCACCTCGACCCGCTCCGCGGGGTCCCTCGGTGCTGCCCGCGCTCGCTGTAGCTGTTGTTGCTGTTCCAGCTGTTGAGCCCAACGCGCTCCGGCTGCCTCTGAGTCCACCGCGACTCGGCTGCTTGTTCCCCACGCCCGGACCAGGGCACCTCTGTCCCCCGTGACCCGGGCGGACGGTACGCGACACCCAGCCAGCCCCCACTCTTCCGCCGAGGAACCACCGCACCCATGAACAGCGACAGCGACCTCCAGATCGCCGGCGACATCCTCGAAGTCCCGCACCTGCTCCAGGCACCGCGCGAGCACCCGGCCACCGTCGCCGAGTTCGTCGGCCTGGCCCGCTCCATCGCCGCCGACCGCTCCCAGTGGGAGCACCTCGTCCAGTACGACGCGACCACGCGCTGGTACCACCGGCTGCGCACCGGCCCCGGCTACGAGGTGTGGCTGCTGTCCTGGGTGCCCGGGCAGGGCAGCGGGCTGCACGACCACGGCTGCTCCTCCGGTGTGCTGACCGTCCTGGACGGCGCACTCACCGAGCGCACGGCGCGCGGCACGCGCGCGTTGGGGTCCGGGGCACAGCGGGTGTTCGCGCCGGGGTACGTGCACGAGGTGGTGAACGACGCGCTGGAGCCGGCGGTGAGCCTGCACGTCTACTACCCCGGCTTGACGGAGATGCCCGTGCACACCGCATGCTCCGCCCCGGCCGCTCGCGACGAGGTGGACGCCGTAACCGCGTGACGCGTTGTCGTACCCGCCTGCAAGACTTGCTCCCATGCGCATTGTGGTTCTGGCAGGCGGCATCGGTGGTGCCCGGTTCCTGCGCGGTCTGAGGCGGGCCGTGCCGGACGCGGACGTCACCGTCATCGGCAACACCGGGGACGACATCCACCTCTTCGGGCTGAAGGTCTGCCCGGACCTCGACACGGTGATGTACACGCTCGGCGGCGGCATCAACGAGGAGCAGGGCTGGGGACGGGCCGAGGAGACCTTCCATCTCAAGGAGGAGCTCGCGGCGTACGGCATCGGGCCCGAGTGGTTCGGGCTCGGCGACCGGGATTTCGCCACGCACATCGTGCGGACGCAGATGATCAGCGCCGGGTATCCGCTGAGCGCGGTGACGGAGGCGTTGTGCGACCGGTGGAAGCCGGGGGTGCGGCTGATCCCGATGACCGACGACCGCGTCGAGACGCATGTCGCCGTCGAGCTGGACGGTGAGCGCAAGGCGGTCCACTTCCAGGAGTACTGGGTGCGGCTGCGGGCCTCGGTGCCGGCCGAGGCGGTCGTGCCGGTCGGGGCGGAGCAGGCCAAGCCCGCGCCCGGCGTCCTGGAGGCCATCGCGGAGGCGGACGTCGTGCTGTTCCCGCCGTCGAACCCGGTCGTCTCCATCGGCACGATCCTCGCCGTGCCCGGCATCCGGGAGGCGATCGCCGACGCCGGGGTGCCGGTGGTGGGCCTGTCGCCGATCGTCGGGGACGCGCCCGTGCGCGGGATGGCCGACAAGGTGCTCGCGGCGGTCGGCGTGGAGTCGACGGCCGCGGCGGTCGCCGAGCACTACGGCTCGGGACTGCTGGACGGCTGGCTCGTCGACACCGTGGACGCCGGCGTGGTGGAGCGGGTCGAGAGCGCCGGGATCCGGTGCCGGGCCGTGCCGCTGATGATGACCGACCTCGAGGCGGCCGCGCAGATGGCCCGGGAGGCGTTGGCGCTGGCGGAGGAGGTGCGGGCGGCTTGAGCGGCGTATCTGTCGACGACTACGACGGTTACCGGGTGTGGGCCGTGCCCGGCCTCCCCGAGGTGCGGCAGGGTGACGACCTCGCCAAGCTGATCGCCGCCGCCGAGCCCGGGCTGGTGGACGGGGACGTGCTGCTGGTCACCTCCAAGATCGTGTCCAAGGCGGAGGGGCGGGTCGTCGAGGCGGTCGACCGGGAGGCCGCGATCGACGCCGAGACCGTACGGGTCGTGGCGCGGCGCGGGCCGCTGCGTATCGTCGAGAACCGGCAGGGGCTCGTGATGGCCGCCGCCGGCGTCGACGCTTCCAACACGCCCTCCGGCACGGTGCTGTTGCTGCCCGAGGACCCGGACGCGTCCGCGCGGGCGATCCGGGACGGGCTGCGGGACGCCCTCGGTGTCAATGTCGGGGTCGTCGTGACGGACACGTTCGGGCGACCGTGGCGCGCGGGGCTCACGGATGTCGCCATCGGCGCCGCCGGCGTGCGGGTGCTGGACGATCTGCGCGGGGGTACGGACGCGTACGGCAATCCGCTCAGCGCGACGGTCGTGGCGACGGCGGACGAACTGGCCGCGGCCGGCGATCTGGCGAAGGGCAAGGCGGCCGGGCTGCCCGTCGCGGTACTGCGCGGGCTGCCGCATGTGGTGGCCGAGGACCGTGAGGAGCACGGTGAGGGGGCGCGGGTCATGGTGCGCAGCGCGCGTGACGACATGTTCCGGCTGGGGACGTCCGAGGCGGTCCGGGAGGCGGTGACCCAGCGGCGTACGGTACGGGCCTTCACCGACGAGCCCGTCGACCCGGAAGCCGTACGGCGGGCCGTGGCCGCGGCCGTGACGGCGCCGGCGCCACACCACACGACGCCGTGGCGGTTCGTGCTGCTGGAGTCTCAGGCCGCGCGGACCGAGCTGCTGGACGCCATGCGCGACGCGTGGGTCACGGATCTGCGGCGGGACGGGAAGTCGGAGGAGTCCATAGCCAAGCGGGTGCGGCGGGGGGACGTGCTGCGCAAGGCGCCGTATCTCGTCGTGCCGTGTCTCGTCATGGACGGGTCGCACACGTACGGCGACGCGCGGCGGGACGGGGCCGAGCGGGAGATGTTCGTGGTCGCCGCCGGGGCCGGCGTGCAGAACTTCCTGGTCGCGCTGGCCGGGGAGCGGCTGGGGTCGGCGTGGGTGTCCTCGACGATGTTCTGCCGGGATGTCGTGCGGGAGGCGCTCGGGCTGCCGGAGGAGTGGGATCCGATGGGGGCCGTGGCGGTGGGGCATCCGGCTGAGGCGCCTCGGCCTCGGGCAGAGCGGGATGCGGGGGCGTTCATCGAAGTGCGGTGAGATGGGACGTACGGCCGCTGCTCGTCGTACGGACGCCTAGTCTCGTAGGGCAGCCAGGTACCTCGGACGCCTCCGAAGACACTCCTCCTACTTCAGACACCCCTCCTACTTCTCCGGGATCTCATTCGTGGCAGGACGGTTCGCTCCCCGGCCCACGCGTACGACCGTGCGCGGTGGTGAAGTCGTCGTGCCCGCGGCGCGGGAGGCGTCGCGCGTGGTTCCGGGGCGCGTACGGACGTGGGTGCCGGAGGGACCGTTCGACCTCGGGCTCGTGGTCGGGCCGCTGAGGCGTGGGCCCGGGGATCCGACGTTCCGGGCGATGCCGGACGGGTCCGTGTGGCGGGCCACGCTTACGCCTGCCGGGCCCGGGACGCTGCGGGTGGCTGTGTACGGCGGTGAGGTGCGCGGGGAGGCGTGGGGGCCCGGGGCCGAGTGGCTGTTGGAGCAGTTGCCGGAGCTGCTGGGGGCCACCGACGATCCGTCCGTGTTCGCGCCTCGGCATCGGGTGGTGGCGGTGGCGCGGCATCGGCGGCCGGGGCTGCGGCTGACGCGGACCGGGCTGGTGCTGGAGTCGTTGATTCCGTCGATTCTGGAGCAGAAGGTCACGACGGATGAGGCGTATCGGGCGTGGCGGTCGCTGGTACGGAAGTTCGGGGAGCCGGCGCCTGGGCCCGCGCCGGGGCGGATGTATGTGATGCCTGCGCCTCGGACGTGGGCGTTGATTCCGTCGTGGGAGTGGCATCGGGCGGGGGTCGACAACAAGCGGGCGTCGACGATTCTTCGGGCTGTGCGGGTTGCTGCGCGGTTGGAGGAGGCGGTGCGGATGCCTCCGGCGGTGGCGCGGGCTCGGTTGGAGGTGGTGCCGGGGGTGGGGCCGTGGACGTCGGCGGAGGTGGTGCAGCGTAGTCATGGGGCGCCGGATGCGGTGACCGTGGGGGATCTGCATCTGCCGGGGATCGTGGGGTGGGCGTTGGCGGGGGATCGGTATGCCGATGACGCGGTGATGTTGGAGTTGTTGGAGCCGTATGCGGGGCAGCGGCATCGGGCGGCTCGGTTGATTTTGTTGAGTGGGAGGGGGCCGGCTCGGCGGGCGCCGCGGATGCCTCGGGGGGATATCGGGCTGTTGTGAGGTGCGCGGCGTTGTGGTTGATGTCGGGGTGTTTTCGCCCCCGCCGCCCCTACCCTTCCCGTCCCTGGGGGCTGCCGCCCCCAGACCCCCGCTGTCGGCCCTGAACGGGCCTCGTCCTCAAACGCCGGACGGGCTGGATACAGCTGACCGGCGCTGACATGGCTTCGCCCGCACGGGTGGGTGGGGGATCGGGACGGCAACTCCTCGTCCTCGAACGCCGGACGGGCTGGATGCAGCTGACCGGCGCTGACACACACTCACCATTCAAGACAGCGCCCCCTCCCCCGCAAACGCCGGACGGGCCGAGATGCCCGGCCGGCGTCCTTGGTGGCTACTGGTCCGATGAGAAGCGGACCGCTCCCGGCGGGATTTGCGCGTCGCACCACACGCGCATGCCGTCGCGGAGTTCGTTGTCGCGGCCTATGACCGCGCCGTCGCCTATGACGGTGCCGGTGAGGATCGAGCGTTCGCCCACTCGGGCTCGGGTGCCGATCAGGGAGTCGGTGATGACCGCGCCGGGCTCGATGACGGCGCCGGGGAGGATCGTGCTGCCGAACACCCGGGCGCCTTCCGCCACGAACGCGCCCTCTCCCACCACCGTGCCGCCCGTCAGCTTGGCGTCGGGGGCCACCCTTGCCGTCGGCAGGATCAGGCGGTCACCGCAGCGGCCGGGAACCGCGGGGGACGGGGCGCGGCCCAGGACGAGGTCGGCGGAGCCGCGGACGAAGGCCGCCGGGGTGCCGAGGTCCAGCCAGTACGTGGAGTCGACCATGCCCTGGAGGTGGGCTCCGGCGGACAGGAGGTCCGGGAAGGTCTCGCGCTCGACGGAGACCGGGCGGCCCTGCGGGATCGTGTCGATGACCGAGCGGCGAAAGACGTACGCCCCCGCGTTGATCTGGTCGGTGACGATCTCCTCGGGGGTCTGCGGTTTCTCCAGGAAGGCCAGGACCTTGCCCGTGTCGTCCGTGGGGACGAGGCCGTAGGCGCGCGGGTCCGTCACCTTCGTGAGGTGCAGCGACACGTCCGCGCCCGTCGTCTCGTGCGTGCGCACGAGCGCCTTGATGTCCAGGCCCGTGAGGATGTCACCGTTGAAGATCAGGACCGGGTCGTCGGGGCCCGAGTGCAGACGGGATGCCACGTTGCGGATCGCGCCGCCCGTGCCCAGGGGCTCCTCCTCCGTCACGTACTCGATGTGCAGACCCAGCGAGGAGCCGTCGCCGAAGTACGGTTCGAAGACCTCGGCCAGGTAGGAGGTGGCGAGCACGATGTGGTCGACGCCCGCCGCTCTCGCTCTCGCCAGCTGATGCGTGAGGAAGGGGACCCCGGCCGCGCGGACCATGGGCTTGGGCGTGTGCACCGTGAGCGGGCGCAGCCGTGTTCCCTTGCCGCCGACCAGGAGGATCGCTTCTGTCACCTGTCGTCTCTGCTTCCTGCCGGGACCGGCCGAACTGTCTTTCGGCCGGCCAGTGTATGCAGACCGTTGTGCGGCGCCTTCGACGGTCGTGCGGCATTCCGCTCTTGCCCCCCGACGGCGGTGAATGTGTCCTCCGGACCGGCGGACGACCGGACAGACTGGACAACCGGACAGACTGCCTGGTGGCCCGGGTGGTTCCCGGGCCACCCGGACGGTTCCCAGACCCCCCTGGGCCCCGATCCGGGTCCTGATGGCCCGGACCCGCGTCCTAACGTCCTTGGTAGCGGGCCGAGTCCGCGCGTGCCGTGCCCAGCTTGCGGTAGAGCTGCCCACCAGGGCAGGACGTTGCGAAGCCGTCCCGGTGTCCGGAGATCACATTCAATCGCACGTTCTTTCCCTTTGGGTAGAGATTGCCACCCGCGGACTTCAGGTATGTCTTTCCGCGCGGATTGGCGCCGTGCAGGCCCAGCTTCCACGCGGTGAGCCGGGCGATGCCGTTCACCGCGTCGGCGGACGGCTTGGTGGAGCCGTAGCTGCCGAGGACGGCGACGCCCATGCTGTTGCTGTTGAACCCGAGCGTGTGTGCGCCCATGACCGGCTTCGCCACGCCCCCGGCACGCCCCTCGTAGATGTTTCCGCACTTGTCGACGAGGAAGTTGTAGCCGATGTCGCGCCAGCCCATGCTCTTGACGTGGTAGCGGTAGATACCGCGAATGACGGAGGGCGCCTGCGCGCAGGTGTACGCGTTGCCGGACGCCGTGTGGTGCACGAAGGCAGCCTTGATCTTCTTCGTGTAGATGAACTGCCTCTCCCGCAGCTTCTCGTCCGCCCCCCAGCCGCGCCGGGTGACGATGCGCGGACGCGGACCGATGTACGGCTTCGCCAGCTGCTCCTGCGTCAGCTCGCCGTACTTCAGGGTGAACAGCTCCTGCTCCGTCTCGTGCCGGCTCAACTCCGGGATCTCGGTGGCACCGAGGGGGACGAGGTCGGTGTTGGCGACGGAGGCGTCCTCGACGGAGGCGTCCTCGGCGACGGGGTCCTCCGCTACGGGATCCTCGGCGACGGGGTCCTCCGCTACGGGATCCTCGACCGCGGGTTCCTCGGCACCTGGGTCCTCGACGGCCGGGTCCTCGGCGCCTGGGTCCTCGGCGCCTGGGTCCTCGACGGCCGGGTCCTCGGCCGGTTCGCCATGGGGAGAGGCGGCCGGGGCCTGCTGCGCCGGTGGCGGTTCCTCGCCCGGGTCGATCAGTTCGAGGCGGAGGCCGGAGGGAAGGGGGGAGACGACCGTGGTGGTGCGGGTGCCTTCGGCGGTCTCCTCGAGCCTGTGCTCGGCGTCCGCCTTGACGCGTACCTCCACGCCGTCCGAGTCGCCCACCCACAGCGGGGCGGTGGCGCCGCGTACCCGGCCGGAGGTGCGCTCGGGCGTCTCCGGGTCGGCCGCGTGGTCGGCGTTGTGCGTCTCGATGTCCTGCCAGCCGGACCAGGTGTCCGAGCCGGCGGCGCGCGTACGGACCTGGACGCGGCCGTGGAGTTCCGTCTCGGGGCTGTCCCAGACGACACCGACGAGTGAGAAGCGTCGTACGTCCCGGCGGGGCAGGCCCTGTTCGGCGGGGGCGCCGCCGACGCGGTCACGGCTCAGGGGGGCGAGGGGCAGCGACTGGGTGCTGCCGGGGGCTTCCGCGGACGACCACGGTTTAGCGGCCGTCGTGGCCGGAACGCTCGCCGAGGCCGTCGGCGCGAGCAGGGGGAGGGCGAGGGCCGCCGTGCAAGTGACACCGATCGAGGAAACAAGGAATCTACGCATGCCCCCGATCTTGGACATAATCATACATATCTGTCCATTGGGGAGTTGACGGGCCGTCGGGCATCGTTCCGCCGAACCGGTGGCGATCCGACGGCCCGACCGACCGGTGCGCGGCCGTGCGCCCGCGTACGCTTTTGCGGGTGAACGCCACCGATCGCACCCCTGCCGACCTGCTGCGTTCCGCGCTTGCCGCGGATCCCGGACGCCCGCTGGTGACCTTCTACGACGACGCCACGGGCGAACGCGTCGAATTGTCCGTGGCCACCTTCGCCAATTGGGTGGCCAAGACCTCGAACCTCCTTCAGGGCGACCTCGCCGCGGGGCCGGGTGACCGGGTCGCGCTGTTGCTGCCCGCGCACTGGCAGACGGCGGTGTGGTTGCTGGCGTGTTCGTCGGTGGGGGTGATCGCGGACGTCGACGGTGATCCGGCGGCGGCCGATGTCGTGGTGAGCGGGCCGGACACGCTGGAGGCGGCTCGCGCTTGCTCCGGGGAGCGGGTCGCGTTGGCGCTGCGTCCGCTGGGTGGGCGCTTTCCGCAGACGCCGGCGGGCTTCGTCGACTACGCCGTCGAAGTGCCGAGTCAGGGGGACCGGTTCGTGCCGTTCGCTCCGGTCGACCCCGAGGATCCGGCGTTGATCGTGGCCGGGCGGGAGTTCAGCGCGGCGGAGGTTGTCGAGCGGGCTCGGGCGGAGGCCACGGGGCTGGGGCTCACGGGTCCGGGGTCCAGGCTCTTGTCCGGGTTGCCGTACGACACGTGGGAGGGGCTCAACGCCGGGTTGTACGGGCCGTTGGCGACCGGGGGGTCCGTGGTGTTGTGCCGGAATCTTTCGCGCCTGGACGAAGAGAGTTTGGCGAAACGGATCGAGAGTGAGCGGGTCAGTGCTACGGCGAGGTAGGTACCCGCGTTTCCAGTGACCCGCGTGGGTGCTGGGCGGGGGTGGGTCGCGCAGCCCGGTGCCACGGGGTGCCGCCTGCGCCCAGTGCCGCCCCAGCGGCACGACTGCCCTCAGGCTGCGTCACCCCTGCGCTCCTCCCCCATTCGGCCCACCTCCGCCCACCCCCCACCCCCCATCCACGCCATCGTCGTAAGAGCAGCACGCACGACACGCTCGTACGCATGAGGGGTGGAGTCAGCCGTGACCGACACCGCAGGTGGGCCTCACGTGCCCCCCGGACGGACCGGTGCCGGTGCCGGTCTCGGGCCGGGGCTGGGGGCCTCGGCCACCGGAGGAGGGCTGATACGGCGGCGTCGGCGGCGGTGGGTGCGCAGTGGCGGTCTGGCCGTCGGTCTCGTCGTGCTCGCGGCGGCGGGGGTCGGCTGGGGCGTCTACGCGAAGCTGGACGGCAACATCACCTCCGACGAGGCGGCCGCCGCCGAACTCTCCCGGTACGAGAAGGAGCGGCCCACCGCACTCGTCCGCGGGGCGCGGAACATCCTGGTGATGGGTTCGGACACGCGTTCCGGGGACGACAACCGGCGCTACGGGCGGGACCCCGGGACCGAGCGTTCCGACACGACGATCCTGCTGCACCTGGCCGCAGGACGGCGCAGCGCCACCGCCGTGTCCCTGCCCCGCGACCTGATGGTGGACGTACCGAGCTGCGCACGCCCCGACGGCACCCGCACCGAGCCCACGTTCGTGATGCTCAACTACGCCTTTCAGATGGGCGGTTCGGCCTGCACGATCCGGACCGTGGAGCGGCTCACGAACATCCGTGTGGATCACCACGTGGTCGTCGACTTCCACGGCTTCAAGGACATGGTCGACGCGGTCGACGGCGTCGAGGTGTGCCTGAAGGAGCCGATCCGCGACAAGGCCGCCGAACTCGCCCTGCCCGCGGGCCGGGTGAGACTCGACGGCGAGCAGGCCCTCGGATACGTCCGCGCCCGCAAGTCCCTCGGCAACGGCAGCGACACCGACCGCATGCACCGCCAGCAACGGTTCCTCGGGGCGCTCGTCAACAAGGTCCGGAGCAACGACGTACTGCTGAATCCGGCCAAGCTCTATCCCGTGCTGGACGCGGCCACTTCCTCCCTGACGACCGACCCGGAACTGGCCAGCTTGCGTGGTTTGTACGAACTCGTTCGCGGGCTGCGCGACATCCCCACCGAACGTGTGCAATTCCTGACGGTGCCGAGGGAGTCGTATGTCTACAACGCCAATCGCGACCAACTTGTGGAACCCGAGGCGCAACGACTCTTCGAACAACTGCGCACAGACGCACCGGTGGAAGTGACACACAACACCCCTCGCGATTCTGCGAAGAAAAGCCGCAATTCGCCGGAGAGGCGAGACGAAGACGCCGAAAATCCGTATGGGGAAGGAGGCAACGGTACGGAGGAGCAGTCGAATGACTACAGCGAGTACCCCCACCAGGACTCCAACCGCCAACCCGCGACCACCGTTTCACCCCCACCCACGTTCCGCGGGAACACGGCCGCCGAGGACACCTGCGAGTAAAGCGTTCACCAACCACGGGAGTCACTGTCCGAGCAAATGGGCGGATTGCCCAGTTGTAGGGAAGTGGAATTTGTCACCGGCGTCGCTTGACGCCGAACAGGGCGGATAGTGTGAGCGATCCGGTGCACCCGGCCACGAGGTCTGACCTGGGGTCGTGCACTGTGTGACCGAGACCCGAGCGCCTTGTAGGGGGGAAGGCGCCCCGTGGCCCCGACGGAGGTATTCGGACAACCGTGGACGCGCAAAGCCGTGGGCGGGCGGACAACATCGACCCCGCAGACCAGTGGGTACTCAATCCGAACACCGGCGAATACGAACTGCGACTGAGCCCTTCCGCACCGCAGTCGCCCGTTCCGGGACCCCGCAGAGCCACCGACGCCAGGGTGGGCGCACCCGGGACCCCTCGTGCGCCCCGCAGCCGTACGGCGTCCCCCGCGGCTCCCGGCCGCGAGGTCCCGCCCCAGCGCAGGCGCCGCGGTGCGCCGGAGGAGCCGTTGCCGGGGCGGCGCGGGCGTCGGCCGGTGAAGAAGAAGTCGAAGGCGAAGAAGGCCCTGCTGTGGACCGGCGGCGCGATGGCGTTGGTGCTGGTGGCCGCGGCGGGGGCCGCGTACCTCTACATCGAGCACCTGAACGGCAACATCACCTCCGTCGCCGACGACGGTGCGAGCACCGGCGGTTTCCAGAAGGACAAGGCGATCAACATCCTGTTGATCGGCACCGACAAGCGCACCGGCGCGGGCAACGAGGGCTACGGCGACGCCGGCAGCGTAGGCCACGCCGACACCACGATCCTGCTGCACGTCTCCAAGGACCGCTCGAACGCGACCGCGCTGAGCATCCCGCGCGACCTGATCGTCGACGTCCCGGACTGCCCGACCACGCAGGAGGACGGCACTCAGAAGGTCATCCCGGGCACGACCGACGTCCGCTTCAACACGAGCCTCGGCCAGGACGGCCGTACGCCCAGCTGCACCGTGCGGACCGTCACCGAGCTGACCGGGGTCCAGGCCGACAACTTCATGGTGGCCGACTTCAACGCGGTCAAGACGCTGACCTCGGCGGTCGGCGGGGTCGACGTCTGTCTGGCGAAGGACATCAAGGACCCGGACTCACATCTCGACCTGAAGGCGGGGACGCAGCACATCTCGGGCGAGACGGCGCTCGCGTTCGTCCGCACCCGGCATGCCGTCGGCTTCGGCGGTGACCTGAGCCGGATCACGTTGCAGCAGCAGTTCCTCAGCGCGTTGATGCGCAAGCTGAAGTCGAACGACACACTGACCAACCCGTCGAAGATGATCAAGCTGGCCGAGGCGGGCACGAAGGCGCTGACCGTCGACTCCCAGCTGGACAGCATCACCAAGCTGAAGGACCTCGGGCTGGAGTTGGGCAAGCTCAACACCAAGAACCTGACGTTCACCACGGTCCCGGTGATCGACAACCCGGCGGAGAAGGTCAAGGCGACCGTGGTTCTCAACGAGTCGACGGCGCCTCAGGTCTTCGACATGATCAAGAACGATGTGTCGTTCACCGAGGTCGAGGCACAGAAGAAGGAGAAGGCCAGCAAGGAGGCGGCCGCCGTGGCCGCCCGCCTGAAGGGCACCAAGGCCGACGCCTCGGAAGTGCGGGTGCGCGTCCTCAACGGCGGTGCCCCGGCCGGCAGCGCGCAGGAGACCCTCACCTGGCTGCAGAACGACGAGGGCGTGCTGAAGTCCGAGAACGGCGGCAACGCCGACCAGGAGTTGAGCAAGAGCACCCTCGAGTACGCTCCCGACCAGGCCGATCAGGCACGCCGGCTCGCCGACATCATGGGCCTGTCCGGCGCGGCGATGAAGCCGGGCGAGAGCGTGACCAACTCACAGGGCCTGCCCGCGATGACCCTGACCCTGGGCAAGGACTTCGAGGGGCCGGGCGCGTCGCTCGGCGCTCCGAGGAAGGCGCCGGAGGGGGTTCAGCAGTCCACGGCCGACAAGGTCGAGTGCGCCAAGTGACCTGAGGGGCCTGCCGTACGTCTTACCGGGCGTACGGCAGGCCCATTTCGGCGGAGTGAGGGCGGCGCGAGGGTGGGGAGACGGGGATGACGCACAGCGGTGCGCACGGGGAGGGAACGCGGCGGGGTGTCCGGCGCGCTCATGAGGACGGCGGCGACGGCTCCGGCAGAGGCGGCTCAGGGGGCGGGCACGGCGGGCGGCGGCAGCCGAGGCGCAAGCACCGCGCACTCCGATGGTCCGCGAACACCCTCGCCGTCCTCATACTCGGCACGGCCGGCGTCGGCTACCTCTACTACCAGCACCTCAACGGCAACATCCAGAAGGGCGAGCGCAGCAGCGGCGACTCCAAGGCGCGTAAGGCGGAGCCGAACGCCGCCGGGCAGACGCCGATGAACATCCTGCTGATCGGCTCCGACAGCCGTAACTCCGACGAGAACGTGGCGCTGGGCGGCAGCAGGGACAGCCGCGGCAACCCGCCGCTGGGCGATGTGCAGATGCTCATCCACCTCTCCGCCGACCGTAAGAGCGCGGCGGTGGTGAGCATTCCGCGTGACACCCGTGTCGACATCCCCGCGTGCGAGGACCCGGAGACCGGTGACACGTACCCGGCGACGAACAAGATCATCAACACCTCGCTGGCCCGCGGCGGGCCCGGCTGCACCCTGGCCACCTGGGAGAACCTCACCGGGGTCTACATCGACCACTGGATGACGATCGACTTCGCGGGCGTGGTGAAGATGGCGGACGCGATCGGCGGGGTGGAGGTCTGCGTCAACCAGAACGTGTGGGACCGTCCGTTGCCGGGCGTGCCGGGCGGTTCCGGTCTGAAGATGACCGCGGGCAAGAAGAAGGTCCAGGGCAAGCAGGCCCTGCAGTGGCTGCGCACCCGGCACGCCTGGGGCAGTGACCCGCTGCGGGCCCGGGCCCAGCACATGTACATGAACTCGATGATCCGCACGCTGAAGGACCAGAACGTCTTCACCAGCGGCGGCCGGCTGATGGACCTGGCCGAGGCGGCCACCAGGTCGCTGAAGGTCTCCGAGGAGATCGGCACGGTCAAGAAGCTGTACGACCTGGGCATGCAGCTCAAGACCGTGCCCACGGACCGCATCACCATGACGACGATGCCGACCGTCGAGGACGCCCAGGACGCCAACCACCTGCTGCCGGACGGGGCGGACGCCGAGAAGATGTGGGCGATGGTCCGCGACGACGTGCCGTTCGACGCCAACGGCTCGAAGACGGAGGCGAAGCGGCCGGCGAGTTCCGAGAAGACCAGCGAGGACCCCGCCGCGGAGAACGACGAGATCGGCGTCCTCGTGCAGAACGCCACCGGGTCCTCCACCCTCGGCCCCGTCAGCGGCCGCGCGGGCGCGATCACTCAGGCACTCGTGGGCGAGGGCTTCACCAAGGCGGCCCCGGACACCTCGGCGGCGCTTTCCGAGGAGAGGACGCTCGTGCGCTATCCGAGCGCCGAACTGGAGGGCGACGCGCAGGCGGTCGCCAAGTCCCTGGGGATTCCCGTGAGTTCGGTCCAGAGGTCCACCGACGTATCCGGCGTCACCGTCGTCGTGGGCGCCGACTGGCGTACGGGGACGGCGTATCAGAAGCAGTCGGCACCGAAGGCCGGGGACCTGCCGAGCACGTCCGATGCCATCAACGGATCCGATACCGGGCAGTGCATGAACGTGTACGAACCGTATCGCTGGTAGACCTCCATCTGGGCCAACTGCCTTTCCTCGAACTGCTTTTCAAACAAAACCCGAGGAAAGTTCACTCGATGCCCAACTGTGCGGATAGTGTGAGCGATCCAGTGGGGTGGTGCCGCATGGGCCCTGACGGAGGATTCGGACAACCTTGGACGCACAAGGCCGTGGGCGGGTGGAGAACGTCGACCCCGCAGACCAGTGGGTACTCAATCCGAACACCGGCGAATACGAACTGCGACTGAGCCCTTCCGCACCGCAGTCGCCACCGCGGTCGTCCGTTCCCGGACCGCGCAGATCCACCGCTGACCGACCGGATGCGGCCCGCGGCCGTACGACGTCCCCCGCGGCCCCCGGCCGCGAGGTCCCGCCCCAGCGCAGGCGCCGCCCCGCGGCCGACGAACCCGTGCCGGGTCGGCGCGGGCGGCGGCCGGAGAAGAAGAAGTCGAAGGCGAAGAAGGCGCTGCTGTGGACGGGCGGCACGATGGCGTTCGTCATGGTCGCCGCCGCGGGCGCCGGCTACTTCTACCTCAAGCACCTCGAAGGCAACGTCAAGACGAAGGACATCGGCGACGCGGGCGCGAGCAGCTTCAAGAAGGACGAGGCCTTCAACATCCTCGTCCTCGGCACCGACAAACGCACCGGCGAGGGCAACGAGAGCTACGGCGACGCCGGCAGCGTAGGCCACGCCGACACCACGATCCTGCTGCACGTGGCCAAGGACCGCACCAACGCGACCGCGCTCAGCATCCCCCGCGACCTGATCGTCGACATCCCCGAGTGCACGGCCACGAAGGACGACGGCACTGAAGTGACTGTCCCGGCCCAGCAGGACGTCCGCTTCAACCGGAGCCTCGGCGAGAGCGGCCGGGACCCGGGCTGCACCATGCGCACGGTGGAGGAGTTCACCGGCATCCCGATGGACCATTTCATGATGGCCGACTTCAACGCGGTCAAGACGCTGACCACGGCGGTGGACGGCGTCAAGGTCTGCGTGGAGAACGCCGTCGACGACAAGCAGTCGAAGCTCAAGCTGCCCGCGGGCGAGTCGACGGTCGAGGGCGAGCAGGCCCTCGCCTTCCTCCGCACCCGCAAGAGCTTCGGCAACAGCGGCGACCTCGACCGCATCAAGGTGCAGCAGCAGTTCCTGGGCTCGCTCATGCGCAAGATGTCCTCCGGCGACACCCTCACCAGTCCCACGAAGCTGCTGAAGCTGGCGGAGGCCGCGACCAAGGCGCTGACCGTGGACAAGGCCATCGGCAAGGTCGGCACCCTCAAGGACATCGCCCTGGAGCTGAAGAAGGTGCCGCCGAAGAACATCACCTTCACCACGGTGCCGGTGCGGGACAACCCCGCCGAGACGGTCAGGGCGACGGTGGTCGTCGACGAGGCGACGGGGCCCCAGGTCTTCGACATGATCAAGAACGACATCTCGTTCACCGAGGTCAAGACGCAGAAGAAGAAGGAGGCGGCCGCCGTGGCCGCCCGCCTCAAGGGCGCCAAGGCCGACGCCTCGGAAGTGCGGGTGCAGGTCCTGAACGGCGGCGCGCCGGCCGGCAGCGCACAGAATCAACTGGACTGGCTGCAGAACAGCGCGGGCGTCACCAAGTCCGAGAACGCGGGCAACGCGGACGCCGACGTGGCGAGGACGACGCTCGAGTACGCGCCCGACCAGGCCGACCAGGCGCGCCGACTGGCCGACCTCATGGGCCTGTCCGGAGCGGCGATGAAGCCGGGCGAGAGCGTGACCAACGCGCAGGGCCTGCCCACGATGACCCTGACCCTGGGCAAGGACTTCAAGGGCGCGGGCGTGAAGCTCAACGCCGCCTCGGCGGCCACGCCGAACGTGGACAAGTCCACAGCCGACAAGGTCCAGTGCGCCAGTTGACGAGTTTGACTGACGAGTTTGACCAGTCGGCCAGTTGACCAGTTGACGTATTAGAGCAACCTGACGGGCCCGTCGTATGTCTCCAGGACATACGGCGGGCTTGCGCCATGGCGCGAGGGCGGAAGGTCGGGGAGGACTCGAAGGTGACGCGGAGCAGTGTGCGGGAGGCCGAACCGGCCACCGAAGGGGTCGGCGCCGGTCGGCACAGCGGGCGCCGGTCACCGCGGGGGCGCGGGCTGCTGCGCTGGTCCGCGGCGACCCTCGCCGTCCTGATACTCGGCACGGCCACCGCCGGCTACCTCTACTACCGGCACCTGAACGGCAACATCAAGAAGGACGAGCTCAACCTGGGCGACAACAAGGTCGCCGAGCCCACGCCGAACGCCGCGGGCCAGACCCCGCTGAACATCCTGCTCATCGGCTCCGACGCCCGGGACACCGAGGAGAACCAGGAGCTCGGCGGCGCCCGCGAGACGTTCGGCTCCACCCCGCTGGCGGACGTGCAGATGCTGGTGCACCTGTCCGCCGACCGCTCCAACATGTCGGTCATCAGCATGCCGCGCGACACCCTCGTGAAGATCCCGAAGTGCACCGACCCGGACGACGACAAGGTGTACCCGGCGAGCGACGGGCGGACGATGACCAACCAGAGCCTCGGCCACGGCGGCCCCGGCTGCACGGTGGCCACCTGGCAGGAGCTCACCGGCATCCACATCGACCACTTCATGATGGTCGACTTCGCGGGCGTGGTGTCCATGGCGGACGCCGTCGGCGGGGTCCCGGTCTGCGTGGACGCCAACATCCACTCCCGCGACAGCCAGGGCCACGGCTCCGGCCTGAAGCTGGAGAAGGGCACGCACCCGGTGCAGGGCGAGCAGGCCCTGCAGTGGCTGCGCACCCGGTACGGCTTCGAGGACGGCAGCGACCTCGCCCGGGCCAAGGCCCAGCACATGTACATGAACTCGCTGGTCCGCACCCTGCGCGAGAACGCCACCCTGAGCAGCCCGATGAAGCTGCGCGGGCTCGCCGAGAAGGCCACCCGGGCCCTCACGGTCGACCCGGGCCTCGACACCGTGAAGAAGCTCTACGACCTCAGCAACGAGCTGCGCAAGGTGGAGCCGAAACGCATCACCATGACCACGATGCCCAACCGGTACGTGGGCGCGCGCGTGGAACCGACGCAGGACGCCGAGAAGCTCTTCCGCCTGGTGCGGGAGGACATCGCGCTGGACGGCAGGGACGCGAAGAAGACCCCCGAGCCCGAGAAGTCACCGTCCGACCCGGCCGCCGAGGACGACGAGATCGGCATCCTCGTCCAGAACGGCACCCGCACCGACACCCTCCGCGCCGCGAGCGGCCGCGCGAGCACGGTGACCGGGCTGCTCGAGGACAAGGGCTTCACCAAGGCGTCGGCGGACACCACCTCGGCCCTGAGCGAGGACCGTACGGTCGTCCGCTACCCGAGCGCCGAACTGGAGGGCGACGCCCGGCGCATCGCCAAGTCCCTGGGCATTCCGGCGAGTTCGGTGCAGCGGACGACGGACGTCTCCGGAGTCACGCTCGTCGTGGGAGCGGACTGGCGCGAGGGCACGACGTACGAGGCGCCCCAGGAGGACGACAGGACGCCGGAGTCCGCCGAGGCGCTCAACGGCGCCGACGAGGAGGCCTGCATGCATGTGAACCCGGCGTTCACCTGGTCGTGAGGGTCAGTGCGCGTCCGCGTGCACCGCGGGCCGCCGGCTCGCGATCACCTTGCGCGCCAGCGAGCGCGGACTGGTCAGGAAGCCCCACCCCCACGACATGTGCATGGTGGCGAGGGCGACGGGAATCTGCAGCCGTGCCTTCAACGGCAGCCCCCTGCCCGCGGGCAGGGAGCCGAGGACGATCGCCGCGAGATACCCGCCGGGTATCACGAAGCCCCAGGGCGTCAGGGCCGCGCCCACCACGATCCCGGCCGCGATCGCGCACACCGCGGCCGGCGGGGCGAGGTAGCGCAGGTTGATGGAGCCCTCGTGGTAGCGGGCGACGACGTGCCGCCAACGGCCGTAGTCCTTGTACTGCTTGGCGAGGGCGCGCACGCTCGGCCGGGGCCGATACGACACCTTCAGCTCCGGCGAGAACCAGATCAGCCCGCCGGCCTCCCGGATCCGGAAGTTGAGCTCCCAGTCCTGGGCGCGGATGAACTCCTCGTTGTAGCCGCCCTGCTGCTCCAGCGCCTCGCGCCGGAACACCCCGAGGTACACGGTCTCGGCGGCACCGGCCGCGCCACCGGTGTGGAAGACGGCGTTGCCCACGCCGATCTTCGAGGTCATGGCGGCGGCGACCGCGCGCTCCCAGTCGTTCTCGCCCTCGGCGTGCATGATCCCGCCGACGTTCTGCGCGCCGGTCTCCTCCAGGAGCCGTACGGCGGTCGCGATGTAGTTCGGCGAGAGCATGCCGTGCCCGTCGACGCGCACGACGATCGGATGGCGGGAGGCCTTGATCGCGGCGTTGAGAGCGGCGGGCGTACGGCCGGTGGGATTGGGGACTGTGTGGACGCGAGGGTCTTCTGCCACGAGCTCGGCGGCGATCTCGTCCGTGCGGTCCGTGGACGGACCGAGGGCGATCACGACCTCCATCTCGCCGGCGTACTCCTGCGCGAGGATCGCTTGGACGGCTCCGCGCAGATGCCGCTCCTCGTTGAGGACGGGCATGATCACAGATACGGCGGGGAGCTGCACGTCGGGCTTGGCGTTCATAGGGGGCTCACGTTACCGCGAATGGGGGACACCAGTGCGCGCCGCCGGGGTCGCTGCCCCGGGCAGCAGATCGTATGGCCCTACCGTGCTCACGGATCCCACGTACGGCCGTCCTCGCGGAGGTGTCCTCCCTTGCCCACGCCGCCCCGCTCCCCCGCCCGGCCGCAGCGCCGCCCCCAGCAGTACCGCGCGCCGCGACCGCCCGCACGGCGGAAGAGACCCCGCTGGGTCATGCGGGCGGTGACCACCCTGTCGGTGGTGGTCCTCGCCTCCGCCGGGATCGGCCACGCGGTGATCACGAGCCTCGACGCGGACATCGCACGGGTCGACCCCTTCAAGGACATGAAGAACCGCCCGAGGGCGGGCACGGGCATGAACGTCCTCCTGGTCGGCACGGACTCCCGCGACAAGGTCACCGAGCGGGAGCGGCGCAAGTACCGCCTGGGCGGGGCGCCCTGCCACTGCACGGACACGATCATGATCGTGCACATCTCGGAGGACCGGGAGCGGGCGAGCGTGGTGAGCCTGCCGCGCGACTCGTACGCCATGACACCCGCGCACATCGACCAGACCACGGGGCAACGGCACGAGGGACATCCCGTCAAGATCAACGCGGCGTACGCGGAGGGCGGGCCGAACCTGATCGTCCGCACGGTCGAGAACATGACCCGCGTGAAGATCGACCACTACCTGGAAGTCGACTTCACCAGCTTCATGAAGACGGTGGACGTGCTCGGCGGCGTCAAGATCTGCACCACCGAGCCGCTGAAGGACAAGTACACCGCCCTGGACCTGCCACCCGGCACACACACGCTGCGGGGCGGCCAGGCCCTCCAGTACGTCCGCGCCCGGCACGTCGACACCGCCTCCGACCTGGGCCGCATGCAACGCCAGCAGCGCTTCCTGGCGGCCCTGATCGAGCGGGCGACCTCCTCCGGGATCCTCCTGAATCCCATGAAGTTCCGGGACGTGACCCGGGCCGTACTGGGCTCGGTCCGGGCCGACAAGGGCTTCGGCACCGGCGAGTTGCTGGCCCTCGGCCGGGCGATGCGCAACTTCTCCCCCTCCTCCTCGGAGTTCACGACCGTGCCGATCGAACAGCTGGGACACGTCGTCAAGGGCGTGGGTTCCACGGTGAAGTGGGACGCCGCGAAGTCCGAACGCCTCTTCCGCTCCCTCCGCGACGACCAACCCCTCGCCGTGCACCAGCCCAAGAGCAGGGCCGTCCCCGTGGAGGTCGCCCCGCGACAGATCCACGTCCAGGTGGAGAACGGCACGTCCACGGTCGGCCTCGGCAAGCGCGTCGACACGGCCCTGGCCGCGAAGGGCTTCCGCACGACCCGCCTCCCGGTCGACGCGCCTCGCCCCGTACGACGCACGGTCGTCGCCTACGACCCCCGCTGGGACCGCTCGGCGAAGTCCCTGGCGGCGGCACTTCCCGGGAGCGAGCTGCGGCCGGTGAAGGGGATGGGGCCGACGCTGAAGGTGATCGCGGGGGCGGACTTCCGTGAGGTACGGGAGGTGAAGGCGGAGGATCCGGCTCGGGGGGAGGCTGGGGTGGTGCGGGGGGATGAGGTGGGGTGCTCGTAGGACTCGTGTGCGGGACACTCTCGGCTCAGCCGAAGTACGCCTTCTCGTTCACGTAGAACATGTAGTCGCGCCAGTGCGCCTTGATGTAGGTGAAGCGCGTCGGGTCGTAGCTCCACAGCTCGTCCAGTGCGTCGGCGATCACGTCCTGGTTGGCGCGGACGTAGTCCAGGACCGCCTCGGAGACCGGCGCGTACGACCAGTGCCAGCGCTCCTGGCTGATCGCGGGGTCGTTCTTGGCCGACTCCGCCGTGTACGTCTGGAGGAAGCCGTAGTGGGCCGCGTTCGCGCGCAGCCACGTGTAGTGGGGGGCCTCCGGGCCGTTGTCCGTCCAGTCCTGTGGCGTGGTGTTGAAGAAGTCCGCGTCGGAGCCCAGGTGGTGGCGCGAGACGCCGGGCACCGTCGACGTGCGGAGTATCTCGCTCTGGCGTTCGTCGGAGGTCAGGGACGTCCACACCTCGCGGTGGGAGTCCTTGTCCGGGTCCCACTGCGGGTCCGAGCCCAGCTGGGTGGGGTACTTGGCGCGCACCTCGTCGGTGATGATCCCGAAGGTCCCGGCGCCACCCGAACCGGTACGCAGAAACTCGTACTTGCGGTCCCATATCGAGCGCTGAGTCTCCGCGGTGCGCACCCAGGAGACGACGACCTTGTCGCGGGCCGTGTCCGTGCCGGCCGCCGCGGCATCGGCCAGTCCGTTGACCTGGGTGTCCATCTCCGTCTTGATCGCGTCGGGGGCGGACCCGGTGCCGGTGATCCAGGCCGCGAGGGCCGTCGGGTCGGCGGCGTTCAGGATCGTCGCGATGGCCTGCTTGCGGCGGTCGATGCGCCGCTGCGAGCGGAACGTCCGGGGCGGCGGGCTCGTGTCCGCCAAGGCCGCCCAGCCGAACCCCGCAGCGCCGACCGCTGCCGTCCCGGCCGCGGCCAGCCCGAGGAACCGTCGCCTGCCCGGCGCCTTCCGGCGGTGGTCGGGAGCTGAACTGTCGTGCGTGTCGCCGTGCATGTGCTTTTCCGTTCTCGACACCGGCTCCTTGCACCGGTGGGTGCGCACGACGTTCGCACGGCTGTACCCGGGTCCGACAGGGGCGGATGCCCGCGAACAGCGTTGGATATTGGGCAAGTTGGGCGAGCGACGGGTGAACACGGAAAAGCGGAGCCCGAGTCGCCCTTCAGTCCTCGAGCCCCTCCACCACCCTCCGCTCCCGCAACTCCATGATCTCCCGCCGCCGAGCCAGCCGATGCGTCCGACGGATCTGCGCCTCCTGATACCGCCGCTTGTCGCGTTCGGTCTCCGGAAGCACCGGCGGCACCGGCGCGGTTTACCGTCGACGGCGGCGAAGACGAGGTACGAGCTTCATGATCACGCCGCCGTGCACCGTGCCCAACAGGTTCGTGTCGGCGTGGGTCATGATGTGGCTGAGCGTGGTCCGGGAGACCGAGGTCGGCTTGCCCGGGATATCCGGAGTTCCCGATTCCGCAGCTGGGGCCTGGTCTGTCATGGCCTCCACCTTATGTTGAGGTGACATCCGGGGAATTTGTGTCAGCTTCGCAACAGGACCGCCCTTATTTTCCGACGAACCTTGTAAGCCATACGGCTCTGCCCTGCACACTGGGGCGCATGAACGATTGGCCCGAGGCATGGTCCGACGACAACCGCGGCAGCCGGTACGGACGCGGCAGCGCGAGCGCACAGCCCGAGGGCGCGCGCGTGATGCGGCAGGTCCGCCGCGGCCCGGCGGCGCCGCCCGGGCAGGGCGGGTACGGGGGTCCCGGCCCCGCGGCCCCGCAGTACGGCGGGGTCCCGCAGCAGCCGTCGTACGTCGACGGCGGCGGTGGCACCGCCTACGACAACGGATACGACAGCGGCTACAACACCGGCCAGGTCTACGGCGGCGGTGGCCCCGGCGGTCCCAGAGGTGACCGCGCGCCGCGCCCCGCGCCGAACTGGCGCCGGCGCATCAAGTGGACCACGATCACCGTGGTGACCGTGCTGATCGTCACCACCGTCGGCACGTACTTCTGGGCCGACTCCAAGCTCAACCGCGAGGTCGACCTGTCCAAGGTCATCGACCGGCCGGAGGCGGGCGAGGGCACGAACTACCTGATCGTCGGCTCCGACAGCCGTGCCGGGCTGTCCGACGAGCAGAAGAAGGAACTGCACACCGGCTCCGCCGAGGGCAAGCGCACCGACTCGATGATGCTGCTGCACGTCGGCAGCAACGGCGACACGCTGATCTCCCTGCCCCGTGACTCCGACGTGGAGATCCCTACGTACAAGGGCTCCGACTCCGGCAAGACCTACCAGGGCACGGGCCGGCACGTGAAGCTGAACGCCGCCTACGCCGAGGACGGGCCGGAACTGCTCGTCCGTACCGTCGAGTTCAACACCGGCCTGCACATCGACCACTACGTCGAGATCGGCTTCGCCGGTTTCGCGAACATCGTGGACGCGGTCGGCGGCGTGGAGATGGACATCCCGCAGGACATCAAGGACACCAAGTCCGGCGCGGACTTCAAGAAGGGCAAGCAGACCCTGAACGGCGACGAGGCCCTGGCCTTCGTCCGTACCCGGTACGCGCTGGCGGGCTCCGACCTGGACCGTACGAAGAACCAGCAGAAGTTCCTCAACGCCCTCGCCAACCAGGTCGCCACCCCGAGCACGGTCCTCAACCCCTTCAAGCTCTACCCGACCATGGGCGCGGGCCTGGACTCGCTGATCGTCGACAAGGACATGGGTCTGTGGGACCTGGGCTCCATGTTCTGGGCGATGAAGAGCGTCAACGGCGGCGACGGCAAGTCGATGAACATGCCGATCTCCGGCTCCAGCAACGGCAACCTCGTCTGGGACAAGACCAAGCTGAAGACGCTGGTGGAGCAGCTGAACAACGACGAGAAGGTCACGGTGTCGAGTGAGTGATCCCGTCGGCAGAGCACCGTTCGACGCGGTGCTCTGCGACGTGGACAACGTGATCCGGTACTACGACAACTCCCCGCTGACCGCGTTGGAACGCTCGGCGGGACTGGCCGAGGGCACCACCATGAAGGTCGCCTTCGCGCCGGAGCGCGTCGAGCCGCTGATCCTGGGCCGGATCACCGCGCAGGAGTGGGCGGAATCGATCGCCAGGGCCCTGACCGGCCAGGTGCCGGGGGCGACGGCCGACGCACTCGGCCGGGCGCTCGTGGACTCGCCCTTCCACGCCGACGAGCGGGTCGTGGCCGCGCTGCGCCGCGCCCGCACTCGCGTCCCACTGGTCCTCGTCACGAACGCGTTCCTCAGGCTCGAGGCCGACCTCGCCTCGCTGGGCCTGGCCGACCTCGCGGACGACGTGGTGAGCAGCGCCCGCGTCGGCCTGGCCAAACCGGACCCCCGCATCTACGAACTGGCGGCGAAACGGGCCGGCGTACCGGCCGACCGCTGCCTCTTCGTCGACGACACCGCGGAGAACGTGGAGGCGGCGGCAGCCCTGGGCATGCGCCCGCTCCACTTCCGCGAACCGGCGGATCTGGAGCGGGCGTTGGAGCCGCTGTTCTCCTGAACGATCAAACGATCAAGGGCACCCCAGGGGTGCCCTTGAAGTTCGGCAGGCAGGGTCACATCGTGGCCCCCGCCATCGTGCGGCAGGTCTGCGCGCAGCGGCGGCAGGCATCGGCGCAGGCCATCATCTGGGGGTCGTCGGGCAGGGACATACACGCCTCGGCGCACGTGTCACAGGCCTTGGCGCACAGGGCGCACATGTCGGCCGACATCGGTGAGCGGCGCATCATCATGTCCGCACACATACGGGTCGTCTCGGAACAGTCGATGAGCGCGCGCATGATCTGCATCTGGGCCTGGCCGCCCATCTGCATACAGGAGCTCATCGTCTCCTCGCACGCGCTGTGACAGGACATGCACGCCTCGACGCAGTCCTGCATCTCCTTGCTCATGGGTGTGGTGCCGGCGGGCTGCTGCATGGTTCCTCCTTGGAGAGGGAGGGCCCGGGGGGGGTGGCCCTCACCCTTCCGTAGTACCCCCGTCCGCCCGTGCCCGCTACGGGGCGGACCGGAGGAATCCGCTTCGTGTGCGCCGGCCGACCTACGGCTTCCTGCCCACGCCGCCGAAGTGTGTGACGTCCACGATCTCCTCCTCCGCCGCCTCGGGGCGCCAGCGGGAGCAGGCAGCATTCATGTCCTCCTGCGACCGGCTGAGTGGATCGCAGGAGGACAGGTTGCGGTCTGCGTACGTTCGCTTCGGCGCAGCGGAGTCGATCCGGGGCCGCCTACCGGGTGGGGGCTGTCATTCGCCGATGCCCTGGCCGAACCCGCCGTCCACGGGCAGTTCCACGCCGGTGGTAAAGGTGGCCTCGACGGCCAGGTACAGCGCGGCGGCGGCGATCTCCTCCACGGTGCCTCCCCGGCCCATCGGCGTAGAGGCGTTGCCCTGTTCTATGAACTCGGCGCGCTGCTCGTCGGTCAGTTCGGCGACGCCCATGGTGGGAGTGAGGATGAACCCGGGGGCGATCGCGTTGACGCGGACCTTGCGGGGGAGCAGCTCGGCGGCGAGCACCTTGGCGAAGGCGGCGACGGCCTCCTTCGCCCCGGAGTAGGCGCTGAGACCTGGGAAGATTTGGTCGTTGGAGACGGTGGTGAACACGATCGAGCCGCCCTCGGACATCAGCGGCGCCAGCCGCTGGACGGTGAAGAAGGCGCCCTTGGCGTTGACGTTGAAGATGCGGTCCCACGATTCCTCGGTTGCCTCTTCGAGCGTCTGGAACTCGGCGATGCCCTGGTTGACGAACAGGTAGTCGATGCGGCCGAGGCGGTCGGCGACCTGATCGCCGAGGGTGGCGATGGCGATGGCGTCAGTGGCGTCGGAGCGCACCGCGTGGGCCAGTGGGGTGTCGAGCGCCGCCTGGGCCTCGGCGAGTCGCTGGTCGCTGCGTCCGGTGTAGATCACTTCGGCGCCGCGGTCGGTTAAGGCCTGGACGATGGCCCGGCCCATGCCGATGGTGCCTCCGGTGACCACGGCCTTCTTACCCGCCAGGGCCTTCGGATCGATGGTTGGAGATTGCTGGGTGCTGTGGTTCGTTGCCATGGCGGCTAAGCTAAACCTTGACGTCAATGTCAGAGTCAAACGCCTGTGCCGGGAGTCACATGTTCATCGGCGAGCTGTCGAGGCGCACCGGCGTCAGCACCAGGAGCCTGCGGTACTACGAGCAGCAAGGGTTGCTGCGACCGCAGCGGCGAGCCAGCGGCTACCGCGAGTTCGACGAGTCCGATGTGGCCACCGTGCGCCGGGTCCGGATCCTGCTCGCGGCCGGGCTGAATACCGACCTGATCCGGGAGGTGCTGCCCTGCATGGCCGACGAGGGAGCCATCCTGGCGCCAACCTGCGAGGAAATGGCCCAGGACCTCAAGCACGAACGCGAGCGCCTGAGCCGCTCCATCGAACAGCTCCAAGCCGCCCACGCCATGCTCGGCTCGATCATCCGCGCAGGCGAACCGGTCGCCGTCCGGGCCGGCTGCAACGGATAGGGACGCGAGCTCCGCAGCGGACGCGTCCACAACCTCGCCGGCACCATCTGACCGACCCCGACGCCTCCGGCATTGCCGCGATCTGCCGCCCAAAACCCGGCCTGGCGCCCGGCCGTCAGCTCAACCTGAGAACGTTCCGGGAGACCAAGGGCTGCCTGACCCGTCGTCGGGAGCGAGCAATGTCAGACCCATCGGGCACCCTGTCGACCATGGATGGGATCGAAACTCAGCCGCTGCGTGACCGCCACGAACTGGACGCGGTGCTGCGCACCGGCTTTGACCTGATCGGGGCTGTCGCTCCGGGGCTGCGCTACCGGCTCGTCGGCACGGCAGCGGCTTGCCTGCAGGGCGTCGACCTGCCCGTGGGTGATGTCGACATCCTCGTCGACCGACGCCACGCCGTCGATGCCGTTGCCGAAGCGCTGGCGGACTTTCCGTGTGTGACCGCTCCGCAATGGCTCGCATCGGCCCGGCAGTACTTCGCCTGCTACAGCCTGGACGGCGTTGGATTCAGCGTCAGCACAGTGGAAGTACCGTGCGACGAGGATGGATGGGAGTGCCAGGGACCCGGCCCCTGGCGGCACTACGTCACCGTGGACTGCGGCGGGCACCGCATCGAATGCGTGCGGCTGGAGCTCCGGCTGGCCACCGAGTTCCTACGCGATCGCTCCGACCGGTACCAGCCGCTACTGGCCCACCTCGGCGCTCGCGGCGCCGACCTCGAACTCCTGCAACAGAGCATGACCGTGCGCAGGGTCCCTGAGACGCTCGCGCGCCTGACCCGAGGACTCCAAGCAACCAGACCAGGCAAACCGTGAACGGCGACTTTCGGGACAGCTCTTAGATCGTTTATTCCAGATCGGGAATAGTCCAGAGTCCGCATGGACGTGCAGCGATGTCCCTCCGTAGCGTCGTTGCGGGGGCGCCGAACGGGGCCCGAGAAGAGGAGGCGCCATGGCACGCGAGGGACTCACGCGACTCACCGGCAAGCTCGACGGGCCCAACTGCGATGACGACGACTGCCCGAACGTCTACCGCACGGCAAACGGCTCCCTCGTGGTTCAAGGGAACGTGTCCCACGCCTTCGTAGCACCGGAAGGCGAGGCCTTGGTGGAGATCCCGGAAGCAGTACTCAGGGAGGCCGTACATGCTCTTGGATGGTGACGAGTGGCGGCGGACGTTCGACACGTACGAACGTGACGCATGGCGGTTCGAGGCCCAGCCCACCTACACGATGCCGAGGGAGGCCGAGAACGTCGCCCGCTTCCTTCGGGGGGGAGCCGAAGCCCGCGGACCACAATTCACGCTGGCATGAGCGGGTACGGGGATATGTGACGTCAGGGCGCTCCATCGGGCGCGTACGAGTCGTGCGGCGGCCGTTGACGGACTATCAGAGATACCAGTTCGCCTGGGGAATCCCCGGAAACATCAAAGCCGCGGAAGACATCCGCATCCTGGATGTCACACAAGGTGACTACGGACTCCCCCTCTCAGGCGCAGAGCTGCTCACCACCGAGCTGTGCGGCAACGCGTACCGTCACGCCGCCGGTCCCGCGACCGTGCACGTCCACTGGGACGACGGCACCCTCCACGTCAGCGTGCGGGACGAGAGCGACGTACTGCCAAGTCCGACCAGTGGGGGCATCGAACTCGACGGCGGCCGTGGTCTCTTACTCGTAAGTCGGTGCGCGCAGGCCTGGGGCAGTCGTCCCGTCCCAAGCGGAGCCGGGAAAGTCACCTGGTTCGAGCTGCACCAGTGACAGCAACCCGAGGCATACGCACGTCGCCCTCCGCCCAATGACCAGGCGGAGGGCGACGAAAACAGTCGGCGCAGCTTACGGCAAGTTCCGCGCCATCACGATCCGCTGGACCTGGTTCGTACCCTCGTAGATTTGTGTGATTTTCGCATCCCGCATCATCCGCTCCACCGGATAATCCCGCGTATACCCGTACCCACCCAGCAACTGAACCGCGTCCACCGTCACCTCCATCGCCACATCCGACGCGAAGCACTTCGCCGCCGCCCCCTGGAACGTGAGGTCGGAATCACCCCGCTCGGACTTCGCCGCCGCCGCGTACGTCAGCTGGCGGGCCGCCTCTATCTTCATGGCCATGTCGGCGAGCATGAACTGGATGCCCTGGAAGTCGGCGATCGGCTTGCCGAACTGCTTGCGCTCCTGGACGTAGCCCTTGGCGTAGTCCAGGGCGCCCTGCGCGATGCCCAGTGCCTGCGCGGCGATCGTGATGCGGGTGTGGTCCAGGGTCTTCATCGCCGTGGCGAAGCCGGTGCCCTCCTCGCCGATCATGCGGTCCGCGGGGATGCGGACGTTGTCCAGGTAGACCTCGCGGGTCGGGGAGCCCTTGATGCCCAGCTTCTTCTCCGGGGCGCCGAAGGAGACACCCTCGTCCGACTTCTCGACCACGAACGCCGAGATGCCCTTCGAGCGCTTCGTGGGGTCGGTCACGGCCATCACCGTGTAGTACTCCGACTCGCCCGCGTTCGTGATCCAGCGCTTCACGCCGTTGAGGACGTAGTGGTCGCCGTCGCGGACCGCCTTGGTCTTCATGCCGGCGGCGTCCGAGCCCGCGTCCGGCTCGGAGAGGCAGTACGAGAACATCGCGTCGCCCTTGGCGAGCGGGGTCATGTACTTCTTCTTCAGGTCCTGCGAGCCGGAGAGGATCACGGGCAACGAACCCAGCTTGTTCACCGCGGGGATGAGGGAGGAGGACGCGCAGACTCGCGCCACCTCCTCGATGACTATCACCGTGGCCAGCGCGTCCGCGCCCGCGCCGCCGTACTCCTCGGGGACGTGGACGGCGTGCAGGTCGCCCGCCACCAAGGCGTTCAGCGCCTCCTGCGGGAAGCGGGCCTCCTCGTCCACCGCCGCGGCGTACGGCGCGATCTTCGCCTCGGCCAGCGAGCGGATGGCGTCGCGGAGCATGTCGTGCTCCTCGGACGGGCGGTACAGGTCGAAGTCAGCCGATCCGGCCAAGGTCTCTCACGCTCCAAAGACGCTGCGATGCTGGCGCTAATTACCGTTAAGTAACTCAAATTTTAGGGGCCCGCCCACCGGAGTGATACGTGAGCTTGGCGACAGCGGGAAAGTTGCCCGCCAAGGGGCTTTCCCATGCCCCGACTATGCTCTTCCCGCGCGCCCCCACGCGTACCACCCCGCACCACGCCGTCCCCTGGAGCACCCCATGAGCCTGAAGATCACCGTGATCGGTACCGGCTACCTCGGCGCCACGCACGCCGCGGCCATGGCCGAGCTCGGGTTCGAGGTGCTGGGGCTGGATGTTGTGCCCGAGAAGATCGCGAAGCTGGAGCGCGGCGAGGCTCCCATGTACGAGCCCGGCCTCGACGATCTGCTGCGCAAGCACGTCGCCGGCATCGAGGGGTCCAGCGGGCGCCTGAGGTTCACCATGGACTGGGCCGAGGTCGCCGCCTTCGGTGACATCCACTTCGTGTGCGTGACCACCCCGCAACGCCACGGCGAGTACGCCTGCGACATGTCGTACGTCGACTCCGCCCTCGCCTCTCTCGCACCGCACCTGACCGGTCCCACGCTCGTCGTGGGCAAGTCGACCGTCCCGGTGGGCTCCGCCGACCGGCTGGCCCGCTACCTCGTCGAGAACTCCCCCGCCGGCGAGGGCGCCGAGCTGGCCTGGAACCCGGAGTTCCTGCGTGAAGGCTTCGCCGTGGACGACACGCTGCATCCGGACCGGATCGTGGTGGGGGTGCGCAGTGAGCGGGCGGAGGAGCTGCTGCGGGAGGTGTACGCCACGCCGATCGCGGAGGGGTCTCCGTTCGTGGTCACCGACTTTCCGACCGCCGAGCTGGTGAAGACCTCCGCGAACTCGTTTCTCGCCACCAAGATTTCCTTCATCAACGCCATGGCGGAGATGTGTGAAGCGTCCGGTGGCGATGTCGCCAAGCTGGCCGAGGCCATCGGGTACGACGACCGGATCGGGAAGAAGTTCCTGCGGGCCGGGATCGGGTTCGGGGGTGGCTGTCTGCCCAAGGACATCCGCGCCTTCATGGCGCGCGCCGGTGAGCTGGGTGCCGACCAAGCGCTGACCTTTCTGCGCGAGATCGACTCGATCAACATGCGCCAGCGCGGGCAGATGGTGGAGCTGGCGCGGCAGGCGCTGGGCGGCGGGCCCTTCCTGGGCAAGCGGATCGCCGTGCTCGGCGCGACCTTCAAGCCGGACTCGGACGACGTCCGGGACTCGCCCGCGCTCAATGTCGCCGGGCAGATCCATCTCCAGGGCGGCCAGGTCACGGTGTACGACCCGAAGGGCATGGACAACGCCCGCCGTATCTTCCCGACGCTCGGGTACGCCGACACCGCCGTCGAGGCCGTGCGGGGCGCGGACGCCGTACTGCATCTGACGGAGTGGCGGGAGTTCCGCGAGCTGGACCCGGCGGCGCTCGGCGAGGTCGCGGCGACCCGGTTGATCCTGGACGGGCGCAACGCCCTCGACCCCGCGTTGTGGCGGAAGGCCGGATGGACGTACCGGGCGATGGGGCGGCCGACCGCCTGAGAGCGGCCAGTTCCGGGAATTCGGTCGGGTTTCCGTGAATTAACGACGGGTTCGGCATAACTCCGGGAATTCTCGCGCGGTTTGGTGAAGAAACAGGCGAGAATACGGAGATTTCCTGTACGGCTGCACGGCCACGGCCGGTCTCACCGGCTGCGTATGGGCGTGCGGCACCAGGACCAGCACGCCTACATATGCCTACCCTCCCTGAAATCATCAACACGCGTTCGAATTCAATTCGAGCGGTATGGGGAATTGACCGTTCTCACAGTCCACCCCCCTGCGAAAGAGAGGTAGGCAACGGCTGTTTAACCGACGCGTAGTCACGCGGAATCCGCCCTCCACTCCACTGGTCGTCATTCGCCACACCTTCCCATTTGGTTGACCTGACCATGCCAGGAGTGATCATGCCCTTGTTCCGTAGGGCGGAGTGGCCGCGGGACCACCGCGACGAAGTGGTGGCGGGCGCGCTCGTCGGCGCCGTGGTGATCGTGCTGGGGTACGCCTCGGGCATCGGCGCCCCCTCCCGCACCACCGAGGCCGCCGTTCCCCCGACGGCACCGCCCGCGGCCACGGCACCGGCGAGCCCGGCCGCTCCGGGAGACGCCGGTGCGCGGGATCCGGGAGCGGGGACGGGGCAATTCCCGGTGACCGGCGGGGGGTTGCCGCCGTACGGCGGTATCGGCGGGGACACCGGGTACGGCACCGGCGGCCAGGGCGGCCACACAGGCCACGGCGGCGATACCGGCCCCGGCGGCCACTCCGGCCACGAGACCCCGCCCCCCGGCGGGACCGCATCCCCGACGCCCACCCCCACCCCCACCCCTTCGCCGACCGACCCCGACACCTGCGAGGACGGCGAGGTCACCCTCGTACGGCCGCTCCTCACCGCACTCACCCAGCCCGTGTTCGGTCTCCTCAACCCGACCGGGACCGACGGCACGGATGCCACCCCGCAACCCGAACCGCAGCCCTCCCCCTGCGTGGGCCTCGCCCCCGTCGGCAGCCTCCTCGGCGGCACCGCCTCCCCGCAGCCGGAGGCGACGCCGTGACGCAGACCGTCCGCCGCACGCTCCTCCTGCTCGTCCTCACCCCGCTCCTCTACGGCCTGATCGGCGCGCCGCAGGCCGCCTCCGCCCACACCGAACTGGTCGCCTCCTCCCCCAAGGACGGCGCGGACCTCGAGCGGGCCCCCGACCACCTCACCCTCACCTTCGACGAACCCGTCGACCTCGCGGACGTCCGCGTGCTGACGGTCGCCGGCGACCGGCTCCCCGTCTCCCGCGCGCCGGGTGGCGGCGCCGACGCCGTGCGCGTCGCCCTCGCCGCCCCGGGGCACGGTGAGTTGGCCGTCGTCTGGTCGGTCGTCGACGAGGAGGACGGGCACGCCTCCTCCGGCCGGATCGCCTACACCATCGGTGAAGGGGACACGGCACCGGCCGCGGTCACCAAGAACGGCGGCGACGAGGCCGCGACCCCCGCTCCCGCACCCTCCCCCTCGGTGCGCAAGGGTCTCGTAGCCGCCCGCTGGGCCGGCTATCTCGCGCTGGCCGTGTTCGTCGGCGGGCTCGCCTTCGTCGCGCTGCTGTGGCCGCGCGGCGCGCACGAGCCGCGGGCCCGGGCGCTGCTCGCGCTCGCCTGGGTGGTCGGACTGCTGGCCACGGTCGCGAGTCTCGGCCTCCAGGGCGCGTACACCGCCCTCGGCGGCCTGCGGGACGCGCTGCGCCCGGCGACGTACGCCGACGTCCTGGCCACCGAACCCGGCGTGGTGATCGCCTCGCGCGGTCTGCTGTGGGTGCTGGCGGCCGTGGTGCTGGGCGCGCTGCTGCAGGGCGGGGAGGGCACCTCCCGCTCCCCCGGCTGGCGGGTGGGCGCGCTGGCGGTGACGTTCGGGCTGCTGCGTACGACCGGTATGACGGGCCACAACTCCGAGGGCAGCGAGCCGACTTGGGGTGCCGTCGCCGACTTCGTGCATCTCCTGGGCGTCTCGCTGTGGATCGGCGGGCTGGCCATGCTCACGATGGCCGTGCTGCCGCGCCGCCGGGCCGGGGAGCTGGCCGCGGTGGTGCAGGGCTACTCGCGGCTCGCGGCGGTGAGCGTCGCGGGCATCGTCGGCGCCGGGCTGGTGCTCGCCTGGCAGGTGGTGGGGTCGTACGACGCCCTGCTGCACACCTCGTACGGACAGCTGCTGCTGATCAAGACGGCCGTCCTCGGGGGCGTCCTGCCGGCCGCGTACGCGAGCCGCCAGTGGGTGCGCACCCGCCTCGATCTCGCCGTGCTGCTGCGCGGCGACGCCGCCACCGTGCGGCCCTTCGGTTACTCGGTCGCGGTGGAGACGGGGCTCGTCCTCGTCGTGCTCGCCGTGACGAGTCTGCTGGTCACGGCCGATCCCGGCCGTTGAACTACCCAAAGCGCAAAGGAGTCGTAGTGAAACGAAACGATGAGGCCGGTGCGACCGGTGCGACCGGGGAACGGCGGCGCAAGGCGCCCGCCGGGAACCGGGGCCTGCTGGTCGCCGGGCTCGGTGCGGCCCTGGCCGCCGTACTCAGTCTCGGGCTGCTGAGCGCGGCCTCGGGCTCCAGCCAGGTCGGCTCCTCGGAGCCGGTCGCGGGCGCGGCTCAGGCGCCCGCGGCCGCCGAGGCGCAGCCCGCGGCTGCCGCCGAGGCCGACTACCAGGTCGACATCATGGGCAACCAGTTCGGCGACGGGAAGCAGCTCGTCGTCGAGGTCGGCCAGACGGTCCAGTGGACCAACCACGACAGCGCGCCGCACACGGTGACCACCACCAAGGCCCCGGAGGACTTCGACTCCGGGACGCTGGAGCAGGGCGACTCGTGGTCGTACACCTTCACCAAGGCCGGGACGTACGAGTACTACTGCGCGGTGCACCCGGACATGGTGGCGTCGGTGAAGGTCGTCGAGGGCGACGGCGGCGGATCGACGCCCACGCCGACTCCCACTCCGACACCCACGTCCGAGCCCACGACCGGCCCCACGCCCGGTCCCACGGCGACACCGACTCCCACACCGACCCCCACGGGCGGCACCGGTGGTGGCGGCGGCTCCGGTGACGACGAGCAGTGCACCAGCGTCAAGAACGTGCTGCTGCCGATCCTCCAGCACCTCTACGTGGCGCACCTGGAGCGGTCCCCGGGCCAGCAGGTGCAGGACGCGCTCGCGCTCGACTCGTACATCAAGATGCACACGGTGTGGGTCGAGAGCATCCTCAAGCCCGCCATCGAAGGCGGCGGCACGGTGCTCGACGACACCCTCAGCGTGCTGCTGAACCACGTCAACAAGGCGCACCTGGAGGAATCGCTCGGACAGCAGGTCACCGACCTGCTCAACGTCGACAGCTACGTGAAGATGCACACCGTCTGGGCCGGGCAGATGCTCACGCCCACCACGGACTTCCTCACCGACAACTGCTGACGCGGCCCGCGCACAGAGGTGGACGCCGCTCCGGCCGGGGCTCAGCCGGCCGGAGCGGCGCCCGCTCCATTCTCCACACCATCGCCACGCTTCGGGAACCGCCCTTCCAAGGAGACCGGGATGACGACCGTCACCCTGCCCACCGTCCCGCCCCCGCCCGAGTCCCAGGACTTGCTCGGTCAACTGCTTTTGCCCGGCCGGTACTCCGTGGCCCCCGGCCGCTCCCTCGTCGAACTCACCGCCTGGTACGGCCCGTTGCCGACCCTGCGCCGCCGGGTCCGCCTCGCCGGGGCCTGGCTCACGGTGCCCGACGACGCCGAAGAGCCCTTCTTCCGCTACGAGTTCGACGGCAGGCCCCTCAAGGCCGTGCTCGGCTCCGAGCGCGTCGACATCGACGAGTCCGGCGGCCGTCTCCAGCTCACCGCCGACCTCCACCTGAACGGCACCGCCTTCCCGGCCCTGCTGCGGCTGCGCGTGGTCGACCGTGCCGACGACCGGCTGCTCGTCGTGGGGACCGCCCGGCTGCCGTACCGGCTGCTGCGCCGCGCCACCGGGTTCCGGCTGCCTTGGCGGCGTCCGGCCACCCGGCTGCGGCTGCTCGTCGCGGCGGAGTTCGCGTGAGGGCGCCACGGCGGGCGGCCCGGGGTGCCGCCGCGTCCGCCGTCCTCGCACTGCTCGCCCTGCCGCTGCTGCCGGCCGGGCAGGCGTCGGCGGCCACGTACCGGGTGGCGATGAAGGGGTACGCCTTCGCGCCCGCGTCCCTGACCGTCCCTGTCGGGTCCACGGTGACCTGGACCAACCAGGACACGGCACCGCACGACGTGAAGACCACGTCCGGCCCGGTCTCGATCCACTCGCCCATGCTCGACAAGGGGCAGAGCTGGAGCTTCACGTTCACCGCGGCGGGATCGTACGGCTACTACTGCACCGTCCACCCGGACATGACAGCCGGGATCACGGTCCGCGCTGCGGCACCGGCGACCACGCCGGCCGCGCCTGAGACCCACGAGCACGGCAGCGGCTCTTCATCGGGACACCACGCGACCGTGCCGAGCACGAACCGCACCACAGCGAGCAGCAGGCGACCGGCGACGCGTGTGCCGTCCTCGTCGCCGTCCGCGACCTCTTCCGCGGCGGCCGTACCGCAGGCGCCGCAGGCATCCCAAGCACCTCAGGCATCACAGATGCCCCAGACGCAGACCACCGCCTCCACGGCCCGTCCGCTCGATCCGCTTCTCGTCCTGGCCGGTATCGTCGCCGGTGTCGCGGTGCTGTGCCTGCTGCTGGTCGGCTCCCGGGCGGCGGCGCCGTATGGGAACGCGCCGGGGAACGCGCCGGGGACTGCGCCTGGGACTGCGCAGGGGAATGCCCGCGGGAAGGAGGAGGCGTAGGTCAGTCCTTCGCCCGGTAGCGGCGCATCTTCGCGCGGGCGCCGCAGACCTGCATCGAGCACCAGCGGCCGCGGCCGGCCGGGCTGCGGTCGTAGTACGCCCAGTAGCAGTCGGCGGCCTCGCAGGCCTTCAGGCGTGACCAGGTCCCCGCGACCAGTGCCTCGGCGACGGCGGCGGCGACGCGGGAGAGCAGAGGGCCCTCGTCGGCGGGGGTGAGGGAGGCCGAGCCGTCGCCCGCGTCGACCCTCACCAGCAGCGGAGCCGCCGCCAGCAGCTCCCCCAGCGGGGTCACCGCCCGGTGCGGCGGGTGGCCCGCGTGCGCGAGCAGGGTCGCGCGCAGCGACTCGCGCAGCTCACGGGCGGCCGGGACCTCGTCCTGAGCCAGCCCGAAGGGCGCCCGGCCGTCAGCCGTGTCGAGCGCGTCGGCGCCCGACTCGATGTCCAGCGTGTTCACCAGGGACTCGACCAGGGCGAGGCCTCCCGGGGCGGGCGATCTCTCGCTCATGTCTGTGCGCCACCTCTCGAATTACCTTGCGACGTTACCGCCAATGCGGGAGCATGCAGTAACGGTTACCGGTTACCCGTCTTTATGGGTAACCCCGAAGGCAGGTAACTTTCGACTTCGAGGAGGAAGTCATGGCTCTCGCCAAGCTGGGTGTCGTCGTCCTGGACTGTCCCGACCCTCACGCCCTTGCCGGCTTCTACGCCGAGGTGCTGGGCGGCACCGTCGAGGACCAGGGAGAGTGGGTGGACCTGAAGCTGCCCGACGGCCAGGCGTTGGCCTTCCAGGCCGCCCCCGGTTTCGTACCGCCGAAGTGGCCCGCGCCCGACCACTCGCAGCAGTTCCATCTGGACCTGGACGTGGAGGACCTGGACGCGGCGGAGAAGGGGGTGCTCGCGCTGGGCGCGAAGCCGCTGGAGACGGAGGACCGCTCGCGGACCTTCCGGGTTTACGCGGACCCGGCGGGGCACCCGTTCTGCCTGTGTGCCTGCTGACCGTCCGCTGATCGCCCGCTGACCGTCCGCTGACCGTCCGCTGACCCGGGAGGATCCCATGGCACCCGTCGCACGTTTCCGTTCCGTCGTCGTCGACTGTCCCGACCCGCACGCACTCGCCGCCTTCTACGCGCAGGTCGGCGGCGGCACGCCCGAGGCCGAGGACGACGACTGGGTCGTCCTGCGGATTCCGGGCGGGCCCCGGCTCGCCTTCCAGCGGGCGCCGGGCTTCACCCCGCCTCAGTGGCCGCGCGCCGACCGGAACTCGCAGCAGTTCCACATCGACTTCGACGCCGGAACCACGTGGGAGGAGATCGACGCGGCCCACGAGAAGGTCCTGGCGCTGGGCGCGCGCCCGCTGGACCTGGAGGACCGGGAGAAGAAGGACTTCCAGGTGTACGCCGATCCGGCCGGCCATCCGTTCTGCCTCTGCCGGATCGATCCGATTTAGACCCTTATCGACCCGATCTAAACCCTTCGGGCTAGACCCTTCGGGACTGCCTACCCGTCGAGGTCCGCGATCTTCGCCGTGGACGGCTCCCGGCGCTGCTGGGCCGCGCGGGCGGTGAAGTCGGCCTCGCGCAGGACGCGCTGGACGTTGACCCAGGTCAGCTGGGCGACGTCGATGTCGGTCCAGCCGCGGTGCAGCAGCTCGGCGACCAGGTTCGGGTAGCAGGAGGCGTCGCCGAGCTCCTGGGGGTGCGCGGTGCCGGCGTCGTAGGTGCCGGACAGGCCCACGCTCTCCGGGCCCGCGACCGCGCGTACGTGGTCGAGGTGGTCGGCGACGTCCCGGACGGTCGCGCCGGTCTGCTCGGCGGTCAGCGGCACCATGCACAGACCCTTGGCGGCGCCCAGTTCGGCGAGCAGGTCGTCGGGGAGGTTGGCCGGGTGGGGGCGCAGGGCGCGGGCGGCTGAGCGGGTGCACAGCACGGGCGCCTTGGAGACCGCGAGCGTCCGGCGGATCGTCTCCTCGGAGGTCCCGGAGAGGTCGGCGAGGACGCCGAGCCGGTTCATCTCCCTGAGGACCTCCTCGCCGAAGCGGGTCAGTCCTGCCTCGCTCGCCCAGGACACGCCCGACAGCGTGAGGACGCGCAGACCGAGGGCGTGCAGGGAGCGCAGGATGCCGAGGGAGTCGCCGACGGCGGCGGCTCCGGCGGGGCCGAGCAGGACGGCGACGCGGCCGCAGTTGCGTGCGTCGATGGTCTGGCCGGCGGAGTAGGCGAGGCGCAGTCCCTCCGGGTGGGTGCGCACCACCGTCTTCACCAGGTCCAGCTGCTCGAGGGTGGCGCCGACAGCCTGGTCGCCGGCGAGCCCCTCGGGCAGGTGCAGCGACGACAGCAGCGCACCGACGTGGCCCTCGCGCAGCCGCGGTACGTCCGTGTCGACGGCGCTCTCACCGAGCTCCAGGTCGAACCAGCGCAGGTGTCGCAGAGCCCAGGGCAGTCCGCTGTAGCCGTCGGCGACGGGGTAGGCGGCCAGGATGGCGCGGGCCCGTTCCAGTGGGGAGGCGTCCGGGTCGCCGACCGGCGCTGTGGGGAAGAGGTCGGCGGGCAGGGGCTCCGGCAGGTCGTCGAGCTCGTCGGCCTCGGCGGTGGTGTGCAGGTCGTCCTGGAGATCTGCCATGACGGGGCTCCGTACGTCGTGATCCGAAGTACGGTCACCGTCGCACGGGGCCGGGAGGGCTTGCCTGGTGGGCGGGGCGTTCGGGGGTCGGCCGGTTCAGTGACCCCGGCGACTGTCCTGCTCTCAGTCGTGGTAGTGGTAACGGGCCTTGAGGATCTTCACTTCCTTGTCGTCCGCCCGGTAAACCAGTCGGTGCTCGTCATCGATCCGGCGGGACCAGTAGCCGGACAGGTCGCCCTTGAGAGGTTCGGGCTTCCCGATGCCGACGAAAGGGTCCCGCTGGATCTCACCGATCAGACGGGTGATCCGGCGGGCCATTTTGCGGTCCGCGCCGAGCCAGAACAGGAAGTCCTCCCAGCCGTCCGGATCGAAGTGGACGCTTCTCACTCGTCCCCTGCCAGGTCCTGCAGCTCTTCCACGGTCTTGGTGACGGTGGCCGCACTTGCCTTGTCACGTGCGACGGCTTCCATCAGACGCCGGGCATTCGCGGGCGAGCGAAGGAGGTAGATGGTCTCCTGCCAGGCCTCGTAGTCGTCCGCGGACATGAGGACGGCGTCGCCGCCCTTGGAGCTGATGCGGACCGGGGTGTGGTCGTCGTTGACACGCTTGATGAGGGGGAACAAGTCCCGTCGTGCTTCGCTGGCGCTTATGGTCATGCGCGGCCACCCCTTCCTGCGACCCCGAAATGGTACCGGAACATTGTACCACCCTGGTACCAGATTCCGGTACCGCTACGGCTCAGCCGTCAAGTGACTCGATCGTCGCGTTGGACGGCCCCCGCCGCGCCTGAAGATCACGTGCCACATCCTCCGCCGCGCCCAGGACCCGTACCGCGTTCTGCCAGGTCAGCTTGGCCAGGTCTGGCTTGGACCAGCCGCGGTCGAGGAGTTCCGCGATCAGGTTCGGGTAGCCGGAGACGTCGTTCAGGCCGTCCGGGGTGAAGGCGGTGCCGTCGTAGTCGCCGCCGATGCCGAGGTGGTCGATGCCGGCCACCTCGCGCATGTGGTCCAGGTGGTCGGCCACCGTCGAGACCGTCGCGACCGGACGCGGGTGCCGTTCCTCGAAGGCGCGGTGCACCTTCATCGCCTCGGGGGTGGTGGCGAGGTGGTGGAAGCCGTGCGCGCGCATGTTGTCGTCCGCCGCGGCCGTCCAGTCGACCGCCGCCTGGAGCACGAACTTCGGGACGAAGGTGACCATCGCCACGCCGCCGTTCGCGGGGAGGCGTTCCAGGACGTCGTCCGGGACGTTGCGCGGGTGGTCGCAGACGGCCCGCGAGGAGGAGTGGGAGAAGATCACCGGGGCGAAGGTGGCGTCCAGCGCGTCCCGCATCGTCGTCGCCGCCACGTGCGAGAGATCGACCAGCATGCCCTCCCGGTTCATCTCCCGCACGACCTCACGGCCGAAGGCCGACAGGCCGCCGACACACGGCTTGTCGGTCGCGGAGTCGGCCCAGGCCACGTTGTCGTTGTGGGTGAGGGTCATGTAGCGGACGCCGAGGGCGTACAGCGCCCGTAGTGTGGCGAGGGAGTTGGCGATGGAGTGGCCGCCCTCCGCGCCCATCAAGGAGGCGATACGGCCCTCCGCGCGCGCCGCCTCCATGTCGGCCGCCGTCAGCGCGGGGCGCAGGTCCCGCGGGTGGCGTGCCAGCAACTGCCGTACGCAGTCGATCTGTTCCAGCGTGGCCGGCACCGCGTCCGGCAGATCCGCGCGCACGTACACCGACCAGTACTGCGCGCCGACGCCGCCCGCGCGCAACCTCCTCAGGTCGGTGTGCAGATGGGCGCTCTGATCGGTGGCGATGTCCCGGGCGTCGAGGTCGTAGCGGACCTGTTCGCGCAGCGCCCAGGGGAGGTCGTTGTGGCCGTCGACGACCGGGAACTCGGCGAGGAGTTCCCGGGCCGCCTCCACGGAGGTCATGGCCGTCACTTCCCGAAGCCGAAGCCGTTGCCCGACCCCTCGGCCTTGGCGCGCAGGCGCTTGCCCTTCTCGGTGGCCTGGTCGTTCAGCTCCTGCTGGAACTCCCGCATCCGGGCGAGGAGTTCGTCGTCGCCCGCCGCCAGGATCCGGGCCGCGAGCAGGCCCGCGTTGCGCGCGCCGGCGACGGAGACGGTGGCCACGGGGACGCCGGCCGGCATCTGCACGATGGACAGCAGCGAGTCCATGCCGTCGAGGTGCTTCAGCGGCACGGGCACGCCGATCACCGGCAGCGGGGTCACGGACGCGAGCATGCCGGGCAGGTGGGCGGCGCCGCCCGCACCCGCGATGATCACCCTCAGGCCGCGCTCGTCGGCCTGCTCGCCGTACGTGATCATCTCGCGCGGCATGCGGTGCGCGGAGACGACGTCGACCTCGTAGTCGATGTCGAACTCGTCGAGGGCCTTGGCGGCGGCCTCCATGACGGGCCAGTCGGAGTCCGAACCCATGACGATGCCAACAACAGGGCTCATTCGGTGATCGTGCCTCTCAGGTAGCCGGCTGCGTGACGGGCGCGCTCCAGCACGTCGTCCAGGTCGTCGCCGTAGGTGTTGACGTGACCCACCTTGCGGCCGGGCTTCACGTCCTTGCCGTACATGTGGATCTTCAGCTGGGGGTCGCGGGCCATGCAATGCAGGTACGCCGAGTACATGTCCGGGAAGTCGCCGCCGAGGACGTTGACCATGACCGTCCACTTCGCGCGCGGGCGCGGGTCGCCGAGCGGGAGGTCGAGGACGGCCCGGACGTGGTTGGCGAACTGGGACGTGATCGCGCCGTCCTGGGTCCAGTGGCCGGAGTTGTGCGGGCGCATCGCGAGCTCGTTGACGAGGATGCGGCCGTCGCGGGTCTGGAACAGCTCCACGGCGAGGTGGCCGACGACGTCCAGCTCCTTGGCGATGGTCAGGGCCATCTGCTCGGCCCTGAGCGCCAGGCCCTGGTCGAGGTCCGGGGCGGGCGCGATGACCGTGTCGCAGACGCCGCCCACCTGCTGGGACTCGACGACCGGGTAGGCGACGGCCTGGCCGTGCGGGGAGCGTACGACGTTGGCGGCCAGCTCCCGGGCGAAGTCGACCTTCTCCTCGGCGAGCACGGGCACGCCGGCGCGGAAGGGGTCCTCGGCTTCCGTCACGTTGCCGACGACCCACACGCCCTTGCCGTCGTAGCCGCCGCGGACGGTCTTCAGGACGACGGGGAAGCCGTCGCCCTCGGCGCCTTCGGGAAGGCCTTCCGCCGCGAAGGCGGCCACGTCGGCCGGGTCACTCACGATCCGGTGCCGCGGGCACGGCACCCCGATCGCGTCCAGCTTCGCGCGCATCACGCCCTTGTCCTGGGCGTGCACCAGCGCGTCCGGGCCGGGGCGGACGGGTATGCCCTCCGCCTCCAGCGCCCGAAGGTGCTCGGTGGGTACGTGTTCGTGATCGAAGGTGATCACGTCACAGCCCCGCGCGAACTCGCGCAGCGTGCCGAGATCGCGATAGTCGCCGATGACGACATCGCTCACCACCTGCGCCGCGGAATCCTGAGGGGTGTCACTGAGGAGCTTGAACCTGATGCCGAGCGGGATGCCCGCCTCGTGTGTCATACGAGCGAGCTGCCCCCCGCCGACCATGCCGACTACCGGGAACGTCACGCTCCTAGGGTATCGGCCGCGCCACGGTGGCCGATTTCCCCTGCTGCGGGCCCGTCTTTCCGGACCTTTGAGCCCGCCCACAGGCGATCACGGAAAGGGGGTGGTTAGCATGGCTGGGTTGACGAAACCGACCGGACGGGGGCCTGGACAGGCATGGAACATGGTTCCAAAGGGCTCCGTACGGGGCCCAGAGCACCCCGCAGCGCGGCGCGGCAGCGACTCGACCGGCTGGCGCGCGAGGTCGCCAAGTTCGGGGCGGTGGGCGGAGCGGGTGTCCTGGTCAATCTCCTCGTGTTCAACCTGGTACGGCATGTGACCGACCTCCAGGTGGTGCGGGCGAGTGTCATAGCCACGATCGTCGCGATCGTCTTCAACTACCTCGGCTTCCGCTACTTCACCTACCGTGACCGCGATAAGAGCGGCCGCACCAAGGAACTCACGCTGTTCCTGCTGTTCAGCGCGGTCGGCCTGGTGATCGAGAACGGCGTGCTCTACACGGCGACGTACAGCTTCGGCTGGGACAGCCCGCTGCAGAGCAACATCTTCAAGTTCGTCGGCATCGGCGTCGCGACGCTGTTCCGCTTCTGGTCCTACCGCACGTGGGTGTTCCGCGCGCTGCCGGCCAAGGAGGCGGTGGCGAGCGCGGAGTCGATCCTGGAGGCGCAGGCGAAGAAGCCGCGCCCGAAGCAGCGCGTGCCGTAGCGATCGGTCAGCGAACCGTCGGCTCCGAGCTGTCCACCGACGACTTCTTCACCGGCGTGCGCGACAGGAACAGTCCGAATACCGGCGGCTGGGCCTGGAGCATCTCCAGCCGTCCCCCGTCGGCCTCCGCGAGGTCACGGGCCACCGCCAGGCCGATGCCCGTGGAATTGCGGCCGCTGATCGCGCGCTCGAAGATCCGTGCCCCGAGGTCGGCGGGGACGCCGGGCCCCTCGTCCGTGACCTCGATGACGGCCTGGTTGCCGGTGACGCGGGTGCGCAGCGCGACCGTGCCGCCGCCGTGCATGAGGGAGTTCTCGATCAGCGCGGCCAGCACCTGCGCGACCGCCCCCGGCGTGCCGACCGCCTGGAGGTGCCGTTTGCCGGAGCTCACGATGGCCCGGCCCACGTTGCGGTAGGCGGGGCGCCACTCGGCGAGCTGCTGCTGGATGACCTCGTCGAGGTCGAAGGTGACGGCGGAGCCGGTGCGGGGGTCGCGGGAGTTCGTCAGCAGCCGCTCGACCACGTCCGTGAGGCGCTCCACCTGTGTGAGCGCGACGTTCGCCTCCTCCTTCACCGTGTCCGGGTCGTCGGTGAGGGTGATCTCCTCCAGGCGCATGGACAAGGCGGTCAGCGGCGTACGCAGCTGGTGGGAGGCGTCGGCGGCGAGCCGGCGTTCCGCGGTGAGCATGCGGGCGATGCGCTCGGCGGAGGAGTCGAGGACGTCGGCGACCCGGTCCAGCTCGGGGACGCCGTAGCGCTTGTGCCGGGGGCGCGGGTCGCCCGAGCCGAGGCGCTCGGCGGTCTCCGCGAGGTCGGTGAGCGGGGAGGCGAGCCGGTTGGCCTGGCGGATCGCGAGCAGCACCGCGGCGATCACCGCGAGCAGCGCCACCAGCCCGATGATCAGCAGCGTACGGCCGACCTCGCGGGTCACCGAGGAGCGCGGCTCCTCGATGACGACCGTCTCGCCCTCCTCGCCCTCGGCCTCGCCGCGAATGACGTCACCACTGGGTCTGGAGCCGACCTCGATGGCCGGCTCCCCCGGAATCCGGATCACGGCGAACCGCTCGTCCGTGACCTGCTCCTGGAGGACCTCCGCGTTGACGGTCCCCGCCCCCAGAAGCCGGCTGTCCACGATGCTGGCCAGCCGCGCGGCCTCCAGGTCCACGCGTTCCTGGGCGCTGTTGCTGATGGTGCGGGTCTCGACGATGACGAGGGAGACACCGAAGACAGCGATGACCACGAGCACGACAGCGAGGGTGGACTGGATGAGACGGCGACGCACGGTGCCCTCCGGGCGGTGACTTTATGGCGGTGCTGAGGGCCAACGCCCTTCAGGGGCGCGGGGCCGTATCGATGTGCGGCTCCGCCGCGTGGGCGCGACCAGCACCCACGGCCCGTACCCGCAAACGCGACCCCCGCCTAGCTCTTCTCGAAGCGGAACCCCACCCCACGCACAGTGGCGATATACCTGGGATTAGCCGCATCGTCCCCCAGCTTCTTCCGCAGCCAGGAGATGTGCATGTCCAGCGTCTTGGTGGACGACCACCACGTCGTGTCCCAAACCTCCCGCATCAGCTGGTCCCGCGTCACCACCCGCCCGGCATCCCGCACGAGAACGCGCAGCAGATCGAACTCCTTGGCGGTGAGCTGAAGCTCCTCGTCGCCCATCCACGCCCGATGCGACTCGACGTCGATCCGCACGCCGTGCGTGGCCGGCGGCTGCGCCGGCTCCGCGGCGCCGCGCCGCAGCAGGGCCCGGACGCGGGCGAGCAGTTCGGCGAGCCGGAAGGGCTTGGTGACGTAGTCGTCGGCGCCCGCGTCCAGGCCGACGACGGTGTCCACCTCGTCGGCGCGCGCGGTCAGGATGAGGATCGGGATGGTGTGGCCTTCGGCGCGCAGCCGACGGGCCACCTCCAGGCCGTCCATGTCGGGCAGACCCAGGTCGAGCACGACCAGGTCGACGCCGCCCTGCATTCCGGCGTCGAGCGCGGTGGGTCCGTCCTCACGCACCTCGACCTCGTAGCCTTCCCGGCGCAGGGCGCGGGCCAGCGGCTCCGAGATGGACGCATCGTCCTCGGCGAGCAGTACACGGGTCATGAGGTGATGGTAGTCCGCCTATGACAAGAGCTGGAGTGTGATCCGGAAGCATGATTCTTACCTTTGGACATGCCGGACCGAGCGGGCTTTCTTACTCGGGCGTGAACCTATGTCTATGCGATGGAATCCCAAGAAGGACCTTTGAAAGCAGGGCGCGGTTCCTTCTCCACCTGCGATTCAGGCCCCAAGTACTTTCATTTCCGGTATTACTCTGCCGTATGGTGAAAGAACGCCTGTAACACCACAGGGACCTTTGATGGCGATCCGCCACTGAAGGTCTCTTTTGCGTGCGGGCCGGCCCCCCACCCGACCAGCAAGGATCGACCATGGCGTCCAGCCTGACGAAGGACTCGGTCACCCCGGACACCCCCGGTTCCGAGACCTCCTTCTTCGGCCACCCCCGCGGACTGGCCACTCTCTTCATGACCGAGATGTGGGAGCGCTTCTCCTACTACGCATGAGGGCTCTCCTCCCGCTGTATCTGGTCGCTCCGGGCGGCCTGCACCTGAGCGTGGGCACGGCGACCGCGATCTACTCGGTGTACGTGTCGCTGGTGTACCTGCTCGCCATGCCGGGCGGCTGGTTCGGCGACCGGGTCTTGGGGCCGCGCAAGACCGTCGCCGTGGCCGGTGCGGTGATCATGCTGGGCCATCTCACGCTGGCCCTGGGCCGACGGGGCCGCTGCAATCCACGTGGATTCCAGCGGCCTCTCTGTGGTTTTGGTGCGACGTGTTTTTGGTGCGACTCGGGGGGCTAGCGCATCCTCCGTCCCGGCATGAACGCGAACACCGCCCCGCCCAGCAGGACCGCCGTCCCGGCCACCAGGCCCAGGGCCTTCAGGGTGCCGTCGTCCTCGGCGCCGGTCGCCGCCAGGCCGCCGGACGTCGATGAGCCTCCCGATCCGCCCGATGTGCCCGAGCCGCCCGAGCCGCCCGAGCCGCCGGACGCTCCGCCCGCCTGTTCCGTCGTATCCAGGGTGAGGGACGCCTCCGACTTGGTCGGAGTGCAGGTCGTGGTCGTGCCGAGGGCCTTGACCGTCAGGACGCCCGGCGACAACGTCGACTTGCCGCTCGCGCCCGGCTTGTACGTACCCGTCAGGTCCGGGATCTCGATCGGTTGCCCGGACTTGATGTCCTCGTCGTTCACCGGGCCCTCCACATGCACCGTGCCCTTGTCGGCGCCGCCCAGGACGACCTCCATCGACGGCTTCACCGAGCCCTTGGGAATGTCGGCCGGGCTGTCCATCACCGACGCCCCGAACCGCACCGTGAGATCGAAACTCCCGCCGTTCTTCTTGGCGTCGATCTGCACCGGCGAGGTGGCGCTCTTGTCCCCGATGGGCGTCTTGCAGGCGTACGGCACCTGGACCTCCTTGCCGGTGAAGTCGGTCTGCCCACCCCCGCCTCCGGTACCGCCCGTGTCCGAGCCTCCGCTGCCCCCGCTTCCCCCGCTCTCACTCGCCGACGCGCTTGGCGTGCCGGGCGTACCCGTCGGATCAGGGGACTCGCTCGGCGAGGACGTGGACGTGGGTGTGGGTGTCGGTGTCGGTGTGGCCGTCCCGTCCCCCGCCGTCACGGTGATAGTCGCCCCTGGCTGCACGGCCCCCGTGGGCGCACACTTCGTGTCCGTCGACATGACGTTGATGTCGTACGCGTCCGGCGTCAGCGTCACCTGCCCCGGTGCCGTCAGCTTCAGCTCGCCCTTCATGTCGGACAGCACCATGTCGCCGCCCTTGGGGATCGCGGGGTTCTCCCGCGGCCCCTGCATCGCGACGGCCGCGGTCTGCGCACCGGCCGCCTTCAACGTGCCGGACGGCTGGACCGAGTTCGCCGGCAGGTCGATCAGGTCGGGGTTCTTCGATGCGGCTCGGAGGAACTTCCAGACCACCTCCACCTCCTCGCCCACCTTCGCCGTGGCCGGTGCGGTGATCTCCACCTTGGTCGTGCCGTCGACGGGGCCGAGACCGGACGCCGGGGGCGGGACGCACCGGGTGGCGTACGACACCTCGGCTGCCTGGGCGGGCCCCGCGGCCACGCCGAGCAGGATGCCCGTCCCGCCGAGCATCAGGGCGACGCCGGCCGCGCCCGTTCTTCTCCCTGTGCCGATCCCTGTGCCGACCGGTATGACTCTCCTTCGCTTGCTCACGTGGGACCCTTCCTGGTGGGAGTCGTAGGACTCGTCGGGCTGTCGTCGTGCGGTGCGGAGAGTCGACCGGCCGTGCCCGGATCGGCGTCCGGGGTGAACCACGGCAGGGTCGAAGCAGAGGGGGTCTCCGGCTCAGCGGCTACGCCGGGCGTCTGCAACCCCGTCAGGCGCAGGGCGAGTTCGGGCAGCCGCAGCCCGCGATGCCGGATCCCGCCGGCGCGCCGCGGCCGTACCCGGTCCACCACCGCCATCCCGGCGCGGAACACCGCGGCAGGCACGACCAGGCAGACCAGGACCCAGAACAGGGTCACGCCCCAGGGCCGCCCCACGCCCCAGGGCTGCTCGGCGAGGACCTTCCCGCCGTACTTCAGCGAGACGGTGTAGTCGCCGTGCGCTCCGGCCGCCAGCTCGACCGGCAGTTCGATCTGGGCCTTGCGGCCCGGCTGGATCGTGCCGCGCCACTGCTGTTCCTGCCACTCCGGCGCGAACACCCCGTGGGAGGTGCCGACCTGGAACACCGGGCTCTTGACGGCGGAGCTGCCGACGTTGCCGACGGTGAAGACAAGGGTGCGCGCGGGCGGCGCCCCGAACCAGGTCAGCAGCCCACTCGACCCGTCGAGCCGGGTGTCGGTGAGCACCGACAGACGTCCGCCGGCCGGCTCCGCGGGCAGCGGTTCGACGGCGTGCCCGGCGACCTGGAAGATCGCGTCCGCCTCGGCCTTCGCCCCGGTCACCGTCGCCACGTGCACCACGCAGGGACACGGCACCGGCGGCTCGGCGACCGGCAGCTTCCGGCTGAAACGGCCCTCGGCGTCGGTGGTGACGGCCCGACCGTCCGCGTTGGCACAGGAGTTGGTGCCGCCGACCACACCCCGTGACGGCGCGGACTGCCCGCAGATCAGGATCATCAGCAACGCCCGCGCCCGCCAGCCGTCACCGGTGACGGTGATCGAGCCCCCGGTCCCCGCCTGCGACTTGGACAGCTTCACACTCGGCCCGTCCGCCGCCACGGCAGTGCCGCCCAGGGGCACCAGGGGCACCAGGGGCACCAGGGGCACCAGAAACAGCGCGAGCACCATCGCCAGCGTTGCCGGAATCCGCATCCGTATCCGTATCCGCGTCCGCACCTTGCCGCTCACGTCGTCGCTCCCGTCAGCTCGTCTTCCACACGCGGGGATTCGGGCGCGGCGCCGTCGTCCCTACGGCGCCTTCGTCGTCGTACGGCGATGAAGGAACCGCCCGCCGCCACCGCTCCCCCGGCCCCCGCCACCGCGCCCCAGGGGGCGAACCGCACCGAGGTCTCCGCCGTGTCGCCGGCCCCGCCCGCCGCCGTCACCGTCAGCCGCACGTCGACCGCGTCGAGAGCGGGCCGGTCGGGCCACGGTTCGGTGAGGTGGACGCGGCGGCCCGGGGGCAGTTCGAGGGGCAGGGTGCGCGGGGCGCGGTCGAGGACCGGGCCGAGCAGGCCGTCCGCGCCCACCGCGAGCCGCGGCACGAGGGCCGTCGTACCGCGATTGACCAGGTCGTACGCGATGTGGTCGCCGCGGACGGCGACGTGCTCCACGGTCAGCGCGGACAGTTCGGGGACGGTGACGCGGAGTCGGAGACCGACGCGCTGGTCGCCGCCGTCCGGGCCGCGCGCGACGATCTCGGCACCGCGGTCACCGGCCGGGACGGTCACCGTGAAGGGGACGTCGGCGCGGGTGCGGGCGGGGATCCGTACCGTGCGGTCCGCGAAGACGATCGGCGCGCCGGTGCCCCGCAGCCGTACGGTGATCGGCCCGGCGCCCCGGTTCGTCACGGACACCGCGTCCTGCAGCACGCTCCCCGGGGCGCCCTCGGCGTAGAAGGACGGCCGGCCGCCGCCGGAGGGCGAGGCGGACCACCCGTCGGCGGCGGCCGCCGTCGTGGCGGAACCCAGCAGGACCAGCAGGGCCAGCAGGGCCAGCAGGCTCAGCGGGGCCAGGAGTGACGGACACAGGACACGGGCGTCGGACGACATCGGCGGCATCTTCGGCATCGGCGGATCCAGAGGTCGTGCGGTCGCGCGTCGTGCGAAAACGGGTCAGTGGCGCACCCGCGCCGCCGCCTGGTTCCGCCGCGTCAGCCACAGCGCCCCCGCCGCGCCCGCGAGCAGCACCGTTCCGCCGAGCGTGCCGAGGGCGATGGCGGAGTCCTCGGGGCCGGTCTGCGGGAGTTCGGCGCCGGAGCCGCTGCCCGATTCGGAGCCGCTCTGGGGCGCCCCGCCGCCGCTCGCCGCCGTCACGTCCAGGGTCAGCGAGGGCTCCGGGTCGTTCGTCGGCGTGCACGTCGTCGTCGTACCGAGCGCCTTGATGGTGAGCACGCCCGCCGTGAAGGTGACCTCGCCGGTCTTCTTCGGGGTGTACGTGCCCGACAGGTCGCTGATCTTGATGGGGGTGTTGGCGGGAATAGCCTCCTGGTTGGCGGGGCCGGTCACCGTCATGGTGCCGCTGTCGGCGCCGCCCAGCTTGATGGTGGCGCTCGGGTTCATCGAGCCCTTGCCGAGTTCGACCGGGCTGGAGGAGACGCCCTTCTGCCACGACATGGTGACCTTGTAGCCGCCGCCGCTCTTGACGCCCTTGATGTCGATGGGTGAGACGGCGCTCTTGTCGCCGATCGGGGTCTTGCACTGGTAGTTGACGTCGACGACCTCGGCGTGGGCTGCGGGGGCGGCCATCAGCACCGCCGAGCCGGCCAGGGCCGCGGCGGAGGCGAGCACGGCGGTTCGTTTCGGGTACGACACGGCACGGTCCCCTCATTCCTGATTTCCTGACGGCACATCAGATCGGCCGTCAAGGTACGCCCGGGGCCTTGTGGAGGGAAGACAAAGTGCGCGCCGGATGTGTGGTGATCCGGCGCGCACTCGGTGACGTGGGGAGAAAAACGCGAACCGCGGGTAACCCTGGGGCGGCGTTACGCGGGCCCCGGTCGGCGTTGCGCGGACCGGGGCGGCGTTACGGGGGCCCCGATCGTTGCGCGGACTGGGACGGCGTTGCGCGGGACCGCCGGGACGGCGTAACACGGACCGCCGGGACGGCGTTACGCCGGCGCCCCCAGCTCGGCCCAGACCGTCTTGCCCGCGACCCCCGGGCTGCGTACGACCCCCCAGTCCAGGCACAGCCGCTGCACGATGAACATGCCGTGGCCGCCGGGGCGGCCGGCGCGGTGCGGGGTGCGGGGGGCCGGCTGGCCCGTGCCCTTGTCGGAGACCTCGACGCGGATCACCTTGTTGTCGCAGGCGATCCGCAGCTCGTCCGGCCCTTCGGCATGCAGACAGGCGTTGGTGACCAGCTCGGAGACGACGAGCAGCACGTCCTCGGCGGCGGCCCGCTGGTCGGCGGTGGCGGCGGGCAGCCAGCCCCACGCGTACAGCGCCTGGCGGGCGAAGTCGCGGGCGAGCGGGACGACCCCGCTCGCCCCGTCGAAGCTCAGCCTGCGGACCTGGCGTCCCCCCGACGACACGGCCGCGTCCTCCACGGACGCCCCGGTCGCGGGCACGCCCCCCTCGGACGCCCCGGAAGCGCCGCTGGGCTCCGGGCCGCGGTCGCCCGGCGGGTAAGGCCGGGTGGTGCTCATCAGCGCTTCACCTCACCGATTCACCGGTTCACGAATCAAAAAATCTGTACACAGTCACTACACGGTCAGTACGGCAGTCGGCTCGACAGGAACCGCGACCGGTCGGTCCCGACAGGCAGTACGGATGTCTCCTGCCCGACCGGACCGGCAGAACACCCCTGTATTCGGCACGAGGGCCGTGACGCCCGGAAAGCGCCGGTCACAGGGGGCCGAGCGGGGGACGGGCAGGGCAAGGACGGGGGACGAGCGGGGCAGAGCAGGGGATGAGCGGGGCAGAGCAGGGGATGAGCGTGGAACGGCCGAGACGGCCGCGGCCGGATCCACCGGCTCAGCCGGCTTCGTCAACGCCGCCCGGTTCGCCGGCGAGGGCCGCTGCCACGGTCTCGTGGACGGTGAAGACCGCGTCCGCCCCGGTGATCTCGAAGACGCGCGCGACCACGGGCTGCATCCCCGCCAGGTGCACCCCGCCTCCGGCGGCCTCCGCCTTCAGTCGCGCACCCAGCAGCACATTCAGGCCGGTGGAATCGCAGAACTCCAGGCGCGAGCAGTCGACCACCAGCCGACTGAATCCTTTGGCGAGGCATTCCTCGAGTGGCTCACGCAACAAATCGGCCGTGTGGTGATCCAACTCACCCGCCGGGGTCACGACGGCACTGGAGCCCTCTTCGCGAACCTCAACCAGAAGCCGGCCCGACTGTGCGCTGCCGACCGTCCCGCGGTCCATGCCGTCTCTCTCTCCCGACGTCGTGACTGCTGACTGACGCCCTCGAACACTACGCCTTCCCTACGCCGTCCGACACCCGAACAATCGCACGCAAACGGACACTTACGAACAAAACGCACTTGCGGCGGGCTCGGGAAAGCGGGTAGGGCTAGTAGGGACACGTACCCGAACACGGCCGGCTTTGGAGGCGCCGCACACCGCAGTGCTACGGAACTGGCTTCGGCAGCCATATGCCGAGAACGATGGAGGACATCATGTCACCCCGGCTCGACGCATCGCATACCCATGAGGCGACGTCGACATCCCCCCCGGAACATCTGGATCCCATCGAGCGCACCGACGTACGCGACGACATACTCGTCGACGTCGAACAGGACGCGACGCACGTCACAGTCGAAACAGTCGAACAGGACGACGTACTCGCAGGGCTTCCGGACATCCCCCCGTACGACGAGGTGGGACCGGTGGACGCACGGGCCCTGTCCAAAACCCTCTTCGAGCGCCTGGAGTCGCTGGAGGAAGGCACCCACGAGTACTCGTACGTCCGCAACACGCTCGTCGAACTCAACCTCGCCCTGGTCAAGTTCGCCGCCTCCCGCTTCCGCTCCCGCAGCGAGCCGATGGAGGACATCATCCAGGTCGGCACGATCGGCCTGATCAAGGCGATCGACCGTTTCGAACTCAGCCGAGGTGTGGAGTTCCCCACCTTCGCGATGCCAACCATCGTCGGAGAGATCAAGCGCTTCTTCCGCGACACGTCCTGGTCGGTGCGCGTACCGCGCCGACTGCAGGAGCTCCGGCTCGACCTGGCCAAGGCCGGTGACGAACTGGCCCAGCAGCTGGACCGGGCGCCCACGGTGACCGAACTCGCCGAGCGCCTCGGCCTGTCCAACGACGAGGTCGTCGAGGGCATGGCCGCGTCGAACGCCTACACCGCCTCCTCGCTGGACGCCCAGCCGGAGGAGGACGACACCGAGGGCGCCCTCGCGGACCGCATCGGCTACGAGGACCACGGGCTCGAAGGCATCGAGTACGTCGAGTCGTTGAAGCCGCTGATCGCAGAACTCCCGTCCCGGGACCGGAAGATCCTCTCCCTGCGCTTCGTCGCCAACATGACCCAGTCCGAGATCGGTGACGAACTCGGCATCTCGCAGATGCATGTGTCGCGGCTGCTGTCGCGGACACTGGTGCGGCTGCGGAAGGGGTTGACGGTCGAGGAGTGACGGCCTGGGCTACCGTCGGCGGTGACTGAGCGACCCGGCCCGGGGTGGGCCGGGTTGGTTGGTTACCCGTTGGTCGGTTACCCGGGGGAACCTCTTTCCTCGCGGGGTCCCGTCCACCACTATGGGCACCCATCACAGACCGGCCGGTCCGTCAGGACGGGGTGGCGAGGAGGGCGGGTGGATGGCTCGGGCCGACGGGACCGACGACGAGGTCGGGGGCGGGGGCGCCAAGGGGGGCGGCAGGGGCGGTGCCTACGCCGGTGCGTCCGACGCCCGCCTCACCGAACTGCTGCGCGCCGATCCGGCCACGGCCTACCTGGCCCTCCAGGAACTCCGCGCCCGGCACCGCCCGTCGGTCCTCGCCTACGCCCGCCTGTGCGCGACGAACGAGTCCGCGGCACGGCAACTGGCGGCCCAGGCCCTCACGCTCGCGGCCCGCGAGACGGCCCGCGGCATCGACCCCGGCGTCCCGTGGCGGCACCGGCTCCTGCTGCTGACGGGGCGGGTGGCCGCGTCCTGGTCCGCCGACGAACGGGCGGCAGGACTCGACGCGGGGCTTCTTCTTGTCCTGAATACGGCGACTTCTGAAGGCTTGGTCCCACCCCTGCTCGGACCGTTCCAGTCCTTGCCGTCGCGCGCCCAGGGGCTCGTCTGGTACGGCGTGGTGGAGCGGGAACCCGCCGACAGAACGGCCGGTTTCCTCGGCCTCACACGCGAGGACGTGGTGTACGGCACCCAACAGGCCCTCCAGGCCATGGCCCAGGCCTGCCTGCGGTCCCGCCTCGCCGCCTCCGACGATCCGCGCTGCGGGGACTTCCGCCGCCTGATCGAGGAGTCGGTACGGCCGGACAGTCCCCGTGACAGCCCCGACCTGCACGCCCACATGGCGCACTGCGCACACTGCACGACGGCCTACGAGGAACTGTCCGCCCTGCGGGACAGCCCGCGCACCGCGCTGGCGGAGGGGCTGCTGCCGTGGGCGGGGACGGCGTACGGGCGACGCGAGGCGGGCAGGGAGGATGAGGCCAAGGGCGTCAAGGCCCTTGGGCTACCCGGGACTTGGCCGCCGTCCCGCCGTTTCGTGCTGGCCTCGGCGGCTTTGGGGGTGGCGTTGGCGCCGTTGCTGGTCGTCCTGCTGGCGCAGGGGGGTGAGTCAGCGGGGGAGTCAGCGGGGGCCTCGGTGAGCACGCCGGCGAGCCGGCCGCCAGTGGCGCTGCCGACGCCGGCCTTGACCACGCCGTCCCCCTCCGCCACCTCCAAGTCACCCTCGCCCACGAGGAGTCCGACCCCGTCGAAGAGTCCCACCACCACCCCGTCGAGGACGGCACCGTCCTCGAAGCCGCCCACGTCCCCCGCCCCGCCCCCGCCAAAGCCACCGGGCGACACATACGCCCAGGTCGTGAACACCGCCTCGGGCCTGTGCCTGGACATCCGCGACGGCGACCTGGAACTGGGCACGGACGTCATCACGGCCCCCTGCGGCTCCTCCCCCACCCAGCGGTGGCGGGTGGACTCCGGTCGCGGCGTACTCCAGTCGTCCGCCGACCCCGACTTCTGCCTGGACAGCCGGGGCTCGGTGGACAAGGGCGTCGGCATCTGGGAGTGCGACTCGATCGACGGCCCCAACGGCCAGAACCTGCGGTTCGCGGTGGACACCGTCGGCGTAATCCGCCCGGCCATCGCCCCGGACCACTCGGTGGCGCCGGGCGGGGACGGTTCGGTGTCCCTGGTCAGAGAGCTGGGGCGGGCGGATCAGCGGTGGCGGGCCGGGGCCGACTAGTGCTCTGACCGGGAACGTTCGCCGGGTCGGTGGAACAGGATGAGATACCTGAACCGTTCGGTAATGTGTTCGTCCGGCGGCCTGAACGCCCGCTGCCAGGTGGCAACGGCAGCCATAGCCGTAGACACGTCCCATGACCACGGACATCGGCACGGCCTCCGGCCTCTGACCCAGAGGACGGACCACGAGACGGACGGGGGAACATCGATGACGACCGCTCACGCCTTATCCGGGGTTGGGAGCAGCCCACCGCCAGAGGGCGACACGGTCATCGACGTACGGGATCTGCGGATGCGCTACCGCAGCCAGGACGTATTGAAGGGTGTCGCCTTCACGGCCCGGCGAGGCGAAGTCGTCCTGCTGCTCGGCCCGAACGGCGCGGGCAAGACGACCACGATCGAGGTCTTGGAAGGCTTCCGGATGCGCTCGGCCGGTGACGTGACCGTCCTCGGCACCGATCCGGCCGACGGGGACGAGCGGTGGCGTGCGCGCCTGGGCATCGTGTTGCAGTCCTGGCGCGACCACGGCAAGTGGCGGGTGCGGGAACTGCTGGCCCATCTTGGCTCGTACTACGCGCCGTACTCCACCGCCCTCGTGCGGCGGCCGTGGGAGGTTGACGAGCTCCTCGCCGCAGTGGGGCTGACCGAGCAGGCGGACAAGCGGGTCGGAACTCTGTCCGGCGGGCAGCGCAGGCGTTTCGACGTGGCCGTCGGCATCGTAGGCAGACCCGAGGTGCTGTTTTTGGACGAGCCGACGGCCGGTCTGGACCCGGAGGCGAGGAACGAGTTCCACGGCCTGGTACGCGGGCTGGCGGATGAGAACACCACTGTTCTGCTGACCACGCACGACCTTGCCGAGGCGGAGAGGCTCGCCGACCGGATCCTCATTCTGGCCGGTGGCCGGATCGTGGCCGATGGCTCGGCCGAGGAGTTGTCGCGGCAGGTATCGGCCGAGGCCACTGTGCGCTGGACGCGGGACGGGCGGCCCTTCGAGGAGGCGACGGCCGAGCCCACCCGGTTCGTCCGTCAGCTGTTCGAGGAGCACGGCGAGGCGATCGGCGGGCTGGAGGTGCGCCGGGCGAGCCTGGAGGACACCTACCTGACGATGGTGCGGGAGCTGGAGTTGGGGAGCGTTCCCGACGAGCGGGCGATGCACGCTTTCGGGGAGGGATCGCGATGAGTCCGGTGTGGTACGCGGCGGTAGTAGGGGTGCGGCGCGGCCGGACAGAGCTCCGGCAGACTTTCACCACCGGCCAGGACGTGTTCGGGTACGTGCTCTGGACGGTTCTGCTCATCGTGCCGCTGTTCTTGGTCAGGGACGATCCGCTGAAGGGCGCCGGCATCTCGACTGGCGCGTTCCTGCTGCCGAGCATGCTGGGGATGACGCTCGCGTTCACCGGGATGATGACCACGGCGCAGCTGCTCGCGACCGAGCGCGAGGACGGCACCCTGCTGCGGGCCAAGGCCGTGCCTCACGGCATGGTCGGCCACCTGGTCGGCAAGATCATCATGGTGTCGGGTACGGCTCTCGTCTCCATGGCCCTCCCCTTTGCCGTTGGCGTGTTCCTGGTGGACGGGGTTGCCCGGCAGGGCGGCGGAGCGTTGCTGACGTTGGTGTGGGTGGTGCCGCTGGGCCTCCTGGCCACCCTGCCGATGGGCGCTGTCATCGGCTCACTCGTCGGCAGTCCGCGCGCCGTCGGTTTGCTGATGCTTCCGGTGATGGGACTCGTCGTGATCTCCGGGATCTACTTCCCTCTGTCGAAGCTGCCCGAGTGGCTGCAGACCGTCGGGCAGATCTTCCCCGTGTACTGGCTCGGCCTCGGTCTCCGCTCGGCGCTGCTGCCGGCCGATGCGGTCGCCGCCGAGATCGGCGAATCCTGGCGGCACCTGGAGACAGCGGGCGTGCTGGGTGCCTGGGCAGTCGCCGGGCTGCTCCTCGCACCATCCGTCCTGCGCAGGATGGCCCGCCGCGAGTCCGGGGCCGCGATGGCGGAACGGCACCGGAAGGCGATGCAGCGGGTCGGTTAGTGATGTGCCGGGGATGTCGGCCCGGCTCCTGGTCAGGCCGCTTTGGGCAGAGGGCGTCCGCCCCACCGGATGCCCTTCTCGCTGCTGATGCGGGCGCGTTCCTTGCCTGGGCGGCGAGCACGTCGGGGTGGCGGGCGTTCGCGTTGCGCCGACGCAGGTAGCGGTGCAAGGCACGGGGTCTGCACCGTGTGGTTCGGATGGTTGGAGTTGGCCAGGGTGCGGTGGAAGGTCGCTGGAAGCCGGTCGGGCTTGCCCTGCTTCGCCCAGCAGGAGCCGACGGTGGGCCGGATCCCGAGGGGCCCGAACTCGTCGAAGGCAAACACCCGGTCCGGGGAGCGTTCGACGTCACCGTTCACCCAACCACTCCACCCGCCAACCCGGCGCCCTCGGACGGCAGCGGCGATTGGCAGATCTGTTCCAGGCCGTTCCGGGGGCGACGCAGCAAATGCGCAGGTCGCGGGGGTATGGATTGATCCCGGGGTGGAACAGATCTGCCAATCGATGCTTCAGGATCGGTCGTCGGCGAACAGGTCCTCGGCGTCGGTCACGTGCACTGCTCGCTGCGCCCAGAGTTCGAGCTGGTGCAGGTCGGTGCAGGCACGGACCCGCTCGCGTACCGAGTCCGGGATCTGGATGCCGCGCCACTCGAGAATGTTCAGCGTCATCTCGACGCGGTCTTCGAGCCGGCCCTCTTCCCGCCCCTCCTCGCGTACCTGCTCGGCCAGCGGGTGCCGCCAGAAGTACTGCATCGCCGTCATCAGGTCCCTCCACATCTGCTGGGCCTGGCGGTCTGCCAGGCATGAGTCGACGAACTGCACGAAGACCGCGGCGCTGTCCGCGTCGATGGTCCGCAGGGCGGCTGCCAGGGATTCCAGTATGGCGGCGGCCCGCGGACCGCGGCCATGTGTCATGGCCGAGAGCACCGCAAGGGGTACGTCCCGTTCGGCCTCCCGCTCGTCCGCGATCACCGGCACGTTGTCCGGGCCGAGCACGAACGGGCGTACCGTCAGCGAGGGGCACCCCCGCACCCCGAAATGAATAGGCTCCGCCGCCCAGCGAGCCGTCGCCCTGCTCTGGGTGACGACGATGAGGACCGGCTCGCAGCGGTACTTCTCGTGCAAGTAGCTAAGGTAGTAGGGCCAGCTGCCGCGCTTGCGCTCGTCCGGCTGGCCCTGCGACTCCACGACCAGGAGGTAGGTGCCCTCGTCGGTCTCCGCCCGCAGCAGCGTGTCCACGCGCCGCTCGACCGGCTCGACCTCGGTGAGGTCCACGTTCATCGCGGCGAAGTCGCGCGGCTCGGGAAAGGGAATGCGTAACACGCTCTGCAGGGCGCGGGTGAGCAGCGCGGGATCCTTCTGGAAGATCCGGTGCATCGCCTCGTGTGACGAGCCGGGCACTATGCCACCCCCAGTTCGCACCATACGTACTTGCCCCGGTCGCCGAATCTGGAGAGCGGCTGCCAGCCCCAGACGTCGGCACAGGCACGGACCAGAGCGAGACCGCGACCGTGCTCGGCCTCGGTGAGGTCGTCCAACTTGCCCGGCGGCTCGGGCGGTTCGGGGTCCGCGTCCCAGGCGCCGATCCGCAGGACGCCGGCCGACCAGCGGACGCGGAGGGTGGCGGGGCCCTTGGTGTGGAGTACGGCGTTGGCAACCAGCTCGGTCGCGAGGAGTTCGGCGGTGTCCGCGAGGCGGATCAGGCCGTGCATGGTGAGGATGAGGCGGAGGGTGCGGCGACAGATGGTGACGGCTCGGGGGTCGTGCGGGATGGATAGGGAGTACTCCCAGGGTTCGGCTTCGGGTTCGGGTTCGGGCATGCGTCGGCTCCAGGGGATTGAGGGCAGGAGGGAGTGATGCGCTTCCGCAGCGTGTGCGTCGCGTCACCGACGGTAGAGCAAAAATTTTTCCTCACGCAAGCCAATGCCGTAATCTGACGCCCGAACGAGGCACGGCCGCAGGCCGGTTGAGGTCGGGAGGGGCGCATGGCACCAAGGAGCCAACCCACGGCACGACAGGTGCGCCTGGGCACCGAGTTGCGCCGCTTGCGGGAGGCGGCCGGTTTGAAGGCCCGTGAAGCGGCAGGGCTGTTGAATTCGACGTCGGCGCAGATCAGCCAGGTGGAAGCCGGCTTTGCGGGCGTGAGCGCGGAGCGCGTACGACGGCTCGCCGCTCACTATGCCTGTACCGACGAGGCGTTGATCGACGCTCTGGTGGCGATGGCAACCGATCGGACACGGGGTTGGTGGGAGGACTTCCGGGGTGTTCTGCCGACACCGTTTCTTGACCTCGCCGAACTGGAGCACCACGCGACGCTCTTGCGCGAGGTCGTCATCACCCACGTACCAGGGCTGCTCCAGACACCGGACTACGCCCGCGCGGTGTTTTCGTACATGAATCCGGGGCTGCCCGCGAGCGAGCTGGAACCGAGGGTCGAACACAGAATGCGGCGTCGCACGGTCCTGGAAGGAGACAAGCCCACCCCGTACGAGGCGATCGTCCACGAGTTCGCTCTACGCATCCGCGTCTCCGACCGCGGTGTCACTCGCGCCCAGCTCAGGCAGATGCTGGAGCTGAGCGAGCCGGACCACGTCACTGTGCGCGTCATCCCCGTCGACCAGGACGACTTCGCCGGCGCCGGAGCCGCGATGATCTACCTCGGCGGTCCAGTACCGCAGTTGGACACCGGGCTCCGGGATGCACCCGTGAACAAGGGTCCAATCGATACCGAGGCTCAGCTCCAGCGGCTTCGTACCCTTCTCCTTAAGGTGGGCAAGGCGTCACTCGCCCCCGCACAGTCGCGGGATTTCATCCACCGTCTGGCGAAGGAACTGTGAGGACCCGCATGACCCAGGCAAGGCATTGGCAGAAGTCCAGCTTCTCCGACGGCAGTGACGGCGACGCCTGCGTCGAACTCGCCGCATCCGCCCGCACCCTCCACCTCCGCGAAAGCGAAACCCCCGACACCGAACTCACCACCACCACCGAACCCTTGGCTCATCTCATACGCGGCGTGAAGTCAGGCCTCTTCCACGCCGCCACACCCCGGTAACCAGCGGCACCCCCGGCCGGTACGCCAGATGCACATGGCTCGGGGCGTCAAGCAGCACCAGGTCGGCGTACGCCCCCGGCGTGAGACGACCGACGTCCTCCCGTCGCAAGGCCCTCGCCCCACCCGCCGTGGCCGACCACACCGCCTCGTCCGGCGTCATCCCCATGTCCCGTACCGCGAGCGCGATGCAGAACGGGACAGAGGACGTGAAGGAAGAGCCCGGGTTGCAGTCGGTCGACAGGGCGACCGTGACGCCCGCGTCGAGCAGACGCCGCGCGTTCGGCCACTCGGCACGCGTGGAGAACTCGGCGCCGGGGAGCAGCGTGGCGACCGTACGGCTGTTCGCCAGTGCATCGACGTCCGCGTCCGTCAGGTGCGTGCAGTGGTCGGCGCTGGCGGCATCCAGCTCGACCGCGAGTTGCACGCCGGGGCCGTACGAGAGCTGGTTGGCGTGGATGCGCGGGTGCAGCCCCTTCTCCTTGCCCGCCGTGAGGATCGCGCGGGCCTGGTCGCCGTCGAAGGCGCCCTTCTCGCAGAAGACGTCGATCCAACGGGCGTATGGGGCACAGGCGTCGAGCATCTCGCCGGTGACCAGGGCTACGTAGGCGGCGGGGTCGTCGGCGTAGTCGGGGGAGACGATGTGGGCGCCGAGGTAGGTGACCTCGTCGGTGTGGGCGGCGGCGATGCGGAGTGCGCGGGACTCGTCCTCCACCGTCAGGCCGTAGCCGGACTTCGTTTCGAAGGTGGTCGTGCCCTGGCGGAGGGCCTCGGCGAGGTAGCGGGTGAGGTTGGCCTCCAGTTCGGCGTCCGTGGCCGCCCGGGTCGCCGCCACCGTCGTACGGATGCCGCCGGCGCTGTAGGGCCGGCCGGACATACGGGCGTTGAACTCCTGCGTCCGGTCGCCCGCGAAGACCAGGTGGGAGTGGGAGTCGACGAAGCCAGGGAGGACAGCCCGGCCGTCGGCGTCGACCCGATTGTCAGTGGCGGGTGCTTTGCTTGATTCACCGGTCCATGCGATGCGGTCGCCGTCGATGACGACGGCCGCGTCCTGGATCAGACCGAGGGGGGATCCGTCACCGAGGGAGGGGTCGTTGGTGACCAGCGTGGCGATGTTGGTGATGACAGTGCTGCTGCTCATCGTGTCCTCGTGGGGGCGGGGTTCGGCGGTCGTCGTCAGGCGCGCAGGGATCGGATGGCTTGGGCGAGGGCCTGCGGCACATCGGGGACGAGGGCGTGTGCCCCGTCTCGTACAACGTGCCGCCCACCCACGATCGTGTGCCGTACGTCCGCTGCTGTCGCGGCGAATACGGCCGTCTCGGCGCCGAGCCTGGGCAGCGGCCCCGCTGTTCTGACCGAGTCGAGGGCGATCGTCGTGAGGTCGGCGAGCGCTCCGGTCTCGATGGTGCCCGCCTCGTCCCAGCCGAGGGCCGCGTGGCCGTCGGCGGAGGCGGCCCGCAGTAGGGCGGCGGCGGTCCAGTGGCCGCGGGTGCGGGTGCGCAGGCGCTCGTTCAGCTCCATCGCGCGTGCCTCTTCGAGCAGGTCGATGACGGCGTGGCTGTCGGAGCCGAGGGAGAGCGGGGAGCCCGCCTGCTGAAGGGCGGCCGGAGGGCCGATGCCGTCCGCCAGGTCCCGCTCCGTCGTCGGGCACATGCAGGTGCCGGTGCCGCTGCCGCCGATGAGGGCGATGTCCTCGTCGGTGAGGTGGGTGTTGTGGACGCCGGTGGTACGTGGCCCGAGGACGCCGTGCTCGGCCAGCAGCTGCGTGGGCGTGCACCCATGAGCCTCCCGGCAGGCGTCGTTCTCGGCGGTCTGCTCGGACAGGTGCACATGGAGCGGGGCCCGCCGCTCCTCGGCCCACCGCGCCACGGTCGCCAACTGTTCGGCGGGCACGGCCCGTACGGAGTGGATGGCCGCCCCGATCCGCGCGTGATCCCGTTCCTTGAGAACTGAACAGCGTTCCGCCCAGGCGTCCGCGCTCCCGTCGGAGAAGCGGAGTTGGTGGGTGGTGGGCGGTCGGCCGCTGTGCTTGTTCAAGATGGCGGAGGAGAGGTAGGCGGTGTCGAGGAGGGTGATGCGGATACCGGCTTCGGCGGCGGCATCGATGAGCGCCTCGCCCATCGCGTTGGGGTCGGCGTAGGGGGTGCCGCCGGGGGCGTGGTGGACGTAGTGGAACTCACCCACGGAGGTGATGCCGGCCAGCGCCATCTCGGCGTACACCGCGCGGGCGAGGGCGTGGTAGGTCTCCGGGGTCAGCCGGTCCGCCGTGGCGTACATGACCTCGCGCCAGGTCCAGAAGGTTCCGGAGCCGACCTGGACGGTGCCGCGCAGGGCACGGTGGAAGGCGTGCGAGTGGGCGTTCGCCAGCCCGGGGAGGGTGAGGCCGCGCAGCACCTCCGCACCGGGCGGTGGGGTGGGCGTGTCCCTGTGGACGGCAGTGATGCGGCCGTCTCTCGTGTCCACCGCCACACCCGGCTCGACGTGGGTGTCGAGCCAGGCGTGCTCCAGCCAGTACGTCTGCGTGTGGTGATGGGTCACCTGCAGGCCAGCCCTTCCAGTACGTCGGCGAGTGCGAGTACCCCGGCCACGCAGTCGTCCTCGGACGCGTACTCGGCCGGGGAGTGCGAGACGCCGGTGGGGTTGCGTACGAACAGCATGGCGGTCGGGATGCTCCCGGAGAGGATCCCTGCGTCGTGTCCGGCACCGGTGCCGAGGACGGGGACCTTGAGGTCGGTCTCCTTGCCCAGGATGCGGGCGAGCTCGTCGCGCAGGGCGTGGTCGAAATCGACGACGGGGGTGAAGGACTCCCGGACGACGTCGAGGTCGATGCCGTGTGCGGCGGCGTACTCGCGAGCGGCCTTCTCGACGCCGCCGACCACCCGGTCCAGGCTCTCCTGGTCGGGGGCTCGGGAGTCGAGCCAGCCGCGGACGAGCGAAGGGATGGCGTTGACGCCGTTGGGCTCGACGGCGATCTTGCCGAAGGTGGCGACGGCACCGGCGAGTTCGGCCTCGCGGCGGGCGGCGAGCACGGTCTCGGCGTACGACAGCATGGGGTCGCGCCGGTCGACCAGCCGGGTCGTCCCCGCGTGGTTGGCCTCGCCCCGGAAGTCGAACCGCCACCGCCCGTGTGGCCAGATGGCGCTGGCGATGCCGACGCGATCGCCGTTGAGGTCGAGCGCCCGCCCCTGCTCGACGTGCAGCTCGACGAAGGCGCCGATACGGGCGAGCCGGTCCGGGTCCGGCCCGATGGCGTCCGGGTCGTATCCGGCGGCCTCCATGGCCTGCGGCAGTGTGATCCCGTCACCGTCGGTCAACCTGTGCGCCTGCTCGACGGTGAGCTGCCCGGAGGCGAGCCGCGACCCGACACAGGCGAGCCCGAAACGGGCGCCCTCTTCGTCGCCGAAGTTGACGAGGGCGAGGGGCTTGGTGAACGTGGCTCCGCGAGCGCGCAGTTCATCGAGCGCGGCAAAGGAGGACACGACCCCGAGGGGCCCGTCGAAGGCCCCGCCATCGGGCACGGAGTCGAGATGCGACCCGGTGACGACGGCCTCCCCGGCGGCGGGATCTCCGAGCCAGGCCCACTGGTTCCCGTTCCGGTCGAGCTCGTACGTCAGGCCGCGCGCCTCGGCCTGCGCCTTGAACCAGGCCCGGCATTCGGCGTCGGCGCCGGTCCAGGCGAAGCGGCGGTAGCCACCGGAGTCGGCGTGCCGGCCGATGGGGTGCAGCTCGCGCCACATCTGGTGGAAGGAGACGCCGGCCACGCCAGGCTGCGGCGAGCCAGCCGACACGGGCTGCGGCCCACCAGGCGCCCCAGGCTGCGCCCCCGCATCCGACACAGGCTGCGGCCTACCAGGCGCCCCAGGCTGCGACCCACCAGGCTCCCCAGGCTGCGCCCCGCCAGTAGCGCCAGACTGCGCCCCACCGGCTGCCGCACGCTGCACGCGGTCACCCCGTACAGGCTGTGACCCGTCACCCCGCACAGGCTGTGACCCGTCACCCCGCACCGGCTGTGGGCAGTCGTTCCGCAGGGCGATGGGGGCACCGCTCATGCCGTCAAGGCTATGGGGGAGGGTGGGCACAGCCGGCCCCGCGCCCGGCGACGAGGCCTCAGCCCCCACCGGAGAGTTACCGCCACGCCCACCGTCACGCTGGATCACGCGTCGTCACCCTCGCGCATAGGAACCCGCACACCCCGCTCACCGGCGAACGACTCCGCGATGTCGTACCCCGCGTCCACATGCCGGATGACACCCATCCCGGGGTCGTTCGTCAGCACCCGCCGGATCTTCTCCCCGCCCAGCTTCGTCCCGTCGGCCACCGTCACCTGCCCGGCGTGAATCGACCGGCCCATCCCGACCCCGCCGCCGTGGTGGATGGAAACCCAGGACGCCCCGGACGCCACATTCACCATGGCATTCAGCAGCGGCCAGTCGGCGATCGCGTCCGACCCGTCGAGCATCGCCTCGGTCTCGCGGTAGGGCGAAGCCACCGACCCGGAGTCGAGGTGGTCGCGCCCGATCGCCAGCGGAGCCGCCAACTCCCCGCTCGCGACCATGTCGTTGAACCGCTCGCCGGCCTTGTCCCGCTCGCCGTAGCCGAGCCAGCAGATACGCGCGGGCAGGCCCTGGAAGTGGACCCGCTCCCCGGCCATCTTGATCCAGCGGGCCAGGGACTCGTTCTCCGGGAACAGCTCGAGGATCGCCTTGTCGGTCTTGGCGATGTCCGACGCCTCGCCCGACAGCGCCGCCCACCGGAAGGGGCCCTTGCCCTCGCAGAACAGCGGCCGGATGTACGCGGGCACGAAGCCCGGGAAGGCGAACGCCCGCTCGTACCCGGCGAGTTGGGCCTCGCCCCGGATCGAGTTGCCGTAGTCGAAGACCTCGGCGCCGGCGTCCATGAAGCCGACCATCGCCTCGACATGCCGGGCCATGGACTCGCGCGCACGGGTGGTGAAGCCCGCCGGGTCCTTGGCCGCGTAGGAGGCCATGTCGTCGAAGTCGACCCCCAGCGGCAGGTACGCCAGCGGATCGTGCGCCGAGGTCTGGTCGGTGACGATGTCGATGGGGGCGCCCATGGCCAGCAGCTGCGGGACGAGTTCGGCGGCGTTGCCGAGGACGCCGATGGAGAGGGCCTTGCGCTGATCCCGTGCCTCCACGGCCAGCTGGAGAGCGTGGTCCAGGGAGTCGGCCTTCACGTCCAGGTACCGGTGCTCGATGCGCCGCTCGATCGCCCGGGGGTCGCAGTCGACACAGATCACGACACCGTCGTTCATGGTCACGGCGAGCGGCTGGGCGCCGCCCATGCCGCCGAGGCCGGCGGTCAGGGTGATCGTCCCGGCCAGCGTGCCGCCGAACTTCTTCGCGGCGACGGCGGCGAAGGTCTCGTAGGTGCCCTGGAGGATGCCCTGGGTGCCGATGTAGATCCAGGAACCGGCGGTCATCTGCCCGTACATGGTCAGCCCCAGCTGTTCCAGCCGCCGGAACTCCTCCCAGTTGGCCCAGTCGCCGACGAGGTTGGAGTTGGCGATGAGCACACGCGGCGCCCACTCGTGGGTCTGCATGACGCCGACGGGGCGGCCGGACTGGACGAGCATGGTCTCGTCCTGCTTCAACGTCCTGAGCGTGCGCACCATCGCGTCGAAGGAGCGCCAGTCGCGGGCAGCCTTGCCCGTCCCGCCGTAGACGACCAGCTTGTCGGGGTGTTCGGCGACCTCCGGGTCGAGGTTGTTCTGGAGCATCCGCAGGGCGGCTTCCTGCTGCCATCCCAGGGCGCTCAGTTCCGTGCCGCGCGGCGCTCGTACGGGGCGGGGTCCTGACACGGTCTGCCTCCTATGCGGATTGCTCCCAGTGGACTGTTACTGCTGATATTCACATCCTGACGTCCTGAATAGAACTAGTCAATACGTCCGCCCGTCGGCCCGGGCACGGCGCTGTGTTTGGCTGGACGCATGGACGCACGGACGCAGGCAACGACATGACGGGGGATGTTGTGGGCAACGTCAACGACGATCACGGGCCAGATCACGAAAGCGATTACGACAGCGATCAGGACAGCCGCTCCGACGCCGCACGTGCGGCCCGGCGGGACGAAGCGGTGCGGGCCGCCGTGGAACAGGGGCTGCTCGGGTCGGCCACCCCCGTCGTCGGCCTGCTCGATGTCACCGGCATCAAGGAGTCGGCGGCGGCTCTGCGGGCGGCCTTCGACGCGGTCACCGCGCCCGGCACGCCCGTGCTGCACGCCTTCGCGGTGAAGGCGACCCCGCTGGTGCCGGTGCTGCGCCTGCTGGGGGAAGAGGGGATCGGCGCCGAGGTGGCGAGCCCGGGCGAACTGGCGTTGGCCCGGGCGGCGGGGCTGCCGCCGGGCCGGACGGTCCTGGACTCGCCCGCCAAGACACCGGCCGAGCTGCGGGAGGCGCTGGCGCTCGGGATCGCCGTCAACGCGGACAACCCGCAGGAGCTGGACCGAATCGACGGCCTGATGAGGTCCGCCCCCAGCCGCTCCCCCCTCGGGATCCGGGTGAACCCGCAGGTCGGCGGCGGCTCCATCGAGGCGCTGTCCACCGCCACGGCGACCTCGAAGTTCGGAGTGGCGCTGCGGGACGAGGGGGCGCGCGAGTGGGTGGTCCGGGCGTATGCCGAGCGCCCCTGGCTGACCCGGCTGCACGCGCACACCGGCTCGCAGGGCATCCCGCTGTCGCTGATGGCCGAGGGCGTGGCGGAGACGTACGGGCTCGCCGAGGAGATCAACCGGCGCATCGGGCGGCCGCAGATCGACACGATCGACATCGGCGGCGGACTTCCGGTGAACTTCATGTCGGACGCGACGAAACCGACGTACGCGGACTACGCGCGCGTGCTGCGCGAGGCGGTGCCGGGGCTGTTCGACGGGCGGTACGGGCTGGTGACGGAGTTCGGGCGGTCGCTGCTGGCCAAGCACGGCACGGTGGTGGCCCGGGTCGAGTACGCCAAGAGCGCCGGCGGGCGGCCGGTCGCGGTCACGCACGCGGGCGTGCAGGTGGCGACGCGGACGGTGTACGCGCCGGGGGCGTGGCCGCTCAGGATCGCCGCGTACGACGGCAAGGGGCGGCCGAAGGAGGGGCCCGAGGTGGTGCAGGACGTCGCCGGTCCGGCGTGCTTCGCGGGCGACCTGCTGGCGACGGGGCGCGCGCTGCCGTTGCTGGAGCAGGGCGACTACGCGGCGGCGCTGGACACGGGCGCGTACTACTTCGCGCACCACTACGCCTACAACTCCCTCGCCCGGCCCGGGATCTACGGCTTCGCCCCGGACGGTGCCGGAGGCATCGCCTTCGCGACCGTACGCGAGCCGCAGAGCGTCGAGGAGATCGTGGCCGAGTCGGGAGGGGCGCACGCGGACGCGCTCACCACCCTCCGCGCGCCCGGGGGCGTTGACGTACGCCGGAGCATCCGCTGATCAACTGGCGCTGATCAACTGGCCTGGAAAACCAGGCCAGTTGACCCACCTTAGTCATCTGCCGCATGTTCCACTGGAAAATGCCAGAAGCCTCACCCCTCTCCCACACAGTGCGTAGTTTCGGGGTCACTCAGCCGAACTCCAGGCGGGAGGGGAGCCACGGTGCCCGGAATCGACGAGTGCCTGCTGGAAGCCATGCGACTGCCCGGTGCCCGGGGCGCCGCACTGGTCGACTGGACGAGCGGACTGGCCCTGGGCATCGTCGGGGAGTCCCCGGGCGGCGACCGGGAGACGGCCGCGGTGGAGGCCGCCGAGCTCGCCCGGCTCGCCGCCGAGCAGCACGCCTTCGCGCCCGAACCCGAAGGGGACGGCACCGACGAGGACGGCGCCGATCCACCCGTCGAGGACCTGATCATCAGCAATCGGGACAGCTACCACGTGCTGCGGTTCGTGCGGACGTCCTTCGACAGCAGCGTGTGCCTGCACCTGTGGCTGGCTCGCGCGGAGGGGAACCTCGCGCTGGCCCGCATCAGACTCGGCGAGATGGTCGGACGGCTGGTGCTGGGATGACCGCCGTACGAACCCCTCCGCCGCCCCGGCTGCCCGTGCGGAACAAGGCGGCGGCCCGGGAGCGGGGCTGGGGCGGTGTCTCGCCGATGCTGACCCGGCTCGCCGCCGAGCGCGCCACCGGCGTCCTCGTCCGGGAGCGCGGCACGCTCCACCTCGCCGAGGGCCGGGTGGTGCACGCCGAGAGCCCCTCCTCCCCCGGGATCGAGGTCCTGCTAACCGCCCGCGGCACGCTGGACGCCGAGGCCTGGCGGGAGGCGCTGGCCGAGACCGGCGACCGGCACCGCGCCGGCCACCGCCTGGTCGACGGCGGACACCTCACTCCGGGAGCGCTGGAGCTGTGCCGGCTCACCGCGCTGTACGACGCGGCGTACTTCGTCCTCGCCCCCAGCAGCACCCCGGGCCGCTTCCGCTACGGCGCCGAGGCCGGGCCCGGCTGCGAGTGCCCGGTGCCGGTGGCCGCCGTGGAGCGCGAGACGTTGCGCCGCCGCGATCTGCTGCACGGCATCTGGCCCGATCCGGCCACGGACCACGCACCGCTCACCCGGGCGGACCGTGCCGCACCCCCGCCGCCCACCGCCCGCCAGCGGGCGGTCCTGGCCCGGCTGGACGACGTCCGTACGGCGGTGGAGATCGCCCGGGACCTGGGCCGCCCGGCGTTCCACACGCTGGTGGACCTACGGCGGCTGGCGGCGGCCGGAGTCATCGCGCCCCGCCCGCAGGCCCCCACCGAACCGCCCGAAACACACGAAGGCCTCGCAGGGCTCGACACCCTCGACGCGCTCCCGCCCGAGTTCACCGATCCCCACATCACGTTGCTGAAGAGGCTCAGGGATGCGCTGGAGGCCCTTTGAGCGGCGGCAGCGGCAGTGGACCCGCGCCGAGAGGAGAGACCTGATGGCAGCGGAGAGCGACATCCTCGAGGAGTTACGTCGGCTCAGAGCCCGCGTGCCCCAGCTCACCGGCGCCCTCGCGGCCGGCGCCGACGGTCTCGTCCTCGCCCAGGACACCCCCGGCATCGACCCGGAGAACCTGGCCGCGCTCACGACGACCGCCTGCGGCCTCGCCGCACAGCTGGCGGACACCACGGGCCAGGGGGACTTCCGCGAACTGCTCGTACGCGGCGTGCACGGCTGTGCGGCGACGTACGCGGCGGGCCCTGCCGCCGTCGTGACCCTGCTCGCCCAGGACCCCGTCAACGTCGGTCGCCTCCACCTGGAGGGCCGCCGGGCGGCCGCCCGCATCGCGGAGCTGGTCGACGCCGCCACGGCACTACCGGCCAAGCCCTCGGACAAGTCCCCGACCGAGTCCCCGACCAAGTCCCCAGCGAAGTCCCCGGCGAAGACCGCAGCCAAGACCCCCGCACCCCGCGCCCGAACCCCCCGCACCTCCCGCTCCAAGCCCCCCGAGACCCGCACCCCCGCCCCCGCCCCCGCCCCCGCTCCGCTCCCGACCACCGAAGCGCCCACCGCACCGACGGTGGCGCGCACCATCACCGAAAGTTGAGAGGAACCGAGGGAACAGTCATGGCCAACACCGAAACCGCACTGAAAGAGGCGCTCGCCTCCATCGAGGGCGCCACCGGCGTCGCGCTCGTCGACTACACCAGCGGCATGGCGCTGGGCACGATGGGCGGCGGCAAGAGCTTCGACCTCAACGTCGCCGCCGCCGGCAACACCGATGTGGTCCGCGCCAAGATGCGCACCATGGAGCACCTCGGGCTCAAGAGCCAGATCGAGGACATCCTGATCACGCTGTCCGACCAGTACCACCTGATCCGCCTGATCCGCGGCCGGGGCGGCAACGGACTCTTCCTCTACCTGGTCCTCGACGCTAAGAGGTCCAACCTGGCGATGGCCCGCCACCAACTCCGGAGGATCGAGGAGGAGCTGGAGGTCTGACAGTCTGACCAGACCTGACAGCCAGACCAGATCTCACAGCCAGGCCAGATCTCACAGCGAGACCAGGTCTGACGGCTAGACCAGGGCCGCGGTGCGGCGGCGTGCCCCGCCCGGGGCCGCGTCGCCCGCCGCGATGCCCGTGCTGCGGTAGGCCTTGACCGCCTTGCCGGCCGGACGGCCGCCGTTCGCGGCGAGCCAGTCGACGCGCACCCACAGCAGCGCGTCCTCGGCCCGCTCGCGCCGCCCGAGCCAGGCGGCCTTCAGCCGCAGCCCGGCACCGCAGCCGGCGAGCAGCATTCCGCCCGCGGCGGGGACCGCGAACGCGCTGCCCAGCGCGGCCAGGAAGGCGAGCAGCAGCCACCAGCGGTGTCCCCGCCGCCAGTTGCGGGCGCTGACCGCACGGTCCTGGAGCACATCGTGCTTGCTCGCGCGGGCGGCCGAGCGGGCGAGGTCGGTGTAGCGCCTGCGGCGCCAGTACGCCACCGCCGCGGTCGCGACGATGAACAGCGCGGCCCCGGCCATCACCCCGATCCGCCGCCCCGTGATGCCCGGCACCAGTACGCCGATGCCCGCCGCGAACACCCCGAGCCACCACATCGGCGTGGCTCCGGCCCGTACGACGACAGCCACCCGAGCCAGGCCATGAGCTCTGCGATCTCCGCGTGCCACGTTCCGCCTCCTTGTCGCCTCACAGCACTGCGATTCCTGACTGCTTTTCCTGGTCGGGCAGATTAGCGAGCGAACGTGAGACGAGTCTTAGAGCACGCGAAATTCACTCGCCTTCACTCGACGAACAGCCCGCGCGCCGCCGCCCTCGCGTCGAACTCCTCCAGCCGCGCCTGCGCGTCCGGCAGGTCGTCGCACATCGCCTCCAGCAGGACCCGGCCCAGCAGCATCGGGGCGCAGGCGGTGTCGAAGGCGAGTCCCGTGCCGACGGCGGCCGGCAGCAGCAGGTCGGAGGCCTTGGCGACCGGCGCGAAGGCGGAGTCGGCGACCGTCACCACCGTCAGCCCGGCCTCCTTCGCATAGGTCAGCGTGTCCACGACCTCGCGCGGATGCCGGGGCAGCGCGAAGCACAGCAGCGTCGAGGCGCCGGCCCGTACGGCGGAGTCGATCCGGTCGTGGATCATCGTGCCGCCCTCGTTCAGCAGCCGTACGTCCGGATGGACTTTGGCGGCGAAGTACGCGAAGCCGTACGCCTGCGAGGCAGCGGCCCGCAGCCCGAGGACCGGAAGTGGGCGCGAGGCGGCCAGTAGACGGCCCGCCTTCTGCACGGGCCGCGGGTCGGCCAGCACCTCCGCCAGGTGCCGCAGGTTCTCGATCTCGGCCTCGACGGCCTGCTGGTACTCGTTGTACGACCCCGAGTCCGCCGCCGGTTCGGCGGGCGCGACCTCGCGCAGGTGCTTGCGCAGGGCCGGGTAGCCGTCGAAGCCGAGGGCGACCGCGAAACGGGTCACCGACGGCTGGCTGACCCCGGCCAGTTCGGCCAGTTCCACGCTGGACAGGAACGGCACGTCGGCGGCCCGCCGCACCATGCTGTGCGCGATGCGCCGCTGGGTCGGCGTCAGCCGGTGCCCCTCGAAGAGCGCCTGCAGCCGCGCGGCAGGGCTGTCCGGCACATGCGCGCTCCGGCTCTCCGCGCCCGCCACCCCCGCGCTCTTGTCCACCACGCCCGCACTCCCGTCCGCGCTCACGCCCGCGCTCATGACTCGCTCCCCCTCCAGATGTCCGTGAACCGGTCGAGCAGTGCGGCCGCCGTCGTCACGTCTCCCGTGAGCGGCCGGTCGGCCGGGTCCTCGTCGAGCACCGACTCGGCGAGCTCCAGCGCACGGCCCACCCCGAGCTCCGGGTCGGGCCGGGCGTCGCGCTGGCGCAGCGCCCGTACGGCGGCGACGAGTTCGCAGCCGACGACGAGACGGTACGCGCCGCACGCGCGCAGCGTCTGACGTGCGGCGAGCGAGGCGAAGCTGGCCTGTTCCTCGACGCCTCGGGAGAGTACAGCGTGGCCCAGCGACGCGGGCGCCGAGAAGGCCCGCAGGTCGCCGAGGGCGGCCCCGGCGGAGTACTCCAGGATCATCACGCCGGAGGAGGCGGGTTCCTGGTCGGCGAGGAAGGGCCTGAGCCGGGTGAAGGCGGGCTCGTTGAGCGTCGACAGGCGGGAGGTGGACAGGCGGGCCGCCTGGGTCATGGCCAGCCGGAAGTGGTCCAGGGCGAGGGCGAGCTGGGCCTGGTAGAAGCCGCCGTGGTGGTAGGCGGCCAGGTCCTCGGGGCAGATCAGCGGGTTCTCGGCGGCCGCGTTGATCTCGATCGCGAGGACCTCCTCCAGGGCGTCGGCCGCGTCGTGCGCCGGGCCGTGGATCTGGGGCAGGCAGCGGAAGCCGTAGGGGTCCTGGAGGCGGCCGAGCGGCGGGGTCGGCCGGTCGGCGGCGCCGATCAACTCCCGCATCCTGCGGGCGACTTCGCTGGAGCCGCGGTGCGGACGGGCGGCGTGCACGGGGGCCGCGTACGCCTCGTGGGAGCCGTCGACGGCGAGCAGGGAGAGGGCGCCGACGACCTGGGTGGCCTCCAGGAGCCCGCGCAGTTCGTGCAGGGCGAGGGCGGACTGGCCGAGGGTGAGGGCGTTGCTGCTGATGAAGGCCAGCGCGTCGTTGTTGTCGAGCGGCTGGGGGGCGGGGGCGCCCGGTCCCCGCCAGGGGTGCTCGCCGGCGAGCGCGAGGCCGGCCTGGGCGAGGGCGGCGATGTCGCCGGTGCCGACCGAGCCGAACTCGTTCACGACCGGGTACGCCCCGTTCTCCAGCGCTTCGCACAGGGCCGTGACGACGGTGGGCCTCAGGCCCGCGCCGCCGGCCAGCAGTTGGTTGGCGCGGACGGCGAGCATCGCGCGCACCTGCCGGGCCGGCAACTCCTCGCCGATGGCACCGGCATGACTGCGCAGCAGGCGCAGACCGTGTTCGGCGGCCGCTTCGGTGGGCACGTCCTCGTTCCGGTTGGCGCCGACGCCGGTGGAGCGGCCGTAGACGCGGCCGGTCGCGGCGATGCGGCGGGCGGCGTCCCAGGACTCCTCGACGCGCCGCATCCCCTCGCTCCCCGGAACCGGCCGCGCGGCCCCGTCGGCGAGGCGGACGACGTCGGTGACGCCGAGGCCGACCCCGTCGAGGACGACAAGAGAAGAGCCCGCAATCCGCGGTGCGTCCACGATCCGAGACGACATCAAGCCCAAACCCTCCTCAACAAGGACACCCGATCTTGCTTTCCAGTCATCCGTTACCTCGGATTAACGCCGAGGCGTTGACAACCTATTCACTCACCAAGAACTCTGCATGACGTTATACAGCCGGGCAAGGGACAACTCATGATCCAGTTCGACGCGGTCCACAAACGCTTCCCCAACGGCACGACAGCAGTCCACGACCTCACGCTCCGGATGCCGGAAGGCGGCGTGACCGTCCTCGTCGGATCCTCCGGTTGCGGCAAGACGACCACGCTGCGGATGATCAACCGCATGGTCGAGCCGACCTCCGGCACCATCCGCGTCGGCGGCAAGGACGTCCAGCGGCAGGACGCCGCCGAGCTGCGCCGCTCCATCGGGTACGTCATCCAGCAGTCGGGACTCTTCCCGCACCGCACGGTGCTCGACAACATCGCCACCGTCCCGCTGCTGCTCGGCCACGGCCGCCGCAAGGCCCGCGCCCGCGCGGCCGAGCTCCTCGAGACCGTCGGCCTCACCGCCGAGGCCGGCCGCCGCTACCCGCACCAGCTCTCAGGCGGCCAGCAGCAGCGCGTCGGCGTCGCCCGCGCCCTCGCCGCCGACCCGCCGGTGCTGCTCATGGACGAGCCGTTCGGCGCGGTCGACCCGGTCGTGCGCACCCAGCTCCAGGACGAACTGCTCCGCCTCCAGAAGGAGCTGAGCAAGACCATCGTCTTCGTCACCCACGACATCGACGAGGCGGTCCGGCTCGGCGACCAGATCGCGATCTTCCGCACCGGCGGTCACCTGGTGCAGTGCGCCACGCCCACCGAGCTGCTGGCCCGTCCGGCCGACGACTTCGTCGCCGACTTCCTCGGCGCCGAACGCGGCCTGAAGCTGCTCTCGCTCAGGACCCTCGCGGACGTCCCGCAGGGCCCGGCCCCCGAGGGCGGCGCCTGGACCCTCGTACTCGACGAGGCGCGGGGGCCGCTGCACTGGACGTCGAAGGACGCCGAGATCCCCGTACGGCCGCTCAAGGACGACGACTCCCTGCTGTCGGCACTCAACGAGTCCGTCGCCTCCCCCACCGGCCTGATCGCCCGGGTCGACGCGGCGGGGGCCCTCACCGGCGTCTCCTCCCGCGACGACATCCACGCCCACGCGGGCCAGGCCCACGCGGAAGCCCGTGCTCAGACGCCGGAGACGGGTGTGGCCGCATGACCATCGACTGGTCGTGGATATCCGGCCACACCGACGACCTCACCACCCTCACGATCTCCCACCTCCAGGCCGCCCTGACCGCCGTCCTCCTCGGCCTGCTGATCTCGCTCCCGCTGGCGGTGCTCGCCCACCGGGTCCGCCCCCTGCGCGGCTTCCTGCTCGGCGCGTCGAACGTCCTGTTCACGATCCCGTCCATCGCGGTCTTCGTGCTCCTGCTCCCGGTCAGCGGCCTGACCCGCACCACGACCGTGATCGGTCTGACGATCTACACCCTGGTCGTCCTGCTCCGGAACACGGTCGAGGGCCTCGACGCGGTCCCCGCGAAGACGAAGGAGGCCGCGAAGGCGATGGGCACGCGCCCCCTGCGTACGCTCCTCACCGTCGAGTTCCCCCTCGCGCTCCCGGTGATCATGGCGGGCGTCCGCATCGCGACGGTCATGTCGATCTCCCTCGTCTCCGTCGCCACCTACATCGGCGACGGCGGCCTGGGCCAGCTCTTCACCGACGGCTTCCAGCGCAACTTCCCCACCCCGGTGATCGTGGGAGTGGTCCTCACCCTCCTCCTCGCCGTGGTCGCGGACGCGCTGCTGGTCGCCGTCCAGTACGTCCTCACCCCGTGGAAGAGGCGGCGAGCCTGAGATGTACGAACTCTTCAAGAACCTCGGCAGCTGGCTGACCAGCGCCGCCCAGTGGTCCGGCGCCGACGGCATCGCCCACCGCCTCGCCGAACACCTCCAGTACTCACTCCTCGCCACCCTCATCGCGACCGCCATCGGCCTCCCCCTCGGCCTGCTGATCGGCCACACCGGCAAGGGCGCGTTCCTCGCGATCAACCTCGCGTCCTTCGGCCGCGCCCTGCCGACCGTCGGCCTGGTGGTCCTGGTCTTCCTGGCCAGTGGCCTGTCCATGACCCCGGTGTACGTCGCCCTGGTCGCCCTCGCGGTCCCAGCGATCGTCACCAACACCTACGCGGGCATGACGGCCGTCGACCCGGACGTGAAGGACGCGGCACGCGGGCAGGGCATGCGCGCCCACCAGGTCCTGTTCCAGGTCGAGCTCCCCCTCGCCCTCCCCTTGATCATGACGGGCCTGCGCCTCGCGCTGATCCAGGTGGTGGCCACGGCCACGATCGCCGCGTACGTCTCCTTCGGCGGCCTGGGCCGCTACGTCTTCGACGGCCTCGCCCAGCGCGACCTCGTACAGGTGCTCGGCGGCGCGGTGCTGGTCGCCGCGGTCGCCGTCGTCCTCGACCTGGCGCTCGCCGGCCTCCAGCGCTTCCTCTTCCGCCACCGCACCGCCTAGGGAATCCGGAAATGAATCGACGCACCCTCCTCGGCGGCCTCTTCGCAGTCGCCTCCGTCCCTGCCCTCTCCGCCTGCTCCAGCGGCATCACCTCCCTCGACAGACAGGGCACCACCACCTCCGGCGGCGGCTCCAGCAAGGGCGGCATCACCATCGGCACCGCCAACTTCACCGAGAACCAGGTGCTGGGGTACCTGTATGCCGCTGTATTGCAGGCGGCCGGCGTGAAAACCACCGTCCGCCCCAACCTCGGCACCCGCGAGATCCTCATCCCCGCCCTCAAGGGCGGCGACATCGACCTCCTGCCCGAGTACCAGGGCGCCCTCCTCCACTACGTCGCCCCGAAAGCCACGGCGACGGAGGAGGGGGAGATGCAGAACGCCCTCACCATCGCCCTCCCGTCCGGCCTCCAGGTCCTGCCGTACGGCATGGCCGAGGACTCGGACGCCTTCGTGGTCACGCGGGAGACGGCCGAGAAGTACGGCCTGGCCTCCCTCGCCGACCTGAAGAAGCAGAACGGCAACCTGGTCATCGGCGCCGCGCCCGAGGTGAAGACGCGCCAGGTGGGCGTGGTGGGCCTCAAGGACGTGTACGGCGTCGAGTTCAAGGAGTTCAAGTCGCTGGACTCCTCCGGACCGCTGGTCAAGGGCGCCCTGAAGAAGGGCGACGTGGACGTGGCGAACCTCTTCACCACCGACACCGACATCCAGGCCAACGACTGGGTCGTGCTGACGGACCCCAAGAACCTGATCCCCGGCCAGCACGTCGTCCCCCTCATCGCCGACCGCAAGGCTGACCCCACGGTCCGCAAGGCCCTCGCCGGCCTCGGCAACGTCCTGACGACGGAGGACCTCACCGAGCTCAACCGCCAGGTCGACAAGGACAAGAAGGACCCGGAGGACGTGGCGAACGCGTACGCCAAGAAGCACGGACTGGTGAAGTGAGCGCCACCTCGGGCGCCGCGGGGGATCCCCAGCCGGAACAGGGGGGCTAACCCCAGTGCGACGGGCGTTCCGGCTCCCTACCGTGGCTCATATGACCGGATTGGAAGCGCGGGACACCGAGCTGAAGAAGGAACTGAACGCCACCCTGCGGGCTCGCAGGGAACTGGGCGAGGAGTACGAGTCCGCGCTGGTCGACTCGTTCCTGGAGAAGGTCGACCAGCGCATCGACGGCGCCGTCGAGCGCCAACTGCGCCGACAGCTCGCCGAGCAGCAGATGGTGGTGGCCCGGGGCTCCCGCTCACCGCAGCCCACCGATTCCTGGGGGGAGCGCTTCGGCTTCGGCATCGTCTCACTTGTCCTGGCGGTCCCACTGTCCGCGATCGGCGGCGGCGTCGCCGACCTGCCCGGCCTGCTCGTCGCCTGGGCCGGCATCGTCGGCGTCAATGTCGTCCAGGCCACCCGCACCAACCCTGGCCTCTTCGGCCGCCGTCGCCGCAAATCCTCTAAGGACAGCGACTGGGAGGAATGACGGCCGGCGAACACTCCGTCAGGAGTGAGGCGAAGTGAGGAAAGGGTCCCCGAAATAATATTCGCGGGGACCGCCGCACCCCCGTTACCGGGGGGCGGGACGACGGCGGTCCCCGCGAAGGACGCGGGCCGGGTCAGGGCCGGGCTTGCGCGTCCGTGGCGTCCATGGAGGTCCGGGAGCCGCTCCGGAGGTCCTTGGCGCCGTTCTGCGTCGGCCGGGGCGGGGAGCCGCTCCCGCCCTGCCGACACCCACTAATGTGCCGGACCCGTGTTAAGCGGGTGCTGCGCGGACGTGACGCCCTCGTACCACTTCAGCGAAGTCGACCACTCCGGTGAGCAACCGCAAGTTCGCCGTGTACACGGGCAGTTCACCGGACGTTTGCCGCTACTTCGCACCCTTGGCCAGGAAGGCCAGCAGGTCCTGCCGGCTGACGACTCCGGTCGGCTTGCCCTCGACGAGGACGATCGCCGCGTCCGCCGCGCCCAGCACGGACATCAGGTCCCCGACCGGCTCGCCGGAGCCGACCTGCGGCAGCGGAGCCGACATGTGCTTCTCCAGCGGGTCGTCGAGCGAGGCCCGCTGTGTGAACAGCGCGGCGAGGAGCTCGCGTTCGACGACGGATCCGACGACCTCGGCGGCCATCACGTCCGGGTGGCCGGCGCCGGGCTTGACGATCGGCATCTGCGAGACCCCGTACTCGCGCAGCACCTCGATGGCCTGGCCGACCGTCTCGTCCGGGTGCATGTGGACGAGGGAGGGGATGGCGTCGCCCTCCTTGTAGGAGAGGACGTCGCCGACGCGGGCGCTCGGTCCCGCGTCCTCGAGGAAGCCGTAGTCGGCCATCCACTCGTCGTTGAAGATCTTGCTGAGGTAGCCACGACCACTGTCCGGGAGGAGCACCACCACGACATCGTCGGGGCCCAGCCGCTCGGCGACCCGTAGCGCGGCCACGACGGCCATGCCGCAGGAGCCGCCGACGAGGAGCCCCTCCTCCTTGGCCAGCCGGCGGGTCATCTGGAAGGAGTCCTTGTCGGACACGGCGACGATCTCGTCCGCGACCGTACGGTCGTAGGCCGTCGGCCAGAAGTCCTCACCGACGCCCTCGACGAGGTACGGCCGCCCGGAGCCGCCCGAGTATACGGAGCCCTCGGGGTCGGCGCCGATGACCTGCACCTTGCCGTCGCTGACGTCCTTCAGATACCGCCCGGTCCCGGAGATGGTCCCCCCGGTCCCCACGCCCGTCACGAAGTGGGTGATCTTCCCCTCCGTCTGCTCCCACAGCTCGGGGCCGGTCGAGTGGTAGTGGGAGAGCGGGTTGTGGGGGTTGGAGTACTGGTCGGGCTTCCAGGCGCCGGGGGTCTCGCGGACGAGCCGGTCGGAGACGTTGTAGTAGGAGTCCGGGTGCTCGGGGTCGACGGCGGTCGGACACACGACCACTTCCGCCCCGTAGGCCCGCAGCACATTGATCTTGTCCGTGCTCACCTTGTCGGGGCATACGAAGATGCACTTGTACCCCTTCTGCTGGGCCACGATGGCGAGCCCGACCCCGGTGTTTCCGCTGGTCGGCTCGACGATGGTCCCGCCGGGCTTGAGCTCTCCGCTCTGCTCGGCCGCCTCGATCATGCGCAGGGCGATGCGGTCCTTCACGGAACCGCCCGGGTTGAAGTACTCGACCTTGGCCAGGACGGTCGCCCGGATGCCCTTGGTCACGCTGTTGAGCCTCACCAGCGGGGTGTTGCCGACGAGGCTGATCATCGAGTCGTGAAATTGCACCGTTGTCTCCGGATGCTGCAAAAGATGTGGTCGTAGTGGTTCCGCCAGCCTATGGCCTGTACGCGGCGCATGACGGTCGTTCACTCGCTGCTGGGATTGGGCCACGGTCCGTACGGGGCAAGGAGTGGATGTACGGGCTAGGCGGAGGTGGCGGCGACGGATGACGAGCATGTCGAGGGCGAGGGTGGCCCGGCGGATCGCGGCCGGCGCGGCGTACGGCGGCGGCGGGATCGGGCTGGTGGGCGCGGCGGCCGTGGGTCTGCTGCTGGCCGAGGTGCAGCTGGCCAAGCGCCATGTGGGCAACGGCACGGTGGCGCACGTCCCCCAGGCGGACGGCCGGTACGGCCATGGCTACACCACCTCCGGCGAACCACCTCTGCGGCTGACGATGCTGGGCGACTCCACGGCGGCCGGCCAGGGCGTCCACCGGGCCGGGCAGACGCCGGGCGCGTTGCTGGCGTCGGGGCTGGCGGCGGTGGCGGAGCGCCCGGTGGAACTCCGTAATGTCGCCTCCCCCGGGGCCCGCTCGGACGACCTGGACCGCCAGGTGGCCCTGACCCTGGCGGACCCGACACGGGTGCCCGACATCTGCGTGATCATGATCGGCGCGAACGACGTGACGAACCGGATGCCGCCGACGCGCTCGGTACGTCATCTGTCCGCGGCGGTACGACGGCTGCGCACGGCCGGTGCGGAGGTGGTGGTCGGCACCTGCCCCGACCTGGGCACGATCGAGCCGGTGCAGCAGCCGCTGCGGTGGATCGCCCGCCGGGCCTCGCGGCAACTGGCGGCCGCCCAGACGATCGGGGCCGTCGAGCAGGGCGGCCGTACGGTGTCGCTGGGCGACCTGTTGGGCCCGGAGTTCGCGGCGAACCCGCGTGAGCTCTTCGGCCCGGACAACTACCACCCCTCGGCGGAGGGGTACGCGACGGCGGCGATGGCGGTCCTGCCGACGGTCTGCGCGGCGCTGGGCCTGTGGCCGGCGGAGGAGGAGCGCCCCGACGCCTCCCGCCGCGAGGGCTTCCTTCCAGTGGCCCGAGCGGCGGCGGAGGCCGCGTCCGAGGCCGGTACGGAGGTCGCGGCGGCGGTGCCGACGGGGCCGAAGGGGCCGTGGGCGCTCCTCAAACGGCGCCGTCGTCGGCGGGTGCCCGAGCCGGACGCGACACCGGCGACTCCGTCGACCTGACCGACCCGCACCCCAAGGAGAGCACGACAAAGCAAGCGCTTAGAAAACTGCGGTCAGGGTCACACACCGACAAGCGTGACCTGGACCATACGTACGGGTAACTTCCCAGACGACGACGCCTATCCCCCGTACTCCCACCCGCCGCCCGACCACCGCCCCTCAACGAGGCGCTACGCGCCGCCCCTTCTTGTCTGGAGCCGTGATGCCCGAAGCCGTGATCGTCTCGACCGCCCGCTCCCCCATCGGCCGTGCCTTCAAGGGCTCCCTCAAGGACCTCCGCCCGGACGACCTGACCGCCACGATCATCCAGGCCGCCCTCGCGAAGATCCCCGAGCTGGACCCGAGGGACATCGACGACCTGATGCTCGGCTGCGGCCTGCCCGGCGGGGAGCAGGGGAACAACCTCGGCCGTATCGTCGCCGTACAGATGGGCATGGACCACCTGCCCGGCTGCACCATCACCCGGTACTGCTCCTCCTCCCTCCAGACCTCCCGCATGGCCCTGCACGCCATCAAGGCCGGCGAGGGCGACGTCTTCATCTCGGCCGGCGTCGAGATGGTCTCCCGCTTCACCAAGGGCAACTCCGACAGCCTCCCGGACACGCACAATCCCCTCTTCGCCAAGGCCGAGGCCCGCACCGCCGAGGTCGCCCAGCAGGAGGGCACCACCTGGCACGACCCGCGCGAGGACGGCCTCGTCCCCGACCCGTACATCGCGATGGGCCAGACCGCCGAGAACCTCGCCCGCGCCAAGGGCATCACCCGCCAGGACATGGACGAGTTCGGCGTCCGCTCGCAGAACCTCGCCGAGGAAGCGATCAAGAACGGCTTCTGGGAGCGCGAGATCACCCCGGTCACGACCCCCGACGGCACGGTGGTCGGCAAGGACGACGGCCCGCGCCCCGGCGTCACCATGGAGGGCGTCGCGGGCCTCAAGCCCGTCTTCCGCCCCGACGGCCTCGTCACCGCCGGCAACTGCTGCCCGCTGAACGACGGCGCCGCCGCGGTCGTCATCATGAGCGACACGAAGGCGCGCGAGCTCGGCCTCACCCCGCTCGCCCGCATCGTCTCCACCGGCGTCTCCGCCCTCTCCCCCGAAATCATGGGCCTCGGCCCGGTCGAGGCGTCCCAGCAGGCCCTGGGCCGCGCGGGCCTCACCATCGACGACATCGACCTGGTCGAGATCAACGAAGCCTTCGCCGCCCAGGTGATCCCCTCCTACCGCGAGCTCGGCATCGACCTCGACAAGCTGAACGTCAACGGCGGCGCCATCGCCGTAGGACACCCCTTCGGCATGACCGGCGCGCGCATCACCGGCACGCTCATCAACTCCCTCCAGTTCCACGACAAGCAGTTCGGCCTGGAGACGATGTGCGTCGGCGGCGGCCAGGGCATGGCGATGGTCATCGAGCGCCTCAGCTGACCCCTTGACGTAGTCAACGCTCCACCCAGCGTGACCCTCGGCCCAGAACCCGGGAAACTCCAAGGTTCTGGGCCGATTTGTGATCCAATCTCCCCCAGGATGTGACCTATCTCCCTTGGAAAGGGGATCCATGCAGGTCAGGGCCACCTCGGCGGTAAACCTCGGGCCCAAAGTCCTGTCCGTTTCGTGACGTTACGCACTGACAGCGGGTCGGTTCACCCTTCAAGCTGATGTAGGAAGTCGGGGGGTCGACTTTGAACCGGGAGTTACGTCAGTGAGCGCCATGCCGATCGCCTTGTTGGTCACCACGGCCGCAACGGGCGCCGTGGGCGTCGCCGTCCTGCGCACCCTCATGGTGCTGCGCCGACAGATCGCCGCCCTGCAAGCCGAGCTCGCCGAGAACAACGCCACGGCCGCGCGGGGCCGCGTGCCGGCCGCCCGCCGCCCCGCCGACGTCGATGAGATACGTGCCGCCGTGGCCGAGGCGCTCGCCGAGGAACGTGAGCGCGAGCTCGCGGAGGCGCGGGCGTTCTGGGCCGCCCAGGAGTCCCGTGACGCCACCGACGCGCCCTCCCTGCTGGGCCTGCCCGACAGCGAACTGTTCCTGCCCCGGCAGGCCGATTTCGTGGGCCTGGAGCCGGTCGCCGAGCCCGGCGCGGACGCCGACGAGTTCGCCGGCGACTCCCCGGAACTGGCCGCGGCCCGCCGACGCCACCCCTCCCACCCCGACTTCGTCCCGGTCGCGTCACCGGTCGTGAACGACCACGAACGCACGGTCGCCACGCTGGAGGAACTGGCCGCATCCCGTATCGAACTGGCCGACGTCCGCCCCGGCCCGCTCGGCACCCTCGACGTCTACGTCTTCGCCGACGGCACAACCCTGTGCATGACCCCGGGCCACCGCGAAACGGCAGAACGCCTGGCAGCGGCCCTACGCACGGGCGAGACCCCGATACTGCTGGGCGGCTCGGGCATCTCGGGCGCGTACACCCTGACGTTCGCGTGCGGCGAGGAGAACGTCTACATCTTGGCGGACAGGGTCATAGCGTCGCTCTGAGCGCAACGGGCAGACGAACCTCAGACCCCCGCCCTCTTCTGCGCCTGAGCAACCAAGGCCACCGCATCCTCGACCTCGGCGTCAGTCGAAATCACGGTCACCAAGTCGTGCACAGCCACCGTGATCTGATCCGCGGCAGCGAACATCCCCGCATCCGGCATCACCCTGGGCTCCACCCCAGGCGCCTCCAGAAGCTGGGCCCGACGCGCCAACTCCCTGGCCAGCTCCAGCGCTTCCGCCGCAGCCCCTCTCTGCAACCGACTCTGCGGCGCCGCCCGAAGGCGATCGGCGAAGTGATCCACAGCCCGGGTCAGAACCGTCGTATCCACCACACCGCGAGCCTACGCTTCGCACCGAGACTGTTGCCAACAGGCGAACGCTCAGGCACGGTGACCTGAAGGACCGGCTTACATCCCCTTTGCGTCCGGAGGCGCCGATGTCCCACGTCCTCTCCGAGGAGACCCATCGCAACATGCTCGCCCGCATCCCCCACTGCACCGGTCGTGAAGTCTCCGACTGGCTCCGCACCGTCGAAGAAGGCCCGGCTCTCTTCCGCTTCGAGGAAAAGGTCAGCTGGCTCCGCCACGAATACGACCTCGCTTACGGCCACGCGAAGGCCATCGTCCACGAGTACGACCTGAGGAGGGCCGCGCGCAAGTTCCTCTAGCGCGCACTGTCTCGACGACGAAGGGCCCCGGGCAGGAAGCCCGGGGCCCTTTCACACGGTTCGTGCCGGCGCACGCGCCCCGCGTCAGTCGTTGCTATTGAGGATCGCGATGATCCGGAGGAACTCCATGTAGATCCACACCAGCGTCAGCGTCAGGCCGAAGGCCGCCAGCCACGCCTCCTCGCGGGGAGCACCGTAGGCGATGCCGTCCTCGACCTGCTTGAAGTCCAGGGCGAGGAAGCACGCGCCGAGCAGGATGCCGACGACGCCGAAGATGACGCCGAGCGGGCCGCTGCGGAAGCCGAGGCCGTCACCGCCGCCGAAGACCGCGAACAGCAGGTTCACCATCATCAGCAGGATGAAGCCGAGCGCGGCCGCCATCACGAAGCCGACGAACCGGCGGTTGACGCGGATCCAGCCCGCCTTGTACGCCACCAGCACACCGGCGAAGACCGCCATGGTGCCGATCACGGCCTGCATGGCCGCACCGTCGGCGATTCGGTTGTCGACGATGTTGGACAGGACGCCGAGGAAGACGCCCTCGAACGCGGCGTACGACACGATCAGCGCGGGCGAGGCCTTGCGCTTGAAGGACTGGACGAAGGCCAGGACCATGCCGATCAGCGCGGCACCGATGCCGATGCCGTACGACCGGCTGATGTTCGCGTCGTCGATCGGCAGCAGCGCCCAGGCGAGCGCGGCCGTGACGACCAGGACGCCGAGGGTGGTGCCGGTGCGCAGGACGACGTCGTCCATCGTCATGCGGCCGGTGGTGACCGGGGCCTGCGGCGGTGCGCCGTGCTGAAGGTCCTGCTGCGCGTACGGGTTCTGCGCGTACGGGTTGCCCGCCTGCGGCTGCGCATACGGGTTGCCCTGCGTGCCTACAGCTGCGCCCCCGGCCTGCGGCGCGGTGTTGAAGCCCGCGTAGCCGTTGTCGCGGCTGAACCCCCGTCGCGAGAAGACCGGGTTGCTGCTCCTCATTTCACTCCTCCATGGCCACCCTGCGTGGCCTTGGCTCAAGAGTAATAGGTAGGCAAAGGATTGACCCTAGTGCTTGGGGAGGATCTTTCCCTCGTCGTGCTGCGCAACACGCTACGCGGACCTTTGATTCCCGGCAGAGCTGGGGCCCCTTCATGACCAAGCTGCGACACGCCCGTCACCTGATCGCCTGTCACTCGAACGGGAACCCCGTGTACGCCTCGGCCAGGTCGGTCTCGGCGGCCCGGGTGGAGGCGATCCGCTCCAGGCGGGCCAGCTGGAGGCGGTCCTCGAAGGGGGTGGCGTCGGGGGCGCGGTGCAGGAGCGTCGTCATGTCGTAGGAGAACCGCTCGGCCTGCCACACGCGGCGCAGGCAGGTCTCCGAGTAGGCGTCGAGCAGCTCCGCAGAGCCCGACTCCTTCTCGTACGTCAGTGCCCTCGCGAAGGTGACGACGTCCCCGACGGCGAGGTTGAGGCCCTTCGCGCCCGTGGGCGGCACGATGTGCGCCGCGTCCCCGGCCAGGAACAGGCGGCCGTACCGCATGGGCTCGTGGACGTAGGAACGCATCGGCGTGACGGACTTCTGCGTGATCGGGCCGCGCTCCAGCCGCCAGCCGTCGGCGGTCTCGAAGCGGCGCTCCAGCTCCCCCCAGATGGCCTCGTCGCTCCAGGTCTCGGCGTCGGTGTCGGCCGGCACCTGGAGGTAGAGGCGGGAGACGGACGGGGAGCGCATGGACAGCAGGGCGAAGCCGCGGTCGTGGCGGGCGTAGACGAGCTCGTCGTGCGAGGGCGGTACGTCGGCGAGGATGCCGAGCCAGCCGAAGGGGTACGTACGTTCGAACACCTGGGTGAGCTCGGACGGGACGGCCTGGCGGGCGACGCCCCAGAAGCCGTCGCAGCCGACGACGTAGTCGCACTCCAGGACGTCCTCGCGGTCTCCGTGCCGGAAGCGGACGCGGGGGTGGTCGGTGTCGGCGTCCTCGACGGCGAGGGCCTCCGCCTCGAACAACAGCGGGCCGCCCTCCTTGAGCTGGAGGGCGATGAGGTCCTTGCAGACCTCGGTCTGGGCGTAGACCATCACCGACCGGCCGTCGGCGAGGGCGGGGAAGTCGACACGGTGGCGCTTCCTGGCGAACCGGAGTTCGATGCCGTCGTGGCGCAGCCCCTCGCGGTCCATGCGCTCCCCGGCGCCGGCCGCGCGCAGCACGTCCACGGTGCCCTGCTCCAGGATTCCGGCCCGCTGCCGATGCTCGACGTAGGCGCGGTCGCGGCTCTCCAGGACGACGGAGTCGATGCCCGCGTTGTGGAGCAGCCGGGCGAGGAGCAGGCCTGCGGGCCCGGCTCCGATGATGCCGACGGTGGTGCGCATCGACCAGCCTCTCTGTTCGCGCCCCGGAGGCGCTCTGTTCGGGTGGGGACTTCGTTCGCCTGGCGTTCGCATGGTGAAATTTACTTCACCAACTTCCTGACGTGAGTCTCCGACCGCATCCGCCCGCTGTCAACGGGTCGTGCGGTGAACTCTTCAATGAAGGGTGCAGGGAACGAGAGCCGCGAAGGCGGCCGGGAAAAGGGTCGAAAGTGCCCGGAGCCGGACTTGAACCGGCACGCCCGCGAAGGGGCAGCGAGGTTTAAGCTCGCCGTGTCTGCATTCCACCATCCGGGCAGGCCATGGGCGCCGCTTCGAGGTTCCGAGACTATCGGGACGCGTCCCCCGAACAGCGGGCAGGCGGAGCGATGTTGTCTTATTTTATTGATGTCTGAGGGTGCATCAGCACACGGAACAGGCCATCCGCACTTGCCAATAGCCTTACGTGCGACGCTCGGCCGTGTATGCGGAATGACGGAATTTCACCGCCCGAACGAGGGGGCTCCACCTGTTCTCCGCCCGGCCACCCCTCAGGGGTGCCCCTCATCCCCAGGTATGACACCGCGGCGAGTGGTCCGCCGTGAGTCGCCCTTCGGAACCGGAACAGCGGCTGACTACACGGCCGTCCGCGGCCAGGACGATGGATGACGTCCCTCGACAACCCCCCACGTCCTACAGGAGTGCTCTTCTCGTGACCACCGCATCCATCGCCGGCCGGACCACCACCGTGGCGGCGCGTGCCACGGATCTGTCGAAGATCTACGGACAGGGCGAGACCCAGGTGGTCGCCCTCGACCGGGTCTCCATCGACTTCCAGCAGGCCGAGTTCACCGCGATCATGGGCCCCTCCGGGTCCGGCAAGTCCACGCTGATGCACTGCGTGGCCGGCCTGGACACCTTCTCCTCCGGCTCCGTGCGCATCGGCGACACCGAGCTCGGGTCCCTGAAGGACAAGCAGCTGACCAAGCTGCGCCGGGACAAGATCGGCTTCATCTTCCAGGCGTTCAACCTGCTGCCGACCCTGACCGCCCTGGAGAACATCACGCTCCCGATGGACATCGCGGGCCGTAAGCCGGACAAGCAGTGGCTGGATTCGGTCATCCGGATGGTGGGCCTGGCCGACCGGCTCGGCCACCGGCCCTCCCAGCTCTCCGGCGGCCAGCAGCAGCGCGTCGCCGTGGCCCGCGCCCTGGCCTCCCGGCCCGACATCATCTTCGGCGACGAGCCGACCGGAAACCTCGACTCGCGCTCGGGCGCCGAGGTCCTCGGCTTCCTGCGCAACTCGGTGCGGGAGTTGGGACAGACCGTGGTGATGGTGACCCACGACCCGGTGGCGGCGGCGTACGCGGACCGGGTGGTGTTCCTGGCGGACGGGCGGCTCGTCGACGAGGTGTACGGGCCGACCGCCGACGCGGTCCTCGATCGCATGAAGCAGTTCGACGCCAAGGGCCGCACCAGCTGACCCCCGATCAGGACCGCCAAAACCGCCAGGACCGCCAGGACTGACGAGAAGAACTGAGAAGAACACCCATGTTCCGTACCGCCTTGCGCAACGTACTCGCGCACAAGGCCCGGCTCCTGATGACCGTGCTCGCCGTGATGCTCGGCGTGGCCTTCGTGTCGGGGACCCTGGTCTTCACCAACACCATCTCCGAGGCCTACCAGAAGAGTTCGGCCAAGGGCTTCGACCAGGTCGACGTGGCCGTCGAGCCCGAGACCCAGGCCAACAGGGGCGACACCCTCGGCAAGACCGCCGAGCTGACGCAGGCGGTGCTCGACGAGAGCGCCAAGGTGCCCGGCGCCGCGTCCGCCATCGGCGTGGTCAACGGCTTCACCGCGATCGCCGACAAGGACGGCAAGCTGATCGGCGGCGGCTTCCAGTCGCAGGGCGGGAACTACTGGGGCACGAAGGACGCCCGGTATCCGCTGGTCAGCGGGCACGCACCGAAGGGCGCGGACGAGGTCCTCATCGACTCCGAGACCGCTGAGCGCACCGGGTACAAGGTCGGCGACACCGTTCGGCTCTCGGTGGACGGCCCGGTCCTCGACCCGAAGATCGTCGGCATCTTCACCACCGACGACGGCAATGTCGCGGCCGGCGGCAGCCTCGCCCTCTTCGACACGGCGACCGCGCAGCAGCTGTTCGGCAAGACGGGCACGTACGACGAGATCGCCGTCAAGGCGAAGGCCGGTGTCACGCAGGCCGCGCTGAAGGCCGAACTGGACAAGGCGCTGCCGAAGGACGTCGCGGAGACCACGACCGGCAAGCAACTCGCCGACCACCAGGCCGAGATGATCGCCTCGCAGATGTCCGGGCTGAAGCAGGGCCTGCTGGTCTTCGCGGGCATCGCGCTCTTCGTCGGTACGTTCATCATCGCCAACACCTTCACGATGCTGGTCGCGCAGCGCACCAAGGAACTGGCGCTGCTGCGGGCCGTGGGGGCCTCGCGCCGGCAGGTCACCCGGTCCGTCCTCGTCGAGGCGTTCGTGGTCGGCACGGTCGCCGCGGTGACCGGCCTCGCCGCCGGTGTCGGCATCGGTGCGGGACTGCGGGCGCTGATGGGCACGTTCGACGCGGCCGTCCCGGACGGACCGCTGATCATCGCGCCGAGCACGGTCGTCACGGCCCTCGCCGTCGGCATCCTCATCACCATGCTGGCGGCCTGGCTGCCGGGCCGCCGGGCCGCGAAGATCCCGCCGGTGGCGGCGATGAGCAGCGTGCACGCGCAGGCGACGACCAAGTCGCTGGTGCTGCGCAACACGCTGGGCGCGCTGTTCTCGGGAGCGGGCATCGCGGTCGTCCTCGCGGCGACGACGATGTCCGGCTCGGACGGCCAAGCCCCCATGGGCCTCGGCGCGGTCCTCCTCATCATCGGCGTCTTCATCCTCACGCCGCTCCTGTCCCGCCCGCTGATCGCGGCCGCGGCACCGGTGCTGCGCGTGTTCGGTGTCTCGGGCAAGCTGGCCCGCCAGAACTCGGTGCGCAATCCCCGTCGTACGGCCGCCACCGCCTCCGCGCTGATGATCGGCCTCACCCTGATCACCGGCATGACGGTGATGGCGGGCAGCCTGCAGAAGTCGATCGACAAGATGGCGGCGTCCGCGATCAAGGCGGACTACGTGGTGTCCATGGCGAACTTCAACGAGTTGTCGCCGGACGTCGAGAAGAAGCTGAAGCAGCTCGACGACGTCACCGCCACCAGCCCGCTGCGCAACGCCCCCTCGCGCATCGACGGCCAGACCGAGTACCTCACCGGCGTCACGGGCAGCACCATCGGCGAGCTGACCGAACTGAAGGTCGACGAGGGCTCCTTCAAGGTGGGTGGCGCGCAGGTGGTCGTGGACGCCGACACCGCCAAGCTGCACGACTGGAAGGCGGGTTCCAGCTTCACCGTCAACTACGAGGACGGCGAGAAGCAGAAGCTGACGGTCGCCGGGGTCTACGAGGGCAACGACATGATCCAGGGGATCCTCCTGGACAACGCCGCCCTCTCCCCGCACCAGACGGACCCGGCCGACATGCGGGTCATGGTCAAGACGTCCGACGGGGCGTCGAGCGCGACGAAGGACCGGATCGAGAAGGCCCTCGGCTCCAACCCGGCCATCAAGGTCCAGGACAAGAAGGACCTGTCCAACGAGATCGCGCAGATGTTCACCTTGATGCTGAACATGGTCTACGGCCTGCTGGCGATGGCGGTGCTCGTCGCGGTCCTCGGCGTCATCAACACCCTGGCCATGTCCGTCTTCGAGCGCTCCCAGGAGATCGGCATGCTGCGCGCGATCGGCCTGGACCGCAAGGGCATCAAGCGGATGGTCCGCCTGGAGTCCCTGGTCATCTCGCTCTTCGGCGGGGTGCTGGGCATCGGCCTCGGCGTGTTCTTCGGCTGGGCGGCCGGTGAGCTGCTCGGCACGCGCATGGCGACGTACGAACTGGTCCTGCCGTGGGCCCGGATGGCCGTGTTCCTGCTGCTGGCCGCGACGGTGGGCGTCCTGGCGGCGCTCTGGCCGGCCCGGCGGGCGGCGCGGCTGAACATGCTGGCGGCGATCAAGTCCGAGTAGGGGTACGACGACAAGGGGCCCGTCGCCGGACGGCGACGGGCCCCTTCCGCCTGTGTTCAGTTCCAGGTACGGGAGCGCAGGGGCATCCCCGAGTCGCCGGACTCCGGGGTCTTGATGGCGAGGACCTGGTTGACACCGATGCGGTTGCGCTCGAAGGCGAGGGCGGAGGCAGCCATGTACAGCCGCCAGACGCGGGCCCGCCCCGGGCTGGTCAGCTGCACGGCCCGGGTCCAGTCGGCCTCCAGGTTGGCGACCCAGCGGCGCAGGGTGAGGGCGTAGTGCTCGCGGATCGACTCCACGTCACGGACCTCGAAACCGGCGCGTTCGAGTTGGGTGACGGTGGTGCCGACGGGGGCGAGTTCGCCGTCGGGGAAGACGTAGGAGTCGATGAACTGATCGACCTGATAGGCCGATTCGTTTCTCTCCGGCCGGCGGGCGATCTGGTGGTTGAGCAGCCGCCCACCGGGCTTGAGGAGGTGGCGGAGGTCGGTGGCGTACTCCAGGTACCGGTCGGCGCCGACGTGTTCGGCCATGCCGATGGAGGAGATCGCGTCGTACGGCCCGTCGGCGACGTCCCGGTAGTCCTGTACGCGGATCTCGACCCGGTCGGTCAGTCCCTCGTCGGCGACGCGCTTACGGGCGTACGCGGCCTGCTCGTGGGAGAGGGTGATGCCGACGACACTCACGCCGTGCTCGCGGGCGGCGTGGATGGCCATGGAGCCCCAGCCGCAGCCGACGTCCAGCAGGCGCCGGCCGGGGGTCAGGTCCAGCTTGCGGGAGATGAGTTCCAGCTTGTCCCGCTGGGCGGTCTCGAGGGTGCCGCCTTCGGATTCCGGGGCCGGCCAGTAGGCGCAGGAGTAAACCATGCTCGGGCCCAGGACGATCTCGTAGAAGTCGTTGCCGACGTCGTAGTGGTGGCTGATGGCGCGCTTGTCGCTGCGCTTGGTGTGCAGGTGGCGGCGGGGTCTGCGGACCTCCTCCCGGGGCGGGGCGGGCGGGATCGGGGGCCCGGCGAGTGCGAACAGTCCGCGGACGGCGGCGCGTACGTCGGGGTCGCGCAGGGCCTGGGTGAGGGTCCTGGCGTCCTCTCCGCGTTCCCAGACGAGGCCCGCCATCTGCTCGAGGGCGGCGTAGAGGTCGCCTTCGATGTCCAGGTCTCCCGCGACCCAGGCACGGGCCAGGCCCAGCTCGCCGGGCTTCCACAGGAGGCGGCGTACGGCCCTGCGGTTGCGTACGACGAGGGTCGGTGCGCCCGGCGGCCCCGCCTGCGAACCGTCCCAGGCGCGGATGCGCACCGGGAGTGGGGCTCCCAGCAACTGTTCGACGAGGCTCTTCAGCCGCGAGGCGGCGTGTGGCATGGCGTACACCTCCGTGACGGGGGATCCCGGAATGTCCAACACCACGTAAACACCAGCGGGGCTGAGCCGCAGTCCCCCGTTCGCGTTACGGCTGTGCAAAATGCGTGCGCGGGGCATGGGGTTTGGCGCGCGTTTCACCGTGCGGCCGCCCTCAGCGACGGTCACACCGACACACACCGACACCGTCAAACGCCGAAAGGCCCCCCGCACCACGGATGGCGGGGAGCCCTTCGGTCAGTTCAACCGCGCCGCGTCAGGACGCCTTGGCCTGCTCGGCCTTCGGCTTCTCCTCGGCCTTGCTCGCGGCAGCGACCGGCGCCGGCTTGGCCGCCTCGTAGAACTCCTCGCGCGGAGTCTCCAGGGCGCCGAGGGCCACGACCTCGCGCTTGAGGAACATGCCGAGCGTCCAGTCGGCGAAGACGCGGATCTTGCGGTTCCAGGTCGGCATGGCCAGACCGTGGTAGCCACGGTGCATGTACCAGGCCAGGCGACCCTTCAGCTTGATCTTCATCTTGCCCATGACGATCATCGCGACGCCCTTGTGGAGGCCGAGCCCGGCCACCGCGCCCTTGTTGGCGTGCGAGTAGTCCTTCTGCGGGAAGCCCCGCATACCGGAGATCACGTTGTCACCGAGGACCCGCGCCTGCCGCAGCGCGTGCTGCGCGTTCGGCGGGCACCAGGCGTTCTCGTTGCCCGCCTTGCGGCCGATGAGGTCCGGAACCTGGGCGTTGTCGCCCGCGGCCCAGATGTAGTCCGTGCCCTTGACCTGGAGCGTGGGCTCGCAGTCGACGTGGCCGCGGGGGCCGAGCGGGAGGCCGTAACGGGACAGGGCCGGGTTCGGCTTGACGCCCGCCGTCCAGACGATGGTGCTGGAGTCGACCTCGAGGCCGTTCTTCAGCACGACGTGGCCGTCGACGCAGGAGTCCATGGAGGTGGAGAGGTAGACCTCGACCCCGCGGGCCTCCAGGTGCTCCTTGCCGTACTGGCCGAGCTTGGGGCCGACCTCGGGCAGGATCTTGTCGGCGGCGTCGACGAGGATGAACCGCATGTCCTCGCGGGAGACGTTGTTGTAGTACTTCGCCGCGTCGCGAGCCATGTCCTCGACCTCGCCGATGGTCTCCGCACCCGCGAAGCCACCGCCGACGAAGACGAAGGTGAGCGCCTTGCGGCGGATCTCCTCGTCGTTCGTGGAGTCGGCCTTGTCCAGCTGCTCGAGGACGTGGTTGCGCAGGCCGATGGCCTCCTCGATGCCCTTCATGCCGATGCCCTGCTCGGCGAGGCCGGGGATCGGGAAGGTGCGGGAGACCGCGCCGAGCGCGATGACCAGGTAGTCGAAGGGCAGCTCGTACGCCTCGCCGACCAGCGGGGCGATCGTGGCGACCTTGCGGTCCTGGTCGATGGTGGTGACCCGGCCGGTGAGGACCTCCGCCTTCGGGAGCACGCGTCGCAGCGGGACGACGACGTGTCGGGGGGAGATGTTGCCGGCGGCGGTTTCGGGAAGGAAGGGCTGGTAGGTCATGTACGACCGGGGGTCGACGACCGTGACGGTCGCCTCGCCGTAGCGCATCTTCTTCATGATGCGCCGAGCTGCGTACAGGCCTACGTACCCACCGCCTACTACGAGGATCCTGGGACGCTCCGTGGTGCTCATGCCATCGAGTATCCACCCGCTCCAGGGGGGTAGCTCGTGCGCCCCTTCACAAGCTCGGGCAGGGTGTGTGCTATTCTCCGCGGCTCGCCTGATCCAGGTCATGGCGGCGACCGGAACCCACCGTACAGTGCGGGCCGTTGTCAATGCCGCGTGAGCTGCCTCTCTTTCGGACCGGCCCACCCGTGAGCCACCCTCGCCGGGCCCTCGCGGGCACCTCCCGGAGCACCCTTCCCCACCCCTTCTGAACACGTTCAATGGCGTATCGGACCCCCAGACGGGTCAACCGAGCGCCTCCCGTGCTCCTACCGGGCCGATTTCCTTGTGAAGAACTTCACGAACTTTTCCGACGACGCGTTTCCGAGGGGCCCGCGAGGCCCCCTCGGACGCGCTCATACGTCGTCCAGCCTGCTCAGGAGACCGACCACGCGATCCCGTCGAGGATGTCGTGCTCGCTCACCACGACCTCCTCCGCACCGATCCGCTCCATGATCGAGAGGAGGACGAGGGCGCCCGCGGCGATCACGTCGACGCGGCCCGGGTGCATGGAGGGGATGGCGGCGCGCTCGGCGTGGGTGGAGCGCAGGAGCCGGTCGGTGATCTCGCGGACCTCGTCGTACGGGATCCGGGAGTGGTGGATGGCCGTCGAGTCGTACTCGGGCAGGTTCTGCGCGATCGCCGCGACCGTCGTGACCGAGCCCGCCAGGCCCACCAGCGTGTGCGCCTCGCGCAGCGGGACCGTCCGCTCGGCGAGGTCGAGGGCCGCCTCGATGTCCGCCCGCATCGCCGCGATCTGCGCCTCGGACGGCGGGTCGCTGACGAGCCCGTCCCGGACGAGATGCCGCTCGGTCATCCGGACGCAGCCGACGTCGACCGAGCGCGCCGCGCGCACGTGGTCGTCGCCGACGACGAACTCCGTCGAACCTCCGCCGATGTCCACGACCAGGAACGGCCGGTGCAGGTCCTCCCGCCCCGTCAGCTCCTTCGTGGCACCGGTGAAGGAGAACTCCGCCTCCTGGTCACCGGTGATGACCTCCGGCTCGACACCCAGGATGTCCAGCACACCTCGTACGAACTCGTCCCGGTTCTCGGCGTCCCGGGATGCGGAGGTCGCTACGAAACGCAGGCGCTCCGCGCCGTGCTCCTTGATGATCGCCGCGTACTCGTGGCAGGCGGCGAAGGTGCGCTCCAGCGCCTCGGGGGCCAGACGTCCGGTGCGGTCGACGCCCTGGCCGAGACGGACGATCGTCATACGGCGGTCCAGGTCGACCAGTTCACCGGTCACTGGGTCGGCGTCGGCGACGAGGAGACGGATGGAGTTCGTACCGCAGTCGATGGCGGCGACTCGGGTCACTGGGCCTCCCCCTCCTGTACGGACGTTTCCTGGACCGGCGTCACGCACGTCCCCTTGAGCCACCACTCCGGCAGCATCCCCAGCGCCTCGTCGCCCAGGGGGTTGACCCCGGGGCCGGCCGCCAGGGAGTGGGCGACCAGGACGTGCAGGCACTTCACCCGGTCCGGCATGCCGCCCGCGCTCGGAAAGCCCTTGAGCTCCTCGATCTCGTCGCGGCGCCGGATGTAGTCCTCGTGCGCGGCACGGTAGGCGGCGGCGAGCACGGGGTCGCTCTCCAGCCGGGCCGTCATCTCCTTCATCACGCCGTTCGCCTCCAGCGTGCCGATCGCCGAGGAGGCCTTCGGGCACGTCAGGTAGTACAGCGTCGGGAAGGGCGTGCCGTCGGGCAGGCGCGGGGCCGTCTCGACGACGTCGGGCTGCCCGCAGGGGCAACGGTGCGCGATGGCGCGCAGGCCGCGCGGCGGACGCCCGAGCTGCTGCTTGAAGGCCTCGACGTCCGCGTCGGTGGGCTCGGTGCGCGGGGTGGGCGGCGGGGGCGTATGCATGCCTGTCTTTCTGTCATCCGTTCACTGGGCGGCGGCGTCGGACTTGTCGACCGCGTCCCAGACGTTCGAGTACCAGGGGCGGTCGGCCGCCCCGAGGTCGGCGCGCGACTGCTTGGCCGCGTCCGGGTCGATGACGATGTACCCCGTCTCCCCCGGCATCACGTAGTGCAGCCGCTGCCGAATCTGCTGCTCGGCGTACGCGTCGTCCTGCCAGCGTGCCTTGAGGTCCCGCAGCCGTTCGACCCGCTCGGCGGCCTCTTCCTTCTCCCGCTGCAGATCGGAGATCTCGGCGCGCTGGGAGACGTACTGCCTTATGGGATAGGCCATGGCCACGATCAGCGTGCACAGCACCAGGGCGAGCAGCGCCGCCCGGCCGGTGAGCCGGGAGCGGCGGGCCTGCCGTTTGGTCTGGGAGCGGTAGACGCGGGCCGCGGTCTGCTCGCCGAGCAGCCGGATCCTGGTCGCGGTGGAGAAACGGTCGCGGTCCTTCACGGCCATGTCCCGCCTCCGTTCACCCTCATACGTGCGTACGTCCCCGGACACGGTACGGGACCGAGTACGGGGACGTACGTACGACTGGCTAAGGCTTAACCCGGTAAGGGTCAGCCCTTGCTGTGCTTAATGGTTCGCAGAGCGAAACCGCGGGAAGGCGGAGCGGCCCGCGTACACCGCCGCGTCGTCGAGGATCTCCTCGATGCGCAGCAGCTGGTTGTACTTGGCGACGCGCTCGGAGCGGGCCGGGGCGCCGGTCTTGATCTGGCCGCAGTTGGTGGCGACGGCGAGGTCGGCGATGGTGACGTCCTCGGTCTCGCCGGAGCGGTGGGACATCATGCACTTGAAGCCGTTGCGCTGGGCCATCTCGACGGCGTCCAGGGTCTCGGTCAGCGAGCCGATCTGGTTGACCTTGACCAGCAGGGCGTTGGCGGCGCCATCCTCGATGCCGCGGGCCAGGCGCTCGGGGTTGGTGACGAACAGGTCGTCGCCGACGAGCTGGACCTTGTCGCCCAGCTTGTCGGTGATGGTCTTCCAGCCCTCCCAGTCGTCCTCGAACAGCGGGTCCTCGATGGAGACGAGCGGGTAGGCCTCGACGAGTTCGGCGTAGTACTCGGTCATCTCGGCGGCCGTGCGCGTCTTGCCCTCGAAGAGGTAGGAGCCGTCCTTGTAGAACTCGGACGCGGCGACGTCGAGCGCGAGGGCGATCTGCTCGCCGGGGGTGTAGCCGGCCTCCTTGATCGCCTCGAGGATGAGGTCGAGGGCCTCTCGGTTGGAGCCGAGGTTCGGGGCGAAGCCGCCCTCGTCGCCGAGGCCGGTGGCCAGGCCCTTGCTCTTCAGGACCTTCTTGAGGGTGTGGTAGACCTCGGTGCCCCAGCGCAGGGCCTCGGAGAAGGTCTCCGCGCCGATCGGGGCGATCATGAACTCCTGGATGTCCACGTTGGAGTCGGCGTGCGAGCCGCCGTTCAGGATGTTCATCATCGGAACGGGCAGCAGGTGCGCGTTCGGGCCGCCCAGGTAGCGGAAGAGCGGCAGGTCGCTGGCCTCGGAGGCGGCGTGGGCGACGGCGAGTGAGACGCCGAGGATGGCGTTGGCGCCGAGGGAGCCCTTGTTGTCGGTGGCGTCCAGGTCGAACATCGCCTGGTCGATCAGGCGCTGCTCGGTGGCGTCGTAGCCGACCAGCTCCGGGCCGATCTGTTCGATGACGGCCAGGACGGCCTTCTCGACGCCCTTGCCCTGGTAGCGGTTCGGGTCGCCGTCGCGGAGCTCGATGGCCTCGAAGGCGCCCGTGGAGGCGCCGGACGGGACGGCGGCACGACCCGTGCTGCCGTCGTCGAGGCCGACCTCGACCTCGACCGTGGGATTGCCTCGGGAGTCCAGGATTTCCCGGGCTACGACGACGTCGATGGACGGCACGAGCATCTCCTTCTTCAATGTGACGCGGGTCAGCAGGACCGCGGTGGGTTCTGCGAGACGAGCCTAACCGGCTCCGGGGGATCGGCCAGCCGGTCGCCCACCCGTTGGGCAGAACCGAGAGTAAATTGTTTCCGAACGGAACAAAGAGTCCGTACAAAGGGCACGCCAAATAAGGACGCACAGGCAAGGCAGGCATGAAAAACCCCGCCCCGGTGCGTACGGGGGAGACGCACCGGGGCGGGGAGCCCGTGGGGACGGGGGGTGGCCCTCACGTGGCCTCACAATGGAGCTCACGTATATGAGGGCGCTGCGGTTCAGCTACCTGCCCGCTGTCACTTCAGGTGGAGCTGCTGACCCGGGAAGATGAGGTCGGCGTCCTCGACGATGTCCTTGTTCAGCTCGAACAGCTTCTCCCAGCCGCCCTTGACGTCGTGCGCCTCGGCGATGGAGCTGAGGGTGTCGCCCGTGACGACCTTGTACTCGCCGTCGCCCTTCTTGACCTTCTTGCCGGTCGGGGTGGTGACGGTCTTCTTGGCGGCCGGACGCTCGGCCTTCTCCGCGGCCGGGCGCTCGGCGGAACGCGAGGCCTGCTGCTCGGACGAACGGGTGCTGGTGCCGCTGTCGCTCGACGAGCTGTCGGAGGAGGAGCCGCCGCTGTAGCCGGCGCTCGACAGACCCTTGCCGCAGACCGGCCAGGCACCCTTGCCCTGGCCCGCGAGGACCTTCTCGGCGATCTCGATCTGCTGGGCCTTGGTGGCCTGGTCGGCGGTGGAGGCGTACTTGGTGCCGCCGTACCCGGCCCAGGTGGAGGCGGAGAACTGCAGACCGCCGTAGTAGCCGTTGCCGGTGTTGATGGACCAGTTGCCGCCGGACTCGCACTGGGCGACGGTGTCCCACTCGGAGGCGGTGGCGGCGGAGGCGTTGCCGGCCGCCATCAGCGGGGCGGCGACGGCCGCGCCGGTCACACCGGCGATGGCGATGGCGCGAGTGGCCTTGGACGGACGACGGTGCTTGCCCTTGCCGGAAAACAGCATGGATGGATCCCCTCACCGACGCCTGCGAGGTGAGCTGTCGGGTTCGGGCCGGTTGAGTTGCCCGGTCGTGTCGCGCACGGTGTGTGCGCGGCACGGCTTCACCCCAAGCCGGTGCCGGCCGCGAGCCCCCGAAGGGCCTCAACTGCCGGACCCGGCGCTTACCTTGGGTCCCCCGCTCCTGCCTACGGCGCTTGACGCGACGACTGTTCCCATGCGGCCGCTGGCAGGATTCGGCGTTGCGGCAGCCGGGGCTCGCGGTGGCGAGCGGTCCTGACCGTAGACACGCGATCCGCCGAATTTCAAAGACGATCAGGGCTTCTGAGACTCATCCCACACTTTCACCAAACCGGACATTCGGTGGCGAAGTGTGACGCGAACTCCCGCCAGTTTTCGCCCTATTCGGCACCGACGCCCAGGGTCTGACCGGGGACGATACGACTTGGGTCGACACCGATCACTTCTTTGTTCTCGTCGTAGAGCGCACGCCACCCGCCTTGGACGCCAAGGGAGTCGGCGATGGACGCGAGAGTGTCTCCGGGACGGACGGTGTACGAGTCGCCGCGGGCGGCGTGGCGGCCGGTGGAGTTGCCAGTGACGCCGGTGTCGGCGGTGCTCTCGTCGGCGGTGCCGCCGCGGTGGCGGCCGCCGCTGAGGGCTCCGGTGTCGACCAGACCCGAAAATCCGCCCTCTTGCCAGGAGTTGTCCGAGTCACCCTCATTCGTCGCACCCGTGGAGGGGCTGTCGGGTTCCTGCGAGGCAGCGGAGCCGGAGTCGGATTCAGGTGATGCGTCGGACTTGGCCGAGTCGTCCGTCGTCTTCGACGGACCCGACGGGGTGTCAGACGGGGTGGGTGACGCGGGCGGCGAAGGAGAGGAGGCGTCCGCGGACGAGTCTGCCGACGAATCCGAGCCGAACAATCCGGATGAGTCGGATGATCCGGAGGAACCGGTCGAGTTGGACAGTCCCGTCGAGCCCGACGTGCCCGCGTCGCCCGCAACACCCGTGTCGACGTCGGCCGAGCCGGAGTCCTTGTCGAGCCCGTTGAGCAGGCCGCAGGTGGACCAGTAGCCCACGCCCTTGTCCGCGAGGATCTTCTCGGCGACGGCTATCTGCTGGGAGCGGCTGGCCTGGTCGGCGCGCGCGGCATAGTCGAGGCCGCCGTACTGCTCCCAGTCCTCCTGGGCGATCTCGAGGCCGCCGTACTTCCCGTCGCCGTTGTTCTCGCTCCAAGAGCCGCCGGTCTTGCAGTCCGCGACCTGGTCCCACGTCGTGCCGCTGGCCGCGCTCGCGCCGGTGGCGGCGAGGAGCGGGATCGCGATGGCGGAGCCGGTCACCCCGGCCGCGACGAGGAGTGCCGGAGCCTGGCGGGGGCGACGGTGACGACCGTTCCCGGTGAGCATGCGGATACCTTTCGCGAGACAGCTGTGACCGGCGCGACGGGTGGGGCTCGGTGTCGCGCTGATCCGTGAACGTATAGGCAGCCGATCACTTGTCACAAGTTAATGCCGCACAGATCACGTGAAGATCACAGACTTGAGGGCGTGTCACCTTTACGCAGGTGAGAGGAGTCGACCACGGGGCGTGAAATCGACCGGCAACGTGCGCAGCCCGCGCATGATGAGGCCTCCTCTCCAGCGCAAATCGGCTGAATCCACCGCGAGTTGCAGGTCGGGGAGTCGAGCGAGCAGTGTGGCGAGAGCGGTCTGGCCCTCCAGACGGGCGAGGGGGGCGCCGAGGCAGTAATGGATGCCGTGGCCGTATCCGAGGTGCTGGTTGTCACGGCGGGAGAGGTCGAGGACGTCGGGGTCGGCGAACCGCTCCGGATCCCGGTCCGCGGCGGCCAGGACGACGAGGACGGGGTCGCCGGAGGCGATGTCCTGCCCGCCGATGGTGAGCGGCCGGGTGGCGAACCGCCAGGTGGCGAGCTCCACGGGGCCGTCGTAGCGCAGGAGTTCCTCGACGCCGGTCTCCAGGAGGGCACGTTCGCCGGCCGCCAGGGACGTCTGGAGGCGGGCACGCTGGTCGGGGTGGGTGAGAAGGGCGTAGGTGCCGTTGCCGATCAGATTCACGGTGGTCTCGAAACCGGCGAACAGGAGGATGAAGGCCATGGCGGCGGCCTCGTTCTCGGTCAGGTGCTCGCCGTGGTCGGAGGCGCGGATGAGGCCGGAGATGAGGTCCTCGCCGGGACCGGCGGTCTCCGGGAGGGCTTCGCGCTTGCGGTGGATGAGGTCGGCGAGATAGCCGCGCATCTTCTTCACCGACCGCGCCACGCCTCCGCGCGGGCCTCCGCCGTGCCGGATCATCATCCCCGCCCAGTCCCGGAAGTCGTCCTGGTCCTCGCGCGGGACGCCGAGCAGGTCGCAGATCGCGTAGATGGGGAGCGGGAAGGCGAACTCGTGGATGAGGTCGGCGCTCCCCTTCTCCACGAACTGATCGATGAGTTGGTCCGTCAACTCCTGCACGCGCGGCGCGAACTCGGCAACCCGACGGGGCGTGAAGGCCTTGCTGACGAGCCGTCTGAGCCGGGTGTGGTCCGGCGGGTCGATGTTGAGCAGATGGGTCATCAACTCGGCCTTACGCTCGCCGGGGATGCCGGTTTTGCCCTTGGCGTGCGCGGGCTCGTCATGATGCGCCGGGTTCTTGGAGAGCCGTGGGTCGGCCAGTGCCTGCTTGGCGTCGGCGTAACGGGTGACCAGCCAGGCCTCCACACCGCTGGGCAGCTTCGTCCGGTGGACGGGGGCGTGCTCGCGGAGCCAGGCGTATGCCGGGTACGGGTTGGTGGCGAATTCCCAGGTGAAGAGGTCAGGGGTGGGGGTGTCGGCAGGGGCCGGGGTGGGGCCGGGCTGGTCGCTCACTCCTCGAGCCCTTCAGCTGCCCGCACGGCGTCGCGGTAGGTCCGCGCGGCGCTGCGCAACGCCGCCTCCGGGTCCACCCCGGCCGCCTCCGCCCGGACCGCCAGAGCCAGCAACTCGTACCCGATGCCCTCCCCGGCCGGGAGCGGCACCTCCAGTCCCGCCGTCCGCACCCGCGACGCCAGCTTCGCCGCGAGCGCGAGGCCCGGCTGGCCGAGGGGGACGCCGTCCGTGACCGAGGTGCGCTGCTTCTCCATCGCCTTGGTGCGCAGCCAGTGCGCCTTGACCTCCTCGGGGGTGGTCGCGGTCTCGTCGCCGAAGACGTGCGGGTGGCGGTGGATCAGCTTGGTGACGATGCCGCCGGCCACGTCGTCGATGGAGAAGGGAGTGTCGGAGTCCTCCTCGGCGATGCGGGCGTGGAAGACGACCTGGAGGAGGACGTCGCCGAGTTCCTCGCGCAGTTCGTCGCGGTCGCCGTCCTCGATCGCCTCGACGAGTTCGTACGCCTCCTCGATGCCGTACTTCGCCAGGCCCTTGTGGGTCTGCTGGGAGGACCAGGGGCACTCGGCGCGGATACGGTCCATGACCTGGACGAGGTCGAGGAGACGGGCGCCCGGCAGGTCGTAGGAGGCGGGGAGCAGCTCCAGCTCCGGCATGTGGACGCGGCCGGAGCCCGCGAGGCGCGCCAGGCCGTCCGTGAGGGCCGGCTCGCCCTCGCCGGTCGCCACGACGACCACGGTCCTGCCGCCGGCGCACACGTCGACCAGCTCCTCGGCGGTCGGCGACGCCTCCTCGACGGTTATCCCCGCCTCGCGCAGATACGGCAGCTGCGGGTGCGCGCCGTCCGCGCAGAGCACGCGGTCGGCGGCGTGCAGTGCCTGCCAGGCGGGCCAGGACAGCAGGCCGGGCGCGACACGGTGGCTGGTGGTGAGCAGGACGATACGGCCGGGGGCGGCTTCGGGGCTGGTGGTGGCTCCGGGGCTGGTTGCGTTCACGATTCGAAGCTAACGCACGCCGCCGACGGCCCCGCGAGTTGTCCACAGGCGGGGTTGTCCACAGGCACGCTTGTCCACGGAGTCACGGGCCTGCACACGCATGGGCCCGCACGCGCATGGGCCCGCACGCGCATGGGCCCGCACGCGCATGTGCCTGCGGACGATGGCCCCGCCGTACCGCTACGTCGTCTGCTGCGTCCCCGTCGCCGTGATCTCCCGTACCCACGGTGTCTTCGCGTCGACGCGGCTGCTCTTCTGGACGTCCCAGCTGCCGTAGCGCGGGTTGAGGTCGACGTCGAGGTCCTTGGAAGCCTTGGCCAGGGTGTTCCAGAAGGCGGGATCAGAGGTGTCGGTGCCCAGCTTGGCGGCCAGCTTCTGGGCCTCCAGCTGGAGACGGAGGTTTTCGTCGAGACGCTCGGGGGCGATGCCGTACTCCTGCAGCCAGGCCGCCTCCAGCGCCTCGGCGCCGCCGGTCTGCTGCTCCAGGGCGGAGCGCATCTGCTGGAGTTCCTTGCGGCTGACGGTCACCCCCGCGTCCTGGGCGGCGCGGTGCAGCACCCGGTCGAGGACCATGTTGTGCAGGGTGTCGCGGGTGAGGGTGCCGGTCTTGGCGATGGCCTGTTCGTACTGTGCCTCGTCGGGGACCGCCGCGCGCTGTGCCTCGCGCACCTCGTTCACCCGGGTCTCCAATTGGGAGACGGTGATCCGCTGGCCTCCGACGACGGCCGCCGCACCCGGATGCGCATCGTTTCCGCAGGCGGTGAGGAGGGGGGCCGCGGCGATCGCGGCAGAGAGGAGGAGCGCGGTGCGACGGCGGCGGTGCAAGGGGACCTCCCGAGGAGATTGTGCGACAGTGCACAAGGTCTTGCGGTGATCGATGGTAGGCAGTGACCAAGCTCTGGCCAACCCATTCGACCAACGATTCGCCAGGACTTCGGGCACCGCCGCCCACCCGCACGGCCGTCTATGGCGCATCCGGCCGGTTCTAGCCCCGCATCTGCCCCAGCCACTGCAAGGTCCGCCGCACCTCCCCCGCGAGCGGATGGCCGGGGCCGTGCAGTCGTTCCGCGTCGTGCAGCAGGCGGGCCAGCGTGTCGTGGGCGGCGGCGCGGTCGCCCAGGGCGAGCAGGAGGAGGCCGATGCGGCGGCGGACGTCGTGGGCGAGGGCCGGGTCGCCGGACACGTACTGGTTCTCGTAGTACGGCAGCAGCGCGCGGTACTCCGCGAGTGCCGCCGCCGGTTCACCGAGCTGCTCCAGGCACTGGGCCGCCTCGTAGCGGAAGCGCAGTGCCTGCGGGTCGGCCTGGCCGGCCTCGGTGGCGCGTTCGTCGGCGAGGCGGCGCAGTTCGGGCAGCGCGCGCCGGTACTGGCCGTCGTCCATGAGCGTGGCCGCGTACTGCTTGCGCAGGGTGCGGACGACCGGGGAGTGCTCGCCGTGCTGTTCGGCGGCGGTGGGCAGGATCGCGCCGAGGATGTCGACGGCCTGGGTGATGCGGCCCTCCCCGAGCAGACGCTTGACCTCGTCGACGGCGCCGGCGACATCCGGTTTTTCAGCGACCGGGGTGATCGAGGCCGGCTGAGGCGCGGGCGTGCGCGCGCGGTCCGGCCAGGGGGCGTGCGGGCGCAGGAAGGGTCGTGTGGGGTCGAGGGGCGCCCCGGTGGGCATCCCGCGCGCGGGCAGCAGCGGCGCCAGCTCCTCGTACACGTCCTGCGCGGAGCCGGGGCGGTGCTGCGGGTCCTTGGCGAGCAGGCGCAGGACGAGCGCTTCGAGGGGCTCCGGGACTTCGGGACGGATGCGGCGCACGGGCACCGGCGGCTCGTACAGATGCCGGTGCAGCACGCCGAGCGCCGTAGAGCCCGCGAAGGGCACGTCACCGCTGAGGAGTTCGTGCAGCAGTACGCCGAGTGCGTACAGGTCGGTGTACGGGCCGACCGCGCCGCCCATCGCCTGCTCGGGCGCCATGTAGGCGGGCGAGCCGATCGGCGAACCGGTGTGGGTGAGGCGGGTGGTGTCCGTGTCCATGACCGACGCGACACCGAGGTCGAGGACGGTGACCGTGCCGTCCTGCTTCACCATCACGTTGCGCGGCTTGAGGTCCCGGTGCACGATCGGCACGGCGTGCACGGCGCTCAGTACGGCGCACAGTTGCGCGGCGACCGCGACCGCCCACTGCCACGGGTACGGGTCGTGCTCGGCGAGGTGGTCGGAGAGGTCTGCGCCGTCGACGTACTGCATGACGAGGAACAGCTCCTCGCCCGCGCTACCCGCGTCGTGCACGGTGACCAGCCCGGGGTGGTCGACCTGCGCGGTCACCCTGCACTCGCGCACGAACCGGCGGCGCAGCTCGTCCGCCTCCTGGCCGGCCACCTTGTCGGGGCGCAGCAGCTTCACCGCCACACGCCGGTCGAGCCGCTGGTCGTAGGCCGTCCAGACCTGGCCCATGCCGCCCTGCCCGATGAGCGTGGACAGCGCATAGCGGCCGGCGACGACACGTCCTGCCGCCACGGTCACCTTCCGCCCTCGTGGTTGCCGTCCTGCCTGCGCAGGTAGTCACTGAGCTCGTCGAGTTCGGCGCGCACCTGGTCGATGCGGGCGGGGGCGGGGCGCTGGGGCGGCGGCGGGGTGGTGGGCAGGGGCGGCTGGGGCGGCTGCGGCTTTTGCGGGGTTTGCGGGGTTTGCGGCACGGTCGTCGCGGTGTACGGCGACGGCGACGCGGGCTGCGGGAAGCCGTACCCGGGCGTGGGCCCGGGCTGCGGTGCGTATCCGCCGTAGCGGAGCTGGTGGAAGTGGCGTATGTCTGCCGCGAGGTAGTACGCGATCGAGGCCACCAGCGTGCCGAGGAGCAGTGCCATGCCCGTCCAGCCGCCCACGGTGTGGACCTCGTCGCCGGACTCGGTGCCGACCAGCACGAGCGCGAGGAAGTCGGCCACGAGTGCGGCCACGAGCAGGCCCCAGTCGAGCGACTTCCGCGTGACGATCGCCAGGCGAAGCAGCATCGTCCAGGCCAGGAGGCCGATGCTGAAGATCGAGATCGCCACGAACAGCACACGCAGGAAGACCAGCCACGCCGTGGGGGGCGGCTGCTTCACCGGCTGCGTGTAGCCGTGGCCATGCATGACAGCTCCTGGTGTCTGAGGCGGACGTCGCTCTGAGCGTATAGGCCGACACGGACAAGCGGTCCTGGGTTGTACCGAACCGTTGTCATGCTGATCACTTCGCCTCGGTCGGGCGTGTTCGTGCCGTCTCGGTCGGGCGTGACCGTGCCGTCCGTCAGGCCGTCGTACACGTCGTACACGCATCACGTGCTGCGGGAGTTCGGTGGCGATCCGGCCGTAGTGGAAGGCGCCGATCGGGTCCTCCAGCACGAACTCCGGCCAAGTGGTGGCCATTTCGACCACGGCCTCGCGCTTCTCGGGACGCGTGCGCTCAGGCAACGTTGGCGGGTTGCCGCCGACTCACCCCCCGCACTGCCTCAGCATCATCTGCCGGTCGGGCGCGGTCACCGACAGTTCGTACTTGAGGGCGACCTGGGTGAAGCGGACCGCGTAGGCGCACCGGATCCGCTTGTTGGGCGGGAGCCAGGAGGCGGGGCCGGAGTCTCCCTTGGACGAGTTGGCCCGTCCCTCGGCCGGGATCAGGTTGAGCGGGTCGTTGGCCAGTTGCTCACGCTTGTCCTCCGACCAGCGCGAGGCACCCATCTGCCAGCTGTAGGACAGCGGCACCACGTGGTCGATCTGCACTTCGGTGGCCTGTTGTTTGCGCCACTCGATGGTCGTGCCGGTGTAGGGGTCGTCCAGCGTCATCGCGACGACCACGCAGTCGGAACCGGACCGGAAGCGCAGGCTCTGACCGTCGCGCTTGAGGAGGTCGTTGCGGGTGTCGCAGCCGTTGCGTGCCAGCGGGACACCGTCGGCCGTGTCCATCCAGGCGTACCCGAACTCGTCCCGGTCGTAGCCCGTTTTGGGTCCGCGCCCCTTCGTCCGCAGCGACTCGATCAGCTTGCGGGCCGCGCCCTCGTCCGTCGCGCTCGTCAGGGGTGCGAGGCCGGGCTTCGTCCCGTCGGGGTTCTTCAGCGGGCTGACGGCGCGTGTGTCCTGGGCCGGAGCCGCCGCACCGCCGCCTGTCGAGGAACCCCCTTCTCCTTCGAGGCCTTCGCACCCGGCGACAAGGGCCATGGCGGCGCACACTGCCAGCCCGGTCCTGACGGCAGCCGCCGCCCCGCCCCGCAGCCGCATCATCATGCGCCCCTCCCCTTGCCTCCCAGGTCCCCGCCCCGCACGGCGGTTTTTCCTGGTCTCACGGTAGCGGCCAAGAGGTCCAGACCATAGCGGCCCTTAAATGGGCATCCCTCGCAACTCGGGCGTATCGTCGATTCGAGTCACCTCCGGAAGGAGCTCTGGATGGGCATCTTCGACAGATTCAAGAGCCACGCGAAGGGCAGCAAGGCCAAGGACATGTCCGACGCCGCGGAACGGAAAGCCAACGAGAAGACGGGCAACAAGTACGAGAGGCAGGTCGACGACGCGCAGCAGAGAATCGAAGGCTCACTCGGCATGGATCGCGACAGGCCCGAACAGCCGTAAGAGCGGAGACTCGCGAAGATCATGGGGCCGCCCGTCGGGCAGGACGTGCCCTGTGCGAGGCCACCGGCGCACGCATGCGACCGGTGGCCTGTTCCCCCGTCAGCCTTCTACGACCCCAGGATCGACGTCAGGAACTCGCCGACCCAGCCGAGCAGCTCCCGCCCGACCAGCGGCTTGCCGCCCACCTTCGCGGTCTTCGGGCGGGGCACGAGCACCTGGTGCACCGCCGGCTTGATGACGGTCCCCGGGTACAGCCGCTTGACCCGCAGTTCCTGGGACTCCCGCAGTTCCACGGGCGCGAAGCGGATGTTGTTGCCCTGCAGGACGATCTCGCCGACCCCGCACGCGCGCGCGAGCATGCGCAGGCCCGCCACCAACAGCAGGTTCTCCACCGGCTCGGGCAGCTTGCCGTAGCGGTCGACGAGTTCCTCGCGTACGGACTTGATGTCCTCCTCGGAGTTCACCGAGGCGATCGCCCGGTACGCCTGGAGGCGCAACCGCTCGCCCGGCGCGTAGTCGTGCGGGACGTGCGCGTCGACCGGGAGCTCGATCTTGACCTCCAGCGGCGGCTCCTCCTCCACGCCGCCCTCCAGGGAGGCGCGGTAGTCCGCGACCGCCTCGCCGACCATGCGGACGTACAGGTCGAAGCCGACGCCCGCGATGTGGCCGGACTGCTCGCCGCCGAGCAGATTGCCCGCGCCGCGGATCTCCAGGTCCTTCATCGCCACGTACATGCCCGCGCCCATCTCCGTGTGCTGGGCGATGGTCGCCAGGCGCTCGTGGGCGGTCTCGGTCAGGGGCTTCTCCGGCGGATAGAGGAAGTAGGCGTAGCCGCGCTCGCGGCCTCGGCCCACCCGGCCGCGCAGCTGGTGCAGCTGCGAGAGGCCGAAGTTGTCGCCGCGCTCCACGATCAGGGTGTTCGCGTTGGAGATGTCGATGCCGGACTCGACGATCGTCGTGGAGACGAGGACGTCGAACTTCTTCTCCCAGAAGTCGACGACGACCTGCTCCAGAGCCTGCTCCGACATCTGGCCGTGGGCGATGGCGATCCGCGCCTCCGGGACGATCTCCCGCAGCCTCGCCGCGGCCCGGTCGATCGACTCCACCCGGTTGTGGATGTAGAAGACCTGGCCCTCGCGCAGCAGCTCCCGGCGGATGGCCGCGCCGATCTGCTTCTCCTCGTACGGGCCGACGAAGGTGAGCACCGGGTGGCGCTCCTCCGGCGGCGTGGTGATCGTGGACATCTCGCGGATGCCGGTGACCGCCATCTCCAGGGTCCTGGGGATCGGGGTCGCGGACATGGTCAGCACGTCCACGTTCGCGCGCAGCTTCTTCAGCTGCTCCTTGTGCTCGACGCCGAAGCGCTGCTCCTCGTCGACGATGACCAGGCCCAGGTCCTTGAACTTGGTCTCCGAGGAGAACAGCCGGTGGGTGCCGATGACGACGTCCACCGAGCCCTCCCTGAGCCCCTCCAGGACCGCCTTCGCCTCCGTGTCGGTCTGGAAGCGCGACAGCGCCCGCACATTGACCGGGAACTGCGAGTAGCGCTCGGAGAACGTCCCGAAGTGCTGCTGCACCAGCAGGGTGGTCGGCACCAGCACCGCCACCTGTTTGCCGTCCTGTACGGCCTTGAAGGCGGCGCGGACGGCGATCTCCGTCTTGCCGTAGCCGACGTCGCCGCAGACCAGGCGGTCCATGGGGATCGACTTCTCCATGTCCTCCTTGACCTCGGCGATCGTGGTGAGCTGGTCGGGCGTCTCCGCGTACGGGAAGGCGTCCTCCAGCTCGCGCTGCCAGGGGGTGTCGGCGCCGAAGGTGTGCCCCGGGGCCGCCATCCGCGCGCTGTACAGCCTGATCAGGTCCGCCGCGATCTCCTTGACGGCCTTCTTCGCGCGCGCCTTGGTCTTCGTCCAGTCGGCGCCGCCCAGGCGGTGCAGAGTGGGGGCCTCGCCGCCGACGTACTTGGTGATCTGCTCCAGCTGGTCGGTGGGGATGTACAGCCGGTCGCCGGGCTGGCCGCGCTTGGCGGGTGCGTACTCCACGACCAGGTATTCGCGGGTGGCGCCCTGCACGGTGCGCTGCACCATCTCGATGTAGCGGCCCACGCCGTGCTGCTCGTGGACGATGTAGTCGCCCGCCTCCAGGCTCAGCGGGTCGATGGTCTTGCGGCGGCGGGCGGGCATCCGGGCGCCGTCCTTGCCGGCCGCCTTCTGGCCGGAGAGGTCGGTTTCCGTCAGGACGGCCAGCCTCAGGTGCGGGTCCACGAAGCCGTAGTCGATCGAGCCGCACGCCACGTGTACGACGGAGGGGCTCAGCGACGCGAGGTCCGCGTCCAGGCGGGCGGCGATGCCCTCGCCGCCGAGCACCTCGACGGTACGGGCCGCCGGGCCGTGCGCCTCGGTCACGTAGACCGCGCGCCAGCCGTCGGCGAGCCAGCCCTTGGTGTCGGCGAGGGCCCGGGCGGTGTCGCCGCGGTAGGTCTCCGGGGCGTGCATCCCCAGCTTCAGGGTGTCGGCGTCGAGTGCGTCCAATTCGAGGTCTGCCGCGAACGGCGACACCGACCACCACATCATGTCCAGCTCGCGCGCCCGGTCCCGGACGTCCGCGATGGACCACAGGGAGGCCGCGCCGACGTCGATGGGTGCTTCGCCGCCACCGGCGGTGGCCGCCCAGGATGCCTGCAGGAACTCCTGACTGGTGGCCACGAGATCCGCCGCACGCGTGCGGACCCGCTCCGGATCGCATACGACGGCCATGGCGCCCTTCGGCAGCACGTCGAGCAGCAGTTCCATGTCGTCGACCAGCACCGGTGCCAGGGACTCCATGCCCTCCACGGCGATGCCCTCGGCGATCTTGCCGAGCAGTTCGCCGAGCTCCGGGTGCTGCTCGGCGAGGGCACGCGCGCGTGCGCGGACGTCGTCGGTGAGCAGCAGCTCACGGCAGGGCGGGGCCCACAGGCCGTGCTCGGCGACTTCCAGGGAGCGCTGGTCGGCGACCTTGAAGTAGCGGATCTCCTCTACGTCGTCGCCCCAGAACTCAATGCGCAGGGGGTGTTCCTCGGTGGGCGGGAAGACGTCGAGGATGCCGCCGCGCACCGCGAACTCGCCGCGCTTCTCCACGAGCTCCACGCGCGCGTACGCCGCCGCCGCGAGGGCGTCCACCACCTCGTTCAGGTCCGCGGTCTGGCCCGTGCGCAGGGCCACCGGCTCCAGGTCACCGAGACCCTTGACCTGCGGCTGGAGCACGGATCGTACGGGCGCCACGACCACGGAGACCGGGCCGGTCTCGGGGTCGTCGGGACGAGGGTGAGCCAGCCGGCGCAGGACGGCGAGACGGCGGCCGACGGTGTCGCTGCGGGGGCTCAGGCGCTCGTGCGGGAGGGTCTCCCAGGACGGGTACTCCACGACCCCCTCCGAGGGGAGCAGGGAGCGCAGGGCCGCGGCCAGGTCCTCGGCCTCGCGTCCCGTCGCCGTCACCGCCAGGACGGGGCGGCCGGCCTCGCGGGCGAGGGCGGCGACCGCGAAGGGGCGGGCCGCCGGGGGGCCGACCAGGTCGACGTGCATGCGGTTGCCGTCTGCGGCCGCGGTGATCGCTTCCGCGAGGGCGGTGTCCTTGACTACGGCGTCGAGCAGACCGTGCAGGCTCATTCGGGGCGGCTTTCGTCCAGGGGTGGGCAACGCGAAACGCCCGACGCGGGTCTCGGCCGGGGGGTCTCCAGCGTACGACGCTGTGCGGGCGGGTGGCGGGGGCTGTGGATAACGCAAAAAGTGGCCCTCGACAAACACGACGAACCCGGCGCCGAGAAGTCCCCCGTGACTTCTCGGCGCCGGGCTTCCCCCGTCTCTGTGGTGGCTACTCGGTCGCGATCGCGTTCAGTACGTTCATCCGGCCCGCCCTGAACGCCGGGATCAGTGCCGCGAACAGGCCCACGAACGCCGAGCCGATGAAGACGCCGGTGATCGTCGGCCAGGGGATGTCCAGGACGTTCAGGCCCTCCAGGGCGAGGAGCTTGTGGGCCGTGGCGCCCCAGCTCATGCCCAGGCCCAGGCCCAGCAGCGCGCCGAAGAGGGCGATGACCACCGACTCCATGCGGATCATCCGCCGCAGCTGGCGCCGCGAGAGGCCGATCGCCCGCATCAGGCCGATCTCCCGCGTCCGCTCGACCACCGACAGGGCCAGGGTGTTCACCACGCCCAGGACCGCCACGATGATCGCCAGGGCCAGCAGGCCGTAGACCATGTTCAGGAGCTGGCCTATCTGATCCTTCAGTTCCTGCTTGTAGTCGGTCTGGTCGCGGACCTGGTACTGCGGGTAGTCGTGCAGCGACTTCTTCAGCGCCGCGTACGCCTGCTCCTGCTGACCCTCCTTGGCCTGCGCGAACATGATCGTGTTCGGCGGGATCTGGTCGGCCGGGACGTACTTCCGCATCGTCTCGATGCTGGTGTAGCGGGCGCCCTGGTCGAGGGCGCTGTCGTCGTCCGTGATGGCGGCGACCTTCAGCTTGGCCGTCTCGCCGCCCTTGAAGGCGACGGTGATGCTGTCGCCGACGCGCACGCCGTGCGCCTTGGCGTAGTCCGAGCCGACCGACATGGCGTCCTTGCCATAGGCGGCCGTGAGAGTTCCCGCCGTGGTCGCACGGCGCAGGTCCTGGGCGTACGTCGGGTCGGCGGCGGTGATGCCGGAGTCGTCCTTCTTGCCGTCGGGCGAGGTCAGCGTGGCCTCGATCTCCTTGTAACTGGTGACGTGGGCCAGGCCCGGTGTCTGCTCCATGGCCTTCTCGGCCTGCGGGAAGATCCGCTGGTTGCCCTGGACGATGAAGTCCGCGCCGACCGACTTGTCCAGCTCGCTGGTGGCCGAGGCGACCATCGAGGAGCCGACCACCGACAGGCAGGCCACCAGGGCCAGGCCGATCATCAGGGCCGCGCCCGTGGCGCCGGTGCGGCGCGGGTTGCGCAGGGCGTTGCGCTCGGCCATGCGGCCGACGGGTCCGAAGGCCCGCAGCAGCACCGCGCTGATCACCCGCACGACCCCGCCGGCCAGCAGCGGGCCGATGACGACGAAGCCGATCAGGGACAGGACGATTCCCCCGCCGAGCATCAGCGCGCCGTCGCTCGCCTTGTCGGCCGTGGCCGCCGTGTAGAGGGCGAAGGCGCCCGCGGCCGTCAGCACGAGCCCGATCACACCGCGTACCAGGCCCGCCCTGCCATCGGCGGGCGTACCGGCGTCGCGCAGCGCGGCCATCGGGGAGACCTTGCCGGCGCGGCGGGCCGGCAGGTAGGCGGCGAGGACGGTGACCAGGACACCGAGCACTAGGCCGGCCACCGGGGTCGTCACCTTCACCGTGAGGTCGTCGGTGGAGAGGTTCATGCCCGCCATCGACATGAGCTTCATCAGGCCGACGGCGATGCCGACGCCCGCGCCGACGCCGAGGATGGAGCCGACGAAGCCGAGCAGCAGCGCCTCCACCAGCACCGAGCGGTTGACCTGCTTGCGGGACGAGCCGATCGCCCGCATCAGGCCGATCTCCCGGGTGCGCTGGGCGACGAGCATCGAGAAGGTGTTGATGATCAGGAAGATGCCGACCAGGAACGCGATGCCGGCGAAGCCGAGCATGGCGTACTTGATCACGCCCATGAACTCGTCGATGCCTTTGCGGTTCTCGTCGGCGTTCTCCTTGGCCGTCTGGACCTTGTACGTGCCGTCCAGGGCCTGGCTGACGTTCTGCTTGAGCTGCGCGTCGGTGACACCGGACGCGGCGTTGACGTAGATCTGTGTGTACCGGTCGGTGGCGCCGAGCAGTTCGCGCTGCGCGGTGGCCGTGTCGAGGTAGACGACGGCGGCACCGGGGTTGGTCACCTTGAAGGTGGCGATGCCGACGATCTTCGCCCGGAAGTCACCGGCGACGGAGATGGTGCGCAGTTCGTCGCCCAGCTTCAGGTCGTGCTTGTCGGCGGTGTCGGCGTCGACCATCAGCTCGGTCGGTCCGCGCGGGGCGTGGCCGGAGGTGATCTCCATCGAACGCAGTTCGTTCTTGGTCCAGTTGCCCACGAATGTCGGGGCGCCGTTGCTGGACCCCATGTTCTCGTTGTCCTTGTTGACCACGGTCACGTTCATCGAACTGACCGCGCCCTCCGCCGACTTGACGCCGTCCGCCTTGGTCACCTGCTCCAGCATGGCGGCCGGCAGCGACTCGGGCTTGCCGTTCTGCGGGGTGTCGTCGCTCTTGGCGTTCTTCGGGGAGACCGTGACGTCGGTGGCGGTCGTCGAGAACAGCTTGTCGAACGTCGTGTTCATCGTGTCGGTGAACACGAGGGTGCCGCACACGAACGCCACCGACAGCAGCACGGCGACGGCCGACAGCGCCATGCGTCCCTTGTGCGCGAAGAAGTTGCGCATCGAGGTCTTCAGGACGGTCATGACGTACGCCCCCGGGCGTCGAAGTCCTTCATCCGATCGAGGACGGCCTCGGCGGTCGGCTTGTACATCTCGTCGACGATCCGGCCGTCGGCGAGGTACAGCACACGGTCGGAGTACGAGGCGGCCACCGGGTCGTGCGTGACTATCACGATGGTCTGGCCCAGCTCGTCCACCGACTGCCGCAGGAAGCCCAGTACTTCGGCCCCCGCGCGCGAGTCCAGGTTTCCGGTCGGCTCGTCACCGAAGATGATCTCCGGGCGGGCGGCCAGGGCCCGCGCCACGGCGACCCGCTGCTGCTGACCTCCGGAGAGCTGGGTCGGCCTGTGCTTGAGCCGGTCGGAGAGCCCAACCGTGTCGACGACCCGGCCCAGCCAGGCCTTGTCGGGCTTGCGGCCGGCGATGTCCATGGGCAGCGTGATGTTCTCCATCGCGTTCAGCGTCGGCAGCAGGTTGAACGCCTGGAAGATGAAGCCGATCCGGTCCCGGCGCAGTTGGGTGAGCTTCTTGTCCTTCAGGCCGGTGATCTCGGTGTCGTCCAGATAGATCTGCCCGGACGTCACCGTGTCGAGACCGGCGAGGCAGTGCATCAGCGTGGACTTGCCGGACCCCGAAGGGCCCATGATCGCGGTGAACTGGCCGCGGGCGATGTCCACGTCGACGTGGTCGAGGGCGACGACGCGGGTCTCCCCGGACCCGTACGCCTTCACGACCTGCCGCGCCCGCGCGGCAACGGCCGTACGCCCTCCAGTGCCCCCGTGCCTGGGAATGGTCACAGCCGATGTCACGGTATGTCTCCTATATCGGTCAGCGGATGGATCGACGGACGCGTCTGTCGGTCCATGGATGAGTCGCGAAGAACTGAATCGCGAGAACTGAACTGCTACGCCGAAGAGTCTGGTCGCAGGCGGGGGTCGGGCGCGCTGGTGTTCAGCGCAGTCTTTTACTGAGGAAAACCCCACCCCCGTGGGTGCGGTGAACCGCCCCCGACCGCTTCCCAGCGGCGTAAAGCCAGGTTAAGGACCGCCCGCGTCCCGTCTCGTCCTCCGGCGGTACGAACCCTCCCCGAGCCGTAGTACGGAGGTACCCCTAGGGGCACTCCACCGCCGGGTGGAGCCCATCTCGGGGTCCGCTCCACCCTCCGGCCCACTCAGGCTCCACCCTCACGCGACGTGAGGGTCAAGCCCGCCGATCAGGATCGGGCCCTCCCGCAACGTACGCCTCGGGTGGGAAGCTGTCGGGCGGCAGATAGATGCAAGGGGAAGGAATCCGCGTGGGCGATACCAGACCCGCCATACGGGCAGCCGCAGAGCCCACCGCGACCGGCCGGCGAGGCGCCGTCGTAGCCGCCCTGATGCTCGCGATGGCGCTGGCCGCCATCGACTCCACCATCGTCTCCACGGCCATCCCGCAGATCGTCGGCGACCTCGGCGGCTTCTCCGTCTTCTCCTGGCTGTTCTCCGGCTATCTGCTCGCCGTCACCGTCACCCTCCCCCTCTACGGCAAGCTCTCCGACACCTTCGGCCGCAAACCGGTGCTGATCGCGGGCGCGGCCCTCTTCCTGCTCGGCTCCCTGCTGTGCGCGCTGGCCTGGAACATGGGCGCGCTGATCGCCTTCCGTATCGTGCAGGGGCTGGGCGGCGGGGCCTTGCAGGGCACGGTCCAGACGCTCGCCGCGGACCTCTACCCCCTGAAGGACCGGCCGAAGATCCAGTCCAAGCTGTCCACGGTGTGGGCGGTGTCGGCGGTCGCCGGCCCCGGGGTGGGCGGGGTGCTGGCGGCGTACGCGGACTGGCGCTGGATCTTCCTGGTCAACCTGCCGATCGGGGCGGTGGCGTTGTGGCTGATCGTCCGGTATCTGCATGAGCCGGAGCGCGAGGCGGCACCAGGGCAGGCCTCCACGCGCGCGCGTGTCGACTGGGCGGGCGCGCTGGCGGTGTTCGCGTGCGGAGGCGTGCTGCTCACGGCGCTGGTACAGGGTGGAGTGGCGTGGCCATGGCTGTCGGGCCCCTCGATCGCCCTGTTCGGTACGGGACTTGCCCTGGCGGCGGTCGTGGTGCTGGTGGAACGCCGGGCCGCCGAGCCGATCATCCCCGGGTGGGTGTGGCGCCGCCGTACGATCGCCGCGGTCAATCTCGCCCTCGGCGCGCTGGGGTTGCTGATGGTGGCCCCGACGGTCTTCCTGCCGACGTACGCCCAGTCGGTCCTGGGGCTCGCCCCCGTGGCGGCCGGATTCGTACTCTCCGTATGGACGTTGAGCTGGCCGGTGTCGGCGGCGTTCAGTCAGCATGTGTATCGGAGGATCGGGTTCCGTAACACGGCGATGCTGGGGATCGGGACGGCGGCGCTGATCCTGTTCGCGTTCCCGTTCCTGCCGTACCCCGGCGAGGCCTGGCAGCCGGCCCTGCTGATGCTGCTGCTCGGCGCCGCACTGGGCCTCTTCCAACTCCCGCTGCTCGTCGGGGTGCAGTCGACGGTGGAGTGGTCGGAGCGAGGTACGACGACGGCGTCGGTGTTGTTCTGCCGGCAGACAGGCCAGACAGCAGGGGCGGCGATCTTCGGGGCCGTCGCGAACGGCGTACTGGCCGCACGGCTCGGCGGCGCGAGCGACCTGGACTCGGTGACAGGGGCGCTGGACGCGGGCACCGCGCCCGAGGCGACCCGCCGGGCGATCGCGGACGCGGTGCACGCGGTGTACCTGGGAGCGGCGTGTGCGGCTGCGGTGGCGTTCGTGGTGCTGCTGGTGCTGGCGCCTCGCCGCTTCCCGGTGCTCAAGGAGTGACGCGCGGACAGGTCAGGGCAGTCGGACCGAGACCTCGGGGTTCGCGGGTGACGGGCCGTCGAGCAACGGCTGGGCGATCCCCTTCAGGTGCAGATCGAAGAAAGCCGCGACGTACGCGCGCGTGAGGACCGCCGAGCGCTCGAAGGGGAGCGGCGCGGTGTCGGGGATGCCTGCCAGCTCCGCGAGGAGGGGCACGTCGGTGAAGGAGCCGTGGTCGGCCCCGGCGACCGTCAGCCAGCGCTTCCAACCGTCCAGGTGAGCCCATGCCTCGTCCCAGTCCTCGTCGACGGTCCTGTCCCTCGTACCGAACATCAGGAAGGGGCGGCCGTCGAGGCCACTGTCGGAGACGGGAGCGTAGAAGGTGCCGTCCATGTTCACGCCGGCCCGCACGCGAGCGTCGGCGGCCATGGTCGCGGCGGTGGCGTTGCCTCCGATGGAGTGGCCGCCCATGCCGATCCGCCGCGGGTCGATCATGCGGGCGTGGCGCCAGGCGGGGTGACGGCCGGTCAGCCGGTCCAGCACGAAGGAGAGGTCCTCGACCCGGCTCTTGGCGACGACCGCGGGCCCGCCCTCAGGGAGCGGGGCACAGATGGCGCAGGGCAGAGTCCGCCCGTCGGGAAGGGTCGTACCGGCGTTCTCATACGGGTGATCGACCAGCGCGACGACGTACCCACGACTGGCCAGGTCCTCGGCGAGGCCGGTGAGCGTGGCGCGCGGGAACGTGAAGCCGGGCGACAGCACCACGAGCGGGAACCTGCCGTGCACCGGGCGCGCGTCGGTGTGCGCCCAGGTACGGACACCGCTGATCACCTCGGGCCGGACGGTGGTGTCCGGCGCCCTCAACTGCAACAGGAGACGGGCCTCTTCGGTGGTCATGTACGGGGCGGTGGGGCCACCCGCTGCGGGCGGGGCGGGGTAGTACATGGACACCATCAACTGGCGCGCGCCGGCGGACGGTACCCAAGGGTCCGGACGGTCGGTGTCGACGAGGTGGATCGTGTCGCGGCCCACGGTGTGCGGGCCGGTGGGGCGAGGCAGTCCGGCTCGGGCGTCGACGGTGGTCGAAGCGGCGGAGGGTGTGGGTGCGGCGGACACGGCACCCGCACCGACGATCGGCAGGGACAGCGACAGGGCGAGCGCGACCGCGGCGGCCGATGATAAGCGGCGGGATCTGTTCGTCATGCCGAAGACGGTAGGCCGCACGGCCACGGCTGACATCGCCTCAGGGGTCCACGGAGGTGTCGTACCGTGAGACCACCGAGTCATACTCCGGACGGACATAAGTCGCGGTTGCCCATATCCTGGCGCCCATGGTGAGGGTGGAGCGGCTGCGGGCCGGTCATGCGGACGCACTGCTGGCCTTTGAGCGGGAGAACCGGGAGTACTTCGCGCGAACGGTGCCGGATCGCGGGGACGGGTACTTCGCCGGCTTCGCCGCCAGGCACGCGGCTCTGCTGGCCGAACAGGACGCCGGAGTCTGCCACTTCCATGTGGTGGTGGACGAGGAGGGGCGCCTCATCGGCCGCGTGAACCTGGTCGACGTCGAGGGCGGTTCCGCCGAGCTCGGGTATCGCGTCGGCGAGCGGGCGGCCGGCAAGGGCGTCGCTACGGCGGCGGTCGCGGAGGTGTGCCGGGTGGCCGGTACGGCGTACGGGCTGACCTCCATCGTCGCGGTCACGACCCGCGACAACGCGGCGTCCCGGGCCGTCCTGGAGCGGAATGCCTTCGCCGCCATGGAGGACATCACCGTCGATGGCCGGCCCGGGATCCGTTATCGGCGCTCGCTTCTTGGGCACTGACAGGGCGGGAAGCGGCCGCGCAGCGAGAACAGCATTCCTGACGCATCGGTTCTGACTGGCCGGCGCAATTCGAGCTACAGCGGTGAGAGCGGGGGACGCACCAGCGGGGGCGACCGGGCCCTTCGGGCCCACTCGGCGGCTGACGCAGACCATAGTGTCGGTCAATTCGGGCACTCACCCAGTAATTGGCAGATCTGTTCCACCAGCACAGTCACCTGACCTGGGCTTTTCCCTCGTGCGGGTGGAACAGATCTGCCAATTACCCCTCGATCCGTCGTGCGGTCCATGGTGGAGGGGCTGGCCGCGGGGAACGCCCGGCAGTTCTGGTTCGCGGGGCCGCCACTGCACGACGACGGCGTCTACTTCGGGCTCTTCGACCGGGAGTTCGGGCCGTTTTCCGCCTACAGCGCCTTCGCCGCGCTCACTTCGCTGCTCGGCGCGGCGCACTTCGTCGGGGCCCGCGCCCCGACTTCCCTCCGGGGTCCGCGGGTTCGTCTTCGACAGCGGGTGCGGGGAGCTGGTGACGGTGGTGTGGGCGGCGCGGGCTGTGCGTGTGGCGCCGGCTGGGGTGGCGTACGACATCATGGGCCGCCGGATCGCCGGACCCGTCACCGCCTCGCCCGATCCGGTCTACGTCGTCTCCCGCGCCGGGCACCTGACGCCAACTGCCGCCACGTGCAACCGTCGTAGGCCTCTCTCCGCCGCGGGCAACCGTCGTAGGCCTCTCTCCGCCGTGGGCAACCGTCGTCCTCTTCCGCCGCCGGAGACAGCCGCCACGGCCCTCTCTCCGCCGCCGAACACATCGTCCTCAGCCAGCGTTACGCCGCCCGCAACGCCGCTCCTGGCAAGGAGCGGGGACGCGCCGCCTCCGTACGGCTATCGCCTCGGCCGTCGTACACGCATGGTCGTCGACGTCTACAACTTCGGTTCTGCAGCGAGGTGCCCGGGTCCGTGGCGCTGATTCACCTCAAGTAAAGGTCTGCGTTAATGCGGGTAACACCCGAGGTCAGCGCAGTAAGCGCATACCGACCGATCAGTTTGGTGAAAACCTCGCGCATACCCGTTCCCAAGAAGTAGCGTGCGTGGCTCCCGCTCGCCCCGGACCCGAGCCGCGCAAGGAGCACCGGGATGTCCTACGACCCATATCCGCCGCACTCGCACCCGTCGAACTCTCACTCTCCGAACTCGTACCCGCCGAATTCGTACCCGCCGCACTCGCACTCTCCGAACTCGTACTCTCCGAACTGGCACTCTCCGCACGACGCGTCACCGCCATACACCACCTCCCCGTGGCAGCCGCCCGCCGCTCCCGAACCGGCCGAGCGACGCCCCCGCCGTCACCCCGCCCTCGGCCACCACAGCGACCTGCGGGTCCTGCGCAGCGCCTACCGCTGGCAGCGGCGCACCGCCACGCTCACCGCGCTCGGCTACTTCACGCTCTTCCTGGTGCTGTCCGCGTTCGCGCCGTCCTTCATGACGGGCACGGTCACCGACGGACTGCCCACCGGCCTACTGCTCGCGCTGCTCCAACTGCCCGTCACCTGGCTGGCGATCGCCCTGTACGAGCACACCGCCCGCCGTTACGTCGATCCGCTCGCGGACCGCATCCGCAAGCATGCCGAGCTGGACGCCAAGCGGGAGGGGGCGGCGAGTCGATGACGGGCTTCAGCGATTCCGCGCAGGCGATGTCCCTGGTGGGCTTCACCACCGTCGCCACCATCACCCTGCTGCTGTGCGTGATGACCGGCCCGGACAGCGACGACCTCGACGAGTTCTACACCGGCTACAGCTCCCTGTCCCCCATGCGCAACGGCCTGGCGATCGCGGGTGATTACATCTCCGCCGCGACCGTGCTGGGCACCGGCGGGGTCATCGCCCTGTGGGGCTACGACGGGGTCGTCCTCGCCCTCAGTACGGCGCTGTCGCTGATGCTGCTGATGTTCCTGCTGGCCGAACCCCTGCGCAACGCGGGCCGGTTCACGATGGGCGACGCGCTGGCGCGGCGGATGCCGGGGCGGGGCGTGCGCATCGCGGCGTGCGTGGTGACTCTCGCGGCGCTGCTGCCGCTGATGCTGGTGCAGCTCGCGGGGACGGGGCAGTTGCTGGCGTTCGTCCTGGGCTTCTCCGGCGACTCGCTGAAGACGGGCTGCGTCATCGGGCTGGGCGTGCTGATGATCAGTTACGCGGCGATCGGAGGGATGAAGGGCACCGCCCTCATCCAGATCCTGAAGATCGTGATGCTGCTCGGGTCGGGCGGCGTGGTCGCCGTACTGATCCTCAACCGGTTCGACTGGGATCCGGGCGCGCTGTTCGACACGGCGGCGGAGCGGAGCGGGGTGGGGTCCGCGTTCCTGCGGTCCGGTCTGCAGTTCGAGAGCGGCCCGCATCCGGGCCTCGACATGATCAGCTCCCAGCTGGCCGTGGTCCTCGGCGGCGCCTGCCTGCCGCACGTCACCATGCGCATGTACACCGCCTCCAGCGCCCCTCAGGTGCGCCGCTCGATGTCCTGGGCGGTGTCGTCGGTGGTGCTGTTCGTGCTGGTCATCACGGTCGTCGGGTTCGGCGCCACGGCACTGATCGGACGGGAGGTGATCGCGCAGGCGGATCCGCAGGGCAACACGGCGTACCTGCTGGCGTCGCGGGCGGCGTTCGGTGCCGACGTGTCGACGGCGGAGACGCTGCTGTTCACGACGGTCACCACAGCGATCTTCCTCACCCTGCTCGCCTCCGTGGCCGGCATGATCCTCGCCTGCGCGAACTCCCTCGCGCACGACGTGTTCGCGGCCCGCGTGCAGGAGATGTCGGAACGCCGCGAGATGATGCTGGCCCGCGTCTCCGCCCTCGCGGTCGGCGTCCCGGCGATCGCGCTGGCCACGCTGGTCCAGCACCGCAGCCTGCAGCCCCTGGTGACCCTGTCCTTCTGCCTGGGCGCCTCGGCCATCGCCCCCGCGCTGGTCTACAGCCTCTTCTGGCGCCGCTACACCCGAACGGGCCTGCTGTGCACGCTGATCGGCGGTTCGCTGGTGGTGCTGCTGCTGATGCCGGGCACCAATCTGGTCTCCGGCTCCCCGGTCTCCGCCTTCCCCGAGGCCGACTTCAACTGGTTCCCGTTCACGACGACGGGCCTGGTGTCGATCCCGGCGGGCTTCCTCCTCGGGTGGCTGGGGACTGTGGCTTCCGGGAAGCGGAAGTCGGAGGAGCAGCGGCGGCAGTACGAGGCGGTGGAGGGGTGGATCCTGGCGGGGGCGGTGCGGAGGGAGAACTGATGGTGATGGCCACTTCGGCCTCACCTCACTCCAGCGCCGCCCGCCCCGTCAACGCCGCCAGGCTGTTGCGTACGTGGTCCATCTGCGCCTGCATGTCGTCCCACATCTCCCCGTGCTCCCGCAGCACCCGCTCCGTGTCCCGGGCGATCCGCTCCGCCCGCGCCCGCGCCTCGGCCACCAGCTCCACGGCCCGCGCCCGCGCCTCCTCCGGCCGCTGCCGCGCCGACGCCTCCGCCTCGACGTATGCCTGCTCCGCCTCGACGAGCGCCGCCTCGGCCCGCGCCAGCCGCTCGGTGTTGCGCACCTCCAGCGCGGCCGCCCGTTCCTCCGCCTCACGTTCGGCCTCGGCCCACCGCTCGGCGTGCTCCTTGGCCTGCTCGGCGAGCATCCCGGTGGTGCGCTGCCGCATCTCACGCAACGCGGCCAGTGCCTCACCGCGGCACTCCTTCACCTCACGCCGGGCGCCGATGCGGATCTCGTCGGCCTCGGCGCGCGCCGCGAGCAGGCGCTGCCGGGCACGCTCCTGAGCCTCGGCGCGTACGGCATCGGCGTGCGCCTGTGCGGCCTCGCGCACCACCTCCGCGTACTCCTGCGCCTCCTCCACCAGGCGCTGCGCCTCCTGTCGCGCGCCCTCCCGCACGGCCTCCGCCTCCTCCTGGACGAGCCGAAAGAGCCGCCGCGCACCCTCCCCGAGCGCCTCGTACGTCTGCGGAGCCAGAGCCTCCACGGTCTCCCGCAGCTCTACGAGCTCCTCCTCCATCTCCCTGGCCAGCACGGTCAGCCGGGCGGCGCGTTCCCAGGCGGCGTCCCGGTTCCGGGAGAGGGCGTCGGTGTACGCGTCGACCTGTTCGGGACGGTAGCCGCGCCCCCGTACGGCCTCGAAACCGCGTGGCGACACCGATCCGCTACTCATCCTGGAACCCCTCTCCGCCGAACGAACGCGACATAATGATTTCGCGCATATCTTGATGTATCGGACGGAAGTGTTCATAACCTGACACTCCGTGCGCAGGTTACGGACTCCCCGCACACGCAAAAGGGCCGGGCTCGGTCACACGACCGGCCCGGCCCCACGTACGGGCGTTCAGCGCCTCACAACAACCCGTCCCACATCTGCTCCAGCAGCACCGACCACCAGCTCTCCGGCGAACCCAGCGCCGCCGGGTCCAGGGAAGCCAGCTGGGCCTGGAAGTCGACGGTCCACCGGCCCGCCTGCTCCTGGTTCAGCCCGAACCTGAGCCGCCACATCCGGCCCAGCAGCGCCAGGCACCGCTGGAACTCGGGCAGCCCCGTGTTCACGAACTGCGGCGGCACGGGCCCACCGCCCGGCCCCGCCTCCACGGGCACGGCGACGATGTTCGCGGTGCCGTACTGCACACAGATCGCCTTGCCGAAGTCGCTGCCCATGACGAGGTACGAGCCCGCGTCCGAGGCCGGCTGCACCCCGCGCTCGGCCGCCAGCTCCGCCAGCGTCGGCACCGGCCGCCCCGGCTGAGCCTGCGCCCAGAAGAACGGCCCCATGTCCGTCGGCAGCCCCGCCACCACCAGCGAGTGCGCCACGACCGGCGGCACGCCCTGCCGGGACACGGCGGCCTGCTCGAACCGGAAGAGCCCCGGCCCGAACGCCACCGCCAGCTCCTGCGCCACGCCCTCCGGCGGAATCGGCGGCGTCGGCTGCACCTGGGGAAGCGGGGCACGGATCGGCGCCGGCCGGGCAGGCCCGTCGGCCACCTGGTGCAACTCGCCCTGGTGGGCGAGCAGCTGCCGCATGCCCTGCTGCCGGCTCGCGTGATCCGTGCCGTACGGCGCGATGGACGTGATCCGCGCCTGCGGCCACTGCTCCCGGATCATCCGCGCGCAGTACGCACCCGGCAGCTCGCACGACTCCAACTCCGTGTGCAGCTCCAGGACCTGATCCGGAGGCACGTTCATGGCACGCAGCTCGTGGAAGATCTGCCACTCCGGGTGCGGCATACCCGGCGCCGAACGCCGGATCAGCTGCTGCTCGGACCCGTCGTGCGCGCGGTAGCGCAGTACGGCCTGATAACCGGGGCCGACGGTCGGCTGCCCCTGCTGGGGCGGATAGCCGTACGACGGCTGCTGACCGGGCACATGCTGCCCGGGCACGGGCTGCCCGGTCGGCGGCATCGCACCGGGGGACGGCATGGCACCCGGGGGCGGCATCGCGCCGGGGAGCATCGGCTGGGGGACGCCGGGAGGCATACCGGGGGCGCCGGGAGCCGGCGGCGGGGGCATGCCGGGAGCGCCGTGGCCACCCGGGGGCGGCGGAGGCATGCCCGGTACGCCGGGGGCGTGCGGCGGCGGAGGCAT
>NZ_NTGE01000149.1 GCF_002291145.1 Streptomyces sp. SA15
CAGCGAGACACCCACATCCAGCGCAGACACGCCAGGATCCTGCGCGAGACGCTCCACCAGCCGCGCCGCCTGCGCACGCAACGCCGCCCCACCGCGACCGGAGAGCACCCACGGCACCGAGCCGCCCGGCGCGGGACGCTCCGCGGCGCTCTTCGGCGCGGACTCCTCGTCCGGTGCCTGTTCGAGGATGACGTGCGCGTTCGTCCCACTGACACCGAAAGACGACACGGCGGCCCGGCGCGGGCGGCCGGTCTCCGGCCAGGGCCGGTTCTCGGTCAGCAGCTCCACCGCACCCGCCGACCAGTCCACGTGCGGCGTCGGCTCGTCCACGTGCAGGGTCCTGGGCATGACTCCCTGCCGCAGCGCCATGACCGTCTTGATCACGCCGCTGACTCCGGCCGCGTACTGGGTGTGGCCGATGTTCGACTTCACCGAGCCGAGGTACAGCGGCTGTTCGGCCGGGCGGTCCTGGCCGTACGTCGCCAGCAGCGCCCGGGCCTCGATCGGGTCACCGAGCTTCGTACCGGTACCGTGCGCCTCGACCAGATCGACGTCGGCGGTGGCCAGGCCGGCGCCGTCGAGGGTGCGCAGGATGAGCCGGCGCTGCGCGGGACCGCTGGGCGCGGTCAGGCCGTTGCTGGCCCCGTCCTGGTTGATCCCGCTCTCCCGCAGTACGGCGAGCACCGGGCGCCCGGCGCGCTGGGCGTCGGAGAGCCGCTCCAGGACGAGGACGCCGACGCCCTCGCCCCAGCCGGTGCCGTCCGCGGAGGCCGCGAACGCCTTGCACCGGCCGTCGGAGGCCAGACCGCCCTGGCGGGAGAACTCCGGAAAGGCACCCGGGGTCGCCAGCACCGACACACCACCGGCCAGGGCCAGCGAGATCTCGTCCTTGCGCAGCGCCTGCACCGCCAGGTGCACGGAGACCAGCGAGGACGAACAGGCGGTGTCCACCGTCACCGCGGGCCCTTCCAGGCCCAGCAGATACGCCACCCGGCCCGAGAGCACGCTGCTGGAGGTGCCGGTGAGCATGTATCCGTCCAGGGCCTGTGGCGACGCGGCCAGCAGGCCGGCGAAGTCCCCGCCCGTACCGCCGAAGAACACCCCGGTGGCGCTGCCGCGCAGGGACCGCGGGTCGACCCGGGACCGCTCCAGCGCCTCCCACGAGGTCTCCAGCAGCAGCCGCTGCTGCGGGTCGGTCGCGATCGCCTCACGCGGCGAGATCCCGAAGAAGTCCCCGTCGAAGTCGCCGGCGCCCTCCAGGAAGCCGCCCTCCAGCGTGGTGGAGGCGCCGGACTCCTGGGCGTCGGAGCGGTACAGCCGGTCCACGTCCCAGCCGCGGTCGGAGGGGAAGCCGGAGATCGCGTCGACCCCCTCCGAGACCATGTGCCACAGGTCCTCCGGCGTCCGCACACCGCCCGGGAACCGGCAGGCCATGCCGACGACAGCGATCGGCTCGCGCGCCTTGTCCTCGACCTCACGCAGTCGGCGCTGGAGGCCGCGCGCTTCCGCGACGGCCCGCTTGAGGTAGTCGCGGAACTTCTCCTCGTCGGACATTCGGTAGCAGCTCCTTGGTGATGTTCCCGGACGATCGGCGCCGGTCAGAGACCGAAGCCCTGGTCGATCGCGTCGAAGAGGTCGTCGGTGGTGGCTGTGTCCAGGTCGTCGAGCCCGTCCCCGGCGGCCGGTTCGCTCTCCGGCGTGCTCCACTTGGCCATCAGCCCGCGCAGCCGCCGCAGGACCCGCTCGTGGTCGCCGTCGGCCGCGGCGATCTCCGCCAGCGCGGTCTCCAGCGCGTCCACCTCCATCAGCGCGCCCTCGACGCCGGACAGCCCGGCCGGAGCCAGCTCCGTCAGGAGCTGCCCGGCGAGCGCCGCCGGTGTCGGATGCTCGAAGACGAGCGTGGCCGGAAGCCGCAGGCCGGTGGCTGCCCCTAGCCGGTTGCGGAATTCCACGGCGGTCAGCGAGTCGAAGCCCAGATCCTTGAAGGACTGCTCCGCCGTGACGGTGTCCGCCGACGCATGGCCCAGCACGGTGGCCGCGTTCGACCGGACCAGGTCCAGCAGCCTGCGCCGCTGCTCCGCGGCGGGCAGCCCGGCCAGCCGGGTCCGCAGCTCGGAGCCCTCGCCGCCGGACCGTACGACCCGCCGGCCGGTGCCCTGCGCCAGCCCCCGGAACAGGTGCGGCACGCTGTCCGCCCCGCCGCGCAGGGCCGACGCGGTCAGCCGGGTGATCACCTGAAGCGGTACGTCCGCCCCGACGGCCAGATCGAACAGAGCCAGCCCTTCCTCGTCGTCCAGCGCTCGCATGCCCGCCCGCTCCATGCGCTGGACGTCGTCGTCGTCGAGGTGGCCGGTCATGCCGCTGCGGCTGGCCCAGAAGCCCCAGGCGAGGGAGGTGGCGGGGTGGCCGTGGGCGTGGCGGTGGTGGGCGAGGGCGTCGAGGTAGGTGTTGGCGGCGGCGT
>NZ_NTGE01000037.1 GCF_002291145.1 Streptomyces sp. SA15
GCCGCGGTCACGGCCGTCGCCTGCGCCGCCCTGCCCCTGCGGGCCGCGGCCGCCCATCGGGTGGTACGCGTCCACGGCGGCCGCGAGGACGTGATGTCCGTACGTCCGTCCCGGCGCCGTACGGTCGCGGAGCTCACCCTCGTCGTGCTGGGCGCCGGCGCGGTCGAGACGCTGCGCCGGCGCGGCACGTCGGGCTCCGCCGGAGACCAGCTGGCCTCGCTCGCGCCGGTCCTGGTCGGGGTGATCGCCGCGCTGGTCCTGGTCCGGCTCTACCCGCTCCCGTTGCGCGCACTGGCCCGTCCCGCGGGCCGCCTCCGGGGCGTCGTGGGCCACCTCTCCCTGGCCCGCGCGGGCCGTACGTCCGTCTCCGCGGTGCTCCCCCTGCTGGCGCTGCTCACCGCCCTGACCAGCGCGGCCTTCGGCGGTTCGGTCCTGGCGGGCGTGCGCGAGGCCCGCGACCACGCGGCACTCGTCGCGGTCGGCGCCGACGCCCGCATCGAGTCGACCACCCCGCTCCCGACCACCCTCCCCGACCGGATCCGCCGCGCCCCCGGCGTGCGCGACCTGGCCGAGGCGAGCATCACGTACCAGGCGAGACCGGACGCGGGCGAGCAGACGGTACCGATGGTGGGCGTGGACCCGGGCGCGTACGCGGCGTTGGCGGGGCGCACGGGGCTCGGGGCGTTCGTAGAGGGGGAGTTGAGGGATCGGGGTGCCGGGAAGTCCGCGGGTGGGACCGCCGAAGGGGCGGGTCAGAAGGTGCCGCTCCCCGCCATGGCCTCTCCGTCCACCGTCCGGACGTACGGCACCCGGCCCTTCCCGGTGCGCCTGGAGGACGGCACCACGGTCACCGTCCGGATCAGCCTCGTCCGGGACCTGACCCCGGCGATCACGGGCACCGACTTCCTGGTCGTGGACCGCGCCGGGCTGAGCGACGCCGCGGCCCGGCCGACGGCCCTGCTCGTGACCGGCGACGACCTGGACGCGGGTGCGCTGCGCCGGACGGCGGGCGAGTCGGGGCATGTGCAACTGCGGGCGGAGGAGCGCGCCGGGTACGTCGACTCACCCCTCCAGTCCGGCGCCGAGCGCGTCTACGCCGCCGCGGTGGCGGCCGCCGCCGGCTACGCCGTCCTGGCCCTCCTCCTCGCCCTCCTGCGCACCGCCCCCGAGCGCATCGCCCTGCTGGCCCGCCTCCGCACCATGGGCCTCACCCGAGCCCAGGGCCGCCGCCTCCTGATCCTGGAGTCCCTCCCCCAGGCCTTCCTGGCCGCAGCGGGCGGCACCCTGACCGACTGGGCCACGATCCGCCTCCTCTCCCCCGGCATCGACCTGACCACCATCGCCCTGGCCTCGACGCAACCCCTTCCGGGAGAGACCGAGCTGCACACGGACGCCCTGTCCCTGGCAGTACCGGCACTCTCGGTCCTGCTGCTGGCGGTCGGGGTGGCGGTGGGGCAGGCGTGGTGGTCGGGGCGGAGAGGGGCGGTGAGGGAGCTGAGAGCGGGTGATGCGCGATGAACCCTGGCCATAGGTGCGGGCAGCCGATCCGCGCAGCCTGCGGACGCCGATCCCGCCCCGCCGCGGGCAGCCAACGGCGTCAGGCTGCGGGGCCACCCCGCCCACCCGTCAAGCTGCGGGCATTCGTGCCGCCCAGGGCGGCTCCCGACCCACAGAAGGAGGCACCCCGCCAGCGCCGGGCCGGGCGGCCTACCCCCGCCCAACCCTCACCCCGGGCCACTGTCGAACGACCCCCGCTCAGGAGACCCCAGATGACAGCCAACCCCACCCTCACCGACCTGGCCCACCGGGCAGAAACGGCCCGCACCCGCCCCACCTACGGCCACGACGCCCTCATCACCTGCGACCGCCTCGTCCGTATCTTCACCACGGACGGCATAGAAGTCCAAGCCCTCCAGGGCCTCGACCTCCTCGTCAGAGAGGGCGAGCTCATGGCCCTCGTCGGCGCCTCCGGCAGCGGCAAGTCCACCCTCATGAACATCCTCGCCGGCCTCGACACCCCCACCGCCGGCGCCGCCCGCGTCGCCGGCCGCGACCTGCTCACGATGACCGCCAAGGACCGCCTCGCCTACCGCCGCGAAGTCGTCGGCTTCGTCTGGCAGCAAACCGCCCGCAACCTCCTCCCCTACCTCACCGCCGCCCAGAACATCGCCCTCCCGATGCGACTCTCCGGCGGAACCGGAGCCGGAACCCGCACCCGCACCCGCACCCGCACCCGCAAGTCCCGCCACACCCACGCCGAACGCGCCCTGGAACTCCTGGAGTTGCTGGAGGTAGGAGACTGTCGCGACCGCCGCCCCCATCAGATGTCCGGCGGTCAGCAACAACGCGTGGCCATCGCCGTGGCCCTCGCCAACAACCCCGCGGTCCTGCTCGCCGACGAACCCACCGGCGAACTCGACTCCCACACCGCGGAACAGGTCTTCGCCGCCTTCCGCACCGCGAACGAGCAGCTGGGCACCACCATCGTCATCGTCACCCACGACCAGGCGGTGGCCGGCGAGGTCCGCCGCACGGTGGCCATCCGCGACGGCCGCACCTCCACGGAGGTCCTGCGCCGCAGCGAGGTCGACGCGACGACCGGCCACGAGACGGTGGTGGCCCGTGAGTACGCCATGCTCGACCGCGCGGGCCGCCTCCAGCTGCCCGCCGACTACACCCAGGCCCTGGGCATGCGCGACCGCGTAGCCCTGGAACTGGAGACCGACCACATCGGCGTCTGGCCCGACGACAGCGAACAGGACTGACCGGGATCCGCCGGCGCGGCCCGGCCCCCGAAGGGCTCAGCGCACGCTGACGCCCAACGCCCCGAGCCCCCCTTGCCGTACGGCGATCGACCCGTACGGCGTCCGCAACCTCAGCCACGCCCCCGACGAGAAGAGCCCCAGCTCCTCCTCGCCCACGGCCCCCGCCACCCCCAGGAACCCCAACGACTGGGCCGCGTGCACGGCCCGCACCGGCAGCCCGGTGGCTCCGACCGTCCGGGACCAGATCTCCCGCCCGATCCGGTCGAGTTCGGCCCTCGTACGCCGCTCGGGCGCCAACTCCTCCGTACGCGACCGGAATTCACCGACCGCCGCGGCGACCATCGCACGCAGCGTGTCCGGCGCCGGCAGCCCGGGCTCGGGCCGCCAGCCACCGCGCGGCGGCAGCACCCCGGCCCACGGCGGCCCGGTGACGGCGGCCGGGACGACGGCCGTGCCCGCCGCCTCGTCGACGGACTCCAGCAGCTCCCCCGCGGACACGGTCACATCCAGCATGACGTCCAGCCCGTTCTCGTACGGCTTGGCGAGCCGTACCGCGCGGATCGCCAGCACCTCGAAGGACGGCGGCCGTCCGAAGACGGCGAGCGCGGTGCCGGCCGCCTGGAGGCGCACCGCGGCTCCACGGTCGTAGTGGAGCAGCCGGGAGAGGAAGGCCGCGAAATCCGCCGCCTCCCCCTCGTCGGCGAGATGGAGCACCGTCATGCGGCGGCGGCCTCCTCCTCGTCGGAGTCGTCGGCCCCGTCGGCCGCTTCGGCCCCGTCGTCCATGTACTCCTCCAGGAACTCGCGTTCCTCCGCCGTGATCCGGCGCGGCCGCTGCGACTCGAAGTCGAACGGCACGATCACCGTCGAGGCCTGGACGTAGACCTCGTCCGGGTCCTTGACCTCGTAGGCGAGCGTGAAGGAAGCCGCCCTGATCCGCGTGACCCACAGCTCGATGTCCACGGGCGTGTGCCGGTGGACGAGCTGCCGCTTGTAGTCGATCTCGTGGCGCGCCACCACGGACCCCTGCTGGAAATCCTTGTCCGGGCGGAACAGGAAGTCGATACGGGCTTCCTCCAGATAGCGGAGGAAGACCACGTTGTTGACGTGGCCGTATGCGTCCATGTCCGCCCAGCGCAGCGGGCAGCGGTAGAGGTGCCGCAAGATCAGCCCCGGGTCAGCTTCTTGTAGGTGGCGCGGTGCGGACGCGCGGCATCCGGCCCCAGCCGCTCGATCTTGTTCTTCTCGTACGACTCGAAGTTGCCCTCGAACCAGAACCACTTGGAGTCACCCTCGTAGGCGAGGATGTGCGTGGCCACGCGGTCGAGGAACCACCGGTCGTGGGAGACGACCACGGCGCAGCCGGGGAACTCCAGCAGCGCGTTCTCCAGGCTCGACAGGGTCTCGACGTCGAGGTCGTTGGTCGGCTCGTCGAGGAGCAGCAGGTTGCCGCCCTGCTTGAGGGTGAGCGCGAGGTTCAGCCGGTTGCGCTCACCGCCGGAGAGGACACCGGCCGGCTTCTGCTGGTCCGGGCCCTTGAAGCCGAAGGCGGAGACATAGGCCCGCGAGGGCATCTCGACCTGCCCGACGTTGATGTAGTCGAGCTCGTCCGAGACGACGGCCCACAGGGTCTTCTTCGGGTCGATGTTCTCGCGGCTCTGGTCGACGTAGGAGATCTTGACGGTCTCGCCGACCTTGATCGAACCGGAGTCGGGCTGTTCCATGCCCTGGATCATCTTGAAGAGGGTCGTCTTGCCGGCGCCGTTCGGGCCGATGATGCCGACGATGCCGTTGCGGGGCAGCGTGAAGGAGAGGTCGTCGATGAGCACCTTCTCCCCGAAGCCCTTGCTGAGGTTGTTGACCTCGACGACGATGCTGCCCAGCCGGGGCCCCGGCGGGATCTGGATCTCCTCGAAGTCCAGCTTCCGCATCTTGTCGGCCTCGGCCGCCATCTCCTCGTACCGGGCCAGACGCGCCTTGGACTTGGCCTGCCGCCCCTTGGCGTTCGACCGCACCCACTCCAGCTCTTCCCTGAGCCGCTTCTGCCGCTTGGCGTCCTTCTGGCCCTCGACCTTGAGACGGGCGGCCTTGGTCTCCAGGTACTTGGAGTAGTTGCCCTCGTAGGGGAAGAGACGGCCCCGGTCGACCTCGCAGATCCACTGCGCGACGTTGTCGAGGAAGTACCGGTCGTGGGTGACCGCGACGACGGTGCCGGCGTACTTGGCGAGGTGCTGCTCCAGCCAGTTCACCGACTCGGCGTCGAGGTGGTTGGTGGGCTCGTCGAGGAGCAGCAGGTCGGGCTGTTCCAGCAGCAGCTTGCAGAGCGCGACGCGGCGGCGCTCACCACCGGAGAGGTTGGTGACGGGCCAGTCGCCGGGCGGGCAGCCCAGGGCGTCCATGGCCTGCTCCAGCTGGGCTTCCAGGTCCCAGGCTTCCGCGTGGTCGAGCTCCTCCTGAAGCTTGCCCATCTCCTCCAGCAGCGCGTCCGAGTAGTCGGTCGCCATCTGCTCGGCGATCTCGTTGAACCGGTCGAGCTTGCCCTTGACCTCGGCGACGCCCTCCTGCACGTTCTCCAGGACGGTCTTGTCCTCGGTCAGCGGGGGCTCCTGGAGCAGGATGCCGACGCTGTAGCCCGGGGTGAGGAACGCGTCACCGTTGGACGGCTGCTCGATGCCGGCCATGATCTTGAGGATCGTCGACTTGCCGGCGCCGTTCGGGCCGACGACGCCGATCTTCGCCCCCGGCAGGAAGCTCGTCGTCACGTCGTCGAGGATCACCTTGTCGCCGTGCGCCTTACGCGCCTTGCGCATGGTGTAAATGAACTCAGCCAAGAGAAACCGTCCGGCAACTTGAAATCTGGCAGTGGGCAGATACACCCCATCTTGCCCGACCGCTACCCCTGGGGGGAAACCCGTATGGTCGGGGGGCTCTGACCTGGGGGTTCATCGCTGGCGGCTGGGGGGCGACTGTCGCTGTCGGTCGCTGTCGGTCGTCGTTGGTCGGCCTCGGCGGGCGTCGGACGGCCCAGGGACGGCCCCGAGCATGGTCAGACCCGGGTGGCGTTCCGGTCGAGGATGGCCCGCAAGCGGTCGACATCCGGCGGTATCGCGGCGCCGCGCTTGGGGAGGACGACAATGCCGACGCTGTGCTTGTCGGGTGTCATCAGCACGAAGAGCGTGTCAGTCTCCGCGTACCGGGTGATCATCGGCCATCGGAACGTCGTCTCGCTGTCTTGCGAGGTCAGCCGCACCCCGGCTTCGCCCACAACAGCCCGGAATTCCCCCTGCGGGGCGACCATCCGGTGTACCTGCCGTGCCTGCAGGGCGGGTACCAGCACGTGCAGACCGATGAGCAGGGCCAGCGCCGCGAGGCAGAGCACCGTCAACCCGAGGTGGGGTCCCTTCGGCAACGTGAGGGTCACGACAAGAGCGCCCAGCACGACGATCGCACTGGCGAGGATAATCCCGCTCTGCAGCCTCCCCGCCGGTGTGGCCCGCATCCGCGCGCGGAGTGCCCCCGTCGCGTCCGCGGTCGTCGGCACGTAGGCCAACTCCACGGTGCTCGTTTCCTGCACGGTCACTCCCCAGAACGTCGGGCTGCCGAGCCGCGATCGTAGCGGGGCCCGCCGACAGTTGGGGCCCCAGGGCTACGTGCGGTGGTGCACCGCGGCCCGTCCCCGGAGAAGATCACGGATGCCTTTGCCGCGAAGTACGGGTGGGACGTCTCCGCTCCGCACAGACCTGGCGACGACCGCGTCCTGCTCGAGGTTCCCGTACGACGCCGGCTGCTCGCCGGTGCGGCTCAGTGAGAGGTGTGACCCAGGGGCACCGTTGAGTCGCTCTCTGTGGAGTTGTCAAGGAGCCGTACCACTCGCTTTCGGTCACGCGTCGGTGTTCTTCCGGCGAACGACGACCAGGGCCGCGCCGCCGATCACGACCAGGCCGATGGCGACGCCCGCGATGATCGGGGTCGCGCTGGAGCCGCCGGTCGCGGCGAGGTTCACATCGGTGGCGGGGCTGCCCACCGTGGCAGGGCTCGGCTCGCTGAGCGTCTGGGTCGAGTCACCGGCCTCACTGCCCTGCGTCCGGCAGTCGAGGACGCCGCTGAACCGCTTCTCGAAGCCGCCCGGCACCGTGATCGTGAAGTCGTACGCCTGGTCCTCCTGGAGCGGGATCGTCACCGTCCGTGACTCGCCCGCCGCGATGCTGTGCTCGACGCCCAGCAGCGCGAAGGTGAACGCCTCGTCGCCCTCGTTGGCCGCGGTGATGTCCAGGCCGCCCTTGGCGCAGTTCTTGACCGCGGACAGCGCTGGTATCGCGCCCTCCTTCGCCCAGGTCGCGCTCGCCGTCGCCGAGACGGTCGACTCGCTGGAGCCGGCCAGGATCTGTGTCTGACTGCGGCCCTCGGAGGCGAAGGCGCGGCCGACCGGCACGGTCGTGGAGGCCTGCACGGTGAGGTCGGCCGAACCGGCCGCCGCGTTCTCGGGCACCTCGAAGAACACCTGGCCGCCATGGGCCGCGGACGTGACGGCCTTGCCGTCCTTGTCGACGATCCGTACCCCGGTCGTGGCGGCGTCCGCCGGCGGCGTCACCGTCACGCTGCCCGCGTTGGTGTGCACCGTCACCGGACCGAGCCGCTCGCCGGGGCGCCCGGAGACCGCGGGCGGGTCCAGGGTCAAGGACGCCTCGGGCTCTGCCAGGTCGCGGGCGCTCTTCTCCAAGTAGTCCGCCAGCTTCTCGGCCTGCGGGTCGACGGCGTCGACGTCCGCCCCGTCCGAGTAGCGCCAGATGGCCACCTGGGTGCCGGCCGCCGCGTCCTGCTCGGTGAGCCCACTGCCCACGCCCGCCGCGTCGGCCAGCGCCGCGAGGTCATTGACCTGCGGATAGGAGTGCTGCAAGATCCAACGGATCTTGCCCGCGTCCTTGTTGGCGCCGAGCGACGTGCCGCTCCACGCCGTCTCGTGGTACTTGGCGTCCCGCTGCGTGGGGTTCTGGAGGTCGACGCAGTACGTCTGGAGGGTGCCGCCGCCCTCGACGGACATCTCGAACAGGCCAGCCGGCACCTTCAGGTCCCCGGCGGCGTCGTGTATCACGGCGTCGCCGTAGGTCTTCAGGCCACTCATGGTGGCGGTCGCCCCGCCCTGGCTCTGCGCGGCCTCGTCCGCGGCGGCCGTACCGGCACCGGCCAGCACACCGGCGGCGACGAGCCCGGACACCAACGTCGTGGCGGCGAGGCGGGCCGCCCCTCGCCTGCGCGTCGACAGCGCAGAGAACGCAGCAAACACAGAATTCCCCTTCGAGCAGGACCCGTTGACGTGGGGGCACGGTCCCACCAGCAGAATCTTCAGGCCCCATGGGCCACGCTGGGCATCCTAGGGACGTGGCGCACCACGGTTCCCAGTGATCCCGTCGGACGACCGATCCGACTCGGAATCGTTATCGCCAAGATCGCCCGCGGGCAGGGCTTATCGACAAATCCACCGGGGTCGTTCGGGACGCATTCGCCGATAAGCCGCGCTTCAGGCACTTCGGTCAGCACCGGTCCGTACCTGACGTCACGTCACCGCGACAGCCTCGTCCGCCGGTTGAGCGCCCGCCTCGTCAGTCGGTGTTTGCGCGAGCGGCGTCTCCCAGGTGGGCTCGGGCTGTTGCGGTGAGCCGGCCGTCTGCGTCTCCGGCCTGCCCGAACGCAGGAAGGCTGACGTACCGCGCGCGAGATCGTGCCCGATCGCCAGCGCGTCGATGTCCGCCGAGGTCCGGCTCTGTCCCTCGCGGACGTCCGAGCGCACCTTCAGCCTGCCCTGCACGATCACGGGTTGGCCCACCTCGAGCGATGCCGAGGCGTTCGTGGCGAGCTGCCGGTTGGCCCACACCGTGAAGAAGTTGGTGTGCCCGTCCGTCCACGTGCTCTTCTCCCGGTCCCAGTAACGCGAGGTCACCGCCAGCCGGAAGCGTGCCGACGGTCCGGACGCCAGCTCCCGGTACACCGGCTGGGTCGCCACGTTGCCCACCACACAGACGTTCGTCTCGTTCATCCCGAACCCCTCCCTCACCCGAGCGCTCACGCCGGGCGGATACGCGTACGGGCCCGTCCCGTACGGCTGCGTCTGCCGTGCCGACCGCAAGCCGTACGCCCGCTGTCGTCACCGTGACGACCGCCTCGTCGCGATCGCCGTGAAGCCAGACTGCCTCCGCCGGGCCGAGCCCGCTGAGCGCTGTGGACCACCGCCTGCCTGTGGAAAACTCCGTCACCCCGACGAGTGACCTCGGCCCCGGGTCACCTCGTGCCCGCCCCCACGACCCGTCCGTACTGCTCCCGGACCTCCCGATACCGCAACAGCTCCGCCGCCACCGGATCCAGCACCCGGGCCCGCCCGCACCCGGCGGCCGCCTCTCTGAGCCGTCGCTCCGCCTCCAGGCCGTAGCGCCGGGCCGGTCCGCGCGCCGCCATCCGGCAGCTCCACTCGACGAGCGGCCCGCCGCAGATCCCGGCCAGCATCAGCAGCACCGGCACGCCCAGGTTGGGTGACATGACCCCGATGATCTGCCCCAACAGCCACAGGCCGCCGATGACCTGAAGGATCGTCATGGACGCCTGGGCGAGGACGGCCGCCGGCCACCAGCCCGGCCGCGGCGGCCGGCCCGGTGGCAGTCCCGCACGCGCCGCCAGCTCGTCCAGCGCCTCGGGCAGCCCCTGCGAGCCGCGTACG
>NZ_NTGE01000153.1 GCF_002291145.1 Streptomyces sp. SA15
TCCGCGTCGGTCGGGGGCAGGGCCGGGACCGCCGTGCCGCCTGGCCCCGCCCCGGCCGGTGCGGGACTGACCCGCCCGGGCGCGGGCCTCGGATCGGTCGGGCAGGACTGGCATGTCAGCGCCGCCGGCCTCCTGCTGCGGCCGGGGGACCGGCCAGGGCCAGGGGTCCGGGTCACCCTCCACCTGGCGGGTCGCCGACAGTTCGTGAGTGGCCCGGCTCTCCTCGCCGCCGTACCCGGGCCGGGGTCGCTCGGCTTGCCGTCATACGTCCGCCCGGGGCCGGCTGCCCCGCCGCCGCGCCCCCACGGGTCCGGCGTCGTCGCGCGGCGCCGGTCCCGGCGTCAAAAGGGGCAAGATTGAGTCGACAGGTGGTAGACCACTCTCAGCGACAGAGAGGTCGTCCGTGGGCACATACGAGGAGCGCGACGTTGCCCGCCGACGGTTCGACGTGGCGGATGCCGTGCCCCTGCTGCTCGACGCGGCGGGGGTGGTGACGAGCTGGAGCGCCGATGCGCAGCGGCTGCTGGCGTACCCGGCCGCCGAGGTGGTGGGCGCCAGTCTGGCCGACCTCGTGTGCGCCGAGGACGCCGGGCGGGTGCCGGAGCTGGTCGAGCGGTGGCGCAGGGACGGCGGGTGGGCGGGGCTGCTGTCGGTCCGGCACAAGGACGGGCGGCCGGTCAGGGTGATGGTGCGGATCACCTCCGCCATGGAGGCCCGGGGGCCGTCGCGGTGGCTGGTGCTGCTGTCCGAGATGGCCGAGGCGCCCGGCTGGGACATGCCCCGCGGTGTGCTGGAGCAGATGGTCGGCCGCTCGCCGATCGGCATCGCGATGGTGGACACGGACCTGCGGTACGTGTGGTCGAACGCCGCCCTGGCCCGGTTCGGCGGCGGACCGCCCCAGCGGCGGCTCGGGCTGCGGCTGCGGGACGTACAGCCGGGCTTCGACGCCGACCGCGTCGAGGCGCAGATGCGGCACGTGCTGGCGACCGGGGAGACGGTCGTCGGGTACGAGCACGTGGGGCGCCTACGGTCGGCGCCGCACCGGGAGACCGCGCACGTGCTGTCGTTCACCCGGCTGGAGGACGAGCGGGGCCACCCGATGGGCGTGTACTACACCGTCGTGGACATCACCGAGCACCACCGCGCCCGGCAGCGGCTGGCCCTGCTCGACCGGGCCGGCGAACAGATCGGCCGCAGCCTGGACATCGTACGGACCGCGCAGGAGCTGGCCGACGTGGCCGTGCCGGCGTTCGCCGACCTCGTCGCCGTGGACCTGCTGGAGTCGGTGCTGCGGGGGGCGGAGCCCGCGGCCGGGCCGCTGGACGGGACGCAGCCGGTGCGGCTGCGCCGCGCGGGCGGACGGGCGGTGGACGGGAGCGTCTCGCAGGGCGTCGGCGTCGGCGACGTGGCCACCTACCTGCCCGGATCGCCCCCGACGCGCTGTCTGGCCACCGGCCGGTCCTGGCGCGAGGAACGGCTCGACCCGCTCACCCGGGACTGGGGCACCGGCACACCCGGCGACCACGGGGCCACGGTCCCGGACCAGGGCCCGCACAGCGTGCTGGTCGTTCCGGTCCGCGCCCGGGGCGTCACCCTGGGCGTCACCACCTTCTTCCGGCGCCGCCGCCAGGAACCCTTCGACGAGGACGACCTGAACCTGGCCGAGGATCTCGTCTCGCGGGCGGCCGTGTGCGTGGACAACGCCCGGCGCTACACCCGCGAACGGGACGCGGCGCTGGCGCTGCAGCGCAATCTGCTCCCGCACCGCCTGCCCGAGCAGAACGCGGTGGAGGTGGCCGCCCACTACCGCCCGGCGAACCAGCCGAGCGGCCTCGGCGGCGACTGGTACGACCTGATCCCGCTCTCGGGTGCGCGCGTCGCTCTCGTCGTGGGCGAGGTGCCCGGGTACGGCATCGACGCCGCGGCGGCCATGGGGCGGCTGCGGACCGCCGTACGCACCCTGGCCGCGCTGGATCTGCCGCCGCACGAGGTCCTGGCTCACCTCGACGACCTGGTCGCGCGCACGGCCCACGAGGAAAGCGGGGCGCCGGACGCCGAGGAGACCGACAGCACGCAGGCGGTGGGCTCCGGGTGTCTGTACGTCGTCTACGACCCGGTCGAGGGCCGGTGCTCGATGTCCGCCGCCGGGCATCCCGCGCCTGCCGTCGTCCGGCCCGACGGCACCGTCACGTTCGTCGGTCTGCCCCCGGGACCGCCCCTGGGCGCGGGCGGCCCGCTGTTCGAGTCCGTCGGGATGTCCCTGCCGGAGGGCAGCACGCTCGCGCTGTTCACCGACGGTCTGCTGGCCCGTGGGGAGGAGTGGGCCGTGGACGCGGACCGGGAGCGGCTGCGGCGGGCTCTGGAAGGACCGGCGTCCTCGCTGGACCAGCGGTGCCGGGTCATCGTGGACGCCCTGGTCCCGGCCCGTCCGCACGACGACGTGGCGCTGCTGATGGCCCGCACCAAACGCCTCGGCGCCGATCAGGTCGCCTCCTGGGAACTGCCCGGCGACCCGGCCCTCGTCGCCGACGCCCGCAGGACGGCCTGCCGCCGGCTGGCCGACTGGGGCCTGGACGAGCTGGCCTTCACCACGGAACTCGTGGTCAGCGAACTGGTCACCAACGCCATCCGGCACGCCGCCGGACCCATCCGGCTCCGCCTGATCAAGGACCGGTCGCTGATCTGCGAGGTCTTCGACGGCGGCGCTACGGCACCCCATCTGCGTCATCCCCGGACCACGGACGAGGGCGGGCGCGGACTGCTGCTGGTCTCCCAGGTCACCCAGCGGTGGGGCACCCGTTTCCTCCCCGAGGGGAAGGTCATCTGGGCGGAGCAGTCGCTGACGGGTCCGCCGCTGTGAGACCGCGCGTTCCACTCAGCCCACACCATGGGAAACTTGTGCAATCCAGGCAATAAGGCGGAAGCCATGACGGATACGGCGATCGACTACGCGGCGGTGTTCCAGGCGCTGCCCGGCATGGTGGCCCTGCTCACGCCCGACCTGGTGTTCGCCGACGTCAACGAGGAGTTCCTGCACGTGGCCGGCCGCAAGCGCGAGCAGGTGGTCGGCCGACACATCTTCGAGGTGTTCCCGGAGAATCCGCACGACACCGCCGCGACCGGCATGCGCAATCTGCAGGCTTCGCTGCACCGGGTGGCGGCCACCGGCGAGCGGGACACCATGGCCCTTCAGCGGTACGACGTCGAATGTCCCGACCGGCCCGGGGAGTGGGAGGAGCGTTACTGGAGCCCCGTCAACGCGCCGGTGCTCGGCCCGGACGGCAAGGTGGTGCTGCTGGTCCACCGCGTCGAGGAGATCACCGAGCTGATCCGGGCCCGCGGCGGACCCCGCGGCGGTCGGGCCCGGGTCCTCGAGGCCGAGTTGTACACGCGCGCACGTGAACTGCAGGAGCTCAACGAACGGCTGCGTCAGGCGCACGCCCGCGAACGCGAGGTGGCCCTGGCCCTGCAGAAGGCGATGCTGCCCGCCGGACGGCAACTGGGGCACCATCGGGCGGCCGTGCGCTACCGGCCGGCCCTCGGTGCGCTGAACGTGTGCGGGGACTGGTACGACCTGGTCGACCTGGTCGGCGGCAACCGCATCGGGGTATCGGTCGGCGACGTGGTCGGCCACGGCCTGGAAGCCGCCGGGGTCATGGGCCAGTTGCGCAGCGCGCTCAGCGCGGCCTCCCGCGTCGCCGAGGGACCCGCCCAGGCCCTGGACGTCCTGGGCAGGTACGCCAACGTCGTCGACGGCGCCGAATCGGCCACCGCGGTCACCACGTTCATCGACTTCGACCGGCACACGATCACCTACAGCAGCGCCGGCCACCCGCCGCCCGTCCTTGTCCATCCCGAGGGTCGCGTGGAGTTCCTCGACCGGGCCACCGACCCCCCGCTCGACGCGCGCCCCGACCCGATACCGAGACCCCAGGCGGGCACCGCCTTCACCGGCGGCGCCATACTCGCCCTGTACACCGACGGCCTGATCGAGCGGCGCCATGAGGACATCGACACGGGTCTGGACCGCCTCGCCGACTCCCTGCGCCGTCATCGGGCGGAGGATCCCGAACTCCTCGCCGACTCCGTCCTGTTGGAACTGCTGCCTCCCGGAGGCGCCACCGACGACACGGCACTGATCATCGTGCGGCTGTGAACGGCGACGACAGCGGCGGCGGTTCCCCGTGACCGCGCCTGCGCCTAGACTGGCCCCCCACGACATGCCGGTTGACCTGCCGGAACGCGACGGCCCAGCGATCCGCCGGAGCAAGTGAGGAGCGCCCCGTTGTTCTACTACCTGCTCAAGTACGTCCTCCTGGGACCGCTGCTCAGACTGATCTTCCGTCCCCGAATCGAAGGTCTCGAGCACATTCCGCCGTCGGGCCCGGCCATTGTCGCGGGCAACCATCTTTCTTTCTCCGACCACTTCCTGATGCCCGCGGTCCTCAAACGGCGCATCACCTTCCTCGCCAAGGCCGAGTACTTCACCGGGCCCGGCCTCAAGGGCCGGCTGACGGCGTTCTTCTTCCACAGCGCCGGGCAGATCCCGGTGGACCGCTCCGGCAAGGAGGCCGGGCAGGCCGCGATCCGCGAAGGGCTCGGCGTCCTGCGCAAGAACGAACTCCTCGGCATCTATCCCGAGGGCACGCGCTCCCACGACGGCCGGCTCTACAAGGGCAAGGTCGGCGTCGCGGTGATGGCGCTGAAGGCCGGGGTGCCCGTCATCCCCTGCGCGATGATCGGCACCTTCGAGGCCCAGCCGCCCGGCAAGGTCGTCCCCAACATCCACCCCGTGGTGATCCGCTTCGGCAAGCCCCTCGACTTCTCCCGGTACGCCGGCATGGAGAACGAGAAGGCGATCCTGCGGGCCGTCACCGACGAGATCATGTACGCGATCCTGACGCTGTCCGAGCAGGAGTACGTCGACCAGTACGCGGCCGTGGTGAAGGCGGAGGAAGCCGCCGCGCGCACCGAGAAGGAGCGCAAGTTCCCCCGGATGCCGCTGAGTTGACGCCTGCCGTCGGCAAAGGGGCCCGGGGCCGGGCGAGGGCGGCCGTTGGCTCCGGCCGCCCCCACCCTGCCGTACGGCCTACGGCTTCGGCGTGGCGTGCGGCGCGCACGTCACGTCCGCGCCGTCCAGCTTGCCGGTGAGCAGGTAGGCGTCCACCCGCTCGTTGACGCACGGGTTGACCAGGCTGGTCACACCGTGGGAGCCCGCGTCCTTCTCGGTGATCAGACGGGAGCCCTTGAAGCGCTGGTGCAGTTCGACGGCACCGCCGTACGGCGTGGCCGCGTCACGCTCGGACTGCACGATCAGCACGCCCGGCAGACCCTTGCCGGTCTTCACGTCCAGCGGGGTCTGCTGCTTGACCGGCCAGGTCGCGCAGGGCAGGTTCATCCACGCGTTGGCCCAGGTCAGGAACGGGTAGTCCTTGTGCAGCCGGGTGTTGTCCCGGTCCCACCTCTTCCAGCTGGTGGGCCACTTGGCGTCGGTGCACTCGACGGCGGTGTAGACCGCGTTGCCGTTCTCCGAGGCGGCGTTGCCCGCGGTGTCCGACATGTCCGGGGCGGCGGCGTCGACGAGGGCCTGGGTGTCGCCGGCGAAGTACTTGCTGAAGACGGTCGCGACCGGGATCCACGAGGAGTCGTAGTACGGGGCGCCCTGGAAGAAGCCGATCAGTTCGGCCGGGCCGACGAGCCCGCCGATGGGGTTCTTCTTCGCCGTGGCGCGCAACTCAAGCCACTTCGCCTGGACTTCGTCCCGCGTGTCGCCGAGGTGGAAGGTGGCGTCGTTCTTGGCGACCCAGTCCTCCCAGTCCTTCCAGCGCATCTCGAAGGCGACGTCCTGGTCGAGGTTGGCCTCGTACCAGATCTTGTCCCGCGAGGGATTGACGACGCTGTCGACGACCATGCGGCGCACATGGCCGGGGAACAGGGTGCCGTAGACCGCTCCGAGATAGGTGCCGTAGGAGACGCCGAGGAAGTTGAGCTTCTTCTCGCCGAGCGCGGCACGGATGACGTCCAGGTCGCGCGCGGTGTTCGGCGTGGTCATGTGCGGCAGCATCTCGCCGCTGCGCTCGTAGCAGCCCTCGGCGTACTCGCGGGCGAGTTTGCGCTGGGCGCGCTTGTCGGCCTCGGAGTCGGGCACCGGGTCCATCTTGGGCGCCTTGACGAACTCCTGCGGGTCGGCGCACGAGATGGGCGCCGACTTGCCGACGCCCCGCGGGTCGAAGCCCACGAAGTCGTACGCCTTGGCCGTGTTGGCCCAGACGGGCGCCTTGGTGGTGACCCGGCGCGGGAAGCGCAGGCCGGAGCCGCCCGGTCCGCCCGGGTTGTAGATGAGCGCGCCCTGGCGGTCCGCCTTGGTCCCCGTGTTGCCGATGCGGTCGACGGCGAGCTTGATCTGCTTGCCGTAGGGCTTGGCGTAGTCGAGCGGCACGGTGACCCAGCCGCACTGGATGGGCTTCTCCAGGCCCCAGTCGGCGGGGCAGTCCTGCCAGTCGATGCCGGTCTTCGCGGCCTCGGCGGCGGCGATCGCCGCGCCGCGGGCCTCGCGGTCCTGGCCGCCGCGGGAGTCACCGCTGGCGCTCGCCGTGGGCGCTGTCACGGCACCGGCTATCAGCGTGGCCGTGACGAGCACTCCGGCCGAACCGAGCGCCGTCGCCCGCCACTTCGGTCTGATGTCCCTCAAGTGGGACCTCCCCGTACGTCGTTGAGATTGGGTACGGGGATCCTCGCGGCTGTGAGCTCCCTGAGAACAGGGGTGATCGGCCTTCTTTGCCAATCCGATAAACGGGAACGTTCGTTCGCTGGGCGGGTCCTAGCCGATGGAGGCCAGCGCCTCGTCCAGCACCCGGCGCAGCCGCAGCGCGTCCGGCGCCACGGCGGTCACCAGCGCGGCGGGCCCGGCGAGCGGTACGACCGCGGCGGTCTCGCCCAGCACCCTGGCCGCCACCGGCTCCGTCGCGAACTCGGACCGTACGACGACGACTTGGCCGACGGCCCGATGCCCCGCGAGCACGGCGGGCCCGTCCCAGCCGCCCGGCGCTCCGGGCCCGCACGCCAACTCCTGGTCCAGTACGGTCCGCCCACCGACCCGTACGACCAGGCGGCTGCCGAGCCGCCCGGGATCCTCTCCCACGCGCCCGAGCACCTGCTCCTCGCGCAGGACGAGCCGGGCGGTCGCACCGAGGTCGACGTGGGTCGTGACGTACAGATCACTGCCGTGTGCCGAGATCAACTGCTCGGGCAGCCAGTGCAGTTCGCCCCCGTCGGCGACGGTGAGCCGGACGTCGTAGCGGGACTCGCCCTTGGCCTGTCCCGGCAGGGCGATGGTGGCGGCGGCCGAGCCGACGCGCAGCCGGGCCCCGGTCTCCACGCCGGCCTCGATGGTGAAGTGGTCGCCGCCGAGCGGCCCGCTCATCGCGCCGACGAGCATGACGCGCGCCTCGGTGCCGCTCCCCCGGGTCCGCCGCAGCGCCAGCGGCCCGTCGCCCTCCAGGACGGGCAGGGACGTCCCGCCTCGGCCGTCGTCGCGCGCGAGGATCCGCGCGGTGGCCCGCACTCCGGCCACGGCGGCGGTCACGCCGTCCACGCGGCGAGCTGCGCCCGCACCCAGTCGGCGACGTCCCGCACCCCGGGCTCGTTCCTGAGCGACTGGAAGACGACCGGCAGCTCGGCCCGCTGTGCCTTGGCGTCGGCCGCCATCCGGCCGAGGTCGGAGCCGACGTACGGGGCGAGGTCGGTCTTGTTGACGACGAGCAGGTCGGCCGTGGTGACGCCGGGTCCGCCCTTGCGCGGAATGTCGTCACCACCGGCGACGTCGATCACGAAGATCTGCGCGTCGACGAGCCCTTTGGAGAAGGTGGCGGTCAGGTTGTCCCCGCCGGACTCGACGAGGATCAGATCCAGCGGCCCGACCTCGCCCTCCAGATCCTCCACCGCTTCCAGGTTGGCGGAGATGTCGTCCCGGATCGCGGTGTGCGGGCAGGCCCCCGTCTCCACGGCGGTGATCCGCTCGGGCGGCAGCACGGCCTCCCGGAGCAGGAACTCGGCGTCCTCACGCGTATAGATGTCGTTCGTGACAACGGCGAGGGACAGCTCGTCGCGCAGGGCCCGGCAGAGCGCGGCAACGGTCGCGGTCTTCCCGGACCCGACGGGCCCACCGAGCCCGACTCGCAGGGCACGCCGCGAGCCGTCGGCCCGACGGGCATCGGCACTGACGGCGGCGGGGCCGTCGTGGTGGTGGTCGAGGTGCATAGGTGCGGCTCCAAACTCTTGTTACGGTGGTGCCCTTTCAGCCGGCCTGGGCATTCTCAGCCCGTCCGGCGTTTGAGGACGAGGCCGTTCAGGCCGATGGGGGTCCAGGGGGCGGAGCCCCCTGGCGGGGTCGAAGGGGCGGAGCCCCTGGGGACGGGACGGGTAGGGGCGGCGGGGGCGAGACTCCTACGACGCGAACAGCCGTACAGGCCAAGCGGCATGCACCTCCGCACCGATTTCCAGCAGCGGCGCGGAAGCCGCGGGCAAGGCGCCGACCCCCTCGTCGCCACTCCGCCGCGCCGCCTCCACCGCCAGATCCGCAACCCGGTCCACCTCCGGCGCCAGCCGAGCCAGCACCCCCGTGGCGTCAAAGGGGTCAAGGCTCAGCAACCGCACCGTCGCACTCGCAGGCCCACTGACACTCTCGTACGCCGCACAGTAAGCGGCATCCAAGGCCCCCAGGCCCGCAGCCCGAGCCGCAAGCCCCAGGACCACCGGCTGATGCGCCCCCTTCGGAAACTCGCGAGCCAGAGCGTCGAGCTCCGCCGACGGCCAGGTCGCCCGCGCGGCCCGCATCAGCTGACGCCCCAGCTTCCGCGCAGCGCCCCGCAGGGCCGGAGACGGCGTCCGCGCATCGGCGGCCGCGTCCAGCGCCACGGGG
>NZ_NTGE01000219.1 GCF_002291145.1 Streptomyces sp. SA15
GGGTATCAACATATCTGGCGTTGACTTTTGGCACGCTGTTGAGTTCTCAAGGAACGGACGCTTCCTTTGTACTCACCCGAGAGACTCTCTCGCGGCTTTCCTCCGGGCGCTTCCCTTCGGTCTTGCGCTTCCAACTCTACCAGATCATTTCTTGATCCGATTCCCAGTCGGAGGGGGTTTGCTTTCCGGCCTCTCGGCCTTCCGGCGGTGTCGACTTTATCAGATCCTCTCGGTGTCTGACGCCCAGTCAACGGGCTTGTCCTCGCGGCCGTTGGGCCGTTCCGACGTCTCAAACCTTAGCTGATTCCCTCGGCAGGTCCCAAATCGAGGTGCCGAGCCCAGATCGAATTGAATTCGGGCGTGCCGAATTCAACCCCGCCGGGAGATCATGCTGGTGGTTTGAGGTGCCGCTCATGCGGCGGATGTGCTGCCGCAGAACCGTTACGGCTCCGTGGCAACCCGAAGAACTTTACGGATCGGGCAGGGGGCTGTCAAGCACCCCCTGTCAAGATCTTTTACTGATGCCTCGGGTCCGGCATCAGTCCAGGTCACTGAGGCGTCCGCCCGCGTCCGGCTGGGCGTGCTCCACCCTGCGCAGGAGGCGGGTGAGGACTTCGCCGAGGGCCGTGCGCTCGTCCGGTGAGAGGTCCTGGAGCAGGTCCTCCTCGAAGACCGAAGCGAGACGCATCGCCTCCAGCCACTTCTCGCGGCCCTCGGCGGTCAGCTCGACGATCACGCGGACGCGGTTGGACTCGTCGCGCTCCCTGGTGACCAGCCCTTCGGTGACCATGCGGTCGATCCGGTGGGTCATCGCGGCCGGCGTCAGGCCGAGGCGCTTGGCGAGGTCGGTCGGGCCCATGCGGTAGGGCGCGCCGGAGAGGACGAGTGCTTTGAGGACCTCCCACTCGGCGTTGCTGATGCCGAGGGCTGAGGTCTGGCGGCCGTAGGCGACGTTCATGCGGCGGTTCAGGCGGGACAGCGCCGAGACGATCTTCTCGACCTGGGGGTCGAGGTCCTGGAACTCGCGCTGGTAGGCGGCGATCTGCTCTTCGAGGGTCGGCTCGCTGCTGATGCTGCCGGAGGTGTCGCCCATGGGCGCAGTATCGCACGCGTCTGCTTGGCCTTGAAGTCCTTCTCTGTGTACTGTTTAGGTTCGAACTTTAGCTTTGAAGTCCTCAGACCTAACTACTGAGGACCTCCAACCAACTCGAGAGAGGTGAACGTGACCAGGGCGATGGGCGCAGCGATGCGCCGGATCCATGTGGGCAACGCACTCAGCGCGTTCGGGCTCGGCTTCACCGTCCCGTACCTGTACGTCTATGTGGCGCAGGTGCGGGCACTGGGGGCCGTGACGGCGGGGCTCGTTCTCGCCGTGTTCGCCATGGCCGCGCTGGTCGTGCTGCCTTTCGCCGGGCGGGCCATCGTCCGGCGGGGCCCGCTGCCGGTGCTGCTCGCCGCCCTGGTCACCGCCGCGCTGGGGGCGCTGAGCCTGGGGCTCGCGGGCAGTGCGACGACCGTATTGCTGTCGGCGGCCGCGCTCGGGGCGGGGCAGGCCGTGATGCAGCCGGCGCTCGCGACGATGATCGTGGACTGCTCGACGGCTCGGACGCGGTCGCGGGCGTTCGCGACGCAGTTCTTCCTGCAGAACCTGGGGCTCGGGGTCGGTGGGCTCATCGGCGGGCATCTCGTCGACACGACTCGCGTCTCCTCCTTCACGCTGCTGTTCGCGATCGAGGCGGCGATGTTCCTGGTGCTGGTCGTGGTGATGGTGACGGTGCGGATGCCGCACTCGCCGCGGATCGCGGAGGTGCCGGGGCGGTCGGGGTCGGTCCGCGGGGGCTGGAGGCAGTTGCTGGGCAACCGGGCCATGGTGCAGCTGTGTGTGCTGGGGTTCGTGTTGTTCTTCGCCTGCTACGGGCAGTTCGAGTCGGGGCTGAGTGCGTACGGGGTGGAGGCGGCCGGGATCTCGACGTCCGCGTTGGGGTCGGCACTGGCGGCGAACACCGCGGTGATCGTGGTCGCGCAGTTCGCCGTGCTGAGGTTCGTGGAGCGGCGGAGGCGGTCTCGGGTGATCGCGTCCGTGGGACTGATCTGGGCCCTGGCATGGGGCGTGGCGGGTTGTGCGGGGCTCGGGCACGGCAGCCGGGAGATGGCCACGGCCGCGTTCATCTCGACGTACGCGCTGTTCGGCCTGGGTGAGGCGATGCTGTCGCCGACCGTCGCTCCGTTGGTCGCCGACCTCGCGCCGGCCGGGATGGCCGGGCAGTACAACTCCGCCTTCGCCCTGGTGAAGCAGCTCGCGCTGGCTGTCGGTCCGGCGGTGGGCGGGCCGATGGGTGCCTCGCTGCACGCGCCGTACATCGTGACGTTCCTGCTGTTCTCGCTGGGCATCAGTGTGCTGGCGCTGCGGCTCGGGCGGCACCTCACGGACGTGCAGGACAAGCCGGCGCTCGCGAACAGCCGGGTGGTCGCCGGGAGCGGAGCGTCCGCGGAGCCCATGGCGGCGCAGGCTTGAGGAGGGCCGCGAAGTGGGAAGCCGCGGCGAGTACGCCCAGCTGCCACCGCGGGAGGCTCAGGACGAAGCCTGAGGTCCGTGCGGCGAGGACCACCACGCTCGGGATCACGGCGATCATCAGGCCGAGCAGGGTGCTCACCCCGATGAGGGCAGCGAACTGGCGGAGCCGGTCCGCCACTCGGCCGGGGTGACGTCGACGGAGGTCGCGGGCAGCTCGGCGGTGCGGTGGACCGGCAGGTACCCGAGTCCGTGCGACGCCTGTGGCGGGGGTGGAGCACCCCCGCTCGTCAGGTCGTCGCCCGCGGCAGGACGAACTCGCACCACACCGCCTTCCCACCGCCCGGTGTCCTCCGTGACCCCCACGCCGACGCGATCGTCGCCACGATGGCGATGCCCCGGCCCGACTCGTCGCCGGGTTCCGCGCGCCGGCGCCGCGGGAGGTGGTCGTCGCCGTCCGTGACCTCGACGATCAGTCGGCGGTCGGTGCGGCGGAGGCGCAGGCGCATGGGTGGGGTGCCGTGCTGGAGTGAGTTGGCGACCAGTTCGCTGGCGGCCAGGACGCCCAGGTCGTGCAGTTCCACCGGGAACCGCCAGCTCGTCAGCACGCCCGAGGCGAACGCACGCGCGCGTGGCGCCGCTTCCACGCCGCCCAGCAGTTCCAGGGCCGCGTTGCGGAAGAGGTCGCTGTCCGGGCCCGTGCGGGCGGGATGCTGGAGGACCAGGACGGCCACGTCGTCGTCGTGGTCCGCCGTCACGCCCGCCGAGCGGACCAGGCGGTCGCAGACGACCTGCGGGGTGCCGGTCGCGCCGGCCAGGGCTCGCTCCAGGGACGCGATGCCCTCGTCCAGGTCCTCGTTCCGCCGCTCGACCAGGCCGTCCGTGTACAGCACCGCCGTGGAACCCGGGCTCAGCGGGATCGAGCCCGAGGCGTGCATCCAGCCGCCCGTGCCGAGCGGTGGGCCGGTCGGTTCGTCGGCGCGCTGGACGGCTCCGCTCTCGTCGCGGACCAGGATGGGCAGGTGGCCGGCCGAGGCGTACACCAGCCGCCCCTCGTTCGGGTCGTGGACGGCGTACACGCACGTGGCGATCTGGTTGGCGTCGATTTCCATGGCGAGGCCGTCCAGGAGCTGGAGCACCTCGTGCGGGGGCAGGTCGAGACGGGCGTAAGCCCTGACCGCCGTACGGAGCTGGCCCATGACCGCCGCCGCGCGGACCCCTCGGCCCATCACGTCGCCGATCACGAGCGCCGTGCGGCCGCCGCCCAGTGTGATCACGTCGTACCAGTCGCCGCCGACCGCGGCCTCCGTGCCGCCGGGGTGGTACGTCGCCGCGATGCGCAGGTCGTCCGGTTGTTCGAGCTCTTGTGGGAGCAGGGACCTCTGGAGGGTGACCGCGGTTTCGCGCTGGCGGCGTTCGCTGGCTCTGAGGCGTTCGGCGGCTTCGGCGTGGTCGGTGACGTCCGTCGCGAAGACGAGGACGCCACCGTCGCCCTCGGCGATCGGCGTGCACGTGAACGTGTACGAGCGGCCGTCGGGGGCCTTGCGGGACTTGACCGTGCGGGGCTTGCCGCTGCGCAGGACCTGGTCCAGGAGCGGGAGCAGGCCGATCTCGTCCAGCTCCGGGAGGGCCTCGCGGGCCGGGGCGCCGGTCGGGCGGGCGCCGAAGGCGGTGACGTAGGCGTCGTTGACGTAGGCGAGGCGGTGGGCGGAGCCGTGGACGAGGGCGACGAGGGCGGGGACGCGGTCGAGGACCTCGCGCACCGGGAGTTCGTCGACGGCGGGCACGGGTGGTGCCGCGTCGGTCAGTTGTTCGGCGCGGGCCGCGGGGACGGAGCCCGAGACCTCTCCCCGCCGGTCCGGGAGGACCGTCTGTTCGGTCCGCGCTGCCGCGCGGCGCTGCGTTCCGGGGAGCCGGGCGCTCCAGCGCGTGAAGTTCACGAATCCTTGCCTCGTGTCATCGTCTTCGGCGGGCGCCCCGAGGGTGCAGCACTGTGGGGAAAGCCTCGGGGGTTCGAAGGGCGGGGTCTGTCCCGTCCAAGGTCGGGACCAGTCTGGCAGGGCGGCCGACCGGGTCGACATCCGTCAGACGCCTACCTTGCGGCCGGAGTTCCTCGGTCCGGTCAGGACGACCCCTTCGGGTTGTCCGTAGGTGTGTGAGGAGGCTTTCCACCGGCCGCGAGTTCGAACTCCGCTCGGGGATGTTCGAGTGATCCCAGGGAGACGATCTCCCTCTTGAAGAGCCCGGACAGGGTCCATTCGGCCAGGACACGGGCCTTGCGGTTGAAGGTGGGCACCCTGCTGAGGTGGTAGACGCGGTGCATGAACCAGGCAGGGTAGCCCTTCAGCTTGCGTCCGTAGACGTGGGCGACGCCTTTGTGCAGTCCCAGGGAGGCGACCGAGCCGACGTACTTGTGGGCGTACGTCTCCAGGGGCTCGCCGCGCAGGGAGTGCGCGATGTTGTCGCCGAGGGTCTTGGCCTGGCGCAGCGCGTGCTGGGCGTTGGGGGCGCATTCCCTGCCGGGTTCCTCGGCGGTGACGTCGGGGACGGCGGCGGCGTCGCCCGCGGCCCACGCGTGCGTGGTGCCCTCGATCGTCAGCTGGGGGGTGCATTTCAGCCGACCGCGTTCGTTCAGCGCCAGGGCCGTGGCGGCGAGGATCGGGTGGGGTTTGACGCCGGCCGTCCAGACGACCGTCCGGGTCGGGAAGCGGGCGCCGTCGCTGAGGACGGCGACGCGGTCCGCGCAGGACTCCAGGCGAGTGTTCAGCCGTACGTCGATGTTGCGGCGGCGCAGTTCGGTGACCGTGTAGCGGCCCATCTCCTCGCCGACCTCGGGCAGGATGCGGTCCGAGGCCTCGACGAGGATCCACTTCATGTCCTCGGGGCGGAGGTTGTGGTAGTAGCGCGCGGTGTAGCGGGCCATGTCCTCCAGCTCGCCGAGCGCCTCGACTCCGGCGTAGCCGCCGCCGACGAAGACGAAGGTCAGGGCCGCGTCGCGGATGGCGGGGTCGCGGGTGGAGGAGGCGATGTCCATCTGCTCGATGACGTGGTTGCGCAGGCCGATGGCCTCCTCGACGGTCTTGAAGCCGATGCCGTGCTCGGCGAGGCCGGGGATGGGCAGGGTGCGCGAGATCGAGCCGGGCGCGAGGACGAGTTCGTCGTACGACAGCTGCTGCGGGCCGGTGCGCTCCTCCTCGGTGGCGAGCGTGGTGACGGCGGCGGTGCGTTTGGCGTGGTCGATGGAGGTGGCCTCGCCGATGACGACTCGGCAGCGGTCGAGGAGGCGACGCAGCGGTACGACGACATGGCGGGGGGAGATGGAGCCCGCGGCCGCCTCGGGGAGGAACGGCTGGTAGGTCATGTACGGGTCGGGAGTGACCACGGTGATCTCCGCCTCGCCCCGGTCGAGTTCCCGTTTCAGCTTCCGCTGGAGGCGCAGGGCCGTGTACATCCCGACGTAGCCGCCGCCGACAACGAGAATGCGCGCACGTTCCTTCACCATCCCATGACGCACCCGGCGCTTGCGTTTGTCCACAGCCCCGACAAATTGTGTGACCGCGAGCCGTGGGAACGCAGGGTTGGCCGAATCACCGGAGTGCGGAGAAGGACCGCAGGTCAGCGGGGGTGCGCCCGGCGCCCGGAGGGGGTGCAATCGGGACGTATGCGACCCGTACTCCGATCGGGGGGCGCTCCGTGCGGAACGTGCCCCTTCTGAATTGACCCTCACTCAACTATGTTCGTGTGTCGACGGGGTGTAGGGGGATGCGCCTTCGGGTCCGCGACGCGCGGACCCGTGAACCGGGCTTGTTCCGTGCGCTCCGGCTTTCAATGGCGGGGAGAGTCTCCGGGGGGAGACGTCATTACCGGGGGAACACTTATGCATGTTCAGGACTCTCATTGGTCGTCCGCGTCTGCCATCGCATCCGGTGGCGGGGGGCTGGGCGGCGCGATGGGTTCGGCGATGAGCGCGGCGGGGGGCAACGGACGCGGGGACAGTGCGCGGACGACGCCGCTGCGGGTGGACGCACAGCGCAATCTGGAGCACGTGCTGCGTGCGGCGCGCGAGGTCTTCGGCGAGCTGGGGTACGGCGCGCCGATGGAGGACGTGGCGCGGCGCGCGCGGGTCGGCGTCGGCACGGTGTACCGGCGCTTCCCGAGCAAGGACGTCCTGGTGCGGCGGATAGCCGAGGAGGAGACCTCCCGGCTGACCGACCAGGCGCGCGCGGCGCTCGGGCAGGAGGACGAGCCGTGGTCGGCGCTCTCGCGCTTCCTGCGCACGTCGGTGGCCTCGGGCGCCGGGCGGCTGCTGCCGCCGCAGGTGCTGCGGGTCGGAGTGGACGAGGGCGCGGACGGGGCGCGGGTGCCGCAGCAGCGGACGCAGCCGGGTTCCGGGGAGCTGCGGTTAGTGCCGGAGGGGTCTTCGGCGCTCTCGGCGGACTCCGCGGTCGACGACACGGGGGCGGCGGCGCTGCTCGAGGTCGTGGGCCAGCTCGTGGAGCGGGCGCGCGCGGCGGGTGAGCTGCGGGCCGATGTGTCGGTGTCGGACGTCCTGCTGGTGATCGCCACGGCGGCGCCTTCGCTGCCGGACCCGGCGCAGCAGGCGGCGGCCTCGGCGCGACTGCTGGACATCCTGCTGGAGGGGTTGCGGTCGCGGCCGGTGTGACTCGAAGGGGTGATGCTGGGGCGTGGGCGCTGCGCGCCCTCGCTCCGTGCACCCCCCGGGCAGCATTCCGGTCATTTCGGGCGCGCGGCTCAACTCCCGGCATGGGAACGCCGATTGAGCCTTCCCCGTACGAGTGATGGCTGGCACTGCCTTGCGGAAAGCCCCCATGGACGAGTGGCCGGGCCGTGCCGCCTGATCCTGAACAAAAGCCAATATGGCACTCTGACCCGGTGTTCGGGACTGGTTGGGCAGGCGGCGGGGGCTTTCCGCGATGAGCTTTGACGGGCGGGACGGGTCATTCGGTGACGACGACGGGGAGGCCGGCGGCGCGGCCTCCCCGTATGTGCCGAGCCAGGGGGGACGGGCCGGCTTCCCGCAGGGCGGCAAACCGGTCGAGGCCACCATCCCGGCGCAGGGCGGCGAGCCCGTCGAGTCGAGCGTGCCGGCCCAGCGCGACCGGCGCGAGGACAGCGGCATCCTGCCGCCGCCCAGGGAGCTGCCGCCGTCCGACGCCGATCTGATCGACCGGATGCGCTCGGGCGACGACTCGGCCTACGAGGCGCTCTACCGGCGCCACGCGGACGCGGTGCGCCGGTACGCGCGCACCTGCTGCCGTGACGGCCACACCGCCGACGACCTCACGGCCGAGGTCTTCGCCCGCATGCTCCAGGCGGTGCGGGGCGGCTCCGGGCCCGAGCACGCCGTACGCGCGTATCTGCTCACCACCGTGCGACGGGTCGCCGCGAGCTGGACGAAATCCGCGAAGCGGGAGCAACTGGTCGACGACTTCGCGGTGTTCGCCGCGCAGTCCGCGCGCTCCTCCGAGGTGGCCGACAACGACACGCTCGACCTGGGCGCCGACGTCCGCGCGATGCACGAGGCCGAGCAGTCCATGGCCATGCAGGCCTTCCGGTCGCTGCCCGAGCGCTGGCAGGCCGTGCTGTGGCACACCGAGGTCGAGGACGAGTCGCCGAGCGAGGTCGCCACGCTCTTCGGGCTGGACGCCAACGGCACGCGCGTGCTCGCCAGCCGCGCCCGCGAAGGCCTCAAGCAGGCCTACCTCCAGGCCCACGTCAGCGCCGCCCTCGCCGGCGACGAGGAGTGCGCCCGCTACGCCGACCGGCTCGGCGCCTACGCCCGCGGCGGCCTGCGCACGCGGGCCGAACGGGGTCTGCGCAAGCACCTGGACGAGTGCGCCAAGTGCCGGCTGGCGGCGGGCCAGATCAAGGAAGTCGCCGGCGGTATCCCCGCGGTCGTGCCGGTCGCGGTCATCGGCTGGTTCGGCGCCGCCGGGTAC
>NZ_NTGE01000221.1 GCF_002291145.1 Streptomyces sp. SA15
GGCGCCGACCTCGGCGGTCTCGTCCTCGCCGACCACGATCTGAAGCAGCACACCGGAGGTGGGCGCCGGGATCTCGGTGTCCACCTTGTCGGTCGACACCTCCAGCAGCGGCTCGTCGGCCTCGACGGAGTCGCCGACCTCCTTCAGCCAGCGGGTGACGGTGCCCTCGGTGACGGACTCGCCGAGCGCGGGCAGGACGACGTCCGTGCCCTCGGCGGTACCGGTGCCGGCGGCGGCCTGGGGGGTGGGAGCAGGGGCCGGTGCGGCCTGCTCGGTGGACGGCTGGGCGGCCGGGGCCGGCTCGGGCGCCGGCGGGGCGACCTCCTCGACGGCCGGGGCCGGGGCGGCAGCGGGGGCGCCCGTGCCGTCGTCGATGACGGCCAGCTCGGCGCCGACCTCAACGGTCTCGTCCTCGGCGACCTTGATGGACGCCAGGACACCGGCGGCGGGCGAGGGGATCTCGGTGTCGACCTTGTCGGTCGACACCTCCAGCAGCGGCTCGTCGGCCTCGACGCGCTCGCCCTCGGCCTTCAGCCAGCGGGTGACAGTGCCCTCGGTGACGCTCTCGCCGAGCGCCGGAAGGGTTACGGAAACCGCCATGGTTTCGGTTGCTCCTTACGGAAAGTGCGGAAGTCTGTGTCGTCGCGTTCGTCGACCGAGGGTCAGTCGTGCGAGTGGAGGGGCTTGCCGGCCAGGGCCAGGTGGGCCTCGCCGAGAGCCTCGTTCTGCGTCGGGTGGGCGTGGACGAGCTGGGCGACCTCGGCCGGCAGCGCTTCCCAGTTGTAGATCAGCTGGGCCTCGCCGACCTGCTCGCCCATGCGGTCGCCGACCATGTGGACGCCGACCACGGCACCGTCCTTGACCTGGACGAGCTTGATCTCGCCCGCGGTGTTCAGGATCTTGCTCTTGCCGTTGCCCGCCAGGTTGTACTTCAGAGCGACGACCTTGTCCGCGCCGTAGATCTCCTTGGCCTTGGCCTCGGTGATGCCGACGGAGGCGACCTCCGGGTGGCAGTACGTCACCCGCGGGACACCGTCGTAGTCGATCGGGACGGTCTTCAGACCGGCCAGACGCTCCGCCACCAGGATGCCCTCGGCGAAGCCCACGTGCGCGAGCTGCAGGGTCGGGACCAGGTCACCGACGGCGGAGATGGTGGGAACGTTGGTGCGCATGTACTCGTCGACCAGGACATAGCCGCGGTCCATGGCGACGCCCTGCTCCTCGTAACCGAGACCGGCGGAGACCGGGCCGCGGCCGACGGCGACCAGCAGAACCTCGGCCTCGAACTCCTTGCCGTCGGCGAGGGTGACCTTGACACCGTCCTGGGTGTACTCGGCCTTCGAGAAGAAGGTGCCCAGGTTGAACTTGATGCCGCGCTTGCGGAAGGCGCGCTCGAGCAGCTTGGAGGAGTTCTCGTCCTCGACCGGGACGAGGTGCTTCAGGCCCTCGATGACGGTGACGTCCGTACCGAAGGACTTCCAGGCGGAGGCGAACTCGACGCCGATGACACCGCCGCCGAGGACGATCGCGGACTTCGGCACGCGGTCCAGGACGAGGGCGTGGTCGGAGGAGATGATCCGGTCGCCGTCGATCTCCAGGCCCGGCAGCGACTTCGGCACGGAGCCGGTCGCGAGCAGCACGTGGCGGCCCTGGACGCGCTGACCGTTCACATCGACGGAGGTCGGGGACGACAGGCGGCCCTCACCCTCGATGTAGGTCACCTTGCGGGAGGCGATGAGCCCCTGCAGACCCTTGTACAGACCGGCGACGACCCCGTCCTTGTACTTGTGGACGGCCGGTACGTCGATGCCCTCGAAGGTGGCCTTCACACCGAACTGCTCGCTCTCGCGGGCCTGGTCGGCGATCTCGCCCGCGTGCAGCAGGGCCTTGGTGGGAATGCAACCTCGGTGCAGGCAGGTGCCGCCGACCTTGTCCTTCTCGATCAGGGCGACGTCCAGGCCCAGCTGCGCCCCGCGCAGGGCCGCGGCGTAACCACCGCTACCACCGCCGAGGATCACTAGGTCGAAAACGGTGCTGGCGTCGTTCGCCACGTCACGTCCTCCATGCATGTGCGCCACGCCGGTCTCCAGTGACCGGTCGGCGGCTGGTGTCCGGCCGCTCGTTCTTCGGCCCTTCGGTGGGGGCCCTGTCCTGCCGTGGCCCATCTTCGCACTTGTGGAGGCGGGACGAGACGCCGGGCCGGTGTGTGAGACGTCGCACTCTCATGTCGTACGAGAGTCGTACGGCAAGCGACGGGGCCCCGCCCTACCCGCGCGCGGGGCCCCGTCACCGACAACGGCCTCAGCCCAGGTCACCCGAGGCGGTCAGCTCGGCCAGCCGCACGAGCGTCCGCACCGCGGTACCCGTGCCTCCCTTCGGCGTGTACCCGAAGGGTCCACCCTCGTTGAAGGCCGGCCCGGCGATGTCCAGGTGGGCCCAGGTGATCCCCTCACCCACGAACTCCTTCAGGAACAGCCCGGCGACCAGCCCTCCGCCCATCCGCTCACCCATGTTCGCGATGTCGGCGGTGGCCGAGTCCATCCCCTTGCGCAGGTGCTCCGGCAACGGCATCGGCCACGCCGGCTCGCCGACCTCCTCCGCGGCCTCGTGCACCGCGGAGCGGAACGCCTCGTCGTTCGCCATGATCCCGAACGTCCGGTTCCCCAGCGCCAGCATCATCGCGCCGGTCAGCGTCGCCACGTCGACGATCGCGTCCGGCTTCTCCTGAGAGGCCGCCCACAGCGCGTCGGCCAGGACCAGCCGTCCCTCGGCGTCGGTGTTCAGCACCTCCACCGTCTTGCCGCTGTACATGCGCAGCACGTCTCCCGGCCGGGTGGCCGAGCCGGACGGCATGTTCTCGGCGAGCGCCAGCCAGCCGGTGATGTTGACCTCGAGCCCCAGACGAGCGGCCGCGACCACCGCGCCGAACACGGCGGCCGCACCGCTCATGTCGCACTTCATCGTCTCGTTGTGGCCCGCCGGCTTCAGCGAGATGCCGCCCGAGTCGTAGGTGATGCCCTTGCCGACGAAGGCGAGGTGCTTCTTCGCCTTGGAGGAGGTGTACGACAGCTTCACCAGCCGCGGCCCCGACGCCGACCCGGCGCCGACGCCGAGGATGCCGCCGTAGCCGCCCTTCTCCAAGGCCTTCTCGTCGAGCACCTGGATCTTGATGCCGTGCTCCTTGGCCGCGGCCTGCGCGACACCGGCGAACGCCTCCGGGTTGAGGTCGTTCGGCGGCATGTTGATCAGGTCGCGGGCGCGGTTGAGCTCCTCGGAGACGGCGGTGGCGCGCTCGACGGCCGCCTTGTACGCGCGGTCGCGGGGCTTGCCGCCGAGCAGCGCGGCCTCGGCGAGCGGAGCCTTGCCGTTCTTGCCCTTGGCGTCCTTGGCCTTCGTGTCCTTGCCGCTGTCCTTGTAGGTGTCGAAGGAGTACGCGCCGAGCAGCACGCCCTCGGCGACGGCCCCGGCGTCGGTGGCGTCCGCGAGCGGCAGCGCGAACGCGGCCTTCTTGGAACCGGCCAGGGCGCGCGCGGCCACGCCTGCGGCCTTGCGCAGGGCCTCAGCGTCGAACCCGGAGTCCTTCTCGGGCTCGGCGCCCAGGCCCACCGCCACCACGAGCGGCGCCTTGAAGCCGGCCGGGGCGGGCAGCTTCGTCACCTCGCCCTCGGCACCGGAGGCACCGAGGGTCTCCAGGACGCCGGCGAGCTTGCCGTCGTACGCCTTGTCCACAGTCTCGGCGCCCGGTGCTACAACCGGGCCCTCGGCGCCCTTGGCGACACCGATCACGATCGCGTCGGCCCGCAGGCCGGGCGCCGCGGCGGTGCTGAGAGTGAGAGCAGTCACGGTGGTGAAATCTCGCTTCCGATCGAAGTGTGGTGTGGCCGAATGCGGGTGGGTCGACCGGGCCCGACAAACGACCCTGGATCCCTCCTGCGAGACGGTCTCTACCTGGACAGGCAAACACCTGGCACGAGCCTACGCTCGGGGTCGCGTTCGCTCATTCCTGCGGGCATTCACCTGTCGGTGGCGTCGTGGTCACTTCTTGATCCCCGCGCCCGGTGAGCTGAGTCACACTCGTCTGGTTCCGGCGAGCATACGGCTCGCCGCTTTGCATGATTTCCACGGATCCTCCTCTGATCGACCACAATGAGGGTCCTGCGGGGGATCTTCTGGGGGAGGACGACCATGGCGCAAAGTGCGCACGCAAACAGATGGACAACCACGGCCGCCGTACTGACGGCCGCCGGGCTCATGACGCTGGGACTGGGCACACCCGGCGCGTCGGCCGCGGAGCCGTCGCGCATCGACCTGAAGGTGCTGGTGGTGGACAACGGCGACAGCCCCGTCCAGGCCATCACAGCCCAGCTGGAGAGCACCGGCATCCCGTACACCACGGTCGACCTGACCGACCCGGACCGCCCGGCCATCACGCAGGCGTTCCTCAGCGACACGGTGAACGGCACGCCCCGCGCCAAGTACCAGGGCGTCGTGCTCCCGAACGAGGCCCCGTTCGGCGCGGGCTCCGCCGAGCAGACCGCCCTGGAGACCTACGAGCGGACCTACGGCATCCCGCAGGTCGACGCCTACACCTGGGCGCATCCGGAGGTCGGCCTCGACTACACGAGCCAGGGCGGCTGGGCCGGCACCCTCGACGGGCGGGACGCCTCCGTCACCGCGGCCGGCAAGGCGGGCCCCTTCGGCTACCTCGACGGCGCCTTCACCTTCGAGAACAACGACACCTCGGTGCAGGAGAGCTACGGCTTCGTCGCCAAGCCCCGTGAGGGCTTCACCAGTTACGTCGACCTTCCCGTGCCGGCGGGGGAGGGCAAGGGAAGCCTGATCGGCGAGTACGCCCACGACGGGCGCCGCGAGCTGGTGGTGACCTTCGCCTACAACCAGCACCAGGAACAGTTCCGGGTGCTGGCCCGGGGCATCGTGGAATGGCTGACGCAGGGCGTGCACCTCGGTCGCAGTCGCAACTATTTCGCCGTGCATGTCGACGACGTCTTCGCGCCCGACAGCCGCTGGGACACCGAACGCAACTGCACACCCGGCGACTTCGACTGCGCGGGCGGCGACGGCGAGGGGACCACGCCGATCCGTATGACCGCGGCCGACGCGCAGTACGCGGCGCAGTGGCAGCGGGAGCACGGCTTCACGCTCGACATGGTCTACAACGCGGGCTCCGGTGAGGAGTGGAAGAGCGAGAACGGCGGCACGGACCCGCTCGCCGACCGGTTGCTCGCCGACAAGGACGAGTACCGCTGGATCAACCACACCTACACGCACCCGTACCTCGGCTGCGTCCAGGACACCACCACCGTGCCGTGGAGCTGCGCCAAGAACGCCGACGGCTCCACGCGGTACATGAGCCGCGCCGACATCTCCGCGCAGATCTCCGACAACCACGACTGGGCGCTCGCGCACGGCCTCCCGGTCGACCGCTCCGAGCTGGTCACCGGCGAGCACTCGGGTCTGAGGACGACGCCCCAGCAGCCCGACGACAACCCGAACCTGGCCGGCGCCCTCGCCGACAACGGCATCGAGTGGATCGCCTCGGACAACTCCCGCGAGCCGGAGCAGCGTGCGGTGGGCAGCGCCGTGACCGTCCCGCGCCACCCGATGAACGTGTACTACAACGTCGGCACCGAGGCCGAGATGGCCGACGAGTACAACTGGATCTACACCTCGGCGGCCGACGGCGGCAGCGGCGTCTGCGAGAGCGACCCGTCGTCCACCTGCCTCGACGAGCCGCTGGACACCGCCACCGGCTACGACGCGTACATCGTCCCGAGGGAGGCGCGCACCGCCCTCTCACACGTCGTGGGCAACGACCCCCGCCCGCACTACGCCCACCAGTCCAACCTGGCCGAGGACCGGACCCTGTACCCGGTCATGGAGCGGGTGCTGGCCGACTACGCGGCGCTCTTCGCCGACAACACCCCGGTGGAGAACCTCGCCCAGCGCGCCATCGGCACCGAGCTCCAGCGCCGCGCGGCCTGGCGGACCGCGATCGCGAACAACCAGGTCACCGCCTACCGCGTCGGGAACACCGTGACCGTCACCGCACCGTCCGGAACGCAGATCCCGGTGACCGCACCGGAAGGGACGCAGAAGCAGCTCCTGCTCGGCACCACCGCTTTCGGCACGCCCTACGCGGGAGCCCGCTCGGCCTGGACCACGCCGGAGCTGCTCCAGAACGCCCTCAAGCTGAACCTGCCCTCCTGACCGAAGCGCAGAGCTGCCAGCACCACGTGCGCACGCCGGTACCCCACAGCCGGCGTGCGCAGTCAAGCCGTAACGTTCCAACAGGGGGGAACTTCGCATGATGCGCACCGGCCGTCATGTCACCATGCTCACCGAAGGCACCTATCCGCACGTCCACGGCGGGGTCAGCACCTGGTGCGACCAACTCGTCAAGGGCATGCGCGAGGTCGACTTCCACATCGTCTCGCTCACCGGCAGCGGCCGCGAACCCGTGACCTGGGAGCTGCCGCCCAACGTCTACCGGCACACCGCCGTACCGACCTGGGGCCCGCGCCCCGGGCGCGCGCGAGCGCCGTACGGCAGGGCCCGTCGCCGTTTCATCGACTCCTACGAGCGTTTCCTGCTCGCCTTCCTCGACCCCGAGGCGCACTGCGACTTCGGTGAGGCGCTGTACGAGCTGGCCGAACTCGCCCGCGACGGACGCCTGTCGGCGGCCCTGCGTACGGAGTCCGCGCTGCGCTCGTTGATGTGGATCTGGACGATGCCGCATCTGTCGACCGCGCCCGCCCGCCCGACGGTTCACGACGCGCTCACCGCGACCGACCTGCTGGAGCACGCCCTGAGGCCCCTCGGCGTCCGCATCCCGGAGGACTCCGTCGCCCACGCCGTCAGCAGCGGCCTGGCCACGCTGCCCGCGCTCGCCGCCCGCAAGCTGGACGGTGTGCCCTTCCTGCTCACCGAGCACGGCATCTACCTGCGCGAGCGCTATCTCGGCTACCGCAGCGGCGAACAGCGCTGGCCGGTCAAGGCGTTCATGCTCGGCTTCTACCGCGAGCTGAACTCGCTCGGCTACCGCGCCGCCGACCTGATCACCCCGTGCAACCAGTACAACCGCCGCTGGGAGGAGCGCGGCGGCGCCGACGGCGACAAGATCCGCACGGTCTACAACGGCGTCGACCCGGCCGCCTTCCCGCACGCCGGCCCCGAACCCGAGGTCCCCACGCTCTCCTGGTGCGGACGCGTCGACCCCATCAAGGACCTGGAGACGCTGCTGCGCGCCTACGCCCTGGTACGCGCCGAGATCCCCGAGACCCGGCTGAGACTGTTCGGCCCGGTACCGCCCGGCGGGGAGGCCTACCACACCAAGCTGGGGAAGCTGGCAGCCGAACTCGGCGTGAGTGACGGCCTGACCTTCGAGGGCCGGATCAGCGAGGTCTGGCGGGCCTACGCGGCCGGTCACGTCGTCATGCTGTCGTCGATCTCGGAGGGCTTCCCGTTCTCCATCATCGAGGCGATGTCCTGCGGCCGTACGACGGTGTCGACGGACGTCGGGGGAGTGCGCGAGGCCGTCGGCGACACGGGTCTGGTCGTACCCCCGCGCGAGCCGGAGAAGATGGCGGCCGCGGCACTGACCCTGCTGCGGGACGACGAACGGCGCCTGGAACTGGGCGAGTTGTCCCGCCAACGCGTCATCGACCGGTTCACCCTGCGCCGCAGCGTCGATGCCTTCCGGACGATCTACCAGGAACTCGCGGGCGGGCCCGAGATCTACGAGCCCACGCTGGAGACGGTCGCCGACTGGACCCTCGAACTGCGCGACCCGTGGTACGCGGCGGCCGCGACGGAAGGGGCCGGCTGGTGAGCGGAAGCCTCTGGATGCCCCCGGGCGCCCGCCCGGACACCCTCCCCTACGTGCCCCGGCAGCGCACCCCCAGCTGGGCGCAGCCCGACCCGATCGACGAACTCGCCGAGCGGCTCGACGACTTCATAGCCGCCGCCGTCCATCCCGACGAGATAGCCGCCCTGCTGGAGTCCGACGGCCTCTCCGACGACCAGATACGCGAGCGCTACGGCGTGAAGAACTCCTTCGCGCTCGCCGAGGAACTCTACGGCCGCGTCGAACGCCGGCACCCCGAGCCCGACGGCCCGGTCCACGACCCCTGGCAGGTCGGCCTGCTGGGCTGTCTGCTGCGCGGGGTCGTCTTCGCCCTGCCGGGCTTCGGCTATGTCCTCGGGGCGCCCCTGCTCGTCGGCCCGAAGGGCGACTTCAGCCTCCCGGCGGGCACGGTCCCGCTGCTGGCCGGGGCCCTGTGCGGCTGGACCTGGAACCAGGGGCTGGCCCATCGGGCGTACTCCTGGCTCGGGTTGGGCGACCGTTCGGCCGCCCGCCGCTCCCTGTTGCTGGGGGCACCACTGGGCGCGCTGCTCGGCGCCCTGGTCGCGTTCGCCGCCGCGGGTACGGCCCACCCGGCCGCGGTGGCCTTCGCCGCGGGCCAGTCCGGCTATCTCGGCGCGGCCACGGTCCTGCTGGTGATGGGCCGAGAACGGGCCCTGCTGGCCGCCCTGCTGCCGATGACGGCGGGTGCGGCCCTGGCCCTGGTCCACCCCGTGCCCGACATGGCCAGACTCGCCCTGCTGCTGGGTTCCCTCGCCGTGGTCGCGGCCCTCGCACTGCGCGAAGTGGCGCCCGCCGTCAAGGACTTGGGCGAGGGCAGCTGGACCTCCGGACTGACGGCCCTGCTGCCCTTCGGCGCGCTCGGGACGGCGTCCGGGCGACAGCGCGTGGCGGCGCCCTGGCTCGCCGCCTCCCTCCCGTACGCCCTGTTCGGCCTGGGCAGCGGTGTCCTCGTGCTGTACGCGGCGCTCGGGGACGTCCTCACGGGCGAGGAGCACAGCGCGATCGCCGCGCCCGCCGCCGTGGCGCTCACCCTCAGCATGGGCCCCGCCGAATGGCTGCTGTACCGCTTCCGCAGCGGCAGCCTCGCCGGACTGCGCTCCAGCAGCACACCGAAGGCCTTCTGGCGCAGCACGACCCGCACGGTCGTCCAGTGTCTGGCGGGCTACCTGGCCTCCCTGCTGGTCCTCAGCCTCGCCACCTCCGCGCTGTGGCCGCACGCGCCGGGCATCGGCGGCATCCGCCTGGCCGGTCTTCTCCTGCTGGGCGTGGTCCTGTGGACGGGCCTGCTGCTCCAGTCCTTCGGCGCGGTGACCAGCGCGGCGACCGTCGCTTGCGCCGCCGCGCTGGCGCAGACCCTGTCCCTGGTCACGCACACGGGCGACCCGCACTGGCTGGGCCTGATCGTGTACGGCACGGCGGCCGTCGCGCAGGCCGGACTGGTCTGCGGCCTGCTGGGGAGGGTAACCGCCCACCGATGAGCACCTTGCTGGTCCCGTACTACGAGCACCCGTCCGCCCGCCCCGCCGAGTGGAACGCCATCGTCGCGGCGGCCCCCCGCCTCTACGGCGTCGTCCTCAACCCGGCCAGCGGCCCCGGCGACCGCCCCGACCCGGCGTTCGCCGAGGTGGCCGCCCGGCTGCGAGCGGCGGGCGTGCGGGTGCTCGGGTACGCCGACACCGACTACGGCCGCCGACCGCACCCGGACGTCGTCCGCGACCTCATCCGGCACCGCGACTGGTACGGCGCGGACGGCGCCTTCCTCGACCAGGTCGCCGCGGGCCCGGACGAGTTCACGCACTACCAACGGCTGGCGGTGGCCGCCTGGGGCGCCGGCCTTGGCACCCTCGCCCTGAACCACGGCACGCCACCGCACCCCGCCTACGCCCGGATCGCGGACCTGCTCGTCACCTTCGAGGGCACCTGGGCGTCGTACCGCCGACTGAGCCCGCAGCCGTGGCCCGGCTCCACCGACGTACGGCTGTGTCACCTGGTCTACGGCGTCCCGCCCGACGTCGACCTGGCGGAGCCGGCCCGCGCGCGGGGCGCCACGGTCCACTGTGCCGTGCCGGGCGAGGGCGATCATCCTTGGGGCACGTTGCCGCACACCTTGGAGCCCGCCCCGTGAGACGCCCGCCCCTGCTCATCGCCCTGCTCCTGCTGCTGGCGGCCTGCACGACCGTTCCCGACGACAAGCCGGGCGACGAGCGATGGCAGCCCCGCCCCGGCACCGCCTGGCAGTGGCAGCTCAGCGGCCGGCTCGACACTACCGTCGACGTGCCGGTCTACGACATCGACGGCTTCGACCACTCCAGGGCGACGGTCACCGCACTGCACCGCGCGGACCGCAAGGTCATCTGCTACCTCTCCACCGGCGCCTGGGAGGACTGGCGCCCCGACGCGAAGAAGTTCCCGAAGTCGGTGCTGGGCCGGGGCAACGGCTGGGAGGGCGAGCGCTGGCTCGACATCCGTCGCACGGATGTCCTGGAGCCCCTCATGGCGGCCCGCATGGACATGTGCCGTGAGAAGGGCTTCGACGCGGTGGAGCCCGACAACATGGACGGCTACCGCAACCGCACCGGCTTCCCCCTGAAGGCCTCCGACCAGCTCCGCTACAACCGCCTGATCGCGAAACTCGCCCACGACCGGGGCATGTCGGTGGGCCTGAAGAACGACCTGGACCAGATCCCCCAACTGGTCGGGGACTTCGACTTCGCGGTCAACGAACAGTGCGCCCAGTACGACGAATGCGCCGCCCTGAAGCCCTTCGTCGCGGCGGGCAAGGCCGTCTTCCACGTCGAGTACGAACTGCCGACCCGCCGCTTCTGCTCCGACTCCCGCCGCCTGAAGCTGAGCTCGATGCTGAAGAAGTACGAACTGGGGGTGTGGCGGAGGGCCTGCTAACGCCCCAGCGACAGCACCACGAGCGCCGTCGTCGCCGCCGTCTCCGCGAGTCCGCCGAACACGTCCCCGGTGACCCCGCCGAAGCGGCGCGTGCAGTGCCGTAGGAGGAGTTCGGCGACGGCGAGGGCGGCGAGGACCGCGAGGGCCGTGCGGACGGCGTCGTACGGCTCGGGAAACGCCCAGGTGTCCGTCGGACCCAGGGTGACGGCGACGGTGGCGTCGTAAGGCCCGAAGAACGCCCCCGCACCGGCCGCCGCCAGCGTCACGGCCACGGCGGCGACCACCGCGCCCCGCACCGGCACCACGCCCGCCACAGCCGCCCCCAGCCCCTCCGGCCGGGCGGCCGGTACGCCGGTGCGGGCGGCCAGGGTGAGGGCCAGCCGGGCGACGGTCGCCGAGACGACGGCGGCTACGGCACCCCGGGCCCAGGAGTCGCCGAAGAGCTGTGCGAGCGCGGCCACCTGGGCGAACAGGACGAAGACGAGGGTGATCACCCCGAACGGGCCGATGTCCGACTGCTTCATGATCCGCAGCGCGTCCTCGGCGGGCTTGCCGCTGCCCAGCCCGTCCGCGGTGTCCGCGAGCCCGTCGAGATGCAGACCACGGGTTAGGACGGCCGGTACGGCGACAGAGGCGACGGCGGCGAGCAGCTCACCCGCGCCCAGGAACAGCAGGAGCACCCCGAGTACCGCGGCCGAGGCGCCGACCAGCAGCCCGGCGAGCGGGGCGCACAGCATGCCGGCGCGGGCCGCCTCGCGGTCCCAGCGGGTCACCTTGACCGGAAGCACGGTGAGGGTGCCGAAGGCGAAGCGGAGGCCGTCCGGCCAGGCGAGCGACGAGGGGGTCGTGGACACCGGCGCAGGTTACCCGGCGGTCGCGAGAGCGTCTGCGGCAGCCGCCATGGATAAAGTGCGCATATGGGACATTGGTGGGAGCGGAACATCGTCGAGCCGGGCAAACTGCCACTGCTCCTCGCCCTCACCGCGTTCGTGCTGACCTTCCTGATCACCCGCGTCATCACCCGCACGATCCGGGCGGGCAAGGGTCCCTTCGGGAACGTCAGCGCCGGGGGAGTGCATGTCCATCATGTGGTCCCCGGGGTCGTCCTCACCGTCGTCGGCGGTTTCGGCGCGGTCGCCAGCAGCGAGCACGGCCTCGGTTCGGCCGTGTTCGCGGTGATCTTCGGCATCGGCGCGGGCCTGGTCCTGGACGAGTTCGCGCTGATCCTGCACCTCGCCGACGTGTACTGGACCGAGGCCGGCCGCAAGAGCGTCGAGGTCGTGGTGCTCACGGCGGCCCTGGTCGGCCTGGTCCTCGCCGGTTTCGCGCCCTTCGGCGTCAATGACCTCAGCGACGACGAACTCCAGGACCGCGGCTCCGTCATCATGAACGTGGCGGTGAACTTCCTCTTCTCCCTCCTCGCATTGAGCAAGGGGAAAGCCCGCATGGCGATCTTCGGCGTGATCGTCCCCCTGGTCGCCCTCGTGGGCGCGATCCGGCTGGCCCGCCCCGGATCCCCCTGGGCCAAGCGCTTCTACCGCCGCCGCCCGCGGGCCCGCGCCAGATCCAGCCTGCGGGCCTACCATCACGACCGCCGCTGGCTGGGCCCCCGTCGCAAGTTTCAGGACTGGATCGGCGGCAAACCGGACGTCGGTCCGGCGCGGACCCTCGAACGCCGGTGACGCAGCGCCGACACCCCGCACAGCACCAGCACGCCCAGGATCGCCGCCAGGTGCTCCTTGCCGGCCAGGTTCTCCTTCACCGCCACCTCGACCACCATCGCCGTGATCACCGCGCCCGCGGTGACGTACGCCCCGTAGCGCCGGCCGACGAACACGGCGAGGCCCACCACGGCGGCCGACGGGCCGGTGTCCACGACGTGCGCGTCCGAGCCGGGCAGGCCCAAGGGGTGGTCGGGGCCCAGCCAGATGCCCACGCGCGCGTAGAGCGTCCCGGCGAGCGTGGCGGTGTAGGCGAGGGCGAGCGTGCGCCACCGGCCCAGACAGATCTCGGCGATCCCGAACACGAGCAGGATCTGCGCGAGGGCGCCCCAGGCGGGAAGGTCCAGGGCGGGCACGAACAGCGACAGGGGAGTGCGCAGCAGGGCCGGCCCCAGCGGGTCCTCGGCGCGCACGGCCCCGGCGTTCTGCACGAACTGATAGCCCCACGACTGGTTGTGCACGAAGTGCAGAGCGGCCGTCAGGCATACGGCCCCGACGGACATGGGGATGGCCGTCGGGATCGCCCGCCACCCGCGCTCGAGCAGCGGCTCGCGCACAGTGACGTACAGCTGCCCCCATTCGGCGCGGGCCCAGCGGGCGAGCGTGTTCATCGGTCTGTCTCCTGGTGCGTGCGGCACGTTCGAAGACCGACCGGAACACGGTGAAGTTGAGAGAAACCCGGGTGATCTGGATCTCGTGGGTGTGGCGGGGCTGCTGCCTACTCCTTCTCCGGCTCCTTCTCCGGCTCTACGGAATCCTCCGGCTTCTCGGGCAGCTCGGCGGCCAGCGCGGCAGCGGCCTGCACCAGCGGCAACGCCAACAGCGCCCCCGCACCCTCCCCGACCGTCACCCCCTGATCGAGCAGCGGTTCGAGGGCCATCCGGTCCAGGGCCTTCCCCTGCCCGGGCTCCCCGCTGTTCTGCCCGGCCAGCCACCAGTCCGGCGCCCGGAACGCGATCCGCTGCCCCACCAGCGCACAGGCGGCCACCACGACGCCATCCAGGATCACCGGCATCTTCCGCACCGCGCTCTGCAGCAGGAAGCCGGTGATCGCGGCGAGGTCGGCCCCGCCCACCGTCGCCAGCAACTGCAACTGGTCCCCGAGCACGGGCCGGGCCCGCCGCAGCGCGTCCCGGATCGCCGCACACTTGCGCATCCACGCCAGGTCGTCGATCGCCTGACCGCCTCGCCCGGTCACGACGGACGCGTCAGTCCCGCACAGCGCGGCGACCAGCACGCCCGCCGCCGTGGTCCCGCCCACGCTCACATCGCCGAGCACCACCAGATCCGTACCGGAGTCGGCCTCCTCGTCGGCCACCGCGATCCCGGCCCGGAAGGCCGCCTCGGCCTCCTCCGGGGTCAGCGCGTCCTCGAGGTCGATCCGCCCGCTGCCACGCCGCACCCGGTGCCGTACGACATCCCCGGGCAGCGTCTGAGGATCGCAGTCCAGCGCCATGTCGACCACCCGCACGGGCACCCCGAGTCGCCGGGCGAGCACGGACACCGGACGGCCGCCCTCCAGGACCTCCCGCACCAGCTGGTCGGCCGTGCCCGCGGGCCGCGCCGAGACGCCCAGTTCGGCGATTCCGTGGTCACCGGCGAACAGCACGACCCGCGGCTGTTCGATCGGTCGCACCGGCACGGCGGACTGTGCCGCGGCCAGCCACTCACCCAGTTCGTCGAGGCGGCCCAGTGCTCCGGGCGGCACGATCTGACGCTCCCGGCGCGCCTCGGCATCGCGGCGCACCCCGCCGTCGGGGCGCTCGATCAGATCGGTGAAGTCGTCGAGATTAAGCGAGCTCATTCGCCGAACAGTACCGGCCCTGATCGAACAGGTCAGTGCCACGTCTCCACGACAGCCGGACGACAGCCGTACCACGACCGTGCGGCGTCGTTGCACTCAAGATCGGCATCCCATACGTTCCGGTTTGCAGCGGATTGTCGTACGTCTCCAGGAGCCGCCCATGTCCGCACCGCCCGCACGACGCCTTCGCTCCACGGTCCGGGCGATGCTGCCGTTCCCCGAGCCGGAGAGCTGGCTGGACGTGGGCACGGGCGAGGCCCACCTGCCCGACGCGGCCAGGGAACAGTTCCCCTACACGTCCTTCGACGGCCTCGACGCCACCACCAAGGTCGAATGGGCCCGTGGGGCCGAGCGCATCGAGGAGGCCTACGTGGGCCGGCTGACGGACCCGCGGATCACGGGCCGCCTGCGCGCCCGCTACGACGTCGTCAGCATGCTCCACCACCTGCCGCACACCCGGGACCCCCGCGAGGAACTCCGCGCCGCTGTGGCCGTGCTCCGCCCCGGCGGCCACCTGCTCGTCGAAGCCCCCGACCCGCGGAGCGTGTTCGCCGTACTCCTCGGCAGGCGATGGTCCCCGGGGGCCCGGCCCGGCCCCCTCCACCTGCTGTCCCTGGACGACCTCCGCACCGAGCTGGAGTCCCTGGGCTGCACGATCGTCAAGACCGACCGCCGGATCGCGCACATCCCCCACGACCTGTCGGCCTCGCTGTCCGTGGTGCTGCCCAAGTCGTGGGTGATCCTTCCGCTGCTGGCCGCGGCCAAGGCGATCGACCTGGCCCTGGCACCACTGCTCAGCCTCACCCGCTTCTCGAACACCTACCGCCTGATCGCCCGCCGCGGAGATCCATCAGAAGGGCCCCCGTAGCACCAGCGCCTGCCCCGCCACCACCAGCAGCACCTGCTCGCACTCGTCGGCGAACGCCGCGTTCAGCCGCCCGAGTTCGTCCCGGTAGCGGCGTCCGGACGCCGTGGCCGGCACGATTCCCGACCCCACCTCGTTCGACACGGCGACCACGGTCCGCCGCGTGGCCCGCACCGCCTCCGTCAACTCCCGTACCCGCGCCCGCAGCTCCCGCTCCCCGCCGCCCGCCCACTCCGCGTCGTCCCACGCCCCGACGGCGTCCATCGCGTCCGTCAGCCACAGGGACAGACAGTCGATGAGCAACGGCGGCCCGTCGTCCTTCAGCAACGGCACCAGGTCGCACGTCTCGGCCGTACGCCACGACCCCGGCCGCCGCTCCCGGTGCGCGGCGACACGCGCTGCCCACTCGCCGTCGCCGCCCCGGGACCCGCCGGTCGCGACGTACAGCACGTCCGGGAAGGCCTCCAGCCGCCGCTCCGCCTCCACCGACTTCCCCGACCGCGCCCCGCCCAGCACCAGCGTCCGCCGCGGCACATCCGGTACGTCCTCGTACACACCCACCACCAGCGTCGTCCCGTCCGGCACGGCCCGCGCCCCCGCCGCGGCCAGCCGCCGCCGCACCTCGGCCCCCGGCGGCACGTCGTGGTCGAGATGTACGGCGACCACGTCCGTCGTCGGTCCCACGGCCCCCACCGCCCGCAGCTTGGCCAGGGCGTCCGGCCGGGCCACGACATCGGCGAGGACCATGTCGTAGGTCTCGACGGAACCCTCCTCGAGACCGGCCGCCGCACCCCCCGGCGGCAGGTACAGCAGCCGCTGCCCGTCCGGGCCGGTCACCGCGTACCCGGTCCCGGGCGCGTCCATCGCCACGGCCCGCACCCGATGCCCCGTCAGCAGCGCCAACTCCCGCCCGTCCGGCACCCGCCCGGGCTGCGGCAGCCCCGCCGGCACCTCGACCGCCGGCCCGTCGTGCGGATGCGACAGCAGCACCTGCCGTACACCGCCCAGCGAATGCCCCGCCCGAGCGGCCGCGAAGGCCGCCCCGGGCGTCAGATCGAGCAGCAGCGTCCCGTCCACGAGCAGCGCGGTAGCCGCGCGAGCATCCGCGCCGAGCGCGGTGGCGCAGGCGGCGCAGGGGCAGGAGGGACGGGGCAGCCCCGGGGGGGCACCGGTGCCGAGCAGAGTCAGTTCCACGGGTTCGATTTTCGCCGGTCACTCATGATCTTGCGCGTCCGAGGCCCACCCAGGCGCGCGGGGCTGTCGATATGCGGCTCCGCCGCGTGGGCGCGATCAACCCCCACCGGCCCGCAGACGACAGGTCATCCAAGGTCTTTCACCGGCGCACCCAGCGGAGCGCATAGGCTTCTGTTCTGTTGTGTTCCGATCTTGGAGGCGTTACATGGCGGCATGGACGTGGCGATTCGAGAAGGCCGACGGGGCGGAGGTCCAGCCCGCGGTGCAGCCCGAGGAGTTCACCACGCAGGGGGATGCCGAATCCTGGCTCGGGGAGAACTGGAAGGCCCTGCTCGAAGGCGGCGCGGACCAGGTCCGGCTGTTCGAGGACTCCACGGAGATCTACGGCCCGATGAGCCTGCGCGCGGCCGAGGAGGCGTAGGCCGGACGGGGCGGCCGTGCGCGGCCGCCCCTCCTCACCGCTCACCCAGCGTCACCTCCACGGTCCTCTTCCTGCCGTCGCGCGTGAAGGTGACCGGTGTCCTGTCTCCCGGCCTGTGTGCCGCCAGGGCCTCGGCCAGCGAGGTGATGGTGGTGATGGCCGTGTCACCCATCTTGGTGATGATGTCCCCGGCTTCGATGCCCGCCTTGTCGGCGGCGCCGCCGCGCGTCACCTCGACCACGGCCACCCCGGCGGCCCGGTAGGCGTCGTCGACGACCGTACGACCGGTGATGCCGAGCCCGGCCCGACCCGAGTCGGTGACCCGGCCCTCCTTGACGATCTGATCGGCGATGGTCCTCACCGTCGACGCCGGGATCGCGAACCCGATGCCGGGCGCCGCGCTGTCGCCGAGGCCGGGGTCGGTGGCGGCGAGCGTCGGAATGCCGATGACCCGCCCGTCGAGGTTCACCAGCGCGCCCCCGCTGTTGCCGGGGTTGATCGCGGCCGAGGTCTGCACCATGTTGGCGATCGTCGCGCCCGTACCGCCGTCCGCCCGGCTCTCGGTGACGGTCCGTCCGGTCGCCGACACGATCCCCTGCGTCACGCTGGACGACAGCCCGAGCGGCGACCCCATGGCGAGGACGATCTGCCCCACCTCGACCTTCGACGAGTCACCGAAGGCCGCCGCCTTCAGCCCGCCCGGAACCCTGTCCAGCTTGATGACGGCGAGGTCCTGCTCCGGATACGAGAAGACGAGCGTCGCGGCGAGGGCGTCCTCGCTGTTGGCCATCGTCACCTGGAAGGTCTTCTCGCCCCCGACGACATGGGCGTTGGTGACGATGTGGCCCCGGCGGTCGTACACCACCCCCGATCCCAGATCGTTCCTGGCCTGGATCTGCACGACCGAGGGCAGGACGTCCCTGATCACCTTCTGGTAGTCGTTCTGCAGCTCGTTGTCCACGGCGGGAAGGGCGGCCTGCGCGCTCGAGTCCTCCTTCTCACCGGAGGAACCCGAGGAACCGGAGCCCGTGCATCCGGACAGGAGTGCGACGGAACACGCGAGCACGGCGACCAGCCGCAGGGCACGGATACGAGAGGGAACCATGCCCCGAGTTTCCCTTTAGGGTGAATGTCCGGCTTGTGCTGCACGCCCGAACGGGCTCAGCCGCGCACCCCGCACAGGTGCAGCAACGCCGAGACCCCCCGATACGGATCCGTCCGCCCGGCCCGCTCCTCGACCGCCAGCAGCGCCTCCATGTCGGCCGGGATCTCCGCGTCGTCGGCCGCCGTGTCGGTGAAGACCCGCACGCCGTACCACGCCTGAAGCGGGGCTCCGATGCCGGCGAGCGTCGCGGTGAGCGTCTCCAGCCGGTCGGCCCGCACATCGAGCCCCAGCCGGTTCCTGTACGCGGTGGTGTCGAAGGCGGCGAGCGCCGAAGCCCAGTCCCCGCCCAGTCCCGGCCGCATCGCCAGCGCGTCGCCGTTCCGCACGAGCAGCGACAGCAGCCCGCCGTGGGCCAGCATCCGCGCCAGCCCCGCCAGCAGCGGGTCCGGCTCCTCGACGTACATGAGTACGCCGTGGCACAGCACGACGTCGAAGCTGCCCGGCAGGAAGTGCACCCCGGTGTCCCGGCCGTCCCCCTGGACGAGCCGCACCCGCTCCCGGATCCCCTCGGGCTCGGCGGCAAGAACCTCCCGGGCGGCAGAGATCATCGTGGGGTCCTGCTCGACGCCGGTGACCTGATGCCCGGCCCGAGCCAGGCGCAACGCCTGCGTGCCCTGGCCCATCCCCACATCGAGCACCCGCAGCCGCCGCCCGACCGGGAACCGCCCGACTATCTGCTCGTCGAGCTGCCGGGCCACCAGCTCCTGGCGTACGACGTCCCGCAGCCCGCCCACCTTGTTCAGCCAGGCATCCGCCGCGCCCCCGGTGAACGGCGTCGTGCTCAGGGCCGCTCCCCGCGCTTGACCTGCGGCTTCGGCAGCCGGAGCCGGCGCATCTGGAGGGAGCGCATGAGCGCGTAGGCGACCGCGCCCTTGCGGTTGTCGTCCGGGAAGCGCTCGGCGAGCCGCTTCTTCAGACGGAACCCGGTGGCGAACGAGTCGAGCACGATCAGCACGATCACGACCAGCCACAGCAGCAGTGCGATGCTCTGCAGCGCCCCCACCCGCACCATGCTCAGCACGAGGATGACCACGGCCATCGGCAGGAAGAACTCCGCCACGTTGAACCGCGAGTCGATGAAGTCGCGCGCGAACTTGCGGACCGGGCCCTTGTCGCGCACCGGCAGATACCGCTCGTCACCGCCGGCGAGCGCCTGGCGCTGCTTCTCCAACTGCGCACGCCGCTCGCCGCGCTGACGCTTGGCGGCATCCTTGCGCGTCATCGACGTGTTGGCGACGCTGCGGCGCTGGCCCTGGGCCTCACTGCGCTTGGGCGTCGGGCGACCCTTCGGGGCCTGCGGGTCTCGGGGCTGCTTGGAGTCGGTCGGCGACGCCTTGTCGGCGGTCGCGGCCTTCTCATCCTTGGCACGGCTACGGAACACAAAACCCAAGGGTACGGGGTTCGGGCGCATGGACCCCAGCCCCATGGGGAACGATCCGGCAACACCAGTCGTCATGCAGTGGGGACAGAGGGGACGTCCGGTGACCTACTGCTCATCCCTGAAGGTCACCTACTCCTTACGCCGGAGCAAGGACTTCGTCAGTCGTCCTTGGGGATGAGCGCATCCGTCCCCGAACAGTGCGGTAATGGATGCAGGGCCCGTACTGTGGGTTCTGTCGCAGGAGCTGGAGCTGGAGTCCGTCAGAAGGGGGCGCGCGAAGCCCATGAGCGGTGTCATGAAGCGTATGGGGATGATCTTCCGCGCGAAGGCGAACAAGGCCCTTGACCGGGCCGAGGACCCGCGCGAGACCCTCGATTACTCGTACCAGAAGCAGCTGGAGCTGCTCCAGAAGGTGCGCCGTGGCGTGGCGGACGTGGCCACGTCGCGCAAGCGCCTGGAGCTCCAGATGAACCAGTTGCAGTCCCAGTCGACCAAGCTGGAGGACCAGGGCCGCAAGGCGCTCGCGCTCGGCCGCGAGGACCTGGCCCGTGAGGCGCTCTCCCGCCGCGCCGCGCTCACGCAGCAGGTGACGGACCTCGAGACGCAGCACGCGACCCTCCAGGGCGAGGAGGAGAAGCTCACCCTGGCGGCCCAGCGACTCCAGGCCAAGGTCGACGCCTTCCGCACGAAGAAGGAGACGATCAAGGCCACGTACACGGCGGCCCAGGCGCAGACCCGGATCGGCGAGGCGTTCTCCGGCATCTCCGAGGAGATGGGCGACGTCGGCCTGGCCATCCAGCGCGCCGAGGACAAGACGGCGCAGCTCCAGGCCCGCGCCGGCGCGATCGACGAACTGCTCGCCTCGGGCGCCCTGGACGACCAGTCCGGCATGCACAAGGACGACATCCAGGCCGAGCTGGACCGGCTCTCCGGTGGTACGGATGTAGAGCTGGAGCTGCAGCGCATGAAGGCGGAGCTGGCCGGCGGTAGCTCCGGGCAGCAGGCCATCGAAGGTGGCACGAGCCAGCAGCAGTCCCAGCAGCAGTCGCAGGACACCCCCCGCTTCGACAAGCAGTAGCCACACCGGACGACAGCCGGGGCCCACGCCTAGGAGGGCGACATGATCGTACGGATCATGGGGGAGGGGCAGGTGAGGCTGGCCGACAGCCACCTCGCCGAACTGAACAAGCTGGACGACGAACTGCTCGCCGAGATGGAGAGCGGCGACAGCCCCGGCTTCCGCGCCACCTTGCACGCGCTCCTGGACAAGGTCCGGGAGCTCGGCACCCCGCTGCCCGACGACTCCCTCGAACCCTCGGAACTGATCCTGCCGTCGCCGGACGCGACGCTGGAGGAGGTCCGGGAACTGCTGAGCGACGACGGATTGATCCCGGGCGCTCTGGGCGCGTAGCCCCGCAGAAGCGAGGCCCACCTCTCAGCCCCCGAGTCGAGTGGTGGGTGGGCACAGGCCCCAGGGTCTGGGGGCGGAGCCCCCGGACGGGCCCGCACCCACGCCGGTCACAAAATCAGGAAACCCACAGGTAGCCCCCGTTCCGCCCCCGCCAGGGCCCCCGTACCTTTGACAACCGTGAGCACACTGGACCGCGCCCGGCGTCACCTGAAGGCACACCCCATGGCGCTGGACGCGGCGCTGGCAGCCGGCGTAACCCTCTGCATGGTGGCCGGCTCCTTCGTGGACCCACGCGGACCGGACGGCGTCACCTGGGGCATGCGCACGCCCGCCTCCCTCAGCCTGGTCCTCATCGCCCTGTGCTCCACGGCCCTCGTGTTCCGCCGCCGCGCCCCGATGACGGTCCTCGCCCTCACCGGCACCTTCTCCCTGATCGAGTCCGTCACCGGCGACCCCCGTGCCCCCGTCGCCATGTCCGCGGTCATCGCCCTCTACACCGTCGCCTCCACCACCGACCGCCCCACCACCTGGCGCGTCGGCCTGCTCACCATGACGGTCCTCACCGGCGCCGCGATGCTCGCCGGGCCCCTCCCGTGGTACGCCCAGGAGAATCTCGGCATCTTCGCCTGGACCGGCATCGGCGCCACCGCGGGCGACGCCGTCCGCAGCCGCCGCGCCTTCGTCCACGCCATAAGAGAACGCGCCGAGCGCGCGGAGCGCACCCGCGAGGAGGAGGCCCGCCGCCGCGTCGCCGAGGAACGCCTGCGCATCGCCCGCGACCTGCACGACGTCGTCGCCCACCACATCGCCCTGGTCAACGTCCAGGCCGGAGTCGCCGCCCATGTCATGGACAAGCGCCCCGACCAGGCCAAGGAAGCCCTCGCGCACGTACGCGAGGCCAGCCGCTCCGCGCTCAACGAACTCCGCGCCACCGTCGGTCTGCTCCGCCAGTCCGGCGACCCGGAGGCACCGACCGAACCCGCCCCCGGTCTCGACCGGCTCGACGAACTCGTCGGCACCTTCCGCAGCGCCGGCCTGCACGTCGAGGTGGCCCGCGCCGACCAAGGCACCACCCTGCCCGCCGCCGTCGACCTGGCGGCCTTCCGCGTGATCCAGGAAGCCCTCACCAACGTGCAAAAGCACGCCGGTACGGAGGCGAAGGCCGAGGTCAGCGTCGTATGCGTGGGACCGAACATCGAGATCACCGTCCTCGACAACGGAGGCGGGGAGGACGACGACCCGGACAGCGGCGGCGGGCACGGACTGCTCGGCATGCGTGAGCGCGTCACCGCCCTGCGCGGCACCCTCACCACCGGTCCCCGCTACGGAGGCGGCTTCCGGGTCCATGCGATCCTGCCGGTCAAGACCCGCACAGCCGCCACGGGAGACCCGGGGGAACCCGTATGACCATCCGCGTCCTGCTCGCCGACGACCAGGCGCTGCTGCGCAGCGCGTTCCGCGTGCTCGTCGACTCCGAGCCCGACATGGAGGTCGTGGGCGAGGCCTCCGACGGCGCGGAGGCGGTGCGGCTGACCAAGGAACAGCGCGCCGACGTCGTGCTGATGGACATCCGGATGCCCGGCACGGACGGCCTCGCGGCCACCCGCATGATCAGCGCCGATCCCTCCCTCGCCCATGTCCGTGTGGTCATCCTGACCACCTTCGAGGTCGACGACTACGTCGTGCAGTCGCTGCGCGCGGGCGCCTCCGGCTTCCTGGGCAAGGGCTCCGAGCCCGACGAGCTGCTCAGCGCGATCCGGGTCGCGGCCGGCGGCGAGGCCCTGCTCTCCCCGGCGGCGACCAAGGGCCTGATCGCCCGTTTCCTCGCGCAGGGCGACGCGGGGGACGACGACCGCGACCCCGCCCGCGCGCAGCGCCTCGACGCGCTCACCGTGCGGGAGCGCGAGGTGCTGGTGCAGGTCGCCGGCGGCCACTCCAACGACGAGATCGCCGAGCGCCTCGAGGTCAGCCCGCTCACCGTGAAGACACACGTCAACCGGGCCATGGCCAAGCTGGGCGCGCGTGACCGGGCCCAGCTCGTGGTGATCGCGTACGAGTCGGGGCTGGTACGTCCAAGGGTGGAGTGACTGTCTTCAGCCTCGACCCCGCCCACCCCCAGCGGAAACCCGCCTCGGGGTGAACGGGGCCGGAAACAGGGCTACGGCAACGCCAGCATCCGCTCCAGCGCCAGCTTCGCGAACGCCTCCGTCTCCTTGTCGACCTCGATGCGGTTGACCAGGTTGCCCTCGGCCAGGGACTCCAGGGCCCAGACCAGGTGGGGGAGGTCGATGCGGTTCATCGTCGAGCAGAAGCAGACCGTCTTGTCGAGGAAGACGATCTCCTTGCCCTCGGGCGCGAAACGGTTCGCCAGGCGGCGGACCAGGTTCAGCTCCGTGCCGATGGCCCACTTGGAACCGGCCGGCGCGGCCTCCAGGGCCTTGATGATGTACTCCGTCGAGCCGACGTGGTCCGCGGCCGCCACGACCTCGTTCTTGCACTCGGGGTGGACGAGGACGTTCACGCCGGGGATCCGGGCGCGCACGTCGTTCACCGAGTCGAGGCTGAAGCGGCCGTGCACCGAGCAGTGGCCCCGCCACAGGATCATCTTCGCGGCGCGCAGCTGCTCCGCGGTCAGGCCGCCGTTCGGCTTGTGCGGGTTGTAGACCACGCAGTCGTCCAGGGACATGCCCATGTCCCGGACCGCCGTGTTGCGCCCGAGGTGCTGGTCGGGCAGGAACAGCACCTTTGTCGTTGAGGGCTCCCCCTGCTGGAAAGCCCACTCCAGGGCCCGCTTCGCGTTCGACGACGTGCAGATCGTGCCGCCGTGCTTGCCCGTGAACGCCTTGATGTCCGCGGAGGAGTTCATGTACGAGACGGGCACGACCTGCTCGGCTATGCCGGCCTCGGTCAGCACGTCCCAGCACTCGGCGACCTGCTCGGCCGTCGCCATGTCGGCCATGGAGCAGCCGGCCGCCAGATCGGGCAGGACGACCTTCTGGTCGTCGGACGTCAGGATGTCCGCGGACTCCGCCATGAAGTGCACACCGCAGAACACGATGTACTCGGCCTCCGGGCGCGCGGCCGCGTCCCTGGCCAGCTTGAAGGAGTCACCCGTGACGTCGGCGAACTGGATGACCTCGTCGCGCTGGTAGTGGTGGCCGAGCACGAACACCTTGTCGCCGAGCTTCTCCTTGGCCGCGCGGGCGCGCTCGACCAGGTCGGGGTCGGACGGCGAGGGCAGGTCGCCGGGACACTCGACACCGCGCTCGCTCTTCGGGTCGGCCTCACGGCCGAGGAGCAGCAGGGCAAGAGGAGTCGGCTGTACGTCGAGCTCCGGGGTCTGGGCGGTGGTCACGACACGCACCCTTTCTACTTTTCGTCGAACTGACGCTATTTATCATAAACGCTTCACGTCAGTTTGACGACGGTCATAGCGTCGATGTGACGTGAATCCCGCAGGCGGGAAGAAGGCCGCTGTTCGCTTCAGTGCGGGTGTGCGAGCATGAAGGAACAGGCGAAAAGAACAAGTGCCGCCCGGAATGAATCCGCGGCCCCGTCGGTTGCAACCGTCGGCAAGCAGTCTCCGTACAACCCGGGAGAGATGTAGATGTCCGTATCGGACGAGACCAGCACCGTCACCGACGGCATCATCCTGTCCGACGCCGCCGCGGCGAAGGTCAAGGCCCTGCTCGACCAGGAAGGCCGTGACGACCTGGCTCTGCGTGTCGCCGTTCAGCCCGGTGGCTGCTCCGGCCTGCGCTACCAGCTCTTCTTCGACGAGCGTTCCCTCGACGGCGACGTCGTCAAGGACTTCGGCGGCGTGAAGGTCGTCACCGATCGCATGAGCGCCCCGTACCTGGGCGGTGCGTCGATCGACTTCGTCGACACCATCGAGAAGCAGGGCTTCACGATCGACAACCCGAACGCGACGGGCTCCTGCGCCTGCGGCGACTCCTTCAGCTAGAGCGTCAGCTCTCTTCGGCTGCTTTCGGCTGAGCGACGAGAAGGCGGCGGCCCCCTCCGACAGGGCCGCCGCCTTCGCGCGTGTCCGGAGCTCTCCGGGGTTATCGCGCCCCGGACGTCTCCGGCAGCCGCGCCCCCGGCTTCTCCAGCGGAATCTCCTTGCCGTCCGAGCCCACGACCTCGCGGTCGCCGAGCGGCTCGTCCAGCTGCACGGTCTGGTGATGCACCTTGGCTATCAGGATGCAGACCTTGTCCGGCCACGGGGTCTCGGTCACCTCGACGGTCACCTTGTCCCCGCTCTCGCTCGCCGTGGCCTTGTAGTCGGCGCACACCCCGCCCGTGAAGGCCACGGTCAGCTCCCGCCCCTCGGCCGTGTAGCCGTCCACCTTGACGTCCCGCGGGGCCGGCGCCGCGGTCGGCTCGTCGCCGGGCTCGGAGGGCCGCGGGCTGGGCTGCCCGGACGGCGCCGGGGAGGTCACGTACTTCGGGTCGACCGCCGGATACGTCACCGTGAAGCCGTCCTTCGCGCCGGCCGCCCGCGCCTCGAACAGCCAGGACGGCACCAGCGCCGGCCGCCCTTCCACGACATGCGAGGCCAGCCCGAACACGGCCTTGTCGACCGTGATCGTCTCCCTCTTCTGGACGGTGCCGGAGGATTCACAGGAGGCTTCCGGCCGGTCCTCCAGCGGTACGGGAGTGGCGCAGCCGCCGATGCCCATACGGTGGCTGGTCCCGGGTGCCGCGTTCATCAGGGCCAGCGTCTTCTCCGCGCTCAGGACGGGGTACGTGTCCCCCTTCGCCGGTGCCTGCAACTGACCGCTGCCGCCCACGACCTCGCCCTGTGCGTCGACGGAGACTCCGGTCGTCCAGCCGTACGTGGGCATCCCGCCGACGACGGGATTGGTGTTCACCATCCGCTGGGAGCCCATGACCTGGCTCGCGACCACCTTCGCGTCGTCCTGACCCAATGCCTTCAGGACCGGCGCGGCCGCCTTCTTCGCGGCCGCCTCGCTCACCGGGGAGGCGTCGTCGGTGCCGGGTGTGTAGCGGTGGAAGGTCCAGGTGCCCGGCGCCTGCCGGTTCACCTGGAGGCTCGGCCCCGAGCCGTCCTTCGCCCCGACCCTCCAGGCCGGCCCCTGCGCCACCGGCGCCCCGTCGACCCCGAGCGCCTCGGCCAGCTCGGCCACCTCGTCCTTGCCGACCTCGCCCTGAGCCCGGTACACGGGCGCGGAGCCGGGGCCGTCCGGGAGCTTGCCGTCGGCGCGGTAGGTGACGCCGTACGGGTTGGGCTCGCCGGGTGCGATGCCGTTGTCGGTGTCGCCGCTCTCGGAGTAGCCCTCGAGGGTGAGCGGCGGGGGAGTGTCGTCGCCGGGCGCCCCGGACGTCGTACGCCCGCCGGAGTCCCCGGAGGCCGTCGCGGCGAGGTACGCCCCACCGCCCCCGATGAGCAGCACGGCGGCGGCGACGGAGGCGACGACGGCGGGGGAGCGGCGCCGGGCGGAGCGGCCGCCGTGGGCCTCCTCGGCCTCCTCGTCCCGGCGGACCTCGTTGTCGGGAACGCCGGCGGGTTCGTCGCCGCCGTCGCCGTCGCTCTCGGCACCCGCTTCGGCAGAGGCGGGAGCGACGGGCTTTTCGTCGGCACCGGCCTCGACCTCGGCCGAGCCGGAAGCGGCGGCGGGCTTCTCATCGACGTCGGTGTCGGCCTCGGCCTCGGCGGAATCGGCAGTGACGGCGGGTTCCTCGGCGGAGCCGGAAGCGGCGGCGGGCTTCTCATCGACGTCGGTGTCGGCGCCGGCCTCGGCGGAGCCGGGAGCATCGGAACCGCTCTCCACGCCGCCGGAAGCCTCGCCGCCTCCGGAAGGCGTGCCGTCCCCGGAACCCTCGCCGTCGCCCTCCCCGGCGCCCGAGGCCTCAGCAGAGGCGGCACCCTGCTCCTCCGGGACGCTCCGCTCCTCCGAGACACCCTTCTTCTCCGCGGCGCCCCGCTCCTCGGCGGAGCCGCCGGCAACCCGCTCCTCGGCGGAGCCGGTGTCGTCGTTGTCGGGTCGCTCGGTGTTCACCGCATCGCTCCTTCGACTGTGCATCTGTCCCATGACCCTGACCAGGCCCTGTCAAAGCGGCCGGTCCGGCGGGTCGTATCCCGCATCCCCTTTACGGGGGACGCCGATGGGACGCAGCGGGGGAGCGCACGGTTCCCTGAAGAGCGCCGCTTCAGTCTCCGTACTCCGACATGGCGTCCAGCAACCGTGCCGACGCCGGCGGCACGGTCACGCCGTGGATGAGTGACGGGGAGACCGGAAGGGCAGTGATCCGATCGGGAACCGCCCAGTGGGGAGCCATCCGGGCGCAGTCGCCGCGCAGCGACGCCAGGTCGCCTTCCAGATCGGCCGGAGAGGGAGCATGGAGCTCGAGGTTCGTCATAACGGCACCGTAGGCTCGGTCAGGCGTGCGAAGTAAGATCTACTATCGGGTAGTTTAGGCGGCTTCAGAGCCTCGCGCAGACCCGATAGCGTGAAGCGTCAACGCCGTCTCCCCTCAGGAGAGTCAACGCCGTGCGCATCGCAGTCACCGGCTCCATCGCCACCGACCACCTCATGACCTTCCCCGGCCGCTTCGCCGACCAGTTCGTCGCGGACCAGCTGCACACGGTCTCGCTCTCCTTCCTGGTCGACCAGCTCGACGTACGCCGAGGCGGCGTCGGCGCCAACATCGCCTTCGGCATGGGCCAGCTGGGCACCCGGCCGGTCCTCGTCGGCGCCGCGGGCTTCGACTTCGACGAGTACCGGGCCTGGCTGGACCGGAACGGCGTCGACACCGACTCGGTGCGCATCTCCGAGACGCTGCACACCGCCCGCTTCGTGTGCACCACCGACGCCGACCACAACCAGATCGGCTCCTTCTACACCGGCGCCATGAGCGAGGCCCGCCAGATCGAGCTGAAGACCGTCGCCGACCGCGTCGGCGGCCTCGACCTGGTCCTGATCGGCGCCGACGACCCGGAGGCGATGCTCCGCCACACCGAGGAGTGCCGCTCCCGCTCCATCCCGTTCGCCGCCGACTTCTCCCAGCAGATCGCCCGCATGGAGGGCGAGGAGATCCGGATCCTGCTGGACGGTGCGACGTACCTCTTCTCGAACGAGTACGAGAAGGGCCTCATCGAGTCCAAGACGGGCTGGACCGACGCCGAGATCCTCGGCAAGGTCGGCCACCGCGTGACCACCCTCGGCGCCCAGGGCGTACGCATCGAGCAGGACGGCGCCGAGCCGATCGTCGTCGGCACCCCGGAGGAGGAGCGCAAGGCCGACCCCACCGGCGTCGGCGACGCCTTCCGCGCCGGCTTCCTCTCCGGCCTCGCCTGGGGCGTCCCCCTGGAGCGCGCCGCCCAGGTCGGCTGCATGCTCGCCACGCTCGTCATCGAGACGGTCGGCACCCAGGAGTACCAGCTGCGCCGCGCCCACTTCATGGAGCGTTTCACCAAGGCGTACGGCGATGAGGCCGCCGCCGAGGTCCAGACGCACCTGGGCTGACTCGACGCACCCGGGCTCAGGAGAGCCGGCGGACCACGTAGGCCGAACCCCGGTCCGCCGGCTCCTCACCCACGTACTCCTGCCCCCGCATCTCGCACCACGCCGGGATGTCCAGCCGAGCCGCCTCGTCGTCCGACAGAACCCGGACCGTGCCGCCCACCGGCACGTCCCCGATGACCTTCGCCAGCTCGATCACCGGAATCGGGCAGCGCTTGCCGAGGGAGTCCACGACAAGGGCGTCCTCCCGTACGACCGCCTCCGCGGCCGGCGCCCCCAGCTTCTCCCGCACTCCCGCCACCGCCCCCGGCAGCACCTCCAGGAACCGCTCGACGTCCTCCTCCACGGTCCCCGGCGGCAGCGACACCCGCACGTTCCCCTCGCTCAGCACGCCCATCGCCTTCAGCACATGGCTGGGCGTCAGCGTGCTGCTCGTACAGGACGATCCGGACGAGACGGAGAAACCGGCACGGTCCAGCTCGTGCAGCAGTGTCTCCCCGTCGACATAGAGACAGGAGAAGGTGACGATCCCCGGCAGTCGCCGCTCAGCATCCCCGACCACCTCCACGTCGGGCACCAGCTGGGGCACCCGCGCCCGGATCCGCTCCGTCAGCTCCCGCAGCCGTACCGCCTCTTGCGCCGCCTCGGCACGCACCGCCCGCAGCGAAGCCGCCGCCGCCACGATGGCCGGAAGGTTCTCGAACCCGGCCGCCCGCCCCGACTCCCGCTCGTCCGCGGGCCCTTGAGGCGCGAACCGCACGCCCTTGCGCACCACGAGCAGCCCGACCCCCGAGGGCCCGCCCCACTTGTGGGCACTCGCCGTGAGCAGCGACCAGTCGCCCTCCACTCGCCCCCACCCCAGCGACTGCGCCGCGTCCACCAGCAACGGCACCCCGGCGGCCCGGCACACCTCGGCAACGGCCGCCACCGGCTGCCCGGTCCCCACCTCGTGGTTGGCCGACTGGAGACAGGCCAGCGCGGTGTCCGAACGGAGGGCGTCCGCGTACGACGCCGCGGTCACCGCCCCCGTACGGTCCACTGCGACCTGCGTCACCGTGCCGCCGTCCGCCTCGTGCGCGTCGGCCGAATGGAGTACCGAAGAGTGTTCGACAGCCGACACGATCAGGTGCCGCCCGACACGCCGACGCCCCGCCAGCGCCCCCGCGATCCCCGCATGCACGGCCCGCGTCCCGGACGACGTGAACACCAACTCGTCAGCCCGGCACCCCACAGCCTCCGCCATGGCTTCCCGCGCCGCATCCAGCAACATCCGAGCCCGCCGCCCCTCCCGATACAGCCGCGCGGGATCGGCCCACCCCTCGTCGAGCGAAGCCATCAGAGCCTGCCGGGCAACGGGATGAAGAGGAGCGGAGGAGGCGGCATCGAAGTAGGACATACAGCAACGTTAATGCGCCCCAAAGGGGCGCGGGGCTGTGTCGATATGCGGCTCCGCCGCGTGGGCGCAATCAACCACAATGCACCCGCAGCCGCCACACAAGCCGCGCTTCCCGAGCTATTGGGCACCCCAACGTCCTTCTGCTGACCGGCGGCGCGCTGGGGGCCCCCTCCCCGCAAACCCCCGGAGGGCGTCGGCTAGGGTTTGGTCCGCATAAACATCCAAACCCCTGCCCGACGCAGGGCGGCGACCGACCAGCGAGAAGGCCGCAGCCGATACGCGCGGGCGAGACTCTCGGGAAGGCGCTACGTGAGTCCCAACGGCTCCGACCGCTCGCCGCGGCGCCCGATGCGGCGGAAGCTGCTGCAGGCACTGACCGCGGGCCTGGTCCTGGCGACCGCCACCGGTTGCACATACGAGGACTTCCCCCGCCTCGGCATGCCCACCCCGACCACGGAAGAGGCTCCGCGGATCCTCTCCCTGTGGCAGGGCTCCTGGGCTGCCGCGCTCGCCGTCGGCGTGCTGGTGTGGGGCTTGATCCTGTGGAGTGCGATCTTCCACCGGCGCACCCGCACCAAGGTCGAGGTCCCTCCGCAGACCCGGTACAACATGCCCATCGAGGCGCTGTACACGGTGGTCCCGCTCATCATCGTCTCGGTGCTCTTCTACTTCACGGCCCGTGACGAGTCCGAGCTCCTCAGCCTCAAGAAGACGCCCGACGTCACCGTCAACGTGGTCGGCTTCCAGTGGAGCTGGGGCTTCAACTACGTCACGCCCGTCGAGGGTTCCACCGGTGACGCGAAGACCGACAAGAACCTGGACGCGATTCCGGACCGGTTCAAGGAGGACTTCCCGGCGAACGCCGGCGGCGTCTACGACGTCGGCACGCCCGGCACGCGGAACCCGCAGACCGGCAACCCCGGCCCGACCCTCTGGCTCCCCAAGGGCAAGACGGTCCGCTTCGTCCTCACCTCGCGTGACGTCATCCACTCCTTCTGGGTGGTGCCGTTCCTGATGAAGCAGGACGTCATCCCGGGCCACACCAACGCCTTCGAGGTGACCCCCAACAAGGAGGGCACCTTCCTGGGCAAGTGCGCCGAGCTGTGCGGCGTCGACCACTCCCGGATGCTGTTCAACGTGAAGGTCGTCTCCCCCGAGCGCTACGAGCAGCACCTCAAGGACCTCGCCAAGAAGGGGCAGACCGGTTACATTCCCGCCGGCATCGCGCAGACGAGCCACGAGAAGAACCGGGAGACGAACAACCTGTGAGCATCCTCAACGAACCCCAGGGTGCCGCGGCAGCAGGGTCCCACTATCAGGACGAGCTGCCGGTCCGGCGCCAGCGTCGCGGTGAAGTCGTCGTCAAGTGGCTGACGACCACCGACCACAAGACGATCGGGACGCTGTACCTGGTCACGTCGTTCGCGTTCTTCGTCATCGGCGGCGTGATGGCGCTGTTCATGCGCGCCGAGCTGGCCCGTCCGGGCCTGCAGATCATGTCGAACGAGCAGTTCAACCAGGCGTTCACGATGCACGGCACGATCATGCTGCTGATGTTCGCGACGCCGCTGTTCGCCGGCTTCACGAACTGGATCATGCCGCTGCAGATCGGCGCGCCGGACGTGGCCTTCCCCCGGCTGAACATGTTCGCCTACTGGCTGTACCTGTTCGGCTCGACGATCGCGGTGGGCGGCTTCCTCACCCCGCAGGGCGCGGCCGACTTCGGCTGGTTCGCCTACTCCCCGCTGTCGGACGCGGTCCGCTCCCCGGGCATCGGCGCCGACCTGTGGATCATGGGCCTGGCCTTCTCCGGCTTCGGCACCATCCTCGGCGCGGTCAACTTCATCACCACCATCATCTGCATGCGCGCACCCGGCATGACCATGTTCCGCATGCCGATCTTCGTGTGGAACGTGCTGCTGACCGCCGTACTGGTCCTGCTCGCCTTCCCCGTCCTGGCGGCGGCGCTGTTCGCGCTGGAGGCGGACCGCAAGTTCGGCGCGCACATCTTCGACTCGGCCAACGGCGGAGCCTTGCTCTGGCAACACCTCTTCTGGTTCTTCGGCCATCCAGAGGTGTACATCATCGCCCTGCCGTTCTTCGGGATCATCTCCGAAGTGATCCCGGTGTTCTCCCGCAAGCCGATGTTCGGCTACATGGGCCTGATCGCGGCGACCATCTCCATCGCGGGTCTGTCCGTGACGGTGTGGGCACACCACATGTACGTCACCGGCGGTGTGCTGCTGCCGTTCTTCTCCTTCATGACGTTCCTGATCGCCGTGCCCACGGGCGTGAAGTTCTTCAACTGGATCGGAACGATGTGGAAGGGGTCTTTGAGTTTCGAGACCCCGATGCTCTGGGCGACCGGCTTCCTGATCACCTTCACCTTCGGTGGTCTGACCGGTGTCATCCTGGCCTCGCCGCCGCTGGACTTCCACGTCTCCGACTCGTACTTCGTGGTGGCGCACTTCCACTACGTCGTCTTCGGCACCGTCGTCTTCGCGATGTTCTCCGGCTTCCACTTCTGGTGGCCGAAGATGACCGGCAAGATGCTCGACGAGCGCCTCGGCAAGATCACCTTCTGGACGCTGTTCATCGGCTTCCACGGCACCTTCCTGGTCCAGCACTGGCTGGGTGCCGAGGGCATGCCGCGCCGTTACGCCGACTATCTGGCGGCCGACGGCTTCACCGCCCTGAACACGATCTCGACGATCAGCTCGTTCCTGCTCGGCCTGTCGATCCTGCCGTTCTTCTACAACGTGTGGAAGACGGCGAAGTACGGCAAGCCGGTCGGCGTCGACGACCCGTGGGGCTACGGCCGCTCGCTGGAGTGGGCGACCTCCTGCCCGCCGCCGAGGCACAACTTCCTCACCCTGCCGCGGATCCGCAGCGAATCCCCGGCGTTCGACCTGCACCACCCGGAGATCGCCGCTCTCGACCAGCTCGAGAACGTGCCTGAGAAGGCTCTGGCCGGCAACGGCGGCAAGGAGGCCGGCAAGTGAAGATCCAGGGACGGATGTTCATCTGGCTGAGCGTCTTCATCCTCGCCATGGCGATCGTCTATGGCGTGTGGTCGAAGGAGCCCGCCGGTACCACGGCGCTCTTCCTGTCCTTCGGCCTGTCCATCATGATCGGCTTCTACCTGGGCTTCACGGCCCGGCGGGTCGACGCGGGTCCGCAGGACAACAAGGAGGCCGACGTCGCGGACGACGCCGGCGAGGTCGGGTTCTTCAGCCCGCACAGCTGGCAGCCGCTCTCCCTCGCAATCGGTGGCGCCTTCGCCTTCCTGTCGATCGCGATCGGCTGGTGGCTGATGTACTTCTCGGCTCCGCTGCTCCTGATCGGCCTCTGGGGCTGGGTCTTCGAGTACTACCGCGGTGAGAACCGCACCCAGTAACACGAGCTGAGCTCCCAAGGAGCCCGGACACTCCGTCAGGAGCGTCCGGGCTCCTGCGTTTGCCGCAATCCCCGTCCCTCGTCCGGGTTACCCAGCGCGCCGCCCTTGACGAGGCTTCCTAGCGTGAAGCCATGAGCCAAGCACCCTCACCCCGCACCGTCGTCGGCTGCACGCTGCTGGTGATCGCCCTCGGCGCGGGCGTCACCGCCTGCAGCTCCGACGGCAACCCGCTGTCCGCCGAGCCGTACGACGCGGCGGACCAGGTCGCCTTCAGCGGCCACGCCGGCGCCGGAAAGAAGGCCGATCCCGACAAGCCCATAGAGGTCACCGCCGAGGACGACGACGGGCGCATCACGGACGTGACGGCCATGGACGCGTCGGGACGCTACGTGGCGGGCGAACTCTCCGCCGACGGCTCCCGCTGGCACAGCACCTCCCCGCTGGCCGCGGACGCCCACTACACGGTCCGCGTGAGCACGGAGGACGAGGACGGCGCCCCCGGCCGCCGGGTCCTCACCTTCGACACCGGCAAGCCCCTCACCAAGAAGCGCCTGGGCGTCACCTTCGGCCCCAAGGCGGGCCAGTACGGCGTCGGCCAGCCCGTCACCGCCGAACTCGGCCAGCCCGTCAAGGACAAGGCACAGCGGGCCGTCGTCGAGCGCGCCCTCAAGGTCGACTCCATGCCCGCGGTGGAGGGCGGCTGGCACTGGGTGAACGACAAGGAGCTCCACTACCGCCCCAAGGAGTACTGGCCCACCCACGCCACCATCCAGGTCCGCAGCAATCTGGACGGCATCAAGATCAGCGACCGCCTCTGGGGCGGCAAGGCCAAGCCCCTCAAGATCACCACCGGCGACCGCGTCATCGCCGTCACCGACGCCGCCTCGCACTCGATGACGGTCTACAAGAACGACGAGGTGATCAAACAGATCCCGGTCACCACCGGAAAGCCCGGCTTCGAGACCCGCAACGGCGTCAAGGTCGTCCTGGGCAAGGAGTACTTCGTACGGATGCGCAGCACCAGCATCGGCATAGCCGAGGGCTCCTCGGAGTCGTACGACCTGCCCGTCTACTACGCCACCCGCGTCACCTGGAGCGGTGAGTACGTGCACGCCGCCCCCTGGTCCGTAGGCTCCCAGGGCTCCGCCAACGTCAGCCACGGCTGCACCGGCATGAGCACCGCCAACGCCGCCTGGTTCTTCGAGAACATCCGCGAGGGCGACCTGGTCAAGGTCGTCAACAGCTCCGGCAACACGATGGAACCCTTCGGCAACGGCTTCGGCGACTGGAACCTGGCCTGGGAGAACTGGCGCAACGGCAGCGCACTGGTCGTGGGCAACCCGCAGGGCCCGAGCCCGCAGGATGCGGCAAGACTCAGGCCGACGGCGGTCTGAGCGAGGTACCCAGGGGCGCGGGGCCGTATCAGGCGCTCAGAGCCTTACGATCCCGCAACAAAGAGGCCAAGGCCGCCGCGAACTCCACCGGCTCCACAGGCAACGTCACCGCCGCCTCAGCCCGACTCCACGTGGCCAACCACGCATCCTGAGGCCGCCCCATCAGCACAAGCACCGGTGGACAGTCGAACACCTCGTCCTTGATCTGCCGGCACAGCCCCATGCCCCCCATCGGCACAGCCTCACCGTCCAGCACACAGACGTCGATGCCCCCCTTGTCCAACTCGCGCAGAACCGCCGGAGGCGTCGCACACTCCACGAACTCGACCAACGGCACATCAGGAGCCGGCCGTCGGCCGGCGGCCAACCGCACCTGCTCGCGGGTGTTGGAGTCGTCGCTGTAGACCAGCACCGTGGCGGTCGGTTGCATGCTTCCTCCGTGACGTCAGCGTCGTAAGGACAGGCCCGTTGGGCCGGATGCTACTCCCTTGAACACCACGTCAACACCGGTACGACCGGGGAAGACACTCCGAACGGCACCCCCCGGAGTGAGGGCGGGATAAGCGACCGACATAATGTCGGTCGTGGCGACAGCAACGACAGTAGATACCGGGCACGCGCACCCGTCGGTCAACCGACCGAACCTCACCAGCGTCGGAACCATCATCTGGCTGAGTTCCGAGCTGATGTTCTTCGCGGCCCTCTTCGCGATGTACTTCACCCTGCGATCGGTGACCGGGCCGGATCACTGGAAGGAGATGGCGGGCCATCTCAACTTCCCGTTCTCGGCGACGAACACCACGATCCTGGTGCTCTCCTCCCTCACCTGCCAGCTCGGCGTCTTCGCCGCCGAGCGCGGTGACGTGAAGAAGCTCCGGGGCTGGTTCATCGTCACCTTCATCATGGGCGCGATCTTCATCGGCGGTCAGATCTACGAGTACACCGAGCTGGTCAAGGACGCGGGACTCTCGCTCTCCTCGGACCCGTACGGCTCGGTCTTCTACCTGACCACCGGCTTCCACGGCCTGCACGTGACGGGCGGCCTCATCGCCTTCCTGCTGGTGCTCGGCCGCACCTACGCGGCCAGGAGGTTCACCCATGAGCAGGCGACCGCCGCGATCGTCGTGTCCTACTACTGGCACTTCGTCGATGTCGTCTGGATCGGCCTCTTCGCCACGATCTACATGATCAAGTAGCCGGGCCCGTTCCCGCGCGCTTCCCACAAGCGCACATCCCAGAAGCATCGACGCAGAAGATCCTGACACCGGGGTAATCCGTGAAAAAGCTCTCCGCACGACGACGCCACCCAATGGCGGCGCTCGTCGTCCTACTCCTCGCGCTGATGTGCACGGGGGCGGTGTACACCGCCGTCGCCCCCACCCGTGAGGCGAAGGCAGATGAAACCGCCCAGTCTCTCGCCATCGACGAGGGCAAGAAGCTCTATGCCGTCGGCTGCGCCAGTTGCCACGGCACCGGCGGTCAGGGCACCTCCGACGGTCCGAGCCTCGTGGGCGTGGGCGCCGCGGCCGTCGACTTCCAGGTGGGCACCGGCCGTATGCCGGCCCAGCAGCCGGGCGCGCAGGTCCCGAAGAAGAAGGTCGTCTACACGCAGGCCGAGATCGATCAGCTGGCCGCGTACATCGCTTCGCTGGGTGCCGGTCCGAACGTCCCGACCGAGGCGCAGTACAGCCCCGAGGGTGCCGACATCGCCAAGGGCGGCGAGCTGTTCCGCACCAACTGCGCGCAGTGCCACAACTTCACCGGCAAGGGCGGCGCGCTGACGCACGGCAAGTTCGCACCGACGCTCGAGGGCGTCGACCCGAAGCACATCTACGAGGCCATGCAGACCGGCCCGCAGAACATGCCGTCCTTCCCCGACACCACGCTGTCGGAGCAGAACAAGAAGGACATCATCGCGTACCTCGACGAGGTCAACAGCGACGACACCGAGAGCCCCGGTGGCCTGGAACTGGGCGGACTCGGTCCGGTCAGTGAGGGTCTGTTCGGCTGGATCTTCGGTCTCGGCGGGCTGATCGCCGTCGCCGTGTGGGTCGCCGCCCGGACCGCAAAGGCCAAGAAGTCATGAGTAGCCAAGACATTCCAGAAGAGAACCTGCCCGCTGAGCGGGACACCGCCCAGGGCGCGGTCGGCGTTGCGGACGAGAAGCACCCGTTCGCCGACCCCGGTCTGCCGCCCCACGAGCACCGGATCCAGGACATCGACGAGCGGGCCGCCAAGCGGTCCGAGCGCTCGGTCGCCCTGATGTTCACGGTGTCGATGCTGGCCACCATCGGCTTCATCGCCTCGTACGTGGCGATCCCGCACGACAAGGCGATCTACGTCTTCCCGATCGGCCACATCAACGGGCTGAACTTCGCGCTCGGGCTGACGCTCGGCATCGCGCTGTTCTGCATCGGCGCGGGCGCGGTCCACTGGGCCCGCACCCTGATGTCCGATGTCGAGATCGCCGACGAGCGGCACCCGATCGAGGCGTCCACCGAGGTCCGCGAGAAGGTCCACGAGGACTTCAAGCAGGGCGCCAAGGAGTCGGTGATCGGCCGCCGCAAGCTGATCCGCCGCACGATGCTCGGCGCGCTCACCCTGGTGCCGCTCTCCGGCGTCGTCCTGCTGCGCGACCTCGGTCCGCTGCCCGAGACCAAGCTCCGCCACACCCTGTGGTCCAAGGGCAAGCTGCTCGTCAACATGAACACGGACGAGCCGCTGCGTCCCTCCGACGTCGTGGTCGGCTCCCTCACCTTCGCCAAGCCCGAGGGCCTGGAGGAGCACGACCACGAGTTCCAGAACGAGATCGCCAAGGCGGCCCTGATGATCGTCCGGATCCAGCCGGACGACATCAAGGACAAGCGCGAGCTCGAGTGGTCGCACGAGGGCATCGTCGCGTACTCGAAGATCTGCACCCACGTCGGTTGCCCGATCTCCCTCTACGAGCAGCAGACGCACCACGTGCTCTGCCCCTGCCACCAGTCCACCTTCGACCTCTCCGACGGTGCCCGGGTGATCTTCGGCCCCGCCGGTCACGCCCTGCCGCAGCTGCGCATCGGCGTGAACGACGAGGGTTACCTCGAGGCGCTCGGCGACTTCGAAGAGCCCGTCGGTCCTGCTTTCTGGGAGCGCGGATGAGCACTACGACCAGCAACGAGTCCCGCTCTCGCGGGAAGGCACCGGCCGGCGAGCGCGTCGCCGACTGGGCCGACGGTCGGCTGGGGATCTACTCCCTGGCCAAGGCCAACATGCGCAAGATCTTTCCGGACCACTGGTCCTTCATGCTCGGTGAGATCGCCCTCTATAGCTTCATCATCATCATCCTCACGGGTGTGTATCTGACGCTGTTCTTCCACCCGTCGATGAACGAGGTGGAGTACCACGGCAGTTACGTCCCGCTCCAGGGCCAGCTGATGAGCGAGGCCTTCAAGTCGACGCTGGACATCAGCTTCGACGTCCGCGGCGGTCTGCTCATCCGGCAGATCCACCACTGGGCGGCGATCATCTTCCTCGCCGCCATGTTCGTGCACATGATGCGCGTCTTCTTCACCGGCGCCTTCCGGAAGCCGCGCGAGATCAACTGGCTGTTCGGCTTCCTGCTGTTCGTCCTGGGCATGTTCACCGGTTTCACCGGCTACTCGCTCCCGGACGACCTGCTCTCCGGCACCGGTGTCCGCTTCACCCAGGGCGCGATTCTGTCCATGCCGATCGTCGGCACGTACATCTCGATGTTCCTGTTCGGCGGAGAGTTCCCGGGCGACGACTTCGTCGCGCGGTTCTACTCGATCCACATCCTGCTGCTGCCGGGCATCATGCTCGGGCTGGTCGTCGGCCACCTGATCCTGGTCTTCTACCACAAGCACACGCAGTTCGCGGGCCCCGGACGCACCAACAAGAACGTCGTCGGCATGCCGCTGCTGCCCGTCTACATGGCCAAGGCCGGAGGCTTCTTCTTCCTGGTCTTCGGCTTCATCGCGGCCCTGGCCGGCATCGCGTCCGTCAACCCGATCTGGGCGCTGGGCCCGTACCGGTCCGACCAGGTGTCGACCGGCGCCCAGCCCGACTGGTACATGGGCTTCGCGGAGGGACTGGTCCGGGCCATGCCCGGCTGGGAGATCAACTTCTGGGGTCACACGCTCGTCCTGGGCGTCTTCGTCCCGCTGGTGGTCTTCGGTCTCTTCCTCGGGATCATCGCGCTCTATCCGTTCATCGAGTCCTGGATCACCGGGGACAAGCGCGAGCACCACATCCTGGACCGGCCGCGCAACGCCCCGACCCGGACGGCCTTCGGTGTCGCCTGGGTCACCGCGTACATGATCATGCTGATCGGCGGTGGCAACGACATCGTCGCCACCCACTTCCATCTCTCGATCAACTCGGTCACCTGGTTCGTCCGTATCGGGTTCTTCGTCGGACCGGTCCTCGCGTTCATCGTCACCAAGCGGATCTGCCTCGGCCTCCAGCGCCGCGACAAGGACAAGGTGCTGCACGGCCGCGAGTCGGGCATCATCAAGCGCCTGCCGCACGGTGAGTTCGTCGAGATCCACGAGCCGCTCAGCCAGGACCAGATGTACACGCTCACCGCGCACGAGCAGTACAAGCCGGCCGAGATCGGCCCGACGGTCGACGAGAACGGCGTCGAGCGCAAGGTGAAGCCCACCGAGAAGCTGCGCGCCAAGCTCAGCGACGCGTACTACGGCGAGGAGAGCCAGATCCCCAAGCCCACCGTCGAGGAGTACAGGGAGATCACGAGCGGCCACGGCCACCACTGATCGCTGCGCTCGCCACGCGCGGTTCAAAGGGCCCCGTCCGGTCTTCGGACGGGGCCCTTTGCCATGCCCGCCGGCTGGATAGGGTGGACCCCGTTGAGACTCGTGTCCCGCTGTACGGGACTGATCCAGGAGCGGCTTATGAGCGCTGTGACCCCCGCTGGAGGCGACACCGCGGCGGGCCGTTCCTGGCCCGAGGTACTGAGCGCACTGCTCGGCGGGCAGGACCTGAGCGCCGGCGACACGGCCTGGGCGATGGACCGCTTCATGAGCGGCGAGGCCACGGACGCCCAGATCGCGGGCTTCATGGTGGCGCTCCGCGCCAAGGGCGAGACGGTGGAGGAGATCAACGGTCTCGTCGAGGCGATGTACGCGCACGCGCAGCCGCTGCACATCCCGGGCCCGGCCGTCGACATCGTCGGCACGGGCGGCGACCGGGCCAAGACGGTCAACATCTCGACGATGTCCGCCATCGTGATCGCCGGCACCGGAGCGAAGGTCGTCAAGCACGGCAACCGGGCGTCGTCCTCGGCGAGCGGGTCGTCCGATGTGCTGGAGAAGCTGGGCATCAACCTGGACCTGTCTCCCGAGCGGGTGGCGCGGGTGGTGGAGGAGGCCGGGATCACCTTCTGCTTCGCGGCCAAGTTCCATCCCTCGATGCGGTTCGTCGGTGCGGTCCGGCGGGATCTGGGGATTCCGACCTCGTTCAACCTCCTCGGCCCGCTGACCAACCCCGCCCGGGTCACCGCCTCGGCGATCGGCTGCTTCGACACCCGGATGGCGGGGCTCATGGCCGGCGTACTGGCCGAGCGCGGCTCGTCCGCGCTGGTGTTCCGCGGCGACGACGGCCTCGACGAGCTGACGACCACGGCCACCTCCCGGGTGTGGATCGTGCGCGACGGCAAGGTCACCGAGGAGGCCTTCGACCCGCGCGACGTCGGCATCGAACTGGTCCCGGTTCAGGCGCTGCGAGGCGCCGACGCCTCGTACAACGCCGAGGTGGCCCGGCGCCTGCTGGACGGCGAGTCAGGTCCGGTGCGGGACGCCGTAGTCCTGAACTCGGCGGCGGCGCTGGTGGCGCTGGAGCCGACCGGGGCGCCGCTGGTGGACCAGATCCGGGCCGGTATGGAGAAGGCCGTGGAGTCGCTCGACTCGGGGGCGGCGAAGCTGACGCTGGAGCGCTGGGTGGCGGCCAGCAACGTGTAGCACTTCGCGGAGCGATGTCCCGCGATCCGGACACGGGTTGCGGGACCGCGATCACTTCACATACGTTCTTGTCCAGGTCATGAGTGACAGTCATGAGGCCCCGGCCGACTGTCCGGCAACCCTCCGTCCGTGGCGGGGTGCCCCGGGTGAAGACCAGGCTGTGGACAGCAAGGTCCACGGCAAGCGCGGATCCCTCGCACGCTTTTTAGAAGTGTGGGGCCAGGGATCCTGGTCGTCGAGGAGTCTTCCGTGAGCAAGCGAATGCGATAGGGCCGCAGAGCCCCGCCTCCGCACACCCTTTTTCTCTCTTTCCCCATGCCTCTCACGGGAGTTTGCCATGTCCGTTTCCACCGCTGCCGCCGCCCAGACCGTTTGCCGTGACATTTCGGGGGCTCTGCCCGTCCTCGGCCGGGATGTCACCGTCCCGCTCGTCACCGGCGGTGAAGTCACCTACGCCGCGCTCGACTACGCGGCCAGCGCCCCGGCGTTGCAACGGGTCTGGGACGACGTGGCCGCCTACGCGCCCTACTACGGCAGCGTCCACCGGGGTGCCGGATACCTCTCCCAGCTCTCCACCGACCTCTTCGAGAACTCCCGCAGGACCGTCGCCGAGTTCCTGGACTGCCGGGAAGACGACCAGGTGGTCTTCACCCGGTCCACCACCGACTCCCTCAACCTCCTCGCCGCCGCACTCCCGGCCGGCTGCCAGGTCTTCGTCTTCGAGACCGAGCACCACGCCTCGCTGCTGCCCTGGCAGAACGCCCGCGTCAGCTACCTCGACGCCCCGCGCACCCCGCGCCAGGCCGTCGAGAACCTGGAGCGCGCCCTCGCCGACCGCGACCCTCAGGGCCCGGCCCTGGTCTGCGTGACCGGCGCCTCGAACGTCACGGGCGAGCTGTGGCCCGTACGGGAACTGGCCGCCGCGGCCCACGCGCACGGTGCCCGGATCGTCCTGGACGCCGCCCAACTCGCCCCGCACCACCCGGTGTCGGTGCGTGACCTCGACGTCGACTGGGTCGCCTTCTCCGGGCACAAGCTGTACGCCCCCTTCGGCTCCGGCGTCCTGGCCGGACGCGCCGACTGGCTGCGCGCGGCCGAGCCGTATCTCGCGGGCGGCGGCGCCAGCCGCAAGGTCACGCGGCGCGCGGACGGGGGAGTCGACGTGGAGTGGCACGAGAGTGCCGCACGGCATGAGGCGGGGTCGCCCAATGTCATCGGCGCGTACTCCATCGCCTCCGCCTGCAAGGCGCTGACGGAGGCGGGTTTCGACACGCTGGTCGCCCGTGAGGAACACCTGATCCGCAAGGTCCGGGAAGGCCTCGCCGAAGTGCCCCAGGTGCGCGTCCTCTCCCTCTTCGGGGACGACGCCCCCCGCGTCGGCGTCCTCTCCTTCGTCGTCGACGGCTGGAACAGCTCCCACTTCGCCGCCGCGCTCTCCGCCGAGTACGGCATCGGCGTCCGCGACGGCCTCTTCTGCGCCCACCCGCTCGTCCGCACCCTGCTCGGCAGCGACCCGCAGACCCAGGGCGAGTGTGGCGCCCCCGAGGCCGCGCCGGGCGAGAAGTCCCTCAACGCCATCCGCGTCAGCTTCGGCGCGGGGACGCCGGACGAGCACGTGGAGCGGTTCGTGAACGCCGTGAAGGAACTCGTGCGGGACGGCGCCCGATGGAACTACCGGACGGAGGACGGCCGTTGCGTCCCCGACACCTCCGCCTGAGCCGGAACCGGTAGCCGGGCGCCCAGCACGATCATCCGCAGGGCGCGCTCGGTGGCGTCCGTGAGGAGTTCGCTCGCCCGGACCAGCGCCTCGGCCAGGGCCATCGGAGCGGGCAGGATCCCGTGGCAGGCGTCCACGCCCGGCACCTCGTGCGCGCCCTCGCCGAGGGTGCCCGCCAGCGCGAGGACCGGCCGCCCGTACAGCTTGGCGCGGCGGGCCACCTCCGCCGGGACCTTCCCCCGGGGCGTCTGGTGGTCCAGCGCCCCCTCGGCGGTGACCACCAAGTCGGCGCGGGCCAGCCGGGCGTCCAGGTCGAGGTGGTCGAGGAGCACGTCGAAGCGGGGGCGGAGCCGGGCGCCCAGAGCGGCCAGGCCCGCGCCCAGTCCGCCGGAGGCGCCGGTGCCGGGGCCGTGGCGCAGGTCGGTGCCGTGGACGGCGAGGTCGCGGGTGAGGACGTCGGCCCAGTTCTCCAGGCCGGCCGACAGTTCCTCGACCTGCGCGGGCGTCGCCCCCTTCTGCGGACCGAAGACCCGGGCCACGCCCCGCTCGCCGCACAGCACGTTGTACGGATTGCAGGCGACGAGCAGCTCCACTTCCTTCAGACGGGGGTCGAGGCCGGTCGGGTCGATGCTGTGCAGTCGGGTCAACTCCCGTCCGCCGTACGGAAGATCGCGGCCGTCGACGTCGAGCAGCCGCGCCCCGAGCGCCTGGAGCGCGCCGGCGCCCCCGTCCGACGTACCGGAGTCGCCGCAGCCCACCAGGATGCGCCGTACGCCCAGGTCCAGCGCGGCGCGGATCAGTTCGCCGACGCCGTAGGTGGTCGTGGCGCCCGGATCGCGAAGGTCGTGCGGGACCAGGGAGAGGCCCGCGACCGCCGCCATCTCCACCACCGCCGTGTCCCGGGAGCCGAGCAGCGCGAAGTGGGCGGCGATGGTCTCCCCGACCGGGCCCGTGGCGGGCACGGTGACGAGCCGGCCCCCGGTGGCGGCGGCCAGCGTGGCGGCCGTACCCTCGCCGCCGTCCACGAGCGGGACCAGGTCGACCTCGGCGTCGGGCAGGACGCGCAGGACGCCCGCCGCGATGGCGTCCGCGGCGGCCTCCGCGGACAGGGACTCCTTGAAACCGCTGGGGGCTACGACGATACGAGTCAGCATGAGGGCTCCTAACGCTCCTAGCGGGTGACGGACACGCCGAGCAGCGGCCATACCGCGACGGCGAAGAGCAGGACGAGCGCGGCGGTCAGCGGGGCCAGGACGGCGGACAGCCGCAGCAGGTCGCGCGGGGTGTAGGTGGGGGTGCCGGGGATCTCCGCGAACAGCGTGACTGGCTTCGCGGAGGCGGGAAGGGTGTGGCAGAACCCCGCGGCGGCGGTGGAGGCGAGCGCGGCCGCGACCGGGTTGACCCCGACACCGACGGAGGCGGCCACCACCAGCGGGACCAGGACCGAGGAGCGGGCGGAGCGGGACTGCAGGACCAGGTGGGCCGCCGTACTGATCGCGATCACGATCGCCAGGAACACCACCGGGGCCTCGCCGGTCGGCAGCCCGGAGACCAGCCATGTCGCCGCTCCCGAGTCGGCGAGCGCGACGCCCATCGCCATCGTCGCCGCCATGAAGAGCAGCAGCGACCAGGGGACGGTCTTCAGCGCGTCCTTCAGGCGTACGGTGCCCAGGGCGGGGGAGGAGGCGACAACCGCGCCGATCAGCGCGACGACCGCGGGCGGCACCCGGTGCAGCGGCTCGCTGCACCACAGCAGGACGACCGTGGCCATCAGCAGCGCACAGCGCTTCTCGGCCTGTGTCCAGGGACCGGTGACCGGGCTCTCGCTGTGCTGCTGGATCTGCTCCGGGGTGATGTGGACCGGGCCGCGGCGGTCCGCGCGCCGGGTCGTCGTCAGCAGCACCAGCTCGGCGGCCAGATGGGAGGACGCCACCGCCAGCGGCAAGCCCAGCAGCAGCCACTGGGTGAAGCCGACCTGCTCCCCGGTCGCCTCCCACAGCACCGACACGGTGATCAGATGTGCGCCCGCGCCGATCAGGGTCGCCACCGCGGACAGCAGGATCACGGTCGGGAACAGCAGCGCCAGCATCACGACCAGTCGCTTCCGGTCGGAGAGGACCTTGGCGAGGGCGAGGAACACCGGCAGCGCCAGCGCGGCCCGGCCCGAGGTGGCGGGAACCGCGAACGCCGTGACGACCAGCGAGGTCGTCGTCAGGTGCACCAGCTGCCGTACGGTCCGCGCCCCGCCGACCAGGAACGCCGCCGCCCGGCCCGCGAGCCCGGTCCGGGCCACCGCCGCCGCCAGCACGAAGGCGCAGATCAGCAGCCACACCGTCGAGTCGCCGAGCGTGCCGAACAAGGTGTCGCTGCTGATCACGCCGGTCACCGTCAGGGCGAGTCCGGCGCCCAGCGCGATGTACGTGTCGTCGATCGGCGTACCGATCCAGGCGCAGGTCGCCAGGGCGAACACGGCGAGGGTCAGCCGGGCGTCGCCGCCGAGGCCGGGGAAGTTGCCGGGCACCGCGAGCAGCGCGCAGAGGGACAGCGCCACGCACAGGGCGACGGTCAGTCGGAGATTCAGGGTCACGTCATCGAGCGTTCACCCGGGCGGTGAGCCCTGAATGAGGCGCACATGAAGGAAACTTCACGCGGGCAGCCGGTACCCCATCCCCCGTACCGTCTCCACCCGCTCCGCGCCCAGCTTCTTGCGCAGTGTGCGCACGTAGACGTCCACGATGTTGGAGCCGGGGTCGAAGTCGTATCCCCACACGTGCGACAGGATCTGCTCCCGGGACAGCACCTGTCCCGGATGCCGCAGGAACAGCTCCAGGAGGACGAACTCACGGGCCGTCAGATCGACGGTCCGGTCCCCGGCCCGAGCCCTCCGCGTCCGCAGGTCCAGGCTCAGCGAACCCGACTTCAGCACCGTCACCTCGGGTGCCCTGGCCGCCGTACGCAGCCTGAGACGCACCCGGGCGAGCAGCTCCTCGAAGCGGAACGGCTTGGTCATCCAGTCGTCGGCGCCTCCCTCCAGACCGGCCACCGTGTCCCGTACGGAGTCTCGCGCGGTCAGCACGATCACCGGGATCGTCACCCGGGCCTCGCGCAGCTGCCGCAGCACCGTGAAGCCGTCCCGGCCGGGCAGGCCGATGTCCAGGACGACCAGGTCGAAGCCGCCGGTCAGGGCGTACTCGTAGCCCGCGTCGCCGTCGGCGACGACGGTGGTGGTGAAGCCGCCCGCGCGCAGGCCCTTCTCCACGAAGGAGGCGATGCGCTCCTCGTCCTCGATGATGAGGATGCGGTTCATGGACGTGCCTCTTCCAGGGTCAGTACGAAGGTGGCGCCGCCGCCCTCGGTGTCGTGCAGGCGGACCCGGCCGCCGTGCCCTTCCGCGATCGCCTTGACGATCGACAGGCCGAGCCCGGCCCCCGAGCCCCGTGTGCCGCGCCGGGCCGTGCCGCGCCGGAACCGCTCGAAGATCACCTCGCGGTCCTGCGGCTGGACCCCCGGCCCGGAGTCGGCGACGTACAGCTCGATGCGCGAGCCGTCGGCGCGGGAGCCGACGCGGATGGTCTGGCCGGGCGTGGTGTGCTGCACGGCGTTCTGCGCCAGCTGGACCATGGCCTGGGTGATCCGCTGGGGGTCCAACTCGGTCTCGCGGTCGGCGACTTCGGTGAGCTGCCAGTCGCGGTCGCCGAGGGTGCGGGCCTTGACGTAGACGTCGGCGGTGAGTTCGGCGAGCTGGACCGGCTCCAGGGTGACGAAGTCGGGGCGCTCGGTCTTGGCGAGCAGGAGCAGGTCCTCGACGATGCGGCTCATCCGGTCGAGTTCGTCGGTGACCAGGCGGACGGTCTCCTCCCGTTCGCCGGGGTCGTCGCCCATCAGCTCCAGGTGGCCGCGCACGATGGTGATCGGCGTGCGCAGCTCGTGGCCGGCGTCGTCGACGAACTCCCGCTGGGCGGCGAAGGCGCGCTCCAGCCGGTCGAGCATCGCGTTGAACGTCTCGGCGAGGGCCGCGATGTCGTCGCGGCCGTGCACCGGGATGCGCCGGGTGAGGTCGCGCTCGGTGAGCTCCGCGGCCGTGACCCGCACCAGACGTACGGGCTTGAGGATGCGGCCTGCTACCGCCCAGCCGATGCCCGTGGTCAGCAGCAGGGCCACTCCGGAGATGGCGAGCAGGATGCGGAACACCTCGTTGGCGCGCTCCAGCTCCCGTCCCGGATGGAAGGCGACGACGAACGCGGCGTCCGGCTCACTGCCGGGCCGGGCGATGGCGACCTTGGCCCACCGGATCTCGCCCGACGGCCGGTGCACGACACCGGAGGGGGCGGGCGAGTCGAAGATACGGCGCCGGGCTTCGGCGTCCTCGTGCAGCGGCAGCACGCCGCGAAGGTCACGCGGCTGGATGATCTGCGCCGGGTCCTGGCCCGCACCGCCCACCAGGCCGATCAGCTCCTCGTCCGGATCCGCGTACTGCCGCACCAGGAAGGTCCGCAGCAGCCGGGCCGGATCGGTGAACGGGCCGCCGGTCTCGGGGTCGGTCCCCCGCTCCTCGAAGTTGGTGAACTCGCCGGCCTCCTGGGTGAGCAGGCGGTTGATCCGCTGGTCGGCCTCCCGCAGCAGGATCGACCGCGTGACCGTGGCCACCGAGGTGAGTGCGACCGCCATGACGAGCAGCAGCCACAGCAGGATGCGGACCCGGGCGGAGACCCGCCCGCGCGGGCCGTCAGTTGTCGTCGCCGGGTCCGCGGTCGTCCCCGGCTCCGTCATCTCCGCCCCTCTGGCCGCGGTCGTCGTCATCGTCATCACCCGGGGGGCTGTCGGTCACCGGAGGCCGCGACACAACCTCGTCGCCCGGTGTCGGCGCGGGCCGTGTGGGCGTCGGCGTGGGCGAGGGCGAGCCGCTGTCCAGCTCCACCTTGTGCGGAACCTTCGGCGCCTCGGGGCTGTCGGAGAGCGCGAAACTGGTCGCGGCGATACCGAGGGGGATCATCACGACGGCGGCCAGGGCCGCCATCCGGCGAGAGAAGACCATGGGCTCATCCTGTGTGCCGCTCCCGGCGGGGAGGATGAGCCCAAGATGAAGAACTCTTCATCTCCGTGCCGGGCCGGCGGCGGACATCTTCATCTCGACAAGGGGGCGGGCGGAGCCTCAGCTGTCGAGGCCGATCGCGAACGCCGCCTCCAGGTCGTGCTGCGAGTACGTACGGAACGCCACGTGCGTGTCCGTCGCCTCCACGCCCGGGATCTTGCTGATCCGCCCGGGGATGACCTCCGCGAGGTCCTCGTGCTGCTTGACCCGGACCATGGCGATCAGGTCGTACGTACCGGTCACGGAGAACACCTCACTGACGCTCTCCAGCGCCGCGATCGACTCCGCGATCTCGGGAATCCGGTCCACGCTGGTCTTGATCAGGACGATCGCGGTGATCACGGCTGGTTCTCTCCCTCGGGGGCCGGGGTTCGGGCGGACTTCACTCTAGTCGTCCGCCCGAAACGGGCCCACGCGAAGCAGAAGCCCAGGCCGAAGCCCAGGAGGTGGGCCAGGTACGCCACCCCCGGGCCCTGGCCCGCCCGCCCCGCCGCCAGCCACTGCAGGGCCGCCCAGAAGGGCAGGACGAGCCAGGCCGGGAAGCGCAGGGGCAGGAAGAACAGGAACGGCAGGAGACTGGTCACCCGTGCCCCGGGGAACAGGTACAGCAACGCGCCGAGAACGGCGGAGATCGCCCCGGAGGCGCCGACCAGCGACTGCTCGGAGCCGGCGCCCGCGGCCGCGTAGCCGAGCAGGGCCAGGTAGCCGCAGCCGACGTAGAAGAGAGTGAACTGGACGCGGCCCATCCGTTCCTCGGTCATCACGCCGAAGACGTAGAGGAAGAGCATGTTGCCCAGCAGGTGGACCCAGCTGCCGTGGACGAAGAGGGCCGTGGCGGGGGTGAGGGCGGCCCGGGTCGAGCCCTCGAACAGTTCGGCGGGGACCACCCCCCACCGGTGGAAATAGGCCCGCTGGGCCGCGAGCAGCAGGTCGCCGGTGCCGTACGCCGGATTGAGGCCCGACGCCGGGCCGATCAGGAAGATCAGGCAGCACAGGGCGATCAGTCCGTACGTCACCGGCGCCGACGCCTCCCGGACGGCTCTGCTCGCCCGGCCGACCGTCACGCTCCAGTTACGGATCATGGACACAGAGCATGACGTAACGGGACGCAACCGAACAGACCGCCTCGCCGCCCCGGACGCCCGAGCGGCGAGTTGCCGCCAGGCCGTAGGGTTACGAGCCACACGCACCGGGGAGCAGCCCGGGGCGTCACGGACAATAGAAGGCCTAGAAGGAAAGAGCACAGTCACGATGACGGTTCCCCTGCCGACCGCCACGACGCGGTGGCGCTGCACCCTCTGCGGCAACCTCACGCGTTTCGACGTGACCCGCTCGTCGAAGGTCGTCGAATACGTCCACCTCGATCTGGCCGGTGAGCCCAAGGTCGAGGAGCGTGACGTGGTCAGTGAGACCATCGAGTCGGTGCGCTGCCGCTGGTGCAACGCGGTGGATCAGGTGGAACTCGTGGACAGGCCGGGCGCCGGCTCCTGACGGGAGCGGGCCCGCACAGGCATTGGGGTGACGGATGGCGGAGACCACAGGCGGGGGGCCGGGCGACGGCGCCGCCGAGGTGCTCGACCGTCCGCTGCCCGACGGCGTGCGCCGCAGGGTGGTCCAGATCGTCTCCGACGGTTTCGGCGGGCTGACCGTCAGCGAGCTGCCCGCACAGCTCAGACAGTACGCCCGGTTCGCACCCAACCGGCGGGCCAAGTTCGCCGGCAACGCCATGGCCGCGGCACTGGAGACCGATCCACTGTTCCGGCAGCGCATCGGGGAGAAGTTCAGAGAGGCTCAGCCGGAGCTCTCCGGCGCTCTCGACTCCGGCTCGCCGCCCCCGGCCGCGGACCCGCTCGACGTGGCGGCCGCGGCCTATGTACTACGGCCCACCGGCTGGGTGAAGCTGGTGACCGCGGCCGGCGAGGAGGCCCAGCGGGCGCACGCCGAACGCGCCGACGAGGAGAACCGCGCCGAGCTGGAGCGACTGCGCGAGGAACTCGCCCGGACCCGTGAGCACACCCGGGCCGAGACCGAGCGGCTGCGCAGCGAGCTGGATTCGGCCAAGAAGGACGCCGAATCGCTGCACCGCAAGCTGCGCTCGGCCCTCAGTGACGTCAAGCGCGGCGAGGCGGCGCTGCGCAAGGTGCACGCCGAGATGGAGTCCGTACGGGCGGAGGGGCACGCCCAGGTGTCGGCCGCCGAGAGCGAGACCCGGCGGCTGAAGGCGCGCCTCGGGGAGGCGGAGGCCGCCCTGGAGGCCACGCGCAAAGCGGCGCGCGAGGGGCGCAGTGTCGAGGACATGCGCGTACGACTGCTCCTTGACACCCTGCTGGACGCGACCCAAGGGCTGCGCCGGGAGCTGGCGCTGCCGCCCGTCTCCGTACGGCCGGCGGAGACCGTCGACGCGGTCGAACCGGGACGTATGACACCGAAGGACATCGCCGCGCGGGCCCTGTCCGAGAACGACCCCGCGATCCTCGACCAGCTCCTCGCCCTGCCGCAGGCGCACCTGGTCGTCGACGGCTACAACGTCACCAAGACCGGCTATCCCCAGATGCCCCTGGAGAAGCAGCGGCTCAGGCTCCTCGGGCAGCTCTCGCAACTCGCCGCGCAGACCGGCGCCGAGGTGACCTGCGTCTTCGACGGGGCCGAGCTGGCCGCGCCGGTGCTGCTCGCGCCGCCTCGCGGGGTGCGGGTGCTGTTCTCCAAACCGGGCATCACGGCCGACGAGTTGATCCGCCAGCTGGTGCGTGCGGAGCCGCCCGGCCGCCCGGTCATCGTCGCCTCGACCGACCGTGAGGTGGCCGACGGAGTGGCCCGCGCGGGGGCGCGCCCGGTCGCTTCCGCGGTGCTCCTCAAGCGGCTGTCCTGAAGGTCAACCTTCAGGCTGAATGCCCGAATTGGGCACACTGTCACGCAACGTAGCGTCAACCTGGCATCACTTCATGTGAGTTGAGTGCAAAGAATGGATGGTGTGACTAGATTTTGCTTCTGAGGATTTGATCCGATCACAACTTGGTCACTAGGGTCTGCCTTCGAACCTCAGAGCGGGTGATCACTCAGAAGAAGGAGTTCACCTCCGTGGCGTCCCATCGTCGACCCAAGCAGCCCAGTCGCGCACGTGTGACCGTGCTGACCACCGCAGCCGCCGCTGCCGTGGCCCTGACCTCGCAGGCGGCCAACGCCGCGCCGAGCGAGAAGCCGAGCAAGGACGAGGTCAAGGCCAAGGTCGACAAGCTGTACGAAGAGGCGGAGCAGGCCACCGAGAAGTTCAACGGGGCCAAGGAGAAGCAGGAGAAGCTCCAGAAGGAGATCTCCACCATCCAGGACAACGTCGCCCGCGGCCAGGCGGAGCTCAACGAGCTGCGCGACAGCATGGGCCTCGCGGCCGCCGCCCAGTACCGCACGGGCAGCATCGACTCCTCGGTCCAGCTGTTCCTGTCCTCCGACCCGGACGACTACCTGGACAAGGCGTCCACCATGGACCAGCTGAGCGCTCAGCAGGTCGACGCGCTGAAGAAGATCCAGGAGAAGCAGCGCGAGCTCGCCCAGGACCGCTCCGAGGCCGCCGAGAAGCTCAAGGACCTCGCCTCCACCCGCACCGAACTGGGCAAGAAGAAGAAGGAAGTCCAGGGCAAGCTGGCCCAGGCGCAGAAGCTGCTCAACACCCTGACCGCGCGGGAGAAGGCCGCACTCGCCGCCGAGCAGGCCAGCGCCAGCAACGAGAGCGCGGGCGAGGCCCTCGGCGCCGGCGCCGGCTCCGGACGGGCCGGCGCGGCCTACGCGTGGGCACAGAGCCAGCTCGGCAAGCCCTACGTCTACGGTGCCACCGGCATGAGCTCCTACGACTGCTCGGGCCTCACCTCCCGGGCGTACGCGGCGGCCGGCGTCTCCATCCCGCGCACCTCGCAGGCGCAGGCCGGCATCGGCACCAAGATCTACTCGGTCAGCCAGCTCAAGGTCGGCGACCTGGTGTTCTTCTTCAACGACCTGCACCACGTCGGCCTCTACGCGGGCAACGGCCAGATCATCCACGCGCCGCGCACGGGCACGGTCGTCCGCTACGAGTCGATGGGCACCGTCGGCGGCCCGTTCATGTTCGGTGTCCGCGTCTGAGGTGTTCGCGTCCGGTCCCTCGGCCTCCTGAGGAACCCTGAAGATCAACACGCCGTGCCGCCCGAACGGGCGAATCGCGGCAACGTGAAAATGACTCCACGCCCCGCCGGTGACCTGCGTCAGCGGCGGGGCGTCACGTTGTGTGCTCACGGAGGTCGTTGGTCGGCGTCCCCTAGCGGGGCTACTGTCTGCCGCGTTTCCCTCACCGAGGGGAGACAGTCCTCGTCCGCCAGCGGAAGGAGCGCGGCTTCCCGTGGGGTCCCATCGCCGCCTTGCACAGTCCGGGTTCGACCGGGGGGCCACCGCCCTCTGCGTCCTGTCAGCCGCCGCCGCGGCCCTCGGGGTCGTGCCGGCCACGTCGGCGGTGGCCGCGCCGCACGACGACACCCGCGCCGAGGTGGACCGCCTCTACGAAGAGGCCGAGAAGGCGACCGAGGCCTACAACAAGGCCGACGAACGCGCCGGTTCGCTGCGCAAGGAGGTCAGCGGCGCCCAGGACCGGATCGCCCGCCAGCAGGAGCGCATCAACTCCATGCGGGACGCGCTCGGTTCGCTGGCCGGCGCCCAGTACCGCTCCGGCGGACTCGACCCCTCCCTGGCGCTGCTGTTCTCCGACGACCCGGAGGACTACCTCGACAAGGCCGCCGTCCTCGACCGGATCGGCGTCCACCAGGCCGGGGAGCTCAAGGACCTCCAGCAGGCCATGCGCGACCTCGCCCAGGACCGCTCCGAGGCGGCCCGGAAACTGGGCGAACTGGAGAAGAGCCGCAAGGCCGTCGCCTCCCACAAGCGGACCGTCGAGAAGAAGCTGGCCAAGGCGCGCCGACTGCTCAACGCCTTGCCGTCCGCGGAGCGCGCCGCCTACGACCGGGCCTCCCGCTCCGGCCGCTCCGACCTGCCGGACCTCGGGGGCGACGTCCCGTCCTCGGAGCGTGCCGCCGCCGCCGTGGCCGCCGCCCAGTCCGCGCTCGGCAGGCCCTACGTCTGGGGCGCCAACGGCCCCTACGGCTTCGACTGTTCGGGCCTGACGCAGTGGGCGTACTCGCAGGCCGGCGTCGCCATCCCGCGCACCTCGCAGGCCCAGCGCTTCGCCGGCCGCCAGGTCCCGCTCTCCCAGGCCCAGCCCGGCGACCTGGTCACCTACCGGTCCGACGCCAGCCATGTCGGGATGTACGCAGGCAACGGCCAGGTGATCCACGCGCCCTACCCCGGAGCGCCCGTGCGCTACGACCCGGTGGGCATGATGCCGGGGGCGACGGTGACAAGGGTCTGACCAGGGCGCCCGCGCGGCCGTACGATCGGGGGCGTGGCTAGGCCCTGTCGTCAAATTCCCGCCTGCCGCGCGAGGCCATGCACGCTCCCCCACTGCCTTAAGGGCGTGGGAGGTGCCCCCACTCGCCGCACCGGGCGCAGACCCACGTACAACCAGTACGAGGGCCTGCGCCCGGCACGCCGAGAGCACGCACCTACGCGGACATCGGCCGCTGCCGCGGCGGGCGCGCGGCCCGCCCTTCGGGCGGACGACGGGAATTTGACGACAGGGCCTAGTCGAGGGCGGGCGTCGGGACGCGCTGTCGTGGCGTTGTGTCTGTTGTTGCTGGTCGCCCTGGTGGGCTGCGGGCAGAAGCCCGCCACCGACAGCGCGAAGGCCGACGTACAGCGGGTTCTCGACCGGCGGGCGGTCGCGGTCCTCGACCGGGACGAGGTGGCGTTCGTACGGACGGGCGCGCTGAGCTGGTTCGAGAACCTCAGCGCGGTGCCGCTCGCCCACTGGTCCTACCGCGTCACCGCCCTGCGCCGCACCGGCGACACCGCCACCGCCGACGCCGAGCTCAGCTACCGCGTCCAGGGCTACGACCGGGCGCCCGTCACCGTCGGCCGCACGCTGGACCTCTCCCTGGACGCGGGCGGGCGGTGGTACGTGGACGCCGAGCGGCCCGCGAAGAAGGCCGCCCAGCAGTTGTGGGACCAGGGCGAGGTGAACGTCGTCCGCGGTGAGCACAGCCTCGTCCTGGGCGTCGGGCAGTCCGGCGAGGGGCTCCGCTCCTACGCGGACCTGGCGGACCGCGCGGTGCCGGCCGTGTCGGACGCGTGGGGCACGGACTGGCCCCGGCGCGTCGTCGTCCTCGTCCCGAGGTCGCTGGAGGGGATGGCGGGGCTGCTCGCCTCGCCCGCGTCCTCGTACCGCGGGATCGCGGCGGTCACCACCGGGGAGACGGGAGCGGTGCGGGCGCCCGCAGACCGGATCACCGTCAACCCGGACGCGTACGGCCTCCTCGGCGCCCTCGGCAAACAGGTCGTGCTCACCCACGAGACGACCCATGTCGCCACCCGTACCGCCACGACCCCGGCGACGCCCCTGTGGCTGTCCGAGGGGTACGCGGACTGGGTCGGCTACCGCGGCACCGGTCGGACAGCGGCCGAGGCCGCGCCGGAGCTGGCCGAGGCCGTGACCGAGGGGAAGGCGCCGACCGCCCTGCCGTCCGACCGGGACTTCGGCTTCAGCGGCGACGCGAGCGAGCTGGCGCGGGCGTACGAGGGCGGCTGGATGGCCTGCCGGATGATCGCCGAGCGCTGGGGCGAGGTGCGCCTCGGCGAGTTCTACCTGGCCGTGGGCGCGCACGAGCAGCGGGAGGGCGCGGTCGAGGAGGCCATGGAGAAGGTGCTCGGCACGACGCCGGCGGTCTTCACCGCGCAGTGGCGGGACTATCTGCGGGGTCAGCTGGGCTGATGGAGTCGGGCGACGGCCTGCTTTGCGAGGACCGTGCCGGCACCGTCGCGCGCCACAGTGCGCGGGCCCCGATGACGGTGGCGAGGACCAGCAGGCCATTGCGGACGAAGAGCAGGGTGATGCCGAGCGGGTCGCTGGAGACGACGTGCGCGAACCAGAGCGGGAACTCCAGGACCGTCACGAAGCACGCCGCCAGCACCAGGCCGACCGGCAGACCCATCCGGCTGCTCCGGAAGCCCAGGCAGACCGCCGCCAGGCCGACCAGCCACACCATGTACTGCGGGCTGATGACCCGGCTGGTGGTGGTGAACATCAGCACCCCCACGAACGCCGCGTCGGCCATCGTGTGCGCCTCGAACCTCCTTGCCATCAGCCGCCACACCAGCAGCCAGCCGAAGGCCATGCCGGTCAACGCCAGCGCGGCCGTGCTCACGACGTTCACCCACGGGCCGAGGAACTCGACCGAGCCGTAGTTCAGCAGCACCTCGCCGTCCCAGCCGAAGTGCCGGGCCACATGGAAGACCAGCGCGCCCAGCGACTCCACCTCGGTGCCCCGGTCGCGCTGGAAGGTCAGGAAGGCGAAGGCGCCGGGCATGGCGAGGGCGAACAGCCCGGCCACCACGACGACGGTCACCGCCGCCGAGGCCCAGGCGTCGCGCCTGCGGGCGGCCAGGAGCAGCAGGGCCGGCCACACCTTCAGCAGCGCCCCGAAGGCCGCCAGCGCGCCCATCACCCGGGGGTGCCGGGCGCCCGCGAGGAGTGCGGCGACCGCCACGGCGGTGACCATCACGTCGTAGCGCGCGTACACCGTCGGTCCGAGCAGCGGGACGCCCGCCACCCACACCCAGGCCCCGCGCGGTGTCCGGCCCGGGCGCCGGCCCGCGGACAGCAGCAGGACGAGGACGGCCAGGTCGGCGAGGAACGCGAGGACGAAGAACGCCGAGGCGTACTCCAGGCCGGGCAGCAGGGCGGGGGAGAGGATCGCGAGGGCGGCGGCGGGCGGATACTGCCAGGTCACGTCGTCGAGCGGGAAGGTGCCGGTGCGCAGCACCTCGTACCAGCCCTGGTAGATGACGGACACGTCGCCGGTGACGTCCGGCCCCGGGAAGACGTACACCTTGAAGACGAAGAGGAGGAGCAGCAGCCTGGTCACGCCCCAGGTCGGCAGCAGCCACGTCAGTGACCGCCTCGCGCCCGTCGTCTCCACGTGATCCCCTGCCGTTCGATTCCCGCCTTGAGGAGAACATGATGTCCCGCACCGCTGTGAGCCTGCCACAGACACGGCCGTGCCCCCGTTGTGAGCAGCCCGTTCGATAGGGTCGGCGGCGATGCACAAGACCCTCATCGTGACCAACGACTTTCCCCCCCGGCCGGGCGGCATCCAGGCGTTCCTGCACAACATGGCGCTGCGGCTCGACCCGGAACGCCTGGTCGTCTACGCCTCCACCTGGAAGCGCGGCCGGGAGGGCGTCGAGGCCACCGCCGCCTTCGACGCCGAGCAGCCCTTCACCGTCGTACGGGACTCCACGACGATGCTGCTGCCGACGCCCGCGGCGACCCGGCGGGCCGTCGGACTGCTGCGGGAGCACGGCTGCACGTCGGTGTGGTTCGGGGCGGCGGCGCCGCTCGGGCTGATGGCACCGGCGCTGCGGAAGGCGGGTGCCGAGCGGCTGGTGGCGACGACCCACGGGCACGAGGCCGGGTGGGCGCAGCTGCCCGCCGCGCGTCAACTGCTGTGCCGGATCGGGGAGTCCACGGACACGATCACCTACCTGGGCGAGTACACGCGCTCGCGGATCGCCGCCGTGCTGACTCCGGAGGCGGCCGCGCGGATGGTGCAGCTGCCGCCGGGGGTCGACGAGAAGACCTTCCACTCCGGTTCGGGCGGCGACGAGGTGCGGGCGCGCCTCGGGCTGACCGAGCGGCCGGTGGTCGTGTGCGTCTCGCGGCTCGTACCGCGCAAGGGCCAGGACACGCTGATCCTGGCGATGCCCCGGATCCTGGCCGCCGAGCCGGAGACCGTGCTGCTGATCGTCGGCGGCGGGCCCTACGAGAAGGACCTGCGCAAGCTGGCGCACGACACGGGGGTCGCCGGCTCCGTCCGCTTCACCGGCGCGGTGCCCTGGTCCGAGCTGCCCGCGCACTACGGCGCCGGGGACGTGTTCGCGATGCCGTGCCGGACGCGCAGGGGCGGGCTGGACGTCGAGGGGCTCGGGATCGTGTACCTGGAGGCCTCCGCGACCGGGCTGCCCGTCGTCGCCGGCGACTCCGGCGGAGCCCCGGACGCGGTCCTCGACGGCGAGACAGGCTGGGTGGTGCGCGGCGGCTCCGCCGGGGAGGCCGCCGACCGGATCCTCGCCCTGCTCGGGGACGCCGAGCTGCGCCGGCGGATGGGGGAGCGGGGGCGGGAGTGGGTCGAGGAGAAGTGGCGGTGGGACCTGCTGGCGGAGAAGCTGAAGACATTGCTGTAGCGGAAGTTCGGCGGAAGTTCTGGCCGGACCGAGATAATCCGCCGATGCTGCCCCCATGACAGCAGAACTGATGCAGCGTCAGCTGACGAGACGTCAAATCTTGGGCATGGTGGCCCTTCAGACCGCCGCCGCGTCCGGTCTCACCCGCATCGGTCTCCAGACGGCCTCGGGCGCCGAACTCGCCGCCGTCGACAACGCGCCCGCCATCGTGGTCGGTTCGGGATACGGCGGTGCCGTCGCCGCCCTCCGCCTCGGCCAGGCCGGCATCCGTACCCTCGTGATCGAGATGGGCCGCGCCTGGAACACGCCCGGCCCAGACGGCAAGGTCTTCTGCACCACCAGCGCCCCGGACCAGCGGTCCATGTGGTTCCGCACCCGCACCGAGGCTCCACTGGCCACCTTCCTGTGGCTGGACGTCGTCAACAGGGACATCAGCCCCTACCCCGGCGTCCTGGACCGGGTGCGCTTCGACGCCATGTCCGTCTACGTCGGCCGGGGCGTCGGCGGCGGCTCGCTGGTCAACGGGGCGATGGCGGTGACCCCGCCGCGGTCGTACTTCGCCGAGCAGTTCCCGACCGTGGACGCGGCCGAGATGTACGGCACGTACTTCCCGCGCGCCCGCTCCATGCTCGGCGTCAACAATGTCGACCCGAGTTGGTTCGAGTCGACCGAGTGGTACCGGTTCTCCCGGATCTCCCGGAAGCACGCGGCGAACACCGGCCTGAGGACCACCTTCGTCCCCAGCGTCTACGACTTCGCGTACATGCAGCGCGAGGCGGCCGGTACGGCGACCAGGTCCGCGCTCGGCGCCGAGGTGATCTACGGCAACAACCACGGCAAGCGCAGCCTCGACAAGACATACCTCGCCTCGGCGCTCGGCACCGGGAACGTCACCATCCACACCATGGAGAAGGTGAGGGACATCAGCCGGGCGAGCGACGGGACGTACGTCCTGACCGCCGACCGGATCGACCTCACCGGCAAGGTCGTCGAGACCAAGCAGTACGGCTGCACGTACCTCTTCCTCGGCGGCGGCAGCCTCGGTACCACCGAACTCCTCGTGCGGGCACGGGAGACGGGCACGCTCCCCGCCCTGAACGCGAGCGTCGGCACGGGCTGGGGGACCAACGGGAACGTGATGCTCGGGCGGGCCAACCACCTGTGGGACACGGTCGGGGAGAACCAGTCCACCATGCCGGTCATGGGCATCGACGACTGGGCCAACCCCGCCAACCCCGTCTTCGCCGAGATCGCCCCGCTGCCGACGGGACTGGAGCACTGGGTCAGTCTCTATCTGGCGATCACCAAGAATCCGGAGCGGGCCGCGTTCTCGTACGCGAACGGCTCCATGAAGCTGGGCTGGTCCGCCGCCCAGAGCGCGGTCTCCGTCGGCATGGCCAAGAAGCTCTTCGACCGGATCAACTCGGCCAACTCCACCATCTACCGGTACGACCTCTTCGGCTCGTCCAACAAGGTCTTCGCCGACGACTTCACCTACCACCCCCTGGGCGGCTGCGTGTTGGGCAGGGCGACCGACGACTACGGCCGGGTGAAGGGGTATTCCAAGCTGTACGTCACCGACGGCTCGCTCGTGCCCGGGTCGATCGGCGTGAACCCGTTCGTGACGATCACCGCGCTCGCCGAACGGACGATGGCGCGGGTCCTCGCCGAGGACACCGCGCCATAGTCGACCGGTGCGCTACTTCTGGTAGATCGCCTCGATCTCGGTCGCGAAGTCCTTCGCCACCACGTTCCGCTTGAGCTTCAGGGACGGCGTGAGGTGGCCTGAATCCTCCGTGAACTGGGAGGGCAGAATGCGGAACTTCCGCACCGATTCCGCCTTCGACACCGCGGCGTTGCCGTCGTCGACAGCGCTCTGGATCGCCGCGAGCAGATCCGGATCCTGACACAGCGACGCCGCGGTGGAACCCTCCGGCTTGCCGTGCTCGGTGGCCCAGCGGCCCAGGAACTCCTCGTCGATGGTGACCAGCGCGCCCACGAACGGCCGCCCGTCGCCCACCACCATGCACTCCGCGACCAGCGCGTGGGCGCGGATACGGTCCTCGATCACGGCCGGAGCGACGTTCTTGCCGCCCGCGGTGACGATGATCTCCTTCTTGCGGCCGGTGATCCTCAGGTAGCCGTCCTCGTCTAGGGTGCCGATGTCACCGGTGTGGAACCAGCCGTCGGCCAGCGCCTCCTCGGTCGCGCCCGGGTTGTTCCAGTACCCCGTGAACAGGTGCTCGCCGTGCAGCAGCACCTCGCCGTCGTCCGCGATCCGGACGACCGAGCCGGGCAGCGGCTGGCCGACCGTGCCGATCTTCTGGCGGTCCCAGGGGTTGAAGGCGGTGGCCGCGCAGGACTCGGTCAGGCCGTAGCCCTCCAGGACCGTGAAGCCGATGCCGCGGAAGAAGTGGCCGAGGCGCTCGCCCAGCGGGGCGCCGCCGGAGATGGCAAACTCGCCCTTGCCGCCGAGGACCGCGCGCAGCTTGCTGTAGACCAGCTTGTCGAAGGCCTTGTGCTTGATCTTCAGGCCGATCGACGGGCCCGACGGGGTGTCCAGCGCCTTGCTGTAGGCGATCGCGGTGTCGGCCGCCTTGTCGAAGATCTTGCCCTTGCCGTCCGCCTGGGCCTTGGCACGCGCCGAGTTGTAGACCTTCTCGAAGACACGGGGGACGCCCAGGATCAGCGTCGGGCGGAACGAGGCCAGCTCGTCGGTGAGGTTCTTGATGTCCGGGACGAGGCCGAGCTTGATCGGTGCCAGCATCGGCGCGACCTGCACAAGCCGTCCGAAGACGTGCGCGAGCGGCAGGAAGAGCAGGACGGAGCACTCGCCCGTGCGGAAGAGCGGCCGCATGCGCTCCACGACGTTGCCACACTCGGCGAAGAAGCTGCGGTGGGTCAGGACGCACCCCTTGGGCCGTCCGGTGGTGCCGCTCGTGTACACGATGGTCGCCGGGTCGTCGGCCTTGGCGAGCGAGCCGCGCTCCTCCACGGCCTCGTCGGTGACGTCCTGTCCGAGACGCCCCAGCTCCTCCACGCCGCCGGCCTCGAGCTGCCAGACGTGCTTGAGAGCGGGCAGGCCGTCGCGCACCGACTCGACGGCGGCCGCGTGGTTGTCCATCTCGACGATGCAGGCGGTGGCACCCGAGTCGCTGAGGATCCACTGGACCTGCTCCGGCGAGCTGGTCTCGTACACCGGCACGGTGATCGCGCCCGCGCTCCAGATCGCGAAGTCGAGCAGCGTCCACTCGTACCGCGTCCGGGACATCAGGCCGACCCGGTCGCCCGGCTGGACACCGGAGGCGATGAGCCCCTTCGCGGCGGCGTGGACCTCGGCGAGGAAGGCGGTGGCCGTCACGTCCTGCCAGACACCGCCCACCTTGCGGGCGATGACGGCGACATCGGGGTGCTGCGCGGCGTTTCTACGGACGATGTCGGTGAGATTGCCGTCCGCAGGGACCTCGTACAAAGCCGGAAGGCTGAACTCGCGCAAGACTGCTGCTCCTCATAGGGCGCCGGCGCCACGACGTGGTGTGATGCGACGGTCGGTCCAAGGCTCGGGCAGGTGCTCAAGGGCCTCACCCCGGGCCTTGGAGACACGGTGGTTGAATTCCAGAGCACGACTGGACTGCCCGGACGTTACCCGCCGGTATGGCTTCTTCGACAGGGGGCCCGGCGAGATGTTCGCTGCGTCACACAGATTGGTGTTCCTGAGCGCACAGTAGTCCAGGCACTAACTGACTGGCCAGTAACCGCAGGTCCTGTCGCCACTGTTCACGTATGCCGCACACGCTTACGCTTGATCGTCATGGCACCCACACCAGCCCGAAACCGCAGGGCGCGCGTGCATGTGGTCAGTGACGTGCACGGCAACGCCCGTGACCTGGCCCGCGCCGGCGACGGCGCGGACGCCCTGATCTGCCTGGGTGACCTGGTCCTCTTCCTCGACTACGCCGACCACTCGCGCGGCATCTTCCCCGACCTGTTCGGCGTCGAGAACGCCGACCGGATCGTCGCGCTGCGCACCGCCCGCCGCTACGAGGAGGCACGCGAGCTCGGTGCCCGGCTGTGGGCCGGTATCGACGGCGACCGGGCCGGGCTGATCGAGCAGGCGGTGCGGGGGCAGTACGCCGAGATGTTCGCCGCGTTCCCCACACCGACGTACGCCACCTACGGCAATGTCGACATGCCGCCCCTGTGGCCGGAATACGCCGGTCCCGGCACGACCGTGCTGGACGGGGAACGGGTGGAGATCGGCGGCTGGGTGTTCGGCTTCGTCGGCGGCGGGCTCAGGACGCCGATGCGGACGCCGTACGAGATCAGCGACGAGGAGTACGCGGCGAAGATCGAGGCGGTGGGCGAGGTCGACGTGCTGTGCACGCACATCCCGCCGGAGGTGCCGGAACTCGTCTACGACACGGTCGCGCGCCGCTTCGAGCGGGGCAGCCGCGCCCTGCTGGACGCGATCCGCCGCACACGGCCCCGGTATTCGCTCTTCGGCCATGTCCACCAGCCGCTGGTGCGGCGGATGCGGATCGGGGCGACCGAATGCGTGAATGTGGGGCACTTCGCGGGGTCCGGGAAGCCGTGGGCGCTCGAATGGTGAGCGTCTGGTTCGGGTCTCGGTCCGGTCTGGGGCCGGGCTGGTTCCTGTCTGCTTCGCGTCCGGTGGGCGTCCGGTGCGCGTCTCCCGACGACTTGCTGGTGGCGCGGGCGTATGGGGGTGAAGTCGGCCGGTCGCCTGCGCGGTAGCCTTCACGCTGCACCCGCGCGCAGGTTTGCGCACGGTGACGGACTACCGGCCCGTATCTGGAGGAGCCACGGCGATGGCGGAACACACCAGCTCGAGCATCACGATCGAGGCGGCACCGGCCGACGTCATGGCGGTGATCGCCGACTTCGCCCGCTACCCGGACTGGACCGGTGAGGTGAAGGAGGCGGAGGTCCTGGCGACGGACAGCCAGGGGCGCGCCGAACAGGTCCGCCTCGTCATGGACGCCGGCGCCATCAAGGACGACCAGGTCCTCGGCTACACCTGGACGGGCGAACACGAGGTCTCCTGGACCCTGGTGAAGTCCCAGATGCTCCGCTCCCTCGACGGCTCGTACATCCTGAAGCCGGCGGGCGCGGGCGCGACGGAGGTCACCTACCAGCTGACGGTGGACGTCAAGATCCCCATGCTGGGCATGATCAAGCGCAAGGCGGAGAAGGTCATCATCGACCGGGCGCTGGCGGGACTGAAGAAGAGGGTGGAGTCGGGGAGCAAGTAGTCCACCCCGCTGCGGCGGAACCAGGGCTGAACCCCAACATCCGTTACGGTTCAGCCCCATGCGCACCATCCTGATCACGGGCCCCGGCGGCAGCGGTCGTACCACCACCGCGGCCGCCACCGCACTCACCGCCGCCCGTGAGGGCACCCGCACCCTGGTCATCAGTGCCGACCGCACCGACACGCTCGGTGCGGTCCTGGGTGACACAACGGGCCCGGTCCCCCGAGAGGTCGCACCGAACCTCACGGCTTGGCGGCCGGACGCGGTCGAAGGCTTCCGGGACGACCTGACGGCGTTCCAAGCCCGCGCAGCGTCCGTTCTCGACCTGCTCGGCGCCTCCCGCCTGGACCCCGAGGAGGTCACCCCCCTCCCCGGCGCCGAGGAACTCACCCTGCTTCGCGCGCTGCGGGACGCGACCCTCGCCGAGGCACACGACCTGCTCGTCGTGGACCTGCCCCCCACTCCCCAGGCCCTCGCCCTCCTCGCCCTCCCGGAGGAGCTGCGCCGCTACCTGCGCCGCCTGCTCCCGCCCGAACGGCAGGCCGCCCGCGCCCTGCGCCCCGTCCTCGGCCGGCTCGCCGGTGTGCCCATGCCCGCGGAGTGGCTGTACGAGACGGCCGCGCGCTGGGACCTGGAACTCGCCGCCGTCGAGGCGGTCGTCGCGGACCGGAACACCGTCGTACGGCTGGTCGCCGAGCCCACCCCGGCCGGCGCCGACGCCGTACGCGACGCCACCCTCGGCCTCGCCCTGCGCGGCCTGCGCCCGGACTTCCTGGTGGCGACCCGGGTGCTCCCCGAGGCCGAGGCCGGCAGCTGGCTCGCCGGGCCCGTCGCGCAGCAGCGCAAAACGCTGGACGAGTGGCAGGCGTCGTACGACGTCCGGACCGTCGCCCACCTAGGCCGCGACCCGCGCGGTGTCGACGACCTGGCCGGCCTGGGCGTCCCGGGCGTCAAGGCCGAGCCCGCCACGGTCGAGTGGCCCGTCGTCGACCGGCACGCCGGGGACGGCGTGCTGGTCTGGCACATCCCGCTGCCCGGCGCGATACGCGACGAGCTGGACCTGATCCGGCGCGGCGACGAACTCGTCGTCAGCGCGGGGCAGTTCCGCCGGATCGTTCCGCTGCCGTCCGCCCTGCGCCGCTGCACCGTCGACGGGGCCGCCCTGCGTGATGGCGAGCTGCGGATCCGCTTCACCCCGGACCCGCGGCAATGGCCTCGGACACGGTGAACCGGGTACGCCCGTTCGGGTAACGTCGTAGAGACGAACCGTAGTCAGGAGTCCGTCATGAGCGAAGAGCTCCCCCCGTCCGACGAATGGGGGTCCCCCCGGTCGAGCGAAGCCGAGAGTGGGGGAGAGCGCGAGGCCGTCGACGAGGTGCGGGCGACCGACGCCGACGCCTGGGCGACGGCGGTTGCCGAGGACCTCGCGGCCGAGAAGGCCCGCCGCCGTGCCGAGTACGGCCCGCCGCCGGGCTCGGCCGCCGAGGAGCTGCGCAAGCTGGTCGACACCGTCGCCGACAAGCTCTCCGGCCTGCAGTCCCCGCTGTTCGGGGCGGTCGCCGGGCCGGCCGCCCAGCAGGTGGTCAAGCAGGTCGTGCAGCAGGCCAAGGCAGCCGTCGAACCCGTCATCGAACGCAATCCGGACGTCTTCGATCATCTGGCCGCCGCCGGGAACGAACTGCTCGCCGCCTACCGCTCCGCCGTCGAGGCCCAGGAGCGACGCTGGACGACCCGCGAGACCGACCCGCGCGACCTGGACGAGGACCGCCGCGACCCGGGCGACGAGGCCGGTCCCGGCCAGCGCATCGACCTGGACTGACGCGGGGATCCCCCTCGCCGCCGCCCGGCCCGTCCTCCATACGGACGACGGGAGGCCGACGGCAGGGCCTCGGGTACGGTTGGCCGTAGCGGGGCTCGACCGAAACTGAGGGATTCATGGGACTCACCATCGGCGTCGACATCGGCGGCACGAAGATCGCGGCCGGCGTGGTCGACGAGGAAGGCAACATCCTCTCGACCTTCAAGGTGCCGACCCCCACCACACCCGAGGCCATCGTGGACGCCATCGCCTCGGCGGTGGAGGGCGCGCGCGCCGGGCACGAGATCGTCGGCGTGGGTATCGGCGCCGCCGGATACGTCAACCGGCAGCGCTCCACGGTCTACTTCGCGCCCAACATCGACTGGCGCCAGGAGCCGCTGAAGGAGAAGGTCGAGGCCCGCGTGGGCCTCCCGGTCGTCGTGGAGAACGACGCCAACGCGGCCGCGTGGGGCGAGTACAAGTTCGGCGCCGGCAAGGGCCACCGCAACGTCATCTGCATCACGCTCGGCACCGGCCTGGGCGGCGGCATCATCATCGGCAACAAGCTGCGCCGCGGCCACTTCGGAGTGGCCGCCGAGTTCGGCCACATCCGCATGGTCCCGGACGGCCTGCTGTGCGGCTGCGGCTCGCAGGGCTGCTGGGAGCAGTACGCGTCGGGGCGCGCGCTGGTGAGATACGCCCGGCAGCGCGCCAACGCCACCCCCGAGCGCGCCGAGGTGCTGCTGTCCCTCGGTGACGGCAGCCCCGACGGCATCGAGGGCAAGCACATCTCCATGGCCGCCCGCCAGGGCGACCCGGTCGCCGTCGACTCCTACCGTGAGCTCGCCCGCTGGGCAGGCGCCGGCCTCGCCGACCTCGCCTCCCTCTTCGACCCCTCCGCCTTCATCGTCGGCGGCGGCCTCTCCGACGAGGGCGACCTGGTCCTCGACCCGATCCGCAAGTCCTACAAGCGCTGGCTGGTCGGCGGCAACTGGCGCCCGGTCGCCGACGTGATCGCCGCCCAGCTGGGCAACAAGGCCGGGCTGGTGGGGGCGGCGGACCTGGCGCGGGAGCCCGACCCGATCATGTAACGGCGACTTTCGACGTACGGCAGTCTTCGCGCCCCTTTTGGGGCGCGGGACTGCAACATCATGCGGCTCCGCCGCGTGGGCGCGATCAGCCACAACAGACCCGCAGTCGACGAACGACCTTTCGGGTGCCTCCAACGCGCGGTCACGACTATCTTGACGGCATGGTGACGCCCCCGCTCCCAACCTCCCGCACGGAACCCGAAGGTTCCGCAGTCATCCGCGTCCTCAGCTACAACATCCGCTCGATGCGCGACGACACCACCGCCCTCGCCCGTGTCATCAGCGCCTGCACCCCCGACCTGGTTCTCCTGCAGGAAGCCCCCCGCTTCTTCCGCTGGCGCAAAAAGCTGGCACGGCTCGCCGCGGCGTCCGCCCAGGTGATCCTCACCGGAGGCGGCACAGCCGCGGGCCCGGCGATCCTCTGCTCGCTGCGGGCGACCGTCGAACGCACCGAGGACGTCCTGCTGCCGCTCACCCCCGGCCTGCACCGGCGCGGCTTCGCGACCGCGGTCGTACGCTTCGGCGGCGCCCGGCTCGGCGTGCTGAGCTGCCATCTCTCACTGCAGAAGGACGAGCGGTACGACCAAGCCGGCATGCTTCTCGACCGGCTCGCCGGCATGGGCGTGGAGCACGCGGTCGCGGGCGGCGACCTCAACGAACGCCCCGGCGGCCGCACCTTCGCCCGTCTCACCGAGGGCCTCCAGGACTGCTGGGCCACCGCCCCCTGGGGCAGCGAGTACACCTGGACGCGCACCGACCCTCATCAGCGCATCGACGCGATCTTCGCCACGAAGGGCATCGAGGTACTGGGCTGCGGGGTGCCTCTGGGACAGCCCGGAGTGGCGGAGAGCGACTTGAGGGCAGCCACGGACCACCTTCCGGTCCTGGCCGCCCTCAGAATTCCGGCCGGCTGAACGACGGCCTAGACGACCGCCCCGCGCCCCGGTTCGTCGTCGTCCTCGTCGTCCGTCCGCATCCGCATCACCAGCGTGGCGAAGCCGCCGAGGAAGCCGCCGATGCCGACCGTGGCCAGCCACCAGGTCATCTCCCAGCCGAGCAGCACCGCCAGCAGGAGCAGTATCGGCCCGCCGAGCACGCCCAGCCAGGCGAACTTCGCGGTGGTGTCGGCGGCGGGCAGCGGCGGCGGCTCCGGCGGTACGAAGTGGCCCTCGTCGTTCTCGTCGAAGTCCTCCTCGGTCGGCTCGGGCGCGCTGTAGTCGCGGGGGCCGACACCGGGCGCGAAGGAGACGGATCCGCCCAGCGGCTTCGCGGGCCCGTCTCCCCGGGAGTCCTTGGAGTCTTTGGAGTCCTTCGAACCCTTCGAACCCTTGGAATCCTTGGGTTCTTCGGTCTCCTCGGGCCCTTCGTCGTTCGTCTCGGACTCCAGCAGCGCCAGGTCCTCGACCGACTTGAAAGGCTTTGCGCCGGGCGGGTCCGCCGGCTCCTCGCCGTACCCCGCGACGATCGCGGCCCAGGCGGCGTCCTCGTCGAAGGGGACGTGCTGCTCGTCCGGTTCGCGGTCCTCGCGGTTCTCGCGGTCGGAGTCGTGCTCAGCCACGTGCGGCCGTCCCTTCCTTGCCGATGGCGGATGCGAGCCGGCCGATGAACGTGAGGCTCTCCTCGAAGATCCGGTCCGCGTCGTTGTCCAACGTCGCGACGTGGTAGCTCTGTTCCAGCACGATCTCAGTTACGTCCGTCGACGACACACGGCTCAGCACGCGCGCCGAGTCGGCCGCCGGCACCACGTGGTCCTGGGCGCTGCGCAGGACCAGCAGCGGCTGGGTGACCTGCGGAAGCTCGCCGTCGACCAGCCGGAAAAAGGCGCGCAGGGAGTGCGCGGCGCGCAGCGGCACCCGGTCGTACCCCAGCTCGGCGCTGCCCTCCTTGGCGATGTCGTCGGCGATGCCCTTCGTCGCGCGGACGACGTGGCGGGCCACCGGAAGGGCGTACGCGGCAAGGCCGTGCATGCGGTTCGCGGGGTTGACGACCACGATGCCGTCCACCGCGTCCCCGTGCTTGGCCGCGAGCCGCAGCGCCAGTGTGCCGCCCATCGACAGGCCCGCCACGAACACGTGCGCGCAGCGCTCCCGCAGGGCGCGCAGCTCACGGTCCACCTCCGCGTACCAGTCCTGCCAGCCGGTGAGCTGCATGTCCTCCCAGCGGGTGCCGTGCCCGGGCAGCAGCGGCAGCGACACGGTCAGACCGCGCTCGGCGAGATACTCCGCCCAGGGGCGCAGCGACTGGGGGGAGCCGGTGAAACCATGGCAGAGGAGAACACCCGTCTCCCCGCCCTCGTGGCGGAACGGCTCGGCTCCGGGCAGGACCGGCACCTTCGGTCTCCTGTTCATGAGAGGGGCGTGAGCAAAGTCCGGTGTGGTTCAAGTCCAGGCGTGGTTCAAAGTCCAGGTGTGACTCACCGTACGCGACCGCACTGACACCGACCAGGGCCGTCGGGCTCTTTGACGGTGCTCCGGGTTAAGGTCTGATCTACAGATACAGGAGGCACCCGGTTGTTGTACGGCGCGATGAAGGTGACCATCGGAGGGCCGCTGAAGGCTGCCTTCAGGCCCTGGGTGGAAGGCCTCGAGCACGTCCCGGCCGAGGGTCCCGCGATCCTGGCGAGCAACCACCTCTCCTTCTCGGACTCGTTCTTCCTGCCGGCCGTCCTCGATCGCAAGGTCACCTTCATCGCGAAGGCCGAGTACTTCACCACGCCCGGCGTGAAGGGCCGGCTGACGGCCGCCTTCTTCAAGGGCCTCGGCCAGCTCCCGGTGGACCGCTCCGGCGCCCGTGGCGCGGGCGAGGCGGCCATCAAGGCCGGCATAGAGGTGCTGGAGCGCGGTGAGCTGTTCGGCATCTATCCGGAAGGCACGCGTTCGCCCGACGGCCGGCTCTACCGCGGCAAACCGGGCGGCCTCGCGCGCGTGGCGCTCGCCACCGGCGCGCCCGTGATCCCGGTCGCCATGATCGACACGGAGAAGATCCAGCCGCCGGGGAAGGTGATGCCCAAGTTGATGCGGCCCGGCATCCGCATCGGCGAGCCGCTGGACTTCAGCCGCTACCAGGGCATGGAGCACGACCGTTTCATCCTGCGCGCGCTGACCGACGAGGTCATGTACGAGATCATGAAGCTCTCCGGCCAGGAGTACGTCGACATCTACGCGACCGCCGCCAAGCGGCAGATCGCGGAGGCGGCGAAGGCCGAGAAGGAAGCGGAGAAGGCGGCGAAGGCCGCCCTCGCGCAGGCGGAGAAGGATCAGGCGGCGAAGGAGCGCGAGTCGTAGACGTCCGGGACAGGACGGGACGGTCCGCGGTCGGGGGTGGGGGACAGCATGGCCAAGCGCGAGCGAGTGATGCGCATGTCGGTCGAGCAGCCGCTGTGGCGTGCGCTCACCGCGTATCGCGTCCTGACGATGCTGTACGCCATCGGCCTGTTCGTCACCGCCTACGACGAGTTCGCCCGCCCCTGGGTCGCCGTCGCCTACTTCGCCGTCCTCGCCGTATGGACCCTGGCCACCCTCCCCAGGGTCGCGAACGCGGCCAGCTGCACCAAGCGGTTCCTCACCGCCGACCTCACCATCGCCCTCGTCGGCATCCTGCTCACGCCCGTCGCCGACGCCCACGAGCGGGTGCAGTCGGGCGGCCCGACCCTGCCGTCGATATGGACGGCGGGCTCCGTGCTGGCCTTCGCCGTCAAGGGCGGCTGGCGCTGGGCGGCCTTCGCCTCCACGGCGGTCGCCGTCGCCAACCTGGTCGAACGCGGCGCCCCGGCCCGCGACACCGTGCACAACGTCATCCTCGTCTGGGTCGCCTCCATCGCCATCGGCTACGTCGTCGAGGTCGCCCGCGCCTCCGAGCGCACCCTCGCCCGCGCCCTGGAGATCGAGGCCGCGACCAGGGAGCGCGAGCGGCTGGCCCGGGACATCCACGACAGCGTGCTCCAGGTGCTGGCGATGGTGCAGCGGCGCGGCGCCGTCATCGGCGGCGAGGCGGCCGAGCTGGGGCGGATGGCCGGCGAGCAGGAGGTCGCCCTGCGCACCCTGGTCTCCGGCGGCCTGGTCCCCGTCTCCCGCGCCTCGGAGGACGAGGCCGAGGGCGCACTCGTACGAGTGGTGGAGGAACCCGACGACTCCGGCCCGGTCGATCTCCGCGCGCTGCTCGCCCCGTACGCCTCCGCGAAGGTCAACCTCGCCGAGCCCGGCGCTCCCGTGTCGCTGCCGCCGGCGGCCGCGCGGGAGTTGGCGGCGGCCGTAGGGGCCGCCCTGGACAACGTCCGCAAGCACGCGGGGGAGCACGCGCGCGCGTGGATCCTGGTCGAGGACGAGCCCGACGAGGTGATCGTGACCGTACGGGACGACGGGCCCGGCATCCCCGAGGGCCGGCTCACGCAGGCCGAGGGGGAGGGGCGGCTCGGCGTGGCCCTGTCGATCCGGGGCCGGCTGCGGGAGCTCGGCGGCAGCGCCGAGGTGATCTCGGTGCCGGGGCAGGGGACGGAAGTCGAACTGAAAGTACCGAAGGACGCACAGGTGGCACGGGGGAAGGCGGAGCGGCGATGAGTGAACAGCAGGGCACGATCAAGGTCATGGTGGTCGACGACCACCCCATGTGGCGCGACGCCGTCGCCCGCGACCTGAGCGAGTCCGGCTTCGAGGTGGTCGCCACCGCGGGCGACGGCGACCAGGCCGTGCGCCGCGCCAAGGCCGCCGCACCCGACGTGCTCGTGCTCGACCTCAACCTGCCCGCGAAGCCCGGCGTCCAGGTCTGCAAGGAACTCGTCGGCGCCAACCCGGCGCTGCGCGTCCTGGTCCTGTCCGCCAGCGGCGAGCACGCCGACGTACTGGAGGCGGTGAAGTCCGGCGCGACCGGCTATCTGCTGAAGTCGGCGTCGACCGAGGAACTGCTCGACGCGGTCCGCCGCACGGCCGTGGGCGACCCCGTCTTCACCCCCGGCCTGGCAGGCCTGGTCCTCGGCGAGTACCGCCGCCTCGCCTCCGAGCCCGCACCCGCGCCCGACACCGGCCAGCCCAAGGCCCCCCAGCTCACCGACCGCGAGACGGAGGTGCTGCGCCTGGTCGCCAAGGGCCTGAGCTACAAGCAGATCGCCGAACGCCTGGTCATCTCCCACCGCACGGTCCAGAACCACGTCCAGAACACCCTGGGCAAGCTCCAGTTGCACAACCGCGTGGAGCTCGTGCGGTACGCGATAGAGCGCGGGCTCGACGAGGAGTAGATCAACTCCGCAACCCGGCAACGGAATTGTCGTTCCCGCCCATCCCTGTGTGACCTGGACCACTACTAGCGTGATCCCATCAGGCAACTGCGGCGAAGGGAACACTTCCATGCGCGTCGGAGTACTGACCGGAGGCGGCGACTGCCCCGGGCTCAACGCCGTCATCCGGGCCATCGTCCGCAAGGGCGTACAGGAGTACGGCTACGAATTCGTCGGCTTCCGGGACGGCTGGCGAGGCCCCCTCGAAAACGACACGGTGCGCCTCGACATCCCCACGGTGCGCGGCATCCTGCCCCGCGGCGGCACCATCCTCGGCGCCTCGCGCACCAATCCGCTCAAACAGGAGAACGGCAGCCGGCGGATCAAGGAGAACCTCGCCAAGCAGGAGATCGAGGCGCTCATCACGATCGGCGGCGAGGACACCCTCGGTGTGGCCGCCCGCCTGTCCGACGAGTACGGCGTGCCCTGCGTCGGCGTGCCGAAGACGATCGACAACGACCTGTCCGCCACCGACTACACCTTCGGCTTCGACACCGCGGTCGGCATCGCGACGGAGGCGATCGACCGCCTGCACACCACCGCCGAGTCCCATATGCGCGTCCTCGTCGTCGAGGTGATGGGCCGGCACGCCGGCTGGATCGCCCTTCACTCCGGTCTGGCCGGCGGGGCCAACGTCATCCTCATCCCCGAGCAGCGCTTCGACGTCGAGCAGGTGTGCGGCTGGGTGACCTCCCGCTTCAAGGCGTCGTACGCGCCCATCGTCGTCGTCGCGGAGGGCGCGATGCCCAAGGACGGCGACATGGTCCTCAAGGACGGGTCGCTGGACTCCTTCGGGCATGTCCGGCTGTCCGGCGTCGGCGAGTGGCTGGCCAAGGAGATCGAGCGGCGCACCGGCAAGGAGGCCCGTACGACGGTCCTCGGACACGTCCAGCGCGGTGGCACCCCCAGCGCCTTCGACCGCTGGCTCGCCACCCGCTTCGGCCTGCACGCCATCGACTGCGTCCGCGACGGCGACTTCGGCACGATGGTCGCCCTGCGCGGCACGGACATCGTGCGCGTCCCGATCGCTCAGGCCACGGCCAAGCTGAAGACGGTGGATCCGAAGCTGTACGAGGAGGTCGGGGTCTTCTTCGGCTGAACCGGCTGAACCGGCTGAACCGGCACGCCTGGGGTATGGGCCGTACATTCGGCCCATACCACCTCGGGACGGGAGAAGTCGTGGAGAAGAACGTCCTCGACTACACGACCGGCCGCCGCTCCGGGAACGTGCTCGTGCCGCGCAGCTGACCCACCAACTCCCGCACGATCGCCGCGCCGTTCAGCGTGAGCACGGACTCCGGATGGAACTGCACGCCGGCAACTGCAGTCATTGGCGCGCCTCCGGCGCGACCTAGCCCGCGCAAGGCATGGACCTCACCCGAAGCGTTCCGGCTCACCTCCACGTCGTGCGCGGCCAGCTCCCGCGCCGCCTCGTCGTCGCAGCGCGCCACGAAGCTGTTGTAGAAGCCGACCGTCTCGGTGCGTCCGAACAGGTCGATCTCCGTCTGCGCGCCCTGGTACGGCACTTCCTTCCGTACGATCTCCAGCCCCAGCTCGGCCGCGACCAGCTCGTGCCCGAGGCAGACGCCCAGCACACCGTGCCGGTTGTCCCGGATCACCTCGGCGGTGAGGGCGCGCAGGAACCGCATCTTGGGATCGGCGGTGTCGGAGGGGTCGCCCGGGCCCGGGCCGAGCACGATCGGCCCCTCGTGCCCGAGCACCGTCTCCCGCAGCCCCGGCTCGTCGTACCGGCGAACGGTCACCTCGAGACCGCTCGACCGCAGCACGTGCGCGAGCATCGCCGTGAACGTGTCCTCCCCGTCGACGACCAGCGCGTGCCCGGTCAGCTCCGCGCCCTTTGTGGCGGGCTCCTGCATCCGCAGCCAGAACGGCGCGAGCGAGGCCCGGCGCCCGTCCAGTGCGGCGCGCACCCGGGGGTCGTCGGCCAACCGGGGGCGCCCGTGTTCCTCACGGGGCCGGGACGGCCGTACGCCCAAAGCCGCCAGCACCCCCGCCGCCTTGGCGTGTGTCTCCGCGACCTCGCCCGCCGGATCCGAGCCGCGCACCAGCGTGGCGCCGACCGGCACCCGCAGCCGCCCGTCGGCGTCGATGTCGGCGGTGCGGATGAGGATGGGGGAGTCGAGGGTCTGGGCACCGCCGCAGTCGCGTCCCAGAAGCGCCAGGGCGCCCGCGTAGTAGCCCCGCCCGCCGACCTCGTGCCGTTCGATCACCCGGCAGGCGTTCTGCACCGGCGAGCCGGTGACGGTCGCCGCGAACATGGTCTCCTTCAGCACCTCCCGGGCGTCCAGCGAGGACTTCCCGCGCAGTTCGTACTCGGTGTGCGCGAGGTGCGCCATCTCCTTCAGCCGGGGCCCGACCACGACCCCACCCATGTCGCCGACCGTGCACATCATCTTGAGTTCCTCGTCGACGACCATCGACAGCTCCTCGATCTCCTTGCCGTCGGCGAGGAAGTCGAGCAGGTGCTCCGGCGTCGGCCCTTCGGCCGGATATCGGTACGTCCCGCTGATCGGGTTCATGACGACAGTGCCGCCGGACATCCGCACGTGCACCTCGGGGCTGGCACCGACCAGGGTCCGATCGCCGGTGTGCACGACAAACGTCCAGTACGCGCCCCGCTCGCCCTCGAGGAGCCGTCGGAAGAGACCGAGGGCATCGGCGCGATCGAACCCCGGGATCTCTCCCTCGTACGTCCGCCGGATGACGAAGTTCGCGCCCTCGCCCGCCCCGATCTCCTCCCGCAGCACGCGCCCGACGATCTCCGCGTACTCCTCGTCGGCCACGTCGAAACCGCCGCCCTCGACCCGTACGTCATGAGCGGGCAGCTGGGCGAGGGCCTCGGTGAGCGGGATCTCGTAGGTCTCCTCGGGTGTCAGTACCGCGAGCGGTGTCCCGTCGTCGCGGACGTCGAAGCCGCGCTCGCGGATCTGCCGGAAGGGCACCAGCGCCAGGCCCTCGTCGGGGAGGTCGGCGAGGCGGTCGTACGTGGTGACGGGGCCGATCAGGAGCTCGACCGTGTCGCTCTTCTCGGCGGCACGGCCCGGGGTGCGGCGGCGGAGCAGCGCGAACGGGCGCGGGTCGTGCGGCAGGTCCAGCAGGTTCATGGGTCCGTGATCCTTCTCGATCTCGTCGATGGAGAGGGAACGACCCCGGACACACCGAAGGCCGCCCCTCGGGCGGCCTTCGCGAAGTCTTGCGTACGCGCAGTCAGTGGGCCGCCGGATGAGCGGTCCACCACCAGTTCTGGGTCGCAAGCGCGTACATGCGACGCACCTTACCCCATCTCACTCAGGGACCGCCGTGTCTCACCAGTCGAGCGGGATGAAAATCGGTGGACACGACCCCGTAATGTTTACCGGGTGACCGTGACCGCTAAGACCAGCGCGAGCGCTGGCAACACCTGGCGAGACCTGCCCGCGGCGCAGCAGCCTGAGTACCCCGACCTTGAGGCTCTGCGCGCAGTGATCGCGGACCTCGAGTCGTATCCGCCGCTCGTCTTCGCGGGCGAGTGCGACCAGCTGCGCGCCCGCATGGCGGCCGTCGCCAAGGGCGAGGCGTTCCTGCTCCAGGGCGGCGACTGTGCCGAGGCCTTCGACGCGGTGTCCGCCGACCACATCCGCAACAAGCTCAAGACCCTGCTCCAGATGGGCGCCGTGCTGACGTACGCCGCCTCGGTGCCCGTGGTGAAGGTGGGCCGGATCGCCGGCCAGTACTCCAAGCCACGCTCCAAGCCGACCGAGACCCGTGACGGGGTGACGCTGCCGACCTACCGGGGCGACTCCGTCAACGGCTTCGATTTCACCGAGGCCGCCCGCGTGCCGGACCCCGAGCGGCTGAAGCGGATGTACCACGCCTCCGCCTCGACGCTGAACCTGGTGCGCGCCTTCACCACCGGCGGCTACGCCGACCTGCGCCAGGTGCACGCCTGGAACCAGGACTTCGTGAAGTCGTCCCCGTCCGGCCAGCGCTACGAGCAGCTCGCCCGCGAGATCGACAACGCGCTGAACTTCATGCACGCCTGCGGGGCCGACCCGGAGGAGTTCAAGACCGTCGAGTTCTACTCCTCGCACGAGGCGCTGCTGCTGGACTACGAGTCGGCGCTGACCCGCGTGGACTCGCGGACCGGGCAGCTGTACGACGTCTCGGCGCACATGGTGTGGGTCGGTGAGCGCACCCGGCAGCTGGACCACGCGCACATCGAGTTCGCCTCGCGGATCCGCAACCCGATCGGCGTCAAGCTCGGCCCGACGACGACGGCCGAGGACGCGCTGCAGTACATCGAGCGCCTGGACCCGGACCGTGAGCCGGGCCGGCTGACCTTCATCGTCCGCATGGGCGCCGACAAGGTCCGCGACAAGCTGCCCGAACTGGTCGAGAAGGTCACCGCCTCCGGCGCGACCGTGGCCTGGATCACCGACCCGATGCACGGCAACACCTACGAGGCGGCCTCCGGCCACAAGACCCGCCGCTTCGACGACGTGCTCGACGAGGTCAAGGGCTTCTTCGAGGTCCACAAGGGCCTGGGCACCCACCCGGGCGGCATCCATGTGGAGCTCACCGGCGACGACGTCACCGAGTGCGTGGGCGGCGGCGACGAGATCTTCGTCGACGACCTGCACCAGCGTTACGAGACGGCCTGCGACCCGCGGCTGAACCGCAGCCAGTCGCTCGACCTGGCGTTCCTCGTCGCGGAGATGTACAGGGACCAGTAGGCGGATCGCCTGTTACAGAGGCATGAAGTGGGGCGTGGATCACATACGATCCACGCCCCGCGCCACTTTTAAGGCTCCTGCGAGCCGGGTAAGGTTAGGTTTGCCTCACCGATCAACGGGACGGCATCCATATCGTTCCCGGCCGGAGGTGAACCGCGTGTACGTCTGCAACTGCTTCGGGGTGACCGAGGCGCAGGTGAGGAAGCACGCGGAGGACGGTGCCTGCACCCCCCGCCAGATAGCCTCGGCCTGCAAGGCGGGGACGGACTGCGGCTCTTGCGTACGCCGGATCCAGGCGCTCCTGGGCAGGGGTTCGTGCTCGCGCCACGAGCTGTCCGACCAGGGCCAGCCGGTGCTCTCCGGCCTGGAAACCGTCGAAGCCCTCGAAGAAGCGGCCTAGCTCTCCGGTTGCCTAGCTCTCCGGTTGCCTAACTCTCCGGCTGCTCGACCAGCTGGGCGATGTAGAGCGCCTCGCCGAGCTTCTCCACCAGCTCCAGCTGGGTGTCGAGGTAGTCGATGTGGTGCTCCTCGTCGGCGAGGATCGACTCGAAGATGTTCGCGGATGTGATGTCGCCCTTCTCGCGCATCACCTTGATGCCGCGCCGGAGCCGGTCGATCGCCTCGACCTCGACCTGCCGGTCGGCCTGGAACATCTCGGTGACCGTCTGCCCGACCCGCACGTGGAACAGCCGCTGGTAGTTCGGCAGGCCCTCCAGGAAGAGGATCCGGTCGGTGAGCACCTCCGCGTGCTTCATCTCGTCGAACGACTCGGCCCGCGTGTACTTCGCGAGCTTCGTCCAGCCGAAGTTCTCCTGCATCTTCGCGTGCAGGAAGTACTGGTTGATCGCGGTGAGCTCCGCGGTCAGCTGCTCGTTGAGGAATTCGATGACCTCGGGGTCGCCCTGCATCGCAGAGGCTCCTTCCGCACGGGGGAACTGGCTGGTTGCGCCGCATGATTGCACCGGGCGACAAAGATCGTCCAGTAAGTCTTCACTTAGTAAGTAAGTGCAGGCTTAGTCCAAATTGCCCTTTTTGGGTAGGGGTCGGTCATGTGCACTGCCCCGGGTCTGTCAGGATGGAGTCATGGGTCAGCCGGTGGAACGCGAATCGGGAGCAGCAGCACACTCCGAGCTTCCGCCGGGGCAGCGAGTGCAGCGCGGCTGGCCGGTCACGCACTACGGACCGGTCCCCAAATTCCGCCCCGAGCGCTGGGAGTTCCGGGTCTTCGGCGCCACCGCGGACGGCGAGAAGCACTGCTGGAACCACGAGGAGTTCACGACCCTGCCGTACACCACGGTCGTGAGCGATCTGCACTGCGTCACGAAGTTCAGCATGCTCGGCTCGGAGTGGGGCGGCATTCCCGCCCGTACGATCCTCGAGATCGCCCCGCCCGCGCCCGCTGTCACCCATGTGATGGTGTGGGCGGAGTACGGATTCAGCTCGAACCTCCGCCTGTCCGACTTCGCCGCCGAGCGCACGATCTTCGCCACCCACAAGGACGGCGAACTGCTGACCGCGGAACACGGCTTCCCGCTCCGCCTCGTCGTGCCTCACCTCTACGCCTGGAAGGGCCCCAAGTGGGTCCGTGGCGTGGAGTACATGACCGCCGACCGCCGCGGCTTCTGGGAGGAACGCGGCTACCACAACATCGGCGATCCGTGGAGGGAACAGCGGTACTCGTACCAGGAGGAGCCGGGGGACGGGCCGGAACTGTGAGGTTCCTCAGCCGTCCCTGAGCTTCTTCAGGCGCTCCACGTCCGCCGCATGCCCCTCCTTGCCGCCCGGCGTCTCGATGATCAGCGGTACGCCTTCGGTGGCGGGGTGGGTCATCAGCGCGCGGAACGGGTCCTCGCCGATGTGCCCGGCGCCGATGTTCTCGTGGCGGTCCTTGTGGGCGCCGATCACGTCCTTGGAGTCGTTGGCGTGGATCAGCTTCAGCCGGCCCGCGCCGACCGTGTCCACCAGCAGGTCGAGCGTCTGGTGCATGCCGTTCGGCCCGGTCAGGTCGTGGCCGGCGGCGAAGATGTGGCAGGTGTCCAGGCACACGCCCAGCTTCGGATGGGCGTCCAGCGCCTCGAAGTACGGCCCGAAGTCCCAGGTCCGCGAACACAGCGACGCGCCCTGTCCGGCGGTCGACTCGAGGAGCAGAAACGGGTCGTCGTCGTGGGTGAGCTCGTCCAGCAGCGGCAGCATGTGCTCGCGCACCTGCTTCAGCGCCACCGACCGGTCCCGGCCGCCGGTCGCGCTGCCCGTGTGCACGACCACGCCCAGCGCCCCGATCTCCCGCCCGCGCCGCAGCGAGTGCCGCAGCGACTCCACCGACTTCTCCACGGTCGCCTCGGTGTGCGAGCCGAAGTTGATCAGGTACGGGGCGTGGACGTACGCCGGGATCGACTCGGCCGCGCAGGTCGCGCGGAACTCCTCGTCCTGCCGCGGATTACCGGCCGGCGTGGCCCAGCCGCGCGGGTTGGCGACGAAGACCTGTACGGTCTCGGCCTTGAGATCGTGGGCGTAGGTGAGGCCGACGGAGTGGAGACCACCGGCCACGGGGATGTGACCGCCGACGGGGTTGCGGGAGGGGCCGGGGGTGGCGGGGGCGGTGCGGGACTGCTGACTCTTCACCCGTTCAGGGTGTCATGCGGCCCGCCCCACCCGATCAGCGGATCGTGATCTTGATCGTCGATCCCTCGGGTGCCGTCTCCCCGCCCTTCACGGACTGGCTCTTGACGGTGTCGCCGAACAGGCCGAGCAGCCCGCGGTCCTCGTCGACCTGGAAGCCGGCTCCCTCCAGCTTCGCCTTGGCCTCGTCGACGCTGTCGCCGACCACGTCGGGGACCTCGATCATCCGGGGGCCCTTGGAGAGCGTCAGCGTCACCGTGTCGCCCTCGGCCGCCTGCCTGCCGCTCTCCGGCGTCTGCCGGGCGACCTGGCCCTTGTCGAACTCCGAGGAGGTGACCTCTTCGGCGGAGACCTTCACCTTCAGGCCCGCCTCCTCCAACTCGGCACGCGCGTCGGCCAGGTCCGCGCCGGTGACGTCCGGGACGTCCACCGGGCGGCCCTTGCTGACGGTGAGCGCGATCGCCGAGCCGGCGCGCCGCTCGATGCCGCCGGCCGGGTCCGAGGAGATCACGAAGCCCTTGGGAACGTCCTCGCTGAACGCCCGGGTGACCATGCCCGGCTCCAGCCCGCTCTGCTTCAGCACGTCCCTGGCCTTGTCCAGCCGGTAGCCCTCCAGGTCCGGGACCTTCACGGTCTCGGGGCCGTCGGAGATGGTGAGCGTCACGGGATCGTTGTCCCGGATCCGGGTGCCCGGCTCCGGGTCCGTGCTGATCACCGTGCCGCGCTTGATGGTGTCGCTGTAGGCGTGCTTGACCTTGCCGATCTCCAGCCCGGCCTCCTCCAGCCGGTCCTTCGCCTGCGCCTCGGTCTTCGCCAGCAGCGGCGGGACCTGCGTGAACTGCCCGGAGTTGATGTACCAGACACCCGCGCCGAGGCCGAGGACCAGCAGCACGGCGGCGACGATCGTGACGAGCCGGCGCCGGGACCGCTCCGTACGGCGCGGCGGCAGGGGCGGGGGACTCTCCAGCCGGCTCGTGTGGTGGACCCCGGACGCGGCCTGGTCCTCGTCCTCGTTCACCGGCAGCAGGCGCGATGGGGGTCCCCCCGCGCGAGCGAAGCCGAGCGTGGGGGAGGTCAGCGCGCGCGGGATCACGCTCGTACGGTCGTCGGCGATGTCGTGCCCCGCGGAGATCGCCTGCGGCGGCACCGCGTCCAGCTGGTCCGCGCTGAGCGCGGCACGGGCGTCACGCGCCTGGGCGAGCAGCGCGACCGCGTCGTGCGGGCGGATGCCGGGCGTGCGGGCGGTCGCCGACGCGACCAGCTCGTCCAGCTCGTACGGCAGCCCCGGCACGATGGCCGAGGGCGGCGGGACGTCCTCGTGCAGATGCTTGTAGAGCACCACGGCGGCGGAGTCCGCGTCGTGCGGCTTCTCGCCGGTCAGCATCTCGTAGAACACGACACCGCACGCGTACACGTCGACGCGGGGGTCGACGGTGCCCTGCTGCTCGATCTGCTCGATCTGCTCGGGTGCGAGGTACGAGACGGTGCCGAGGACGTTCCCGGTGGTGCTGGTGACGGTGTCCACGGACCGCACCAGCCCGAAATCGGCGACCTTGACCCGGCCGTCGTCCCCTATCAGGACGTTCTCCGGCTTCATGTCCCGGTGCACGAACCCGGCGCGGTGCGCGGCGCCGAGCGCGGCCAGCACCGGCTCCAGGATGTCCAGGGCGGCGCGCGGCTGCAGCGCCCCGCGCTCGCGCAGTACGTCGCGCAGGGTGCACCCGGCGACGTACTCCATGGCGAGATAGACGTACGACCCGTCGGTGCCCTGGTCGAAGACCTGTACGACGTTCGGGTGGGCGAGCCGGGCCACCGACTTCGCCTCCCGGATGAACCGCTCGACGAAGGTCCCGTCGGCCGCGAGCGTCGGGTGCATCACCTTGAGCGCGAGCACGCGGTCCAGGCGGGTGTCCAGGGCCCGGTACACCGTGGCCATCCCGCCGACCGCGATCCGCGCGTCCACGCGGTAACGGCCGTCGAGCACCTGCCCGACGAGCGGGTCCTGAAGGGTCGTATCCACGCAGGTGAGTGTACGAGCCGCGACTGACACGGCCGCGGTTTCGGCCAGGATCGGGGCGGGACTGAAGCGCACCTGTGACGCAACCCACAAGGCCGTATCCGCCGGCGCACGCCCCCGCAGCCGCCGATGGCCGGGTCAGAACGCGGGACGCTCGGGATCCAGCACAGCCAACCCCTCCACGGGAGACGACGCCTCCGCGAAGTGCCGCCGGGGAATCCGCCCCGCCCGCCGAGCCAGCCGCCCCGCCTCCACCGCGTGCCGCATGGCGTCGGCCATCAGCACCGGCTCCTGCGCCCGCGTCACCGCCGACGCCAGCATCACCCCCGCACACCCCAGCTCCATCGCCAACGCCGCATCCGACGCCGTACCGGCGCCCGCGTCCAGAATCACCGGCACGCGCGCGTGCTCCACGATCAGCTGGAAGTTGTGCGGGTTCCGGATACCCAGCCCCGACCCGATCGGCGACCCCAGCGGCATGATCGCCGCACACCCGATGTCCTCCAGCTTCCGCGCGAGCACAGGGTCGTCGTTGGTGTACGGCAGCACCGTGAACCCGTCGTCCACCAGCGTCTCCGCGGCGTCCAGCAGCTCGATCGGGTCCGGCAGCAGCGTCCGCTCGTCGGCGATGACCTCCAGTTTGACCAGGTCCGTGCCGAGCGCCTCCCGCGCCAGCCGGGCCGTCAGCACGGCCTCACCGGCCGTGAAACAGCCCGCCGTGTTCGGCAGCACCCGGATGCCGAGCCGCTCCAGCACCGACAGCACCGAGCCGTGCACGTCCGGGTCGACCCGCCGCATCGCGACCGTCGTCAGCTCCGTGCCGGAGGCGACCAGCGCACGCTCCAGCACCTCCAGGCTGGGCGCACCGCCGGTGCCCATGATCAGGCGGGACGTGAACGACGTACCGCCGAGGACAAAGGGATCGTCGGCCATGGGTCAGCCTCCTTGGACGGCGGTGAGGACTTCCACGCGGTCTCCCTCGGAGAGGGCCGTGGCGGGCCACTGCGCGCGCGGGACGACGGTTTCGTTGAGGGCGGCGGCCACGCCGGAGGGAGCCGCCGTGAGGGACTTCACCAGGGCATCGAGTGCCGTGCCGGGAGCGACCTCCCGCCGCTCGCCGTTGACCGAGATGTTCATACGGGCTGCTCCGTGAGGGCCGTGCTGAAGCGCTTGGGTGTGAAGGGGCGAGCCTCTTCGGGGAGTTCGCCGGTGGTCAGGACGTGCGCCATGGCGTCACCGGTGACCGGCGTGAGCAGCACACCGTTGCGGTAGTGCCCGGTGGCCAGCAACAGCCCGTCCAGCCCGGTCGGACCGAGCAGCGGCGCGTTGTCGGGGGAGCCGGGGCGCAGACCGGCCCGCGTCTCTGTGAGCGGCAGCTCCGTGATGCCCGGAACCAGCTCGTGGGCGTCCCGCAGCAGCTCGTACACGCCTCCCGCGGTCACCGTGGTGTCCCAGCCCAGCTCCTCACTGGTCGCGCCGACCACCAGCTCACCGCTCTCGCGCGGCACCAGGTAGACCTGGCTGCCGCGCACCACGGCCCGCACGGTCCGGCTCAGGAACGGCGCGTACCGCTCGGGCACGGTCAGCCGCAGCACCTGCCCCTTCACGGGCCGCACCGGCGGCAGTACGTCGTCCGGGATCCCCGCGAGCCGCCCGCTGAGGCTGCCCGCGGCGAGCACCACCTGCCCGGCCCCCAGGGCGACGCCCTCGCGCGTGACGACCCCGGCCGCCCGCTCCCGTACGACCGACAGCCGCTCGGCCCACGAGCGGTGGAAGACCACGCCCGCCCGCTCGCACGCGGCCACCAGCGCGCGGGCCAGGCGCCGGGGGTCGATCTGGTGGTCGCCGTTGACTCGCAGCCCGCCGCGTACGCCCGGCGCGAGCAGCGGCTCCAGACGCCGGCAGTCCCGCCCGGACAGCCACTCCGATTCCAGGCCCGACTGCCGCTGCAGCGCGTGCAGTTCGCGCAGATGGGCACGGTCGTCGGCGTCCAGCGCGACCGCGAGCGTGCCGGACGGGCGGTAGCCGAGGTCGTGGCCGGTGAGGTCGGTGAGCTCGGCCACGAAGTCCGGATAGCGGCGCGCCGACTCCAGGTTCAGGCCGAGCAGGGTCTGCTCGCCGTAGTGCAGCTCCGTGACGGCGGCCAGCATCCCGGCCGCCACCTGGGCGGCCCCGCCGCCCGGTTCCGGGTCCACGACGGCCGTGGCGAACCCGCGCTGCGCGGCCCGCCAGGCCGTGACCAACCCGATGATTCCGCCTCCGACGACGAGGACGTCTGGCGTACGCGTAGGCGACATGGGCGTCCAGCCCCTCCCTTCGCCGGCATGACCCGGATCAGGTTCGTACGGTCGGAGGCCGCCAGCCTCCCTCTCAGCCCGGTGCGTCCGGGCTCCCGCGAGTGCTTTACGGTGGCCACCCTAGCTCTTGGTCCCGGGCCTCTGTAAGGGAGCCACTTGTCATGCCCCGCTCGCTCGACGGCCTCGTCCTCGCCCCCGTCGCCGACCAGGCCCCAGGTCAGGTGGGTACCCGCACACGGTTCGCGTACCACGAGAAGGACGGCGAGATCTGGGCCGAGTACGCGGGCGGTGACGTCGTACGCGGGTACCTGGTGGGTACGAGGGACGGCGACCGGCTGGACTTCCGGTACGTGCAGCTCAAGCGGGACGGCGCCACGTCGTCGGGGCACTGTGCGTCGACGGTCGTGGAGCTGCCGGACGGTCGGGTGCGCCTCGAGGAGACCTGGGAGTGGGAGTCGCAGGCGGGCAGCGGGACGAGCGTTGTGGAGCAGGTCACTGAGCACGACCGCTGACTGACAATTCGTCAGTTGTCTATGGTGATCACGTGAGCGAGCAGACGCAGGAGCGGGGTATCTCCATGCCACGGCGTGTCGTCGTCGTGGGCGCGGGCATGGCCGGGGTGCAGACCGCGGTCGCCCTGCGGGAACAGGGCTTCACCGGCACCGTGACGCTGATCGGCGCGGAGCCCCACCAGCCCTACGACCGGCCCCCGCTGTCCAAGGCCGTCCTGCTGGGCAAGGCGGAGGGCTCCGCCTTCGACGTCGACTTCGAGGCGCTCGACCTCGAACTCCAGCTGGGGCGCGAGGCGCTCGGCGTGCGCCCCGCCGACCATGAGCTGGACACCGAGGCCGGGCCCGTCCCGTACGACGCCCTGGTCCTCGCCACCGGTGCCGAACCGATCCGGCTGCCGGGCGCGGAGGGTGTTCCCGGCGTGCATCTGCTGCGCACGCTCGACGACGCCGAGCGGCTGCGCCCGGTGCTGGCCCGGCAGCACGACATCGTGGTCGTCGGCGCGGGCTGGATCGGCGCGGAGTTCGCCACGGCGGCCCGCGAGGCGGGCTGCGCGGTGACGGTCGTCGAGGCCGCCGACCGGCCGCTGGCGGGTGCCCTGCCCGCCGAGGTGGCCGCGCCGATGGCCGCCTGGTACGCCGACGCGGGGGCCGTTCTGCGCACCCACGCGCGCGTGGAGCGCGTCGAGCCCGGAGCCGTGCTCCTCGACGACGGCTCGCGGCTGCCCGCGGACGCCGTCGTCGTCGGCATCGGCGCCCGCCCCGCCACTGGCTGGCTGGCCGGCTCAGGCATCGACCTCGGGGCACACGGCGAGGTCGTCGCCGACCATCACCTGCACACCTCCGCGCCGGACGTCTACGCGGTCGGCGACTGTGCCTCCTTCCCTTCGGGAAGGTATGGCGAGCGCCTGCTGGTCCACCACTGGGACAACGCCCTCCAGGGCCCGCGCACGGTGGCCGCGAACATCATCGGTGAGGCCGTGGGTGAGGCGCCGGCGGTCTACGACCCGGTGCCGTATTTCTGGTCCGAGCAGTTCGGCCGCTTCGTCCAGTACGCCGGCCACCACGCGTGCGCCGACACGACCCTGTGGCGCGGTGACCCGGCCGGGCCGGCCTGGACGGTGTGCTGGCTGCGGGAGAACCGTCTGGTCGCCCTGCTGGCCGTGGGCCGGCCCCGGGACCTGGCGCAGGGGAGGCGGCTGATCGAGGCGGGCACACCGGTGGATCCGCGGCTGCTGGCGGATCCGGCGCGGCCGCTGAAGGCGGCGAAGGCGTAGCTCCGGTCACCCGTGTCGGCGGTCTGTTGCCCCAGGTCGGACCGGCCTGACTTCCGACTGTCAGTCCGGGATGGCACGCTTGTTCCGTGACCGAGATTGACGCAAAAATCGATGCTCTCGTCCCCGCCTGGCTCACCCTCCCCGACATCGCCGAAAAGCTCGGCGTCGAGGTGACGCGTGTGCGGCAGCTGGTCAAGGAGGGCCAGCTCATCGCCGTACGCCGTGGTGAGAACCGCGCGCTGCACGTCCCCGCCGCCTTCATCGACGGAGACAAGGTCGTCAAGGGTCTGTCCGGGACCCTGACGCTCCTGCGGGACGACGGCTTCACGGACGAAGAGATGCTCGAGTGGCTCTTCACCCCCGACCCGAGCCTGCCCGGCACCCCCGCGCAGGCCCTCGGCGAGAATCGCGGCACGGAGGTGAAGCGCCGCGCCCAGGCGCTCGCCGTCTGATCTGAGCACGCTGATCTGAACACCGTCCGGCGTACGGGCCGTGGCCCGCGAGAGCCACGGTCGTGGTTCGCTGCGGGCTTGTGGGGAGTCACGCTCGTGGTTCGCTGCGGCCTGTGGGAGTCACGACCGTGGTGCACCGCAGGCCGAGGGAGCCATGCCTGTGGTTCATCCCGAGGGAGCCATGCCTGTGGTTCATCCCGAGGGAGCCACGCCCGTGGTTCACTACGGCCCGCAGCGGCCGACCGCACCGGCCCGCGGCCCGTACGCCATCGACAACGATCGACAACGGGGGACACCCGCATGCCCGACACCGCCACCCGCGCCCGGCTCGCCGGCGCCCGGCTCTACCTCTGCACCGACGCCCGCAAGCGCCAGGGCGACCTGCCCGAGTTCCTGGACGCGGTGCTGGCGAGCGGCGTCGACATCGTGCAGCTGCGCGACAAGGGCATGGAGGCGGCCGAGGAGCTGGAGCACCTGAAGGTCTTCGCCGACGCCTGCGCCCGGCACGGCAAGCTCCTCGCGGTCAACGACCGGGCGGACGTCGCCCACGCCGCCGATTCCGACGTCCTGCACCTCGGCCAGGGCGACCTCCCGGTCCCCGCGGCCCGCGCGATCCTCGGGGACGACGTCCTCATAGGCCGCTCCACGCACGCCGAGCCGGAGGCCGCCGCGGCCGCCGTCCAGGAGGGCGTGGACTACTTCTGCACCGGCCCGTGCTGGCCGACCCCCACCAAGCCCGGCCGGCACGCCCCCGGCCTCGACCTCGTCCGGTACACCGCCGGCCTCCGCACCGACCGCCCCTGGTTCGCCATCGGCGGCATCGACCTGGGCAACCTCGACGAGGTGCTGGAGACGGGCGCCCGCCGGGTCGTGGTCGTGCGGGCGATCACGGAGGCGGACGACCCGGGCGCGGCGGCGGCGGAGTTCGCCAAGCGGCTGCGGCAGGCGTTGTGACACCGTTTGTCCCACGCTCATCTGTCCAAGGGGTGGACAGTAAATAGACAAATCCGGCAAAAATCCGTGATCCGGTTGGGGGACCGCCGCCCCCTGACTAACCTGCGGGTATGGCCCTCGGCACCGCATCCACCAGGACGGACCACGCCCGCACCGTGCGTGACATGCTCGCGACCGGCAAGACGACGTACTCGTTCGAGTTCTACGCCCCGAAGACCCCGAAGGGCGAGCGGAACCTGTGGAACGCGCTGCGCCGGGTCGAGGCCGTGGCGCCCGACTTCGTCTCCGTGACCTATGGCGCGGGCGGTTCCACCCGCGCGGGCACGGTCAAGGCGACCGAGGCGATCGCCTCCGACACCACGCTCACCCCCATCGCCCACCTCACGGCGGTCGACCACTCGGTGGCCGACCTGCGCAACATCATCGGTCAGTACGCCGACGCCGGGATCCGCAACATGCTCGCGCTGCGCGGCGACCCCCCCGGCGACCCGATGGGCGACTGGGTGCCGCATCCCCAGGGCCTGGCCTACGCCGTCGAACTCGTCGAACTCATCAAGAACTCCGGCGACTTCTGCGTGGGCGTCGCGGCCTTCCCCGCGATGCACCCGCGCTCGGCCGACTGGGACACCGACGTCCGGCACTTCGTCGACAAGTGCCGTGCGGGCGCGGACTACGCGATCACGCAGATGTTCTTCCAGCCGGAGGACTACCTGCGGCTGCGCGACCGGGTCGCGGCGGCCGGCTGCGAGACGCCGATCATCCCCGAGGTCATGCCGATCGCCAGTGTGAAGACGCTGGCGCGGGTCCCGTCGCTCACCAACGCCGCCTTCCCGCCCGCTCTGAAAGAGCGGATCCTCACAGCCAAAGACGATCCGGCGGCTGTACGCTCCATTGGCATCGAATTCGCCACCGAGTTCTGCGCACGGCTGCTGGCCGAGGGAGTGCCCGGACTGCACTTCATCACGCTCAACAACTCCACGGCGACGCTGGAAATCTACGAAAACCTGGGCCTGCACCACCGACCGCAGGCCTAGACCGGCCGCACTGGTATACGACACACTGCGTAACGGCCACTGGGAGAGGGGCGTACATGGGCTGGACGGTCCTCTACATCGCGTTCGGCGTCGTCGCACTGTGGCTGCTCGGTGAGGTGTTGCTGCAGTACAAGGCGCGCCTGCGCTGGCGGCTGCTCGCCTTCGCCGGCTTCCTGGGCGTCGTCCTCGGCGTGCTGATCCCTTCCGTGATCGTCATCGGACTGGGCGCCGCCGCCTTCGCTGTCGGCCAGACCTACGTCACGCTCTCCTTCCGTCGCGGCTTCTCGGCCGGCTGGGCGGTCAGCCGCCCGGGTGCCGACGGCTCCAAGCGGCGCCGTGGCAAGGCGGACCGACAGGATCCGAGCCTGGAGGTCAGCGACCTCGAAGCGACCGCGGTCGGCTTCGACGGTGACACCAAGTACGGCCAGGACACCGGCGCCTACGGCCAGGACGACTACGACCGCGACGACGTGTTCACACCCGCGCGCCCCGTCGAGCCGCCCACGGCCGCCGAGACCACGTCCGTGTACGAGCCGCAGCCCCTGCCCGACGACACCGGCTCGTACGGCATATACGGCGACTCCGGATACGCCACCGACTCCTCCTACCCGGCCCCGGGCCAGACCCAGGACCAGTACGCGACGGCCGCCGCCGACCAGTCGTACGCCTACGACGGCTACTCCGGCTACGACCAGCAGCAGTACGGCTACGACCCGGCCGGACAGCAGCAGTACGCCGCCTACTCCGACCCCTACATCGGCACCCAGGCCTACGGTGGTGCCTCGTACGACACCTCCTACGGCGGCCAGCAGCAGTACGGCCAGCAGGCGTACGGCCAGGACCAGTACGCCGCCGGCACGTACGGCGGCGAGACCCCGCCCGGCGGGGTGTGGGTGCCGCAGCAGCGCAGCACCGACGATCCCTACGGCGGCGAACTCCCGCCGGAACAGCAGCAGTACGGTCAGCAGGGCTACGACCAGAATCAGGGCAACGGGTTCGACGAGCAGTACCGTTTCTGAGCGCCGCCGCTGTTCCAGCCGCTGGTTCCAGGGCTTCTACTGAGAGCCTCTGAACTCCGGCCCCTCCACGACCAGTCCGGCCACCAGCGCGCCCGACATACCGGCGTGCGGGAGTCCGCCGCCAGGGTGCGACCAGCCGCCGACGGTGAACAGGCCCGGTATCGCCGTGCTGTTGGACGGGTGCAGCATGGTCCCCCCGGCCGAAGCCAGTGCCGGCGCGGGCACACCGCCGCCCTCGGCCCCGGTCTCCTCCCGCGTGTGCACAGGCGTACGCACCTCGCGCCACAGCGTCCGCTCGCGCAGACCCGGTATCGCGCGCTCGGCGGCGGCCACCATCCGGTCCGCGAACGCGTCGGCGGCTCCGGCCGCGGTCCAGTCGTAGCGCGTCTGCGACGGCACCGTCGCCGTGAGCACCACGGACTCGTGGGCGTCGTCGGGGCGCAGGGCCGGGTCGTCCGGCCGGTCGATCCGTACGGTCGGATGCTCGGGCGGCACCCCGCGCGCGAAAAGGTCCCACTCGGCCTGCGGGTCCGCGCTGTGCACCACCGTGCGGTGCGGCGCGTCCGCCGCTCGTGCGCCGCGCAGCGCCAGGCAGACCACGACCCGGCCGGTCGCGGTGCCCTCGGGACGCGTCTCGACGGCGCCCGCCTCGTACAGCTCACGGCCCCGCAGCAGGTCACTCAGCCGCCAGGGGCCGCTGCCGACGACGGTGTCCGCCTCCGCCACTCTCCCTCCCCCAGAGCCGAAAGCCTGGGAGGTGGCCCCAGCGAGCTCCAGCCCCGCCGCCCGGCCGTCCTTCTCCAGGATCCCGGTGACCTCGGCGCCGAAGTGGAACTCGACCTTCCGAGCCACGCACCGCTCGTACACCGCGCGCGCCAACTCCCGCATCCCGCCGCGGACATACCAGGTGCCGAAGGCGTGCTCCATGTACGCCAGCACGGCGGCGCTCGCCGGGGTGACGCTCGGGTCCAAGCCGTACGCGAGCGCGTGGCTCTCCAGGAGCGCGGTGAGCCGGGGGTCGCGCAGCTCCCAGGCGCCGATCTCGGCGAGTGTGCCGGCCCGGCGGGTGCGCAGCAGCCGCTTGTGGGGGACCGACGGATAGGGCTCGCGCTCGGCCAGCACCGACCAGTTCGGCCACAGGGGCTCCTCCAGGAGCGGTCGGCGCGTCCGGTCCCAGGCCTCGCGGGCCCGGACCAGGAAGTCGCCCCAGCGCTGCCCGGCGCCCCACCCGAGCGCCTCGTCCAGGGCCGCGACGACGCCCGCCCGCGAGGCGTTCGGCAGCGACACCTCGGTGCCGTCCGCGAAGACGTGCCGCGACGACGGGTCGACCTGGACCAGCTCGACGCGGTCCTCCAGCGGCTCCTTGCCGGTCTTGACGAACAGGTCGCGGTAGACCGCGGGGAGGGGGAGGAGCCCGGGGCCGGTGTCGAAGCGGAACCCGTCGCGCTCGAAGCGGCGCACCGCACCTCCGTACGTCTCCGTACGCTCGTACACCGCCACCCGGTGGCCCGCGACGGCCAGCCGGGCAGCGGCCGCCATCGCGCCCATCCCGGCGCCGATCACCGCAATCCGTGCCATGCCTGCGACTTTATCGGCCGCCACCGACAATCCGGCCGGGCGGCCGTGCGGACGCCCGGACCTCGGCCAGGGGAGTACCGGCACGGACGCGATCGTCACCAGTCGATGGCACACCGTCCTGGGCCTGAGTGCGTACGGCTGAGTATCCGTACCTAGTGGCTGAGTTGAGTACGCGCGCGGATGGGGGCCGACCTGCGCGAACGAGAGAGTGGAGGCACGGAAAAGGGGCGCGGCTCCGGCACCGGCGACACGGGGCGCCGGAACGGAGCGGCCCCCGGATCCGCTCCTTCCGCCGGCCGATGTCGGCGGGAGCGAGGCACGGGGGAACCCGGAGATGACCGAACGGGGCCCAACGGGGGGAACGGGGAACGGGGGAGCAAGAGGAAGCGCCGGTTCGAGGTGGCCCGCGGGGGACGCGGCCACACCGGACCGGCGCTTTCGCATGCGGCCGTCTCAGCCGGGTCGTCCCAGCCTCAGCCGCGTCGGCTCAGCAGCCCGTGCAGCGGACTGCTCAGCCCCTCCCGCTCACCCGCCCCTGAAGCAGCCGGGACAGCGCCGCGTGCACGTCGTCCAGGGAGCGCTCCGGCTGGAAGGCCTGCCAGTCCAGGGCGGCCACCAGGACCATGCCGACCAGCGCCGCCGCGGTCAGCGGGATGTCGATCTCCTCGCTGAACTCGCCGTTCTCCACGCCCTCGCGCAGCACACCCTCGACGACCGCGACCGCCTCCTGCCGGACCACCATCAGCGTGGACTGCCAGGCCCGGTTGGTGCGCCACAGCTCGGCCACGTACAGCTGGGTGAACGCCGGATAGCGCTCTATGAAGACCAGCCCCGCGCGGATCATCGCGTCCAGGGCGTCCACCTTGCTGCCGCCGCTCCGGGCCGTGCGGTCGGCCGCCTCCCTCAGGGAGGCGGTGAGGAGTCCCACTCCGTGCCGCAGCAGCTCCTCGAAGAGGACGGACTTGCTCGCGAAGTTGTAGTAGACCGTGCCCTTGGCGACTCCGGCACGCTCGGCGATCTCGTCCACCGTGGTTGCCGAGAAGCCCTGCTCGGCGATGAGCGTGACGGCGGCCTCGTAGAGCTTCTGCCGGGTTGCCTCGCGGCGCGTGCTGACAGCCGGCGTGGTGCTGCTGCTTTCCATGGCCCTGATTGTCACAGGAACGGTCACACCAGGAGTCACGGCAGGGCTCATAGGGTCAGCTCCGGGTGCAGCCGTTCGAGCGTCCACACCTGACGGCGGCGGGCCGACACGGCGGTGAGCGCGAGGGCTCCCGCGGTGAAGGCGGCCAGCACCACGCACGCGTGCCACACCGGTCCGAGGCCGCCGCCGGTGATGAGCCTCCTCAGGGCCTCGACGACGTAACTCATCGGCAGGAAGGGGTGGATCGCGTTGAAGAAGCCGGGGCTGGTCTGCACCGGGTAGGTGCCGCCCGCGGACGTCAACTGCAGCATCAGCAGGGCGAGTACGAGAATCCGGCCCGCCGCTCCGAAGTGTGCGTTCAGCCACTGCACGATGGCTGCGAAACACGCGGTCACCAGGAACAGGAAGCCCACCGTTCCGGCCGCCCGGGCCATCTCCAGGCCGACCGCCCAGTGCAGCACCGCCATCAGGGCGACGGTTTGCAATACGCCGATCGCCACCACCGGCAGCCAGCCCGCCAGCGCGATCCGCCACGCCGAGGCGCCCGCGGCGAGGGCACGCCGGTTCATCGGCGCGATCAGCATGTAGGCCACCATCGCGCCCACCCACAGGGACAGCGGGATGAAGTACGGGGCGAAACCGGTGCCGTAGTTGGGCGCCTTGTGCAGGTCCTTCGAGGCGAGCTGAACCGGATCCGCCATGACGTCGGTGCGCCGGTCGCGGTCCTTCTTGTCGTGGTCGGGGATCTGCTCGGCACCGTCGTGCAGCCCGTCGGACAGCTTTCCGGAGCCGTCCACCAGCTTGTACATGCCGCCGTTCAGGTCCTCGGCGCCCGTCTTGAGCTCGCCGACGCCCTCGTCCAGGTCGGTCGCGCCGGTCTCGGCCGTACCGAGGCCTGTGTGCAGCCGCTTCGCGCCCGCGGCGACTTTCCCGGCGCCCTCGTTCAGCTTGTTGATCTTCGATACGGCGTCGTCGAGGTCCTCGGAGAGGTGCGGCGCCCGGCCGGCCAGCGCCTGAGCCTGCTCCTGGAGGGTGCCGAGGTGGCCGTCCAGCTCCCTCAGGTCGCCGTCCTGGTCGGCGACCAGGGTGTTGACGTCGTCGGCGACCTTCGCCACGTCGGCGGCGGCCTGCCTGGCTTCCTTCAGGTCGGCGCAGGCGGCGTCCGGCAGAACGGGGTCCTCGCAGCGCGCCTTGTAGACACTGTCCAGCGTGTCGGAGGCCGTGTGGGCCCCCTTGGCGGCGGTCGGGGCCGTCTTCACCAGGGTGTCGAGGTTGTGGAGGATCGCGCCGGCGGAGTCGGCGACGAGCCGGGCGGTGTCACCGATGGCCTTCTCGTTGTCCTTCAGGAAGGGGCTCAGCCCGTCCGCGACCCCGTTGATCTTGTCGGCGAGGGTCTGGGTGCCCTCCGCGACCCGCTGCGAGCCGTCCGCCAGGTCGCCCGCGCCCTTGTCCAGCTTCGTCAGCCCCTTGGAGAGCTTGCCGCTGCCCTGCTTGGCGTCCTTCAGGCCGTCGGCTAGGTCCTTCGACCCTTTCTCGGCCTTCCCGATGCCTCCTTCGAGGTCGTCGGCCCCTTTCGCAGCCTTGACCGTCTCGCTGTGGATGTCGGAGAACGAGATGAAGATCCGGTCCAGGAAGGACCGTGACGCCTTCGTGGAAGCGGCCGCCCGTACCTCGCTGAAGACCGTCCGGGAGATCTGCCCGACGATGTAGTTGTTCGCGTCGTTCGTACGGACCTGGAGCGCACCCGTCTGAGGTAAGTCGCCCGAGCTGGAGGCGATCCGGCGGCTGAGGTCCGCCGGCATGGTCAGCGACAGGTAGTACGTGCCGTCCTCCACGCCCGCGCGTGCCTCGTCGGCGCTCACCTCGTGCCAGTCGAACGTCCTGCTGTCGCGCAGCCCGTCCGTGATGTCGTCGCCCGCCGTGATCCTCTTCCCGTCGGCCCTCGCGCCCTTGTCGTCGTTCACCAGGGCCACGGGGACGCGGTCGAGGCGCCCGTACGGATCCCAGAACGACCACAGGTACAGGGCGCCGTACAGCAGCGGCAGCACCAGCAGCGCGACCAGGGCGGCGCGCGGCAGCTTCCCCCTGCCGAAGCGGCGCAGCTCAAGCGCGGCCAGTTTCGGCGAGCGCATCGGCCTTCTCCTCCTGGCTCTCAAGGGGCTGCCGCGTGCAGACCCTTACGGTGTCCTCGGGTGCCTCGCTGCACACCGCCACGACCGTCGTACCGGCCTCGGCGAGCGACCTGAGCAGTGCCCAGACTTCGGCGCGTTCGGCGTCGGACAGCTTCAGGTCGGTGTCGTCGACCCCGAGCAGACGCGGCCGTCCGATCAGCGCCAGGGCGATCGACAGCCGCAGCGCCTCCAGCCGCTCCAGATCGCGTACGGCGGTCCGCGCGCCCTTGGGCGGGGACTCCCGGTCGAGACCGGCGGCGGCGAGCGCGGTCTCGATCCGCAGCCGTGCCTCGGCGAGCCGCTCGGCACGCGGCCGCAGCAGACCGCGCACGGAGTCGCCGAACCGCCGCTGGAGCAGCGCCCGTTCCCGCAGGTGCTCCCCGACGGTCAGGGCCGGGTCGAGATCGGTGACGCCGGCGACATTGGCCAGGGCGCTGACGCGCCGCACCGCCGCCAGCTGCTTCGGCAGCCGCGCCGCGCCCACGGCCGCCGTCCCCTCGGTGGCCTTCATCCGCCCGGTGAGCGCGAGCAGCAGGCACGTACGGCCCGACCCGGACGGACCTTCGATCGCGATCAGCGAACCGGGTTCCGCATCGAGGTCGATCCCGCGGAACGCCCAGCCGCGCGACCCCTCGAGCCCGAAGCCCTCGGCGGTGATGCCGACTCCTGCCACAGCTCTCCCTGACTCTCTCGACTCCTTGGACTCCTTGGACTCCTTGAGAGTCGAACTTCTTGTACTGACTGGTCAGTACAAAAACTATCCCGAACGCGCGATCGAAGCAAAAGCCCAGGTCAGAACGGATTGTCAGTGCCATACCTCACGATGGACACATACGGCCACAGAGCCGTCACACAGACGACAGGAGGTTCGTCATGGCCAGCTACCACGCAGCCGCCGCCCGCCGGCGCCGCGCCACCGGCCCTGCCCCCTCACTGAACGGCCCGGCGAGCGACGTGCACCCTGTGCTGCGCCGGGCCACGGCGCCACCCGCAGCCCTCGACCTGCTCGCCCAGGCCCGCGCCGGACTGGACGAGGCCGCGACCCTTCAGACGCCGAACGAGCGCTATGCGATAGCCCACCTCGCCGCCCTGCGTACCGCCGCCGCGGTACTCGCCGCGCGGGGGCGCCCGGAGACCACCCCCCGACGCCGTGCCCGCATCCGGAGCGCTTGGGAAGTGCTCCCCGAAATCGCGCCCGAACTCGCCGAGTGGAGCGCGCTGTTCGCCGCCGGAGCCCGGCGCCGCGCCCGGGCCGAGGCGGGCATCCAGGGCGCGGCCAGCCACCGGGACGCCGACGATCTGATACGCGACGTGGCGATGTTCCTGCGCCTCGTCGAGCGCATGCTGGTGCTCCAGCCCGTCCTGCCCCAGCCACGCCAGGACGCGGACCGGCCCGAGGACCACGACAGCACCGACCGTGACTTCCCGGACGCGGGATGACGGGCCGGGACCCGGGCACGACACGGCGGTGACCAGGTGCGGCACCGGAGGCAATAGGGTGGGAGGCGCCTGAAGCCTTCCCCTCCCGCGCCTCGGGACGGGCAAGGCGCCCCGTTCGCTCCGCCGCGCAAGAGGCGGTGCCGCGCCGAGGAGTCAACAACCGTGTCGGACCCGATGCGCCCACCGGTCTCCCACCACCGCCCTCAACCGACGTCGCTGCGCTCCGGCCCCTCTCGATCCCGCGCCTCTCTCCGTACCGCCGTGGTCTGGGAGGTCCTCCAGGACGCCCTGGACCGCCGCGTGAAGGCCACGGGACGTCAGGTGCTGGACGTCCTCGACACCGGGGGCGGCAGCGGCAACTTTGCCGTGCCCGTCGCCCGCCTCGGCCACCGCGTCACCGTCGTCGACCCGAGCCCCAACGCGCTGTTCGCCCTGGAGCGCCGCGCCGCCGAGGCCGGCGTCGCCGACCGGGTGCAGGGCGTCCAGGGCGACGCCCACGGCCTCTTCGACGTGGTCGAGCGGGATGGCTACGACGTGGTGCTGTGCCATGGCGTCCTGGAGTACGTGGACGACCCCGCCGAGGGCGTGCGCAACGCGGTCGCCGCCCTGCGCTCCGAGGGCGTGCTCAGCCTGCTCGCCGCCGGCCTCGGCGGTGCCGTGCTCGCGCGGGCCCTCGCCGGCCACTTCAAGGAGGCCAAGCAGGCCCTCGACGATCCGAACGGCCGCTGGGGCACCGGCGACCCCGTGCCGCACCGCTTCACCGCCGAGCAGCTCACCGAGCTGGTCGAGGGGGCGGGCCTCGCGGTCGGCGCCGTGCACGGCGTGCGGGTCTTCGCCGACCTCGTCCCCGGTGTGCTCGTGGACACCGAGCCCGGAGCCCTGGAAGCGCTGCTGAAGCTGGAGGAGGCGGCGGCCGAGCTCCCCGCCTTCCATTCCGTGGCCACGCAGCTTCATGTGCTCGGTGAGACCCGGGGGGCCGCCGAGGGCTGAGCGGCCTCCCCTCCTGCGTCGCTGATCAGGGCCTGGGGTGCACATGGAGTACGCCACAGGCCCCCCGATCGAGCGCTCCGCGCCGTATGATCGAGGGAGACCGCCCGGCATGACGGGTCGGCTCCTGGGGAATGGAAGCCTCAGCGGGCCGGAACGTTCATGACGGAATCCGGTTGGCCAATTGGCGTAGAGGGGCGGGTTTCACGGGGGCGATTCCCTGCCTATCCTTAAGGGACCCCCCGAGTCGCCCCGGCGACTGCACGATGAGGAGGACTCCGTGCCGCTCTCGGAGCACGAGCAGCGAATGCTCGAGCAGATGGAGCGAGCGCTGTACGCCGAAGATCCCAAGTTCGCGACAGCGCTTGAGGGAAGCGGGCTGCGCACGTATACCCGGCGACGGGTCTACCAGGCGGTCGCGGGCTTCCTCGTGGGTATCGCGCTCCTCATGGCCGGTATGGTCGCCAAGCAGGTGTGGCTCAGCGTGGTCGGCTTCCTGGTCATGCTCGGCTGTGCGGTACTCGCCGTAACGGGTTGGCGCAAGGCCCCCAAGCCAGGCGAACAGCCCTCCGGTGGTCCGCAGGCAGCCCGCGGCCAGGGACGGCAGCGGCGCTCCATGATGGACCGGATCGAGCAGCGCTGGCAGCGTCGGCGCGATGAACAACAGGGCCATTAGCCAGACCAACAGCTCTCGCTTCTGCGTGAGGGGGTGACCACCCACCGGGTGGTCACCCCCTCACGCACGCCCGCGCAACGGCGCCAAGGCCGTCCTGCACAGGCCCCCGCCCCTGGTCGTGATCACGACCAGGGGCGGGGGCCTGAGCTTGAAGGGAATCCTGAAGGGAAATCAGGCCGGGAGCCCACTCACCCCCGCTGGTCCGACGGCTTGCGCAGAGTCGGTCGTGCCGCCGCCGCGCGGGCCTTGACGCCGGTCCACCACTCCGACGCCGCCCAGACCACTCGCACAGTGGAACGCGGCGCCAGCACCGCCCGCAGCTTCGTACCTCGCTCGGCGGTGCCGTGCAGCGCGCCGATCACCCGGCGGACGTCCTCCGCGAGCCCCGCCGTCGGGCGCGGCCGCGGCGCGTAGAGGAGCTGCTCCACGGCGTCCGCGACGCGGTGCATCGAGGCCGCGGCCGTCGGGTCGAGATGCCCGAGCCGGACGATCCGGGCGGCCGCCTTGCGCGGGGTCTGCGACTCGTCCGGCAGGATCCCGAAGTCCCACGCCGTATCGGTCAACTCCTGCCAGACCGCCAGGGTGTGTGCCGCCAAGTCCGCCTCCGTACGACGACCGAGCCCGCCCAGCCGTACGGCCCGGGTTCGCAGCCGCCACAGCATCGGGGCCAGCGGGATCGCCAGGACAGCGAGGCCGCCGAGGGCCCACCACAGGATCGCGGGCCACATCGGACCGCCGTCGTCCTTGCCCAGGGCGGCCTGCGGGGACTCGCTCTCGCACGCCTGAAGCTTCTTCTCCTCCGCCGTGCAGCTCTCGCTCGCCGAGGGCGCGGCCGAGGGCGCCGAGCTCGCCGACCGGGACGGTACCGCCGGGTCCGGGAGCGTGCTTCCGGGGGCCTCCGGCACGGTGTACGTCGGCACCGAACCGCGGTTCGGGGTCGGCTCGAAGCGGGTCCAGCCCACGCCCTCGAAGTACAGCTCGGGCCAGGCATGGGCGTCCTTCAGCCCCACCGACACCGACCCGTCCGCCTGCGGGGAACCGGGCGCGAAGCCCACCGCGACCCGCGCCGGTATGCCCAGGGACCGGGCCATGGACGCCATCGCGAACGAGAAGTGGACGCAGAAGCCCTGCTTGTCCCTCAGGAAGCGGGCGATCGCCTGCGAGCCGCTGCCGACCTGGACCTGGGTGTCGTACTCGAAGCCGCCGGTGATGGCGAAGTAGTCCTGGAGGGCGACCGCCTGCTGGTAGGGGTTCGTGGCGTCCGCGGTGATCTCGCGGGCGGTCCTGGCCACCACCTCCGGCAGCGAGTCCGGCAGCTCGGTGTACTCGCGCCTCAGGGCCGCGGGCGCCGCCGGGGCCGAGGAGAGCTGCTCGGCGGTCGGCTGCACTTCCAGGCTCTTCACCTCGTACGTCGCACCACGCGTGGTCTGGCCGTGGTCGCCGACGAGCGTCATGCCCTCGGGTTCGTAGCGCCAGTTGCCGTTGATCCGCACGCCGCTGGGCGGGTACGGCATCGGCAGCCAGTTCTGGGCGTAGGAGTCGGACGCCGAGATGATCGTCTCGATCTCCGTGCGTTTGATGTCCGGAGCGAGGCCGATCGGGGTCGGGAACTCGCCGTCCGGTACGGCGGTGATGGCCCGCTTGGACGGCTTCCAGGTGGTGCCGTCGAAGTCGTCCAGGGACACGATCCGCAGGTACAGGTTCGAGACGTCGGTGTCGGTGTCGGTCTGCAGGGACATGACCTGACGGTCCTCGTCCACGTTCAGACTGTCCCGCAGCGTCACCAGCGGGTTCACCGCGGATATCGTGCCCCCGCCCCCACTCCCTGAGCCCACGCCCGTCCCGGCGCCGTCCAGCAGCCCGCCGTTCATCGCGGGCAGGGCGAGCGGCACCACGAGGGCGACGCCCAGCGCGACCACACCGATGCGCCGGCCGGTGCGGACCGGCGCCACCGTCCCGCCGGACTCCGCACCCGGAGCACCCGGAGTGCGCGCCGCCCCGCCGAAGACGCGGCCCCACTGTGCGAGCCGCTCCCGTCCCTCGGCCAGGAGCAGCAGCAGATAGCCGGCCGCCGCGACCAGGAACCACAGCCAGTCGGTCCCGCCGTCGGACAGCCCGGCGGCGACGGAGTACAGCGCGAGCAGCGGCAGTCCGGCCGGGGCCGCGCTGCGAAAGGTCACCGCGAGCGTGTCCACCGCGAGACCGATCACCAGGACGCCGCCGACGAGCATCAGCCGGATGCCGTCGGACTCCAGCGGCGCCGGGATCGCGTACCGCGCTATGTCGTCGCTGCCCTGCTGGAGCAGGTCGGCGAAGTGGACGAAGGCGTCCGGCCCGGGGATCAGCCCGGCGAAGGCCTGCTCACGCGAGAAGGTCAGGGTCAGCAGCACCAGCGTGACCAGGGCCTGCGCCGCCAGGGTCAACGGTCGGGCCAGCGGCACCCGCCGGGCCGCCGCGCCCACGCCCGTCTGCACCGCCAGCAGGAAGGCGGCCTGCAGGATCCAGGTAGCAGGCTCCACCAACGGCAGCAGGGCGCAGGAGGCCATCAGCGTGGCCGCCCAGGAGCACAGCGTCAGTCGTGCCCGCCCGCTCATGATCCGTCCCCCCTGCCCGCTACTGCGACGCCCGTGCGCTCCCGGTCCGCCTGACGCCACAGGTCGCTCAAGGAAGCGCCCCGCGGCACGCTCAGCGCCGTCCAGCCCGCCTCACGCAGCATCCGCAGCCGCTCCTCGCTCCTGTCCAACGGACCGGGCACGTCGCTCGGTTCCCGCACCCAGGTGTCGCTGTCCAGCACGAAGGCGACCGCCCCTCCGCTGCGCTGCCGCATCTTGGCGGCCACCGCGGCCTGCTCCTCGTCGAGGTCGCCGAAGAACGCCACCAGCAGTCCTTCGGTCCCGCTGCGCAGCACGTCGTACGCCCGGGACAGACCGGTGCCGTCCGAGTGGTCGATCACCGCGAGGGTGTCCATCATCATTCCGGCCGCGTCCGCCGACTCCTGGTTCGCGCCCGCGAACCCGTCGGCGCCCTCGCCGGGCACGGAGTTGCCGGTGTCCGTCAACAGCCGCACGGAGAAGCCCCGTTCGAGCATGTGCACCAGGACGGAGGCGGCGCCCGCCACGGCCCACTCGAAAGCCGAATCGGGTCCCGCACTCTGGAAGGCGAGGCCCCGGGTGTCGAGGAGCACCGTGCAACGGGAGCGCTGCGGCTGCTCCTCGCGGCGCACCATCAGCTCGCCGTAGCGCGCGGTGGAGCGCCAGTGCACCCGGCGCAGGTCGTCGCCGTAGCGGTACCCGCGCGGGATGAGGTCGTCCTCGCCGGCCAGGGCGAGCGAGCGCTGGCGCCCCTCGCCGTACCCCTTCGCCTCGCCGCTGAGGCGCACCGGCGGCAGCGGCTCCACACGCGGGATCACGGTCAGGGTGTCGTACGTCGAGAAGGACCGGGTCAGCTCGCACATGCCGAACGGGTCGGTCAGGCGCAGCTGCAACGGGCCCAGCGGATAGCGTCCGCGCAGATCGGAGCGGACGCGGTAGGACACCTCGCGGCGCCCGCCCGGCTCGACCCGGTCGAGCACGAAGCGGGGGCGCGGACCCAGCACGTACGGCACCCGGTCCTGGAGCATCAGCAGGCCCGTGGGCAGCCGCGAGACGTTGTCCATCCGCAGATGGACGCGGGCCTCGCTGCCGGCGGGCACGCGCGCGGGGGAGAGCCGGCGGCTGCCGGCCACCCGGTAGCGGGTGCGGTAGAGCACCGTGGCGCAGATCAGGGGCAGCACGGCCAGCAGCAGCCCGACCCGCAGCAGATCGCTCTGCCCGAGGACGTACGCGCAGATGGCCGCGGCGATTCCGGCCGCGAAGAAGGAGCGGCCGCGGGTCGTCAGTCCGGCCAGGGCTGTGCGCACACCGCCCTTGTCGCCCCGGTCGGCCTCCGCGCGCCCAAGCCCGCCAGTGGTCATCAAAGCCTCCGCGGCCGCTGCTGCGGGTACGCGGGCGTGCCGCGGCCCAGCCCGAGGCCGCTCTGCTGGGGCGCCGCGGGAACCGGGGTCTGCTGCAGGATCTCCTGCACCACCTGCTCCGACGTACGGCGGTTCAGCTGGGCCTGCGCGGTGGGCAGCAGACGGTGCGCCAGCACGGCGACGGCAAGGGCTTGCACGTCGTCCGGCAGCGCGTACTCCCGGCCGCTGAGGGCCGCGGCCGCCTTCGCCGCGCGCAGCAGGTGCAGCGTCGCGCGGGGGGAGGCGCCGAGCCTCAGGTCGGGGTGCGTGCGGGTGGCGGCGACCAGGTCGACCGCGTACCGCCGGACCGTGTCGGCGACGTGGACGCCGCGGACGGCGTCGATCAGCTTCACGATCTCGTGTGCGTGCGCCACCGGCTGGAGGTCGTCCAGGGGGTTCACCCCGCCGTGGATGTCGAGCATCTGCAGTTCGGCCTCCGCGCTGGGGTAGCCGATGGAGACGCGGGCCATGAAGCGGTCGCGCTGGGCCTCCGGCAGCGGGTAGGTGCCCTCCATCTCGACCGGGTTCTGGGTGGCCACCACCATGAAGGGGCTGGGCAGCTCGTATGTCTGCCCGTCGATGGTGACCTGGCGCTCCTCCATCGACTCCAGCAGCGCGGACTGGGTCTTCGGCGAGGCGCGGTTGATCTCGTCGCCGATCACGATCTGCGCGAAGATGGCGCCCGGCTTGAACTCGAAGTCCTTGCGCTGCTGGTCCCAGATGGACACACCAGTGATGTCCGAGGGCAGCAGGTCGGGCGTGAACTGGATGCGGCGCACCGAACAGTCGATGGATCGCGCCATCGCCTTGGCCAGCATGGTCTTGCCCACACCGGGAACATCCTCGATCAAGAGATGTCCCTCAGCGAGCAGCACGGTCAGCGAGAGCCGTACGACCTCGGGCTTTCCTTCGATCACGCCCTCCACCGAACTGCGTACCCGCTCCACCACGGCGGTCAGATCAGTAAGGCTCGCTCGATCGTCATAGGTCGTCACCCGGCCCTCCTCGGCCCGTTCTTTCCGGGCCGACGCTCTGTGATGCGTAACCGGCCCACCCCGAAACACGGACACCACACGTGAAAAGTTCCGCGTGTTGCCACAACCGCATTCTTGCTGCCGTTACCGATTCGTGTCACTCGCCTGTGGACAACTGCCCGCGATATGTCGGGTCTTGCGGCCTTTTTGGTACCCCTGGGGCCGGAAATTAACAGCGAATCGACAGCTGCGGCGGATGGTTAAGCGGGGTCGATCTCGCGCAGAAGGCCGCTCTGCACGTCGAACACGAATCCGCGCACGTCGTCGGTGTGCAGCAGAAACGGCGAGGTGCGCACACGCTGCATGGACTGCCGTACGTCCTGGTCGACGTCCCGGAACGCCTCCACCGCCCAGGCGGGGCGCTGGCCGACCTCCATCTCGAGTTCGGTGCGGAAGTCCTCGGTGATCGACTCCAGGCCGCAGCCGGTGTGATGGATGAGGACGACGCTCCGCGTGCCCAGCTTGCGCTGGCTGATGGTGAGCGAGCGGATCACGTCGTCGGTGACGACACCGCCGGCGTTGCGGATGGTGTGACAGTCACCGAGTTCCAGACCGAGCGCGGCGTGCAGGTCGAGACGGGCGTCCATGCAGGCCACGACGGCGACGTGCAGGACGGGACGGGCGTCCATCCCGGGGTCGCTGAAGGCGGCGGCGTACCGCTCGTTCGCCTCGACGAGGCGGTCGGTGACGGTGCCGCCGGTGACTATGGCGGCTTCGGGACCTGCGGGAACCGATGCGGAAGTCGTCATATCCATGACGGTACTGGTCACGGCCCGTCCCGGCCCGCTGTGAGGGAGGACAAAGAATGCCATTGGGGCTTGTTGTGAGCTAACCCACACGGATGGCGGGCGGGCGGCCGCACGAGTGATTCTTCGCGCCCTGCCGCTCCACCCTTACCCCGGCTCGCGACGCGCAGGCCGGTTGATTGACCGGAAGACAGGGTGGACTAAAGTGACGCGAAGCGGGAGGCGAGGCCTCCCTGCTGGACTGATTTTCCCCGGAGACCCCGGCGATTTTCCGGAGCTCTCCCCACGTGCGCGGCGCGTACGTACGGCTCGGCCTCCTCCCGCTCCCGGCCGGCTGACGCTTCCGGCGCCGGCAGGCCTCCCCTTCACGAGCGGGCGGGGACCCGGCGGTACGTACGACGCCCTGCGGAGCTGAGAGGCCCTCTTGAGCCAGAGTCGACACGTCCCGGTGATGCTCCAGCGGTGCCTGGACCTGTTGGCCCCCGCCCTGGAGCGCCCGGGAGCGGTCGTCGTCGACTGCACCCTCGGCCTCGGCGGCCACAGCGAGGCGCTTCTCGCCCGGTTCCCCGAGGCCCGCCTCGTCGCCCTCGACCGCGACAAGGAGGCCCTGCGCCTGTCCGGCGAGCGGCTCGCGCCGTACGGGGAGCGCGCCACCCTGGTGCACGCCGTGTACGACGAGCTGCCCGAGGTGCTCGACAGGCTCGGCATCCCGCGGGTCCAGGGCGTCCTGTTCGACCTCGGTGTCTCCTCCATGCAGCTCGACGAGGCCGACCGCGGCTTCGCCTACGCCCAGGACGCCCCGCTCGACATGCGCATGGACCAGTCGACCGGCATGAGCGCCGCAGAGGTCCTCAACACCTACCCGCCGGGCGAGCTCGTCCGCATCCTGCGCGTGTACGGCGAGGAGAAGCAGGCCAAGCGGATCGTGGCCGCGATCGTGCGCGAGCGCGACAAGGAGCCGTTCGTGAACAGCGGGCGGCTCGTGGAGCTGATCCGTAACGCGCTGCCGCAGGCCGCCAAGCGCACCGGCGGCAACCCGGCCAAGCGCACCTTCCAGGCCCTGCGCATCGAGGTCAACGGCGAACTCGCCGTCCTGGAACGGGCGATCCCGGCCGCGGTGAAGGCGCTCGAGGTGGGCGGCCGGATCGCCGTCCTGTCGTACCACTCGCTGGAGGACCGGCTGGTCAAGCAGGTCTTCGCGGCCGGCGCCGCCTCCACCGCCCCGGCCGGGCTGCCGGTCGTCCCCGAGCGCTACCAGCCCCGGCTCAAGCTGCTCACGCGCGGTGCCGAACTTCCCACCGAGGAAGAGGTCGCCGAGAACCGGCGGGCGGCACCGGCGCGCCTGCGCGGGGCTCAGCGCATCAGGGAGGACATCGAGTGAGGGGCGTGCGTGGGTCGGGAAGCCGGACTCGGGGGAGGGCCAGTGAGTAGGAAACCCCAACTGAGGGGCAGGGCCGCCCGTCTCGCCCGGCTCATCCCGGGTACGGCGAGCCCCGGGCAGGCCGCCCGTACCCCCTTCGTCCTCCTCGTCGTCCTGCTCCTCGGCGGCGGCCTGATCGGGCTGCTGGTGCTGAACTCGGCGATCAGCGAAGGGTCGTTCGAGCTGGACGATCTGCAGAAGGAGACGAAGAGCCTCACCGACGAGGAGCAGGCCCTCCAGCGGGACATCGACGCCTACTCCGCCCCCGAGGCCCTCCAGCGCCGCGCCCAGGAGCTCGGCATGGTGCCCGGCGGCGATCCGGCCTTCCTCGACCCCGACGGCACCGTCAAGGGCGTCCCGTCCCCCGCCCCCGCTCCCGAGCCGGCCTCCGCGCGCATGCCCCTCGTCCTCGCACCCGAGGTGCTCGACGACCTCACCGGCCCGCTCCCGACCCCCGGCGCCCCGACGGCCACCGCGCCGACACCGGCGCTCATCCCGCAGACGCAGACGCAGACGCAGACGCAGACGCCGACGCCCCCGGCGACGCGCACCCCACCCCCGCCCGCCCAGATCCCCCAGCCCTACACGACCACGACCCCCGGCAGGTGACGGAAGTGTCCGACAGGGAACCGCCGCGCCGCCGCGTGCCCGGACCCGCACGCCCCGAGCGCTCCGCCCGCCCCGTCGGCCAGCGGCGCCCGGGCCCCGGCTCCCGCCCGGCCCGCCGCCCACCAGCGCCCCGCCCCATGCCCCGCGTCATCCAGCTGGGCAGCCCCCGCCCCCGGCTGCGCCTGGTCGGCGTCGCGCTGACCCTCGTACTGATCGCCTTCGTCCTACGGCTGCTCCAGGTACAGGCCGTCGACGCGAGCACTTACGCCGCCAAGGCCGAGCAGAACCGGTACGTCGGCTACACGCTGGCCGCCGAGCGCGGCGGGATCACCGACCGCACCGGCGTGGCCCTCGCGACCAGCGTCGACGCGTACACCATCACGGCCGACCCCACACTGTTCACCCGCGAGCAGCTGAAGGTCGACGACGGGCCCGAGCAGGCGGCCGCCCTGCTCGCCCCGATCCTCGGCCAGGAGCAGGACACGATCGTCCAGAAGCTCAGGCCCGAGGACAAGAAGCTGCGCTACGTCGTCCTCGCGAGCCGCCAGACCCCACAGGTCTGGAAGCAGATCAAGGACCTGAAGACCGCGCTGGCCACCAAGTCCGAGACCGACAGGAGCACGGTCAACGTCCTCGCGGGCGTCCTGGCCGTCCCCACCACCAAGCGCGTGTACCCCAACGGCGACCTCGCCGCCGGGATACTGGGCTGGGTCAACGCCGACGGCAAGGGCGGCGGCGGCATCGAACAGCAGCTGAACGGCCTGCTGGCCGGCAAGGACGGCAAGATCCGCTACGCCCAGTCCGGGGGCCGCCAGGTGCCGACCGTCGGCTCCACCGAGACGCCCGCCGTGCCCGGCAGCGACGTCGAGCTCACCGTCGACCGGGACATCCAGTGGGCCGCGCAGAACGCGATCACCGAGCAGGTGAAGGAGTCCGGCGCGGACCGCGGCTATGTGATCGTGCAGGACACGCGGACCGGCGAGGTCCTCGCCATGGCCAACTCGCCCGGCTTCGACCCGAACGACCTGTCCGAGGCCAGGTCGGCGGACATGGGCAACGCCGCGGTCCAGGACGCGTTCGAGCCCGGCTCGACCGCCAAGGTCATGTCGATGGCCGCCGTACTGGAGGAGAACGTCGCCGATCCGCTGACGCACGTCGTCGTGCCCAACCGCCTGCATCGCGGAGACCGGCTGTTCAAGGACGACATCAACCATCCGACCTGGTACCTCACGCTCAACGGCGTGCTCGCCAAGTCCAGCAACATCGGCACCATCCTGGCCACCGGCCAGCTCGGCAAGACACAGAAGCAGGCCAACCAGGTCCTCTACTCCTACCTGCGCAAGTTCGGCCTCGGCAGCCACTCCGGCCTCGGCTTCCCCGGCGAGACGCCGGGCATTCTCGCGGCGCCGGACCAGTGGTCCACATCGCAGCAGTACACGATTCCTTTCGGCCAGGGCGTGTCCCTCAACGCGATGCAGGCGGCGTCCGTCTACTCGACCATCGCCAACGGCGGCGTACGCGTCGATCCCACGCTCGTCCGCGGCACGAAGGGACCCGACGGACGCTTCGTCCCCGCCGCGACACCCAAGAAGACCAGGGTCATCAGCGAAAAGACGGCGAAGACGCTGGCCCGGATGCTGGAGTCGGTGGTGGACGACGAGGAGGGCACCGGCACCAAGGCGCGGATCCCCGGCTACCGCGTCGCGGGCAAGACGGGCACGGCCAACCGCGTGGATCCGGCCACCGGCAAGTACAAGGGCTACACGTCGTCCTTCGCCGGATTCGCGCCCGCGGACAAGCCCCGCGTCACCGTCTACTGCGCCATCCAGAACGCCACCAAGGGCAACTACTTCGGCGGCCAGATCTGCGGACCCGTCTACAAGCAGGTCATGGAGTTCGCCCTGAAGACCCTCCAGGTCCCGCCGACCGGCGCGAGGGCCGCCAACCTCCCGGTCACCTACCGACCCTGATCAGCCTCATTCCGATCAGCACCGAGCCACCAGGAACCACGTCGTGACAACGATCACCCCCGATTCCGGGAACGAGAGCGCGCCCAGCCCCTCACTTCGCCCCCGGGCGGGTGCGCCCGGTACGCTCACCGCCGTGCCACACGCTGATCAGTCCCGAACCACCCAGAAGGGCGCACCCGTGACATATCCGGGACCGCCCCGGCCGGTCCAGGTCTCCGCCACACCCCTCGCGGAGCTGGCCGATCAGCTGGGCGCCGCTCCGTCGCAGAGCCCGCAGAGCACGGTCGGGGTCACGGGCATCACCCATGACTCGCGCGCCGTCCGCCCAGGCGACCTCTACGCAGCCCTGCCGGGCGCCCGCCTGCACGGCGCCGACTTCGTCACGCAGGCCGCCGGCCTCGGCGCGGTCGCCGTGCTGACCGACCCGACCGGCGCCGAGCGCGCCGCCGCGACCGGGCTCCCGGTCCTGGTGGCCGACGACCCGCGCGCGCGGATGGGCGAGCTGGCCGCCACGATCTACGGCCACCCCGGCCGCGACCTGCTCCAGATCGGCATCACCGGCACCTCCGGCAAGACCACCACCGCCTACCTGGTCGAGGGCGGGCTCAAAACCGTGCGCAGCACCGGCCTCATCGGCACGGTCGAGACGCGCATCGGCGACGAGCGCATCAAGTCCGAGCGCACCACCCCCGAGGCCACCGACCTCCAGGCCCTGTTCGCGGTCATGCGCGAGCGCGGTGTCGAGGCGGTCGCCATGGAGGTCTCCAGCCACGCCCTCGTCCTCGGGCGCGTCGACGGCTGTGTCTTCGACATCGGCGTCTTCACCAACCTCAGCCCGGAACACATGGAGTTCCACTCCGACATGGAGGACTACTTCCGGGCCAAGGCGCAGCTGTTCACGCCGAAACGCAGCAAACTGGGCGTGGTCAACGTCGACGACGAGTACGGCCGCCGGCTCGCCAAGGAAGCCACCGTCCCGGTCGTCACCTTCTCCGCCGAGGGGCATCCGGACGCCGACTGGCGGGCCGAGGACGTCCACGTCGGACCGCTGGACTCGACGTTCACCGTGATCGGCCCCAAGGACGAGCGGATCGCCGCCAAGTCGCCGCTCGCCGGGCCCTTCAACGTGGCCAACACCCTCGCCGCGATCGTCGCCCTCGCCGCCGCCGGCCTCGACCCGCAGTCCGCCGCCGACGGCATCGCCGCAGTGCCGGGCGTGCCGGGTCGCCTGGAGCGCGTGGACGCCGGGCAGCCCTACCTCGCGGTCGTCGACTACGCCCACAAGACGGACGCGGTCGAATCGGTCCTCAAGGCGCTCCGCAAGGTCACCGAGGGCAGCTTGCACGTGGTGCTCGGCTGCGGCGGAGACCGTGACAGGACCAAGCGCGGGCCGATGGGCGCCGCCGTGGCCCGGCTCGCCGACACCGCCGTACTGACCTCCGACAACCCCCGCTCCGAAGACCCCCTCGCGATCCTCGCCACCATGCTCGAGGGCGCCGCGTCCGTACCGGCACACGAGCGCGGTGAGGTCCAGGTCTTCGAGGACCGGGCCGCCGCGATCGCCGCCGCCGTGGCCCGCGCCCGGCCCGGCGACACCGTGCTGGTCGCGGGCAAGGGCCATGAGCAGGGCCAGGACATCGCCGGGGTGGTGCGTCCCTTCGACGACCGCCAGGTGCTTCGCGAAGCTATCCAGAAGACCCAGGGATGAACTTGTGATCGCCCTCTCTCTCGCCGAGATCGCAGCAGTCGTCGGCGGGCAGACGTACGACATACCGGATCCGTCCGTGCAGGTCACCGGACCGGTCGTCCGGGACTCCAGAGAGGTGGAACCCGGCACCCTCTTCGCGGCCTTCGTCGGCGAGCGCGTGGACGGCCACGACTTCGCGACCGCGGTCGTGGCGGCGGGTGCCGTGGCCGTCCTGGCCTCGCGCCCGGTCGGAGCGCCCGCGATCGTCGTCGACGACGTCCAGAGGGCCCTCGGCGCCCTCGCGCGTCATGTCGTACGACGGCTCGGCGCGACCCTCGTCGCCCTCACCGGCTCGGCGGGCAAGACCAGCACCAAGGACCTGATCGCGCAGGTGCTCCAGCACAAGGCGCCGACGGTGTGGACCCCGGGCTCGCTCAACAACGAGATCGGGCTGCCGCTGACCGCGCTCAGCGCCACCGAGGAGACGAAGTTCCTCGTGCTGGAGATGGGCGCCCGCGGCATAGGCCACATCCGCTACCTCACCGATCTGACGCCGCCGAAGATCGGCCTGGTGCTCAACGTCGGCACCGCCCACATCGGCGAGTTCGGCGGCCGCGAGCAGATCGCGCAGGCCAAGGGCGAACTCGTAGAGGCTCTTCCGGAAGACGGTACGGCGGTCCTCAACGCCGACGATCCCCTCGTACGGGCCATGGCATCCCGTACGAAGGCGAAGGTGATCCTTTTCGGAGAGTCCGGCGAAGCGGACGTACGCGCCGAGAACGTGAGACTCACGGACAGCGGACAGCCCGCCTTCAGGCTTCACACACCCTCCGGTGCAAGCGATGTGACCATGCGCCTGTACGGTGAGCACCACGTGTCGAACGCGCTCGCCGCGGCCGCCGTCGCCCACGAACTGGGCATGTCCGCGGAAGAGATCGCCACCGCGCTCTCCGAGGCGGGCTCCCTCTCCCGCTGGCGTATGGAGGTCACCGAGCGCCCGGACGGCGTGACGGTCGTCAACGACGCCTACAACGCGAACCCCGAGTCCATGCGGGCCGCCCTGCGCGCGCTGGCAGCCATGGGCAAGGGGCGGCGGACCTGGGCGGTGCTCGGCAAGATGGCCGAGCTCGGGGACGAGGCGCTCGCCGAGCACGACGCGGTCGGACGGCTCGCCGTCCGGCTCAACGTCAGCAAGCTCGTCGCGGTCGGGGGCAGGGAAGCGTCCTGGCTGCAACTGGGCGCATATAACGAGGGTTCGTGGGGTGAGGAGTCGGTGCACGTGTCCGACGCACAGGCGGCGGTCGACCTGTTGCGCAGCGAGTTGCGCCCGGGGGACGTCGTTCTCGTGAAGGCGTCCCGGTCGGTCGGGCTCGAGAGCGTGGCGCAGGCGCTCATCGAGACCGGTGCCGAGGGTGAGGTTGCCGCCCGATGATGAAGCAGATCCTGTTCGCAGGAGTCATTGGCCTCTTCCTGACACTGGTCGGCACCCCGCTGCTGATCAAACTGCTCGCGCGCAAGGGCTACGGCCAGTACATCCGCGACGACGGCCCGCGCACGCACGGCAGCAAGCGCGGTACGCCGACCATGGGCGGTATCGCCTTCATCCTGGCCACGGTCGCCGCGTACTTCCTGTCCAAGCTCATCACGGGCTACACCCCGACCTACTCCGGTCTGCTGGTGCTCGGCCTGATGGTCGGCATGGGCCTGGTCGGTTTCCTCGACGACTACATCAAGATCGTCAAGAGGCGGTCGCTGGGCCTGCGGGCCAAGGCCAAGATGGCCGGCCAGCTGATCGTCGGCATCAGCTTCGCGGTGCTCTCGCTGCAGTTCTCGGACGCCCGCGGCAACACCCCGGCCTCGACGAAGCTGTCGTTCATCACGGACTTCGGGTGGACGATCGGCCCGGTGCTGTTCGTCGTCTGGGCGCTGTTCATGATCCTTGCGATGTCGAACGGCGTGAACCTGACCGACGGTCTGGACGGTCTGGCCACCGGCGCCTCCGTCCTCGTCTTCGGCGCCTACACCTTCATCGGCGTCTGGCAGTTCCAGGAGTCCTGCGCCAACGGCGAGACGCTGACCAACCCGGGCGCCTGCTACGAAGTGCGCGATCCGCTGGATCTCGCCGTCGTTTCCGCCGCGTTGATGGGCGCCTGCCTCGGCTTCCTGTGGTGGAACACCTCGCCGGCCAAGATCTTCATGGGTGACACGGGTTCGCTCGCGCTCGGCGGTGTGCTCGCCGGCCTCGCGATCTGCTCGCGTACGGAGCTGCTGCTGGCGCTCCTCGGCGGCCTCTTCGTCCTCATCACCATGTCGGTCGTCATCCAGGTCGGCTCCTTCCGCATGACCGGAAAGCGCGTCTTCCGCATGGCACCACTCCAGCACCACTTCGAACTCAAGGGCTGGTCCGAAGTCCTTGTCGTGGTCCGCTTCTGGATCATCCAGGGAATCTGTGTGATCGTCGGACTGGGCCTCTTCTACGCGGGATGGGCAGCGGACAAGTGACCTCCTCGGAGCTCAAGGGCAAGCACGTCACCGTCGCCGGGCTGGGTGTCTCAGGCATCCCGGCGGCCAAGGTGCTGCACGGCCTCGGCGCGCACGTCACCGTCGTCAACGACGGCGACGACGAGCGCGCCCGGGCGCAGGCGGCGGAGCTGGAGGCGCTCGGCATCACCGTGCGCCTCGGCGACACTGCATCCATTAGCGGCTCCGCCGCGGGGACCCTGCCGGAGGGCACCGAGCTCATCGTCACCACGCCCGGCTGGAAGCCCGACAAGCCGCTGTTCGCGGCGGCACGCGTTGCCGGGGTCCCGGTCTGGGGCGACGTCGAACTCGCCTGGCGGCTGCGCGGCCCCGACGCCGCGCCCTGGCTCGCCGTCACCGGCACCAACGGCAAGACCACCACCGTCCAGATGCTCGCCTCCATCCTGAAGGCGGCGGGCCTGCGCACGGCCGCCGTCGGCAACATCGGTGTCTCCCTGCTGGACGTGGTCCTCGGCGAGGAGAATTACGACGTCCTCGCCGTGGAGCTGTCGAGCTACCAGCTCCACTGGGCGCCCTCCCTGCGCGCCCACTCCGCCGTCGTACTGAACCTCGCCCCCGACCACCTCGACTGGCACGGCTCCATGGAGGCGTACGCCGCCGACAAGGGCCGTATCTACGAGGGCAACCGCGTCGCCTGCGTCTACAACGTCGCCGACAAGGCCACCGAGGACCTGGTGCGCGCGGCCGACGTCGAGGAGGGCTGCCGGGCCGTCGGCTTCACCCTCGGCACGCCCGCGCCGTCCCAACTCGGCGTCGTGGACGGCATCCTGGTCGACCGCGCCTTCGTGGAGAACCGGCACAAGAACGCCCAGGAACTCGCCGAGGTCTCCGACGTCAACCCGCCCGCCCCGCACAACGTCGCCAACGCCCTTGCGGCAGCGGCCCTCGCGCGCGCCTTCGGGGTGCCCGCCACGGCCGTACGGGACGGCCTCAGGGCCTTCACACCGGACGCCCACCGCATCGCGCACGTCGGGGATGTGGACGGGGTCGCGTACATCGACGACTCCAAGGCCACCAACACCCACGCGGCCGAGGCCTCGTTGGCGGCGTACGAGTCGATCGTGTGGATCGCGGGCGGACTGGCGAAAGGCGCCACCTTCGACGAGCTGGTCGCCAAGTCGGCGAAGCGACTTCGCGGGGCGGTGCTCATCGGCGCGGATCGAGCGCTGATCCGTGAAGCCCTCGCGCGACACGCCCCGGAAGTACCCGTCGTCGACCTCGACCGGACCGACACTGGGGCGATGCTCCAGGCTGTCCAGGAGGCCAAGCGGCTCGCGGTCGAAGGCGACACGGTCCTGTTGGCCCCGGCCTGTGCCTCCATGGACATGTTCACCAACTACAACAAGCGCGGTGACGCGTTCGCGGAGGCGGTTCGCGAACTCGGCGCGGGCACCTGACAGTGGGTCTTGGCCACGGCGGGTGCATCGGGACCCTTGGAGGGACGCGTGACTCGGATGTGGCCCGGGTTCGATCGGGCGGGAGAAGCCGATGCCCGGTAGCCGTACCGGGCGGCCGCCCGTGCAGCGGGCCGCCAGACGCCCTGTCGCTCCCCGCGCCTCGCGCGAGAATCCGTTCCTCAGCCTGTACACGCGCGCCCGCCGCGCCTGGGACCGGCCGCTGACCGCGTACTACCTGATCCTCGGCGGAAGCCTGCTGATCACCGTGCTGGGCCTGGTGATGGTCTACTCGGCCTCCCAGATCACGGCGTTGCAGATGTCCCTGCCGGGCTCGTACTTCTTCCGCAAGCAACTCCTCGCGGCCGTCCTCGGCGGGGCGCTGATGCTGATCGCCTCCCGGATGCCGGTGAAGCTGCACCGGGCGCTGGCCTACCCGATCCTGGCGGGTGCCGTCTTCCTGATGGCGCTGGTGCAGATTCCGGGGATAGGGGTGTCGGTCAACGGCAACCAGAACTGGATCTCGCTCGGCGGCTCCTTCCAGATCCAGCCCAGCGAGTTCGGCAAGCTGGCCCTCGTGCTGTGGGGCGCCGACCTGCTCGCCCGCAAGCAGGACAAGAAGCTGCTGACCCAGTGGAAGCACATGCTGGTGCCGCTCGTGCCGGTCGCCTTCATGCTGCTCGGGCTGATCATGCTCGGCGGCGACATGGGTACGGCGATCATCCTCACGGCGATCCTGTTCGGCCTGCTGTGGCTGGCGGGCGCGCCCACGCGGATGTTCGCCGGGGTGCTGTCGGTCGCCGGCCTGATCGGGCTGGTCCTGATCAGGACCAGCGCGAACCGCATGGCCCGTCTGCAGTGCCTCGGCGCCACCGAACCGCAGTCCGGACCCGTCGACTGCTGGCAGGCCGTGCACGGGATCTATGCGCTCGCCTCCGGCGGAATTTTTGGTTCCGGGCTCGGTGCAAGTGTGGAGAAATGGGGTCAACTCCCCGAAGCGCACACGGACTTCATCTTCGCCGTCACCGGCGAGGAACTGGGCCTGGCGGGGACGCTGTCGGTACTCGCCCTCTTCGCGGCTCTAGGCTATGCGGGTATCCGCGTGGCCGGACGCACGGAGGACCCCTTCGTGAGGTACGCCGCGGGAGGCGTGACCACCTGGATCACCGCTCAGGCGGTGATCAACATCGGTGCGGTGCTCGGCCTGCTGCCGATCGCCGGCGTCCCTCTCCCGCTGTTCTCCTACGGAGGGTCCGCCCTGCTGCCGACCATGTTCGCCATCGGGTTGCTGATCGCCTTCGCGCGCGACGAGCCCGCTGCGCGGGCGGCGCTTTCGATGCGGCAACCCCGCTTTGGTAGAAAGCGGGCGGGAGGTCCTGTGCGGGGGCCTCGGAGATGGAACACGATGCGACGGCGTGCCTCGGCGGCGCGCTCGTCCGGAGAGCGGTGAATTTCGGTGCATGTCGTACTCGCCGGTGGGGGGACCGCCGGCCACATCGAGCCCGCGCTCGCCCTCGCGGACGCCCTGCGCAGGCAGGACCCGGCCGTGGGAATCACGGCCCTGGGCACGGAGCGCGGCCTGGAGACCCGGCTCGTACCGGAGCGGGGCTATGAGCTCGCGCTGATCCCCGCGGTACCGCTGCCACGCAAGCCGACCCCCGAGCTGATCACCGTCCCGGGCCGGCTGCGCGGCACGATCAAGGCCGCCGAGCAGATCCTGGAGCGCACCAAGGCGGACGCCGTCGTCGGCTTCGGCGGATACGTCGCGCTGCCCGGCTACCTCGCCGCCAAGCGCCTGGGGGTGCCGATCGTCATCCACGAAGCCAACGCCCGCCCCGGCCTCGCCAACAAGATCGGTTCGCGGTACGCCGCCCAGGTCGCCGTCTCCACACCCGATAGCAAGCTGCGCGACGCCCGCTACATCGGCATCCCGCTGCGCCGCTCCATCGCCACCCTCGACCGGGCAGCCAGGCGCCCCGAGGCCCGGGCCGCCTTCGGGCTCGACCCGAACCTGCCGACGCTGCTGGTCTCCGGCGGCTCGCAGGGCGCCCGCCGGCTCAACGAGGTGGTCCAGCAGGTCGCTCCGTACCTCCAGCAGGCCGGGATCCAAATCCTGCACGCGGTCGGACCGAAGAACGAACTGCCGCACGTACAGCAGATGCCGGGAATGCCCCCGTACATCCCGGTACCGTACGTGGACCGGATGGACCTCGCGTACGCCGCGGCCGACATGATGCTCTGCCGCGCGGGCGCGATGACCGTCGCCGAACTCTCCGCCGTCGGGCTCCCGGCCGCCTACGTCCCGCTGCCCATCGGCAACGGCGAACAGCGGCTGAACGCCCAGCCGGTGGTCAGGGCCGGCGGCGGACTTCTGGTCGACGACGCGGAACTGACTCCCCAGTGGGTCCAGCAGAACGTCCTGCCCGTGCTCGCCGACCCGCACCGGCTGTACCAGATGTCCCGCGCCGCCGCCGAGTTCGGCCGCCGGGACGCCGACGACCTGCTCGTCGGGATGGTGTACGAGGCGATCGCCGCCAGCCGTGCACACCGATAGGACTGTGTGACTGTATGAGGGCCGTCTGACAGGACCGCATGACCGGAAGGCAGGCAGCGTGGCCGGATCGACGACCGCCGAGCGCGGTGAACGACAGCAGGAAGCGGCGCCCGGCCCGCCGCCCGTCCGGAGGCTCAAGCCGCCCCCGCCTCGTACGATCATCATCCTTACCGTCGCGCTCATGCTCCTCGGGGCCGGCTCCGTCTGGGTGTTGTACGGCTCGTCCTGGCTGCGCGTGGAGCGCGTATCCGTCTCCGGGACACGGGTCCTGACGCCCGCGCAGGTGCGCGAGGCCGCGGACATCACGGTCGGAGGGCCGCTGATTTCCGTCGACACCGATGTGATTGAGGCGCGACTGCGTCAGAAATTGCCCCGAATTGACGTGGTTGAGGCAGTCCGATCCTGGCCTCACGGAATCGGGCTGAAAGTGACTGAGCGTACTCCGGTTCTGCTTGTCCAAAAGGGTCGAAACTTTATCGAAGTGGACGATGAAGGTGTCCGATTCGCCACAGTTTCTGAAGCTCCGAAAGGCGTGCCCGCACTGGAATTGACGCTCTCCCGACCGGACTCGCGCGCAGCCAGCCTGCGCCGCTTCGGCGAGGACCGGTTGGTGAAGGAGGCGGTCCGGGTCGCCGGTGCCATTCCGGCCGCCGTCGCACGCGACACCCGTACCGTCAAGGTGCGTTCGTACGACGACATCTCACTGGAGTTGAGCGACGGGCGGATCGTCGCATGGGGGAGCGGAGAGAAGGGCGCCGCGAAGGCACGCACGCTCACCGCTCTCATGAAAGCATCTCCCGGCGCGCGGCACTTCGATGTCAGCGTTCCCACCGCGCCTGCGTCATCAGGGAGTTGACGCACATCCGCGCAGGCCAGCACCCTGGTTGGGCAGCGCTACGCCTGATCACATAGGGTGAAAAGAAAAACGGGAGGTTCGGCGTGTTCGTTGAACGTGCGCCACTTGTCGACTTAGTGTCCTGTTCAGAAGACTCCAGGGAACAGACACACTGGTAACCCTAAACTTCAACGTTAGGGTTCGGGTCGGCGATACGGACCGTCCCAATCGGCATCAGTCGTCGGATCGCGGCGCACCGCGAGTCGACGACACGTAACTCGAGGCGAGAGGCCTTCGACGTGGCAGCACCGCAGAACTACCTCGCAGTCATCAAAGTCATCGGTGTCGGCGGCGGTGGTGTCAATGCCATCAACCGGATGATCGAGGTCGGTCTCAAGGGCGTCGAGTTCATCGCCATCAACACCGACGCGCAAGCTCTGTTGATGAGCGACGCCGACGTCAAGCTGGACGTCGGCCGCGAACTCACCCGCGGACTCGGCGCCGGAGCCAACCCGGCCGTCGGCCGCAAGGCCGCCGAGGACCACCGCGAGGAGATCGAGGAGGTCCTCAAGGGGGCCGACATGGTCTTCGTGACGGCCGGTGAAGGTGGCGGCACCGGCACCGGCGGCGCGCCCGTCGTGGCCAACATCGCACGCTCGCTCGGTGCCCTCACCATCGGCGTGGTCACGCGCCCGTTCACCTTCGAGGGACGGCGCCGCGCGAACCAGGCCGAGGACGGCATCGCAGAGCTCCGCGAAGAGGTCGACACCCTGATCGTCATCCCGAACGACCGGCTGCTGTCCATCTCGGACCGCCAGGTCTCGGTCCTGGACGCCTTCAAGTCGGCGGACCAGGTCCTGCTCTCCGGCGTTCAGGGCATCACCGACCTCATCACCACGCCCGGCCTGATCAACCTCGACTTCGCCGACGTCAAGTCGGTCATGTCCGAGGCCGGTTCCGCCCTCATGGGCATCGGCTCGGCCCGCGGCGACGACCGCGCCGTCGCAGCTGCTGAGATGGCGATCTCCTCCCCGCTCCTTGAGGCGTCCATCGACGGCGCCCGGGGCGTGCTGCTCTCCATCTCCGGCGGCTCCGACCTCGGCCTGTTCGAGATCAACGAGGCCGCCCAGCTGGTCAGCGAGGCCGCCCACCCCGAGGCCAACATCATCTTCGGAGCGGTGATCGACGACGCCCTCGGCGACGAGGTCCGGGTCACCGTGATCGCGGCCGGCTTCGACGGGGGTCAGCCGCCGGCCAAGCGCGACAACATCCTCGGCTCGGCCTCGTCCTCGGCCCGCCGTGAGGAGCCCACTCCGGTACGGCAGCCCGAGAGCCGTCCCAGCTTCGGCTCGCTCGGCAGCGTCACGCCGAAGGAGGAGCCGGAGCCGGCACCCGAGCCGGTCGCCGACATTCCGGTCTCCCCGCCGGTCCCGCCGTCGCGGTCCTACTCCGACAGCGCGGCGGAAGAGCTGGACGTGCCGGACTTCCTTAAGTGATGCTCCTGACGTGATAGAACAGCGCGACACCGTGGACGGCGCGCACTTCGCCTTCACCGACAGGTGGGGCGGGGTGAGCGCCGTTCCGTACGAGGAGCTCAACCTCGGCGGAGCGGTCGGCGACGACCCCGACGCCGTACGCACGAATCGTGAGCTGGCGGCCAAATCCCTCGGGCTCGACCCCGCTCAGGTGGTCTGGATGAACCAGGTGCACGGGGCGGATGTGGTGGTGGTGGACGGACCCTGGGGTTCCGCTGCTCAGATCCCGTCGGTCGACGCGGTCGTCACCGCCCGCAGGGGTCTCGCCCTCGCCGTTCTCACCGCCGACTGCACCCCCGTCCTGCTCGCCGACCCCGTCGCCGGAATCGCCGCCGCGGCTCACGCGGGCCGGCCCGGCATGATCGCCGGGGTCGTTCCCGCCGCCGTACGGGCCATGGTGGAACTGGGTGCCGAGCCGTCCCGGATCGTCGCCCGCACCGGGCCCGCGGTGTGCGGCCGGTGCTACGAGGTGCCGGACGCCATGCGCGCCGAGGTGGCCGCCGTCGAACCGGCGGCGCACGCCGAGACGAGGTGGGGCACGCCGGCGGTCGATGTGAGCGCTGGCGTGCACGCGCAGCTCGAGCGGCTCGGGGTGCGCGACCGGGAGCAGTCGCCGGTGTGCACGCTGGAGTCGCAGGATCACTTCTCGTACCGCCGCGACCGCACCACGGGTCGGCTCGCGGGCTATGTCTGGCTGGACTGATGGACATGACGGACCGTAAGGACCAACTCGCCGCGAATCTGGCGAAAGTGGAGGCGCGGATCGCCGCCGCGTGCGCGGCCGCCGGGCGCAGGCGTGACGAAGTGACCCTGATCGTGGTCACCAAGACCTATCCGGCGGGCGATGTGCGGATGCTGTCGGAGCTCGATGTGCGGCATGTGGCGGAGAATCGCGATCAGGACGCGGCGCCGAAGGCTGCCGAATGTACGGATCTGCCGCTTACTTGGCACTTTGTCGGTCAGTTGCAGACCAACAAGGTGCGATCTGTGGTCGGTTATGCGGATCTCGTGCAGTCCGTCGATCGTTCCAAGCTGGTGACGGCCTTGTCCAAGGAGGCCGTGCGGGTCGGGCGTGAAGTGGGGTGTCTGCTTCAGGTCGCGCTGGACGCGGGCGAAAGCGGAAGGGGAGAGCGAGGTGGCGTAGCACCGGGCGGAATCGCGGAGTTGGCCGACCTCGTCGCCGATGCTCCGGGGCTGCGGCTCGACGGGCTGATGACCGTCGCCCCGCTCACCGGGGAGTACGCGGGGCGCCAACAGGCGGCGTTCGAGCGGTTGATGGATTTGTCGACCGACCTGCGCCGAGCTCATCCGGCTGCGAACATGGTCTCGGCAGGAATGAGTGCGGACCTCGAACAGGCTGTGGCGGCCGGAGCGACACATGTGCGCGTCGGCAGCGCGGTACTCGGAGTCCGTGCCGGGCTCGGGTAACGTCGCCAGGAAGTCGGACCACAGCAGAAAATATGGTCATTACCGCTAGATAGCGGGCATAACGACCTCGTGGATCGCGGGCACTTGGCATTAGTCAGTCGATCCACCACAGAGCGGAGGACTCAGAGAATGGCCGGCGCGATGCGCAAGATGGCGGTCTACCTCGGCCTCGTGGAGGACGATGGGTACGACGGCCGCGGTTTCGACCCCGACGACGACTTCGAACCCGAACTGGACCCGGAGCCCGAGCGGGACCGTCGACGGCACGAGCCGTCCCACCAATCGCACGGCTCGCACCAGTCCCACCAGGCACACCAGCCTGAAAGGGATGAATCGGTACGAGTGGTGCAGCCTCCGGCGCCGCGCGACCCGATGCCCCGATCCGCTTCGCTAGCCGCGGAATCTGGGCGTCCGGCGCGCATCGCGCCCGTGGCATCCATCACACAAGAACGCGCAAGCCTGGAGAAGAACGCACCGGTGATCATGCCCAAGGTTGTGTCGGAACGAGAGCCTTACCGGATCACCACGCTTCACCCCCGGACCTACAACGAGGCCCGTACTATCGGGGAACACTTCCGTGAAGGCACCCCGGTGATCATGAATCTGACCGAGATGGACGACACAGACGCCAAGCGACTTGTCGACTTTGCGGCCGGTTTGGTGTTTGGTCTTCATGGCAGCATCGAGCGGGTGACGCAGAAGGTGTTCCTGTTGTCGCCTGCTAACGTCGATGTCACGGCGGAGGACAAGGCCCGCATCGCAGAGGGCGGGTTCTTCAACCAGAGCTGAGACGCACAACCGGAAACGGCAGTACAACAGCAGTACGAGCAGTACATCGCAGCACGGAACAGGGGAGAGGGAAGCACGAGTCATGAGCGTGGTCTTGGATGTCGTCTACATCGCGCTGATGTGCTTTCTCATCGTGCTGATCTTCCGGTTGGTCATGGACTATGTCTTCCAGTTCGCCCGCTCGTGGCAACCCGGCAAGGCGATGGTGGTCGTTCTGGAGGCCACCTACACTGTCACTGATCCACCGCTCAAGCTTCTGCGGCGGTTCATCCCGCCGTTGCGTCTCGGGGGCGTGGCGCTCGACCTGTCCTTCTTCGTACTGATGATCATCGTCTACATCCTGATCTCCGTCGTGAGCCGGCTGTGAACGATACGGTCTTGCCGAATGCCGACGACTACGTTGAGGTGAAGAGATGCCGTTGACCCCCGAGGACGTGCGGAACAAGCAGTTCACGACCGTCCGCCTCCGAGAAGGCTATGACGAGGACGAGGTCGATGCCTTCCTCGATGAGGTCGAAGCCGAACTGACCCGCCTGCTCCGCGAGAACGAGGACCTGCGCGCCAAGCTGGCCGCGGCCACGCGCGCTGCTGCTCAGAACCAGCAGAACATGCGCAAGCCTCCGGAACAGCCGCAGGATCAGCAGCAGCAAGGTGGTATGCCGCAACAAGGCGGTATGCCGCAGCAGCAGGGCATGCGAGGGCCGGGCTCTCCGGTGCCCGCCGGCATATCGGGCCCGCCGCAGCAGCAGATGGGTGGCCCCATGGGTGGCCCGCCCCAGCTGCCTAGCGGTGCACCGCAGCTGCCCGCCGGTCCCGGCGGTGGTCAGGGCGGACCGCAGGGTCCCGGTCCGATGGGCCAGGGGCCCATGGGTCAGGGCCCGATGGGTGGTCAGCCCCCCATGCAGCAGCAGATGGGCGGTCCGATGGGTGGCCCCATGGGCGGCCCGATGGGCGGCCCCGGTCAGGGCCCTGGTGGCGACAGTGCCGCCCGTGTCCTCTCGCTGGCCCAGCAGACCGCCGACCAGGCGATCGCCGAGGCCCGTTCCGAAGCCAACAAGATCGTCGGCGAGGCGCGTTCGCGTGCCGAGGGGCTCGAGCGGGACGCTCGCGCCAAGGCCGACGCCCTTGAGCGGGACGCGCAGGAGAAGCACCGCGTCGCGATGGGCTCCCTGGAGTCCGCTCGCGCCACGCTGGAGCGCAAGGTCGAGGACCTGCGCGGCTTCGAGCGCGAGTACCGTACGCGGCTGAAGTCCTACCTGGAGTCGCAGCTGCGTCAGCTGGAGACTCAGTCCGACGACTCGCTGGCTCCGCCGCGGACTCCGGCGACCGCGTCGCTGCCGCCGTCTCCGGCGCCGTCCATGGCTCCGGCCGGTGCGAGCGCGCCGTCGTACGGTGGCAACCAGACGATGGGCGGCGGTCCTTCGCCCGCCGGCCCGTCCTACGGCGGTCAGCAGCAGATGTCTCCGGCGATGACGCAGCCGATGGCGCCGGTACGGCCGCAGGGGCCGTCGCCGATGGGTCAGGCTCCGTCGCCCATGCGGGGCTTCTTGATCGACGAGGATGACAACTGACGGTTGGTGGACCACTGACGGTTGGTAGTACGACGTAGGTGTCGGCAGCGTTCAGGGCGGGGCCCCGGATTTTCGATCCGGGGCCCCGCCCTTTGCTACGCAGTTTGGGCGGGCGGGGGCATTTTGGCGGGCCGGGGTTTCCTGGTTGTCCGGCGTTGGGGCTGAGGCGGGGTGGGTCGTGCGGTCCGGCGTTACGGGGTGCCGCCCATGGGGGTCTCCCCAGGCCCTTAAGGCACTGGGGGAGGCACGACTGACTGCGGACTGCGGACTGCGGAACTGACAACGCCGTCGGCGGCTGCGGGCGTGTGACTGCCCGCAGCCGCCGACGGCGTTCTACCCCGGAGAGCTACGCCTTTCGGAGGCGGAACGTCAGGGTCAAGCCGGTGTCCGTGAACGGGGCGCCGTAGCTGTCGTCCGCCTCGCCCTGGGCGAAGTCCGTTGCCAGGACCTCGTCGGCGATCAGACCGGCGTGCTCGGACAGGGCTGCGATCGTCGCCGGATCCGTCGCGGTCCAGCGCAGCGCGATGCGGTCGGCCACATCGAGCCCGCTGTTCTTGCGGGCCTCCTGGATCAGGCGGATCGCGTCACGGGCCAGGCCCGCCCGCCGCAGCTCCTCCGTGATCTCCAGGTCCAGGGCGACCGTCGCGCCGGAGTCGGACGCCACCGACCACCCCTCGCGCGGCGTCTCGGTGATGATCACCTCGTCGGGGGCGAGGGTGACCGTCTCACCGTCCACCTCCACCGACGCCGTGCCCTCACGCAGCGCCAGGGACAGGGCGGCCGCATCCGCGTCGGCGATCGCCTTCGCCACGTCCTGGACCTTCTTGCCGAACCGCTTGCCCAGCGCACGGAAGTTGGCCTTGGCCGTGGTGTCGACCAGGCTGCCGCCGACCTCGCTCAGAGACGCCAGCCCCTCCACGTTCAGCTCTTCCGTGATCTGCGTGTGCAGCTCGGGGTTGAGGGAGTCGAAGCCCGTCGCCGCCACCAGTGCCCGCTTCAGCGGCTGACGCGTCTTCACGCCCGACTCCGCGCGCGTGGCACGGCCCAGCTCCACCAGCCGCCGCACCAGAACCATCTGCTTCGACAGCTCGGGGTCGATCGCCGTCAGGTCCGCCTCCGGCCAGGACGCCAGGTGCACCGACTCCGGGGCGCCCGGAGTGACCGGCACGACCAGGTCCTGCCAGACCCGCTCCGTGATGAACGGCGTCAGCGGGGCCATCAGCTTCGTGACCGTCTCGACGACCTCGTGCAGCGTGCGCAGCGCCGCCTTGTCGCCCTGCCAGAAGCGGCGCCGGGAGCGGCGTACGTACCAGTTGGACAGGTCGTCGACGAACGCCGAGAGCAGCTTGCCGGCGCGCTGGGTGTCGTACGCCTCCAGAGACTGGGTGACCTGGTCCACCAGCGCGTGCAACTCGCTGAGCAGCCAGCGGTCCAGCAGCGGGCGGTCCGCCGGCGCCGGGTCCGCCTCGGACGGGGCCCAGCCGGACGTGCGCGCGTACAGAGCCTGGAACGCGACCGTGTTCCAGTAGGTGAGGAGCGTCTTCCTCACCACCTCCTGGATCGTGCCGTGGCCCACGCGGCGTGCCGCCCACGGGGAGCCGCCGGCCGCCATGAACCAGCGGACCGCGTCCGCGCCGTGCCGGTCCATGAGCGGGATCGGCTCAAGGGTGTTGCCCAGGTGCTTGGACATCTTGCGGCCGTCCTCGGCGAGGATGTGGCCGAGGCACACGACGTTCTCGTACGACGACTTGTCGAAGACCAGGGTTCCGACGGCCATCAGCGTGTAGAACCAGCCTCGCGTCTGGTCGATGGCCTCGCTGATGAACTGCGCCGGGTAGCGGGACTCGAACAGTTCCTTGTTCTTGTACGGATAGCCCCACTGCGCGAACGGCATCGAGCCCGAGTCGTACCAGGCGTCGATGACCTCCGGCACGCGCGCCGCCGTCTTCTGGCACTGGGGGCACGCGAAGGTGACCTCGTCGATGTACGGGCGGTGCGGGTCCAGGCCGGACTGGTCGGTGCCGGTCAGCTCGGTGAGCTCCGTGAGCGAGCCCACGCAGGTGAGGTGGGCGTCCTCGCAGCGCCAGATCGGCAGCGGGGTGCCCCAGTAGCGGTTGCGGGACAGTGCCCAGTCGATGTTGTTGTTCAGCCAGTCGCCGTACCGGCCGTTCTTGACCGTGTCCGGGAACCAGTTGGTGTTCTCGTTCTCCTGGAGGAGGCGGTCCTTGATGGCCGTGGTGCGGATGTACCAGGACGGCTGCGCGTAGTAGAGGAGCGCGGTGTGGCAGCGCCAGCAGTGCGGGTAGCTGTGCTCGTACGGGATGTGCTTGAGGAGGAGGCCGCGCTGCTGCAGATCCTCGGTGAGCTTTTCGTCCGCCTTCTTGAAGAAGACGCCGCCGACAAGGGGGACGTCCTCCTCGAACGTGCCGTCCGGACGGACCGGGTTCACGACCGGCAGGCCGTAGGCGCGGCAGACCTTGAGGTCGTCCTCACCGAAGGCGGGGGACTGGTGGACGAGACCGGTGCCGTCCTCCGTGGTGACGTACTCGGCGTTGACCACGAAGTGGGCCGCCTCCGGGAACTCGACGAGCTCGAACGGACGCTGGTAGGTCCAGCGCTCCATCTCGGTGCCCGTGAAGGTCTGGCCGGTGGTCTCCCAGCCCTCACCGAGCGCCTTGCCGACGAGGGGCTCGGCGACGACCAGCTTCTCCTCGCCGTTCGTCGCGACGACGTAGGTGACCTCGGGGTGGGCGGCGACCGCCGTGTTGGAGACCAGCGTCCAGGGCGTGGTCGTCCACACCAGGAGCGCGGCCTCGCCGGCGAGCGGACCGGAGGTGAGCGGGAAACGGACGTACACGGACGGGTCCACTACCGTCTCGTAGCCCTGTGCCAGCTCGTGGTCCGACAGGCCGGTGCCGCAGCGGGGGCACCAGGGGGCGACGCGGTGGTCCTGGACCAGCAGGCCCTTGTTGAAGATCTCCTTCAGCGACCACCAGACCGACTCGATGTACTCGGGGTCCATGGTGCGGTAGGGGTCGTTGAGGTCGGTCCAATAAGCCATGCGGGTCGTGAGCGCTTCGAAGGCGTCCGTGTGCCGGGTCACGGACTCGCGGCACTTGGCGTTGAACTCGGCGATGCCGTACGTCTCGATGTCCTGCTTGCCGCTGAAGCCGAGCTCCTTCTCCACCGCCAGCTCCACCGGCAGGCCGTGGCAGTCCCAGCCGGCCTTGCGGGCCACGTGGTAGCCGCGCATGGTGCGGAAGCGGGGGAAGACGTCCTTGAAGACGCGCGCCTCGATGTGGTGGGCGCCCGGCATGCCGTTGGCGGTGGGCGGGCCCTCGTAGAACACCCACTCGGGGCGGCCCTCGGACTGCTCCAGGCTCTTGGCGAAGATCTTCTGCTCGCGCCAGAAGTCGAGCACGGCGTGCTCGAGCGCGGGCAGGTCGACCTGGGCGGGCACCTGGCGGTACGTCGGCGTTGTCATCAGCGAGCTTCCTCCGGCGGACTTGCTGCCTTCCGTCCGGAGGGACGAGAGCTACGTGATTCCTGCGCCGCCTTCGGCGCGCTCCCGCGGTACCACCCTCCTTGGCTCCCCGGTGCGTCGTCCACGCCGGTGAGCCCCCTCATTGGGGTCGCGATGCCGGTTCTACCGACCGCTGCTGTTCGGCTGCGGCTTTCTTCCGGCGGCTCCGGGGTGATCTTCACGTCGCGCTCACCCCCGGGCTTCCACCGTCCCCGGGTCGCTCTGGGCTGCGTACGCCGCTACTCGTCCCCATCCAAGCTTTTCGCTCCGCCCAGTGTACGGCGCCGCGAGGACAGCGGCCGACCGGTTTTCGGGCGGCGGGGGGCGGTACGCGCGGAGCGCGTGTGATGACCCGAATGGGGTGGTGCACGTGTTCGGATTCTGGGACGTCCGGCCTGGCGGATTACCTGGCGGGGAGCTGGGCACAACGCATGCAGGTTTGCCGCGCGGCATCCGCGAGGCGGGCGAATCGGGCGGTGTGCCCCGTTGCCGCGGGACTCATGTCGATTTATCGTCCCAGCACGATTCGCGAGCGAAATCACAATATGTGAAGGGGCCGCGGCCATGGTGGCGAAGAAGACCGCCGTACAGCAGTCGGCGTCGGGCAGGGCCACACATGCCTCCGGCGGTGCGGCCAAGGACGTAGGCGGGAAGAAGAGCACGCAGGGGGCTTCGGCCGAGCGGGCGGCCAAGGCCGTGAAGACGGTGGATACGGCGGCGAAGAAGACCGCCCTGAAGAAGACCGCGCTGAAGAAGACGGCCCTGAAGGAGACCGCTCCGAGTAAGACCGCCCCGAGTAGGACCCCCGCGAAGAAGACCGCCGAGAAGGAGGCGGCCGCCAAGAGCGCGGGCACGGGAGCCAAGAAGGCCGTCGCGAAGAAGGCGGTCACCAAGAAGACGGCTGCGAAGAAGACACCGGCGAAGAAGATGCCGGTCAAGAAGACGGCCTCAGCGAAGAAGACCGCGACGAAGAAGGTCACGGCTTCCAAGACGGCTCCTTCCGGGAAGCCGGCAGAGGAGGAGAGGGCCGAGAGGCCGGCGGCCAAGGAGGCGGCCGGGAGGAAGGCAACGACGAAGAAGCCCGAGGCGAAGAAGCCGGCGGCCACAAGGGAAGCGGCCACAAAGGAGGTGGTCGCGAAGGAGACGGCTACGAAGAAGGTGGTCGCGAAAGAGGCTGCCACGAAGGAGGTCGTCGCGAAGGATGCGGCCACGAAGAGAGTGGTCGCGAAGGATGCGGCCACGAAGAAAGTGGCCACGAAGAAGACCACTGCCCCTAAGGGCACGTCCACGAAGAGCGCCCCTACGAAGAGCGCCTCAACGAATCGCGCCTCTACGAAGAGCGCGGCCAACAAAAGTGCGGCCGAGAACAGCACGGCCAAGAACGCGGGCGCGGCCGAGGCCGCGGAGCAGACGGGAGCCACGACGGTGGTTGCGAAGAAGACTCCTGGCACGGCCATGGCGGCGAAGACCGCCGTTCCCAAGGCACGGGTCGCCGCGGCGGAGCCCGGCGAGCTCGCGGTGCGCCCCGGTGAAGACCCCTGGACCCCGGAAGAGGTCGAGGAAGCGCGCGCCGAACTGCAGTCCGAGGCGACTCGGCTCAGCAACGAGATCACCTCGTCCGAGGAGTCCCTGGTGGGCCTGATGCGGGACTCGGGGGACGGCGCCGGCGACGACCAGGCGGACACCGGGACCAAGAACATCACGCGTGAGCACGAGATGGCCCTGGCGGCCAACGCGCGCGAGATGCTGATCCAGACCGAGCGAGCCCTGGAACGGCTCGACGCGGGCACGTACGGCCTGTGCGAGAACTGCGGCAACCCCATCGGCAAGGCCCGAATGCAGGCCTTCCCACGGGCCACGCTGTGCGTCGAGTGCAAGCAGAAGCAGGAGCGACGGTACTGATCGGTTCCCGGGTGCTTGCTGGTGGGCGTGCCGTACTCTCGTCCTCAGTCAGGTAACTAGGTTGAGGGACTCACGTGGCAGAGGCGGAGCGCATCATCGGTACGCCGGACACCCCGGAGGGGTCGGGGGCCGAGCCGGAGCAGTCGTCCGGGCCGGAATCCGGTTCGGACGGGCAGGAGGGTGCCGGCGCGCGGCCCCGGGGCAAGCGGCGGATCGCCGTGCTGTTCGCCGTCGCGGCCTTCGCGTACGCCCTCGACCTGATCAGCAAGATGATCGTGGTCGCCAAGCTGGAGCACCACCCGCCGATCGAGATCATCGGGGACTGGCTGAGGTTCGAGGCCATCCGCAACGCGGGCGCGGCCTTCGGCTTCGGCGAGGCCTTCACCGTGATCTTCACGGTGATCGCGGCAGCGGTGATCGTGGTGATCGCCAGGCTCGCCCGCAAGCTCTACAGCCTGCCCTGGGCGATCGCGCTCGGCCTGCTGCTCGGCGGCGCGCTCGGCAACCTCACCGACCGGATCTTCCGCTCGCCGGGCGTCTTCGAGGGCGCGGTCGTCGACTTCATCGCGCCCAAGCACTTCGCCGTCTTCAACCTCGCCGACTCGGCGATCGTGTGCGGCGGCATCCTGATCGTGCTGCTGTCGTTCAAGGGCCTCGACCCTGACGGGACCGTCCACAAGGACTGAGCCCGCGACCGGGCCCGCGCAGGGTTTTCCACAGGCTCCGTACGGGGCTGTCGGACGCGTCCGGCATACTCGACGGGTGAGTACCATTCCCGAGATCCGTAACCTGCCCGTGCCCGACGGCCTGGAGGGCGAGCGCGTCGACGCCGCCATCTCCCGCATGTTCGGCTTCTCCCGGACGAAGGCGGCCGAGCTCGCCGCCGCGGGGAAGGTCACGGTCGACGGATCGGTGGTCGGCAAGTCGGAGCGCGTGCACGGCGGGGCCTGGCTGGAGGTCGAGATGCCGCAGGCGCCCGCGCCGGTGCAGATCGTCGCCGAGCCGGTCGAGGGCATGGAGATCGTGCACGACGACGATGACGTGGTCGTGATCGTCAAGCCGGTCGGTGTCGCCGCCCACCCCTCGCCCGGCTGGAGCGGACCCACCGTCATCGGAGGCCTCGCCGCCGCCGGGTACCGGATCTCGACCTCCGGCGCAGCCGAGCGCCAGGGCATCGTGCACCGCCTCGACGTGGGCACGTCCGGCCTGATGGTCGTGGCCAAGTCGGAGTACGCGTACACCTCGCTCAAGCGCCAGTTCAAGGAGCGCACGGTCGACAAGCGGTACCACACGCTCGTCCAGGGCCACCCCGACCCGACCAGCGGCACCATCGACGCGCCCATCGGCCGCCACCCGAACCACGACTACAAGTGGGCGGTCACCGCCGACGGCAAGCCGTCCGTCACGCACTACGACCTCATAGAGGCCTTCCGCGCGGCCTCCCTCCTCGACGTCAAGCTGGAGACCGGCCGCACCCACCAGATCCGCGTCCACATGGCCGCCCACCGCCACCCTTGCGTCGGCGACCTGACGTACGGCGCCGACCCGACGCTCGCCAAGCGGCTCCGCTTGACCCGCCAGTGGCTGCACGCCGTACGGCTGGGCTTCGAGCACCCCGGGGACGGACGGTGGGCGGAGTTCGCGTGCGACTACCCGGACGACCTCCAGCAGGCGCTGGACCAGGTCCGGGAGGAGACGTACGCGTGAGCCGGCCGTACGTCGTGCGGGTCGCTGAGGACCCGGCCGACCGTGAGGCGTGCTTCGCGGTGCGCAAGGAGGTCTTCGTCGGCGAGCAGGGGGTCCCTGAGGACATCGAGTACGACGCCTACGACCCCGTCGCCGTGCATGTGCTGGCTGTTGGGGAGGACGGGGTGCCGCTCGGGACCGGGAGGCTGTTGTACGGCGAGGTGGCCGCGGAGAAGGTGGGCGGTGATCTGTCGGTGGGATCCCTGGGGCGGCTCGCCGTGACGAAGGCGGCGCGGGGGCTCGGTGTCGGGGGCGCTCTTGTACGGGCGATCGAGGATGCGGCGCGTGTGAGGGGGCTTGTGGCGGTGGATCTGCATGCGCAGACGCACGCGTTGGGGTTCTATGAGCGGCTGGGATACGAGGTGTACGGGCCGGAGTTCCAGGACGCGGGGATTCCGCATCGGGCCATGCGGCGCGTTTTGTAGGTGCGGCTGCGGGTTTCGCGGCAGGGCGTTTTCAGCGGTCCGCTCGTGGGGGCTCGTGTGCGCGGCGTGGGGACGCGCCGTCGGGGGACGGGCGGCCGTTGGTGCGGTTCGGGGGGAGGGGCGCTTCCGCCGTGTTGACGCGCGGGAGGGCGTACGGGTGTTCGTCGGCCAGCCAGCTGATCATGCGCTCGCGGATCGTGACCCGTACCGTCCAGATGTCGTCGGCGTCCTTGGCGGTCGCCAGGGCCCGTACCTGCATGGTGTTCGGGGTGGTGTCCGTGACGTCCAGGCCATAGGCGCGGCCGTCCCAGGCCGGGCACTCGCGCAGGAAGTCGCGCAGCTTCTCGCGCATCGCCTCCAGAGGGGCCGAGTGATCGACGTGCCAGTAGACGATCCCGGTCATCTGCGGGGTGCCGCGCGACCAGTTCTCGAAGGGCTTGGACGTGAAGTACGAGACGGGCATGGTGATCCGGCGCTCGTCCCAGGTCCGTACGGTCAGGAATGTCAGCGTGATCTCCTCGACCGTGCCCCACTCGCCGTCCACCACGACCGTGTCGCCGATGCGCACCATGTCGCCGAAGGCGATCTGCAGCCCGGCGAACATGTTGCTGAGCGTCGACTGGGCGGCCACACCGGCGACGATTCCGAGGATTCCGGCCGAGGCCAGCAGCGAGGCGCCAGCCGCGCGGAACGCCGGGAACGTCAGCAGCATCGCCGCCACCGCCACCACACCGACGACCGCGGAGACCACCCGCATGATCAGCGACACCTGCGTACGCACACGTCGTAGCCGGGCCGGGTCGCGGTGGGCGCGGGCGTAACGCGTGTACGTCGTCTCCACTATCGCGGCCGCGATACGGATCACCAGCCAGGCGGCGGCCCCGATCAGCACCAGCGTGAGCGTCCGGCCGATGGCGGCGCTGAATCGCTCCAGCAGATTCGCCTCGTCGTACGACGCTCGCAGCAGCGCCGAGCACAGCACGAGCTGGTACGGGATACGGCCCCGGCGCAGTAGGCCCCACAGCGGGGTCTCGCGGTGCCGTTCGTCGGCCTTGCACAGCAGACGGTCGGTGATCCAGCCGATGACCAACGTGAGCGCGACCGCGCCGCCGACCACGATCAGTGGACGGAGTAGGTTCTCCATGCCCTCGAACGTAACCGGCCCCGGGCGGGCATGAACATGTGACTTCGCGCTCAAGATGGGTACGGCCGCGGCGCCCGCGCCGGGACCTGCGCTGTCGTACCCGGCTGGCACCATGGCCTCATGAACATCATGCTCTTTCACTCGACCTATGGCCTCAGGCCCGCGGTGCGCGCGGCCGCGGACCGGCTGCGTGCCGCGGGGCACGAGGTGTGGACGCCGGACCTCTTCGAGGGACACACGTTCGAGACGGTCGAGGAGGGCATGGCCTTCCATGACGAGGTCGGCAAGGACGAACTGCTCAAGCGGGCCGTCCTTGCCGCCGCGCCCTACTCGGAACGGGGCTTGGTGTACGCCGGGTTCTCGCTCGGCGCCTCCATCGCCCAGACCCTCGCGCTCGGCGACGACAAGGCCCGCGGGCTGCTGCTTCTGCACGGCACGTCGGACATCGCGCCGAACGCGAGCGTGGACGAGCTGCCCGTACAACTGCATGTCGCCGAGCCGGATCCGTTCGAGACGGACGACTGGTTGAGCGCCTGGTATCTCCAGATGGGCAGAGCGGGAGCGGATGTCGAGGTGTACAGATACGCCGGGGCCGGCCACCTGTACACCGACCCCGACCTGCCGGACTACGACGAGGAGGCCGCCGAGGCCACCTGGCGGGTGGCGCTCGGCTTCCTCGAAACCCTCTAGACCCTCTAGACGGGGTCGTAGGTGCGTTCCACCTTCTGCGTACCGCTGCGCGTGCGGTACGAGCGGGCCCAGGACGAGGTCGCGTCCGGCTTCGTGCGGTCGGACAGGACGTAGTAGTCCATCTGCGCGCGGTCGGCGGTGAGGTCCAGGACGCCGTAGCCGTGGCGGTCGGTGTCGACCCAGCGGACGTGCCGGTTGGCGGCCTTGATGATCGGCGCGGCGATCGCGGAGATCGTGCCCTCGGGGGCTTTCACGATGTCGTCGAGGTTGTCGGAGGTGACCGAGGTGACCACGAACTCCGTGGCGGCCGAGGCGGACAGCGGGTAGGTACCGGCGTCCACCGGCACGTCGTTGGCCCACGCCATGTGGATGTCGCCGGTGAGAAAGACGGTGTTGCGGATCGCGTTCGAGCGCAGGTGGGCCAGGAGCTCCCGGCGGTCGTCCGTGTAGCCGTCCCACTGGTCGGTGTTGAGGGCGAGTCCCTCCTTCGGCAGGCCCAGCAACTCGGCCAGCGGCTTGAGGAGGTCCGCGGTGAGTGAGCCGATCGCGAACGGCGAGATCATCACCGAGTTGCCCACCAGCCGCCAGGTGGTGTCGGACGCCTTCAGGCCCGCCTTCAGCCAGTCGAGTTGGGCGCGCCCGGTGAGCGTACGGTCCGGGTCGTCGACCGAGCCGTTGCCCACGGCGACCTGCTGCGAGCGGAAGGAACGCAAGTCAAGGAGCGAGAGGTCGGCCAGCTTGCCGAAGCGCAGCCGCCGGTAGGTCGTGCCCGCGACCGCCGTGCGCACCGGCATCCACTCGAAGTAGGCCTGCTTGGCGGCGGCCTGGCGGGCGGACCAGGCGCCCTCGGCGCCTTCGGTGTGGTTCTCGGCCCCGCCCGACCAGGCGTCGTTGGCGATCTCGTGGTCGTCCCAGATGGCGACGACCGGAGCGGCGGCGTGCAGGGCCTTCAGGTCCGGGTCGGTCTTGTAACGGCCGTGCCGGGTGCGGTAGTCGGCGAGGGTCAGGATCTCGTGCGTGGGCGCGTGCGGCCGTACGACGGTGTCGCGCGTGCCGTACTCGCCGGTGCCGTACTCGTAGATGTAGTCGCCCAGGTGCAGCCAGGCGTCCAGGTCGCCTCGGGCCGCGAGATGGCGGTACGCCGAGAAGTGGCCGGCCTCCCAGTTGGCGCAGGAGACCACGCCGAAGCGGAGGTTGGCGACGGACGCGTCCGCCGCCGGCGCGGTGCGGGTACGCGCCACCGGGGAGTCGGTGGGGCCGGCCGAGAAACGGAACCAGTAGTCGGTGGCCGGCTGCAGGCCGCGCACGTCCGCCTTGACGGTGTGGTCTGAGGCGGCGGTCGCGGTGACGGAGCCCTTGGCGACGATGTTCGTCAGCGCCTTGTCCTTGGCGATGACCCACTCGACGCCGGTGTCCGGGCCGAGCCCGGAGCCGGGCGTCGCCTCGGTGGTGGGCGTGACGCGGGTCCACAGCAGGATGCCGTCGGGCAGCGGGTCGCCGGATGCCACGCCGTGCAGGAAGGCGGGGGCGGCGTCGGCGGCCCTGGCGGGCAGGGCGGCGGTGAGCGGGCCGGCCAGGACGGCGGTGGCGGCCGCGGCCTTGACGACCGTACGGCGGCGCGGGGGCAGCGAGTCGGCGCTCGCCGACGGCGAGGAGGCGCTGTCGGACGTGGAGTTGGCGCTTTCGGATGATCTGTATCGACTGGTCACGGGCGATCAGATTACTGACCAGTACGACGAAAGAGCGGGCGAACCTGTAAAGTTCGCCCGCTCTTCTACTGAAGGTCGGTTCAGGCCTTGAGGGCTGCCTCGATCGCCGTGTTGAAGTCGGCGACCGTCATCGGCGCGTTCTTGCCGTCGGCGCCGGTCAGCGTCTTGCCGTCCATCTTCAGGGTGGGGGTGCCCTGCACGCCGCTGTCGTCGAACTTCGCGGACATCTCCAGCGCCCACTTGTCGTAGGTGCCGTTCTTCACGGCGTTCTGGAACTTCGTGTTGCCCTTCAGGGCGGAGACGGTGTCCGCGATCTCGATGAGGTAGTCGTCGTCCTTGAACTTGTCGTCGGACTCCTCCGGGTGCCACTTCGCCGAGTACATCGCGGTCTTGTACTGGAGGAAGGCCTCGGGGCTGACGTTGAGCGCGGCCCCCAGGGCGCTGAGCGCGTTCTTCGAGCCCTCGCCGCCCAGGCCCTTGTCGAGGAACGTGGCGCCGATGTACTGGACCTTGAACTTGCCGTCCTCGACGTCCTTGTCCAGGGTCGGGCCGACGGTCTGCTCGAACTGGGCGCAGACCGGGCAGCGCGGGTCCTCGTACATCTCGAGGGTCTTCTTGGCGCTGCTCTTGCCGATGACGACGGTCGTGCCGTTCTCGCCGGTGGTGTTGGCCGGCTTGACCAGCTTGTCGTCCTTCGCGGCATCCCAGTAGCCGGGCTGGTTGCCCTGGACGACCGCGTAGCTGATGCCGCCGGCTATGGCCAGGACGCCGACTATGGAGCCGGCCACGATGACCTGTCGCTTGACCTTGTCGCGCTTGGCCTGGCGCTCGCGCTCCTGGCGCAGCCGCTCGCGGGCGGCGTTCTTCGCGGCCTGGCTGTTCCGCTTGCTCATGGGTGATCTCCGTAAGGGGACGCGCACACGTGGTGTGCGGGATACGTATGGCGGGGACTGGTGGTGCTCAGGTGCGTTCAGCGCTCTTCAGCGCTGTTCGGCGCTTGTTCAGGCGAAAGCGACCGAGCACGGCGGTCCACGCCGTCCCAGGGAGTGCACGAGGAACCGCTCGCGCGCGGTGGTCGTACGGCGGGCGGGGCGCCGAGGGCGGCCCACTTCGGGAGCCGGCCGGACCGTCACCGCCGCGACGGCCAGCAGCAGCGGCCGGAACGTGGTCGCGGCCACCGCCCGCAGCAGCTGGGCCAGTGCCCGCTCGCCGCGGCGCAGCCAGGCGGCCGCGAGAAGACCCACGCCGACGTGCGCGCCGAGCAGCAGCCAGGGGGTCGCCGGGTCGGCATGGGCGAGCAGACCGCCGAGCCGGTCGGTGTCGGTGCCCGTCACCCTCGCCAGCGGGGCGCCCACGCTGGTGCCGTCACCGCACAGCACGTCGAAGCCGACGGAGCGCAGCGGGCCCGCGACAGGGCCGCCTGCCGCGCCGTAGCAGACGTGCTGCCCGGTGGTGAACACCGTGTCGGCGGCCAGCTCCAGCGGGATCAGCAGGGCGGCGATCCGGCCGAAGCCGCGCTCGCGGCCGGCCAGGGCGTAGGCGAGGACGAACACGGCGACGGCGATCACGGCCACCGTGTTCAGCGGCAGCGGGGCCCTGGACAGCAGGACGTGCGACGCGGTGCTGAGCGTCACGACGAGTGCCGTGAACAGCGCCGCGCGTACGGCTCTGAGCTGGGTCCCGGATATGTCCATAGCGGAGGAGAGTCTGTCACGTGGGTCGGTAAGGGACCCCTAAAGGGTCCCTGTGAGGCGGCTGATTGACAGCGGACTGTTAGAGACCCGGAATCCGGCCGTTGCGGAACAGGTCCACGAAGATCTGGTGGTCGGCACGCGCGCGTGCGCCGTAGCTGTGCGCGAAGTCGACCAGCAGGCCCGCGAAACCGTCCTCGTCGGCCGCGATCGCCGCGTCGATGGCCCGCTCGGTGGAGAAGGGCACCAGGGACTCGCCGGAGGTGTCGTCCGCCGCCGAGTGCATGGTGGCGGTGGCGCGGCCCAGGTCGGCGACGACCTGGGCGATCTCCTCCGGGTCGTCGATGTCGCCCCAGTCCAGGTCCACGGCGTACGGCGAGACCTCGGCGACGAGCTGGCCCGAGCCGTCCAGCTCGGTCCAGCCCAGCCACGGGTCGGCGTGCGCCTGGAGGGCGCGCTGCGAGATCACCGTGCGGTGGCCCTCGTGCTGGAAGTAGTCGCGGATCACCGGGTCCGTGATGTGCCGGGAGACGGCCGGCGTCTGGGCCTGCTTGATGTAGATCACGACATCGTTCTCCAGGGCGTCGGTGGCGCCCTCCAGGAGGATGTTGTACGACGGCAGGCCCGCCGAGCCGATGCCGATGCCGCGGCGGCCGACGACGTCCTTCACGCGGTACGAGTCCGGGCGGGCCAGCGACGACTCCGGGAGCGTCTCCAGGTAGCCGTCGAAGGCCGCCAGCACCTTGTAGCGCGTGGCCGCGTCCAGCTCGATCGAGCCGCCGCCGGGCGCGAAGCGGCGCTCGAAGTCGCGGATCCCCGTCATCGACTCGAGCAGTCCGAAGCGGGTGAGGGAGCGGGCGTCGCGCAGGGCGTCCAGCAGCGGGCCCTGGGCGGTGTCCAGGGTGAAGGGCGGTACCTCGTCGCTCTTGGCGCCGGTGGCCAGGGCGTGGATCCGCTCGCGGTACGCGCCCGCGTACACCTGCACCAGCTCGGTGATCTGCTCGTCGCTGAGCGCCTTCGCGTACCCGATCAGCGCCACGGAGGCGGCGAGGCGCTTGAGGTCCCAGGTGAAGGGGCCGACGTACGCCTCGTCGAAGTCGTTGACGTTGAAAATCAGACGGCCCTCGGAGTCCATGTACGTGCCGAAGTTCTCCGCGTGCAGATCGCCGTGGATCCACACACGGGACGTCCGGTCGTCGAGATACGGTCCGCCCCGCTTCTCGGTGTCCAGGTCGTGGTAGAAGAGGCACGCCGTGCCGCGGTAGAACGCGAACGCCGAGGCCGCCATCTTCCGGAACTTCACGCGGAACGCGGCCGGGTCGGCGGCCAGGAGCTCGCCGAAGGCGGTGTCGAAGACGGCGAGGATCTCCTCGCCGCGGTGCTCGTCGTTGAGCTGCGGGACCGACATCGCTGGGTGCCTCCAGGTGCAGGTGGTGCGTGACGTGGTGGTGCTGACATGGTGGGCGGATCTTCCCTCACGCCCAACGTTCGACGGCGCTCGGGAGTGCCCGTGTTCTTCGCATGAAGGTACGCGGGGCAGCCCTCCGAGTGTCAGTGCCGAGGCATAGACTTCGACGCTGTCCCCCAGACTGTTCGCAGCCGGTCGGACACCCGTCGACGTATGTTTTCCTTGGAGGCCGCAGCCGTGTCAAAGCCGCCGTTCACGCACCTGCACGTCCACACCCAGTACTCGCTGCTGGACGGTGCCGCGCGGCTGAAGGACATGTTCAACGCGTGCAACGAGATGGGCATGACCCACATCGCGATGTCCGACCACGGCAACCTCCACGGGGCGT
>NZ_NTGE01000087.1 GCF_002291145.1 Streptomyces sp. SA15
CCCGGCGACGCCCACCGGCCGGGTGCGACCTCGCGCCACCGCGGCGGTGCGATGAAAGGTCGGCGGCACGCTGACGGCAGGCCCCCGGACGCGTCGAACCCGGCGCGCAGCCCGTCGAGCACCGCGCGGCCGGCGTGGACCCCGGGTGGGTCCTCAGATACGGCCCGCCCGGCGCTGCCGCCGCAGCAGGAGCCCCGGATACAGCCCTCCGGTCACCACGGGCACCCCGAGTCCGCCGCCGGATCGTCGCCCATCGAATTCCGAACGGGACCCTTCCGCCGTCAGCCGAGGGCCCGGTCCAGGTTGAACGCGGCGCTGATCAGGGCGAGATGGGTGAACGCCTGCGGAAAGTTGCCCTGCTGTTCGCCGGTATTGCTGATCTCCTCCGCGTACAGGCCCAGATGGTTGGCGTAGGTGAGCATCTTCTCGAAGGCCAGCCGGGCCTCGTCGAGCCGTCCGGCGTGCACGAGCGCCTCGACGTACCAGAACGAGCAGATGGAGAACGTGCCCTCGTCGCCGCGCAATCCGTCGGGGCTGGCCACCGGGTCATAGCGGTAGACCAGCGAGTCGGAGACCAGTTCCCGGGTGAGCGCGTCCAGCGTGGACAGCCACTTGGGGTCGGTGGGGGCGATGAACTTCGTCAGCGGCATCATCAGCACGGCCGCGTCCAGCACCTCGCCGTCCTCGTACTGGACGAAGGCCTGCCGCGCCTCGGACCAGCCACGCCGCATGATCCGCCGGTAGATCGTGTCGCGGCACTCCCGCCAGCGGGTCAGGTCGGCGGGCAGACCGCGACGGTTGGCCATACGGATCGCCCGCTCGATCGCCACCCAGCACATCAGCCGCGAGTACAGGAAGTTCTTGCGGCCGCCGCGGGTCTCCCAGATGCCCTCGTCGGGCTGGTCCCAGTGCTCGCACACCCAGTCCACCAGCTCGCACACGTCGTCCCACTGGTCGCTGGAGATCGGCTGGGCCCACTTGTCGTAGAGGTAGATCGAGTCGATGAGCGCGCCGTAGATGTCGAGTTGCAGCTGGTCGGCGGCGCCGTTGCCGACCCGTACGGGCGCCGAGCCCCGGTGGCCCTCCATGTGGTCCAGTTCGCGTTCGGTCAGGTCGGTGCGGCCGTCGATGCCGTACATGATCTGGAGCGGGCCGGCCTGCCCGCCGTCGCACGGACTGACGTACCGGGTCAGGAACTTCATGAACGCCTCGGCCTCGCCGGTGAAGCCCAGCCGCAGCAGCGCGTAGACGCAGAAGGCGGCGTCGCGCACCCACACGTAGCGGTAGTCCCAGTTGCGTTCGCCGCCGAGCTGCTCGGGCAGGCTCGTCGTCGGCGCGGCCACGATGGCGCCCGTGGGCGCGTACGTCAGCAGCTTGAGTGTGAGGGCCGAGCGGTGCACCATCTCGCGCCAGCGGCCGCGGTACTTCGACGCGGACAGCCAGTGCCGCCAGTACGCCACCGTGCTGTTGAACTGTTCCTCGGCCTCGGTCCGCGCGCACCGGCGCGGTGTCACCTCACCGCCGACCTGGTCCAGGGCGAACACCGTCGACTCGCCCTCGGCCAGCTTGAAGTCGGCCCGCGCGTCCAGGCCGTCGATCTCCAGGGGCACGGTCGCGGTCAGGCCCAGCGACAGCGCGGCGGAGTCGAAGACCGCGACGTCGCCGGCCATGCGGACGGTGTGCGGCTGGGTGCCGTAGTCGAAGCGTGGCGCCGCGCGGGCGCGGAACGGGATGGAGCCGCGCACGCAGACCACCCGCCGGATCAGCCGGTGCCGCTCGGCCTCCACCGAGCCGCCGTCGACGGGCATGAAGTCCTGCACCTCGCCGACGCCGTCCTCGGTGAAGAAGCGTGTGATCAGGACGTTGGTGTCGGGGAAGTAGAACTGCTTGGTCCGCGCCGGCACGGCCGCCGCCAGTTCGAAGCAGCCGCCGCGCTCCGCGTCCAGGACCGAGGCGAAGACGCTCGGTGCGTCGAAGGCCCCACAGCAGTACCAGTCGATCGTGCCGTCGGTCCCCACCAGGGCGACGCTGCGCAGATCCCCGATCAGCCCGTGCTCGGCGATCGGCAGGTACGTCCCGGGGGCGTACTGGTCCCTCGGTGCTCCGCCCATTACAGCCTCCCTGGCCCGGCACGAACCTCACCCACAGCTTAGGTGGGTTCGTACACGGAGGTGCCGGGAATCGGCCTCACACCGCGACGACCCTGAGCCCCGCCTCCTCGAAGCGGCGCACCGTCTCCGCATCGGCGGCCGAATCCGTGACCAGCGTGTCCACCGCGTCGGCAGCGCAGATCCGGGCGAAGGCCCGCCCGCCCAGCTTGCTGGAGTCGGCGGCGACGATGACGCGCTCGGCCCGCTCGCACAGCAGCCGGTTGATCGCGGCCTCCGCCTCGTCATGGGCGGCGGCACCGTGCGTGACGTCGAAGGCGACCACACCGAGCACCGCCACGTCGACCGTGATCTGGCTCAGCACGCCGTCCGCGAGCGGCCCGACGAGCTCGTACGACTGCGGGCGCGCCACCCCGCCGGTCAGCACGATCTTGAACTGGGGGCGGACCGCCAGCTCGCCCGCGATGTTCAGCGCGTTCGTGACGACGGTCAGCGCGGGCGAGCCGGACGCCAGGTCACCGCGCACGGCCAGGGCGCGCGCCACCTCGGTGGTGGTCGTGCCGCCGGTCAGGCCCACCGCCTCGCCGGGCGCGATGAGCTCCGCGACGGCCTTGGCGATGCGCTGCTTCTCGGAGGCGCGGCGGGCGGTCTTGTAGCGCAGCGGCAGCTCGTACGACACGCCGTGCACGACGGCGCCGCCCCGGGTGCGCACGAGCATCTGCTGCTCGGCCAGCTGGTCGAAGTCGCGGCGGATCGTCGCCGCCGAGACCTCCAGCTCGGCGGCCGCCTCCTCGACGTCCAGCCGGCCCCGCTCCACGAGCAGTTCCAGCAGCGCCTGCCAGCGGGCGTCGCGCGACATCCGCACCCTCCGTTCCTCGATCTCTTGGCGAGCCTAGCGCGACCAGCGAACGCGTGGAATGCTTGATTGCGCTCGAAAGCTCGCTATATCTTGCAAGAAAAATCAAGCCAAGGAGGTGGGCATGACACATGTCGAGGACGAGCTGACCAGCCAGCCCGAGTGCTGGACGCGCGCCGCGGCTCAGGCGGGGGAGCACGCCGGGGCACTGCCGGCGCCGGGTGAGCGGGTCGCGATCGTCGGGTGCGGCACCTCCTACTTCATGGCGCAGGCGGTGGCGGCGCTGCGCGAGGGATCGGGCCAGGGCGAGACGGACGCCTTCGCCGCCTCGGAGTTCCCGTACGGCCGCCCGTACGACCGGGTCGTCGCCCTCACCCGCTCCGGCACCACCACCGAAGTCCTCGAACTGCTGGAGAAGGTGAGGGGCCGTACGCGGACGAGCGCCCTCACCGCCGACCCCTCCACGCCCGTCATGGCGGCCGCCGACGACGTCGTCGTGCTCGACTTCGCGGACGAACGGTCCGTCGTGCAGACCCGGTTCGCGACCACGGCGCTGACCCTGCTGCGCGCCCACCTCGGCCTGCACACCGACGACGTGGTCACCGACGCCCGTACCGCGCTCGGCACTCCACTGCCCGAAGGGGTCGTCGACTGCACGCAGTTCACCTTCCTCGGCCGCGGCTGGACCGTGGGACTGGCCAACGAGGCCGCACTGAAGATGCGCGAGGCCTCCCTCGCCTGGACCGAGGCCTACCCGGCGATGGAGTACCGGCACGGCCCCATCAGCATCACCACCCGGGGCACCGCGACCTGGATGCTCGGCGAGGCACCGGACGGACTGGCCGAACAGGTGCGGGGCACCGGCGGGTTGTGGGTGGCGGGCGGCCTCGACCCGCTCGCCGAACTGGTCCGCGCCCAGCGGCTCGCCGTCGCCGTCGCCGCGGCCCGCGGCCTGGACCCCGACCGGCCGCGCCACCTCACCCGCTCGGTGATCCTCGCGCCCTGACACCCCGGGCAACTTCAGGAAAGGGAGAGGCCGTGCCCCTCGTCACCACCGGCGAACTCGTCATCCGCGCCGCCGCCGAGCGGTCCGCCGTCACCGCCTTCAACATCATCACGCTGGAACACATCGAGGCCGTCATCACCGGCGCCGAGTCCATGAACGCGCCCGTCGTCCTCCAGGTCAGCGAGAACGCCGTCAGGTTCCGCCACGGACGACTGCTCCCGCTCGCCCGCGCGGCCGTCGCCGCCGCCGAACGCGCCGCCGTGCCCGTCGCGTTGCATCTGGACCATGTGCGCAGCGACGACCTGCTGCGTCAGGCACCCGGCGCCGGATTCAGCTCCGTGATGTACGACGCCTCCCGCCTCCCGTACGCCGAGAACCTCGCCGCGACCTCGGCCGCCGCCGACTGGGCGCACTCCCAAGGGCTCTGGATCGAGGCCGAGTTGGGGGAGGTGGGCGGCAAGAACGGTGAGCCGCCGCTGGACGCACACGCTCCCGAGGCCCGCACCGACCCCGCCGATGCCCGTGTCTTCGTCGCGGAGTCCGGAGTGGACGCCCTCGCCGTCGCCATCGGCAGCGCGCACGCGATGACCACCCGCACCGCCACCCTCGACCACGACCTCCTCGAGCGCCTGGCCGGGACGCTGGCCGTACCGCTCGTCCTGCACGGCTCCTCCGGGGTCCCGGACACCGAGCTGGCCGCGGCCGTCGCGGGCGGCATCACCAAGGTGAACGTCGGCACCGCCCTCAACATCGCCATGACCGACGCGATCCGGCGGTTCCTGGCCGCCCACCCCGAGGCGGTCGACTCGCGCGCGTACCTGACCGTGGGGCGGGAGGCGATGGTGCGGGCGGTGGCCGGGACGATCAGGGTGATCGGTTGACCGGAGGGGCCTGAGACCGTGGCGGGCGAGGCCCTCGGCCGCCCTGATAACTTCCCGCCATGTACGAGACCGAGCTCCACCTCGGCGAACCGCCTCTCGTGGCGAACGCCGGCGTCGGCGTGCACGGTGTCGCGAGCCGTACCGATGTCTTCCGGCTCCCCGAGCTGTGGCAGCTGCACCTGTACGAGTACGACGCCGAGCTCGACGTCGACGGCACCGCGCACCTCATCCGTCCGGGCCGGGTGAGCCTGGTCCCGCCCGGCGTCACGGTCCGCTACCGCTACCGGGGCCGCTCCCAGCACCTCTACGCCCACCTGCGCGTCCCGGCCGCGGGCCCCGCCCGCACCCTGCCCCTCGTGCAGGACGCCGGCCCCGAACTCCCCGTCCTGAGCACCCTGTTGCGGCAGGCCGTCGCCTCCGTGCCGCGCGAGCCCGAGCGCACCCGCGCCGAGATCTGGACCGCGCTGTGGCGCATCGCCGAGCTGGCCCCCGCCGCCGGACGCCCCGGCCCGCATCCGGCGATCAGCGCCGCCATCGCCTACATCGAGGCCCACCTGGCCGCCCCGCTCACCGTCCCGGAGGTCGCGCGGGCCGCGGGCGTCTCGCACAACCACCTCACCCGGCTGCTGCGCGACGCCACCGGCGCCACGGTCGTCGGCTACATCCGCCGCCGCAGACTCGACCGCGCCCACCATCTGTTGCGCGCCTCGACGCTGTCCATCCCCGCCGTCGCCGCATCCGTCGGCATCCCCGACCTCCAGGCGTTCAACAAGGCGTGCCGACGCGAACTGGGCGCCTCCCCCCGGGCCCTGCGGGGGCCGGCTACGTCTTGACGGCCTTCAGCACCACGAACTTCGGGTCCCCGGCGACGAGCCGGCTGTTGCCGAACAGCCGCCGCAGCTTCACGTGGTACCCGAGGTGACGGTTGCCGATCACCCACAGCTCGCCGCCCGGCCTGAGCGCGCGCCGCGCCCCGGAGAACATCCGCCACGCCGTCGTGTCCGTCGTCGCCTGGTGGGAGTGGAACGGCGGATTGCTGAGCACGAGATCGACGCTGCCGGCCGGCACCCCCGCCAGCCCGTCCCCGACCCGGAACTCGGCGTGTCCCGGCACGCCGTTCGCCTTGTACGTCGCCTTCGCCGAGGCCACGGCCTGGAACGACTCGTCCACGAACAGCACCTCGGCCTCGGGGTCGGCCAGCGCGACCGCCGTACCGACGACACCATTGCCGCACCCGAGGTCCACGACCCGGCGCGTGCCCTTCGTGACCGGCAGGTGCTGGAGGAAGAACCGGGTACCTATGTCGAGGCGGTCGGCGCAGAAGACGCCCGCGTGGTTGACGACCGTGCGGCCCGAGACAGGGCCGATGCCGTCGGGGAGGGTGTAGCTGTAGGGCCAGGGGTTGGCAGTCGGCTCCCCTGACGGCTCGGGCGTGCAGAAGATCAGCCGGGCCTTCTTCTCGGCGAGCGAGGTGCGGGTCGGGCCGAGGATCCGCTCGAACAGCCGCAGCGTCGAGGTGTGGATCTCCTTCACCATGCCGGTGCCGACGACGACCGTGCCCTCGTGCACCGCGGGCGCCAGCCGCAGCAACTGGTCCTCCAGCAGCGCCAGGCTCTTCGGCACGCGTACCAGCAGAACGTCGACGCGGTCGGGCGGCGGGTCCTGCGTGGTTAGCAGCCGTACGGAGCCGGTCTCGACGCCGTTGCGCTCGAGGTTCGCCCGGGTCGCCTCCTGGGCGAGGAAGGAGTCGGTGATCTGCACCGGCCGGTGCGCCGCGAGCGCCGTGACCAGCGCGCCCCAGCGGTCACCGACCGCCACGACCGTGCCGGACAGCGAGGTCTCCTGGTCCGCGAGATGCCTGAGGAGGTACTCGTCGGAGGCGTCCCAGGCGCGCAGCCTCTCGCGCGGGTCCTCGGGGAAGCGGGCCAGCGCGAGCTCGCCCCAGGGGGTCGTCATACGGTCGCTCATCGTGCGCCCAGGCTAGCCCAGCCGCAGCTCAGCCCCTTCGGGCAGGATGGGAACCATGAACGCCGACCTGTTCCCCAGGCCCCGTACGGAGATCGCGCCGGGCGCGGTGCACGTACCGGACTGGCTGGACGCGGACCGGCAGCGCGAGCTGGTGGAGGCCTGCCGCGAATGGTCCCGCCCGCCGGCCGGACTGCGGACGGTCCGCACACCCGGCGGCGGCACGATGACCGCCCGCCAGGTGTGTCTGGGGTGGCACTGGTATCCGTACGCCTACGTCCGCACGGTCGTCGACGGCGACGGTACGCCGGTGAAGCCGTTCCCGGAGTGGCTGGGCGAGCTGGGCCGACGCGCGGTGCGGGACGCGCTGGGTGCGGAAGCCGCTCCGTACGACATCGCCCTGATCAACTTCTACGACGGCGACGCCCGCATGGGCATGCACCGCGACAGCGACGAGAAGTCGGACGCGCCGGTGGTGTCCCTGAGCCTCGGTGACACCTGCGTCTTCCGCTTCGGCAACACCGAGACCCGGACCCGCCCGTACACGGACGTCGAGCTGCGCAGCGGCGACCTGTTCGTGTTCGGCGGCCCCTCCCGGCTCGCCTACCACGGGGTGCCCCGGGTCCAGGCGGGCACGGCACCGCCGGAGTTGGGCCTGACCGGGCGGCTGAACATCACGCTCAGGGTCAGCGGCTTGTAGGGCCTGTGTCGAAAGTGGCGTCGTCCGGCAGGCGCCACTTTCGACACAGGCCCTAGGACGCCGGGGCCTGCGGATCATGGGAGACTCGCCCTCATGAGCGGGAAGGCGGACCCCCGGACGGCGGGGGAAGGGACGACCACCTCTAGGACGCGGCTGGACCGGGGGCGCGGCGCGCTCGGGCCCGCGCTGGAGCTCGTGCACACCGGTCGCGCGCCGACCCGCGCCGTGCTCACCGCCGAGCTCGGCGTG
>NZ_NTGE01000033.1 GCF_002291145.1 Streptomyces sp. SA15
CCCCGGCCTCGGCGTGCAGGCGCCGGTCGTGGCCCGCGGCCTGGACGCGCGGGGAGCCGTCGCCCCGCCGCCGTTCGACCGGCCCGGAGCCGTCGGCTGGTACGCGGCCGGGACGAAACCGGGCGCCGCCGGGACCGCGCTGATGGTCGGTCATGTCGACACCGAGACCCGGCCCGCCGTCTTCTACCGGCTCAGCTCCCTCCAACCCGGCGAGACGGTCCGGGTGCTCCGCGACGACGGCAAGGTCGCCGAGTTCACCGTGGACGACGTCCAGGTCCTCACCCGCGACGGATTCGACGCACAGCAGGCGTACGGGACCCGCGAGACGGGGCGGGCCGAACTGCGGCTCATCACCTGCGGAGGCAGCTTCGACCGGGCGAGCCGCAGCTACACGGCGAACGTGATCGTCTCGGCGTATCTGACGGGATCCGGCCTGTGAGGTCACCTGTGCTCCGCCGCCGGCCGAAGCTCCGGTAACAGCTCTCGGACAAGGCCCGGACGACCTCGTGGGCCAGGCAACGGGTGTGTCAGGATTGAGGCTTGGAACGGTGCACCCAAGGGGGAGTTGGATGTACGTCAGCAGGGGGGCTGGAACGCGGGCTGCCGCGGCGGTGCTGGGGGCGGCACTGCTGATCGCAGGCTGTTCCTCGGGGGACGGAGGGGAAGAGGACAAGAAGGACATCGACGTCGGCCCCGGGATCACCCAACAGCCCAAGGGGACAGACCTGTTCTGGGTCAACCCGGACGGCAACGCGGCGGAGCAGGTGAAGAACTACGAGGAGGCCGGCAAGAAGACGGAGGCCGAGCAGATCCGCAAGATCGCCCAGCAGCCGACCGCCGAGTGGATCAACCCGGAGAACCCGGAGGAACAGGCCCGGGGCTTCACCGAGGCCGCCGCGAAGGCCGACCGCGAGGCCCTGCTCGTCGTCTACAACATCCCGCACCGCGACTGCGGCCAGTTCTCGGGAGGCGGCGCGGCCGACGGCGACGCGTACCGGGCGTTCGTCGACAGCGTCACCAAGGGCATCGGCGACCGCCCCGCGACGGTGATCCTGGAGCCGGACGCCGTGCTGCACATGGTGGACAACTGCACACCCGAGGAGTTCCACGAGGAGCGCTACGCCCTGCTAAGCGAGGCCGTCGGCAAGTTCAAGTCACTGCCGAACACGAAGGTCTACCTGGACGCGGGCAACGCCGGCTGGGGCAAGCCCGACGACATCTCCGAGCCCCTCCATCGGGCCGGCATCGACCAGGCCGACGGCTTCTCGGTCAACGTCTCCAACTTCTACTCCACCGAGGACTCCATCACCTACGGCAAGGAGCTCTCCGCGAAGGTCGGCGACAAACACTTCGTCATCGACACCAGCCGCAACGGCAACGGCCCCTACACCGAGGGCGACCAGAACGAGCGCTGGTGCAACCCGCCGGGGCGCGCCCTGGGCGAGACCCCGACGACGAAGACGGCGGACCCGCTCGTGGACGCCTACCTGTGGGTCAAGCGCCCGGGCGAGTCGGACGGCGAGTGCAAGGGCGGCCCGAAGGCGGGCCAGTGGTGGGCGGACTACGCGCTCAGCCTCGCGAAGGCCTCCGCATAGCGCCTGATACGTGACTGGGGGCGCCCTCCGTGACGGAGGGCGCCCCCAAATAGGTTGCCGTACCTTGCCGTTACGGCACTCTGACCCACTGCGCCTTGCTCGGCGTCCCCTGGTCGTCATCCACGAACAGCATGTACCACCCCGCCTGAACGAGGTTCTTGTTCTTCGGCACGGTCACCGTGATCTTGTTCCCGGACGCCTTGAAGTCCAGCGCGATCGACCGCTGGTCGACGTCCGTCACATGCGTCGACGCGCTCGGCCGGATCAGCCGTACCTTCTTGATCGAGGAGGCGTGCTGCGAGGTGAATGTCCCCGACTCCCCGCGCTCGATGGTCTGCGGTCCGCCCGACAGCGACGGCTGCGAGCCCCGGTACAGATACGGCGGCGTGTAGATCTCGATCCGCTGTTCGAACTTGCCCGGCTTGGTGTTCGCCTTGTCGCCGTACAACGAGTCCGACCCGAAGAACATCACCCGCCCGTCGGGCAGCAGCAGCGACCCGGAGTGGTAGTTCCGGCCCACGAGCGGATCGGCGACCTTGTCGAACGTGTTGGTCCCCGGGTTGTACAGCCGCGCCTCAAGAATGTTGGAGTCGCCGCGCCCCCGGTAGTCCTCCGAACCACCCGACACCAGCACGGAGTCGTCCGGCAGGATCGAGGCCTGCGCATAGCGCGTGCCCTTCTCCAGCGAGGGGCCGTCCACGAACTTCGGCTCGTCGGCCAACATGTCGACGATCCGTGTCTTGTTGCTGGACCGCTTGGACTCGCCGACCCCGCCGCCGCCGATCACCATGTACTTCTCGTCCTGCGCCGGCGGCAGCAGCACCGTGCCGGACGTCTCCATCAGCGTGGGATCGCTCAGCCCGGGCACCTTGGTGAACTTGTTGGACTCCACGTCCCAGACGCCCGGCTCACGGCCCACGTCGTCCGGCCCGTAGCCCGCGTTGGAACCCGAGTAGAAGATCTTGCCGTTCTGCATCAGGAACAGCGCCGGGTACGTCGGGAACTGCATGGTCTTCGGCGTGTACGTCCACTTCTTGGTCTTCGGGTCGAAGATCTCGTTCTTGCCCGGGACCAACTGGCCGATGTCGTCGAGACCGGAGACGCTGAGGATCTTGCCGTCGCTCAGGGTGGTCAGCGTCGGGTACCAGCGCGCCTCCTTCATCGGGTCGACCTTGATGTACTTCTCCGCGACCGGATCGAACTCGAAGGCGTCCCGGATGCCCTGGAAGTCCTTCTTGTCGAGGGCCAGCTTCTGCGCGATGCCGTACGTGTTCTTCGCGTCGGCGCCGGTCAGGCCCTGGACGGTGTAGTTGTCCTGCGTGCCCGTCTCGTACTTGGCGCCGCTCTTCTGCGCCTCGACGTAAATGCGGCCAAGACCCGGGGTGTTGCCCAGGAACCTGCCGGTCTTCTTGTCGAAGTTCTTCGTCGCCCGCTCGACGGTGACCGGGTCCTTCGACACGAAGGTCTTGCCGTTCTCCTTGCCCACGAACTTCGTGCCCGCGGGCAGCGTGACCGGCTTGTCCGGGTTCTCGTTGTGGACGATCATCAGGCCGCCGGCCTTGGTGACGTCACCCTTCAGCTTCTCGTACCGCTTGGTGCCGCCCGCGATCAGCAGGTTGCCGTTGGCGAGCTGGGTGTGGCCGGTGCAGAACAGGTCCTTGGGCGTCGGCACCTTTTTGATGGTGCCCTTGACCGGGTCCCAGATCCGGGTGTCGAACTTCTTGTCGTCGAAGTTGTCCTGGTTGTTGCCCGACCCCGCGACGAGCAGCACCTTGCCGGTGTGCAGCAGCGCCGCGTGGATGGTGTTCTGCCGGTACTCCTCGGGGAACTCGATGACTTCCCACTTGCCGTTCTCGGCTTTGTACTCCGGTCTGTTGATTTGGTACTGGTGGTATTTCTCGGTCCCGAAGCGGTACAGCCACGGCCCGTTCATCCCGGCCAGCGCGAGCACCACCGCCGTGCCTATCGCGAGTCGACGAGCGCGGCGGCGGCCTGCACGGTCGTTCATTCCTTACGTCCCCCAAGTCCACCAAGGGCGATCTGCATGGTCTGGTCGCCCGTCCCGTCCGAGCCCCCGTTCGAGGCGGCCCAGCTCGGCTTGTGCTGCGGGGCGTGCTGGGCAGCGGTGCGCTGCACGGGCAGCGCCTGCGGCTCGTAGGCCCCCACGGGAGCCGCGGGCTGGGCATGCTGTGCGGGTTGGGCGACGGGAGCCGCGTCGCGCGGCTCCTGCTCGGGCACGGCCGGCTTCTTCTTCTCCTGACGCAGCATGTGGCGCCAGGCGAAGATCGGCGTCGCGGTGATCAGCGTGGCGAACGTCGCCCAGATGATCATCGCGGGGTGCGAGTGCCCGAAGACGAAACCGGCTGCGATCGAGGCGCCGAAGATCACGATGAAGTACCAGTGGTACCGGAAGGTCCCGAACCACCTGTCCGGGCTGGCCGAATCGCCCTTGGGGGTGACCACGAACTTGCTCTTGCGGCGCAGTGCGGAGTCGATCAGCGCCTTCGCGTAGAGCGGCGCGGACAGCGCGGACATCACCATGCCGGCCACACCGCCGGATCCCTCCGGCTCGTGCGGGGAGACGTTGTGCCGGCGGTTCCAGATGTACAGGCCGATCTGCAGCGCGGAGGCGTTGCCGTAGAGCATCAGCCACACGGTCGGGTCGATGTTCACACCCGAGGCGCCCAGGCCCAGGAACAGGGCGCAACTCAGCGCCGCGAGGATCCAGTTGAGGGCGGACATCGGGTAGAAGATGATCATCATCGTGTAGTTGAAGAGCTTGCTCGGCGGCAGCGAGTACCAGCCCTTCCAGTACTGCTTGAGGATCGTCTCGTACGTGCCGCGCGACCAGCGCATCTGCTGGGTGAAGAAGTCCGTCCAGGCGCTGGGACCCTCACCGACCGCGAGCACGTCCGGGGTGTAGACCGAGCGCCACTTCTTGCCCGTCGCCGGGTTCTTGTGCCGGTGGATCTCGAAGCCGGTGGCCATGTCCTCGGTGATCGAGTCGTACAGACCGCCGATCTGCTTCAGCGCCTTGATGCGTACGGCGTTCGACGTACCGACGAACATCGGAGAGCCGTACTTGTTGCCCGCGCGCTGGATCAGCGCGTGGAAGAGGAACTGCTGCGACTCGGCGGCCTTGGTGACGAAGTTGTCGTAGTTGCCGTAGACCTGCGGGCCGATGACGAAGCCGATGTTCGGGTCGCGGAAGAAGCCGAGCATCCGCTCCAGGTAGTTGGGCAGCGGCACGTGGTCGGTGTCGACGGAGGCGAAGTAGTCGTAGTTGTCGCCGTGCGCGTCGAGCCAGGCGTTGTAGTTGCCGTGCTTGGTCTTGGCGCGGTGCGGGCCCGAGGGCTGGTTCCACTTGGCGACGCCCTTGCGGGAGAAGTGGTGCACGCCGAGGCGCGCGCAGACCGCCTTCACCTCGGGGTCGTCGCCCTCGTCGAGGAGCCAGACATGCATGAGGCCGCGGTGGCGGATCTTCACCGCGGCTTCGAGGGTCTTCGTCACCATCTCCAGCGGCTCCTTGCCGGGCACGAAGGAGGTGAGGAAGGCCACTCTGGTGCCGGTCTCGGGCACCACCGGGATCGGGTCGCGGGCGACCAGCGTGGCGTGCGCGTTCGACAGCACGTTCATGCAGCGGAAGAACTCGATCAGACCGATCGAGACGAGCATGACGATGTCCAGCGCCGGCAGCCAGGCGAAGGCCGGGTAGTCGCGCTCCGTCCAGTGCTCCGGCTGCAGCAGCCACACCAGCAGCACCACCGACAGCACCGGCGCCGCGGCCAGCATCAACGCGACCCTGATGCGGTGCGGCTCCTGCGAGATCAAGGAGCGGTACTGCACTCTGTACGGCTTGTTCGGATCGGGCTGTGTGAGGGGACCGGCCAGCCGGCTGTAGTGCTCGTAGTCGTACTTCGGCAGCGTCTTCTTGATCCTGCGGAACGCCCCCGTCCGATGCGAAGGCACCCTGAGCTGGGTCGTGCTGGACGGGTCGTAATCCTGCCGGGCGCCCGTCGGCGTCGACGTCATGAGTCATCCCCCCACACGCGAGTCATCGCGTGTTTCGTTTCGTTTCCTTACGTCTGCTCGGGTCCCCCTAGACCTTCACAGACGTATCAGCGGTGGGTCGCAGTCACCACATGCTCCACAACTTACAGACACCGGTGTGCGACCTTCCGGTTGCATGATGCCCCCCTCGGCATCCGGCCATGAACGGGGCCCCTCTCCCCGAGCGACCGGGCAACCGTCTCCTTGCCCCCCAACTGCCGCGAATCGGCGGCATCTTGAAGAACCAGGGTTCTACGGTGTTCATCATGATCGCAAGATGCGAAACGCGGTGTTTACCGGTCATACGCGTTCATTGTGGCCCCTGTGGGGACTTTGTGGAGCCGTTGTGGACAGGCGGGTGCGGATGTTGCCGACAGTGAGGCGAGAGAGTACCCGGCCAAACGAGTGGTGGGCCCCTCGTTCGTACGAGGGGCCCACCCTGTCCGTGCGCCGCCAGGGACTCGAACCCCGGACCCGCTGATTAAGAGTCAGCTGCTCTAACCAACTGAGCTAGCGGCGCGCGCTGACCTGCACAAGTTTACCGGACGTCCTGGGGTGCTCCGGACCGCCCGGCCCCCGGCCAGGGGAGGGGCCCCGGTGGGTCGCCGTACATCATTCGGACCGTCAGCATGCGCGCGCGGAAGACGGTTGAGAAACTGGCGAATGTGTACACGTATGAACAATTCCAGCAGGAATGTGACAGGGATGTGAGGGGAATCGCATGGCGACTCCGGTCTTCGAGGAATTGCCTGCCTCCCATGGGGTGCCCGGCTATCCCGGGCGGGCGCTGTTCCGGCCCGGGGCGAACAACGAGTACGTCACCCAGCTCGGCCGGCAGCTGGTGAGGAAGGGGTTCGGCAAGTACCGCACCACCGGGCCGGGGCCGCGCTGGGGCGAGGCGGACCGGCGCGGCGTCGAGGCCTTCCAGCGCGCTCAGGGCTGGCGGGGCGGCGCGGCGGACGGCTACCCGGGGCCGGAGACCTGGCGGCGGCTCTTTTCGTGAACGGCGGCTTCGGTGCCGTATCCCCCTGTTGTGACGCATCTGGCGCGGAGGCTGGAGGCACCCATGAGTACGACCACTTCCCACACCCCGGAGTCCGAGGGGCCGCCCGCACGGCCACGCGACCGGCTCATCCAGAACGAGTCGACCACCGAGATCCCCGTCCATCTGCTGTTCCGCGACGAACCCGGCCCGGTAGTACGACCACTTCCCACACCCCGGAGTCCGAGGGGCCGCCCGCACGGCCACGCGACCGGCTCATCCAGAACGAGTCGACCACCGAGATCCCCGTCCATCTGCTGTTCCGCGACGAACCCGGCCCGGTGGCGATGCCGCTGAAACCCGCGGTGGTGGGGCGTCGGCACGGGACGGGGGAGCAGCCGC
>NZ_NTGE01000107.1 GCF_002291145.1 Streptomyces sp. SA15
GTTCGATGCGGAAGCCGCGGATCTTGACCTGGTCGTCGGCGCGGCCGAGGTACTCCAGGGTGCCGTCGGCGCGGCGGCGCCCGAGGTCGCCGGTGCGGAAGGCCCGGCTGCCGGGCGGGCCGTACGGGTCGGCGACGAAGCGTTCCGCGGTGGCGCCGGGGCGCCCGAGGTAGCCGTGTGCGACGCCCGGTCCGGCGATGTACAGCTCGCCCGGGACGCCGGCGGGTGCCAGGCGCAGCCGCTCGTCGAGGACGTGGACGCGCAGCCCGGCGACGGGTGTGCCGATGGGGACGACCTGCTCCCCGTCCAGGGGCGCGCTGATGGTGGCGCAGGCGGTGGTCTCGGTGGGGCCGTAGGCGTTGACCATGCGGCGGCCGGCCGACCAGCGGGCCGCCAGCGCGGGCGGGCACGCCTCGCCTCCGACGACGAGGGTGCACAGGCCGGGCAGCGACTCGGGCGGTACGCCGGTCAGGGCGGTGGGCGGGATGAGGGCGTGCGTGATGTTCCGGGAGGCGAGGACCTCGGCGAGGTCGGGCCCGGCGAGCGGGCCGGCCGACGGGACGACCAGCACGGCGCCCGCGGCGTACGCCATGAGGGTCTCCATCACCGACGCGTCGAAGCTGGGTGAGGCCAGTTGCAGGACGCGGCTGTCCGCGTCGAGGGCGAACCGTTCGGCCTGGGCGGAGGCCAGGGCGGGCAGCCCGGCGTGCGGGACGACGACGCCTTTGGGGGTGCCGGTGGAGCCGGAGGTGTGGATGACGTACGCGGGGTCGTCCGGGTGGATCGGGCGGGTGCGTTCGGCATCGGTGAGCGGGGTGCCGGGCAGGGCGTCCAGGGCGCGCCGGACGGCGGGGGCGTCGAGGACGGTGATCCGCTCCGTGTGCTCCGGCAGGCCGGTCGCGTGGGCGGCGGTGGTCAGGACGGGCCCGTCGGGGGCGGCGGCCAGCAGATGGCGGACGCGATCGGTGGGGTAGGCGGGGTCGACCGGCAGGCAGGCGGCGCCCGTCTTGAGGACCGCGAGCCAGGCGAGGGCCGTCTGCCCGGAGCGGGGCAGCGCGATCGGGACGACGGTGCCGGCGCCGACGCCGTGGGTCAGCAGCAGCCGGGCCAGGCGGTTGGTGGCCCCGTCGAGCTCGGCGTAGGTGAGGACGGAGCCGTCCGCCTCCAGGGCCGGGGCGTGGGGGCGTGCGGTTGTCTGCGCGGCGAACAGCGCGGGCACGTGGGGGTGGGCCGGCGGTGTGCCGGGCGGGTTCCAGGGGCCTCGCGCGAGCCGTTTTTCGCGCGGTGAGGTGAGGTCGACGTCGGTGACGGGGCGTGCCGGGTCGGCGGCGACGGCGCGCAGCAGGGTCAGCAGCCGTCGTGCCATGGCGCGGGCCGTGGTGGCGTCGAAGAGGTCGGCGGCGTACTCGACGTCGCCGGTGAGGCCTGCGGCGGTGCCGTCGGGGGCGCGGCGCTCCGCCAGGTTGACGGTGAGGTCGAACTTGGCGGCGCCGAGGTCGACGGGCAGCGCCGCGGTGCGCACGTCGGCCAGGTCCAGGCGGGGTGCGGCGTCCTGGAAGGAAAGCACCACCTGGAAGAGGGGGTGCCGGCTGAGGGTCCGCTGCGGCGCGAGCGCGTCGACGACCCGGTCGAAGGGGACGTCCTGGTGGTCGTAGGCGGCCAGGTCGGTGCGGCGGACCCGGGCGAGGAGTTCGGCGAACGAGGGGCAGCCGGAGGTGTCCACGCGCAGCGCCACCGGGTTGACGAAGAAGCCCACGGCGTCGTCGGCGGTCGTGTCGCGCCGCCCGGAGGTCGGGCTGCCGATGACGACGTCGGTGCCCGCGCCGGACGCGGTGAGCAGGGCGGCGAGGGCCGCGTGCAGCACCATGAACAGAGTGGCGTGGTGCTCGCGCGCCACGGTGAGCAGACGGGTGTGCAGGTCGGCGTCCACGTCGAGCGGGACGCTGCCGCCGTGGTGCCCGGCGACGGCGGGTCGCGGCCGGTCGGTGGGCAGGGGCAGCTGTTCGGGCGCTCCGTCGAGGGTGCGGCGCCAGTACTGCAACCCGTCCGCCCCCGGGGCGGTGCGCTGCGCGTGCCGGTCGAGGATGGCGGGGTGCGGGGCGGGCTGCGGCCACTGCGGGGTATGGCCGAGGCGGCGGGCCGTGTAGGCGTGGCCGAGGTCGCGCAGCAGCGGCCGCAGGGACCAGCCGTCACCGGCGATGTGGTGCAGCACCAGCAGCAGTACGTGGACCGGGCGGCCGTCGAGTGCGGGCGGCAGCTCGAACAGGGTGGCGCGCAGCGGCAGGTCGGCAGCGAGGTCGAAGGGGATACGGGCCGCGCGGGTCAGGTCGGCGGGCAGGGTGTCCTCGGCCGTGGCGCGGGTGACCAGGGCGAGGCGGTCGGCCGCGTGGGGCGGCAGGACCTCCTGGACGGGTTCGCCGTCGGTCTCCGGGTAGCGCGTACGGAGAATGCCGTGGCGGCGCACCACGTCCCGCAGGGCTTCCTCCAGAGCGTGGCGGTCGGGCGCGCCGGTGAGCCGGAAAGCGCAGGGGAGGTTGTACGTGGCGCCCGGTCCCTGCATCCGGTGCAATGCCCACATGCGGCGCTGGGCCGCGGTCAGCGGGAGCGGGCCGGGGCCGGCCGGGTGGGTGTCGGCTGCGGGGGCGGTAGGTGCTGGGAAATTGGGCACCGACGCGGACGAACCCGCACCCGCACCCGAACCCGACGCGGACGAACCCGCACCCGCACCCGAACCCGTCACAGACGAACGCGCACCCCCACCCCCACCCGCACGCGGACCCAGCACGGACGAGTCGGTGCTCGCGCGGGAATCGAGCCGGGAGGAAGCCGGGCGTACGCGGGAGGCGAGGGTGGCTGGGGTCGGGGTGTCGAAGATCGTGGCCACGCCGAGGTCGGTGCCGAAGGCGGCGCGGACGCGGGCGACGAGGCGGGTGGCGAGCAGGGAGTGCCCGCCGAGGTCGAAGAAGTCGTCGTCGGCGCCGACCGGACCGCAGCCCAGCACCTCCTGGAACAGGGCGCACAGCTCGTTCTCGGCGGGGTCGGCGGGCGCACGCCCCGTGGGGCGGGCGACCGGGTCGGGCAGGGCGTCCCGGTCGAGCTTGCCGTTGGGCGTCAGGGGCAGCGCAGGGAGGGGGACGACCGCGGCGGGCACCGTGTGCTGCGGCAGGCGCCGGGCCAGGTGGTCGCGGAGGCCCGCCGGGTCCGGGAGGCCCCCCGCGGCGGGCACGACGTAGCTCACCAGGCGGGGGCCGGTGGCGGCGCCGTCCTTGAGCACGGTGGCGGAGGCGGCCACGGACGGCAGCCGGCCGAGCTCGGCGTCGATCTCGGCGGTCTCGATGCGGAAGCCGCGCAGCTGGACCTGCCCGTCGGCGCGGCCCAGGTGTTCCAGGCCGTGCTCCTCGGTGTACCGGGCGAGGTCGCCGGTGCGGTACATCCGCGCTCCGGGCGGGCCGTACGGATCGGCGGTGAAGCGCTCCGCCGTGAGCGCGGGCCGGTCGAGGTAGCCGCGGGCCAGTCCCGCGCCGGAGACGTACAGTTCGCCGGTGGTTCCCGGCACGGCGGGCCGCAGCGCGCCGTCCAGGAGGTACAGGCCCAGGTCGGCGAGAGGACCGCCGATCGGGCTGCCGACGGTGTCGGCACCGGCGGCCCGGCGGTCCATCGTCAGGTGCGTGACGTGCACGGTCGTCTCGGTGATGCCGTACATGTTGACGATGCGCGGGCTGTCCTCCGGGTGACGCGTGTACCAGTCGCGCAGCGCGCCCGCGTCGAGTGCCTCCCCGCCGAGCACGACCCGGCGCAGCACCAGGTCACGCCCCAGCTCCGGACGCTCCCCGTCGGTGAGGCCGAGGTGCTGGAACGCGGTGGGCGTCTGGCTGAGCACGGTGACGCGTTCGGCGGCGAGCAGGCGCAGCAGCCGGGCGGGGGTGCGCACGGTGTCGTGCGGGACGACGACGAGCCGGCCGCCGTGCAGCAGGGGCCCCCAGATCTCCCAGACGGAGAAGTCGAAGGCGTACGAGTGCAGCAGAGTCCATACGTCGTCCGCGCCGAACCCCACAACCGGGCGGGCGGTGGTGAACAGCCGTACGACATTGCGGTGCGGGACGATCACGCCCTTGGGGCGTCCGGTGGAGCCGGAGGTGTAGATGACGTAGGCGGTGTGGTCGGGGTGCGGGGCCCGGTCGGGGCCGCCCCGGTCGGCGTCGGTGAGGGGGGTGTCGGGCAGGGCCGCGAGGGTGGCGCGGCAGGCCGGGGAGTCGAGGGTGACGCGGTGCGGGCCGTCGGGGACGCGCGCGGTCTCGCCGGTGACGGTGAGCAGCAGGGCCGGCCGGGCGTCCTCGACCATCAGGGCGAGCCGGTCGGCGGGGTAGCCGGGATCGAGCGGCAGGTAACCGGCGCCGGTCTTGAGGACGGCGAGCACGGCCACCGGCAGGACGGCGGAGCGGGGCAGGGCGAGGGCGACCAGCCGTCCGGGGCCGGCGCCGTGGCGCAGCAGCAGCCGGGCCAGCCGGTTGGCGCGGGCATCCAGTTCGCGGTAGGTGAGGTTCTCGTCCTCGGCGGTGACGGCGGTGTGGTCCGGCCGGCGGGCGGCCTGCCGTTCGAAGAGGGCGGGCAGCGTGTCCGCGGGGGCGGGGGCCGGACCGGTCGGGGGTGCGGTCGGCCGGGTGGCGTGGCGTTCGGCCGGGGTACGGACGTCGAGGCGGGCCAGCGGCCGGTCGGCGTCGGTGGCGAACTCCTCCAACAGGCGGAGGAACCGCTCGCGGTGGCGGTCGAGGTCGGCGGTCGGGTACTGCTGCGGGTTGGCGTCCAGATCGACGGGCATCGGGCCGGATCCGGAGTCGTAGCAGGTGATCTTGAGGTCGTCGACGGGCCCGTTGGACACGAAGCTCAGTCGGGCCGGCAGCGTGGCGAACGTGCCGGTGGCGGAGCGCATGATGTTGATCGTGGGGCCGTACAGCGGCTGCCGGGAGCCGAGGATCCGCAGGTCCCGCCGCAACTCCTCCTGGGGGTAGCGCTGGTGCCGGAGCGCCTCGCGCAGGGCGCGGGCGGCCTGGCCGACGAGGTCGCCCACGCGGGTGCCGGGGCGGACGGTCAGGCGCAGGGGGACGACGTTCGCCGTCATGGCCGGGGTGCGGCGGGCGGCCGGAGTGAGCCGGGCGTTGACGGCGAGGCCGAGCAGCAGGTCCGTGGCGCCGGTCAGGCGGTGGAGGAGCGCGGCGACGGCGGCGACCACCGCGGCGGGCCGTGCGCTGTCGAAGCGGGCGGCCAGTTCGTCCAGGGCGTGTGCCGGGCCGGCCGCGAGGACACCGCCGGAGCGTACGAAGGTGTGGGAGGCGGCGGCGGGCGGGCCCGCGAGAGACAGGGCCGGGGGCCGCTCGCGCAACGCCCGCTGCCAGTGGGCGCGGTCGTCCTCGTACTGTCGCGACGCGCGGTACGCCGTCTCCTCCTGCCACAGGCGGGACAGTGGCGCGGCCGGGTCGGCGGGGACGGCCCGGCCCTCGGTCAGGGCGCTGTGGACGGCCTCGACGCGGCGCTGGAAGAGCCACATGCCCATGCCATCGAGGAGTAGGTGGCCGGCCCGGTGGTACCACAGGTGGCGGTCGGCGCCGACGTGGAAGAGCGCGTGCGCGGACAGCGGGCCGTCGGACGGGGGCGCGGCCGTCGCGAGGTCGTCGCGCATCCACCGCAGCGCCTCGTCGTGGGTGGTCCGTTCCTGCGGCGGCAGGGGGACGTTCGCGGCCGGGGCGAGGCGCTGGACGGGCTCGTCGCCGAGGCGGCCGCCGGCGCCGTGCTCGGCGAACTCCAGGTGGAGGGCCTCGGTGCCGGCGACGGCGCGGCGCACCGCCTCGCGGAACGCGCCGGTGTCGAGCGGGCCGCGCAGGTCGAGGCAGGCGGCGCCGTTGTGGAGGGGGTTGCCCGGGTCCAGGCGCTGCGCGTACCAGATTCCGCGCTGCGCGGCCCCGAGCGGAGCCCAGTCGGTGCAGGGCGCTGCCTCGTCGAGCATCGGGACATCCTCCCGGGTGGCCGGCGACAGGACCGGGCGCCGCGTCGACGGCCGCTGGGGCCGCCGGTCCGCCCGGGGTCATCGTCGCGGACCGCTCTGACGGGCCGCTGACGGCCGTATGACGAGAGCCGCGTCAGGGCTGTGCCAGCGGGCCGTCAGGGGCCGGTGGGCAGACTGTGCGTGCGGCCCGACCGGTGCCGCGGTGAGGAGGCGTACGACGTGACGACCGGGACCGACGTCCCGCGGGGGACCGTGTTCGCGGCCCGCCCCGTGCCGCGGCCGCGCGTGCGGCTGTTCCTGTTCCATCACGCCGGAGGATCGCACCAGATGTTCCGGGACTGGGTGGGTCGCCTCCCCTCCGACTGGGAGATCTGCCTGACGGACGCGCCGGGGCGGGGGCTGCTGTCGCAGACGCCGCCGGTGCGGGACGTGCGGTCGCTGGTGCGTGGGTTCCTGGAGGAGCTGCTGCTGTGGCTGGACCGGCCGTTCGCCTTCTTCGGGCACAGCATGGGCGCGCTGGTGGCGCATGAGCTGACGCTCGCGCTGCGGGACGCGCGGTTGCCGCTGCCGGTGTGGCTGGGCGTGTCGGGCCGGGGCTGTCCGCGCTCCGTGCTGGCCCGCCCGACCTCGCTGCACCGCCTGCCCGCGGACCGGCTGCGTACCGAGGTGGGGCGGATGGGCGGCACTCCGGAGCAGGTGGTGCGCGACGCGGAGCTGTGGGACCTGCTGGAGCCGGTGCTGCGGGCGGATTTCGAGCTGGTGGAGACCTGGCGCCCGGACGCCGGCCGGGCCCTGCGGGTCCCCGTTCCGCTCAGCGCCTTCGGGGGCACCCGCGACCCGTTGGTGGCCCCCGCCGAACTCGCGGGCTGGGCCGACTACGGCGACTTCGGCGGCTGCCACCTCTTCGAGGGCGGACACTTCTACTTCGCTCCGCCGGCCAACCGCGTGCCGGAGACGGTGACCCGGGAGATACGCACCGCACTGACCGGCATGCCCGCCGGCGGGGGCCCCGGGGCTGCGCGCTGACGGGCC
>NZ_NTGE01000053.1 GCF_002291145.1 Streptomyces sp. SA15
CGCCCCCGAGCCCGTACGAGCCCGCCCCCGAACCGCTCCGTGAACCCTTCCGCTTCCGCGCCTCCGTCGCCCGCCCGGGCGACACGCTCCTGATGTGCACCGGCGGCCTGGCCGAGCCGTTGCGGGGCGGGGCGGAGGGGGTCGGGGGGGGGGCCGGCCGGGGGGCCGGGGCGACCTGGGCCGGTTGTTGCGCCGGGGCGACTTGGGCCGGCCGGGGCATGTCGGTGGCCGCCTGGGCGGGCGCCTCGACAGGCTCGTCGCCGAGCAGCCCGCGCGGGATGATCAGGACCGCCTGGACACCGCCGTAGATGTTGCTCTGCAGCCGGACCGCGATGCCGTGGCGGCGGGCCAGTGCGGACACCACGTACAGGCCGATACGGCCGTCGGCCAGCAGCTTGCTGAGATCGATGTGGTCCGGCTCGGCGAGCAACGTGTTGATCCGCGCCTGTTCCTGTGGAGGCATGCCCAGACCGCGGTCCTCCACTTCGACGGCCAGCCCGGCGGTCACGCGCTGAGCGCGCAGCAGTACTTGGGTATGGGGCTCGGAGAACGCCGTGGCGTTCTCGACCAGTTCCGCCAGCAGATGGATGACGTCGGCGACGGCATGGCCGCGCAGTGTCCCCTCGATCGGCGGCACCAGCTTGACCCGGGAGTACTGCTCGACCTCGGCGATCGACGAGCGCAGCACCTCGGTCAGGGTCACCGGGCGGGTCCACTGCCGGCGGGAGACCGAGCCGCCGAGCACGGCGACGTTCTCCGCGTGGCGGCGTATGCGGGTGGCCAAATGGTCGACGTGGAAGAGGCCCTTGAGCAGTTCCGGGTCCTCGACCTCGTTCTCGAGCTGGTCCAGCATGCTGATCGCGCGGTGCACGAGCGACTGCAGCCGCCGGGCGAGATTGACGAAGACCTCGACCTTTTCCTCACTGTCCGGCGAGGTGCTCCTGGAGGACTGTGCTGTCTGCGCCACGGCTGTCCGGGCCTGCCACATGGCGACGCTTATCTCGGATGCGAGACGGCCGAGTGGATCTGTCCGGGACGGAGCCTGCTGGGTGAACGGAACCTGCCCCACCGGCTCGCCCCGCTCCAGCCGCTGCAGCAGGTCCTGCAGGTCGGACTGGCCCGCGGCGACGGCGCGGCGCAGCGACTCATGCTGCCGCGACACCTCCCGGGCCTGGGCGCGGGCGACGAACGCGGCACCGACCAGAACGCCACCGCCAAGGACGGCGCCGCTGGTGAGCACGGCCCAGGTGGTCGCGTCGGCGGCGCCGTCCTGGGTGAGCAGGACGAAGACGATCAGAGCGGCGGCGAGGACCGCCATGAATGCCGCGGGAACGACAGCGAGGCGCACCGCGCGGGACCGGTTGGCCGAAACTGTCGGTCCCTCCTGAGCGGGAGGCCTGGCATGTCTGTTGCGTGCCGGGCCCGTCGCGGTCACCCGACCGGGCTCCGAACGCACTGCATAAGTCGGGGATTCGGGCATCGGAGTCCTCTCGATCAACCAGTTCGGACCCACGTCGCGCAGCGCGGACCGACCGTCAACTCGGCACAGGAACCAGACAGTTAATAGGACAGCCACCCTACGCCACTCTCCTCCATCCGGCGTACTCGCACCCCCCGACGGAAGGGCGACTCTGACCTGCTGAATCGATCCTCCGACCTCCCCGCAACGCGAGCCGAGTCACGCTTACGTGGCAAAGCGTCCATTTGCCATGTACGGCGACACGCTGGAAAAACCGTGTGGGCGCGACGGTAGGCCACGGTGGCGAGAAAGATGCGATGCAGCAGTCGCTCACGGCTCGACGAGATTCGTGATCATCTCTCGCCCTGCCCGCTTACGCGGAGCACTGCGGGTTCCCCATCACCCGGAGAGGCCAACGCGGCATGTCCCTCATCCGCGCCGGCTGCGCCGTACGGCCAGGCCGGCCAGGGCATCCCCGGGTCCACCTCGCCGGGCGATCTTGGCGTGGGTCCCGCAGGATGGTGCCGGTTGCCCACGGAGGTCGCTGAGGGCAGCCGCTTCCCGTGTGCGGCGGACTGCCGCCCCCATTCCTCACTCAGGAGCACCTCGTGGCAGTGATGACGGAGGAACTCGTACCGGTGCTGGAGGATGCGCGCCATGCTCATGACGCGGTCCTCGACCGGTTCCGGGCGGATGCGACGGTCACCCCGCCGGGCCCGTACCGGCAGATGCTCGAACGCCAGGCCGCCGAGGTCCAGATCAGCGTGCAGCGCATTCGGCGCCAGGAGCGCGCCTTGCACCCCCGGGGCCTCATGGGCACCGCGGTGGGTGTGACGCGGTCCGTCTCGCGGGGCGCGGCGCGCTCGGCGATGCTGCCGCTGTCGATCGGGTCGGCGGTCGTCCGGGGGATGCTGCCCGGCGGGGGCCCGGCCGATCCGCGACGGCTGCTGAGGAACGCGGAGGACGAGTACGCGGCCGCGGCGCGGGCACTGGCGGCGTGCCGGGCCGCGGAGATCCTCGCCCAGCAAATGGACGACGAGCCCACCGCCGACCTGCTCGGCTCGCTGCGCCGCCAGGACGAGCAACTGCTGCAGGCGCTGGAGGACAGCCTCGCCGAACAAGCCCGCACCATGGCGGCATCCATCTACGGCTTCGGCCCGGGTGAGCATCGCAACGGCGGCCTGACCGGCGCGGCGGCCCAGACGATGCGGACCGTTTTCGACCGGGCACAGGACGTGGCCCAGCGCGGCGTCCGGTGGGCGCGGGGTGCGGCCGGGGGCGCGCTGCGGGAGGCGCCCGAGCCCGGCCCCATGGCCGAGGAAATCCTGGGAGCGGTCAGGCGGGAGGAGGACCTGCCGATTCCAGGATTCAGCCAGCTCAGCACGGACCAGATCGAGAGGCGGCTGCGCACGCTCTCCCAGCTGGATCTGACGGTCGTCGAGGGCTACGAGCGCACGCACGCGAACCGCAAGCGAGTCCTGGACGCCATCGAGCAGCTGCGCGAAGAGCAGCCGTGGACCGGCTACGACGCCATGGACCCGGACGAGATCAGCGCGAGCCTGCGGGACGCTCCGTCCATCCAGGCCCGTCAGGTGCTGGAGTACGAACAGCGCCACCGGCAGCGGCAAGAAGTCATCTCCGCCGCCGAGGCACGCCTCTCGGCCTGACCAGCGCCGAGGCACACCTCTCGGCCTGACCAGAGAAGCCTCGCCGGGCCTTGATGATGACAGGCCCGGCAGGCATCCCGTATGGGCGAAGAGGTGTCGCGGAACCTACAACATCGCGCGGCTGGGTCCCGGCTGCGACTGCTGTGCGGGTTCGGTGGCACGGAGGATCGCGTCGGCGACGAGTTCGGGAGCGTCCAGCATCGGCACGTGACCGCAGCCGGACAGCGGCACCAGGCGGGCGTTGGGGATCATCTTGCGGACACGTGCCGCCTGCCGGGGTGGCAGGAGGCGGTCGCGGGTACCCCACGCGATCGTCACCGGCACATCGGGGATGTCGCCGGTGAACAGACCCGGTGCACGCCCGGCCCGCAGGGTCGCCTTGAATCCCGCCGACTCCCGCAGCGTCCGCAGCGCCGCGACCACCGCGTGCGGCGGGCACAGCTCCGGCCGGCCGTACAGGGTGCCGGTCAGCACGGCGCGGGCGGGTGCGGTGCGTACGAGCGCCAGCAGCGCCGGGTCGGGCAGCAGCCGGACTCCCTGGCGGGCCGCGTTCACCACGGCGTAGGTGTAGCGCCGCTCGGCGCCGGTCCAGAAGCCGGCCGGAGCGATCGCGGTCACGCTGCGCGCCAGCCCGGCCTGCCCCAGGCGCAACGCGATCAGCCCGCCCAGCGAGTGACCCACCACGTGAGGCCGCTCCACACCCAGCGCCGCGAACACCGAAGCCAGCCACAGCACGGCCGTATCCAGGTCACGGGGGATACCGGGATCCAGATCCGGAGACTCGCCGAAGCCCGGCAGGTCCATCGCGATGATCTCCCGCTGTTCGGTCAGCAGCGGCATGACCGCGCTCCAGGTCAGCCGGTGCGAGCCGAGCCCGTGCAGCAGGACGACGGGTTCGCCGGCCCCCTGCCGCTCGTACGCCACCGTCACGGGCCCCAGGTCTGCGGCCTGGCCCTGCACGAACCAAGCCGTCCGCGGCTCGACAAGGACGTGTCCCCACTCGCTGCCGGATCCCGCCGTGGACTGCCTGCGCAGTAGCGGCGCGCCGAGCAGAACGCCCCGCAGGCCGGCCGCGGCCTGGCCGACGCGGCCACCGCCCCGGCCGGCTGCCGAAACGAGCGTAGATATCCAGGCCATCGCCCAACACCTCACATGCCCGTGACTCACTCCACCACAAGACGAAGCTCAGGTAACTCTCATTACGGAAACACAGGCTGAATCGTTCACATTCCTGACGGGCGAGAGGAGAAACCCTCGTTCGCCTCGCTCCTGTGTTCAGGACCTGGTGGATGCCATGGCGGCCTGGAACTCCTTCATGCACGGGAAGCAGTGCTTGTCGGTCGGCGCCCGTTCGCCGGGCTCCTGGCGCTTCTCCACCCCGCACAGGGTCAGCGTCCTGTCGGCCGTCAGCACATGCCACATCGGTTCCCCCGAGGCGTCCGCGCCGCACCACATTTCGTGCATGGTCAGCTCCCTCAGTAGGAATGAAGGTCACTCCCATACCATCACGGCCGACAGAGGCCGACGCCTTGCGGCGGTCATGCGGGTGACATCGGCAGGGAGGGGTGCGGTTCAAGGGCCGCAACCGGCAGGCGATCAGCCCGCCCGGCGAGGCCATCGGCGGAGGCCGACGTGCATCTGTGGCTGACAGCGTCCAAAGTGAACGTAGCGGACGGTGAAATAGCGCCGACTCGCGCAGTGTTTCCCATGTAGTTCTCCATGTCCAAGCTGTTCCGCTAGGCACGGCAGGCGCTGTTCATGCAGGGATGGTGATCGGCCACGGGCATTCCTTTCGGTCCACAGTTGTCGGTGCCGGGGCTGTCGCCGGCGCGCGGCGTGGGTGTCGAGGCGAGCAGAGCGGTGGTACGTCTGGCCCGGTTCCCGCTCGACATGGCCGCGGAGGGCGTTGGGCAGCTGACCGGGCTGTTCAGCCGTGCCATGCACGGTCGGCCGACGGGCCCGGGTGACCCACTGCCCGCCGACTCGGGGATTCCTGTTTTGTTGGTGCACGGGCTGGCCGACGGAGCATCGGTCATCCCGCCGCTGCAGCGTGAGCTGCGCGGCGACGGCGTGGGCCCTTTCACCCCGGTGGGCTGTAACGCGTTCGGCCCGGACATCCGCAGGGCAGCACGGGCGCTGGGCGACCAGGTGGAGCTGGCGTGTGCCGGCGTCGGTGGGCGGGCAGCGGTCGTGATCGGGTACAGCCTGGGAGGGCTGATCGCCCGGTACTACGTGCAGCGGCTCGGCGGTGACGCGTACGTGCCGCTGGTGATCACGCTGGCGACGCCGCACGGCGGGACCGCGACCGCCCTGCTGGCCCCGGCCCATCCGCTGTTGCGCCAGCTGCGGCCGGGGAGCGAGCTGCTGGTCGAGCTCGCCGAGCCGGCCGTGGGATGCCGTACCCGGTTCGTGGCTTTCTACAGCGACCTGGACGAGGCCGTCATCCCCGCCGGCAGGGGTCGCATCGACCATCCGGACCTCAGGGCACGCAACGTGCTGGTGCCGGGCGTCGGCCACCTGACGCTGCCCCTTCACCGCCCGGTCATCGACGAGATGCGCGCGCTGCTGGCCGCGGCCCAAGTCGCGTTCGACGTACGTCCCTAGCATGGTGGGACGTTCGCCCGCGGCACGGTTCCCGTGACAGGAGGGGCAAATCGGAGGACGCTGAAGACAGCCCCGGTTAAGGGATCCTTGCACTATGCACGCCCGGGTCGCTCATAGTGCAAGGACCCCTAAGACGTCAGCACCTGCGCGGACCGACAGCATGGCCTCTTCGCCCAGCCCCGAGAGCGGATCGACCGTACGCCCCTATCGTCCCGACGACGAACCGGGGGTGCGAGAACTGATTGACGCCGACCGGCTGCCGGGACAGCCGCACTGCACTCCGGAGGGGCTCGCCGCCGCGCGGCGCGGTCCTGTTCCCCCGGCCGACTTGGCGATACCGGCTCGCCCGCAGATCAGTGTTCTGGCCGGTGCCAGGGACTGCCCTCAGGGCGTCATCGCGTACCTCTCCTGGGCCGATGTGCACACCGGGGTGATCTGCTGGCTCTACGCCCGCGAGGACCCGCCTGCCCTGCGTGTCCTGATCGGCCACGCCCTCGGCGCTCTCGCTCACTGCCCGCAGATCGAGGCATTCGTCGCCGCTCCGCCGGGTCCGCTGGGGCCGGGCGGCCTGCCCCGCGCCCACCGCGGCGCCACGCATGACGCCCTGCTGCGCAGCGGCTTCACCGGCCGTCTGCAGGGCAGCTATCTGTACTGCGCGCTACCGGCCGAGCTCCCGCCCGCCAAGCTGTGCGCCGACGTCGTCCCCTGCGACTTCCCCCCAGGTCAGCGGCTGATCGTCCGCCGGGGGGCCGAGCCGGTCGCGGAGGCCGTGATCAGCGTGGGACCCGACCACACCGCGACCGTGTACTGGATCGAGACCCTGCCCACTCACCGCCACCGTGGCCTGGGCCACGAGTTGCTCGGCCAGGCCCTGGCCCTGCTGGCCGAGCAGGGTGCCACCGAGGTCGCCCTCGTCGTCGACGAGCGCCCGCCCACCAATGACGACAGCCAAGCCGCGCCCCGGCTCTTCGATTCCTTCGGCTTCACCCTCGTCGACGAGCTGTGGACCTACCGCTGCCGACACCCCCGGGCCCCGCGATCTGCCGCGTTCAGCCCGGGGGTGGGACAGCGGCCCTGAAAGAGCCACGGCACGATGTGCCCGGTCCGCAGGGCGGTCAGGCGGGGACTCGTTCGGCGGCGGCGAGGATGCTGGAGCGTGCCTGGTGGCGACGTTCGTAGGTCAGCACCCGCCGGGTGAGGCCCTCCTCCGCGTCACCGAGCCGCTTCATGATCTCGTCC
>NZ_NTGE01000118.1 GCF_002291145.1 Streptomyces sp. SA15
GTCGGGCAACCGCAGGCCGGCGGCCCGGCGCCGAGCGGCGGGCACCGCGGTGGCGGGCTCGGCACCGCAGGGTGCCGAAGCCGTACCCTCCGGCCCGTCGGAGAAGGAGCCTTCCACGGGGACCCGAGAGCATGTCCGTCGAGGGGATCCCAGGAGCGACAACCCTTCCGGAGTTTCCGCCGCACGCGGTGAGGCGACCGGAGCGGAGGAGGTCCGGTGAGCCGGCGTTTCGCGGTGCTCGTCGCACTCACCGTCGTATGCGCCGGTGCGGAACTGGTGGCCGGGCGCGCCATGTCCCCGGCCGTGGTCTGGGACGTCCTCGGCGGGGGCGGCGATACGACAGAACGGCACATCCTGCTCCAGCTCCGGTTGCCCCGTCTCCTGGTGGCCCTCGGCGCGGGGGCGTGCCTCGGCGTGGCGGGCCTGGTGCTGCAGTCGGCGCTGCGCAACCCGCTGGCCGGGCCCGAGGTGACGGGTGTGACGCCGGGGGCGGTGCTCGGGGCCGTCGTCGCGACCAGCCTCGGGCTCGCGGGGTGGGAATCGCCCCTCGCCGTGGTCGTCGCCGCGTGTGTGGGCGGCTGCGCCGGGGCCGCGCTGCTGTGGCTGCTCGCCGGGCGCGGCCGCGGCGACCCCGCGCAGACCGCCGTCCACGGGGTGCTGGTGTCGGCGGTGCTCGGCGGACTCACGGCCATGGTGCTGCTCGTCGATCCGGGGGAGCTCGGCAGCGTCGTGCAGTGGCTCGTCGGCACCACGGAGGGCAGGGTGTGGCAGCACTGGCACCTGCTGTGGCCGTGGGCGCTGGCCTGGGGAGTGGCGGCGTGGCTGCTGACCGGGCCGCTGACCCTGCTGCGCTGCGGGGACGAACTCGCCCTCGCCGCCGGGCTCTCCGTGAGGCGGGCCCGGACCCTCGCCCTGCTGTGCGCGGTGGCGCTGACGGCGGGTGCGGTGGCCGCCGTGGGGGCGCTGGGGTTCGTCGGGCTGCTCGTACCGCACCTCGCCGTGGCCGTCTTCGGCGCCGACCTGCGGGTGACCTTGCCCGGCGCCGCCCTGGTGGGCGCGGCCGTGGTGTGCGGGGCGGACGCGACGGCACAGCTGTCCTCGCGACTGCTGGCGGCCGCGCTGGACTCCGGTCGGCTCACGCTGCCGGTCGGGGTGCTCACCGCCTGCCTCGGGGCCGCGCTGCTGCTGGTCGTCGTGCGCCGCGCGCCGAGCCGTACGTTCTGATGTCGACTTAAGGACAGAGCATGACCGAGTCCGTGGGGATCCGCGTCGAGGGGGTCCACTTCGGGTACCCGGGACAACCCGTGTTGCGGGGCGTCGACATGACCGTCGAGCCGGGTGAGCTGACCGCCCTCATCGGCCTCAACGGCTGCGGTAAGTCAACCCTGTTGCGGCTGGCCGCCGGACTGTTGCGGCCGGACGAGGGGCGCGTGCTGCTCGGCGGGGACGACCTCGCGCGGCTGTCCCGGCGCGCCACGGCCCAACGGGTCGCGCTGCTGCACCAGTCGGCCCCGGCCGTGCCCGGTATGACGGTGCGTCACCTCGTCCGGCAGGGGCGGTACGCGGCGCGCGGCCCGCTCGGCATGCTGCGCGAGGGCGACGACCCCGTCGTACGCCGCGCACTGCGCGACGTCGGCGTGGAGCAGTGGGCCGAGCGTGACGTCGACGCGCTGTCCGGGGGAGAGCGGCAGCGGGTGCGGCTCGCGATGGCGCTCGCCCAGGACACCCGCGTCCTGCTGCTGGACGAGCCGACCACCTACCTCGACCTGCACCACCAGCTCGACGTGCTGCAGACGGTGGTCCGCCTGCGTGAGGAACGCGGCCTCACCGCCGTGATGGTGCTGCACGACCTGGCCCACGCGGCCCGGTTCGCCGAGCGGATCGTCGCCCTGCGGGACGGCCGCGTGGTGGCCGACGGGACGCCGAAGGAGGTCGTCACGCCCGGGCTGCTGGCGGACGTCCTCCGGGTGGCCGGCCGGGTCGGCCGGGACCCCGAAGGGGGCTGGCCCGTGTGTTACCCAGATCACCCCCTCCCCGCTCTAGAGAATGAAAATCATATTCATTAGAGTCGGCGGCGGCGCTCACCCGAACGCCGTATCTCCCTGAGGAACAAGGAGAGTTCATGGACAACGAGCAGATCTTCACGCCGATCGCCGACCAGGGCCAGCTGGCCCACGCCTCGGCCTCCCACTCCAACGCGCTCGTCGAGAACCCCTTCGAGGACAACGAGGAGTAAGCGAGGGCCCAGCACCCTCGACCGTGGGCCCGCCCGTCACCTTGCGGGCGGGCCCATGCCATCCCAGGCCCTTCCCACAGGAGGATCGGACGTGTCCCGCAGCCAGCTCGTGCCCGGTGTCGAGATCGTCTCCGTACCCGGGCGGGGTCTCGCCGTCCGCACGGCCGAGGGGGAGTTCCTCAGCGTCAGGACGGGGGACACGGACGAGGACGCCCTGCTCTCCCGCCTGTCCGGTACGACTGCGGGTGAGCCGGACGACGAACTCGGCCGCATCGTCCGGGCCTTCGAGAATGCCGGGTACCTGGCGGGCCGACCGCGGAGCCCGCGATGGCCCGCCGATCGCCGGGACATCCGGCTGCTGGGCGACCCGGTACTGACCGAACCACTGGCCGCGCTCCTGCGCGCGCTGGGCGCCGAACCGACAACGGCAGCTCCCGACGGAACGGCTGACGACCTGTCCGCCGACGAGCCCGCCGCGGTCGTGTGGTGCCTCGACGGGCCCGTGCCCGACGGGCTGTGGGGTGCCGCCGACCGGCTGCCCGAGCGCGGCATCGCCTGGCTGCGCTGCCACCGTGAGGGCTGGCAGGCGTACGTCGAGCCGCTGGCCGCCGTCGCGGGGGATGTCACCTCGGCGCACGTCCGGGCCCGTCGGCTCGCCGCCACACCCGCGCACCGCGAGCTGGCCGCCTACTGGAGCGGGCCCCGTACGTCCGGCGTGCCCGTTCACCTCACCGCCCCGGCTGCGGGGCTGCTGGCCGCCCTGCTCGCCGACGACCTCAGGCGGTGGGCCACCGGCGCGCCCGACACCGGCGAGCTGCCCGCCCGGCGCCGGCTCCGGTGCGTCGACCTGCGCACGCTGACCGTCGCCGAGCACCCCGTGCTGCCCGTGCCCGACGTCGCCCAGATGCCGAGGAAGGCCGGATGACGCCGTTCACCGTGGCCGTCGAGGGGCTCGCCACCGACGTCCATCTTCCGGACGGCGACGGTCCCGTCCCGGCCGTCCTCATCCGCACGCCCTACGACCGCAGACGGCACCGGGCCGAGCTGCGCGGCTGGGCCCGCCGCGGGTTCGCCGCGCTGGTCCAGGACGTACGGGGCCGGCACGCTTCGCCGGGGGAGTGGCACCCGTACGAGAACGAGGCCGCCGACGGAGCGGCGACCGTCCGCTGGATTCGCGGGCAGTCATGGAGCGACGGGCAGTTGGTCGCCGTCGGCGCCTCCTATGCCGCTCACTGTGCCCTCGCCCTCGCGCTCGACTCGCCCGCGGACGCCCGGCCCGACGCCGTCATCGCCGCCGTGTCCGCGCTGGACCCCGCCGCGACGGCTCGCGAACCCTCGGGCGTGGAACGGCTGTTGGCCCGCGCCGGGTGGTGGGCGGCCCACGGCGACCGGCCGGACTCCGACGAGAGCGCCCTGGACAAGGCCCTCGCCGCGGACCCCGGTCTGCTGACCCATCTGCCGCTGACCGGCCTCCCCGAGCGGCTCGGCCGGAGCCTGCCCTCCTGGCCGGGCCTGTGGCGGCACCGCGAACGCGGCCGGCTCGTCTCGGAGGCGGAGCACGCCGGGATGCCCCTGCTGGCGGTGGGCGGCCACCACGACCACTTCACCGAGGACACCGTCGCGTTGTGGCGCCGCTGGGGCGGTCCGTCGGCGCGGCTGCTGCTGGGCCCCTGGGGGCACGGCCTGGTCGCCGAGCCCGGCCCCGATGCCGAGCCCGCGCACCGGGTGAGCCTCGGCGAGCTGTACGTGCGCTGGGCCCGCCGCGCCCTCGCCGGGGACCTCGGCCCCGGGCACCATGGTGCGGTCGGCCTGGGCGGCAGCCCGCTGTGGGTGCCCGCCGACACGGAGGGCGAGCCGCGCACGCAGAACGTACGGCTGCTGCACGGCTCCTCCTTCACGGCCGATCCCGAACGCCCCGTGTCCTCCGAGGACTTGGCCGTCCCCACGGACGGTCCGCCCGACCGCTGTCTGCTGGTCACCCCGCCACTGCCGCGTCCGCTGGACGTGGTCGGGCCCGCAGAGGTGCGGCTGCGGGCCACCGCCCACACTCCGTCCGCCGACTGGGCCGTCCGGCTCGTCACCATCACGCCGGCAGGGGTGGCCCAGCGGCTCGCCGTCGGTGTCGTCCGACGCGAGGAACCACCGGGGAGGAACGCCGAGCTCACGGTAGGACTTGGCCGGCTTGTGCGGCGGCTGCCCGCGGGCAGCCGGCTCCGCCTGGAGATCGCCGGGCACCACTTCCCGGCCCACGCCCGCAACCCCCACACCGGCGACGACCCGGTCACGGCCACCCGGCTGCTCACCTCCCGGCGCGAAGTCGACCCCGGGAGCGTGGCACTCCGGCTGCCCGTGCTCATGTCCCCTCCCACCCCCACCGATCCCGCAGAGGAGATCCTGCTATGACGGCGCTGCCGCTCGAAGCTCTCGTCGACCCCATCTGCGGCATCGTCCGCAAGGTCGAACCCGTGGAGCACCCCGCGGGCGCACCACCCCGCTATACCGCGCTCACCGCCGAGATCGCCGACGCCCGCCGGCTCGGTCTGTGGCCCGCCGACCGGGTGTCGCTCGGCACCACCTTCGGCGACCCCGAGGGTGCCCGAACAGCCGCGATAGCGGAGGGGATCGAGCGGTATTGCGGCAACCGCGTGCCGCCGCCCGGCCACCCCGACGCCCCTCTGCGTGCCACGGCCGCCGAGCTGGCCGAGAAGGGCCTGCGGCTGTACGGTCCGCACGAGCTGCCGGTCTACGCCGACTGGCAGTACGCCCGCGACAAGTTCCCTTACCGCCCCCTCACCTCCGACACGCCGTCCCTGTGGACGCGCGGTACCGAGCGGCTGCCCGAGGGGCGGACCGCCGAGGTGTGGGCGCCGGTCGCGCTCACTCACCTCAACTGGCGCCAGGGCGAGCTGCGTTCGCTGCCGCGCACCCACCACCTGAACTACGCCGGGATCGCCACCGGGCAGGGCTTCGGCGACGCGGCCGAGCGCGGCCTGCTGGAGATCGTCGAACGCGACGCGCTCGAACTGTGGTGGCACCTCGACGGCCCGGCCCGCGGCATCGACCCCGCCAGCGTGCCCGGCCTCGTCGACGACCTCGCCGGATCCGCGCTCGACGTCCATCTCGTCGAGATGCCCTCGGAGTTCGCCCCCTGCATGGCCGCGCTCGTCCACGACCCCCGGCTCGGCCTGTACGCCGCCGGGTTCGCCTGCAAGTACGACCCGGCCGACGCCGCCCGCAAGGCCGTCCTCGAAGCCGTCCACACCTGGGTCTTCACCCAAGGTCTCACCGACCCCGACGGCTGGGTGTTCCAGGCCGTCGAGGCCGGGCTGCTCGCGCGCGGCCTGTACCTGGACCACCGCGCGGACGGCCGCTATCTCGATGTGTGCGGCGAACAGTTCGAGCACGTACGGGACCTGGGCGCGCACGTTCAGGTGTGGCTGGACGAGCGGATGGCGCCCGAGGCCCGGCGGTTCACCGAGCCCGCGCACGGGACCGTGTCCATCGACGCGGTAGAGCCCGGCAGCCGGGACCGGCTGGAACGCGCGCTCCACGAGGGCGGCCACCGTGTCATGACGTTCGACCTCACCACCGAGGACGTGGCCGAAACGTCCCTGCGCGTCGCCCGGGTCCTCGTCTCCGGGCTCCTCCCCAACGCCCCCGCCGCCTTCGGCTACTTCGGCTGCCCCCGCCTCGCCGACGCCGCCGTCGCCCGCGGCTGGCGCTCGACCGCACCGAGCGGGCCGGAGGACTTCACGCTGGCTCCTCCGCCCCACATGTGAGGGCGCTCCGTGAAACCCGAGTCTGAGGCCCGTCCCGTGGAACACACAGATGAGGCACGCGCCGTGGGGCACGCGGACCAGTACCGTCCGGTGGACCTCGTCACCGCTCTCGCCCGCGCCCGCTCTTCGGAGGATCCCGGCCCCGACACACCCGCCGGGCCCGCCGTCCGTGCCTGGCCGGGGCCGCCGTGCCCCATCCCGGAGGCCGGTCCCGGTGAGCTGGACCTGCGGGCCCTGCTCCGTCTCTCCCTGGCGGCCTCGGACGGCTCCGGGCGGTTGCGGCCCGCACCTTCCGCGGGCGCGCTGCACCCGGTGGACGCCGAACTCGTCGTGGGCACCGGCTGCCCGCTGCCGCCCGGGCGCTACGGCTACGACCCGCTGCGCCACCGCGTGCACCGCCTCGGCCAGGAACCCGACGGAACGCTGCCCGGGGCGACCGTCGAACTCTCCGTCACCCCACGGCGCACGGTCTCCCACTACGGCCACCGCGCCTGGCCGCTGATGCTGCTGGACACCGGGCACGTCGCCGCGGCGCTGTGGCTCGCGGCTCGCGCGCTGGGCACGCGCGCGTCCCCGCTCCGGCTGGACGGGCTCGCCGAGACCCCTCTCGCCGCAGTGCACCTCGCCCTGCCCGAGCGGGCGGGCCAGGTCTGCCCACGCGACGGCACGTACCGGACCCGTCCGCCCGAAGG
>NZ_NTGE01000011.1 GCF_002291145.1 Streptomyces sp. SA15
GCCGCCCGTGCCCCCCGGGCCGGGCCGGCCCACGCTGCCGCTCCTGGCCCGCCAGGACGAGCGCGAGCGCCTGGTACGGCTGCTCGCCCGCGGCCGCTCCGTACGCCTGACCGGCCCGGCCGGCTCCGGCCGCACCAGCCTCCTCGACGTCGTCGCCGAGGACTGCTCGGACCTCGCACCCGACGGCGTCATCCGCCTCAGTGGCTTCCACCGCACGCCGAGCGATCTGCTGTACGACCTCTTCTACGCCGTCCACAACGCGCCCCTGCACCGCCCGGGAAGGGACGAGTTGCTCGGGTACGTACGGGAGATCGGCGCGGTCGTCGTCCTCGACGACATCGAGTTCGGCGGCGCCGCGCTCGACGAACTGCTGGACGCCACCCCCGAGTGCGCCTTCCTGATCGCGGCCACGCCCGACGTGCCCGCCCCGTCCACCGAGTCCGCGATCGAAGAGGTCTTCCTCAGTGGGCTGGAGCGGGCCGACGGCCTGGAACTCCTCGAACGCGCGGTGGGCCGCGTGCTCACCGAGGAGGAGTCCAATTGGGCGGGCGACCTCTGGTTCGAGTCCGAGGGTCTGCCGCTGCGCTTCGTCCAGGCCGGGGCCCTGCTGCGGCAGCGTGACCGGATGCGGGCCGGCGTGGAGGCCGTCGACGAGTTCGGTGTCTTCGCGGACGCGCCTCCCTTCGACATTCCGGTCGACGCCCCCTACGACGCGGACGAGGGCGAGGACGTACCGCTGCCGTCCCTCGGCGAGGCCGCCGCGCCCGCCCCGCTGCTCGCCGCCCGGCTGAGCGAGTCGGCGCGCGCCACCCTGCGGTTCGCCGTCGTGCTCGGCGGCGAGGTGCCGCACCAGGCGCATCTGCCCGCGCTGGTCGGCGACACCCACGCGGACGCCGCGCTCGGCGAGCTGGCCGACTGCGGGCTGGTCTCCCCGGTCGGCGCCCGCTACCGGCTCGCCGCCGGTGTGCAGACCCAGCTGGAGGCCGCCGGATACGCCGACGACATCGAGGCCCGCGCCCTCGCCGCCGCCCAGCACTACGGCTGGTGGGCCGGACATCCCTCGGTCACACCGGAGCGTGTGTGCGCCGAGGCGGACGCCCTGCTGGCCGCCCTCGGCGTCCTGGTGCCGGCCACGACAGCGCCCGCGGAGGGCGAGGAGAGCCCCACCGTGCAGCTGGCCCGCACGGCGGCGCCCGCGTTCGCCGCGGGCGGGCACTGGAGTGCCTGGGAGCGGGCGCTGCGGTCCGGCGCGGAGGCCGCCCGGCTCGCCGGGGAGGTCTCGGAACAAGCCTATTTCCACCACGAGTTGGGCATCCTCGCGCTGTGCGGCGGCCAGTTCGACCGGGCCCGCGCCGAGTTGGAGGCCTCCATCGGGCTGCGCGGCGCCCTCGCCGACAAGCGCGGCACTGTCGCAGGGCGCCGGGCGCTGGCCCTGGTGGCCGACCGCTCGGGCACCGTTCCCGGCCTCGCCGCCACCGCGGGGGAGGAGGTGCCGGACGCCCGGTACGAGGAGTCGCAGTCGCCGCCGGGCGGCGTACCGGCGCCGTTCCCCCAGCTCCAGCGGCCCGCCGACACGTCCACCTTGGTCACCTACCAGGCCTCGGCGTCGTCGTCCTCGTCGACCGTGCCCACCGCTTCCTCTTCGTCGTCCTCGTCGACGCACAAGGCTCGGGGAGGCCTCAGGGGATTCGCCCGGCGCAACCTCGTGGCGGCCGGCGCGGGCGCGCTGCTCGTGGCCGTGCTCGGCACGGTGGTGACGCTCGGCGCCACGTCCGACAACGACACCAACCCGCCGTCCGAGCAGGTCGGCGTCAACCCGTCGGCCAGCCCGGGCGCGGACGACGGCAGCCTCGGCGCGGACAAGGCGGAGAACGACGACGACGGTTCCGGCGACACCGGCGCGACGACGAGCGAACCGACGGACCCGGGGCCGGACGGGACGTACGGGACGGCGGACGATCCGACGCCGACCGGCACCGGCACCCCGAGCGACCCGTCGGACGAGCCGAGCGGGACGCAGGGGACGAGCAGTGGGTCGCCGAAGCCGCCGACCACGTCCCCGTCGAAGCCGCCGACGTCGCCGTCCAAGCCCCCGACGTCTCCGTCGAAGCCACCGACGCCCACACCGACGCCCACACCGACCGACCCGACGACCACGCCGACCGATACGCCCACGGACGATCCGTCGGACCCCCCGACGGACGCCCCGTCGACCTCCGACTCGGCCAGCGGGCCCGCCCCCACCAGCGCCCCGGTGGAGACGACCACCTCGGCGAGCGCCCCGGAGAGCACCGACCCGGGAACGCCCGGCAACTCCGGCGACGTGATCTGAGGTTCGGCACAGCAGGGCCCGGTCCGCTCTCAACGGACCGGGCCCTGAACGTCGTAGAACTCCCCGAACTAACCGAACTAACCCGAACTACCTGAACTCCCCGTCAGAACAGCCGCAGCTTGTCGTCCTCGATGCCCCGCAGGGCGTCGTAGTCCAGGACCTGGCAGCCGATGCCGCGGTCCGTGGCGAGGACGCGGGCCTGCGGCTTGATCTCCTGCGCGGCGAAGACGCCGCGGACCGGGGCGAGATGGGGATCGCGGTTCAACAGCTCCAGGTAGCGCGTGAGTTGCTCGACGCCGTCGATCTCACCGCGCCGCTTGATCTCGACTGCGACGGTCTGTCCGTCCGCGTCCCGGCACAGGATGTCGACCGGCCCGATGGCCGTCATGTATTCGCGGCGGATGAGCGTGTAGCCCTCGCCGAGGGTCTCGATGCGGTCGGCGAGCAGCTCCTGGAGGTGTGCTTCCACGCCGTCCTTGATCAGGCCGGGATCCACGCCCAGTTCGTGCGAGGAGTCGTGCAGGACTTCCTCCATCGTGATGATGAGCTTCTCGCCCGCCTTGTTGATGACGGTCCAGACGCCCTCATCCTCGCCGCTGCCCTCCTTCAGTGTGCAAGGCGGCGACATCCAGTTCAGGGGCTTGTAGGCCCGGTCGTCCGCGTGGATCGAGACGCTTCCGTCCGCCTTGACGAGGATCAGGCGGGGGGCCGAGGGCAGGTGTGCGGTGAGCCGGCCCGCGTAGTCGACGGAGCACCGGGCAATGACGAGACGCATGGTCGGCAACGCTACTGGACGGGCCCCTGTGCACGCGATTCGGCCCAGATCATACCTGTTCGGTTGTGGCCGATTGTGTGCCTAATGAGGCTGCCCCATGTACGCATTCTGCTGGTGCGGTCACCGTCCGTTGCTTACGGTAGTAAACGGGAGGTCGCGAGATGTGTACACAGCGTGTTTGACAGCGCGAACTCCCCTTATCTGTCCGGCAACCCCCGTTGATCGGGGGTGCGAGAGGAGAACCCATGTCGCTCGACGTCTCACCGGCCCTACTCGAACAGGCCGAGCGAGGCGAGGTCGACGAAGCTGCCTTCGTCGACTGCGTCCGGACCTCCCTGCCCTACGCGTGGGAGATGATCAGCTCCCTGGTGGCCCAGCTGAAGGTCGACGGCGGTCAGTTCGCCGACAACCAGACGCCCCCGCCGGACGAGCAGGCACGCGGTCAGCTGCTGCGTGCGCTCGCGAGTGACGCGATACGCGGCGCACTGCAACGGCACTTCGGTGTGCGGCTGGCCTTCCAGAACTGCCACCGGGTGGCGGTGTTCCCGTTGGACTCCTCTGTCGACGAGACGTTGGCCCGCTTCACCTCGGTGCGCAACCAGCTGCTGAACCAGTCTCCGGAGCTACGGGACTGCTGACGCATACAGCCGCCGGCTTGCCGCTCCGTACGCGGGAGGTGCTTCAGTACCGGAGCGGCAAGCTCCCTGCCGTACAGCCAGTTCAGCCGAGGTGCGGCAGCACTTCGGCACCGAGCCGCCGTACGTTCTCCTCGGTGGCGGCCAGGTCTCCCGAGCCCTCGACCAGCAGGGCGAAGCGGGAGACGCCGGTCCGCTCGCTGGTCGCCGCGAGCCGGTCGGCGCACAGCCGTGGAGTGCCCACCGGGTGCAGTCCGCAGAGCAGTTCGGTGTACGCCAGCGGGTCGCGCATCCGGCGCTCGCGGCCGTCCACCGTGACATGGGCGCCGAGCCCCTGCTTCAGCCATCCCGGCATCGCCTTCAGCAGCGTCTCCGCCGCGTCCGTACGCCGGTCCGCGATCTGGCAGACGCCCGCCGACACATGGGCCGCGTCGAGGACCTGCTCCGGCGGATGTCCGGACGCGCGCGCGTGTTGCCGCCAGAGGGCGACCATCTCGGCCTTCTCCTCGTCCCCGACATGCATGCCCAGCAGCATCGGCAGCCCGCGTTCGGCGGCCAGCCGCACACTCTCCGGGGACGTACAGGCGACGACGACCTCGGGGCCCGCGGTCTCCGTCAGGGCCTCCGACGGCCGTGGTACGACGGCGACTTCGCGGAAGTCGAAGCGCTCGCCGGACGCCGCGACGGAGGGTTCGCGCAGCCAGCGCACCAGCAGATCGAGTGATTCCGGGAACCCCGTCTCGTACGCCTCCAGACCCGTGCCGAACACCTCCAGGTCCACCCATGGGCCGCCGCGGCCGACGCCGAGGGAGAAGCGTCCGCCGCTCGTCATGTGCAGCAGCGCGGCCTGTTCGCCGAGCGCCACGGGGTGGGTGGTGGGCAGCACGCTGACGGCGGTGCCGACCTGGATGCGGCGGGTGCGGCCGAGCAGTAACGCGGCCAGGGTGACGGCCGACGGACAGGTGCCGTACGGAACGAAGTGGTGCTCGGCCAGCCAGACGGAGTCGAGCCCCGCCTCCTCCGCGACCTCGGCCGAGCGGACCGCGCGGTGCAGCGCCTCCCCCTGGCCCTGCCCCGGGAACTGGGCCGCCAACACGAAACTTCCTACGTGCATGTGCTTTTCCTGCTTCCTTGGCTCCGACGCGGAGCTCCCCCACCCGGCATAACCGCCTGACATGTGCCGAGGACACGGCTTGGCGAAGAGATTTGTGGATTGTCTGCAGAATGCGTCGTTCGGGAAGGAGACTTGTGACGGTTGGTGACGTACGAATACCCCCGTCCGCGCCGCGTAGGCTGGACGCGGCCCGTGCTTCCTGTATAGCCCCGTGAGGTGTCCTGTGTCCCCGCGTCGCAACCGACCCAAGGGAGCCGGTTCGTCCGGCCGGAGCGCCGAGGACGACCGTCCCGGCCGCTACGGCGGCTGGCAGTCCACGGAGGACTGGCACGGCGAGGCGTGGAGCGTGCGCCATGTGGCCGGGGCAAGCGCCCAGGGCAAGGCGTACCGCTGCCCGGGCTGTGAGCAGATGATTCCGGACGGCGTTCCGCACGTCGTGGCCTGGCCCGAGCACTCGGGCGTCGACGACCGCCGCCACTGGCACAGGGCGTGCTGGAACGCGAAGGACCGCCGCACCACGCGGGTGCAGCGGTCCAGGAACGCGCCGAAGTTCTGAGAGCCCTACGGCTCTTCCGATGACAGCCCGGGCTTACACGTCCCGCTTCTCCAGCAGCGCGATGGCCCCGGCGAACGCGGCGGCCGTCACGCCCAGGATGATCCACAGCGGGTCCCAGCCGGACGGGCCGGACTCGGTGAGGGAGTTGGAGTAGAAGACGCTGAGCTGGTTCGGGATCGAGTACTCGACCAGGGCCTCGCGCAGGCTCTCCAGCGACGCCGAGAACATGAACAGCGCGATGACCAGCGGGGCCAGCACGAGCCCGATCATGAGGGTGATCGCGCCCGCCGAGTGCCGGACCACCGAGCCGACGACGAGCGAGAGCAGGCCGAGCAGCGCGATGTAGAGCGAGATGCCGACCGTGCCCTTCAGCCACTCTCCGCCGGACGGCTCCCTGGCGCCGTCCAGCAGGGCGACGTCCGCCACGGCGACGAGGAGTGCCGACGCCAGCGTGACCACGAAGGCGACCGAGAAGAACACGATGGCCTTCGCCGCGAGGACCCGGCCCCGGGAGGGGCAGGCCACCATCGTGGTGCGGATCATGCCGGTGCCGTACTCCGAGGCGGTGGTCAGCACGCCGAGCGTGATGATGCACATGCTGCCCAGCAGCAGCCCGAAGAAGCCGAACGACAGCGGGTTCTCGGGCGCCAGGCTCTCCGGGGAGGAGTTGGCGGCGACCAGCGCGCCGGCCGCCAGCCCGATGCCGACCACGAGCAGCACGAACACGCCGAGCGTCCACATCGTGGAGCGCACCGACCTGATCTTCGTCCACTCGGAGGCGATCGCGTGCCCGAGGTGCGTGCGCACGACCGGGATCGGCGAGTTGTAAGTGGGGAAGGAGGGTCCGGGAGCAGCCTGCCAGTTCGGTGCGGCGGCCTGCGGCATCGGGGGCTGGGGGGTGCTCATCGGGCGTCCTCGGGCTTGGTCGGGGCGGAGGCAGGGGTGGAGGAAGCGGGGGCCGGAGCCTGGCCCTGGTGGGCCTGCTGGGCGTACGGGTTCGGCGCACCCGCGCCGGGAGCGCCGGGCGCGGCAGGAGCGCCGTACGGACCGGCGGGCGGCTGTCCCTGCGGCCCGGGCTGCCCCTGCGGCCCGGGCTGTCCCTGCGGCCCGGGCTGCCCCTGCGGCCCGGGCTGCCCCTGTCCC
>NZ_NTGE01000084.1:0-39213 GCF_002291145.1 Streptomyces sp. SA15
CCGGAGCCGGTACCGAATCCGGAACCGGGACCGCCGCTGACCTGAGGCGGGCGGCTGGGCTGGGGCCCGAGGGACGGGCCCCCGGAGCGGCCCCGATCGGACCCGCCGTCCGGTGGCCCGTGCTGCCCACCGGCCCGCTCGGCGGGCGCCCTCGCCACCGCACCCACCGCGCTCGCCGTAACACAACGGCGGTGGACGACCCCAAGTCGCCCACCGCCGCCAAAAGCTCTAACCGCGCCGTACCCCTCCTACGCGGAAACCTCCGACCGATCCGCACCCCACATCGTGTGGAACGACCCGTCCCGGTCCGTCCGCCGATAGGTGTGCGCGCCGAAGAAGTCCCGCTGTCCCTGCGTCAGCGCGGCCGGCAGGCGCTCGGCGCGCAGGGCGTCGTAGTACGCCAGGGCCGCGGCGAAGCCCGGGGTCGGGACACCCTGGCGGGTGGCCGCGATCAGGACCTCGCGCCAGTCGTCCTGCGCCGCCGCGATCTCCTGCGCGAACGTCTCGTCGGACAGCAGGCTCGGCAGATCCGGCCGGGTGTCGTACGCGGCGCGGATGCGGTCCAGGAAGGCCGCGCGGATGATGCAGCCGCCCCGCCAGAGCGCGGAGACGGCACCCAGGTCGATGTCCCAGCCGTACTCCTCGCTGCCCGCGGCGATCTCGTGGAAGCCCTGCGTGTACGACACGATCTTCGAGGCGTACAGAGCCTGCTCGACCCGGTCGGCGAAGGCACCGGCCTCGGTCTCGGTCAGCGGCAGGGCCTTCGGCCCGGCCAGTCCGCGTGAGGCCTCCCGCAGCGCCGCGTGCCCGGACAGGGAGCGGGCGAAGACCGCCTCCGCGATCCCGGACACCGGCACGCCCAGGTCGAGGGCGATCTGGACCGTCCACCGGCCCGTGCCCTTCTGCTCCGCCTGGTCCACCACCACGTCCACGAACGGCTTGCCGGTCGCCGCGTCCACGTGCGACAGCACCTCGGCCGTGATCTCGATCAGGTACGAGTCGAGACGGCCCGTGTTCCAGGTGCGGAAGATGTCCGCGATCTGGGCGGGCGTGTACCCGGCCACGTCGCGCAGCAGCTGGTACGCCTCGCCGATCAGCTGCATGTCGGCGTACTCGATGCCGTTGTGCACCATCTTCACGAAGTGCCCGGCACCGTCCGGACCGACGTGCGTCACACACGGCGTCCCGTCCGCCGCCTTGGCGGAGATCTTCTCCAGCATCGGCCCGAGCGAGTCGTACGACTCGACAGGACCGCCCGGCATGATGCTCGGCCCGAGCAGCGCGCCCTCCTCGCCGCCCGAAACACCCATGCCGACGAAGTGGATGCCGCGTTCGCGCAGGTCGCGCTCGCGGCGCCGGGTGTCCGCGAAGTGCGCGTTGCCCCCGTCGATGATCATGTCGCCGGGCTCCAGCAGCGGCGCGAACTCCTCGATCACCGCGTCGGTCGGCTCACCGGCCTTCACCATGACGACCAGACGGCGCGGCCGCTCCAGCGCCGCCACGAAGTCCTTTGCGGTCTCGGCCGCGATGAAGTCGCCCTCGCTCCCGAACTCCTCCACCAGGGCGTGCGTCCGCGACGCCGTTCGGTTGTGCACCGCGACCGTATAGCCGTTGCGCGCGAAGTTGCGGGCGAGGTTGCGGCCCATGACCGCGAGCCCCGTGACGCCGATCTGGGCTGTTGTGCTCATACCGCCTGCTCCTAAAGATCCAGAAGATCCGGTAGATCGCGTAGGTCCTGCATAACGTCGTGCTCCCCGCCAGTATTGCTCCCCGGACTCCCCGGACCATCCTGACGTGCCCGTACGCCCGTCGTACACCGGACCCGACGGGGGTGAGTACGCACGGAAGGGGCCGTGCGCCTCAGCGCGAGAGCCGCCGATCAGGGCGGGGAGCGCCGTCGATCAGGCCAAGGAGCGTTCCATACGCGCCACTTGGCGTGACCAAGCGGCCGATTGCTGTCTTGTCATGGCCTGTTCGCGGCGCTTACTTTTGCCCCTCCTGACGCATGTCGAGGGGGGCTTTTCATGGCCGTGCGCGGCCGGCACCGCCGGTATCAGCCGAACAGGATCAACCGCGCCTCACTCACCGTCACGGCGGGCGGCGCCGGTATGGCGATCCCGCTCATCGGTGCCGGTGTGGCCGAGGCCGCCGACGTGGAGACCTGGAACAAGGTCGCCGCGTGCGAGTCGACCAACGACTGGAACATCAACACCGGCAACGGCTACTACGGCGGACTGCAGTTCAGTCAGTCCACGTGGGAGGCGTACGGCGGCACGCGGTACGCGCCGCGCGCGGACCTGGCCACCAAGGACCAGCAGATCGCCGTGGCGGAGAAAGTGCTGGACGGGCAGGGACCCGGCGCCTGGCCGGTGTGCTCGGTGCGGGCCGGGCTGACCCGGGGCGGCGACACCCCGGACATCCAGCCCGCCGGCGCCTCCGAGGACACCGCCAAGAAGAGCACCAGGAAAACGGGCGGCACCTCCGTACAGGACGTGCAGCCGCAGACCACGCCGCAGTCCCGGGCCGGGAAGGCCGAGATGTACACCGTGGTGCGGGGTGACTCGCTCTCCGGTATCGCGGACGCCGAGCGCGTACGGGGCGGTTGGCGGGGCCTGTACGCGGCCAACCGGCAGACCATCGGCTCTGATCCCGATCTCATCCTGCCCGGCCAGCGGCTGAAGCTGCGCGCCCAGGACGCCACCGCCACGCCCCCCACGCACACGACCGGCAAGTCCGCGACCAAGAAACCCGCTTCGGGCAAGGCCACCGAAAAGGACGAAAAGACCGAAAAGGTCGAAAAGAAGGCCGCGAAGAGCAACACCCTGGTCGCCCCGGTCAGCGCCGCCACCGGCACGCCGTACCGCAAGGCGGGTTCCTCCTGGTCGAAGGGCTACCACACCGGCGTCGACTTCCCCGTGCCCACCGGTTCCTCCGTGAAGTCGGTCGCGGCGGGCCAGGTCGTCACCGCCGGCTGGGGCGGCTCCTTCGGCTATCAGGTGGTGGTCCGGCACTCCGACGGCCGCTACACCCAGTACGCCCACCTGTCGGCGATCTCGGTGAGGTCCGGGCAGACCGTGGGTGCCGGGCAGCGCATAGGGCGCTCGGGAAGCACCGGTAACAGCTCGGGCCCGCATCTGCACTTCGAGGTGCGGACGGGGCCCGGCTTCGGTACGGACATCGACCCGGTGGGCTACCTGAGGGCCGGCGGCGTCAGGATCTGACGCGTGTGCGGTGCCGGCCGACGACCGGCGGCACTGGGACGTACAGGCCGCCGTAGAGGAGGCCGTAGAGATGCGCGGGCTCGTCGTCGGCCTCCGGCGGCTCCCTGTCCTCGCGGACGGCCTCCTGGACCGGCGGCGCGGGCGGCACGAGGGGGCTCTCCTGGACCGGTACCGCCGACGGGGCCGGTATGAGGACGCCGCCCTCCTGGACCGGTGCGGCCGACGGAGCCGGTAGGAGGACCTCCTGGATCGCAGCCGACGGAGCCGGTAGGAGGACCTGCTGGACCGCCGTCGGCGTCGGGGCCGGTACGAGGATCTCCTGGACCGCCGTCGGCGTCGGGGCCGGTACGAGGATCTCCTGGACCGCCGTCGGCGTCGGGGCCGGTACGAGGATCTCCTCCCGCATGACGCCCACCGGCTGCTCGGGCAGCGGCGCGACCAGCTCCGCCTCCGGCTCCGGCTCGGGGTGCGTGCGCTCGATCCGCTCCGTGGTCAGCAGGATCAGACCGCCCGCCGCGACCACACCGCAGCTCAGGGCGAGCGCGGTGCCGGCGCTGCCGTAGCGGAAGGTTTCGCCGAACATCGTGAGGCCGACCGCGGCCGCCACCACGGGGTTCACGACCGTGAGCGTGGCCAGCGGCGCCGCGAGCCCGGCACCGCGGTAGGAGGCCTGCGACAGCAGCATCCCGGCCGTGGCCAGCACGCCTATCACGGCCAGGGACGGCAGGTCGGACGCGGAGACACCGCCGGTCCAGTCGACGGCGACCGTCTTCGTGAACACCGAGGACATGCCGAAGGCTATGCCGGACGCGGTCGCGAGCAGGATGCTGCGCACGGCCGGGTGCCGGTGCGCGGCCCGGCCCGCGATCATCAGGGCGACGACCGCTCCCGCGGTGACCAGGGCGACGAGCACCCGCTGCGCGGAGTCCAGCGACTGCGCGTCGGACGCGCCGACCAGCGACAGCAGACCGGCGAGGCCCACCGTCGCCATGATCGCGCCCCGCCACGCGGTCGCTCCGGCCTTGCGACCCACGAACAGCGCCGCCATGGGCAGGGCGAACACGATGGTCAGCGCGCCCAGTGGCTGCACCACGCTCAGCGGGCCGTAGGCGAGCGCCACGACGTGCAGCAGTCCGCCGAGACCGTTCAGTGCCACTGCCGCCCACCAGATCGGCCGGCGCAGCGGCGCGTACTGCTGACCGGGTGAGGACACCGCGACGCGCTCCTGCACGATCGCTCCGGCCGCGTAGGCGACGGCGGAGACGAGCGACAGCAGCACGGACAACGCGAGGGCACTCATCAACTGCTCCTCTGCGTAAGGCGGGGGCGGTGAACCCGGTGCGACGAACGGTCGGCTTCCATAGCCAACACGATGCCGTGAAAAGTTCTTCCCGTCGTCGTACCTGAGCAGGCAATGGGTCATACTGCCGATGGAGTACGACCGCCCCGCCGTCCTCCCCAAGGTGGGTGACGGCGGGGTGGATCCCCTGGGGGACAGTCCTCCTGACCTTGGTACTACTGCTCTTCGTGGACCTCGACCCCGAACTTGCCGCGCTCCGGCCGCTCGGCGGCTTCTTCGTACTACGTACGGGAGCGGCGCCGTGCTCATCGCCACCGACGCTCGCCCACGTCTACGAGGCAGAGGCATCGGATCCTTACGGAGATGCCCTGACATTCCGCGTCCACAAGGTCGCGGACGCCCTCCGCGCCCCCGAGACGCGCGTCGCGGCCTCGGTGGCCCAACAGGGGCTCGCGGCCCGCCTGTGGTCGGTGGCGCTCGGCTGTGCCGCCCTCTACGACGCGCTGCCCGACCTCGACCCGAGACTGCTGCGCTGGGATCCCGACGGCAGCGCCCCCGACGACCTGTGGCTGTCCGCCGTACGACCGCTGCCCGCGGACGCCGCGACCCTCGCGGACGTCGTGCTGCACGGTCACCTCCGGCCGCTGACGGAGACGCTGCGCGGCGCGTACCGCGTCGCGCCGGGCCTGCTGTGGGGCAACGCGGCCTCCGCGCTGGCCGGAGCCGCCCGGCAGTTGGACGGCTGGGCGCGGGCGAGCGGCCGTACGGACGTCGCCGCGCGGGCCCGCGACCTCGCGACGCAACTCCTCGCCCACCCCCTCCTCGCCGGCACCGGAACCCTCACCGGAACCGCCTTCCGGCGCCGCAGCTGCTGCCTCTACTACCGTGTGCCCGGCGGGGGCGTCTGTGGTGACTGTTGCTTCACACGCCCCCCGCGCTCTTCCCCGCGCGCCGCATCTGGGTGACCATGAAGACCAACCAGCCGCTGAGACAGGGGGTTCCGGGTGCGAGTGGGACTACTGACCCGGGAGTACCCGCCGGACGTGTACGGCGGCGCGGGTGTCCATGTCGAGTTCCTCGCCCGGGAGTTGAGGGCACTCGTCGACCTGGACGTGCACTGCTGGGGCGAGGGGCGCGCGGAGGGCGTGATCCGGCATCGCCCCTGGCCGGCGCTGGACACCGCCAACGACGCGCTGCGCACCTTCTCGGTGGACCTCGCCATGACCGCCGGCCTCGAGGGCCGCGAACTGGTCCACTCCCACACCTGGTACGCCAACCTCGCCGGCCACCTCGGCAAGCTGCTGTACGGCGTCCCGCACGTGATGACCGCCCACTCCCTGGAGCCCCTGCGCCCCTGGAAGGCCGAGCAACTCGGCGGCGGATACGCCCTGTCGAGCTGGGCCGAGCGCACCGCGATCGAGGCCGCCGACGCGGTGATCGCCGTCTCCGGGGCCATGCGCGAGGACATCCTCACCTGCTATCCGGCGCTGGACCCGGCCAGGGTCCACGTCGTGCACAACGGCATCGACACCAGCCTGTACCGCCCCGACCACGGCACCGACGTCCTCGACCGGATCGGCCTCGACCGGGCCCGCCCGTACGTGCTGTTCGTCGGCCGCATCACCCGCCAGAAGGGCGTGCCCCACCTGCTGCGCGCGGTCAGGGACATCGACCCGTCCGCTCAGGTCGTGCTGTGCGCCGGAGCCCCCGACACCCCTGAGATCGACCAGGAGTTCCGCGACCTCTTCCAGGAGCTCAGCCGCGTCCGCAAGGGCGTGCACTGGATCCCGCAGATGCTGCCGCGCCCCGAGGTGATCCAACTCCTCACGCATGCCGCGGTGTTCGTCTGCCCGTCGGTGTACGAACCCCTCGGCATCGTCAACCTGGAGGCGATGGCCTGCGGAACTCCCGTCGTGGCCTCCCGGGTCGGTGGCATCCCCGAGGTCGTCGACGACGGCAGGACGGGGCTGCTCGTCGCGGCGGACCACGATGACGAGGTTTTCGAGACGGGCATCGCGCGGGCGCTGGACTCGGTCCTCGGCGATCCGGAGGCCGCCCGGCGGATGGGCGAGGCCGGACGGGAGCGCGCGGTGGGCGAGTTCGGCTGGGACGCGGTCGCCCGGCGCACGGTCCGGCTTTACGAGGAGATCCTCAAACAGGCCTGGAAACAGGACTAGAAATCAGGACTAGAAACAGGCCTGGAAACAGAACGGATACGGCAAGGGAGATCCTCGGACAGGCTTAGTACGACCTGCTCAGGGGCAGAGGGCAGGCATGGATCAACCTGTGTGATAGGAGCGGCCATGCGTCGTGGCGGACCTTCGGTGCTCGGAATCGTACTGGCGGGCGGGGAAGGCAAGCGCCTGATGCCCCTGACCACAGACCGCGCGAAACCCGCGGTCACCTTCGGAGGAACGTATCGGCTGGTCGACTTCGTACTCTCCAACCTCGTCAACGCCGACGTCCTGCGCATCTGCGTCCTCACGCAGTACAAGTCGCATTCGCTGGACCGGCACATCACCACCACCTGGCGGATGTCCAGTCTGCTCGGCAACTACGTGACCCCGGTCCCGGCCCAGCAGCGGCTCGGTCCGCGCTGGTACCTGGGCAGCGCGGACGCGATCCTGCAGTCGCTGAACCTCATCTACGACGAACGGCCCGAGTACGTCGCCGTGTTCGGCGCCGACCACGTCTACCGCATGGACCCGCGCCAGATGCTCGCCCAGCACATCGAGAGCGGCGCGGGTGTGACGGTGGCGGGGATCCGCGTGCCGCGCGGCGAGTCGTCGTCCTTCGGCGTGATCAGCCCCGGCTCCGACGGCCTGACCGTCGACACCTTCCTGGAGAAGCCCGCCGACCCGCCCGGCCTGCCCGACGACCCCGAGTGCGTCTTCGCCTCGATGGGCAACTACATCTTCACCACCAAGGCCCTCATCGAGGCGCTGCAACGGGACGCCGAGGACGAGAACTCCGTGCACGACATGGGCGGTTCGATCCTGCCCCAGCTCACCGAACGCGGCGAGGCCCAGCTGTACGACTTCAGCGCCAACCACGTCCCCGGGGAGACCACCCGTGACCGGGGCTACTGGCGTGACGTCGGCACGCTCGACGCGTACTACGACGCCCACATGGACCTGATCGCCGAGCGCCCCGCCTTCAACCTGTACAACCGCAGCTGGCCCATCTACACCCACTCCGGCCAGCTCTCCCCGGCCCGCTTCAACGCCGGCGGCATGGCGAGCGAGTCCATCATCAGCGCGGGCTGCCTGATCCGGGGCCAGGTCACGCGGTCGGTGCTCTCGCCGGGTGTCGTGGTCGACCCGGGAGCCGTCGTGCAGGGGTCGGTGCTGCACGACAACGTCCACATCGGTCGGGGCGCGGTGGTGCGCGGTGCCGTCCTCGACAAGAACGTCGAGGTGCCGCCGGGCGCGACGATCGGCGTCAATCCGGAGCGGGACTCGGAGCTGTACACGGTCTCCAAGGGCGGGGTGATCGCGCTGGGGAAGGGGCAGGTGGTCTCGTAGGGGCGACTCGGGGCGTATCTGCCATTTCCTGGCTTAGCCGGACATGTCAGGATGCTGGTATTTTCGTCATAGGGGTACCCGGGGGTTTAGAGAGCGCCATCAGCCCCAGGAGGTGATGGGAGTGACGACCACTCCCCGGTCGACGATGGAAACCCATCCCGACATCGTCGAAATGCGAAATCGTCACGAGAGGGCGGAGCGCGCCACCACCACTGTGGGTGTGCAGGCCATCGAAACGCTGGCCGTGCTCACGGGTGCGTATCTCGCCATCTCTCCCTGGGTCACCGGGTTCAACAACCTTCAGACCCTGACCGTCAACAACCTGATCGTAGGTATCGCCTACGCGCTGCTCATGAGCGGCGGCTTCGGCCGGGCTTACGAGCGGACGCACAGCATGGCGTGGGCCTGCTGCGCACTCGGCGTATGGACGATCATTTCGCCGTGGGCCATCGCGGGGAACGTCGACACCACGAAGACCGTGGTCAACAACGTCCTCGTGGGCGTGATCGCCCTCGTGCTGGGCATTGGCGCCAGCGCCGTCGCGGCAGTCGGCGCACGCCGGGCCCGTGGTCGGCGCGCCGCGCCGTACGAGGGTGAGCGGGCGGCCCCCGCCGCCCCGTACGAAGGAACAACCGGTTCCTGAGTTCCTGAGTTCCTGAGTTCCTGAGAGGCCGGCAACCGTTCATACGGCGGTCCCGAGGCGCCGGCGCCCCGGGACCGCCGTATGCGTCGGTCCAGACCTGGACGGGCGGTGGAATCCGTGTTGTCATGCCAACTGCTGTCCATGACAACGTTGTTATGGAGGATTCCATGCGCATCGGACGACTCAGAAACCGACTCAGAAGCCGACTCAGAGACCGACTGGCTCGCCTCGTTCCTCGGCCTCACCGGGCTGACCGCGGCACCCGCACTGGCCGACGACCCCGTCGAGGCCCGCGGCCTGAAGGGTGAGTACTACACCCAGTCCGCCCCCGGCGCCTTCGACTTCCACGAGCTCAAGGCCACCACCTTCGACCCCACGCTCGACTTCGACAACCTGGAGCCGCGCCTGGCCGCCGCCACCGGCCGCTCGGACGACGTCAGCGTCCGCTGGACCGGCCGGACCGCGACGCCTGGCGCAACCTCAACGGGCGCTGGCAGTTCGCCGCGGCCGAGGTGGGCGAGCAGCCGCCCGTGGGGAAGACCCTCGCCGAACGCATCCTCGTCCCGTATCCCGTCGAGTCCCAGCTCTCCGGCGTCGAGCGGCACGAGGACCGCATGTGGTACCGCCGCACCTTCACCGTCCCCGCGGACTGGCGCATCGACGCCGGCCAGCGGCTGCGGCTCGACTTCGGTGCCGTCGACTCGCAGACCGAGGTGTACGTCAACGGCACCAAGGTTGGCCGAACACAAGGGTGGCTACGACAAGTTCGGCGCCGACATCACCGACGCGCTGAAGCCCGGCCGCACCCAGGAACTGATCGTCGGCGTCCACGACCCGACGGACGCCGCGAACGGCGAGAACCCGCCGCTGGGCAAGCAGCGCCTGGACCCGAGCGGCATCTGGTACACGCCCTCCTCCGGCATCTGGCAGACGGTCCGGATGGAACCGGTCGCCCGCGACCACGTCGACTCCCTCAAGCTGACCCCCGACCTCTCGAAGAACCGACTCACCGTCGAGGCGAGGGGGGTCCGCGACGGCGTTCCGATCACGGCGACGGCGTACGACGGGAAACGGAAGGTCGCCACGGCACGCGGCCGCACCGGAGGGCCGCTGACCCTGACCATCGACGACCCGCGTCTGTGGTCACCCGACGATCCCTTCCGCTACGGCCTGAAAGTGACCGTCGGCGCCGACCGCGTCGGCAGCTACTTCGGTATGCGTCCCTCGCCGTCGAACAGGTGAACGGCGTGCCGCACACGGTCCTCAACGGTGAGCCGGTCTAACCTGAGCGCCGCCGCCCGTTCGGAGTACGAGCGCGAGATGAAGGAGATGATCGACGAACACATCAGCAGCCCGTCGGTCGTCATGTGGGTCACCTTCAACGAGGGCCGGGGCCAGTACGACGCGGGCCGGATCGCCGAGCAGGCGGGGGCGTGGGACCCGACCCGCCTGGTCAACAACCAGTCGGGCCTCAACCTCGGCGCCGACGGCAACGCCGGCGACCTCATGGACGAGCACGGCTATCCCAGTCCCGCCCTGCCGCCCCGGCCGGACGGCAGGCGCGCCCTGGTCAGCGGCGAGTACGGCGGCCTCGGGCTGGCCGTCCCGGGACACGCCTGGTCCGTGCAGCAGTCGTACGTCGACGTCGACCCGGCGACCTACACCGACGACTACCTGGCGGAACTGGAGGAGGTGCGGGCGCTGGTCTGCCGGGGCGACAACGGTGCCGTCTACACCCAGATCTCGGACGTGGAGGGTGAGCTGTACGGGCTGCTGACCTACGACCGCAAGATCCTCAAACCGGACGCGCGGAGGCTGAAGGCCGCACACGACGCGCTGATCCGGGACGCCTCCCAGACGACACCCGCAGGCTGCCCGGTCGACCTGCGCGAGCGCTGATTCCACCTCTGTTGCCCCATGTGTCCCGCCCCTTTCGAGGGGGGCGGGACTTAATCTGGTGTTAACTGTGCGTAGCTTGATCGTACTTGACCGTAATCGCTTACGGGCGGTTGACTGCTCACCCACCCGTCGTCGACGCGAGGCAAGCCCTTGACTGCTGACCTGCTGGCACCTCTCGACCTGGCGTTCTGGAACATGGAGTCCGCCGAGCATCCCATGCACCTGGGCGCGCTCGGCGTCCTCGCGGCACGCTCGCCCACCGCGGGCGCCCACGCGGCCGACCTGCTCGCCGCACGGGCCGCCGCGGTACCCGGACTGCGGATGCGGATCCGGAGCGTGTGGCAGCCGCTCGGCCTTCCGCCGGTCCTCGGCGGCGCCGCCCGGGAGCCCGACCCCGGCTTCGATCCCCTGAACCACGTCCGGCTGCACGCCCCGACCGCGGACTTCCACACCGAGGCGGGACGGCTCATGCAGCGCCCGCTGGATCGCGGCCGGCCGCCGTGGGAGGCCCATGTGCTGCCCGGGGAGGACGGCGTCTCGTTCGCCGTGCTGTTCAAGTTCCACCACGCCCTGGCCGACGGGCTGCGGGCGCTGACGCTCGCCGCCGGCGTCCTGGACCCGATGGACCTGCCGGCCCGCCGTCCCCGCCCCGCCGAGCCCTCGCGCGGCCTCCTGCCGGACGTGCGGAAACTGCCCGGGCGGGTGCGTGGCGCCCTGACCGACGTGGGCCGGGCCCTGGACATCGGCGCCTCCCTCGCCGTGTCCAACCTGGGTGTGCGCTCCTCCTCGGCCCTCACCGCCTGGCCCACCGGCACCCGTCGCACCGCAGGAGTGGTCGTCGACCTCGACGACGTGCACCGCGTCCGCAAGGCCGAGGGCGGCACCGTCAACGATGTCCTCATCGCGGTCGTCGCCGGTGCCCTGCGCCGCTGGCTCGACGAGCGCGGCGACGGAAGCGAGGGCGTCGCGCCCCGCGCCCTGATCCCGGTCTCCACGCGTCGCCCGCGCACCGCCCACCCACAGGGCAACCGGCTCTCCGGGTACCTGATACGGCTTCCCGTCGCCGATCCGGACCCGCTCGGCCGCCTCGCCACGGTCCGTACGGCCATGGACCGCAACAAGGACGCCGGACCCAACCGGGGCGCCGGTGCCGTCGCCCTGCTCGCCGACCATGTGCCGGCGCTCGGTCACCGGCTCGGCGGTGCGCTGGCGAGCCAGGCCGCGCGGCTCTGGTTCGACATCCTCGTCACCAGCGTGCCGCTGCCGAGCATCGGCCTGAGGCTCGGCGGCAACCCGGTGACCGCGGTGTTTCCCTTCGCCCCGCTGGCCCGTGGCCAGTCCCTCGCGGTCGCGATCTCGACGTACCGGGGGAGCGTCCACTTCGGGCTCGTCGCCGACGCGCACGCCGTACCGGATCTCGACCGGCTGGCCCACGCCCTGTCCAAGGAGGTGGAGACGCTGATCACTGCCTGCGACCCGTGATCGGCGTGTCTTCTGGCTCGTTCACCTCCGGGGCGCTCCAGCCGGTGTCGAGAGTGCGACCGTGCTCACCCCTTCGGGCCTCCGCGCTCCCCCACTCTCGGCTTCGCTCGAGCGGGGGGACCCCCATGCACTCTCGACACCGGCGCGCCCCTGCGGCTCACTCGCGAGTGGGTTTGGCGTGCGGCCCGGCGCTCCGTAAAATTCCCCGTTCGAAAGCGGCTGCCGTCGGAGCGCCGCGCGAAGGACCCAGGGAACGGCAGCGGCCATGACGGTGACAGATAACGGCTCGGCGACCATGGACGAGGTGGCTGAGTCCTCGTACGGACCCGGCATCGACCCGGAACGGCTCGCCGTCTGCCTCAGCGTGCTGGAGGAACTCGACAAGCTGGAGGTCGACCACCCGGACGCGATCGCGGTGCGCCGGGCCACCGCGGGCGTCTACCGCACCGTCAAGCAGCGCCGCCGCCAGGAGCGCCGGGCCGCCAAGACCGCCCACGACAAGGCGGTCACGGAGGCCACGGCGACCGGCTCGGCCCAGCGCATCGACGACGAGACGGAGGGCGTCCTGCCGTCGTCGGTCACGGAGGAAGGGCAGATCGCGGGGATACTCCAGCGCCCGCGCTCCTGCTACACCTGCAAGACCCGGTACGTCGAGGTCGACTACTTCTACCACCAGCTCTGCCAGAAGTGCGCCGCCGAGAACCGGGCCCGCCGCGACGCCCGCGCCGACCTCACCGGCAAGCGCGCGCTGCTCACCGGCGGACGCGCCAAGATCGGCATGTACATCGCGCTGCGCCTGCTGCGCGACGGCGCCCACACGACGATCACCACCCGCTTCCCGAACGACGCCGTCCGCCGCTTCAAGGCCCAGCCCGACAGCGCCGACTGGATCCACCGTCTGAAGATCGTCGGCATCGACCTGCGCGACCCCGCCCAGGTGGTGGCCCTGGCCGACTCGGTGGCCGCCGAGGGCCCGCTCGACATCCTGATCAACAACGCGGCGCAGACCGTACGGCGCTCCCCGCAGGCCTACGGCGAGCTGCTCGCCGCCGAGGCCGCCCCGCTGCCCGCCGGTGAACTGCCCGCCGCCGAGGTGATCGGCACCTTCGGCTCCGGCGCGGTGGCCGCGCTCCCGGTGGCCGGGGGCGGCGCGCTGACCGCCCAGGACGTCACCGACCTGGCCCTGGTCTCCGGCTCGGCGTCCCTGGAGCGCATCGCCGCCGGTACGGCGATCGACGCGGGCGGGCTCGTCCCCGACCTGCACGACACCAACAGCTGGATCCAGACGGTCGAGGAGGTCACGCCCATCGAGCTGCTCGAGGTCCAGCTCTGCAACTCCACGGCGCCCTTCATCCTGATCAGCCGCCTGCGCCCGGCGATGGCCGCCTCGGCGTCCCGCCGGACGTACATCGTCAACGTCTCCGCCATGGAGGGCGTCTTCGCCCGCGGCTACAAGGGCGCCGGCCATCCGCACACCAACATGGCCAAGGCCGCCCTGAACATGCTCACGCGCACCAGCGCCCAGGAGATGTTCGACAAGGACGGCATCCTCATGACGGCCGTCGACACCGGCTGGATCACGGACGAGCGACCGCATCCGGACAAGGTCCGCCTGGCGGAGGCGGGTTTCCACGCCCCGCTGGACCTGGTGGACGGTGCGGCCCGGGTGTACGACCCGATCGTGCGCGGCGAGGAGGGCGAGGACCTGTACGGGGTGTTCCTGAAGGATTACGCGCCAGGCAAGTGGTGAGGCCGGCGTAGGCGGTCGTGGACCGCGTACGCCCCGGAGTCGTACGCGGCCCGCACCCCGCGTGCCCCCGTCCACCACCAGATCCGCCCCGGTGACCCACCGCGCCGCGTCCGACGCCAGCCACACGACGGCCCGGGCGATGTCCTCGGGCTCGCCGATCCGGCCCAGAGGCAGCCCCGCGGCCACCTCGTGACCACGGCGGCCCTGCCCTGCAGCCCGTACGGCGACATCATCGCCGTACCGTCTCATGACGAACCGTCAGTCGACAGCCCCGAGGCGGGAGTTCCGCGCCGCCACCAGCTCCAGCACCGTGCGCCAGTCCTCCAGGACACCCGCGTCGAACCCGGCGACCCAGCCCTCCTCGTCGGCCTGGCGCAGGCGCAGCAGGTCGTCGTCGGCGGGGCCGGTGCCCGGGACGTGCCCGCGGACGAGGCGGGAGACCCGCTCGCCGAGCAGGGAACGGACCGCGTCGGCCGCGCAGTCCGCGTGCGCGGTCTCGTCCCCGGGGCGCAGCAGCGGACCGATCGCGCGCACCAGGCCCGCCACCTGGAGCTCCTTGTCGGCGGGACGGCTGCGGCGCAGCAGCGCGGCGGTCCGCAGCGCGTGCTGGTGCAGATCGACCCGGCCCCTCCCGGGCCCGGGCGCGCCCCAGGCGCCCCGGCAGGCGTACAGCAGATCCATCAGCTCCTCGACACTGCGCAGCTCCATGCGTCAGTCCTCCCGCCGGACAAGCCGTTGCCGTCCGGCAGCAGATCATGGCCGGCTTGCGATTCGGCCAACGGGAACTTAACTGCGTCGACTGTTCGTCGGCGTAGGCCGAACGGGCTACTCCCAAAGAGGGGCAGTATGTAACAAAGAGGTGCATATCCTACCTGGCCGAATACGCGCCGACTTCAGATAGTTACCCCTTGTTTTCAGCCCCATCGAGCGGACCCTCGCTCATATGGGTAATCTGTAACCGACGGACAGCAGCACGGGGTCCTAACCCACACCCACGGTCCGTCATGGGACACGCCGGTTCACAACGGCCTGCTCTCGTACGAGTAACCGGCGCCACCGCGTCCGAACTGCCTCAAGCCAGACACCAGCGGGCGTCGGAGACCAGGCCGCAGACTGGGCCGGAACGACCGAGGGTGACCCGACACATAAGGAGTGCGCGGTGACACCGGAGAAGACGAATCGCGAGCAGCGCCCCAAGGAACGCACGGAGCGCGCGGGCCACCGGCCCGGCGACATCGGAAGCCTGGACGTGTGGGCCCGGTCCGCACCGATCCGCCTGGCGGGCTACGAGGACGACCTCGCCGAGCCCCACATCCTGCCCAGCGTGGACTGACCCAGCGGGGACCGGCCCGCAGGCAGGACCCGTCGCGATCGCCGATCGCATGGGCGTGCGAGACTCACGCCCATGCTGATCAGAGAAGCCGTGGCCGAGGACTGGCCACGGATCTGGCCTTTCTGGCACCGGATCGTCGCCGCCGCCGAGACCTACGCCTGGGACTCGGACACCTCCGAGGAAGCGGCCCGAGCCCTGTGGATGGCCCCGGCCAAGACCGTCTACGTCGTCGAGGACGAAACCGGAGCCGTCGTAGCCTCCGCCTACCTCACCCCCAACTACGGCGGCCCCGCCTCCCGCATCGCCAACGCGGGCTTCATGGTCGACCCCGACCACGCCGGCCGCGGCATCGGCCGCGCCCTCGCCGAACACCTCCTGGCCGCCGCCGAGGCCGCCGGCTACGAGGGCATGGTCTTCAACGCCGTCGTCGAGACGAACCCGGCCGTGAAGCTCTGGACGTCCCTCGGCTTCACGATTCTGGGGACGGTCCCGGAGGCGTACGACCACCCCCGGCACGGCCGCGTGGGCCTGCACATCATGTACAAGGCCCTCTAGGGCCTGCCCGCCCCTACCCCAGCGGCGCCGTCCGCTGCCACGGATGCCGCCGCTCCAACTGCTCGGCCACCTCCAGCAGATCCGCCTCCGACCCCGGACGCCCCACCAGCTGTACGGCGCAGGGGGCGCCGGAGGGCAGCGTGCCGAAGGGGACCGACATCGCGGGCCAGCCGGTCAGGTTCCACGGCGGGGTCATGGGCGAGTAGTTCGTGTTGGCCAGCACGTTGCTCAGCCAGCCCCGCTCGTGCCAGGGCCCGGCCTTGGGGGAGCGGCGGGCGAGTGCCGGGGTGAGCAGCACGTCGTACTCGGCGAAGAACGGCTCCAGGCGCCGGCGCAGTGTCTCCCGCGCCGTGCCTGTGCGGGCTGTGCCGACGAATGACCGCCCGATGGCCGCATGGACCCGGGTGCGCCGCGCGAGCTGCCGTCTGTCGAGGCCCTGCGCGTCCACGAAGGTGCCCGCCGTCCAGTGGGCGAGCGAGGTGAGGCTCAGCGACACCGGATACGGCGGGTCGGCGCGCCGTACCGGGTGACCTGCCTTGATGAGCAGCCCGGCGGCCTCCCGGACCGCGGTCGTATAGGGCTTGGTGACGGCGACTCCGGCGATCGGGCTGCGCAGGGAGACGGCGACCTTGTGCGTGACGGGCCCGTCCCGTCGTACGAACTCGGTGTCCGCGATGACCGACAGCATCAGGCGGGCGTCCTCGACGGTCGTGGCCAGGGGCCCGTTCTCGGACATGCCGAACCAGTCGCCGTCGCTGACGCCGGCCGGGACCACGCCGGCGCCCGGCTTCAGGGTGAGCAGGCCGCAGTTGGCCGCCGGTATGCGCAAGGAGCCCATGCCGTCGTTGCCGAGGGCGATCGGCACCAGGCCGGCGGCGACGGCGGCCGCGCTGCCGCCAGAGGAGCCGCCCGCCGTGCGGGAGGTGTCCCACGGGTTGCGGGCGGTGCCGTGGACGCCCTCGGTAGTGCCGAAGACGCACAGTTCCGGCACGTTGGTGAGACCCACGACCACCGCTCCCGCCGCCCGTAGCCGGGCCACGGTGACATGGTCGGCGCCGGCGGGTGTGTCCGCGGTCGCGGCGCTGCCGAGGCGCCGGGACTCGCCCCGCACGGCCAGATTGTCCTTGACGGCCACGGGCACGCCGGCCAGGGGCAGTTCGGCGAGGTCGCCGCGCGCGGCCACCTCGTCGGCCTCAGCGAGCGCCGCCTCGGCGCGTACCACCCGGAAGGCTCCGATGCGACCGTCCAGCCGTTCGATCCGGGCGAGGTGCTCGGCCACCACTTCGCTGGGCGTGGCCCGCTTCTCGCGTACGGCGGCGGCGATCTCGGTGGCGGTCCGGCCGACCCAGCTGGTCACGGGCGCTCCTCGGAGGTGGACGGGGTGCGAATGCCGTGAGCGTACTGGCGAGTTCGGATATTCGGACCGGTCTTCTTGGACTTTTCGCGAGATGACCGCACCGGGGCACCCACCGGACCCGGTCGCGGGTCCGAGCAGCACGCTTCAGCGCAGGTGCCGTTCGAAGAAGGCCATCGTGGCGTCCATCGAACGCGGCCACTGCGGTCCGAACGTGTGGCCCTCACCGTCATAGGTCCGTAGCTCGACGTCCTTGCCCGCCGCATCGAACGCGGCGACCGTCTGCCTCGACCAGGTGAGGGGACACGTGTCGTCCGCCGTGCCGTGGTGGACGAGCAGCGGCTCGGTCACGCGGTCGACGTAGGTGACGGGCGAGACTTCCCGCCAGAAGGCCGGGTTCTCCTCCGGGGTGCCGTGCTCGGCCTCGATCTCGGCGACGATCGGGTCGTTCTCGGGGCGCTGGAACTGGTCGATGTTCTCCTCCGGGCGGGAGCTGACCGGCGCGAACACCACCGCCGCGTCGACCAGGCCCGGCGCCACCACCAGCGTGTTGTACACGACACCGCCGCCCATCGACCGGCCCAGCAGGCCGATCCGGTCGCCGTCGATCTCCGCGCGGCCGGAGGAGCGCAGGGCCATCACCGCGGCGATGACGTCCTCCGTGTAGCCGAGGCGGAGGTTCACGTCGTTGTCGGGGTCGTCGTCCGAGCCCGCGTGGTTGCGGTAGTCGGTGTGCAGAACCACGTAGCCGTTGCGGGCGAGGAGGTCCTGTTCGCGTGCCAGGCCGCGGCCGGTGGTGTAGACGGCGGGGTCGATGTAGCCGTGGGCCAGCACCAGCGCCGGGAACGGCCCCTTGCCGGTCGGGATGTTCATGAGGCCCGAGATCGTCAGCCCGTTCGCCTCGTACGTCACCCGGTAGCTCGTGTAGGCGTCGGTCCGGGCGAGCACGGTGCCGAGGCGGAGGCCGGAGCCGTGGTGCTCGCGCTGGATCAGGCCCGGGATCGACACCGGGTTGACGGGCGTGCGAGTCGGGGAGGGGGTCGGCCCCCCGGCGCTGGTCCGTGCCGGCGGGCTGCTGCGTGCCGCGTCGTCGCCGTCACCGCCGTCACCGCCGTCGCCTCCGGTGCAGCCGACCACGGCCACCAGCAGAAGTGCGGCGGCGGCGCAGGCTGTTCCCCATGACCGCATGCGGCCCATTGTCCACGACGACAACGGCCCCTGGGAGGACCCGGTGCGACCGGGCCCTCCCGCGTCCGGTTACCCGTAGAACGGCCCCGGCGTGCTCCAGGTCGTGTGGCCGTTCTAGCGCCTGATCTACCGCGCGAGTTGACTGCGCAGCCACTCCTCCACCTCCCCCACATGCGCGGCCGCCGCCGCCCGCGCCGCCTCCGGGTCGCGGGCGACCAGGGCGCGGTGGATGGCGGCGTGTTCGCGGCGGGTGCGGGCGAAGGCGCCCTCCTCCTGGTAGCCACGCCAGACACGGGCACGGAAGGTGCGGGAGGACAGGCCGTCCAGGATCGCGGCCATGGTCTCGTTGCCGGCGGCCGTCGCGATCTCGCGGTGGAAGGCCAGGTCGTGGGCGAGGATCTCCTCGGGGTCGTCCGTGGCGTTCATCGCCGTCAGATGCTTCTCGACCTCGGCGAGCTGGTCCGGGGTGATCCGGGCGGCGGCCAGCGCGGTCGCCGTCGACTCCAGAATGCGGCGCACCTCCAGCAGCTCCACCAGACGCGGGCCGCGCGAGAGGTCGGCCACCACACCGAAGGTCTCCAGCAGGTCGCCGGCCTCCAGTTGCGTGACGTAGATGCCCGAACCGTGCCGGGCCTCCAGCACGCCCAGGACGGTGAGCGCGCGGATCGCCTCACGCATCGAGCTGCGGGAGATGCCGAGCCGGGCGGCCAGATCGCGCTCGGTGGGCAGCCGCTGGCCCGGCTCCAGCCGCCCCTCGCCGATCATCGCCTTGATCTGCTCGATGGCGCGCTGTGTCACGGTGCCCTTCTGCGGGGCTGTCTCGTCCACGCCATTCCTCCACTCACCGGGTGCGCCGCAGTCTAACCATCGGTGTGGTCCGACCACTATGGCTTCAAACCGCGAAAATCTGCCCCGGGAGGGTGTTGTTCCCGGGAAGTGGTCTGATAAATATGCGGGCATCTGCTCGAACACGCTCAATGAGGAGCCGCCAGATGCCCGGCAGGACAGTGGGGAAGCGGAACAGGTTTCGTAGCGTCGGCACGGTGGCCACGGCCGTCGGCGCGTCGCTGGTGCTCGCCGCGTGCGGCAGCACCAAGGACACGGGGAGTGCCTCCAGTGCGGGAGGCGACGGTGACGGCAAGGTCGGGGTGATCCTGCCCCTGCTGACCTCGCCGTTCTGGCAGTCGTACAACGACTACGTGCCCAAGATGGCGAAGTCCGAGAAGGTCGACGCGCTGAAGACGGTGAACTCCAACAGCGACCCCTCCCAGCAGATCACCGACATCAACAACCAGCTCAACCAGGGCGTCAAGGGCCTGGTCGTCGCCCCGCTGGACAGTGCCGCCATCGAGGCCGGCCTCGACCAGGCCGAACGCAAGGGCGTGCCGGTCGTCGCCGTCGACGTGGCGCCGGACAAGGGCAAGGTCGCCATGGTGGTGCGCGCCAACAACGTCTCGTACGGCGAGAAGGCCTGCCAGTACCTCGGCGAGCAGATACCGTCCGGCAAGGTCGTGCAGATCATGGGCGACCTCGCCTCCGTCAACGGCCGTGACCGCTCCGAGGCCTTCCGCGCCTGCGTGAAAAAGAACTTTCCCAAGCTGAAGGTGCTGGAGATCCCCGCCAAGTGGGAGTCCGACACCGCCGCTTCGAAGCTGGACACCCTCCTCAACGCCAACCCCGACATCAAGGGCATCTACATGCAGGCGGGCGGCGTCTACCTCGCCCCGACCCTGCAGACCCTCAAGTCCAAGGGGATGCTGAAGAAGGCCGGCCAGGCGGGCCACATCGCGATCGTCTCCAACGACGGAATCCCGCAGGAGTACGACGCCATCCGCAAGGGCGAGATCGACGCCACCGTCTCGCAGCCCGCGGACCTGTACGCCAAGTACGGCATGTACTACATCAAGGCGGCGATGGAGGGGAAGACGTTCAAGCCGGGCCCGACCGACCACGACTCGACGATCGTCGAGCTGCCCAGCGGCATCCTCGAGGACCAGCTGCCCGCACCCCTGGTCACCAAGGACAACGTGGATGACCCCGAGCTGTGGGGCAACACGGTCGAATGAGCACTGGAGTGATCACGCCACTCGTCGAGGCGCAGGGCATCGTCAAGCGGTACGGCCCCACCACCGCCCTCGCCGACGGCCGGCTCACCGTCCTGCCCGGCGAGTCCCACGCCCTCGTCGGGCGCAACGGCGCCGGCAAGTCCACCCTCGTCACCGTACTCACCGGCCTTCAGGCCCCGGACGAGGGCACGGTCCGCTTCGACGGCGAACCCGCGCCCCCGCTCGCCGACCGGGACGCCTGGCGCCGCAAGGTCGCCTGCGTCTACCAGCGGACCACCCTCGTCCCGGAACTGACGGTCGCTGAGAATCTCTTCATCGCCGAAATTCACGCTGCCAAGTCAACGAGGCCGAGGTTCAGGAGCGGCCGGGGGTCCGGGGGTTGTCCCCCGGATGAACACAGCATCAACCGGCAGCCGCTCGAACGCGGGTTCATCAGCTGGCGGCGGCTCAAGAGCCAGGCCGCCGAGCTGCTCGACACCTGGGACGTGCACGTCGACCCGGAGACGCGCACCGCCGACCTCAAGGTCGAGGACCGGCAAATGGTGGAGATCGCCCGGGCGTTGAGCTTCGGCGCCCGCTTCATCGTCCTCGACGAGCCGACCGCCCAGCTCGACAACCGTGAGATCGAGCGCCTGTTCACCCGCATGCGCGCCCTGCAGGACTCCGGGGTCACCTTCCTGTTCATCTCGCACCACCTCCAGGAGGTGTACGAGGTGTGCCAGACCGTGACCGTCCTGCGCGACGCCCGCTGGATCACCACCGCCCCCGTCGCCGACCTGCCGAGGGCCGCGCTGGTGGAGGCCATGGCGGGGGAGACCATCGAGACGCTCGCCGACCAGGCCGTACAGGAAAGGCTCGTCGACGACAGCGCTCCTGTCCTCCTCGACGCCCGCGGCCTCACCTCGGAGGCGTACGAGGACGTCGACCTGACCGTCCGCAGTGGCGAGGTCGTCGGACTCGCCGGATCCAGTGCCAGCGGCAAGATCGAACTGGCCGAGTCCTTCACGGGACTGCACACGCCCAGCGGCGGCACGGCTCAACTCGACGGAAAACAGCTCCCGTTCGGCGATGTGCAGGCCGCTCTGCGCGCCGGCGTCGGCTGTGTCCCCCGCGACCGTCACTCCCAGGGCCTGGTCGTCGGCATGACCGTCGGCGACAACGCCACCCTGAGCGTCCTCGACCGGCTCGGCCGCTACGGCTTCGTCGGCACCGACCGCAAACGCGGCTTCGCCACCGAGCTGATCGACCGCCTCGACATCCACACCGAAGGCCCCGACCAGCCCGTCTCCGACCTGTCCGGCGGCAACGCCCAGAAGGTCGTGATGGCCCGCGCCCTCGCCTCCGACCCACGGCTGCTGGTCCTGATCAACCCCACCGCGGGCGTCGACGTGAAGTCCAAGGAGTCCCTGCTCGCCCGCGTCGACAGCGCCCGCGAGGACGGCACCGCCGTACTCGTCGTCTCCGACGAACTCGACGACCTCAGGCGCTGCGACCGCGTCCTCGTCCTCTTCCACGGCCGCGTGGTCGCCGAGCACCCGGCGGGCTGGCGCGACCACGAGCTGATCGCCTCCATCGAAGGAGTGGACCATGGCTGACACCAAGGCCGCCCCGCCCCTCACGCCGCTCCAGACCCCGGCCGCCCGGTCGGCCAGGACCGTCCTGCTGCGCCGGGCCCGCGAACTCGCCCTCGTACCGGCCCTGTTGCTGCTCATGGTGCTCGGCGCCATCGTCAACGACTCGTTCCTCACCGAACGCAACCTGATCTCGATCCTCGGCGCCTCCGCCGCCCTCGCGATGGTCGTGCTCGCCGAGTCGCTGGTGCTGATCACCGGCAAGTTCGACCTGTCCCTCGAATCCGTCGTCGGCATCGCGCCCGCCGTGGGCGCGCTCCTCGTGCTGCCCGCCGCCCAGTCCGGCTGGGGCACCGAGTTTCCCGCCGCACTCGCCCTCCTCTCGATACTCGTCGTCGGCGCGGCGATCGGCGCCTTCAACGGCGTCCTGGTCGTCAAGTTCAAGCTGAACGCGTTCATCGTGACGCTCGCGATGCTGATCGTCCTGCGCGGTCTGCTCGTCGGCGCGACCAAGGGCAAGACGCTGTTCGGCATGCCCGACAGCTTCTACTCGCTGGCCACCACCACCTTCCTGAACATCCCGATGTCGGTGTGGCTCGCCGCGGTCGCCTTCGCGGTCGCCGGGTTCGTGCTCAAGTACCACCGCGTCGGACGCGCCCTGTACGCCATCGGAGGCAACGCGGACGCGGCGCGCGCGGCCGGCATCCGCGTCGACCGGGTGATGCTCGGCGTGTTCGTCGTCGCCGGTGTCCTCGCCTCCGTCGGCGGGCTCCTGCAGACCGGCTACGTGGGCGCCATCAGCGCCAACCAGGGCCAGAACATGATCTTCACCGTGTTCGCGGCGGCGGTGATCGGCGGCATCAGCCTCGACGGCGGCAAGGGCACCATGTTCGGCGCCCTGACCGGCGTACTCCTCCTCGGAGTCGTACAGAACCTGCTCACCCTCGCCCAGGTGCCGTCCTTCTGGATCCAGGCCATCTACGGCGGAATCATCCTGCTCGCCCTCATGATCGCCCGCGTCACGACGGGGCGCGCCCAGGACTGACCCGCCTCGTCCCCGTCACCGACCGAAAGGCCCTCTGTGTCCCCGACGCCCGTCCGCATCACCGCGGTCGACACCTACGACATCAGATTCCCCACGTCACGCGAGCTCGACGGCTCCGACGCGATGAACCCGGACCCCGACTACTCGGCCGCGTACGTCGTCCTGCGCACCGACGCCGAGGACGGGCCGGAGGGGCACGGCTTCACCTTCACCATCGGGCGGGGCAACGAGGTCCAGGTCGCCGCGATCCACGCGCTGCGCCACCATGTGGTCGGACGGTCCGTCGAGGAGGTGTGCGCGGACCCGGGTGGACTCTTCCGGGACCTGATCGGGGACAGTCAGCTGCGCTGGCTCGGGCCCGAGAAGGGCGTGATGCACATGGCGATCGGCGCGGTGGTCAACGCCGTGTGGGACCTGGCGGCCAAGCGCGCCGAAAAGCCACTGTGGCGGCTGCTCGCCGAGGCCGAGCCGGAGTGGCTGGTCGGACAGATCGACTTCCGCTACCTGACGGACGCGCTCACCCCCGAGGAGGCGCTGGAGATCCTGCGCAAGGGCCGGGAGGGCGCCGCCGAGCGCACGGCGGACCTGCTCGCCCAGGGCTACCCCGCCTACACCACCTCTCCCGGCTGGCTCGGCTACAGCGACGACAAGCTCACCCGGCTCGCCGCCCGGGCGGTCGCCGACGGCTTCCGGCAGATCAAGCTCAAGGTCGGCGCGGACCTCGAGGACGACATCCGTCGCTGCCGTGTCGCCCGCGCGGTCGTCGGCCCGGACATCCGCGTGGCCATCGACGCCAACCAGCGCTGGGACGTCCAGGAAGCGGTCCGCTGGACCAAGGCCCTCGCCGAGTTCGACCCGTACTGGATCGAGGAGCCCACCAGCCCCGACGACGTGCTCGGCCACGCGGCGATCCGCGAAGCCGTGGCCCCCGTCAAGGTGGCCACCGGCGAGCACGTCCACAACCGGATCGTCTTCAAGCAGCTCCTCCAGGCCGGCGCGATCGACATCCTCCAGATCGACGCGGCCCGGGTGGCGGGCGTCAACGAGAACCTCGCCATCCTGCTGCTCGCGGCCAAGTTCGGGGTGCCCGTCTGCCCGCACGCGGGCGGTGTCGGCCTGTGCGAACTCGTCCAACACCTGTCGATGTTCGACTACCTGGCGCTGTCCGGCACCACCGAGGACCGTGTCATCGAGTACGTCGACCATCTGCACGACCACTTCCTCGACCCGGTGGTGATCCGCGAGGGTCACTACGCGGCACCCACCGCGCCGGGCTTCTCGGCGGCGATGCGGCCGGAGTCCATCGCGCGGTACACGTTCCCCGACGGCGCCTTCTGGGCAGCCGATCTCGCGACGACCGACAAGACGACCGACGAGACGACCGACGAGACGACCGACAAGAAGGGACAGGCGGCATGAGCGACTTCGAGGGCCTCAAGGCCCTGGTGACGGGCGGCGCCTCCGGCATCGGCCGTGCGACGGCCGAACTCCTCGCCGCACGTGGGGCCCAGGTCGCCGTCCTCGACCTGGACCCGTCGTCGGTCGAGAAGCCGCTGCTCGCCTACCGGGCCGACGTCACCGACGACGCCTCCGTACGCCAGGCCGTGGCGGCCGCCGCCGCCGACCTCGGCGGACTCGACGTCCTGATCAACAACGCGGGCATCGGCGCCCAGGGCACCGTCGCGGACAACGACGACGAGGAGTGGCACCGCGTCCTCGACGTCAACGTCGTCGGCATGGTCCGCGTGGCCCGCGCCGCCCTGCCCCATCTGCGCGCCTCAGAGCACGCGGCGATCGTCAACACGTCCTCCATCGCGGCCACCGCGGGCCTCCCGCAGCGGGCGCTGTACAGCGCGACCAAGGGCGCCGTGTACTCCCTCACCCTCGCGATGGCCGCCGACCATGTCCGCGAGGGCATCCGCGTCAACTGCGTGAATCCCGGCACGGCGGACACCCCGTGGATCGGCCGCCTGCTGTCCAAGGCCCCGGACCCGGCCGCCGAACGTGCCGCCCTGGAGGCCCGCCAGCCCACCGGCCGCCTTGTCTCGGCGGACGAGGTCGCGGGCGCGATCGCCTATCTGGCGAGCCCGCTGTCCGGCGCCACGACCGGCACCTCACTCGCCGTGGACGGCGGCATGCAGGGCCTGCGCCTGCGTCCGGTGGGCCAGTGAACACGCTCGGCGGGAGCGGCGTGCGGGTCAGTCCCCTGGCCTTCGGCGCCGCCGCGATCGGCAACCTCTTCACCGAGGTCGGCGAGGAGCAGGCGCACGAGGCCGTGACCGCCGCCTGGCAGCGGGGCGTGCGCTACTTCGACACCGCTCCGCACTACGGCCTCGGCCTGTCCGAACGCCGACTCGGGGCGGCCCTGCGGGAGCACCCCCGGAAGCGGTACACGGTCTCGACCAAGGTGGGCCGACGTCTGGAGGCCTTTCAGGACGGCGACGACGACCTGGCCAACGGCTTCGCGGTTCCCGCCACCCAGCGCCGCGTCTGGGACTTCAGCGGCGACGGCGTACGACGCACCCTGGAGGCCAGCCTCGAACGGCTCGGCCTCGACCGCGTGGACGTCGTCTACCTCCACGACCCCGACGACCACGCCGAACAGGCCTTCCGGGAGGGCTACCCGGCCCTGGAGAAGCTCCGCTCGGAGGGCGTCGTCGGCGCGATCGGCGCGGGCATGAACCAGTCCGAGATGCTCACCCGCTTCGTCCGTGACACGGACGTCGACGTGGTGCTGTGCGCGGGCCGCTACACCCTGCTGGATCAGCGGGCTTTGATCGAGTTGCTGCCCGAAGCGCAGGAACGTGGTGTCTCCGTCGTCGTCGGCGGCGCCTTCAACTCCGGCCTGCTGGCGGACCCGAGACCGGGAGCCACGTACAACTACGCCCAGGCGACCGCCGAGTTGCTGGACCGAGCCCTGCGCCTGAAGTCCGTCGCCGACCGCCACGGCACCACCCTGCGGGCCGCCGCTCTGGCCTTCTGCGCCGCCCACCCAGCGGTCGCGAGCGTCCTCGTCGGCACCCGCTCCGCAGCCGAAGTCCACGACTGCGCCGACCAGTTCGCGGCCACGGTCCCCGCCGCCTTCTGGCAGGAGCTGCGCGACAGCGGCCTCCTGCGCGCCGACGCCCCGGTCCCCGCGGAGGAACCGTCAGAGGAGTCGTCGGAGGAGCCGTCATGAGAGTCGCCCTGCACACCAAGGTCCGCGCGGACCGCGTCGACGAGTACGAGGCCGCCCACCGCGAGGTCCCCGTCGAGCTCACCGACGCGATCCGCGCCGCAGGTGCCACCTCCTGGACGATCTGGCGCAGCGGCACCGATCTCTTCCACGTCCTGGAGTGCGCGGACTACGCCCGCCTCCTCGCCGAGCTGGAGAAACTGCCGGTCAACGTCGCCTGGCAGGCCCGGATGGCCGAGCTGCTGGACGTGGTGCACGACTACTCCGACGAGGGCGCCGACGCCGGCCTGCCCGTCGTATGGGAGCTGCCATGACCGTGGACGCGCACCACCACGTCTGGGACCTGTCCGTACGGGACCAGGACTGGATCGGCGAAGACAGCCGTCTCCGACGCGATTTCACGGTGGAAGACCTCGCACCCGAGGCCCGCGCGGCAGGCGTCGACCGCACCGTCCTCGTCCAGACCATCACCGTCCCCGAAGAGACCCCGGAGTTCCTGGCCCTGGCCGCCGAGCACGAGCTGATCGCGGGCGTCGTCGGCTGGACCGACCTGACCCGCCCCGACGTGCCCGACGAACTGGCCCGGCTGCGGGAACTGCCCGGCGGGCGGTATCTCAAGGGCATCCGGCACCAGGTCCAGGGCGAGCCGGATCCGGAGTGGCTGCTGCGTCCGGACGTACGCCGTGGCCTGACCGCCGTCGCCGACGCCGGGCTGGTCCACGACCTGGTCGTGCTGCCCCACCAGCTTCCGGCCTGCATCAAGGCGGCGGCCTCGCTGCCCGAGCTCACCTTCGTCCTCGACCACTTGGGCAAGCCGCCCATAGCCTCCGGCACGCTCGAACCCTGGGCGTCCGATCTCCGGGCCTTCGCCGCCCTCCCCAACACGGTCTGCAAGGTCTCCGGCATGGTCACCGCAGCCGACCTCGCGTCTTGGACGATCGACGACCTGCGCCCCTACGCCGACGTCGTGCTGGACGCCTTCGGCCCTGACCGCCTGATGTTCGGCTCGGACTGGCCGGTGTGCACGCTCGCGGCGACGTACGGCGAAGTACTCGACGTCGCACACCAGTTGACCAGCGGACACGAACGCACCCAGATCTTCGGGGCCACCGCCACGCGCGTCTACGACCTCTGAGCCTCCTCCATCAGCCGCGTCGGCGGCAGATACTCCCGCACATACGTCCGCTCCCAGCACGCACCCGTCTCCCGCAGCTCACGCCAGGTCGTGTACCGGTAGCGGAAGAGGCGGGCGCGGACGAAGCGGGGTGGCGCGTCGGGCGGGAACGGCGAGCGGCGCAGCAGCTTCAGCGTGTCGCGGTCGTTCTCCAGCAGTCGCTCCACCAGGGCGCCGAACCACGACCCGGCGTAGGCGGGCGACAGCGCGGCGAACCACATCATCCAGTCGAGCCGCAGATGATAGGGCGCGAACTGGCGCGGCCAGTGCCGGGGATCACCCGGCTTGCCCTTGAACTCGTACTCCCGCCAGTCCGAGTCCTCGCGCGGTACGTCGTCGGCCGTGCCCTCGACGATCACCTCGTAGCGGACCCGGCTGACGCTGCCGAACGCGCCGTAGGTGTTGACCAGATGGAGCGGGTCGAAGGAGCGGTTCATGACCTGGCGGCGGGAGATCATGTTGCGGACCGGCTGGTAACTGAGCGCCACGAGCAGCGCGGCGACCGCGAGGACCACGACCTCGTACCAGAGCGGCGCGTTGGGCACCGACGGCGGATCACTCGGGAACTCCACCGCCGACAGGGCCAGCACGATGGTGATCCAGTTCAGCCAGGAGAAGTTGCCCGACAGCACCAGCCACAGCTGGGTGACGATCATCAGCGACGCGGCGGCCGTGGCGATCGGCTGCGGGGTGAAGAGGAGGATCGGCACCACGAGTTGGGTGAAGTGGTTGGCGGCCACCTCCACCCGGTGCAGGGGCCTGGGCAGATGGTGGAAGTACCAGCTGAGCGGCCCCGGCATCGGCTGTGTCTCGTGGTGGTGGTCGAGGCAGGTCAGCTTCCGCCAGCACTCGTCGCCACGCATCTTGATCAGACCCGCGCCGAACTCGACACGGAACAGGATCCAGCGCAGCAGGAACAGGACCAGGATCGGCGGAGCCACTTCGTCGTTGCCCAGGAATACCGCGAGGAAGCCGACCTCCAGGAGCAGGGACTCCCAGCCGAAGCCGTACCAGGTCTGGCCGACGTTCACGATCGACAGGTACAGCACCCACGGCACCAGCCAGAGCAACATCCCGCCCCACAAGGGAAGTAGGGAGTCGAGCCCCGCGAGCAGTGCCGCCGACACCGCGCAGCCCGCCCAGGCGCAGACCGCGAAGAAGCGATCCGAGTAGTGGAGGTGGAAGAGGCTGGGCGCCCGTTTGAAGGGCACCCGCTCGACGAACCGGGGCACGGGCAGCATCCCGCGCTCGCCGATCAGCGCGCGGAACTGCAGCGCCGCCGTCAGGAACGCCACGAGGTACACGGCGGCCAGAGCCCGCTGGAAGACCAGCCGGCTCATCCAGTAGTCGGATGCGGTGAACCAATCCATGGCCGTGCGCTCCTCGTCTCCATTCTCGCGCCGGAACCCTACGTGACTGTGCGTGTACCTCCCTTCCGCTTGCGTAACCCAAGCGAGCGAAGCAGACAATAGTGACGAACTGCCCGGGATGGACGGGAGAGTGTGGTGCGGACACCCACCGGAACCCTCGTCGCGGCCTGCGCGCTCTCGGCGGCGCTCATCGTCGCCGGCTGCGGCGGCGACGGGGACGAGGACACGAAGTCGAGCGGGGAGCTCGTCCTCCAACCGGTAGCGGACCCGGGGCCGGACCCCTTCACGGACTCCACCGCGACCTCGACGGCCACGCCGTCTCCGGTCACCCGAACGCCGCAACCGGCGCCGCCGGAGCCGACCGTGGTGCGATCCGTGTCCGGCGGGATGCCCGGCCTCTACGGCGGCGAAGAGCGGGTCGGCAGCTGTGACGTCGAACGTCAGATCGGCCACCTGCGTGCCGACCCGGCCAAGGCCCGTGCCTTCGCCCAGGTCGCGGGTGTCTCCCAGGCCTCGGTCCCGGACTACCTGCGTGGTCTGGCCCCGGTCGAGCTGCGCGCCGACACCCGGGTCACCAACCACGGCTTCCGCGACGGACACGTGACCACCTACCAGGCCGTCCTCCAGGCGGGCACGGCCGTCCTCGTCGACAACCGGGGGGTGCCGCGCGTCCGCTGCGCGTGCGGCAACCCGCTGAAGCCGCCGGTGGTGATGCGGGGCAGCCCCGGCACTCACGGCCGCCCCTGGGTCGGCTTCCGGCCCATGCGGGTGGTCGTGGTGGCACCGACCGTGCAGGTGATCACCAACATCACGATCATCGACAGCGTCGACCACACCTGGATCGAGCGGCGGATCGGCCATGACGCACGGCACGACCGCAGCGTGCCCGCGCCGGACGCGGTGGCGTCGGAGCCGGAGCCTGCTCCGTCCCCGGATGGGGGCGCGTCCAGCGCCTTGTCGGGCACCTTGTCGGGCGAGGGCGGCGTGTCTCCTGCGGACGGGAGCGATGAGAGGGCTTCCCCGGGCGCGACCGACTGCGTGACCCCGACCGTCACTGGTACGCCGGGCGTCACCGAGGGCACGCCGATCGACACGCCGACGGACATGGCGACAGACATGCCGACGGACATGCCGACGGACACGCCGATCGACACGCCGACGGACGAGCCGACCGACTGCCCCACGGCCACGGCCACGGCCACCGCCACGCCCACACCCCCCACGACCGAGCCCGACGTCGGGACGACGGTCCCCGAGGAGCCCACCGAGGAGCCCACCGCCGAAAAGCCCACCGAGCCCGACGCCCTCCCCAACCCCTCGGACGCGACCGGCCCCGAGTCCGTGCCGGAAACCCCCGACCTGCCCGACGGCGGCGGCCTGATCCCCGACGCCGACGACCCGGCCGGCACGGACAGCGTCTGACGTCGGCACGCTTCACCGGTCGTATACCGGTCCGTCTCCCGGTCGAATAATCGGCCGACTCCTGGGAAGGTGGCCCCATGGTTGATCGGGGAGCGAGCGCCCTGTCACTCCCGGACGACTGGCCCGCCCACCCGGATCCGATCCTGGCGCTCAACCGCATGGGCAGCTTCGACTGGGACCTGGACACCGGTCTGTTCCACATGGACGCCCAGGCCCATGAAGTCTTCGACATGCGCCCCGACGAATACGACGGGTACCCCGAGACCCTGTCCGTGCGGTTCCCACGCGCGGAGGCCCACCGGCTCGACGCCCTCGTCGCCCACGCCATCAAGGACGGCAGCGAGAACTACGGCACCTACTTCCGGCTCCGCTGCCGCGACGGCACCCTGCGCTGGACCCACACCCAGGGCTACATCCGACGCGACGAGACGGGACGCCCCCGCCGGATCATCGGCATCGTCCGCGACGCCACCCAGGAGATCGGTGAGATCGAGGCGCGCCGCGACCAGGCCGCCCAGGACGAGGCCCGCCGCCGGCAGACCAACGTCGTCCAGCTCACCACCGCCGCCCTCGCCCACGCCCGCACCGTGGACGACGTCATCGACGTCCTCAAGGACACCCACGGACTCACCCGCCTGGGCGCCACCAGCCTCGTCATGGGCCTGGTCGAGGCGGGCCGCATCCGGCTGGTCGCCGACGGCCCGGACGGCAGCTTCGTGCCCGGCACCCGCGTGACCCGGATCGACGAGCCCTACCCGATGAGCGAGGTCGTCCGCACGCTCAGCCCGCGCTTCATCGAGTCGCCGGAGGAGTTCGCCGAGCGGTACCCGGTGCTCTGGCCGCACATCACCGGCCTGGACATCACCTCGGCCGCCTATCTGCCGCTCATCGCCGAGGCCCGTCCGATCGGCGCCATGGGCCTGCTCTACAGCGACCGGCGAGGCTTCTCGCCCGAGGACCGCAATGTTCTCATCGCCCTCGGCAGCAGCATCGCGCAGAGCCTCATGCGGGCCATGCTCTACGAGCAGGACAAGGACCTCGCGACCGGCCTCCAGCAGGCCATGCTGCCGCGCACCATCCCCAGCGTCCCGGGCGCCGACGTCGCCGTCCGCTACCGTTCCGCCTCGCTCGGCCGGGACATCGGCGGTGACTGGTACGACCTGATCCCGCTGCCGGGCGGCCGCGTCGGCGCCGTCATCGGCGACGTCCAGGGCCACGACACGCACGCCGCCGCGGTCATGGGCCAACTGCGCATCGTCCTGAGGGCCTACGCCGCCGAGGGCCACACCCCCGCCACGGTGATGGCCCGTGCCTCCGTCTTCCTCCACGAACTCGACACCGACCGCTTCGCGACCTGCCTGTACGCGGAGGCCGACCTGTCCACCGGAGTGGTCCAGGTGGTCCGGGCCGGCCACATCGACCCGCTGGTCCGCCACCCCGACGGAAGCTGCCGCCGTGTCTTTCTCGAGGGCGGTCTGCCGCTCGGCCTGTCCGCCGAGTTCGGACGTCTCGAATACCCCGTCGCCACCCTCGAACTGGACCCCGGTCACACCCTGATGCTGTGCACCGACGGTCTGGTCGAACAGCCCGGCGCCGACCTCGACGACGGCATGCGGACCCTCACGGCCCTCGTCGCCGCCGGCCCGGACGACGTACGGGACCTCGCCGACTGCCTCATCGACGTGGCCGAGGAGCGCGGCGGCGACGACGACGTGGCTCTGCTCCTGCTGCGCCGCCGCGGCCTGGACAGGCCGCGGTCCGGTGGCCGGCTCCAGCAGCACGTGGCACCCGGCGACCCCGAGGCCCTCGCCGGGGCCCGCCACATGATCCGCGCCGCGGTCACCGCCTGGGGCGCCCGCGACCGCGCCGACGAGATCGAACTGGTCGCCGACGAGCTGATCACCAACGCCCTCATGCACACCGAGGGCTCCGCCGTCGTCACCCTGCGGGCCCTCACCGGCAGCGACCGCCGGCTGCGCGTCGAAGTCGAGGACGCCTCCAGCGCCCTGCCACGCCGCCGCGAGGCGGGGGAGTCGGGGGTCTCCGGCCGGGGCCTGCTCCTGGTCGACCTGCTCACCGACGTGTGGGGCGTGGAGGCGCGGGGCGGCGGCAAGTGCGTGTGGTGCGAGTTCGTGGTGACCTGAGCTGATGCCGGGAGTCTCCGGTGGCACTCTGGACGTATGCCGGAACTCCCCGAGGTGGAAGCGCTCAAGGACTTCCTGACCGAGCACCTGGTCGGACACGAGATCGTCCGGGTGCTGCCCGTCGCGATCAGTGTCCTGAAGACGTACGACCCTCCGCTCACCGCCCTCGAGGGCCACGAGGTCATCGCCGTGCGCCGGTACGGCAAGTTCCTCGACCTCGCCACGGACGGCGGCCCGCACTTCGTGACCCACCTGGCGCGCGCGGGCTGGCTGCACTGGAAGGACAAGCTCCCCGACGGCCCGCCCCGCCCCGGCAAGGGCCCCCTCGCGCTGCGCGTGGCCCTGGAGACCGGCGCGGGCTTCGACCTGACCGAGGCGGGCACCCAGAAGCGCCTCGCGGTCTACGTAGTCCACGACCCCCAGGAGGTCCCGGGCGTGGCCCGCCTCGGCCCCGACCCGCTCGCCGACGACTTCGGCGAGGAGCGCTTCGCCGCCCTCCTCGCCGGTGAACGCCGGCAACTCAAGGGCGCCCTGCGGGACCAGTCCCTGATCGCGGGCGTCGGCAACGCCTACAGCGACGAGATCCTGCACGCCGCGAAGATGTCCCCCTTCAAACTCGCGGCTTCCCTCACCCCGCAGGAGACCCACACCCTCTACGAAGCCCTGCGCACGACGCTCACCGAGGCGATCGAGCGGTCCCGTGGCGTCGCCGCCGGCCGCCTCAAGGCCGAGAAGAAGAGCGGCCTGCGCGTCCACGGCCGTACCGGCGAACCCTGCCCGGTGTGCGGCGACACCATCCGCGAGGTCTCCTTCAGCGACTCCTCGCTGCAGTACTGCCCGACCTGCCAAACGGGTGGGAAGCCGCTGGCGGACCGGAGGTTGTCGAGGTTGCTGAAGTAGTCACCGGCTCCGGCTGCCCACGAGGTAGGTGACCAGCACGAGCACGCTAGCGGGACTCCAGCGTCACCAGATGCTCCCCGTCGACCGTGCGGAGTTCGTAGCGGGCGATCTGGTCGGCATGCATGGCCGAACTGCCGTGCATGGTGTTCTCCCGGGCGTCGTGGTGGGGCACGTTCCAGTTGGTCACCGTCTGCTCCGAGCCGTCGTGGCCGATGGCGATGAGCCGGCAGGCGCGGGGACCGGCCCCGTCCTTGACCTTGAGCTGCACCTCGCTGCCCCAGGCCTCGTCCTCGGTGGTGACCTGCGCCCATACGCCCGACCGCTCGTCCGTCGCGGTGATCCGCACGGGCTCCTTGCCGCCCTCCATCGTCATCGCGATCCCGGATCCGGCCACGGCGAAGACCACCGACGCGGCCACGGCATACCACAGCCGTCTGCGCCGCGCCCGGTGCCGCGCCGACACCTCGCCGAGCAGCCGGTCCAGCAGCCTCGGGCCGGGCTGCGCCATGGGGTGCACCACACGCGGCGTCGCCCGGCGGTACAGCATCAACTGCCGGGTGGTGGGGCCGAATTCGGTCACGTGTGCCGCACAGCGGGGGCACTCCATGAGGTGGTCCTCGAAGCGGAAGGCGTCCGCCTCGTCCAGCACGCCGAGCGCGTACGCGCCGACGTCGCGATGCCTCTCCAGGGACCTCATGCCGAATCCTCGTGCCGTTGGGTGCGGGTGGGGGTTACTCCGGTTTACGCCTTGCTCCCACCGGTACGGACCAGCCAGCCGAATCACTCAAGCCCCATACAGAATCGTAACCAAGGGGTTCGGAGCGGCCGGACCCGAGGATTGGTCCGAGTCGAAACGAATCTAGAAAAGATGGATGGCGAGGTGTCCCAGGGGCAACCCCAGCTGCCAGGCCGGCGTCCACACCTTGGGCCCCTCGTCCTCGCCGATCATCGCGGCGCCGCCCGGCACCGCGTTCAGGTCCGGGGCGAGCAGCTCGGTCTCCTCCAGCCAGCGCCAGGCCGCCTCGGCCAGCGCCAGGTCGGGCGCGGGGGCCTCGGAGGCGAGCGTCTCGGCGGTGAGCTGGGCCATGCGTTCGCACACCCAGTCCTGCCACGGCTGGTCGTAGGCGGTCAGCGACAGCCAGGTCTCCAGCTGGGAGACGACCTGGATGCCGGAGAGCTCGCCGTCGGTGTCGGAGAGGAAGATGGTCAGCGCCAGGGCGTCCCGCCCCGCGCGGAACTCGAAGGACGTCGGCGGCATCAGATCGCCGGACCGCAGCAGCTCGTCGGCGATGTACTCGGCGTACAACCACGCCATGGGGACGGTCAGTTCGCCGCCGCCGGCGCCGTCCGTGCTCTCGTGACCTCTGTGCAGCATCCCTTCCTGCCTTCCTCCGGTGCGTGCGCGTCACCCGATACCGGGCCCTGGGGCCCTGCCCCATTCGGAACACGGATGAGGACAGCCGATTACTCAACCGGGGTCAGCGGCAAGGCGCTTTACGGAGGTTTGACTCAGCCATTGGTTTCAGCGCAGGTCGGCCGCGTATCCCGGTAGCACCCGGCGCAGGGCGCGCAACGCGTAGTACGCGCGGGACTTCACGGTACCGGGCGGAATCCCGAGGGCCTCCGCGGCCTCCGCCACACTCGCCCCCTGGAAATACACCAGCACCAGGACTTCACGGTGCTCCGGAGTGAGTGTCTTCACAGCTTCGCGCACATCGAGGGTGGCGGCGGCCCGCTCGGCGTGGTCGGCGCACACCCGGGCGTTCTCCAGGATCGCGTCGCCGACCTCCGGCGGCCGCGCCTGCCGGGCCCGGCGCGCGTCGATCGCCAGCCGCCGTCCCACGGTCAGCAGCCACGGCCGTACGGACTCGAAGTCGTCGGCGCGCAGGGCTTCGGGATGCTGCCAGGCGCGCACCAGCGTCTCCTGTACGAGGTCCTCGGCGCGCTGTCGGTCACCGTCGCAGAGCCGGAGCAGCAGCGCGAAGAGGGGCCGGCCGTGCTCCCGCTGCAGTGCGGCGAGCTCGTGCTCGGCGGTCGTCGTCCCGTTGGTGAGGGTGGTTCCGGCCGTCATGGCCGTATGGCACATCAGGGGACCGATTCCGGCCAGGGTGGGAGCGCGGCTCTGCGGCGGACGGTCGATCGCGTCGACGAACGGTTCGATGAACGGTCCATTCCGCGTCGTTCACGCGCTCCGGACGGGCTAAGAGGGCAGGAAGACCGTTTGCGGGCACGTTCAGCTTCGTACCTATTTATGAGTAAATATGATCTCAATGGGGTGAGCTGATGATTGCACGCAGACGACAGGTTGCCCTGGCCCTCACGGCCCTGCTCGCAGCGGGCGCCGCCTGCCAGGCCGAGGGTCAGGAGCCGTCCGGTCCGGCCGGACATCCCGCGCCGACCAACACCCCCGGGTTCACGCTCGTCGCCTCCGGCGACGTCCTCCCGCACAGCTCGATCATCGAGCGTGCGCGCTTCGACGCGGGCGGCAAAGGCCACGACTTCCGCCCGATGCTCGCCGGTGTCAAGCCGGTCGTCTCCCGTGCCGATCTGGCGCTGTGTCACATGGAGACGGTCTACGGCGAGAACGGCCGCTACACCGGCTACCCCACCTTCAAGTCCCCGCCCGAGGTGGCCAAGGGCCTGGCCGCCACCGGCTACGACGGCTGCTCCACCGCCTCCAACCACAGCCTCGACGACGGCGCCGCCGGCATCGGTCGCACGCTGGACGCCCTCGACCGGGCGGGCGTACGGCACGCCGGCACGGCGCGCACCGAGGAAGAGGCGCGCGTGCCCACCATCCTGCGCGCGGGCGAGGCGAACGTCGCCCACCTCGCGTACACGTACGGCACGAACGGCTTCCCGCTCCCGCAGGGACAGCCCTGGGCCGTCAACCTCATCGACGAGAACAAGATCGTCGCGGACGCCCGGGCGGCCCGCGCGGCGGGCGCCGACGTGGTCGTCGTGTCCCTGCACTGGGGCACCGAATGGCAGGACGCACCCGACGAGCGGCAACTGACCCTGGCCCAGCGGCTCACGGCCGCGCGCACCGGCCACCGCCCCGACATCGACCTCATCCTCGGCACCCACGCGCATGTCCCGCAGGCTTACGAGAAGGTCAACGGCACCTGGGTGATCTACGGAATGGGCGACCAGATCGCCGGTGAGATGTTCAACCACCAGCGGGTGCAGGACCGGCGCGGCAACCAGTCCACCCTCGGCCGCTTCACCTTCGCCCCGCCCGCCCGGCCGGGGGAGCGCTGGAAGGTGACCCGGGCCGAGTTCGTGCCGCAGTTGTTCGACATCGACGCGGGCCGGGCGGTGAACCTCAACCAGGCGCTCGCCGCGGGCGCCGACGTGCGCGCCGTACGCGACCGGATCCGGGACGTGGTCCTCAGCCGGGGCGCGGCACAGGACGGGCTCGTGATGGGCCGGTAGCGACTCGGCCCGGTGTGTCCCCATCGGGTGGCCTAGGCCCTGTCGTCAAATTCCCGCCTGCCCCGCGACGCCATGCACGCACTCTCGCCGCACCGGGCACAGGCCCACGTACGACCAGTACGAGGGCCTGCGCCCGGCACGCCGAGAGCACGCACCTGACGCTGCGGGGCCCGCCCTTCGGGCGGACGACGGGAATGTGACGACAGGGCCTAGGGCCGTTCTGCCAGCGCCGACCGCCGGTACGAGTAGCCGAAGTAGATCACCAGCCCGAGCGCGAACCACACGGCGAACCGCACCCAGGTCTGCCACTGCAGGTAGGTGATGAGCCAGATCGAGAAGCCGACCCCTACCGCCGGCACGACCGGCATCCACGGTGTGCGGAAGGTGCGCGGCAGCTCCGGCTGCCGGTAGCGCAGCACGATCACCGCCACGCACACCACCACGAACGCCAGCAGGATGCCGATGTTGGTGAGCTCGGCCGCCTCGCCGATCGGCAGGAACCCGGCGATCACGGCCGACGCGACCCCGACGATCCAGGTCACCCGCGTCGGCACGTGCCGGGTCGGGTGCGTCTTGGCGAACCACTTCGGCAGCAGCCCGTCACGGGACATGGAGAACCAGACACGGGTGACGCCCAGCATGAACGTGAACATGACCGTGAGGATCCCGATGATCGCGCCCACCGCGATCACGTCCGCCAGTCCGCCGAGTCCCACCGACTTGAACGCCGTCGAGAAGCCGCTCTCCTTGTCGATGTCCGGGTAGTTCTGCATGCCCGTCAGGACCAGGCAGGCGGCCACGTACAGCACCATCGAGATGGCCAGGGAGTAGATGATCGCCTTCGGCATGTGCCGCTGCGCGTCCTTCGACTCCTCGGCCGCCGTCGACATGGCGTCGTAGCCGAAGACCGCGAAGAACACGGTCGCCGCACCGGTGAACGCCCCGCCGACCCCGTACGGGAAGAACGGGTTGTAGTTCGCCGTGTCGATGTGGAACACGCCGACGGCGATCACCAGCAGCACGACCAGCACCTTCAGCACGACCACGACCGTCTCGAAGCGGGCCGCGTTCTTGATGCCGAGGGTGAGCAGATACGCGATCAGCAGGCACAGCACGGCCGCGAACAGGTCGACCTTGTGCCCGTCTCCGGTGCCCGGCGCGCCCAGCATCCAGTTCGGCAGATCGGCGCCCATCTCGCCGACGAGGAAGCTGAAGTAGCCGGAGATGCCGATCGCGACCACCGCCACGATCGCCGTGTACTCCAGCAGCAGGTCCCAGCCGATGAACCAGCCCGCGAGCTCGCCGAGCACCGCGTATCCGTACGTGTAGGCGGAACCGGCCTTCGGGATGAGCCCCGCGAACTCGGCGTACGACAGGGCGGCAGCGGCGCTCGCGACGCCGGCGACGAGGAAGGAGACGAGGACCGCGGGGCCCGCTGTGCCATTGGCCACCGTGCCGGCGAGCGTGAAGATTCCGGCGCCGATGATGCCGCCCACACCGATCGCGGTCAGCTGCCACAGCCCGAGCGACCGGTCGAGCCGTGCGCCCGCGCCGACCTCCGTCTCTTCAATGTGTTCGATGGGTTTGCGGCGGAGAATCCCCTCGCCCGCGCGGAGTCCGGCCATGCCCGTCACCTCTTTGTGTTCGGCAAACGGCTGACTGGCGGCTCATGATGGCGCAGTGACGCCCGTGGCGAAAGGCAGCACACAACTCACCACACAACTCCTCCGCGTGGTTACGGCACCACGGTCACCGGCCACCGCCCCGCCTTCACCAGCCGTACCGCGACCGAGCCGACGATCCGATGGCCGGCCTGCTCCGAGGCGCCCACCACGACCGCGTCCGCCTTCAGTTGGTCCGCGGCCTTCACCAGGCCGTTGTAGGGGTCGCCGCGGAAGGTGTGGAACTCCCAGCGCATGTCGAATATCCCCTTGTTGTGTTCGGTCGCCTCCCAGATCTGCGCCACCAGGTCCTCGGCGATCGCGTCCGTCGTCTCGGTGACCGGCGCCCCGACCGCCGCGCCCGCCGCCAGCACCGGCTGCACGTAGACGATGGCGAGCAGCGCGTGCTGGCGCCGGGCCAAGCCGGAGGCATATGCCGCCGCGCGGACCGAGGAGTCGGAGCCGTCCACGCCGACCACGATGACCTTGGGGCCGTCCGTGCCCCGTTCGAACTGGTGCGAGTGCTGTTCCGTCACGGCTGGGAGGCTATCCGAAATCCCAGGTCGCACCGGAGTGCGGGATCACTCGACCATCGCCTGCGCAAACTCCGGGGAAACGGGCACCCGAAGGCGGGCATCGGTCGGCCGGCACCGAAGGCCTGCCGTCGCTCTCGGCGCTCGGCCTCGCCGGAGGGGACGGGGCCGGGGCCGGTGAACCTCCACGCGGACCCGCCCGGACAGGTCTGGCACCGATCGGTGGGTCGTCGCCCTTCCCGCCGGTGCCCCGCCGCTGCTCCGAAACGCTGGGCCGTAAGGGTGCTTTCGTACAGCCGCCCCGGTGTCGTTGCGGTGCGTCGGGGCCGTCGTGGGCGAGTGATGAGTCATGACGAAGGATCAGTTGCTCACACGGCTGTTCACCCGGCGCGGGGCGCTGCTCGCCGGCGCCGCCGCCGTCGGGGCGGTCGGCACGGCCGGTCTGCTGTCGCCGGGCTCGGACGGCGA
>NZ_NTGE01000084.1:39223-131442 GCF_002291145.1 Streptomyces sp. SA15
CGCCGGGCTCGGACGGCGAGCCGGCCCGCCCCGCGGCCGCCGGCCCCCAGGCGCGCCGCCCGCAGAAGCCCTCCGCCTACCGCCTCCAGCCCTTGACCGGATACGGCCCGCCCCGGACCACGCCCGGCCGGACCCTCGTCCGGCGCGAGCCGTTCCTGCGCGTGTCCGGACGCGGCCGCACCATGGTGCTGACCTTCGACGACGGACCGGACCCCCGCTACACCCCGGACATCCTGGACACCCTCGCGCAGTACGACGTCCGCGCGATGTTCTTCGTGTGCGGGGAGATGGTGGTCGACAACAAGGAACTGCTGGCCCGGATGGCCGACGAGGGACATGTCGTCGGCAACCACACCTGGTCCCACCCGATGCTGCCCCGCCTGAAGCGCCGGCAGATCCGCTCGCAGATGGAACGTACCTGCGACGTCATCGAGGAGGCGTACGGCGAGCGGCCCCTGTGGTTCCGAGCGCCCTACGGCGCCTGGAACCGAGCCGTATTCCAACTGGGCGCCGAGCTCGGCATGGAACCGCTGGCCTGGACGGTCGACACCCTCGACTGGACCACTCCCGGCATCCGGACCATCGTCGGCCGGGTGGAGAACGGCGCCGCCCCCGGCGTCGTGGTGCTCTCGCACGACGCCGGGGGCGACCGCACCCAGAGTGTCCGGGCGCTGCGCGCCTATCTGCCGCACCTGCTGGATTCCGGCTACCACATCACCGTCCCGCGACGGCAGTTCACCTGACCGGTCTTCGCCCGCCCGGGGGAGGGAAACGCTCAGTGGACCTCGACCAGGCGGGCGAAAACGACGACGTTCCCGTCGTAGCCGTTCTGCTTGGAGAAACCGCCCCCGCAGGTGATGATCCGCAATTCGGGGGATCCCTTGGAACCGTAGACACGGTTACCGGGGAAGTTGTTCTTCGCGAAGACCTCGATTCCGTAGATCTCGAAAACGGCCGTCTTTCCGTCCCTCCGCGCGACCTCGGCGCGATTTCCCTTCTTCAGGGCTCCGAGTCCGTAGAACACGGCGGGGCCCTGAGTGTTGTCGACGTGACCCACCACGACGGCGGTGCCCTTCTCGCCGGGGGAGACCGCGCCGGTGAACCAGCCGGCCAGGTTCGGGTCCTCCGGCGGCGGCGCGCCGACCCAGCCGTCCGCGTCCAGACCGACCGGCGTGATCGGCGCGTCGACCTGGATCGACGGGATCCTGACCCGGTCGGGCTCGGAGTACGGCAGCGGATCGGGGACCCCGAGGAAGGTGCCGCCGGACGAGGTGCGGCTGTCGGCGGCAGCCGCCGACGCGGGCTGCGGGGGCCCCACGTCGAATTCCCCCGAACCATTCCGAATGAGCGCGAGGCCGGTCAGCAGAACAAGCGCTATCACGCCCCAAGGGGCGCGCTTCTTGCGCCGCTCCTCCTCTTCGGCCAGATCGGCCAGCTCGGACGCAGACATTCGACTTCCCCTCTCGACACGGCCGTCGCCGTGTCATTCGCGCATACGAGAACGCTAAGTCCCGCGCGCGAAACCGGCGACGGGGCAGACGCGAACGGGTGGCCCGCGCGCCCGGTGGTGCGCCATCCGAGTTGCCGCGCACGGGAATTTTCTGACGGTCCGTGACCTGCGGTGATATCCGATTGTGCGCTTTTCGGGCGGCGTGTCCTCTCACCAGGACGGACCATCGCCGAAATGCGGGCCGGTGCAGGGCGTCTGAGGGTTTTTCCGGGAGGCGCTTTCTCGCCGATCGACCGGGGACGGTTCCCGGGGCGTCTTCCGCGGAGGATCACATGCGTAACTCTCGTGCCCTGGTGGCCGCCGGTGCCGCGGTCGCCGCCCTCGGGCTCGCCGCGCCCGCGGCCGTCGCTCTGGACGGCATGCCCGCCAACCCGAGCAACATCGTCGCCCTGCCCAGCGTCATCGCCCGCGGCGACCAGCTGACCATCACGGTCGACGGCTGCCCGCGAGGCGGCACCGCGACCTCCAACGCGTTCTCACCGACGAGGCTCACGCCCATCCACGGCGCCACGGGCACCGCGAAGGGCACCGCGACGATCAACAGCAACGCCAACCCCGGCTCCTACGACATCACCGTCACCTGCGACAGCAGGACCCTGACCCGTCCGGCCGCCTTCACCGTCATCGGTGGCGTCCGCGGCGGCATCGGCGGCGGCAGCTCCAGCGGGGCGACTCCCACCGACATCGCCATCGGCAGCGGGCTCGTGGCCGCGGCCGTCATCGGCGGCGGCGTGTTCTGGATGCGCCGCCGGTCCGAGAAGCGGATCTGACGGTCCGAACAGTGGTTCCGGCCGCCCCCTTCGGAGACTGAACGCACGTGGCACAGGCTTCGCCCCGGATCCCTTCAGGGATCCGGGGCGAAGCCTGTGGGCGGTGCGCTCAGGCGCCGTCCTGGTCGGGGTGGCGGCGGGAGATGCGGTACGCCGCCCCGAGCGACCCGGCGACGAGCGCGGCCCCGAGGCCGATCTCCTGCAGGTCGAACCCGGCGACGCTGCCGCCCCCGCCTGCCTGCACGCCCCGCTGCGGCGTCACCGGCTTGTGTGCGGGGTGGTCCCGGCCGCCGCCGGCGATGGTGAGCTCGGCGTTCTGCCAGAAGGTGCCGCAGTGGAACGTCACCTGGTAGACGGCGCCCGGCTTCGCGTCCCAGTAGACCGTGGCCGTGGCCGTGGTCCGTCCCCTGGGGATGGCGACGTCGTCGAAGACGCCCGAGGTGACGAACACGCCCTGCTCGCAGCCGGTCGCGCGCAGGGTCACCTGTCCGCCGGCCGCGATGGTCGTGGGCAGGACACTGACCCGGAAGCCCGAGCTGACGCTGCTCGCGTGGGCGGCTGGGGCGGTGAGGGTGAGGGCACTGACGCCCAGCAGTGCGGCCGAAGCGACGCCTATCACGCGCATGGTGGTTCCTCCGGGTCCCCGAGGAGCAGCTGCGGACCTCTTCCGCTCGCGTCGGAAATGCACCTCGATGACCAAAACGCTAGGAACGTGCGTGCGTCCGCGCGATCGCAGTCGCGCGAATGGGGCAAGGGTGTGGGCCGCTCAGGGGGGGGTGCGTTCCGGCGGCCGGGGGACGGCGACGCGGCGACGAGCGTCCCCCGGCGGTCTCTCTGAGGACCTGGCAGCGGCCTGGCGGCCCCATGGCCTGCCCCGGTGGATCGCCGTCAGTCCTTGATCCCCGGGAAGAGGCTCAGGAACGGGTCCGCCGACGCGGTGACCCCGCGGCTGTAGGGCGCGTCGAAGTCCCAGATCAGGAAGAGCAGGAAGGCGATCAGCGCGGAGAACAGGCCCGCGAGGACCAGTTCGCGCGTCGTACGCCGGATCTGCAGCGCGAAGATCATCCCGATGGTGACCGCGCCGCCGACGAGCAGCCCGAACCACACCACACCCGGCATGGTGGGTTCGGCCGAGTCCGCCCGGGCATTGCGTGCCTGGTCCGCGGCGGCCATCTGGTCGAGGACCGGCTGGTAGGCCTGGGCCTCGAAGTCCGACTTCGGCTGGTAGTCGGTGACGTCCGCGCGGACCTGGGCGAGGAGCTCGGTGCCCCGCTCGGTGACATGGCCGTCGTCCGCCATCGCCTGCCACTCGGTGCTGACGACGTGTCCGACATAGGCGTTGACATCGTCCCGAATGCGGTCGCGTACGTCGTCCGGGTAGACCCGCACCCGCTCCGAGATCTCGTGCAACGCCTGCGCCTCCGCCTGGACGTGGTCCTGGGCGACGCTGCGCGCCTCCCAGACGCCCGCGATGGCCAGACCGAGGACGATGGCGTACACCACGCCGATCCACATCGTCATGTACTCGATGACGTCCGGCGTCTCGCTGGGATCCTCGTCCTCGGGCGCCGTGCGGTGCCGTACGAGGGTGATGACGACCACCACGGCACAGGCGGCCAGCATCGCGAGGGTGAGAACAAGCCATTCCGGCAAGGGATGCCTCCAGGATCAAGCGCTGATCGAGTGCTAGCGCGGCCGCAGCGCGGCTACGGCGGCCACCGCGGGTGCGGTGATGAGCAGGACATAGGTGACGGGCGAGGTGGCGCCGTGTGACGGCCGCTTGCGGCGGCTCGGCGCCTGGTACCGCGGATAACTCACCGGAGTGACGGAAGGGCGCGGGGTGGGCTCGGCCGACGGCGTCGGTGTGGGGGTCGGAGTGGGGGCCGGGCTCGGCGTGGGGGTCGCAGGCGGGGTCGGTCGCGGGCGGGGTGGCGCCGGTTGCGGTGCCGGTGGTGGCGGTGGGGGAGGCGGCGGTGGCTTGGGCGTCGGCGTCGGCGTGGGCGTCGGTTTCGGCTTCGGCGGCGGATCCGGAGCCGGGTCCGGTGTGGGCGTGGGCGTCGGTGGCGTGGGGGTCGGTGTCGGCGTGGGCTTCGGGCACGCCGGGGGAGTCGGCCAGGTGAGGCTTCCGGCGACCGCCACCGCATCGGTGCCGCCCGGACCGGTCGAGGCGTAGGCGCAGGCGTCGGCCACGGCGACGCCGGCCGGGGCGCCGACGAGCATCCACGTCAGCGTCAGCAGGGCCAACATCCTTACGGCCGGGGCGGATTGGGTCGGTTCGGGTCGATGCACGACGAAGATCATGGGGCCTGGCGTACGGCCGCACGTGCGAGCTGGAGGAGATTGCCCCGAAGGAGGGACAGCCGGCGGTCGACGGTTTGATCACGGGGCGCTCGCACGTCCAAAGACACGCACGGGTGTGCGAAGCGGGGCGGGAGCCACAGGTTCCGGAAAGAAATGTGCGCGGTGGTTGAACACAACCGCGGCTCCCATGCGTACCCATGGTCGTGCGGCGGCGCAGAAGGGCGCTGCAACACCCTTTGGATTATGGGGAGTTGACGATGAAGACCTCCTGGCGGAGCGCCTCACTCGTGGCAAGCGCTGCGGCGGTTCTGGCGCTGACGACGGCGTGCGGTCAGGAAAGCGCCCCGTCCACGGGCAGCCAGAACGTGGGCGCGACGGCCGCGGCCGGCGACTATGGAAGCGCTGGTGCGGGCCTCGGCAGCACCGGTTCCGGTGCCAGCCCGCAGGCGGGGCAGAGCAGCCCCGCGACCCAGACCTCCACGGCGGGCGAGCTGTCCGTGTCCACCAACGCGGAACTGGGCGAGGTGCTGACGGACAGCGCCGGTCTGACCCTCTACCGCTTCGACGAGGACACCGCGGAGCCGCCGAAGTCGAACTGCGACGGCGACTGTGCCACGGCCTGGCCTCCGGTCCCCGCGGACGACGCCTCGGCCGGCGAGGGCGTCGACGAGGCGCTGCTCGGCGAGGTCACCCGCGCGGACGGCACCAAGCAGTTGACCATCGGCGGTTGGCCGGCCTACCGCTACGCGAAGGACACCAAGGCCGGCGACGTCACCGGCCAAGGCGTGGGCGGCAAGTGGTACGCGCTGGCCGCCGACGGCAAGAAGGCCAAGCAGGGCGGCGGCGCCGCCGCCGAGGACCTGCCCGGGCTGTCCACCCGTAACGACCCCAAGCTCGGCGAGATCGTGATCGACAAGAACGGTCACACGGTCTACCGGTTCATGAAGGACACGCAGTGGCCGATGTCCACCGCGTGCACCGGCGACTGCCTGGAGAAGTGGCCCGTCGTCGCGCCGGTCGACGAGAAGGACACCAAGGGCATCGATCTGCAGGGATCCACCCCCAACCAGGGCTACGTCGTCTTCGACCGCCCCGACGGCATCAAGCAGCAGTCCATCGACTGCATCCCGATCTACACCTTCGCCGGTGACAAGAAGCCCGGCGACACCAACGGCCAGGGCGTCGCCGGCACATGGTTCGCGATCCGGCCCGACGGAAAGCCGGTCGGAGCGTCCGAGTAAGCCCGGCGCGTCCGATCCACCGGTCCGCCCCCTCCGCGCCGCACGGAGGGGGCGGACCGGTTTGCCGTCATTCACCGCGACTCCCCGCGAACCGACTCCCGTTCCGGAACGCTCCGCAGTGCCGCGCCTACGTTTCGTAGAGGCCGCGGAGGAACATCGATGCGGCACGTGCCGCAGGCAGTGACCGGGAACGGATGGTCAATTTCCGTTTCTGCTCGCTCCTTTGCCGGGCGATCAGTAGCCTCTGCTCGAACACCGGATCGCCTACGCCTTGGAGAGATAGATGGAGCGTCCCGCCTGGGCCCCCCGAAGCATCGACATCTCGGTGCCTAGCGTTTCGCGCATCTACGACTACTACCTGGGCGGTTCGCACAACTTCGAGGTCGACCGGGAAGCGGCCCGCAGGGCCATGGAGTTCATGCCGGGACTCCCCAAGGTCATGCAGGCCAACCGGGCGTTCCTGCACCGCGCGGTGCGCTTCGCCGCAGGTGAGGGCATCACGCAGTTCCTGGACATCGGTTCCGGCATCCCGACCTTCGGCAACGTCCACGAGGTGGCTCAGACGGCCCGCCCCGGCGCGCACGTGGTGTACGTCGACCACGACCCGGTGGCCGTGGCCCACAGCCAGGCGGTTCTCGCGGGCAACGAGGACGCGGACGTCGTGGCCGCCGACCTCCGCAAGCCCCAGGAGATCCTCGCCAGCCCCGAAGTACAGCGCCTGATCGACCTGAACCGGCCAGTCGCCCTGCTTCTCGTTGCCATACTGCACTTCGTGGAAGACGCGGACGACCCGTACGGAGCGGTGGCCGACTTGCGCGACGCGCTCGCGCCCGGAAGCCTGCTCGTCCTCACGCATGCCTCGTACGAGGGAATCCCACTGCCACCGGAGCGGGCCGAGGGCGCGGTGGACGTATACAAGGACATTCGCAACCCGCTGATCATGCGCTCGCGCGACGAGATCGCGCGGTTCTTCGAGGGGTACGACATGGTGGAACCGGGACTGGTGCCGATGCCGCGCTGGCGGCCGGACACGGCGCCGGAGGACGAGGATCCGTATGCCTTCTCCGGTTTCGCGGGCGTGGGGCGTACGGCGTGAGCGCGGAACCGGACGGGCCCAAGGACAGACTGCGGCGGTTCGCGACGATCTGGAGCCGGGCGGTCTTCCCGGTCACCTCGACGTCCGCGACCCGGCCCGAATTCGAGAAACAACTGCTGCCGCTGGCCCACCGGTTGAGTGAGGCGCTGAGGGCCAGGGCCTTCGACGCGAACGAGGCCAGGGCGGTGGGCGCCGCCCTCGTCGCCGCGCACTGCACCGACCCGGAGGCGCTCAGCCGGACGCTGGACTGCGTGGACGCCTATCTCGTGCTCTACTGCGGCGAGGACAGCTCGGACGCAGCGCAGGAGGACCTGCGGGCGCGTGCCGCGCGGTTGCAGCACTCCATGGCCGCCGGGTTCGCCCAGGCGCTGCGCGAGCGGACGCTGGCCGAGCAGGAGGCCATCGCGCAGGCGGCGTTGCGGGCGCAGGGCCTGGTCGCGCAGGCGCTGCACGCGAGCGAGGCCCGCTTCCGCGCGGTCTTCGAGGGCGCGGCCATAGGCATTGGCATGGCCGACCTGGAAGGCAACATCCTCCAGGTCAACGGCGCGCTGCTGCGCATGTTCGGTGTCTCCGAGCAGACGATGCGCAGCCGCAACGTCAGGGAGTGGAGGCACCCCGAGGACGCCTCCCACACCTGGAAGCTCTACGAGGAGCTCGTGCGCGGCGAGCGCGAGCACTACCACATGGAGAAGGCGTTCTACCGCCCTGACGGAACGGTCCTGTGGACCAATCTGACGGTCTCCCTGCTGCGTGACGCCGACGGCAACCCGCAGTACCAGCTCGCCCTCATGGAGGACACCACCGAGCGCCGGCTGCTCAACCTCCGGCTGCGCTACGAGGCCACGCACGACGCGCTCACCGGCCTGCCCAACCGGACCTTCTTCTTCGAACGCCTGGAGAAGGCGCTGGGCGCCGGAGAAGGCCAGCGCTTCGGCCTGTGCTATCTGGACCTCGACGGCTTCAAGACCATCAACGACAGCCTCGGCCACGCGGCCGGGGACCGGCTGCTCGTGGAGGTCGCCGACCGGCTGCAGTCCTGCGCGACCGCGCCCGGCGAGATGGTCGCCCGGCTCGGCGGCGACGAGTTCGTGGCGCTGACCACCGGCCCCGAGACCGAGCGCCAGGTCGACGAGCTCGCCGCCCGCATCATGAACGTGCTGCTCGCCCCCGTCAGCATCGACGGCCGTGAGCTGACCGTGCGCGGCAGCATCGGCATCGTCGAGGGCCCGGCGGGGGAGCGCAGCCCGGCGGAGGTGCTGCGCAGCGCCGACATCACCATGTACCGGGCCAAGTCGGCGGGCGGCAACCGCTTCGAGCTGGCCGACCCGGAGGCCGACGCCCGCGCCATCACCCGGCATGGGCTGACCACCGCCCTGCCGACCGCCCTGGACCGGGGCGAGTTCTTCATCGAGTACCAGCCGCTGGTCCACCTCGGCGACGGCAGCGTGCGCGGTGCCGAGGCCCTGGTGCGCTGGCTGCACCCGCAGCACGGTGTGCTCGGCCCCGACCAGTTCATCCCGCTCGCCGAACACACCGGTCTGATCGTTCCGCTGGGCCGCTGGGTCCTGGAGCAGTCGGTGCGCCAGGCACGCGACTGGCGGGAACAGCATGCCGACGCCGGCCCGCTGCGCATCAACGTGAACCTCTCGCCCTGCCAGCTCACCCATCCCGGCCTGGTCCAGGACACCGTCGACATCCTGGAGCGCACGGGCGTCGCCCCCGACGCGCTGTGCCTGGAGGTCACCGAGTCGGCGCTGATCGGCGCCGACGACGACCTGCTCAAGCCGCTGCGCCGCCTCGCCGAGATGGGCGTCGACATCGCCCTGGACGACTTCGGCACGGGCTACTCCAACCTCGCCAACCTGCGCCGGCTGCCGGTGAGCATCCTCAAGCTGGACCGCTCCTTCACCCAGAGCATGCAGCAGTTCCCGGCCGACCCCGTCGACCTCAAGATCGTCGAAGGGATCGTTTCTCTCGCCCACAGCCTGAACCTCGCGGTGACGGTGGAGGGCGTGGAGACCGGGGCTCAGGCCGAGCAACTGCGCATACTGGGCTGCGACACGGCCCAGGGCTGGTACTACGCCCGCCCGGGCCCACCGGACCGGCTGCATGAGCTGGCGCTGGTGGACGCGACGGGCTGAACGGGCGCTTTTCGTACGGGAGTTCAGCCCGCCTGCCGCTCCCGTACGGCGTCAGGGCTTCTACGGCGCGGACCAGCGGAGCCCACCCGAGTCGGCGCCCACCGGCTTCCGCCGGTGGTGCGCGGAGGTGCTCAGGCCGGCCTTCCTGGGCTGAGCTCAGCGCTCCAGCAACATCCGCTGGAGTTCCCGGGCCGCCCTGGGCGGTGCCACATCGCTGCGGTGAGCCAGCGCGATCGTGCGGTGCAGTCCGGGCCGGGCCAGCGGGGTCACCCGTAGCCCGCGCCCGGACCGGGCCGCCACCATCCGCGGGACGACGGCCACGCCCAGCCCCGCCCGCACGAACCCCAGCACCGCGTCCATCTCCCCGCCCTCCACCGCGAAGTCCGGCTCGAAGCCCTCGGCGCGGCACGCGGCCACGGTCAGTTCCCGCAGGTCGTAGCCGTGCCGGAACATCACCAGGCGTTCGCCCTCGAGATCGGCGACCCGCACCGTACGCTGCCCGTGCCCCGGCCTGGTGGCGTCCGGCGAGGAGACCACGACGAGGTCCTCGCGCAGCAGCTCCACCGTGGTGAGCGCGGGGGAGGGCGTAGGCAGCGGGAGGACGACCAGCGCCAGGTCGAGGGCGCCGCGGGCGAGTTCCCGTACGAGATCGTGGGAGCCGCCCTCCTCGATCAGCAGCCGGATGCCCGGATAGCGGTCGTGGAAGGCGCGCAGCACGTCCGGCAGCAGACCCGTGCACAGACTCGGCGTCGCGCCCAGCCGGACCCGGCCGCTGCGCAGCTGCACCAGCTCCTGCACCTCGTGCCGGGCGGTGTCCGCGTCGGCGAGGATGCGCCGGGCCAGCGGCAGCAGCGCCTCACCCGCGTCGGTGAGCGTGATGTTGCCCCGGGCCCGCTGGAACAGGTCCGCCCCGAGCTCCCGCTCCAGCGCCTTGATCTGCTGCGACAGCGAGGGCTGGGCGACATGGACCAGCTCGGCGGCCCGGGTGAAGTGCCGGGTCTCGGCGACGGCCACGAAGTACTGGAGCTGCTGGAACTGCATGGCTCCTACGATAGCCGTAGCCTATGGAATCAAGCCGTACCATGTCTTGGACCGATCGGGCTGCCCGGGCCTAGCGTCAGTGACATGGCACTGGCAACGCGGACGGACCGAGGACCGTCCATGGCACGCACCGTGTGGGACTCGTCCGTCGGCAAGAAGACCGTGATGGCGGTCAGCGGTCTGATCATGCTGCTGTACCTGGTCGCCCACATGATCGGAAACCTGAAGATCTTCTTCGGGTCGGGCGAGTTCAACCACTACGCGCACTGGCTGCGCACCGTCGGCGAGCCGTTCATGCACTACGAGTGGACGCTGTGGCTCGTCCGGATCGTGCTGGTGGTCGCCGTGGTCGCCCACGCCGTCTCCGCGTACCAGCTCAGCCGCCGCGACATCAAGGCACGCCCCAGCAAGTACGTCCACAAGAAGCCGCGGGCGAGCTACGCGACGCGCACCATGCGCTGGGGCGGGATCATCCTCGGCCTGTTCATCGTCTGGCACATCCTGGACCTGACCACCGGCACGGTGCACCCCGGCTTCCAGCCCGGCCACCCGTACCAGAACGTCGTGGACACCTTCTCCACCTGGTACGGAAACGTGATCTACATCGTGGCGATGCTCGCCCTCGGCCTGCACATCCGGCACGGCTTCTGGAGCGCCGCCCAGACCCTCGGCGTCGGCAGCCGCACCCGCGACCGCGCCCTGAAGACCGTCGCCAACGTACTCGCGCTGCTGCTCACGGCCGGCTTCATCGCCGTCCCCGTGGGCGTCATGACCGGAGTGGTGAGCTGAAGATGACCTCCTCCACCGCATACACGGATTACGCGACCGGCGAGCCGGTCGTCGACACCAAAGCGCCGACCGGCCCGATCAACGAGCGCTGGGACAAGCGCCGGTTCGAGGCCAAGCTGGTCAACCCGGCCAACCGGCGCAAGCACACGGTGATCGTGGTGGGGACCGGCCTCGCCGGCGGCTCCGCCGGCGCCACCCTCGCCGAACAGGGCTACCACGTCGTCCAGTTCTGCTACCAGGACTCCCCGCGCCGCGCCCACTCGATCGCCGCGCAGGGCGGCATCAACGCGGCCAAGAACTACCGCAACGACGGGGACTCGATCCACCGGCTGTTCTACGACACCGTCAAGGGCGGGGACTTCAGGGCGCGGGAGTCGAACGTCCACCGGCTGGCGCAGATCTCGGTGGAGATCATCGACCAGTGCGTGGCGCAGGGCGTGCCCTTCGCCCGCGAGTACGGCGGCCTGCTCGACACCCGCTCCTTCGGCGGCGTCCAGGTGTCGCGGACCTTCTACGCTCGTGGCCAGACGGGCCAGCAACTACTCCTTGGCGCCTACCAGGCGCTGTCCCGGCAGATCGCGGCCGGGAACGTGGAGATGCACCCGCGGACCGAGATGCTGGACCTGATCGTTGTGGACGGACGGGCGCGGGGGATCGTGGCGCGGGATCTCATCACAGGGCGCATCGACACCTACTTCGCGGACGCCGTCGTACTGGCGAGCGGCGGCTACGGCAACGTCTTCTACCTGTCGACGAACGCCATGAACTCCAACGCCACCGCCATCTGGCGGGCGCACCGGCGCGGCGCCTACTTTGCCAACCCCTGCTTCACCCAGATCCACCCCACCTGCATCCCGCGCACCGGCGAGCACCAGTCCAAGCTCACCCTGATGAGCGAGTCGCTGCGCAACGACGGCCGGATCTGGGTGCCCAAGGCCAAGGGCGACGACCGCCCGCCGAACAAGATCCCCGAGGACGAGCGCGACTACTACCTGGAGCGCATCTATCCCTCCTTCGGCAACCTCGTCCCCCGTGACATCGCCTCCCGCGCCGCGAAGAACGTCTGCGACGAGGGCAGGGGCGTCGGCCCCGGCGGCCAGGGCGTCTACCTCGACTTCGCGGACGCCATCAAGCGCATGGGCCGTAAGGCGGTCAAGGCCAAGTACGGCAACCTCTTCGACATGTACCAGCGGATCACCGACGAGGATCCGTACGAGGTGCCGATGCGGATCTACCCGGCGGTGCACTACACGATGGGCGGCCTCTGGGTCGACTACGACCTGCAGACCACCGTCCCTGGCCTGTTCGCGATCGGCGAGGCCAACTTCTCCGACCACGGCGCGAACCGGCTCGGCGCCTCCGCCCTGATGCAGGGCCTGGCCGACGGCTACTTCGTGCTGCCGGCCACCATCAACGACTACCTCGCCCGCAACCCCCACCACGACGCGATCGACGCCGAACACCCCGTCGTACAGGAGGTGCTGGCCGAGACCGAGGACCGGCTGAACCTGCTGCTGGCCGTCGACGGCGACCGCACGCCCGACTCCTTCCACCGTGAAGTCGGCGAACTCATGTGGGAGTTCTGCGGCATGGCCCGCACCGACAGCGGACTGCGCAAGGCGCTGGAGCGCATCCCGCAGATCCGCGAGGAGTTCTGGCGGCGGATCAAGGTCCCGGGCACCGGCGAGGAGTTCAACCAGTCATTGGAGAAGGCCAACCGCGTCGTCGACTATCTGGAGCTCGCCGAGCTGATGTGCCTCGACGCGCTGCACCGCAGCGAGTCCTGCGGCGGCCACTTCCGCGAGGAGTCCCAGACTCCCGACGGCGAGGCCGCCCGCAGGGACGAGGAGTTCGCGTACGCGGCCGCCTGGGAGTTCACGGGCACCGGTGACGCTCCGGTCCTGCACAAGGAAGACCTCGTCTTCGAGTACGTCCACCCCACTCAGCGGAGCTACGCATGAAGCTCACCCTGCGCGTCTGGCGGCAGAAGAACGCCGACGCCGACGGCGCCATGTCCACGTACGAGGTGGACGGGATCTCCTCCGACATGTCCTTCCTGGAGATGCTGGACACCCTCAACGAGGAGCTCATCCTCAAGGGCGAGGACCCGGTCGCCTTCGACCACGACTGCCGCGAGGGCATCTGCGGCGCGTGTTCGCTCGTCATCAACGGCGACCCGCACGGGCCCGAGCGGACCACGACCTGCCAGCTGCACATGCGGTCCTTCAAGGACGGCGACACGATCGACATCGAGCCGTGGCGGGCGTCGGCGTTCCCGGTGATCAAGGACCTGGTGGTGGACCGGTCGGCGTTCGACCGGATCATCCAGGCCGGCGGTTACATCACCGCGCCCACCGGTTCCGCGCCGGAGGCGCATGCGACGCCGGTGCCGAAACCGGACGCCGACTTCGCGTTCGAGCACGCGGAGTGCATCGGGTGCGGGGCGTGTGTGGCCGCCTGTCCCAACGGGGCGGCGATGCTGTTCACCTCCGCCAAGATCAACCATCTGAACGTGCTTCCGCAGGGCGCGCCCGAGCGCGAGACCCGCGTGCTGGACATGGTCGCGCAGATGGACGAGGAGGGGTTCGGCGGCTGCACCCTCACCGGGGAGTGCGCCACGGCATGCCCCAAGGGCATCCCACTGGTGTCCATCACGGGCATGAACAAGGAATGGCTGCGGGCGACCCGCAAGGTGGCCGGGCGCTAGACGCCCCAGCTCACAGAACGTTCGCCGACAAGGTGCGGACGGGCGGGGCCGGAAGTGGTGCTCACCCCCGGCCCCGCCAGGCACCCCTGGCATTCAACAACCCCACACCGTGTCTCTCTTCGTGGGTCACGCGCCGGTCAGCCGGCATCGGAAGAACTGAGGCGGCGGCACCGCTCGCCGCCCTCGGCCCGTGACCTGGAGAGAGCCATGACCGGCGTTTCCACGCTCGACCGTCCCCCGCAGTCGACGGCACCCACCCGCTACACCGTCACCCTCGCCCGCACCGAAGCCGACGTGCGTGCCGCGCAGCGGCTGCGGCACGAGGTCTTCGCCGGGGAGATGGGCGCCCTGCTGTCCACCCCGCAGCCCGGGCTCGACGTCGACGCCTTCGACGCGTACTGCGACCACCTGCTCGTGCGCGACACCGTGACCGGCCAGGTCGTCGGGACCTACCGGCTGCTGCCGCCCGAGCGGGCCGCCGTCGCCGGACGCCTGTACTCGGAGGGCGAGTTCGACCTCGCCCCGCTCGACCCGATCCGCCCGGGGCTCGTCGAGGTCGGCCGCTCCTGCGTCCACCCCGACCACCGGGACGGCGCGGTCATCGGACTGATCTGGGCCGGCATCGCCCGCTACATGGTGGACGGCGGTCACGAGTGGCTCGCCGGCTGCTGCTCGATCCCCCTGGCCGACGGCGGCGCCGTCGCGACGGCCACCTGGGACCGGGTGCGGGACAAGTACCTGGCCCCCGAGGAGTACCGCGTACGGCCGCTGCTGCCGTGGGTGCCGAACGACGACACGCCCGCTGCCCGCACCGAACTCCCGGCCCTGTTGCGCGGCTACCTCCGCCTCGGCGCCTGGGTCTGCGCGGAGCCCGCCCACGACCCGGACTTCGGGGTCGCCGACCTGTACGTGCTGCTGTCGATGCGCCGGGTCAACCCGCGCTATCTGCGGCACTTCCTCTCCCTCGTCCCGGCCTGATGAGCGTCTGGCTGCCCGGCGCGCCCTGCACCCCGAGGGCGTGCGTGGAGGCGAGGGCATCCGCCACGGCCGTACCGCGTGCCGTGCTGCGGCTGGCGGCGGTCGCGGCCCTGGTGCTCGCCGGGGTCGTGCTGACGCCGCTCGGCGGGAGGATCCCCGCCGGGCCGGTGAAGCGGTGGTGCCGGTGGATCGTACGGGCCGCAGGGGTCCAGGTCCGTATCACCGGCGCCACCGCGCCCGCCGGAGGGCTGCTGCTGGTCGCCAACCACATCTCCTGGATGGACATCCCGCTGCTCGCCGCCGTCCGCCCGGCCCGGATGCTCGCCAAGTCCGAGATCCGGCGGTGGCCCGTGGCGGGACCGCTGGCCGCGCGGGGCGGGGTCCTGTTCATCGACCGTGACCGGCTGCGCGCGCTGCCCGGCACGGTCGCCCGGATCGCGGACGTCCTGCGCTCCGGGCAGGCGGTCGCGGTCTTCCCGGAGGGCAGCACCTGGTGCGGCCGCGCCCAGGGGCACTTCCGCCGGGCCGTCTTCCAGGCCGCGCTCGACGCCCAAGTCCCCGTGCAGCCGGTGCACATCCGCTACCGGCTCGCCGGGGGAGCGGCCAGCACCGCGCCCGCCTTCGTCGGCGAGGACTCCCTGCTCGCCTCGATGTGGCGGGTGGTCTCGGCGCGCGGACTGGTGGCCGAGGTCGAGGTCCGGGACGTCATCCCGCCGGGCCGCCACCTCGACCGCCGCGCACTCGCCCGGGCCGCGCAGCCGGGGACGACGGCCGAGCTGGACTGGACCCACGCCGCGCTGGTCGCTTAGAAGGCCTGTCCGGCGGAGCGTGGGGGAGGAGTGCAAGGCCCCGTCTGCTCCATGATCCGTCGGCAGGCCTTAGGAAGCGAAGATCCCGGCGAGCCGCCGGTAGGAGTCCAGCAGGGCCCTGCGGTCGTAGGTGCTGGTGGTGACGAGGAGTTCCTGCGCCCCCGTCTCCTTCAGCAGCGTCTCCAGCTCGTGCGTGACCTGGTCCTCGGTGCCGGCGATGTGTCCGGCGAGTCCGGACTCGTAGAAGCCGCGTTCCTTGCCGGTCATCGGCAGGGTCTCGACGCGCTCGGCGGGCGGCAGGGGCGGGAAGGTGCCGTGCGTGCGCGAGTACGCCATGGACCAGGCCTCCGGGACCAGCAGCCGCCGGGCCTCGTCGGGCGTGGCGGCCACCGCGACGGTGCCGGAGATGACGACGTACGGCTCGCGCGCCCAGGGGGAGGGGCGGAAGTGCGCGCGGTAGTGGTCGATGCCGCGCTGCATCTTCTCCCGGCTCCTGAGGTCCCCGATCACCATCGGCAGGCCCGCCCGGGCCGCGATGGCGGCGCCCTCACCCATGGCCAGCACGAACGGCGGCACGGTCAGGCCCTCGGCGGGGCGCGCGTGCACGCCGGTCGGGGACGTTCCCCGGAACCAGCCGAGCAGTTCGTCGAGCTGCGCCGCGAAGTCCTCGGCGTCGCCCTTGTCGCGCCCCAGGGCCTTGCGCACCCCGTCCGTGAAGCCCACCGACCGGCCCAGCCCCATGTCGATCCGTCCGGGGAAGAGGGACTCCAGCACTCCGAACTGCTCGGCCACGATCAGAGGTTGGTGGTTGGGCAGCATCACGCCGCCGGTGCCGACCCGGATCGTCCGTGTCGCCGCGGCCACGGCGGCCGCCAGCACGGTCGGCGCGGAACCGGCGACCCCGGGCACACCGTGGTGCTCCGACACCCACAACCGGTGGTACCCGAGCCCCTCCAACTCCTGTGCCAGCCGCACGGTGTCGCGCAGCGCCTCGGCGTTCGTACGGCCCTCGCGGGTGCGGGAACGGTCGAGGACGGAGAAGCGGGTGGTGGCGATCACGGAACTCACATGAGGTTCAACGCCTGGCGGGCGGTGACATTCCCCGCCGACCGCCGACCGCCGACCGCCGACCGCCGACCGCCGACCGCCGACCGCCGACCGCCGACCGCCGCCGGAAAACCGCGTGACCGCGATCCCGCACGTCACCAACAATGGAGCCCGCTGCACGGCGGCCGCCGAGCGTCCCCCACCGGAAAGATCATCCCGCACCGGAAAGGCGGCCGACTGTGACCATCCCGACCGTCCCGAACCTCCTGCTGTCCGGCATCGTCGGCTCGACCGCGTACGGGCTCGCCCACGCGGGCTCCGACGTCGACCGCCTCGGTCTGTTCGCCGCGCCCACCACCGACCTGCACGGACTGCGCGGCCCGAAGGAGTCCCACGTGACCAGGGCGCCGGACCGCACCCTGCACGAGGCCGCGAAGTGGTGCCGGCTCGCCCTCGGCGGCAATCCGACCGCCATGGAGCTGGTGTGGCTGCCGGCCGACCTGTACGAGGTGCGCACACCGCTGGGCGAGGAGCTGATCGGCATCCGTACGGCGTTCCTGTCCGCCCAGCGCGTGCGGGACGCCTACCTCGGCTACGCCACCCAGCAGTTCCGGCGCCTGGAAGCCCGCGGCGACGGCTCGTTCTCCGCGGACACCCGTAAGCGGACCGCGAAGCACGCCCGGCACCTGAAGCGGCTGTGCCACCAGGGCCTTCAGCTGTACGCCACCGGGCAACTGGAGATCCGGGTCGAGAACCCCGAGGAGTACCACGCCTTCGGCGAGCGCGTCGCCGCCGACCCCTCGGCCGCGCTGCCCCTGCTCAGGCACTACGAGGCAGCCTTCGACGAGACCCGTACGGTGCTGCCGGACCAGCCCGACGAGGCGGCGGTGGAGGCGTGGCTGCACAGGGTCCGCGGCCACTTCTACACCCCGGAGACCTCCGCGGTGTGCTCGTGCTCGCAGGTCTCGTCGATGCCGTAGGTGTCCCAGGCGGGGAACGGGTCGGCCGCGGGGGCGGTTTCGTCCGGACGCATGAGGCAGTCGCCGAGCGCCGACCGGAGGGCCTCCGCGTCCAACTGCGTACCGATGGAGACCAGTTCCTGCGCGTACGGGGCGTCGGGGTCACGGGCGGCGGACGGCTCGAAGCGGGCCACCGCACCGGCCTGCGACCACAGTCCCGTCACGTTCGGACGGCTGGCCAGGGTGAAGAACCCCTTGGAGCGCAGGATTCGCCCGTACCCGCCGCCGTCCAGCTCCTCGGTGACGAACGCCCACAACCGGCCGGGGTGGAAGGGGAGTTCGGAGCGGAAGACGGTGGAGGAGACTCCGTACTCCTCCGTCTCCGGGACATGGTCGCCGTTGAGCTCCCGCACCCAGCCCGGGGCCTGCTGGGCACGCTCCAGGTCGAACAGCCCGGTGCCCAGCACCTCCCGGAGATCCACCGTTCCGTGGACGGCCGGGACGATCCGGGCGACGGGGTTGAGACGGCCGAGCGTCGCGCGCAGGCGGGCGGCCGCATCCTCGTCGACCAGGTCCAGCTTGTTGAGCACCAGGACGTCGGCGAACTCGATCTGGTCGACGAGCAGATCGCTGACCGTGCGCTCGTCGTCCTCGTACTGGTCCAGGCCGCGCTCGGTCAGCTCGTCGCCGCTGTCCAGCTCCGTGAGGAAGTTGGCGGCGTCCACGACCGTGACCATCGTGTCCAGGCGGGCGACGTCGTCGAGGGTGGCGCCGTCGTCGCGGGCGAAGGCGAAGGTGGCGGCCACCGGCATGGGCTCGGAGATGCCGGACGACTCGATGAGCAGGTGGTCGAAGCGGCCCTCGCGGGCCAGCCGGCCGACCTCCTCCAGCAGATCGTCGCGCAGGGTGCAGCAGATGCACCCGTTGGTCATCTCGACCAGGCGTTCCTCGGTCCGGGACAGGGCCGCCTCACCGCCGCGGACCAGCGCCGCGTCGATGTTGACCTCGCTCATGTCGTTGACGATGACGGCGACGCGCAGCCCCTCGCGATTGGCGAGCACATGATTGAGCAGCGTCGTCTTGCCCGCCCCCAGGAACCCGGAGAGCACGGTGACGGGCAGTCGGTCGTACGTCATCCGCTCAGCCCTCGGGCCGCAGCAGCCCGCGCTCGTACGCCTTGACCAGGTTCTGCGGTACGAGGTGACGCACGCCGTCGATCGTGACGGGTACGAGCGTGGGCGTGGCGGCTTTCCACTGCGCGCGGCGGTGACGGGTGTTGCTGCGGGACATCTTCCGCTTGGGGACGGCCATGGCGTTCCTCCTCGGTGGGCGAGCACCGAGGACGCTACCTGAAAATGGATCCCATTAACAATTCCGGCCCATCAACACTTCCGGGGAGTCGGCTCCGTGGAGTCGGCGGGCGCCCGCCGACTCCACGGGGGTCCCTCACTCCTCCGAGGCGGCGCCCACGAGCATCCGTTCCTCGAACTCCGCGAAGGTGGTGCTCTCCTGCGCGGCGTTCTCCTGGCGGGAGCTCAGCACGGTGCCGAGCCAGCCGAGGAGGAAGCCGGCCGGGATGGAGACGATCCCGGGGTTCTGCAGGGGGAACCAGGCGAAGTCGGACTCCGGGTAGATCGAGGCCGGGGCGGACGAGACGACCGGGGAGAACACGACGAGCAGGACGGAGCAGATCAGGCCGCCGTAGAGGCTGAGCAGCGCGCCCTGGGCCGTGAACCGCCGCCAGAACAGGGTGTACACGATCGTCGGCAGGATCGCCGACGCCGCGATGGCGAACGCGAGGAAGGCCAGCGTCGCGGTGTTGGCCCCCCAGGCGACGAGGGCGAGGAGCATGCCGAGGATGCCGATGACGGCGCCGGACAGCCGGGCGACGGTCAGCTCCTCCGTCTCGCTCGCCCGGCCCTTGCGGATCACCTCGGCGTACAGGTCGTGGGCGAGGGAGGAGGCGGCGGCCAGGGTGAGGCCGACCGCCACGGCGAGCAGGGTCACGTACGCCAGACAGGTCAGCAGCGCGGTGAGGACGCTGCCGCCGAGCTCGTGGGCGAGAAGCAGGACGGAGGCGTTGCCGGTGCGGTCCGTGCTCTCGATGGTGTCCCGGCCGACGATGGCGGTCGCGCCGAGGCCGACGATGCCGGCCGCGAAGCAGACCGCGCCGACCAGGCCTATGGCCCACAGGACGGAGGAGCGCAGCACACTGACCTCGCGCGGGGCGAGCAGCCGCATCAGTACGTGGGGGAGTGCGGCGAGCCCGAGCACGATGGCCAGTTCCAGGCTGAAGAAGTCCAGCTTGTTGGTGGCGCTGCCGCCGTAGCGCAACCCGGGTTCGAGGAACTGCAGCCCGGATCCGCTGCGTGCGGCGGCGGCGCTGAGCAGGGCGTTGGGGTTCCAGTCGTAGTGGTGGAGCACCCAGCCCGCGGTGAACAGGACCCCCGCTATCAGCATCACGGCCTTGATGATCTGGATGACCGTGGCGCCGGGCATACCGCCGAGGGAGGCGTACAGGATGACGAAGGTGCCGATCACGACCACGCACAACGTGCGTGTGGTGGCGCTCGGTTCGCCGGTGAACTGCGTCAACAGGGCGATGCCACCGATGAGTTGGGCGACCAGGTAGAGCGTCGTGATGGTCAGGATGCACACGGCCAGCGCGACCCGCACCGGACGCTGCTGGCGGGGCAGGCGCAGCGCGACCGTGTCGCCCAGCGTGAACTTGCCCGTGCGGTGCAGGGGTTCGGCGATCAGCAGCATCACCATCATCCAGGCGACGGTGGTGCCGCCGAGGTACATCAGCCCGTCGTACCCGGTCAGGGCCACCAGTCCGGTACTGCCCAGCAGGGTGGCGGCGGAGAGGTAGTCGCCGCACATGGCGAGGCCGTTGCGCAGCGGCGACATGGTGCGGTTGCCGAGGTAGAACTCGCTGATCTCGTCACGCTGAGGGGCTGTCAGCAGTGCCGTGAACAGCGTGATCACGACCACGGACAGGAACAGCACGAACGTCAGCTGCAGACTGCGGTCGTCGATGGCGGCGGCCGCGGTCGAACCCATGGTCACCACGTGCGGAACCCCCTCGGGCTGGTGTTGTAGGGGGTCTGCGCGGCCGTGTCGGGACGGGCGGTCTCGTTGCGGTGACGCTGCGCCCGGAGGCGGTGGGCGAGCGGGTCGACCTTGGTGCGCATGTGCCGGACGTAGTACCACGCGGTCACGCCCATCACGGCGAACTGCCCGAGGCCGAGGGCGAGCCCGAGCGTGAGGTGGCCGAGCAGGGGCTGGTTCATCACTCCGGGCGCGAAACTCGACAGCAGCACGTACAGCAGGAATCCGCCAACGGACAGGACCGTGGCCCGGATCCCGAACCGACGGTGTGTGCGCCGAAGTGAGTGGAATTCGGGATCGTCCGATATGCGACGTGAATTCACAGGTTCGGCGTGCGGCGTCTGATAGGTGAATGAGTTGTCGGGCCACGGCGAGTAATCGGGCACAGATGCACCTTCATTTCTGTTGCATGTCCCCCACTCGACCGCTGCTGGGCCGTCGGTCGTCCAGCTCCTGGGGATGGTGAAGGCGCGCCGGACGGGGCGGTGGGGTGCGGGTTGTGTGGGGGATTCGTGAATCCGAAATCCCTGCTTTTCGGATTCGCCTTGATCTTTGCGGGCTCCGTGTGGTGAACCCTGAAACCTCGTCAATGGTGATGGCGGGGCCGAAAGCGGAGTATGTCAGCGGGATGCTTGAGCTATCAACAGCGAAGGCGAATTGGGGTGTGCCCATGGCGCATTCGCGCCCCCTCGATATGCCAGAGGCATCGCGCAACCTGCGGAAGAGAGGCGGAGGGAACAAGGGCGCAGGCCATGCGTTCGGCCGGGCTGTCTCATTCGCGCCGGGTCCGGGACCCGCCGGTCAGCCGGTGACGTCCTAGGGTGGCGGTGTGACCGACAGCAGCAGGCGACCGCTCGCCGTGTTCGACCTGGACAACACCCTGGCCGATACGGCCCACCGGCAGCGGTTCCTGGAGCGCAAGCCGCGGGACTGGGACGCCTTCTTCGCCGCCGCGCCGCAGGATCCGCCGATCGCCGAGGGCATCGCGCTGGCGCGTCGGAGCGCTGAGGAGTGCGAGGTCGTCTACCTCACCGGGCGGCCCGAGCGCTGCCGTCGCGACACGCTCGACTGGCTCGCCGCACAGGGGCTGCCCGAGGGGCGCGTGTACATGCGGCGCGACAACGACCGCAGGCCCGCCCGGCGCACCAAGCTGGAGACCCTCCGCGTGCTCGCCCGCACCCGCGATATCCGCGTCCTGGTGGACGACGACGAGCTGGTGTGCGAGGACGCCGAACGGGCGGGATTCACCGTCGTACGGGCGCGCTGGACGGCCCAGTCCGCCGCGCTGAAGGTGGCACAGGAGCGCGAGGGGCGGACCTGAGACCCCGGCGGGGTGCCGGGGCCTCAGGACGCGGGCCTCAGGAACAGGATGACGCGGCCGTCAGTCCGCCTCCTCCAGGCGGAAGCCGACCTTCAGGCCGACCTGCCAGTGCGCGATCTCGCCGTTCTCGATCTGGCCCCGCACCTGGGTCACCTCAAACCAGTCCAGGTGCCGCAGGGTCTGCGAGGCGCGGCTGATGCCGTTGCGGACGGCCTGGTCGACGCCCTCGGGCGAGGTGCCGACGATCTCCGTGACCCGGTAGGTGTGGTTCGACATGCGGGGCTCCTCTCCGCGGTGACGGCGGCGTCGCCTGTGTCGGGCGCGTCACTCCACGGTGCCCCAAGCGGCGGCCGCGCGCGAGACGGACCACCGCCGGCCGTCACCGCGCCACGCTCAGCGACAGCGCGAAACGGCCCTCGCCGTCCGTCCACCAGTGGGCCAGTTCGAGACCCGCCGCGGACAGTTCGGCGCGCACACCCTCCTTCCGGAACTTCGCCGACACCTCGGTGCGCATCTCCTCGCCCGCCGCGAAGTCGACCGCAAGGTCGAGCGCGGGAATCTTCACGGTCTGCGCGGTACGGGAGCGCAGCCGCATCTCGATCCACTCGTGCTCCGCGTCCCAGAGGGCCACGTGGTCGAAGGCGTCGAGGTCGAAGTCGGAGCCCAGCTCGCGGTTGACGACCGACAGGACGTTCTTGTTGAACGCGGCCGTCACCCCGGCCGCGTCGTCGTACGCCCTGACCAGCACGCTCTCGTCCTTGACCAGATCCGTGCCCAGCAGCAGGGCGTCGCCGGGGGAGAGCAGGGCGCGCAGGGAGGCGAGGAACGCGGCGCGTTCGACGGGCAGCAGGTTGCCGATCGTGCCGCCGAGGAACGCCAGCAGCCGGGGCCCGGGCGTCTGAGGCAGCGTGAGCCGCGCGGTGAAGTCGGCGATGAGGGCGTGCACCTCGAGCCCCGGTCGCTCGGCGGCCAGCGCCTGCCCGGCCTGGGTGAGCGCGCTCTCGCTGACGTCGACCGGGACGTACGTGTGCAGGTCGGCGAGGGCGTCGATGAGGTGGCGCGTCTTCTCCGAGGAACCCGAGCCCAGCTCGACGAGGGTTCGGGCACGGGTCGCCGCGGCGATCTCGTCGTTGCGGGCGACGAGGATCTCCCGTTCGGCGCGGGTCGGGTAGTACTCGGGCAGCTCGGTGATCTGTTCGAACAGCTCGCTGCCGTGGGCGTCGTAGAACCACTTCGGCGGCAGCGTCTTGGGGTTGTGGGTCAGGCCCTGGAGGACGTCGGCGCGCAGGGCGGCCTCCGTGGCGTCCTCGGGCAGGGTGCGGGTGAGAAGGAACGGGCTCACGTACGGGGCTCCTTCGGTGGTGCGGTGGCCGAGGCGGTGCTCGGTTCCTTGAGCGGGGTGAGCAGCACGTCCGTACGGCTCGCCGCGAACAGCGTGCGGTCGGGAACTTCCTGCCAGTGCGGGTCGTCGTCGTAGGGCTCGGAGGCCACGACCGTGCGGCGGCCGGGCTCCGAGAGGTACCAGAGGGTGTCGCCCCAGGCGGTCGCGGTGATCGTCTCGCCGTTGGTCAGCAGCAGGTTGAGCCGGGAACCCGGGGCCGCCGCGGCGACCTCCAGGACCGAATCGGCCAGCGCCTGCCCCTCCTCGTCCCCGCCGCGCAGCCGGGCGAGCACCAGGGCCCATACGAGGGCCGAGTCGTTGCGTGCCTCCAGCGACAGCAGGTCGGCGGCGGGCAGCGTCCGGGTGAGGGGCGCGAGGGAGTCCGGCCAGCCCGCGACCGCGCCGTTGTGGCTGAACAGCCAGGTGTCCGCCGCGTACGGCGCCGCCGCGGCCTCCGCGTCGGCGCCCGCCAGGGTCGCGTCCCGTACGGCGGCCAGCACGGCCCCCGAGCGGACGACCCGGGCCAGATCGGCGAGCGACTGGTCCGCCCAGATGGGCCCGGCCCGACGGTACCGCGCCGGAACGGGATCCGCCTCGGCATACCAACCCACCCCGAAACCATCGGCGTTGACCGTCCCGTACCGCTGGCGCCGGGGCGCCCACGACTGGCGGTACAGACTGTGCGGCGGCTCGATCAGGATCCGGCCGAGCGCCTCCGCCGGGCCCAGGTAGGCCAGATGACGGCACATCAGACCGCTCCGGAGCGGGCCGTGCGGAACCCGGAGAAGATCTGCCGCCGGATCGGATAGTCCCAGTTGCGGAACGTGCCCCGGCAGGCCACCGCGTCCACGGCGAACGAACCGCCGCGCAGCACCTTGTGATCGGGACCGAAGAACACCTCCGAGTACTCCTTGTACGGGAACGCCTGGAACCCCGGATACGGCAGGAAGTCGCTCGCCGTCCACTCCCACACGTCGCCGATCAACTGCCGTACCCCGAGCGGGGATTCACCCTCCGGATAGCTCCCTGCCGGAGCAGGACGCAGGTGGCGCTGACCCAGGTTGGCGTGTTCGGGCGCCGGGTCGGCGTCGCCCCACGGGTAGCGCGTCGAGCGGTCGCCGGCCGGGTCGTACCGTGCCGCCTTCTCCCACTCGGCCTCCGTGGGCAGCCGGCGCCCGGCCCAGCGGGCGTAGGCGTCGGCCTCGTACCAGCACACGTGCAGCACCGGCTCGTCCGGCGGCACCACCTCGGTGACGCCGAAGCGGCGCCGCAGCCACTGCTTGCCGTCGCGGCGCCAGTACAGCGGGGCGTGGATGGAGTGCCCGCGGATGTGGGCCCAGCCGGCCGGCGTCCACCAGCGCTCGTCGTCGTAGCCGCCGTCCTCGATGAACGCCTGGTAGGCGCCGTTCGTCACCGGTGTCGTGTCGATGTAGAACGGCGGCACCTCGCGCCGGTGCGCCGGGCGTTCGTTGTCCAGCGCCCACGGCTCGGTCGAGGTCCCCATCGTGAACGGGCCGCCGGGGACGAGGACTTCGGCCGGGCCGGTGAACAGTGGCGCCGGTTCCGGGTCGGGGGCGGTCAGGGCCTGAGGGCCCTTACGGAGCTGGTGGGTGATCAGCATGGTCTCGTCGTGCTGCTGTTCGTGCTGCGCGATCATCCCGAAGGCGAAACCGGCCTCCGTGAGCCGCGTCCCGTGGAACGCGGTGCGTTCCAGCACGTCCATCACCCGGCCGCGTACGTCCGCCGCGTACAGGCGGGCCTCCGCGGGCGGCAGCAGAGGCAGGGTGGGGCGCTCGGAGCGGGGGTGCTCGAAGGCGTCGTACAGGCTGTCGATCTCGGGCCGTATCGCCTCCTGGCCGGCGACGGCCCGCAGCAGCCACTGCTCCTCCTGGTTGCCGATGTGCGCGAGGTCCCACACCAGCGGCGACATCAGCGGGGAGTGCTGGGCGGTCAGGTCGGGCTCCTCCACGCAGCTGGTCAGCAGCGTGGTGCGCTCCCGGGCGGTGATCAGGGTGGTCAGGGCCCGGTCGCGGAACGCTTCGGCGTCCAGGCCGGTGTCCGTGTCGCGGGCGGGATCGGTGTCGAGGGCGGGATCGGTCATGTGCGGATGTCCTTCCCGTGGGCGCGACGGTGCGTGCCGCGCAGGCGGTCGAGCAGGTCGTCGGCGGGGCAGCGGCCGGGTATGACGTAGCGGTCGCGGTACGCCCTTACGGCGTCCGTGACCTCGGTGGTGGCGCCGAGCCGGGGCAGGGCCTCCAGGGCCGCCGCGAAACAGGCGACGGCCGCCTCGTGCAGCTCGGGGTCGGCCAGGCCGTTGCGGGCCGCGTCGAGCCACAGGGGGTTGTGCGGGGCGGGCAGAGACAGGGCCCGCTCGGCGAGGGGCTTCACGACCCGGTAGGCGGTCTCGGCCGCCTCGGGGTCGTCGAAGAGGGCCGACGTGACCGCGAGCGGCACGATCCACCCGTCCTCGCCGGGCTGGGCGTCGATCATGCGCAGTTCGAGATGGCCGCGCGGTCTCACCGGCGGGAAGAGCGTCGTGACGTGGTAGTCGAGATCCTCCCTGGTGGGAGGCCTGGGGGCGCGCGATCTGGTCCACTCCCGGAAGGTCAGGCCTTCGGGCACGTCCCACGGGCCGCCGTCCCGCCGTACGCACATCACCGGGGCGTCCAGGACGTGCCGGGCCCAGGCCTCGCGCGGGTCCGTGTCCGGTGGCGGAGCGCCCGCGCGGCCGGCGCCGATCTGCATCCACAGCAGCTGCCGGGTGGAGAGCCAGCCGGTGGGCTCGGATCCGGCGAGGGGAGAGTTGGCGAACGCGGCCACCAGGACCGCGCCCAGCTGGTGCGCCAGCCGCCAGCGCCGTCCGAGCCCGAGCGGGCCCGGCTCCTCGTGGCCGGCGTCCAGACACACCTGCACCGAGGCCGAGGCGCACATCATGGCGCGGCCGGCCGGGCCGGTGCGGTCGAGACAGGTCTCCATGGCGTCGTAGCGCGGTTCGCGCAGGAACCGGCGGGGCGGGTGCCAGGGTTCGTGGCCGATGCCGACGAGACCGAGATCGTCCTGGGCCAGAGCCTTACGGACGGCGTCCAGATCGGCTGAGACGGTACCGATGCACTCCATCAGGGAGGCGGCGGGCGGCGAGCTGAGCTCCAGCTGGCCGCCGGGTTCGACGGTGAGCGCCGACCTCAGGGGCACGGTCCGCAGCGCGGCGTAGGCCGCTTCGAGTCGTTCGGGTGTCACGGGGAGCTGCGGCGCCCGCAGCTCGTGGATGAGCCATTCCACCTCGACCCCGAGCCTGCGGGGCGGGCCGGTCTTGAAGCAGATGCCCCGTACCAGGGCCTCCACCTCGGCTTCACTGATGGCCGTACGGGGCGCCGTACAGCCACTTGTCGAATCGGACATGTAGGGATCCTCCTGAGATTCCACCATGTCGCCGGTCCGGGGTCCGGTGGGCCGGACCGGCACAACTCGTCCCACCCAAGACCCTTCTGCTCATCCGCACAAGGGGGCACATCGTCGCAATCGGGACCGGGAAACTCTGTTGCGTCGCATGACCAGAATCGCTCACGATGCGTTCATGAGCACGACGGGGGAGGCCGCGCGCCGCGCGGTCGTGGCGTCCACGGGGGTGGCGCCATGAGCGCGCGCCTGCGTGGCGTCGCACAGCGGACGGAGCAGATCGTGGAGGCGGGGGCCTATCGCGCGCCGGACGGCCGCGAGGTGTCCGTGTCCGTGGCGGTCGAGGCGGCCCGGGACGGCACACGGATGTACGGGCCGGGTCCGGTGGAGGTCCCGCCGTTCGCTCCCGTGGACACGTCGGTCGAGGTCACGGGCGAGAGCAGCCTGGAAGCCGCCCGTCGGATCGCCCGACCGGTGGCCGTCCTGAACTTCGCCTCGGCCCGCAACCCGGGTGGCGGATACCTGGGCGGCGCCCAGGCCCAGGAGGAGGCCCTGTGCCGGGCCTCCGCGTGGAGCGTCAGCTCCAGCGGTGACGGGCTTGGGCGCGTCCAGCCGTGACTGCGCTTGGGCCGCGTCAGCTCCAGCCGTGACGGCACTTCGGTCGCGTCAGTTCCAGCCGTGACGGCGCTTGGGCCGCGTCAGCTCCAGCCGTAGCGTTCCCGAAGCCGGTGCCGGACCAGGTTGAACCGCATCCGGTCCAGGGCGCACGCCTCCCGGCGCATGCCGGCCTCGTGCAGCCGCAGTACCCGGTCCACGTCGACCCACGAGTCCCGCCCCGACCGGTCCCAGGGCCCGTTCCCGATCGGCACCCACTCCCGGTCGCCGTCGTGGCGCTTGCTCGACAGCTGCACGGCGAGGAAGGTGCCGCCGGCCTCGCGGGCGACGACGAGCACGGGGCGGTCCTTGCCCCGGCCGTCGTTCTCCTCGAAGGGGACCCAGGTCCAGACGATCTCGCCGGGATCCGGGTCCCCGTCGTGCGCGGGCGAGTACTCCGTGCGCACCCGGCCCACCTCACGGGGGTCGGCCTCGGTGGTGGCGGAGGGGCCGGACCGGCCGGGCACGTTCTCATCGGCTTCTTCGGTAAACACAGTCACGGACGCAACGTTAGAGCCCGTGGCTCGGCCCCCGCTCGGCTCACCCCCCGTCCTTCTCCACCGGCACTTTCTGCGCGGGAGGCGTCACGACCCCGCCGAGGGGCGAATTCCCGTTCGTGGCCTGCCCGTTCTGGTTCATCGACGCGAGCAGCTGACGGGCCAGGCCCAGCCCCGTCCCGCCCATGGTGAGCGCCTTGGCGAGCATGTCCGCCATGCCGTCGGCGCCGTTGAGCACCACCATGTTGTCGACGCTGCCGAACGCGGAAGCGCCGGCCTTCACGATCTCCGGCCAGTTCTCGGCGAGTTGCTGGGCGACGACGGCCTCCTGGTTCTCGGCGAGGGCGGCGGCCCGCGCCTTGATGGTCTCCGCCTCCGCGAGACCCTGGGCCTTGGTCGCCTCGGCCTCCGCGAGACCCCTGGCCTGGGCCGCGGCGGCCTCGGCCTCACCGGTGGCCCGGGTCGCCGCGGCCATGGCCGTACCCCGGGTCTTGGTCGCCTCGGCCTCGGCGCCCGCGGCCGTCTTGACCCGGGTCGCCTCGGCCGCGGCCGCCAGCTCCGTCTCCTTCGCCTTGGCCTCGGCCGCCGAGATCCGCGCGTCGCGCTCGGCCTCGGCCAGCGTGCGCTTCTCGTAGGCCTGCGCGTCCGCGGGCTTGCGGACGTCTGCCTGGAGTTGCTGCTCACGCCGGTGGGCTTCCAGCTCGGCGACCCGCGTCTCCTGGACGACGACCTCCTGCCGGGCCGCGGCGTCGGCGAGCGGACCGGCCTGCCGGGCCTTCGCACCCGCCTTGTCGCGCTCGGCCTGATAGCCGGCCTGGAGGATCTCGCTGTCCCGGGTCGCCTCCGCCATCCGCGCGAACGACTGCTGCTCGGCCTCGGTGGCCAGCCGGTTCGCCTCCGCCTGCGCGATCCGCGCGTCCCGCTGGACCGCCGCCGCGTGCGGCATCGCCAGGTTCTGGATGTACCCGGTCGGGTCCTCGATCTCGTGGATCTGCAACGAGTCCACGATCAGGCCCAGCTTCTCCATCTCCGTACCGCAGGCCGCCCGGGTCTGCCCGGTGAGCTTCTCCCGGTCGCGGATCATGTCCTCGACCGTCAACCCGCCCACGATGGACCGCAGATGACCGGCGAAGACGTTGTGCACCCGCTCCGCCATCAGCTTCTGCTGGTCGAGGAAACGGCGAGCCGCGTTGGCGATCGACACGAAGTCGTCGCCCACCTTGAAGATGACCACGCCCCGCACCTTGAGCGGAATGCCCTGGTGGGTCACGCAGTCCACATGCAGTTCGGTCTCGTTCAGATCGAGCGACAGCTTGCGCACCGCCTGCACACCGGGCAGCACCAGCGTGCCGCGCCCGGTGACGATGCGGAACCCCATCCCTTCCTCGAGGCCCTCCGTCCGGTGCTTGGAACCGGAGATGATGAGTGCCTCGTTGGGTTCGGCGACCCGCCACATCAACTTGAACAGACCGATCACGACGAGAACGGCGAGAAGGGCCGCTCCCGCAACGACGCCGACAACCATCGGCATACGCCCCCTTTGCATGGTGCCCTTTCGGCACCGAACGAAGGGAGTGTGCGCCCGGGCGACGCCCGGGTACAGACGCGGGCCGATCCTTGTCGAAACCTTGACACAAACAGCTCTCACCTGCGGCGCAGCGGGCTCAACTGTCGTACGCCGCCTGGACGTAGACCGTTCTCGGCGGCAGGTACTCCACGACCATCACCACCGTGCCCCGCTCGATGCGGTCAGTGCCGGAGGCGGGGTAGGCGAGGAAGTGCTCGGCGCCACCACGCACACGGACGATCACCTCGCCGACCAGTCCGGGCCCGATCGTCCCGGTGACCCGTCCCATGAGCCCGACCATCGACGCGTCGTCCATGGGCACAGGGTAAGGGGTCCTTGCACTATGAGCGCGCGACCCGGGCTGGCATAGTGCAAGGACCCCTAAGGGCCGAACGCCTTGTCCGAACGCCCTTATGCAGCGGGGGAATCCGAGGCGACCGGCTGCGGCCATGCCTCGTGCCAGCGCAGCTCCGCCTCCAACTGGGCGGCCAGACAGACGAGCAGCGGCTCGCTGTTCGCCGGCCCGAGGAGCTGGGCGCCGACCGGCAGCCCGCCGGCGACGAAACCGGCGGGGACATTGACGCCCGGCCAGCCCAGCACGTTCCACGGCCAGGCGTAGGGGCAGGCGGCGATCATCGCGCGGTCCGTGGCGAAGCCGTTGAGATGCAGCAGCGCGCCGATGCGCGGCGGGGGAGCGGCCGTCGTCGGCGCGAGGATCGCGTCGTACGTCTCGAAGAACACGCCGATACGGCGTTGCAGGGCCGCCTCGGCGCGCCGGGCCGCCCGCAGCGGGGCGCCGCCGAGCAGTTCGCCCAGCCGGGCGGCCTCGCGGGTGCGGCGGTCGAGGAGCGCGGGGAAGGGCGTCTCGCGGACCCGCTCGGCGATCCCGGCGGTGGCGCGCGGCACGAAGGTCAGCCCGATCTGGCCGTACGGTGGATCGGCCTCGACGACCGTATGCCCCAAGTCGCTGAGTTTCTCGGCGAGTTGGACGACCTGGGCTCGTACCTCCGGCTGGAGTCGGGCGGGCACGGCGGTGAACGGCGGCTTAAGGGCGAGCGCGATGCGCAGTCGGCCGGGGTCACGGCCCACCGCCTCCGAGGCGTTCACGGCCGGCGGCCGGTGCGGGTCGAGCTCGTGGTTGCCGCTCGCCGCGTCCAGGAGCAGGGCCGCGTCGGCGACCGTGCGGGCGAGGGTGCCGTTGACCGTGATGCCCTGGAAGGACTCGCCGCGCGGCCAGGTCGAGATCCGGCCGCGCTGTGGCTTGATGCCGATGAGATGGGTCCAGGAGGCCGGGATCCGCACCGACCCGGCTCCGTCCGAGCCGAGCGCGGCGGGCACGAGACCGGCGGCGACCGCGGCGGCCGAGCCGCCGGACGAGCCGCCCGGGGTGTGCTCGGGGCTCCACGGATTGCGGGTCGCGCCGAAGGCCGGCCCCTCGGTGAAGGGCCACTGCCCGAACTCGCAGGTGTTGGTCTTGCCGATGATCACGGCTCCGGCCGCGCGCAGCCGCCGTACCGCCTCGCCGTCCTCGGCGACCGGCGGGAACTCACCCTGACAGCCGAACGCGGTCGGCTCGCCCGCCACGTCCATGTCGTCCTTGACGGCCACCGGCACTCCGAGGAGCGGCTTTCGCATCCCGGCGGCCAGTTCCTCGTCCGCCGCCTCCGCCTCGGCGAGCGCCGCCTCGGCCCGTACGATCCGGAAGGCGTTCAGGGAGCCTTGCGTGGCCTCGATCCGCGCCAGGGCCCGCTCCACGAGCGCCTGGGAGGTCAGCTCCCCGTCGGCCAGGGCACGGGCGGACTCAGCGAGGCCTGCGGAACGGTCTGGCGTCATGCGGTCCACCTCCGGAAAACGCGTTGTCTACCGAACGGTAACGTCCGGGAGGGCCCGGTGGAACGACCCTGGCGGGACTGGAACTCCGGCAGCGGACTCGGCCGGCCGCCACAGCCTTTCCACAGGGCCTGCAAGGTCCTGCTCAAACCATTGACGCACTGTTGCCCCAGCTCTACCTTCTGACCGACTTTCCGAACCTAGTTCGGAATTTCGAACACGCTGCGCATGTGAGCCGCATGAGATCGCGCCGCAAGAAGCCGTAAGAGTCCGAGGGAGAGCCGCCCGTGACCACCAGACCCCCCACGCCGCCACCGTCCCGCCGCACCCTGCTGCGCGGGCTGGCCGCCCTGCCGGCCTCGGCCGTCCTGCTGGGCGAGATGCCCGGCCTGCTCGGCACGGCCCTGGCCGCCGCCCCGCCGAGCGGCTCCGCCACCCGCTACACCATCGTGCCGTTCCTCAACAGCAACGACGGCACCGTGAACGTCTACCAGTCCGACGACGCCACCGACTTCCGGCTCGCCAAGTCGTCGGCCTACACCCCGCCCAGCAACCGCATCCGCGACGCGAGCATCCTCAAGCACACGAACGGCTACTACTACATCACCTACACCACGCACACCTGGCAGGACCCGAGCACCACGATCGGCTTCGCCCGCAGCACCGACCGGGTCAACTGGACCTTCCTGTACGACTACACGGTTCCGATCGCCAACCTGTCCCGGGCGTGGGCGCCGGAGTGGTTCGTCGACAGCGACGGCAGCGTGAACGTCATCGTGTCCTGCTCGACGACGAACGACGAGTGGATCTTCACGCCGTACCTGCTGAGAGCCACCAACTCGGCGCTCACGGCGTGGAGTTCACCGGTGGCCCTCTCCGGCATCGGCGCGAACCACATCGACACGTACATCGTGAAGATCGGCTCCACCTACCACGCCTTCACGAAGAACGAGACGACCAAGTACATCGAGTACGCGACGGCCTCCCGGCTCACCGGCCCCTACACCATCAGCAGGACGGGCAACTGGGCGGGCTGGGGCAGCTACCGCGAGGGCCCGGCGCTGGTGCAGCTCGACAACGGCGGCTGGCGGATCTTCTTCGACGGCTACGGCGACGGCACCTACTACTACAGCGACAGCTACGACACCTTCGCCACCTGGTCGGCCCCGGCCGCCCTGCCCGTCGTCTCCGGCACGGCACGCCACTTCACGGTGATCAAGGAGACGGTCTCCGGCGGCCCGAGCCTGGCGAAGAACGTCACCCGCTCCTTCCGTTCGGCCAACTTCTCCACCCGCTACTGGCAGTCGCAGTCCTCCCTGCTCAACCTCCCCGTGGTGAGCGGCTCCAGCACGACCGCCGAGAAGCAGGCCTCCACCTTCACGGTCGTGGCCGGCCTCGCGGACTCGGGCGGCTACTCCTTCCGGGACACCGCCGGCAACTACCTGCGCCACTGGGACTTCCGCGCCCGCTTCGACGCGAACGACGGCACGACGACGTTCGCCAGGGACGCGACGTTCATCGCCCGCACGGGCACGACGAGCGGTTCGCTCCGCTTCGAGTCGTACAACTATCCCGGGTACTACCTGCGCCACTACAACTACCAGTTGAGGGTGGAGCGGACGAACGGGACGGATCTGTTCCGGCAGGACAGTTCGTTCGTGCCGGTGGCAGCCTGGGCCTGAGCTGGGCCCTTGCTGATCTGGGCAGTGTGCACTGGTTGTGCACTGGGTGGGGCGGCCAAGCCCGGCTGCGGCCCGGGCGTTGAGCATCGGATCGAGCCGTCCTCCACGGGAGGAGTGCACTCCCTGGCGTGAAGGCGGGGGCGGGATGAGCGGCCCGAAGAGGCCGACGGACTCCTCGTGGCGCATACCCCCCAACTCCTGCCAGGATCAGTCGCCGAGATTCTGATGGACGCGGCCGACAACTTCCCCGCCAGAAACTGGGGTGTGCGGGAGTTCGTACGGCGGGTGGCGGATGCCACCGGGGATGACGAGGAGACCGCAGGACCAGCCGTTCCGGGCTGGGCCGGAGGGCAGGACCCGACCTCGTGATCGAGGCGACCCGTTGGGCCGGGAACGCGGCGGTCGTCACCGGCGACCCCGAAAGTCGTCGGTGACTGTGACGGTCGAGACCGGAGCGCTGACCGTCCGGGAGGGAACCGGAGGGCTCAAACCCCTCACCGACGCCGCATGCCCAGGTTGTCGGCTCGGCCCGGTCCATGTCCCAAGGCATCAGCCGACCGGCCCCGGACGTAGTTGCCCTCACCGGTGACGGCGGCGATCTGTGTCCCGCCCGTTCTCTCGAGCCCGATGTGCTCCCGGGCCTGCGTGCCCGCCGCCCAAGGAACCGCTGATGCAGGCACAGGGGTCGCAGCGGTCGTCGTAGTGTCGTGGCGCCGCCCGCGCCCATGTGAGCCGGCCATGGTGGCGCGGACTCCCCATCGCCCGGAACCGGTCCGCCATCACCTGGGAGGCGGAGGTGCCGTAGCCGACCAGCAGGACGTGCGCCGGCTTGCCGCTCCAGGGCGGAGCGCGCAGCCTGGGCGTTGTGACGCTCTCCCACGGCACGCTGGCGCACCGGCTGATCGCCGACCATCTCGTCGACGGGCGGATGGAACCCGGCCAGGAGATCGGCCTGCGGATCGATCAGACGCTCACCCAGGACGCCACCGGCACGCTGGTCATGCAGGAGCTGGAGGCGCTCGGGCTGGACCGGGTCCGTACCGAGGTCAGCGTGCAGTACGTCGACCACAACCTGCTCCAGGCGGACGAGCGCAACGCCGAGGACCACGCCTTCCTGCGCTCCGCCTGCCGCCGCTTCGGGATCTGGTACTCCAAGCCCGGCAACGGCGTCTCCCACCCCACCCACATGCACCGCTTCGGCATCCCCGGCAAGACGCTCGCCGGATCCGACTCCCACACCTGCGCCGCCGGGTCGCTCGGCATGCTCGCGCTCGGCACCGGCGGCCTGGAGGTCGCGCTCGCCATGGCCGGACGGCCCCTGCACGTGACCATGCCGGAGATCTGGGGCATCCGCCTGACCGGCCGACTGCCGGACTGGGTGAGCGCCAAAGACGTGGTGCTGGAGCTGCTGCGGCGCCACGGCGTCAAGGGGGCGGTGAACCGGATCCTGGAGTACCACGGCCCGGGCCTTGAGCAGCTGACCGCCATGGACCGGCACGTCATCGCCAACATGGGCGCCGAACTGGGAGCCACGACGTCCGTCTTCCCTGCCGACGCCGCGGTGCGTGACTTCCTGCGCGCCGAGGACCGCGAGGCCGACTTCCGCGAGCTGGCCGTCGGGCCGGACGCCGTCTACGACCTGACCGACGAGATCGACCTCGCCTCGCTCGAACCGCTCATCGCCCGCCCCACCTCGCCCGGCAACGTCGTGCCGGTGCGCGAGGTGGCGGGCGAGTCCATCGGGCAAGCCGTCATCGGTTCTTCCGCCAACCCCGGGCTGCGTGACTTCGCCGTCGCCGCGGCGATCGTCGCCGGCCGTCAGACCCACCCGGCCGTCAGCTTCGACGTCAACCCGACCTCCCGCGAGATCCTCGCCGACCTGACCAAGATGGGCTCCACCTTCGATCTGATCGCCTCCGGGGCCCGCATCCACCAGGCCGGATGCCTCGGCTGCATCGGCATGGGCCAGGCCCCCGCCCCCGGCCGCAACAGCCTGCGCACCTTCCCGCGCAACTTCCCCGGCCGCTCCGGCACCGAACAGGACGCGGTGTGGCTGTGCTCCCCGGAGACGGCCGCCGTCTGCGCCCTCACAGGCGAGATCACCGACCCCCGCGAGTGGGCGGCCAAGGAGGGCGTGCCCTACCCGCGGCCGCGCCTTCCCGAGCGCGCGTCGGTCAACCGCGCGATGCTCGAGCCGCCGCTGCCGCCCGAGGAGGCCGCCCGGATCGAACTGGAGCGCGGCCCCAACATTTCCGGCCTGCCCGACTTCGACCCGCTGCCCGACCTGCTGGAGGGCCCGGTCCTGCTCAAGTGCGGCGACAACGTCTCCACCGACGAGATCTCACCGGCCGGAGCGAAAGCACTGCCGTACCGATCGAACGTCCCGAAGCTCGCCGAGTTCACCTTCACCCGCATCGACCCGGACTACCCCCGACGCGCCGCCGAACTCGCCACCGACGGCAGGCCCGGCGCGCATGTCGTCATCGGAGGGGAGAACTACGGCCAGGGCTCCTCCCGCGAGCACGCCGCCATCACCCCACGCCACCTGGGGCTGCGTGCCGTCGTCGCCAAGTCCTACGCCCGCATCCACTGGCAGAACCTGAGCAACTTCGGCATCCTGCCCCTGGAGTTCGACGATCCGGGCGACTACGACCGCATCGACATCGGCGACCGGCTACGGCTGGACAACCTCCACACCGCCCTGGCCCCCGGGGCCGAGCCCCACCTGCGGCTGCACAACACCACCAAGGACGAGACCTACCCGGTCCGCCACCACCTCTCCGACGGCCGCCGCCGCACCGTACTCGCCGGAGGAACGATCGCTGCCCTCGCCCGCGAGGAGCAGCACCCGGGAAGTGCGGGCCCAGAGATTCCGGCCACCCCGGCGGACCCAGGGAACCTCAGTCACCACAGCGGCTGACCCGGCCACCGCCCGTGCGTCTGCTCACCCCTCGGGGGCTGCACCGCGTGCGTAGAGCTCGATCAGGCAGCCGGCTGAAGGAGCAGTGCGCGGATGTCGTGCGGAAGTTGCTCCAGCGCCGCCTCCAGTTGACCGGGAGAGACGTGGTCGCGTACGACGGCGGTGACCACGGGAACGATCCGGGGCACGTCTTCGGCAGCGACCTTGGCCTCCTTGACGAACCGGTTCACGTAGCCTTCGCGGCCGTACTTGACGGGTACGGCGCTGGGGTCCCAGCCGTCGTAGTAGGCGCCCCGCAGCAGGTCGGGAAGCTGCGCGGCGAAGTGGGCGGCCACGTCGACGGTGACCCGGTCGCGGAGCGTATGCAGCCAGGCGCGCAACACCCGGTGGGCGAGGTGGCGGTCCTCCGTCCCCAGGGCTTCGCACACCGCTTTCAACCAGATGTTGGCGGTGTGGATGGCGTGCTCGAAGTCGGTTGGATGTGTGGGAGGCATCGGGGTTGCCCTTCCGGTCTTCCGTGGCGCCCATGCGCTTCAGGGATTGCCGTGCCTGGCGGGCGGGCGGTGTTCGGCACTGGGAATGGCCGGCTCGATCGGATGTGGCGAGGGCGCGGGTCGTGGTTACCTGCCCGGTGTCGGTACCCCATGCCCTGCATGAGGGCACGCGGTGGCTTCCCCTTCCTCCCCTGGGTTTCCATGCTGGGACGGACATAACTGGTTGCCAGCATCGTCGGGCTCGCAGGAGGGCGCCGCTTGCTGGTGTCGGCCCTCTCCGCGCGCTTCCGTCCGTGATGCTTCAGTCGCTTCGGTCCATGACACGCGGAAACCCGCAAGGCAGGACATGCGATACCCGCAAGGGGGGCCGAGGAGGTGACGCTGATGTCCGATGCGACGATCACCGATCTTTACGAAGTGACGATGGCCATGTCCTACCTGCGGGAGGGGATGACCAGCCCGGCGACCTTCAGCCTCTTCGTCCGAGACCTGCCTCCTGACCGCGGCTTCCTGGTCGCCGCCGGGCTGGAGTCGGCCCTGGACTATCTGGCGGATCTCCGCATTGGCCCGGAGGACGTCGACGCCTTCGCATCCGCGCTGCACCGGCCGCGGCGGGATCTTCAGCCCCTGCTCGGCCTGGAGTTCACCGGCGACGTGCGCGCGGTGCCGGAGGGGCGGATCGTGCTCGCGGGAGAACCCCTGCTGGAAGTGACCGCGCAGCTTCCGCAGGCGCAACTGGCCGAAACCTACGTGCTCAATCAGCTCAGCCATCAGACGGCGATCGCCTCGAAGGCCGCGCGATGCCACCTCGCGGCGGCGGGACATCCGGTGGTCGACTTCTCCCTGCGGCGGACCCAAGGCCCGCAGGCCGGGTTCCAGGCGGCCCGGCTGGGCGCACTGGCCGGCTTCGCCGGGACCAGCAACGTGGCTGCGGCCACGGCATTGGGCATACCTGCCGTCGGCACGATGGCCCACTCCTTCGTGGAGGCCTTCGCCACCGAGGAAGAGGCGTTCCGCGCCTTCGCACGATCCCACCCCGGCCCGGTGACCTTGCTGGTGGACACCTACGACACCGAGGCGGGCGTGCGCGTCGCGGCGCGCGTCCTCAAGGACCTCGACCGCGGGCCGGGATCCGCCGTACGACTCGACAGCGGCGACCTCGGAGCACTGGCGGCAAAGGCACGCGCCATCCTCGACGGCGTCGGCCTGCCGGACGCACGGATCATCGCCAGTGGCAGTCTCGACGAGTACGCCGTGGACGACCTGGTCCGTTCCGGAGCACCGATCGACACCTACGCGGTCGGCACTCGCTTCGGAGTCTCGGCCGACGCGCCGTACGTGGACTCCGCCTACAAACTGGTGGAGTACGACGGCCGGCCGGTGATGAAGCTCTCCTCGGCGAAGGTGACGGCGCCCGGCCCGAAGCAAGTGTTCCGCCGCCCAGGCTGCGCCGACGTGATCGGTCTCGCCGACGAGCAGCCACCCGAGGACGGCAGGCCGTTGCTGGAGACGGTGATACGGAACGGGCGGCGCACCGGCATCAGGACCACGCTCGACGAGTGCCGGGAGAGACTGGCCGCGGACCTGGCTGAGCTGCCGTCGGCGGCCCGCCGGATCCGAGCCCCCGTAGCCCCCCTCGCGACGACCTCCGAGCGGCTGAACGCACTCGCCTCCCGGGTTCGGCGCCGCATCGGGGAGGAGACGGCAGCCTCCACAACGCGGCCCCCGGACCCAGATCAAAACTCATCCGGATCACATCGGTCCCTACCGAAGTGAGGAGCCGACGATGCCGCATACGGCGGAGTGGAAGGTCCGCCTCCGCCTCGTCGAGGACGACGGAACGATGAAGGCGCACTTGGTGCTCGACACCGGGGGCGCAGCACTCACCGGCCGCGGGGTCGCGCACTGCCGTCCGGCGGACACGAACGGGCCGGAGATCGGCGACGAACTGGCGGCGGGCATGGCCATGCGCGACCTCGCACAACAGCTGGGGAACGCCGCCGAGCGCGACATCGAGCGCTTGGGCGAGGCGGCGACCACCCGCGAGGCCCTCTGATGGCCCGTGTGACCGCCCGCGGCACACCGACTTGCTTGATGTCCTGCGCCGACGGGCGAATCGCGCCCGGTGAGCGGTGCGAACTTGCAGGGACACCTTCCAGTGGCGGGCAGATTGGGCGGGCCGCAAGCACGACGGCCATCGACCTGGCACGCGTGTCAGCCCGACGGCTGAACCCGATTGCCGTCCATGGACGAGGCCGAGGTGAGCCAGTTGATGACCCGGCTGATGTCGCACTGCGTGACGATGCCGACGAGCCGGTCCTCGGACAGCACGAGAGCGCGGCGGGCCGCGCTGGTGTCGACGGAGGGCAGCAGGTCGATCAGCCTGTCGTCTGGGTGGGCGGTCGGGAGGTCGTCCAGGGACACCATCACGGCGGCGACCGTCGTGCGGTCGCGCTCGGACACCGGGACCTGTCCGGCCCGGTTGACACTGATCAGCCCTGTCGGCCGTCCTGCGGCATCGACGACCGGGAAGGCCGAGTGCCGGTAGACCCAGGGCGGGCCGCTGAGGAACTCCCGGATCGTGGTGGCGGCCGGCACCGTCGTGGGATCCGGGGTCATCGCCCGGCGGACCGGCACCGAGCCGAGCAGTTCCCGCATCTTGGCCTGGCCGCCCTCGGCGGTCGCCATGGCGATCATGAACCAGCCGATCAGCATCAGCCACAGGCCGTCGACCGCGGCCCCGGCGAAGGCCAGGTACACCCCGGCGGCGATGAGCAGCCAGCCGAGGACACGGCCGGCAGTGGTGGCGACTTCCGTGGCCCGCAGCCGGCTGCCCGTGCGCCACCACACGAGGGCGCGCAGCAGCCGTCCGCCGTCCAGCGGCGCGGCCGGCAGCGCGTTGAACACCGCCAGCAGGACGTTGATCGCCGCCAGCCAGGCCAGTGCCTCGACCCACAGCCCCGATCCGTACACCTGGCCGAACAGGACGGTCAGCAGCGCGAAGACCACGCCCAGCGCAAGGCTGACCAACGGCCCGATCCCGGCGATGCGCAACTCCGCCGCCGGGCTCGGTGCCTCGCTCTTGAGGCGGGCGGCTCCGCCCAGCAGCCAGAGCGTGATGTCGTCACTGCCCACGCCGTTGCGGCGGGCAACGATGGCGTGGCTCAGCTCATGGACCAGGAGCGACAGCAGGAAGACCACCGCGGTGGCCACTCCCACCACCGCGTACAGCCAGGCAGGACGGTCCGGGTGGGTGTCCGGCAGGCGGCCGGCGGCCAGTCCGACGGCGATCAGGACGAAGATGACCAGGACGCTCCAGTGCACCCCGATGCGGATGCCCGCAAGGCGTCCCAGCGAGAACGTCGCCCCCATGTCAGACACCTCCTGTGCCGACGTACGTGCGCACCCGGAAGGGGCCCGTGCACCCAGCTGGGAGCGGACAGCCGGGGCCGGTCCGCCGCGGTCCGCGGGCACCGGCGGACGACTTCGACACGCGGGTCAACGCCCACGAGCGGGTGCAACAGGCGTGAACAACCCCTATACGTTCGCCTGGACTTGCTGGGCCATGGCCTCCTCCACGTCCCTTCCGGGACAGGCCCCGGCTGGACCTGTGGGCACCAGCGAGTACCCGGGACGGGACCGCCCAAGCGCCCCGGACAGCCCAGTGGCCTCACCCCAAGCACACCGGGCGTCATACGCCCACCGGCCATGTCTGCTCCTCCGGGATCCCCGCGGGCAGGGGGTGCAACGGCGTGAGGGCATGGGTGCGGTCGAGGTAGCAGAAGGCGTCGTAGCGTTGGGCGAGGACGGTGGGGACGTAGTTGCCGACGCGTTCGAACCGCGGCCGGTAGACGACGCCTATCGCGCGGTGACCGCGTTCCTGGTGGAACCACTCGCCCAGGCCGGTGGACGGCGGTCGCTGCAACTGCACATGGGGGAAGACGAACAGGGCCCGCTCGCCGGGCAGCGCACGGTGCAGCAGGTCCTCCAGGCTTCCGGCGTGCGCGGGCGGGACCCCCATGATCCGAGGCGGGTCGCCCCACTCCTCGGCAGCGATCACGGTGCCGGAGTGCGAGCCGAAGCCGACCAGGACCACGCCGTCGCCGATGTGGCGTTCGCGGACCAGCTGGCCGATGTTGACCTCACCGATGTCGGCCATGTCCGTGGCACGCGCGTCCCCGATGTGGGTGTTGTGTGCCCACACCACGGCCTTGGCGTCCAGGCCGTGGTGTTCCATCAGCCGGTCCAGCGTGTCGGCCATGTGGCGGTCGCGGATGTTCCAGGATTCGGGCCCGCTGCCGAGCATGGCCCTGTAGTAGCGTTCGGCGCCGGCCAGCACTTCCGCGTTCTGTCGTGCCGCGAACTCGGCGAGTGAGCCGTCGGACACCGCCGTACGCGCGGCCCGTTGCCGCAGTTCGGTGAGCAGGGAGATCACCTGTGGCTCACAGTCCTGGGGGGTGAGGTGGGTGGCCAGCGCGTAGGACTGCGGATCCTGGGCGTACGGTTCGAAGCAGCGGTACGCCTCCAGGGCGTGGTCCACCCGGTCGGGGTCGTGCTCCCGCAGATGGTCGAGCACCGCGTGCAGTGACTCCCACAGGCTGTAGACGTCCAGCCCGAAGAAGCCGACGCGCCGCTCGTGCGGCAGTTGCTCGTTGTGGCGGCGCAGCCATCGGGTGAAGGCGGCCATGTCGGTGTTGCCCCACATCCACGTCGGCCAGCGCCGGAAGCCGGCCAGCACCTCGGCGGGATCCTCGGGCGCACCGGGCGCGGCGACCACCGCGCAGTGCACGGCCTGGCAGTCCGGCCAGTCGCCCTCGACGGCCACGAAGGAGAAGCCCTTCTCCTCGATGAGCCGGCGCGTCAGCACATCACGGACCCGGTAGTAGTCGGCGGTGCCGTGGGAGGCCTCGCCCAGCAGCACATAGCGGGCGTCGCCGATGCGGTCCAGCAGCGGGTCCAGCGACGTCTGACCGGTCAGGGGCAGCGCCTCGTCCCGGATGCGGAGCAGGTCGGTGTAGGGCACGGCGTGCTTTCCTCCCACAGCGTCCAACATCGGGTCCCCGCCGTGCCGTACATGAAACGTCCGTACCAGGATGAATGCCGCGTCGAGGCCAAAGCGGCGCTAGTACCCGTGGGAGCCGGGACGGGACTCGCCGGTGACGTGCTGGGGCGTATCGGTTCGCGGTCCGAGGAGAAAGCCGCGGCAGCACGCGGTGGCGAGAGCCGGAGGGGGACAGGGAGGAGCTGGGACCTGGAGAACGGGAGGACCGCACAGCTGCGTGACTCAGCGCGCTGGTCGGCCACGCTGAGGTTGGTGATACCCACTGACCTGCCCGTTTGCCCCCGACGGGTGGTTGAGGACGCGGCCCGGTCGGCTGCCGGGGATAGCGCAATCGAAGAACCACTTGCCACCATGTCTGGCCCACGAGGCAACGGGGAACAGGCGAGTTGTGAGTGATCAGCGGCAGTTCACTGCGCTTCCTGCCATCGGCAGCGGAAGCCCACGGCAGCGATCGTGGGCCACTGACATCCGGGACCGATATGTCCAAGCGCGATGGGGCAGCTCGTGGTGGACAACAATGGATGAGTCCCACTGGGTGCCTCTGAGCCGCCTGACCGGCGCCAAGTGGTGGATCGACAACAGGGACAGGCTCAACACCGCACTCGCCGAGCTGACCCCCCTGCCCCCGATGACCGGCGGCACCGAACGGGCCCGGCGCAAGGCGACCAAGATCAGAGCCGAGCTGGTGGGCAAACGGTGGGGCAACCGGATCCCACCCGGTGTGAGGGAGGCTCTGAACAGTCTCACCGACGCCGAATGGTGGATCAGGAACCAGGTGGGCGACGGCCGCCCCATGGCGATCGACCGGGCCCTCGGTGCCGAAGTGCCCGAGTACGACCGGAGGATGATGGGGCTGCCGAAGTACGGTCCTCCCCGACCGAGCCACACGGGCCCGTGCGGGGAACAGCCCGGGTATGCCGCGGCCCGCAAAGCCGCTCGGGACGTGGCGTCGCAGTACGGTGACCTTCGTGCGGGCAAGGAAGGCAGTCTCGGCGGGCTGGGCGGGACCTGCTGCGGCCGGGCGGGCTTTCGTGACGGCGAGAGGGATGGGAAGCGGGAGTGGATCGAAAGGAGAGCCGCCGAGATCCGCGGCGCGTCTCGCTGGATCACCCCCGAGCAGGCGGTATCCGAGGCCAGGTCGGACCTCTCCAGGCTTGAACGAAACCTGTCCGGGTGGGGCTGAGGGGTCCTTGCAGCCACGCCGTCGACCCCGGGTGGGTCCCCACCCGCATGGGCGGTCCCGGCGCATCGGATGACCTGACCGCCGGGCACCGGACCCAGGTGCGGCTGGCCACCCACCACGACGTGACCCCGAGCAGCGGCGGCTACTGGTACCACCGGCAGACCCAGACACCACACCCCGCAGCGCAAGACGAAGAGTTCCAGGCCCACTTGATCCAAGTCCTGGAGAGCCACACAGGCGTCCCGCTCGACTGACCGTGACCCGCGTTCCCACCTCGAGCACGGCAGGGCTGGGGCGGCTCTCCTCGCCGCGCTCCAGGCGGTCGTAGTAGTCGATGCGGCGGCGCCGAGCCGGGTAGGTTCCTGCGTGCGCGCCGCACCCGGACCAGCCCCGGCCAGGTAGGCCTCAAGGTGGGCACCGGCCTGAGGCGATCTGTGCCGGGACCCCTCCCGGAGGCAGGGCCGGACGATGGGGGTCGCGGGGGTGGTGACGTGAGGGGGACGGACTGATGCTCCACAAGCGACGGTATGCATGCACTCGACCCGCAGGAGTGCCCGACTCCGTCGGCCAGGATGCCAGGCGGGCCGGGCGCGTAGACCCGCTCCGCCGCAACGAATGCGGGGACAACTCATGACCGTGCACCGACGGTATGCCGTCGCCGTGTCCGCCGTGATGACAGCAGCCGTGGCGCTGTCTGCCTGCGGGGGCGGAAACGACGACGAAGGCCGCAAGCCGCCCCGCGAGTCCTCCTCGGCCTCCTCGACGGCGACGCCGACAGACTCGGCGCCGTCGTCCGGAGCCGACGCCGCTCGCGATCCCGCCACCCCCTCGGACATGTTCTGGACCTACAGGGCCGTCTACGGTCCGGCCGGCTCACCGGCGTGCGACGGCGTCCCCTGGGACGACGCCGTGTGCGGCGAGGACCTCACTGCGGCCGGAAAAACGGCCGACGCCATTGCCCGGCACATCGACAAGGAGTTTCCCGGCGGCCAGTACGCCGACACAAGGGACTCCGCGGACCAGGTCGTGCGGACGGTCAACTCCATCCGGAAACTGGGCTGCTACAAGATGGGCGCAAAGCAGCCCAGGAGCGACCCGGCCAAACTGCGGGAGTTGTGCCCCACGCTCAGCACCGTCGCCTCCCTGTCATGGCTCGGCTTCACGAGCAGCGTGGACACCTTCTGACACGCCGTCCGTGACCGCGCAGCTCACTCCTCGCGTGCGGTGCTGCCGAGCCGTGAGGCGTGGGAGGCGCTGTGGCCGGGCTGGCGTCCCGGTGGCGACGAACCTCGCGTCGGGGAAGGCGTCGGCGATGACTTCGGCGCCGAGTCGGTAGAGGGCCGCCAGGGCGCCGACCTCTCTCGCCGGTGACGAGGGTGGCGGTCTTGTTCTTGCTGCCGGCGGGGAAGTCGAGGTCGAGGACCTTGAACGAGAGGGCGCTCATGGGGGCTCCTGGGAGGCGGGGCGTCGGCTGCCCGACCTGCTCACAGTCCACGGCGAGCAGGCACGAAAAGCCGGTGTGGGACGTCCACGCCACGCAACGATATCTGACTCGTCAGATAATTCGGTCCGAGTCGGGCCGGTGTCGCCCCGACAGGCCGCTCAGGGCAGAAGTGGCAGCGAGTCACGGGCCGAGTGGCTGAGGATCCGCAGGTCCTCCGCGACCGCTTCCGGTGGGAGGCAGGCAGGGGCTCCAGGACGTACCGCTTGATGTTCTCGACGTGGAGCCGGGAGACGCGCACGGCGGTCTCCTCACCGAGTGGTGTCAGCCGCACCAGTCGGCCTCGCCGGTCGTCCGGATCCGTGACACGCTCGAACCTCCGTACGTTCGTCACGCCGGAACCTACCGTGTCCGAGCAATGTTCAGGAGGTGTGGGGGAGGCGTTGGGCGGGAATGACGCCGAGGCGGCCCGCCTGGTAGTCCTCGAACGCCTGTTGGACCTCTTCGGGGGTGTTCATCACGAACGGGCCGTACTGGACGACGGGTTCGCGGATGGGGCGGCCGCCCAGTACGAAGAGCTCCAGCTTGGGAGAGCGGGACTCCTGCACGCGGTCGGCGGCCAGGCGCAGTGCGTCGCCCGCGCCGAGGACGGCGAGCCGGCCCTCCAGGATGGGGTGGGCTTCGCTGCCGACCGTTCCGTGGCCCGCCAGGGCGTAGACCAGGGCGTTGTCAGCGGGGTCCCACGGCAGGTCGACCCGGGCGCCGGGCTCGATGGTGAGGTGGGCGACGGTGATCGGGGTGTGGGTGATGCCCGGGCCGGTGTGTCCGGCGATGTCGCCGGCTATCACGCGGATCAGCGCGCCGCCGTCGGGGGTGGTGACCAGTCCGGCGTGCTTGCCGCGGATGTCCTGATAGCGGGGCGGGCTCATCTTCTTGGCGCGGGGCAGGTTGACCCACAACTGCACGCCGTGGAAGACCCCGCCGCTCCTGACGAGCCGCTCCGGCGGCTTCTCGATGTGCAGGATTCCGGCCCCCGCGGTCATCCACTGGGTGTCGCCGTCGGTGATCTCTCCACCACCGCCGTTGGAGTCCTGGTGTTCCACGGCGCCGTCGATGATGTAGGTGACGGTCTCGAAGCCGCGGTGCGGATGCCACGGGGTGCCCGTGGCCTCTCCCGGCGCCTGCTCGACCTCGCCCATGTGGTCCATGTGCACGAACGGATCGAGCTCCGGCAACGGGACCCCGGCGAAGGCACGGCGCACCGGGAATCCCTCACCCTCGAAGCCGTGCTGCGCTGTTGTCAGGCGGCGGACGGGCCGGTAGACCGTGCCGGCCGGGTCCAGCTCCGGCAGGCGCGGCAGGACCAGTACGTCGTCCACGGTGATGGCAGGCATGTGTTTCTCTCCTCTGTTCCGGTAGCCGGCGGAAGGCGTGCGACTTGCCGTCAGAAGGCGTGCGGCCCGAACCGCCCCCAGGCCACGAAGACGGACAGGGCGAGCAGGACCACGTTCACGACGACCGACTGGGCTTCCCCACGCCGGCTGTGTGTGATCGCGGCGCCGAACATCGTCAGTGCCAGGCCGGACGCGGCCAGCGGAACCAGATCGGGGACGACATCCACCGCCGCGGGCAGAATCAGCCCGATCGCGGCGAGAACCTCCAGGAGGCCGATCGTCTTGATCAGCCCGGGCGAGAAGTCCTCGGCCCAGCCCATGGACGGTGAGGCGAGAAGCTTCTCCTTCGGCTGGGCGAGCTTTGCAGCGCCGGCAGCGAGGAAGACCAGAGCGAGCAGGGCCGCGACAGCCCACAAGGCGACGTTCACAGATACCTCTTGTGATCGGGTTGTGCGGGCCTGCCTCGCGGTGTCCCACAGCGATGATTGATGCGTCACCTAAATTAGAAGAAGGTGGATGACGTGTCAACTGGTCAGGTGATCAAGGCTGTGCGTGACGGCGCCTCCGCCGCGACCGGCACAGGACGGTGCCCAGTAACGGCAGGGGATGGATTCGGCGCCCGCGGTCACCCTCGGGAGGGTGACGTGCGCGAGGACGGTCACCGCACTCACTGTTCCACTCATCGATGGCTGGACACGGAACTGGGAGAGGCGCGTTCGTGATCACCGCCTCGGCGGCGCGGTGGGTGATCGGCTCGGACGGGCTCGGCGCGACGGAATAGAGACGTTCGGCAGCGTGTTGCGGGGCTGTAGTTGATGTGTCAATAAATGGAAGGCTGAGGACGATGCAGTTCGGGATCTTCACCGTCGGTGATGTGACCACCGATCCGACCACGGGGCGCACGCCCAGCGAGTCCGAGCGGATCAAGGCGATGGTCGCCATTGCGCAGAAGGCCGAGGAGGTGGGGCTGGACGTGTTCGCGACCGGCGAGCACCACAACCCGCCGTTCGTGCCGTCCTCGCCGACGACGATGCTGGGCTGGATCGCCGCGCGGACCGAGAAGCTGATCCTCTCCACAGCGACCACACTGATCACGACGAACGACCCGGTGAAGATCGCCGAGGACTACGCGATGCTGCAACACCTGGCCGACGGTCGCGTGGACCTGGTGATGGGCCGCGGCAACACCGGCCCGGTCTATCCGTGGTTCGGCAAGGACATCCGCGAGGGCATCAACCTCGCCATCGAGAACTACGCGCTGCTGCGAAAGGTGTGGCGGGAGGACGTGGTCGACTGGGAGGGGAAGTTCCGTACGCCGTTGCAGGGCTTCACCTCCACGCCGCGGCCGCTGGACGGCGTACCGCCGTTCGTCTGGCACGGCTCCATCCGCTCGCCGGAGATCGCCGAGCAGGCGGCGTACTACGGCGACGGCTTCTTCGCCAACAACATCTTCTGGCCCAAGGAGCACTTCCAGCGTCTGATCAAGCTGTACCGGGAGCGGTACGCGCACTACGGCCACGGCAGCCCCGAGCAGGCGATCGTCGGCCTCGGCGGGCACGTCTACATGCGCCGCAGGTCCCAGGACGCCATCCGGGAGTTCCGCCCGTTCTTCGACCACTCACCGGTGATGGGCGGCGGGATCTCCATGGAGGAGTACATGGAGCAGACCCCGCTGACCGTCGGGACCCCCGAGCAGGTCATCGAGAAGACGCTCACCTTCCGCGAGCACTTCGGCGACTACCAGCGCCAGCTGTTCGTCGTGGACGGCGGCGGGGTCCCGCAGAAGGCCGTGCTGGAGCAGATCGACATGCTCGGCGAGGAGGTCGTGCCCGTCCTGCGGAAGGAGTTCGCCAAGGGGCGGCCGGCGAACGTGCCCGACGCCCCCACCCACGCGTCCCTGCTCGCCGCCCGCGACACCGAGCGTGCACCGGCCGCGGATCCGGTGGCCTGACGGCGGCCGGCCCCATGCCGGTCAGTGTGACGGCACGTACCGAGCGCAAGGCAACCGGGAAGGACGTACTGATGAGCGACAACTTCAACGACTACCGGGCGAACGGCCAGGTCGCGCCCGACCGTTGGGCAAGCGCCCTGCACCTGTTCGACGACGGCGCCGGGGTTCCGCACGAGGAGACCACCGTCGAACGCTGGGAGCGGGCCCAGCTGCTCTTCGAGGCCAAGGACTACATCGGCGCAGCCCGGCTGCTCGCCGCCGTCGTCGAGGAGGCCCCGGAGCAGACCGGCCCCCGGCTGCTGCTGGCCCGCGCCTACTACCATTCCGCACAACTGCGGCGTGCCGAGGAGCAGTTGCGCAAGGTCATCGACCGCGACCCGGTGGAGCACTACGCCCACCTGATGCTGGGCCGCACCCTGGAACGTCAGGGGCGGCACGAGGAGGCGGGGCCCTGGCTACGCATGGCCGCCGCGTTCGCGGGCGAGTTTCCGGACGACGATCGATTTTGACCCGTCAACGGTGACGTCGAACAGCCGCTGACGCGGGTCGAGGAGACCCGCGTCGGCGTCACCCCGCATCAGGCCGGATCATGGGCCGGGGCGGGTGAGGTGGTCGACTGGTCTGCCTGTGCGTCCGGCTCATGGCGAGCAAGGTGGTGGAAGAGGCTGCCCGGCCACCAGAACCAGCGGCCCAGGTCCAGACGAGGGCCGGGACCAGGACCGTACGGACGAGGAAGGTGTCCAGCAGGACGCCGATGCCGACGAGGACGCCCATCCGCGCCATGGTGACCAGGGGCAGTCCGGCGAAGACGGCGAAGTCCGTGGCGAGGACGATGCCCGCGGAGGTGATGACGCCTCCGGTGCTGGTCAGTCGGTCGGAGAGATCAGGAAAGGACGGATGGGGGACGTCTCAGGGGCGGGTCAGCGGCGGAAGGCGAGCAGCAGCAGGAGGATGACCGCGGACGTGGCCGTCCAGACGCCCAGCAGGGTGAGGGCGGCCCACCACCAGGCGGTGCTCGTCAGGCCGATGAGGAGGCCGAAGGCCAAGGCCCCGTTCACCCATCCGCCCAGGGAGACGGCGTAGTTGACCGGCTCGGGAAAGTCCAGATGATCCACGGCCTCGGAGATGCCGTGGCCGGTGGCGAGAACGGCGTAGAAGGACGCGAAGACGGCCGGCACCGCGAGCAGTTCGTTCCACTCGGCCCACGCCACAGGCAGGCCCTTGGTGAAAAACCCGGCGCAGCCGAACACCGACGCGCTGACCACGCAGCCGAAGCCGTTGCGGGCCCGGTCGCCCTTGCCGCCCATCGCCATGACGGAGGCCGGGGCCACTGCGGCGAGCAGGGGCAGTGCCAGGAGCCAGCCGGTCCCCAGCGGTGTCAGCGAGCGGAGCAGCAGCCAGCTCACGCCGGCCGTCACCAGAAGGAGCGCCGACCAGGTCACGCCGGGCCGCGCGGAACGGCCCAGCGGCGCGGGCGGGCAGCCGGGTGCGGTCGGCAGGGCGGCCAGACGCCGGCGCACGACCTTGGCGTCCCTCGGTCGGCGCTCCGGCTGCCAGGCGAGGAGGGCGAGGACCAGTTCGTCCCACCCCTCCGGCAGGTCGGGGCGGAGCGCGCTCGGCGGTGCCGGCGGGTCTGTCGCGCTCCAGGGGTCGGGGCCGTCGGGAAACGGCTGCCGCCCCGTCAGCAACTCGTACAGCATGCACCCCAGTGCGTACAGATCGCTTCGATCGCCGGAGACGTGCGAGTCCCCGGACACAGCCACGACCTGCTCCAGGGCCTGCTCCGGAGCCACGTACGCAAGCGCATCGGCGGGCTCGCTCGTGCGCAGGCCGGGCATCAGGCGGGTGGACCAGGCGATCTTGAAGTCCAGCACGACGGAATGGCCGTCCTCGTCGATCATCACGTTGGACGGCTTCAGATGTTCGTGCATCAGGCCCCGCTCCAGCGCCCGGCAGATCTCCTGCCCCCACCGGGCGATCTCCTCCAGCCCCGGCCGCCGCTCGGCCGACACCCGCTCCAGGGACCGGCCGCGCACCTCCTCCATCACGACATACAGCACCGTACGGCCGTCCAGCTCCTCGCCCCCGGAGTCGTAGACCGCCACGATGTGCGGGTGGGGCCCCAGCTTGGCGGCGTCCCGCGCGTCCCGCTGGAACGACTTGGTCCACCAGCGCGCGTTTCGCCGGTCCTCCCGGTGCTCCCCGGGGCGTATGGGCACCGCCCCGGTCAGCGTCTTGACCGCGACATAGCGAGCAAGCTCCTCATCCCACGCCCGCCACACGGTCTTCGGCCCCTCGCCCCCGATCCGCTCCTCCAGCCGGTACCGCCCACCCAGCAGCGTTGCGCGCATGTCCCGTCCCCTTCGGCGTCGTCGTCGGTCAGGGCACGACACACGCATCCTCGCCGGGCACCGGCGGGACCCCTCCCATGCCGAGTCGGCGGGCCCACTGTCGGGTCACCGCATTGGTGATCTTGACGGGAGATGCCGCGAAGATCATTCCCACGAGTCCGGAGATCATGTACCGGACAGCCCCTAGGATGGCTGGCCGCAGTACTTGTATGCGTGCAGAGTTGCGTTCACCGCAGGGAGAATGCCCATGGGCACCAAAGGGGCAGCAGGTACACCGTCCGACAGCGGGGTCTTGGACGGCCGGTCGGCCGGCCCCATGGTGGCGCGCTTGGTGCTGGGCACGCGGTTACGCAGGCTGCGGGAGGAGCGGCACATCTCCCGAGAGGCCGCGGGACGCGTCATCCGCGCCTCCCGGTCGAAGATCAGCCGACTGGAGGGCGGCCGCCATGGGTTCAAACCGCGTGACGTGGCCGATCTGCTCACTCTCTACGGAGTCACGGACGAGGCCGAGCGCGCCACCTTGCTGACCTTGGCCGACCAGGCCAACACCCCCGCCTGGTGGCAGTACTACAACGACGTGGTGCCCGCGTGGATGCAGGCCTACCTCGGGGCAGAACAGGCAGCGAGTCTCATCCGCTGCTTCGAGGTGCAACGTGTTCCCGGCTTACTGCAGACCGCCGACTATGCGCGTGCCTCCGTCCGGCTCGCCCACCCAGGCGCTGGTGCGGAGGAGATCGACCGGCGAGTCGCGTTGCGGATGACACGCCAGCGGATCCTGCACCGCCGGCCGGCGGCTCAGCTCTGGGCCGTGATCGACGAGGCGGCGCTGCGTCGCCCGGTGGGCGGCATCGGCACGATGCGCGCCCAGCTCAGGCATCTCATCGAGATCTGCCGACTCCCGCAGGTCACTGTCCAGATCATGCCGTTCCTCGCCGGCGGCCACGCCGCGGAAAGCGGTCCGGTCACCATCCTGCGCCTGCCCGGCGGTCAGTTGCCCGACATGGTCTACCTCGAACAGCTCGCCACGGCCCTCTATCCCGACAAGCCGGCCGAGATCGAGTGCTACTGGGATGTCATGAACCGCCTGGTGGTCGAAGCGGAATCACCGGACGAGACTCCGACGATCCTCCATCGCATCCTCCAGGAGACCTGATCCGGGACGTGGGCCCGACGGTCGGCGGGTTTCAGCGCTTGAGGGCGACACCGCCGTACTGGTGCACCTCCGCGGGCAGGCCCAAGGCCTCGGTGTCAGGACGCCAGCGCGAGCACGACGCCACGCCCGGTTCCAGCAGTTCCAGACCGTCGAAGTAGCCAGCGATCTGCTCGGGGCTGCGGAGGATGTACGGGATCGAGCCGCCCTCGTTGTACTGCTCGATGGCCTTGACGTAGGACTCACTGGTGTTGGTGCTGTCGTACTGCACGAGGTAGCTGCCGGAGGGCAGGGCATCCACCAGCTGCCGCACGATCGAGCGCGCCTCGTCGTAGTCCTCGATGTGACCCAGGATGCCCATCAGCATGAGAGCGACGGGCTGGTCGAAGTTCAGCGTCTTCGCGGCTTCCCGCACGATGGTGCTCGGCTCGCGCAGGTCGGCGTCGACATAGTTGGTGACACCTTCGGGGGTGCTGGTGAGCAGCGCGCGGGCGTGGGCCAGCACCAACGGATCGTTGTCGACGTAGACGATCCGGCATTCGGGGGCCACCCGCTGGGCGATCTCGTGGGTGTTGTCCACATTGGGCAGCCCGGTGCCTATGTCCAGGAACTGCCGGATGCCCTCCTCGGCGGCCAGATGACGTACGGCGCGGGCGAGGAAGTACCGTGCGGCACGGGCTCCGGTCTCGATACCGGGGAAGATCTCGCGGAACGCGTCACCGGCGACACGGTCGACCTCGTAGTTGTCCTTCCCCCCTAGCCAGTAGTTCCAGATCCGGGCCGACTGCGGCACCGAGGTGTCGATCTTGGAGAGGGCTTCCTGCTCGGAATTCGCTGCCTCATCAGTCATGGACGCTCCTGCCTGCGCGTAGTGAGAACCACAAAAAGTCGAACACCAGTCGTGGACGCCCACGTTATTCCCCCCGGCCCGACTCATGTGAATCGCCGGCCCCAACCTGCCCTTGTTCGGCTGGCAGTTGGCTTGTTCGGCTCCATCAGCGCCCCGTCAGTGTCGCGCCGTTCAGTGTGAAGAACGTGCGTCAGGGCTGTGTCAAAGGTGGAGGCGCCGCCGTTAGAGACGCGTCAACGGCGGTCGATTCCGGTCACGGAGAGGGTTCCCTCTATCCGTCCGCTCCTCTTTCGAACCTCTCCTAGGAGTTCGCGATGGCCGATCTGGCCTTCGTCGTCACCACGGTCGCGGTCTTCGCGCTGGTGGCCCTCGTCGCCAAGGGGGTGACGAAGCTGTGACCGCCGAGGCTGCATCCAATCTTGAAATGGGCGTCGGCCTGGTCGTGGCCGTCGCCCTGCTGGGCTATCTGATCCTCGCCCTGATCTTCCCGGAGAGGTTCTGACTGTGACATCGGCTGCTTCCGCAGCGGGCGGCATGGGTCCCGTACTCGCCGGCGTGCTTCAGCTGCTGGCCCTGATCGGCGCGCTGGCGCTCGCCTACATACCCCTCGGCACCTACATGGCCAAGGTCTACTCCTCCGACCGGCACTGGCGGGTCGAGAAGTGGATCTACAAGGGCATCGGTGCCAACCCGGACACCGAGATGCGCTGGCCGGCGTATCTGCGCGGGCTGCTGGCCTTCTCCGTGGCCGGCGTGCTCTTCCTGTACCTGCTGCAACGGCTCCAGGGAGTCCTGCCCCTGTCGCTCGGCTTCAAGTCGATCGGCCCTGACCAGGCCTTCAACACCGCCGCGTCCTTCGTCACGAACACCAACTGGCAGTCGTACTACGGCGAACAGGCCATGGGCCACGTCGTGCAGACGGCCGGTCTCGCCGTGCAGAACTTCGTCTCCGCGGCCGTCGGCATCGCCGTCGCGGTGGCTCTCGTACGGGGGTTCGCGCGGTCACGGACCGGTGAGCTGGGCAACTTCTGGGCCGACATGGTGCGGGGTGTCGTACGGATCCTGCTGCCTGGTGCCTTCGTCGCCGCGATCGTACTGGTCGCCTGCGGTGTGATCCAGAACTTCTCCGGGATCCACGAAGTGGGTCAGTTCATGGGTGGGCAGCAGCAGTGGAACGGCGGGGCGGTCGCCTCGCAGGAGGCCATCAAGGAGTTCGGTACGAACGGCGGCGGCTACTTCAACGCCAACTCCGCCCATCCGTTCGAGAACCCGACCCCCTTCACCAACCTCTTCGAGATCTTCCTGCTGCTGGTGATCCCGTTCTCACTGACCCGGACCTTCGGTGTCATGGTCGGCTCCGTCAAGCAGGGCTACGCCATCCTCGCCACGATGGCCACCATCTGGGTCGGTTTCGTCGCCCTGATGATGTGGACGGAGTTCGCCCATCACGGCCCGGCGCTGCAGATCGCGGGCGGTGCGATGGAGGGCAAGGAGGTCCGCTTTGGCGTCGGCTCCTCGTCGATCTTCGCGGTGTCCACCACGCTGACCTCGACCGGCGCGGTGGACTCCTTCCACTCGTCGTTCACCGGCCTCGGCGGCGGGATCACCATGCTCGGCATGATGCTGGGCGAGATCGCGCCCGGCGGTGTCGGCTCCGGTCTCTACGGCATGCTGGTCATGGCGATCATCGCGGTCTTCATCGCCGGCCTGATGGTCGGCCGTACACCTGAGTACCTGGGCAAGAAGATCGGCACCCGCGAGATCAAGCTGGCCGCCTGCTACATCCTCATCACACCGGCGCTGGTGCTGGTCTTCACCGCCCTCGCGATGGCCCTGCCCACCCCGGCACACTCGATGACCAACAGCGGCGCGCACGGGTTCTCCGAGATCCTGTACGCCTACACGTCCGGCGCCAACAACAACGGCTCGGCCTTCGCCGGTCTGAACGCGGACACGCAGTGGTTCAACACCACGATCGGGCTGGCCATGCTGCTCGGCCGCTTCCTGCCGATGGTGTTCGTGCTGGCGCTGGCCGGCTCGCTCGCCGAGCAGAAGCCGGTCCCGGCCACCGCGGGCACCCTGCGGACCGAGAAGCCGCTGTTCACCGGCCTGTTGGTGGGCGTGATCCTGATCATCACCGGTCTGACCTACTTCCCGGCCCTGGCGCTGGGCCCGCTCGCCGAAGGGCTGGCGGCATGACCACCGACACGCAGAACCAAGAGGACTCCATGTCCACAGCCACTCCGACCCGGGCGCCGCACAGCGACGTACCCACCGGGCAGAAGTCCGCCGAGGTCCGCGTCGGCGCCGGCCTCTTCGACCCCAAGCAGCTCGTCAAGTCGCTGCCGGACGCCTTCCGCAAGCTGGACCCGCGGGTGATGGTCAAGTCACCCGTGATGTTCGTGGTGCTCGTCGGCTCGGTGCTGACCACCGTGTTCTCCTTCAAGGACCCGGGCGACTGGTTCGGCTGGGCGATCAGCGCCTGGCTGTGGCTGACCGTGATCTTCGCCAACCTGGCGGAGGCGGTCGCCGAGGGCCGCGGCAAGGCGCAGGCGGACACCCTGCGCAAGGCCAAGACCGACACCGTGGCGCGCCGGCTCGTCGGCGACCGCGAAGAGCGAGTCCCGGGTACCGAGTTGAAGATCGGCGATCTGGTCGTCTGCGAGGCCGGCGACATCATCCCCGGCGACGGTGACGTCGTCGAAGGCGTCGCCTCGGTCGACGAGTCGGCGATCACCGGTGAGTCGGCGCCGGTCATCCGCGAGTCCGGCGGCGACCGTTCGGCGGTCACCGGCGGTACGAAGGTGCTGTCCGACCGGATCGTCGTCAAGGTCACGACGAAGCCGGGGGAGACCTTCATCGACCGGATGATCAGCCTCGTCGAGGGCGCGGCGCGGCAGAAGACGCCGAACGAGATCGCGCTGAACATCCTGCTGGCCTCGCTGACCATCGTGTTCCTGCTGGCGGTGGCGACCCTGCCGCCGTTCGCTGACTACGCGGGCACGCATCTCACGCTGGTCGTGCTGGTGGCCCTCCTTGTCTGCCTCATCCCGACCACGATCGGCGCGCTGCTGTCGGCGATCGGCATCGCGGGCATGGACCGGCTGGTGCAGCGCAATGTGCTGGCCATGTCGGGGCGGGCGGTCGAAGCGGCAGGCGATGTGTCGACGCTGCTGCTCGACAAGACCGGCACCATCACCCTCGGTAACCGGCAGGCGGCCGAGTTCGTGCCGGTGCGCGGCGCGACGGAGGCCGAGGTCGCCGACGCGGCTCAGCTGTCGTCGCTGGCCGACCAGACGCCCGAGGGCCGCTCCATCGTCGTACTGGCGAAGGAGAAGTACGGCCTGCGTGAGCGGCATCAGGGCGAGTTGGCCGGCGCCGAGTGGATCGCCTTCACCGCGCAGACGCGCATGTCGGGCGTGGACGTCGACGGCCGCAAGATCCGCAAGGGCGCCGCCGGTTCCGTCGTCGCCTGGGTCCAGGAGCAGGGTGGTGAAGTCGCCGAGGACGCACAGGAGTTGACGGAAAGGATCTCCGAGGCGGGCGGTACGCCCCTGCTGGTGGCCCTCGAAGACACCGGCGGGGCAAGGGTGTTGGGCGTCATCCACCTCAAGGACGTCGTCAAGGAGGGCATGCGCGAGCGGTTCGACGAACTGCGCCGCATGGGCATCAAGACCGTCATGATCACGGGCGACAACCCGCTGACGGCGAAGGCGATCGCCGAGGAGGCCGGTGTCGACGACTTCCTCGCCGAGGCCACGCCCGAGGACAAGATGGCGCTGATCAAGCGTGAGCAGGCGGGCGGCAAGCTGGTCGCGATGACCGGCGACGGTACGAACGACGCGCCCGCGCTGGCCCAGGCGGACGTCGGCGTGGCGATGAACACGGGTACGTCGGCCGCCAAGGAGGCCGGCAACATGGTCGACCTCGACTCCAACCCGACGAAGCTCATCGAGATCGTGGAGATCGGCAAGCAACTCCTCATCACGAGGGGCGCGTTGACGACGTTCTCCATCGCCAACGACGTGGCGAAGTACTTCGCGATCATCCCGGCGCTGTTCGCCGCGGTCTACCCGGGCCTGGACAAGCTGAACATCATGCGGCTGTCCTCGCCCGACTCCGCGATCCTCTCGGCGGTCATCTTCAACGCGATCATCATCATCGCGCTGGTGCCGCTGGCCCTGCGGGGCGTGCGGTACCGCCCGGTGAGCGCGGACAAGATGCTCCGCCGGAACCTCGGGATCTACGGTCTCGGCGGCCTGATCGCGCCGTTCATCGGCATCAAGATCATCGACCTGCTCATCTCTCTGATCCCCGGGATCGGGTGAAGGACCATGAACAACTCCGTTGTGAACACCGCCCGGTTGCTGAGCGCCGGCCTACGGGCACTGCTCGTGTTGACCGTGCTCACAGGCATCCTGTATCCGCTGGCCGTCACAGGTGTGGCCCAAGCGCTCTTCGGCAACAAGGCGAACGGCTCGGAGGTCAAGGCCGAGGGCAAGGTCGTCGGTTCCTCGCTGATCGGTCAACAGGACTACAGCCTGGACTACTTCCAGCCCCGGCCCGCCAATGGCCTCGGTGAGAACCCGGTCAACACCCAGTACAAGCTGATCCTCTCCGGCGCCACGAACCGCTCCGCCGACAACCCCGAGCTCATCAAGTGGGTGAAGGAGGCGAAGGCCAAGGTCGTCAAGGAGAACTCCACGGCCGACTACAAGGTGAGGCCCTCCGAGGTCCCCGCCGACGCGGTCACCTCCTCCGGCTCGGGCCTGGACCCGAACATCTCCCCGGCGTACGCCGAACTCCAGGTCCACCGGGTCGCCGAGCGCAACGACCTGTCCGTCACGCAGGTCGAGAAGCTCGTCGAGGACCACATCCAAGGCCGCACCCTCGGCTTCATGGGCGAGCCCCGGGTGAACCTCCTCGAACTCAACGTCGCGCTCAAGGAACTCGCGGCGAAGAGCTGATGGCGTTACCCGACCCACGAGGCAGCCGGCGGCCCGGAGCACACTCCACGTCCGCCGGCTCCCGCCGCCGGCAAGCCGGTGGTGATCTCTTCGGCCCCGCGCACGACAGGAAAGGCGCACACCGATGACTCGGGTGCTGGTCGTGGAAGACGACCCCCAGCTCGTACGAGCCCTCGTGATCAACCTGCAGGCCCGCCACTACGGAGTGGACGCGGTGCCCGACGGCGCCACCGCGCTCCGCCTCGCCGCCGCACGCCGGCCGGATGTCGTGCTGCTCGACCTGGGCCTGCCCGACATGGACGGGGTCGACGTCATCATGGGCCTGCGCGGCTGGACCCGCGTACCGGTCCTCGTCCTGTCCGCGCGCCGCGCCTCGGACGAGAAGGTCGCCGCCCTCGACGCGGGCGCCGACGACTACATCACCAAACCGTTCAGCATGGACGAACTCATGGCCCGGCTGCGGGCCGCCGTCCGCCGCACCGAGGACGTGCCGCTCGCTCCCGAGACAACCCTGGTCGAGACGGACGACTTCACCATCGACCTCCTCGCCAAGAAGGCCTCCCGCGCGGGCCACGACATCCGGCTCACCCCGACCGAATGGCACCTGCTGGAGATCCTGGTCACCAATCCGGGCCGCCTGGTCACCCAGAAGCAGCTCCTGCACGAGGTGTGGGGAGTCACCCAGGGCAACAAGACCAACTACCTGCGGGTGTACATGGCCCAGCTCCGCCGCAAACTCGAGGCGGATCCTTCCCACCCCCGCCATCTGATCACCGAGCCCGGCATGGGCTACCGCTTCGAGGGATGACATGACACGCGGAAAGCTCCGGATCTACCTCGGCGCGGCACCGGGCGTCGGCAAGACGTATGCGATGCCGTCCGAGGCGCATCGCTGGTACGACGTCTCGGTCTGCGGGGCGGACGCTGACCGGCTCCCGTCCGGCCCGCCGGAAAAGTGATGGTTGTGCAAAACGTTTTGCATGCCTAGCTTGTGCGCCATGAGCGAGACAGCGCCCGCCGCGTCGGGCGGCCTTGTGGTGACCGGATGCGACGTGCTGCGCGTTCCGGTGGACGGCGAGTGCGAGATCCTCGCCGCGCACGACATCGTCGTCGCGGACGGCCGTATCCAGGAGGTACGGCCGACCGGCACCGCGCGTCCGGACGACGCCGCCGAGGTGATCGACGGCCGGGGCCTGATCGCCGTACCGGGCCTGGTCAACGCGCACACGCACAGCCCGATGGTGCTGATGCGCGGCGCGGCCGAGGACGTGCCGGTCGAGGGCTGGTTCAACGACCGCGTATGGCCGATGGAGAGCAACCTCACCCCCGCCGACGTACGCGCCGGCGCCCTGCTGGCCTGTGCCGAGATGATCCGCTCCGGGGTCACCACCTTCGCCGACCACTACTTCTTCCCCGAGCAGATCGCAGAGGCGGTCGCCGGTACCGGGCTGCGGGCCGACATCGCGCCCACCTACTTCAGCAGCCACGGCCAGGAGGCACGGGAAGCCACCGTGCACTTCGCGGAGACCTGGCACGGTGCGGCCGAGGGCCGAGTCACCGTCTCGCTCGGGCCGCACGCCCCGTACACCGTCGACGACACGGACCTGAGGTCCCTGTCCGGACATGCCCGGCGGCTCGGACTGCGCCTGCACATCCACGCCGCCGAGCACCTGGAACAGACCGAGTCGAGCCTCGAGCGGCGCGGCAGCACACCGATCCGTGTGCTGTACGAGACCGGGGTCCTGGAGGCGGGTGCCCTCATCGCCCACGGCTGCGGCATCGTCGAGCAGGACCTGCCCCTGTTGGCCGAGCACGCCGAACGGACCGCCGTGGCCTGCTGTCCCAAGGTCTACCTCAAGCACGCGCTGTCCCCGCTCACCCCCGTCCGGGAGTTGCTCGACGCCGGAGTGACGGTCGCGGTCGGCACTGACGGCGCCGCCGGACACAACACGCTCGACATCTGGGAGGCGCTCCGGCTGGTCGCCCTGACCCAGAAGCAGGCGGTGCGGGACGCCACCTGGATGACCGTCTCCGACACCCTGCGCCTGGCGACGCGCGGCGGGGCCCGCGCCCTCGGCCTGGCCGACCGGATCGGGGCGCTGGAGCCGGGCCTGCGCGCCGACATCGTCCTGACCGACCTGTCCGGCCTGCACTGCCGCCCGTTGCACGATCCGCGCGCGGCTCTCGTCTACAGCGCACGCGCCAGTGATGTCCGTACGGTGATCGTCGACGGCCGTGTCCTGATGCGCGACGGCCGGCTGCTCACCGTGGACGAGTCCGCTCTCCTCGAGGAGGCCGACGCCCGCGTGGCCCGGATCCTCGACACCTCCCACGGAAGAGCGGTGCAGCACTATGACCCGTGAGCCGTACGGGAGCGGCACCACCGGCGATCGCCCGGCGGTGCGCAGGCCCGCCTCCATCAAGGACGTGGCCGCCGCCGCGGGGGTCAGCCCCACCACCGTCTCCCACGTCCTCAGCGGCAACCGGCCGGTCAACGAGGAGACCGCCGCCCGCGTCCGCGGCGTCGTCAACCGGCTCGGCTACGTCCCGGCCTCGCTGGCCCGCAGCCTCCAGGCCGGCTCCACCTCCGTCATCGGCCTGCTCATCCCCGACATCAGCAACACCTTCTTCGCCGAACTCGCCAAGGGCGCCGAGGACGCCGCCCACGACCTGGGCTACGGCCTGATCCTGTGCAACACCGAGTTCGACGCCGACCGCGAGGACCGCTACCTCGGCATGATCCGCAGCCGGTTCATCGACGGCATGGTGTACGCCTCGGGGTCCCCGCCGTCGCGCCGGCGGCTGGAGGCCCTGATGGGCAAGTTCCCCATCGCGCTCGCCGACGAGGAGGTCGAGGGCCTCGAAGGCGCCCTCATCGCCACCGCCGACCACGAGGCGGGCGGCCGCCTGGTCGGCGAGCACCTGCGGGGACTCGGCCACCGCCGGGCGCTGATGCTGACCGGTCCGCGCGCGCTGAGGAGCAGCGCCGCCCGCGCGTCCGGCTTCGTACGGGCTTTCCGCGGCCACGTCGTCGAACGCGTCGGCGACTTCAAGGAGGCCTCCGGCCACCGCCTCGTCGCCCAACTCCTGGGGGACGGCGACCTGGACTGCACGGCCGTCTTCGCGGCCAACGACCTGATGGCCTTCGGCGCCCTCACCGCCCTCAAAGAGGCCGGACTCTCGGTCCCCGCGGACGTCTCCGTGGTCGGCTTCGACGACATCCGGGCCGCCTCCCAGATCAGCCCGCCCCTGACCACCGTCCACCAGCCCGCCTACGACGTGGGCCGCACCGCCACCGCACAACTCCTCCAGTACGTCTGCCGGGGCGAGGTCCCACCGGCCTCCCGGCACACCCTCCCCGTCGAACTCAAGGTGCGCGGCAGTACGGCCCCGCCCGCCCACTGAGCCCCTCCCACCTGCCGCACCGGGCGCGGTGCCGCGCTGCCCCGATGCCCGAATCCCCGTCCAGGAAAGGCGATTCACCATGCCCAGAGTCCTCGTCGTCGGCGAGTCCTGGTTCACGTACACGGTCCACCAGAAGGGCTTCGACGCCTTCCACACCTCCGAGTACACCGAGGGAGGCGGCGTCTTCCTCCAGGCGCTGCGCTCGCGCGGCCACGAGGTGACGTACGTCCCCGCGCACGAGATCCCCACCCGGGTCCCGGACTCCGCCGACGGTTTCGACGCCTACGACGTCGTGGTCATCAGCGACGTCGGCGCCAACAGCTTCCAACTGCCGCCGCAGACCTTCGGCGCGTCCGTTCCCTGCGCCGACCGTTCCGAGCTGGTGCGGGCCTTCGTCGAGCGGGGCGGCGGGGTGCTGATGATCGGCGGCTATCTGACCTTCAGCGGCATCGACGGCCGCGCACGCTGGGGGCGCACACCGCTGGCCGAGGCCCTGCCGGTGGTGATGGCCGACCGGGACGACCGGGTCGAGCTCCCGGCCGGTGCCGTGCCCGAAGCGGTGTCCGACCACGCGGTCGTACGAGGGCTGGAGCGGCACTGGCCCGCGCTGCTCGGCCTCAACGAGGTCGCCGTACGGCCGGAGGCGTCGCTGCTGGCCGAGTGCGCCGGGCATCCGCTGCTCGTCGTCGGCGGGCACGGCGCGGGCCGGTCGGCGGCGTTCACCTCCGATGTGGCGCCGCACTGGGCCCCGCCGCCGTTCCTGGCCTGGGACGGATACGCGCAGCTGTGGGACCGGCTGGTGCGCTGGCTCGCCGGTGTCTGAATTTCTCCCTGCGGAAATCAAACAGAAACCGGGCGGCGTAGCCAAATCGTTTTGCACTTCCTACTGTCAACGCAATCACTCACCCCATACCGGCCAATGCGCATGATCAGGAGACGGACGATGAGACACGGAAAAGGCGCCGCGGTCGCGGCAGTGGCGGGAATGCTCGTACTCGCCGCATGTGGAGGATCGGACGGGGATTCCGGTACGACGGGATCCTCCGGCAAGCCCCGCATCAAACTGGTGGTCAATGGCGGCCTCGGCGACAAGTCGTTCTTCGACTCCGCCTACGCGGGACTGAAGCGGGCCGAGAAGGATCTCGGCTACGAACTGAAGGTGGTCGAACTCGGCTCCGACCGCACCAAGTGGGAGCCCGGCTTCGAGGACGCCGCCGCGGCCGGCGACTACGACATCCTCGCCGCCGGCACCTTCGAGGTCACCGACTACATCGGCGAACTCGCCCCGCAGTACCCGGACAAGAAGTTCTGGGTCTTCGACGCCCCGGTGGACTACAGCGGCAAGAACGGCACCTGTTCCGACAAGTGCGAGAACGTCTACTCCGTGACCTTCAAGCAGAACGAGGGCGGATATCTCGCCGGATTCCTCGCCGAGAAGCTGGTCGCCGGAAAAGCGCTGAAGGGCGCCGAATCCCTCAAGAAGGTCGGCGTCATGGGCGGCGTGAAGACCCCGCTCATCGAGGACTTCGTCGTCGGATTCAAGGCCGGTTTCACGGCGGCCGGCGGTAGCGGCTCCGATGTGCTCGTGCAGTACGTGGGCGGCGACAAGCCCTTCGGCGACCCGGCCAGGGGCAAGGAGATCTCCACCGCGATGTACGGCCAGGGCGCCGCCCTGGTCTGGCCGGTCGCCGGGCTCTCCGGGCTCGGCACCTTCGAGTCCGCGGTCGCCGCCCAGCGCTACACCTTCGGCGTCGACTCCGACCAGTACCAGACCCTCACCGACCAGGCACAGAAGAACACCGTGGTCACCTCCATCCTCAAAAACGTCGGCAACGCGCTCTACAAGGCGGCGCAGGACGACCAGAAGGACTCCCTGAAGTACGGCGCCGTCTCCACGGTCGGCCTCTCCGAGGACGCGGTGGGCTACGTGAACGACGACCACTTCGCGCAGCTCGTACCGGCGAAGATCCGTACCGAACTCGAGGCGGCCGCCGGCAGGGTGAAGTCCGGCTCCGTCAAGGTCCCCAGCGCCCTGTAGCCGAACCATCCGAACCATCCGAACCATCCGAACCAGCCGAAATGGTCCCGACGATGAACGAGTCATGGCACAAGGCCGGTCCGGCCGTCGCCGCCCGCGCGGTGACCAAGACCTATGGCAACGGTGTGCGTGCGGTCCGCGGTGTGGACCTGGAGGTCCCGCCGGGTGAGATCCGGGCGGTGGTGGGCGAGAACGGCGCGGGCAAGTCCACGCTGATGAAGCTCTTCTACGGGCTCGAACAGCCGAGTTCGGGCGAGATCCTGATCGGCGGACGCCCCCGCGTGCTGCGCGGCCCGGCCTCGGCGATCGGGCTCGGCGTGGGCATGGTGCACCAGAACCTGATGCTGGTGCCGTCCTTCACGATCGCCCAGAACGTCGTCCTCGGCGTCGAGCCGGGCCGCCGCGGCCTCGTCGACACCAAGGCGGCCGTCGAGACCACGGCCCGGCTCGCCGAGGAGTCCGGACTCGCCGTCGACCCCAGGGCCCGCGTCGAGGAGGTGTCGGTCGGCATGCGCCAGCGCACCGAGATCCTCAAGGCGCTCCACCGCAGGGCGAAGGTGCTGATCCTCGACGAACCGACCGCCGTCCTCACCCCGCAGGAGACCGAGGATCTCTTCGCCGCCGTACGACGGCTGCGCGACGGCGGGATGACCGTGCTGTTCATCTCCCACAAGCTGCGTGAAGTACGCGAGATCAGCGACACCGTGAGTGTGATGCGGGCCGGTTCGCTGGTCGGAACCGTCGCCACCGCCGACGCCACCGAGCATTCGCTCGCCGCGATGATGGTCGGCCGGGACCTCACCCTCGACGTGGACCGCGCTCCCGCCCGTCCCACGGACGTCACCCTGCGCGTACGGAACCTGCGTTACACGGCGCCCACCGGACAGTCCCTGCACGACCTCGCCTTCGACGTCGCCGCAGGGGAGATCGTCGGCGTGGCCGGCATCGAGGGCAACGGACAGAGCGAACTCGCCGAGATCCTCGCCGGGTTGCGCCGCCTGACCGCGGGCACCATTCATGTCGGCGGCACCGACACGGCCGGCCTCGACGTCGCGGGCCACCGCCGCGCGGGCATCGGCTACGTACCGGAGGACCGGCTGCACAACGGCACGGCCCTGGACGAGTCGATCGCCGACAACCTCGTCGTCGACCGGCACGACCGCCCGCCCCTCGCCCGACGCGGCGTCCTGCACCCGGGGGCCGTGCGCGCCCACGCCCAACAGCTGATCGACGACTACGCGATCCGCACCCCCGACCCGGCCGTCCCGGTCCGCGCCCTCTCCGGCGGCAACATGCAGAAAGTGATCGTCGCCCGTGAACTCTCCGCCGGGCCAAGGCTGTTGATCGCCTCCCACGTCACCCGCGGAGTGGACATCGGCGCCATGCGATTCATGTACGAGCGGCTGGTCGCCGCCCGGGACGCGGGCGCCGCCGTCCTGCTGATCTCGGCCGACCTCACCGAACTCCTCGCCCTCTCCGACCGGTTGCTCGTCCTCAAGGACGGCCGCCTGGTCGCCCGGTTCGACGACACCCAAGGCCTCACCGAGAAGCGGGTCGGGCTCTACATGCTCGGCGTCGAACACCACCTCCGGGAGCACCTCACGGCAGGCCTCGACGACTCCGGAGAGACGCCCACCTCATGACCACCACCCTCATCGAGAGCGAGGACCGCCGCGCATACCGCGCGACCCGGCGCCGCGACCTCGCCGTCGACCTCAGCATGACCCTGGCCACCGTCCTGGCCGCCCTCGTCATCGGCTTCCTCGTGATACTCGCCACCGGGAAGAACCCGACAGCGGCGTACGAAGCCCTGCTCACCGGACCGCTGGAACGCTCCTTCCGGGTCGGCCGCTGGCTGGAGGACGCCACCACGCTCACGCTGCTCGGCCTGTCGGTGGCCATCCCCTTCCGGGCCCGCCAGATCAGCCTGGGCGCCGAAAGCCAGGTCTACGCCGGGGCGTTGGCGGCCGCGGCCGTCGCGATCTTCCTGCCGCTGCCGCCGGTGGTCGCCGTCGTCGTCCCGCTCGCGGCGGCGGCCGCGGCGGGAGCCGGCATGGGCTTCGTGCCCGGTGCCATGAAGGCACGCCTGGGCGCCAACGAGATCGTGGCCACGCTCATGCTCAACGCCATCGCCGTACGCGTCTACGACTACCTGGTCAACGGCCCCCTGAGACAGTCCGGCAGCAGCGCGGTGCACTCCGAGCGCATCCGTCCGGACTCCGCGCTCACCCCGCTGACCGAGTGGTTCGGCATCCCGCTGGGCCGGGCCAACATCGGCCTCGGCCTGATGCTGCTCACCGCCGTCGCGCTGTGGCTGCTCCTGACCCGCACCCCGCTCGGCTACCGCATCCGCATGACCGGCGCCAACCCGGACTTCGCCGACTACGGCGGCATCCGCGTGCCCCGCACCATCGAGTGGAGCTTCGTCATCGGCGGCGCCGTCGCGGGCCTCGCCGGAGCCCACCTCGTCCAGGGCGTCTACGGCCGCCTCGAACCGGGCCTCGCCGGAAGCCTCGCCTTCGAGGGGATCGTGGTGGCCCTGCTCGCCCGGAACAACCCGCTGGTCGTCGTGGTCGCCGGCCTCTTCTACTCCTACCTGCGCGCCGGGGGCGACATCATGGAACAGCAGACCGACGTCGGCACGGAGATCGTCGTCGTGATCCAGGCGGTCATCGTCCTGCTGGTCACCGCCCAGGCCCTGCCGGACCTGCTGAAGAGGCGCCTCACCCGCAAGCAGGTGGAGGCCCGATGAGTTCCGTCCTCGACGTCGTCCTCAGCAGCGCCTTCCTGGCCGCCGTGCTGCGGGTCGCCACCCCGTACCTGCTCGCCGCCTTCGGCGGACTGGTCGCCGAACGCGCCGGCATCAGCAACATCGCCCTGGAGGGCCAGATGCTGGGGGCGGCCTGCACCGGCGCGCTGGTCGCCGGATACAGCGGCTCCGTCGCCCTCGGCGCCCTGTGCGGCATCGCCGTGGCGACACTGCTGGGGCTGCTGCTCGCCGCACTGCGGCTGGAACTCGGAGCCGACGCGATCATCGCGGGCATCGGCCTCAACCTCCTCGCCTCCGGCGCCACGGCCTACGCCGTCTACACCCTCCTGGAAGACAAGGGCGGCACCTCCGGCCTCGACAGCGGCACCCTGCCGACGGTCCCCCTGCCCGGTGTCGAGAGCATCCCGGTGCTAGGGGACGTGCTCAGCGGGCAGAACACGGTCACGTGGCTGGCCTTCCTGGCCGCCCCGTTCGTCGCCTGGCTGTTCTACCGCACCCGCTTCGGCTTCCACCTGCGCGCGGTCGGCGAGATGCCGGACGCCGCCGCGTCGGTGGGTATCCCGGTCCGGCGCGTCCAGTACGCCGGCCTCGCCCTCAGCGGCGCGCTCGCCGGCCTCGCCGGGGTCTTCCTCAGCATGGGCTACGTCTCCTTCTTCGTACGGGACATGACGGCCGGCCGCGGCTTCATCGCCCTCGCCGCGGTCTTCCTCGGGGGTCTGCGCCCCTGGGGCGTCTTCCTCGCCGCCCTCGGTTTCGGCGCGGCGGAGGCCCTGGCCGTACAACTCGGCACGCTCGACGTGCCGCCCCAGCTGGTCTCGACGATTCCCTACGCCATGACGCTCGTCGCCCTCGCGCTGTACGCGTGGCGCCGCAAACGCCGGGGCGCGGGAGAGGTCACGGTCGCCTCCCTCTGACCCACCCACCGCACACCCTCCAACGTTCGGCCATCACCCGGAAGGACAGGACACCCATGCCCCGACACAGACAGCGAGCCCCCCGCGGACGTGCGGTCCTCGGCACCCTCACCACGGCCGCCCTCCTCGGCAGCCAAGCCCTGACACACGCGTACGCGGCCGAACCGGACCCGGAACCGGCCCGGGCCCAGAGGACACAGCACGGCCTGACGCTGCTGGACACCCTCGCCGTCCCCGCCGGAACCACGGAGTTCGGCATGCCGTTCGGCGGACTGTCCGGCATCGACTACGACCCGGAATCCGGCGAGTACGCCGTGATCAGCGACGACCGCTCGGAGAACGGCAAGGCCCGCTTCTACACGCTCCGACTACCGCTGGACGGTGCCGCCTTCGCCGGTGACGAGCCCACTCCCGACGGGCTGACCGTGCTCGCCGACACCACCGGCGAACCCTTCACCGCCAAGGCGGTCGACCCCGAGGCCATCCGCTGGACCCCGGGCGGCGAGAGCCTGCTGTGGACCAGCGAGGGCGCCTCTAACTCGGGACAGCCCGCCTTCGTCCGGGAAACGTTCGCCTCGGGCGCCTACCTGCGGGAACTGCCCCTGCCCACGGCGTACACCCCGGTCAAATCCGCCTCCGGCACGCTCGCCGCTGGAGTCCGCAACAACCAGGCCCTGGAAGGGCTGACCCTCTCACCGGACGGCGACAAGGTCGTCACGATCACCGAGAACGCCCTGGTCCAGGACGGCCCCGCGGCCAGTCTCACGGCCAAGAGCCCCTCCCGGGTGCTGGTGACGGACCGCCGGACGGCCCGGACGGAGGCCGAGTACGTCTACGAGGTCGACCCGATCTCGGACGCGCCCACCGCACCGCTGCCCCCGCCCGTCAACACGTACGCGGCGGACAGGGGCGTCTCCGAGATCCTGGCGGTCAACGAGACCGACCACCTCGTCGTCGAGCGCTCCTTCGCCTCCGGCGTCGGCTTCGCCATCCGTCTGTACTGGACCAGCACGCTCGGCGCCACCGACGTCAGCGGCAAGGACGCGCTGTCCGGCACGGAGAAGCCGATGCGGAAGAAACTGCTGTACGACTTCACCCTCTCCGGGACCGACGCCGACAACGTCGAGGGCATGGCCTGGGGACCGACCCTGCCCGACGGTTCCCGCTCCCTCGTCCTCGTCTCCGACGACAACTTCGGCTTCAACGGCGGCGTCACCAAGTTCCACCTGCTGTCCGTCCGCAGCGGCCTGCTCGGCACCCACGCCACCTGTCCCTAGGCCGCGTCGCGCCACACCTTCACGTCCAAGGTGACGGACGTCGTCCCGGACGAGTCCCGAAGTGTCACGAGCCCTACGTGCCCCGTCCCGCTGATGACGCACATCTGCTGGCCGACGGTGAGGTCCTTGACCCAGATGTAGCTCTTGTAGCCGGTCGCCGCCCTGCACACGTCCAGGCTCCCTTGCCGGCCCACCGGCAGCAGGGCGAGGGAGCTGCCGGAATCGGTGCCGGGGGCGAGGACCGCGCCCGAGGAGTAGACGGCGTACGTCAGATCCTCGTCGGAGGTCCCGGTGTCCGCCTTGGCCCGCACCGGGCTGTCCGCCAGGTACAGGTCATGGCTCTTGGTCATCCGGATCCCGGAGTACGTCACCGGGACAGGGGCCGTCGGGGCCGCGGGCTTGCCGGCCGCGGCGGTCGGGGGAGCCGAGGTCGCGGGCCGGGCGGGTGTCGGGGGCTCCGAAGGGCTCGGCGGCAGAGCCGCCTTGGTGGGCTTGGGCTTCTTCGAGGGGGTGGCGGACGGGGAGCCCGACGTCGACGGCGACGCCTCGGCCGAAGCGGGCGACCGCGACGCGGCCACCTTCTGCGCCCGGCCGTCGCTCTTTTGCTCGTCCCCCGGAACGAACAGCAGCGTGGCGCCCGCCCCACAGGCGACGAGCACGACAGCGGCTGCCGACAACACCCAGGCCCGGCGCCTGCGGCCCTTGCCGTCCGAGGCCACCGGGGAGGTCTGCGCGGCGGCCGGCTCCTGCGGCTGCGGCCAGGGGGACGGAGCGTACGCACCCGGCGCGGCCCCGGGCCCCATCACGAACGGTCCGGGCATCGCGGCATGGGACGGCGAGGTGGGGGAGTACGACGTCGGAGGACCGAATGCGCCGTAACCGACCGACCCGGAACCGGCGGCCCCGGAACCGGCACCGCTCGCGGGCCCGAAGCCACCGGAACTCGCGGGATCGAAGGCTCCGGAGCTCGCGGGCCCGAAACCGCCGGAGGCATGGCCGCCCGCGGCCGTCCCCGCCCGGGCCTGATCGGCTCCTTCGGCCCGGGCCGTGATCCCCGCCGCCAGCGCGCCCGGCAGCCACGCCCCGAACGTGAACCGGGCCACGTCACCGCGGCTCGCCTGGATCGTCTGAACGGTGCGGATGACCTCCTCGACGGAAGGCCGCTCGGTGGCGGGCTTGCGCAGACACCGGGCCACCAACTCCCGTATCTCGTCCGGCACACGGCCGAGGTCGGGCTCCTCGTGCACCACTCGGTAGAGCACCGCGTGCGGATCCCCTTCCCCGAACGCGGCGCCGCCCGTCGCGGCGAACACGGCGGTCTGCCCCAGCGCGAACACGTCGGCCGAGGAGGAGGCCTCCCCGCCGAGTGCCTGCTCCGGCGCCATATAGGCGACCGTGCCGAGGGCTGTGCCGCTCTGTGTCACCGACGTGGCGTCCGCGGCCCGCGCGACACCGAAGTCGATGACCCGGGGGCCGTCGGCGGCGAGCAGCACGTTGGACGGCTTCAGATCCCGGTGCACGATGCCCTCGCGGTGCACCGCCTGCAGGGCCTCCGCGACACCGGCGATCAGCCGCAGCACGGTGTCGACGGGCAGCGGGCCGTGGTCGCGCACGGCGTCGGAGAGGGACGGCCCCGGCACATAGGCGGTGGCACACCACGGCATGGATCCCTCGGTGTCGCTGTCCACGACCGGAGCCGTGTAGAGCCCGTGCACCCGGCTCGCGGCGGCCACCTCGGCGCGGAACCGCTTCCGGAACTCGGCGTTCTCGGCCAGCTCCGGCCGGATCACCTTGACCGCGACGGCCCGTCCGCCCGGCGTGTGGGAGAGATAGACCCGTCCCATACCGCCGGACCCGAGCCGCGCCACCAGCCGGTAGCCGCCGACGACCCGCGGATCGCCGTCCTCCAGTGGCTGGAAACTCCCCACATCGGGCCCACCGTTGCTCAACACGCCGCACTCCACCCCGTGATCCGCTCTGTGGTGCCCCATTGCATCACGGGTCCCTCGTGTCCGGCCCGCGCCTCCGGCCTGAACAGTCATCGGCCTTCACCCCTACCCCTGGTCGTACGCCTGGTGCGGCGGTGCAGATGTGCGGCCGGCCCGGCGGCGAGAAAACCCCGGGACGGTCCGAGGAGGCCGCTGTTAACGTGGAACGCATGGAGGTCATCACCCGCACCAACACCGCAGCCGCGCGAGCGACCAGCTCGCCGGCTGCCGACGCCTGACCTCACCCCCTCTTCCCCGGCGGCCGGAAACGGACCGCCGGCCCGTTGTTGGACTCCTGTCGCAGCCTGCTCCCGCGGTTCTTTCCGGTCGCCCGTGACCCGAAGGAACACCGCCATGAACACCATGAACACCGACGAGACGGTGCGCACGTTCACCGACTTCTTCCGCGAGCGCGGGCACCGGCTCATCACCGGAAGCACGCTCCTGCCGCCCCCCTCGGACCCGGTGCTGTTCACCACCTCCGGCATGCACCCGCTCACGCCCTACCTGCTGGGCCGCCCCCATCCCGAGGGGCGGCGCCTGGTCAACGTCCAGCGCTGCCTGCGCACCACCGATCTCGACGAGATCGGCGACTCCACTCACCTGACGGTGTTCGAGATGCTCGGCTCGTGGTCGCTGGGCGACTACGGCCATGCGCAGAGCCTTCGTTGGGGATACGAGCTGCTGCGCGATGGATTCGGCATCCCGCAGGGGCGGATGTACGCCACGGTCTTCGGCGGGGACGACCAGGTCGGCCCCGACACCGAATCGCTGTGCACCTGGCGCGAGTTGGGCCTGCCCGTGGAGCTGACCCGGGAGGAGAACTGGTGGGACAACGGCCCCGTCGGCCCGTGCGGCCCCGATTCGGAGATCTTCGTGTGGACCGGCGACAGCGGCACCCCGCCTCAGGGCAGCCCCACCACCGACCCGCGGTGGGTCGAGGTGTGGAACCACGTGCTCATGCGCTACCACCGCCACGAGAACGGCAGCCTCGAACCCCTCCACCGGCCCGGCATCGACACCGGCATGGGACTGGAGCGGCTCGTGACCGTCCTGCAGGGCCGCACCTCGGTCTACGAGACCGACCTGTTCGAACCGTGGACGACACTGCTCTCGTCGCTGTGGGACCTCGACGAGCCGTCGATGCGGCTCGTCTGCGACCACCTGCGCTCGAGCATCGTCGTCCTCGGTGACGGAGTACGGCCGTCCAACACCGGACGCGGTTACGTACTGCGCCGGTTGACCCGCCGGCTCCTCACCACGCTGTGGCGCGACGATCCGTCCCGCACTCTGTCCGACCTGCCTGTGGAGCTCCTCGAGGGCACGCTGGACCACTTCCGCCAGACCGGCGGATCCAGCCCTGTCCGCGAGGTGCTCCTCGACGAGGAGCGGCGGTTCGGCACGCTCCTGGAACGAGGGCGTCGCGTGCTCTCCCGGCCGGAGTTCCAAGGACCGCTGGACGAAGGGGACTACGCCTACCTCCATGACACCCACGGCCTGCCCCGGGACCTCGTCGCCGGTCTCCTCCGTACACGACGTGTCGTTCAGCGGTAGGTGATGGCCGAGGTGCTGTAGCGGCAGCTCGTGCCGTCCGGGCCGCTGCCCAGTACGGTCGGTTCCTCGCCGCCGCTGTTGCCCCGGAAACGCTCGCACACGGTGATGCTGCCGGCGCCGCCCGTGATCGTCACGCCCGAGATCACGGCGGTGTCTCCGTAGTTGGCGTTGATCCCGGCCAGGACCTTGCCCGGGCTGCTCGCCCGCACGTCGCTGATCACGACATGGCGCGCGTACTGGGTGTCGCAGTTGCCGCAGGAGCGGTAGAGCTTGCCGAAGTCGGAGACCTGGAAGTGCCTGATGGTCAGCGTGCCGGCACCGTTGTGCTGGAAGACCTTGTCGTCGGCCTTCCGCGCACCCCCGCCGTCGACCAGGTACGTGGCCGAGGCGGACGTGCCCTTGAAGGTGGCCGCGTCCTCGCCGACGTCCTCCCACCACACGTTCCGCAGCGTGCAACTGCCCAGGCAGTGCACGCCGTCGGCGGCCGGGGCGCCGAGGACGACGTTCTGCAGCACGGCACCGTCGGCGAGTTCGAACAGCGGCCCCTGGTCCTCGCCCTGGCTGTCGGTGCCGAGGCCGCCGGAGCCGTGGAAGCGTTTCAGGCCGCCGTCGAAGCTGCCGGTGACCTCGATGGTCGAGGTCACCGGCCGGTCGGCGGTGGAGGTCGGCCAGGCGCCGAACGCGGCGGCGCGGGGGGCCGGGGCGGAGGTCCGCGACGCGGTGGGGGTCCGCTTCTTCGCGGGCTTCGTCGTCGAGGCGGAGACCGACGGCGAGGCGGACGACGACGCCGACACGGATGCGGAGGGCGACGGGTGCGAGGCGTACGGCCTTGGTGACGCGGACGCCCCGGCGGCGGGGCCGGACCCCGAACCCGAGCCCGACACGAGGACTCCGGCGGCGACCACGCCTCCGGCGAGCACAGCCGCCGCCACGGCGATCAGGGCAACACGTCGACGGCGGTCGGCCGTTCTGCCTCGCCGGTGGCGCGGGGTTGTTCTTCTCTTGCTCACGTCGTCCTCTTCGCGAAAGCCCGGGTTTCCCCTCTGTCGCCACCGGACGCACAAAGGTTGCCCCGCGCGCGGAACAAGTTGCGCCTTGCTCCGGTGGGCCCGACGGTCTCGCTCAGGGGTAAGCGCTCAGGAGACGTGCCGACGGCCGTGCGATAACAGTTTTCGGCCGTGCGTCGATTGTCAGTGGGCCGTGCTACCCAGGTGACGACAGGAAGGTAGCCCGATGCTGATCGAAACCAACGCGCCGCTGGCCCGCGCCGCCGTCGAGGCGATCCATTCCGGCAACGTGCCGGCGCTCAAAGACCTGCTGACCGCCCATCCGCGCCTGGCCACCGCAAGGCTGGGCAACACGAAGATCACCCGCACCCTGCTGCACGTCGTCACCGACTGGCCCGGCCACTACCCGGGCGGCCCGCAGACGGTGACCGCCCTCGTCGCCGCGGGAGCGGACGTGAACGCACGCTTCACCGGCCCGCACACCGAAACCCCGCTGCACTGGGCGGCGAGCAACGACGACGTGCCGGTCCTGGACACCCTCCTCGACCTCGGCGCGGACATCGAGGCCCCCGGCGCGGTCATCAGCGGCGGCACACCGATCGCCGACGCCGTGGCCTTCGGCCAGTGGAACGCCGCCCGCCGCCTGCTCGAACGCGGCGCGCACACCACCCTGTGGCAGGCCGCCGCCCTGGGCCTGGCCGACCGTGTCGCCGCCTGCTTCGCGCCCGGCACCCCACCGCCGGGCCCGGCAGAGATCACCAGTGCGCTCTGGTGCGCCTGTCACGGCGGGCAGCGGGAGATGGCCGCCTACCTGCTGGAACGCGGCGGCGACATCAACTGGATCGGCTACGACGAACTCACCCCGCTGGATGCCGCCCACCGCTCCGGCCACCCCGCCGTGGTCGCCTTGCTGCGTGAGCGGGGCGGGCGGTCCGCCAAGGACCTCGCCTGAGCGGCAAGATCCGAGTCGGAAACGCCGTCGGGCTACTCCTGTGCGTGCCGGATGGCGTCCAGCACGATGTGGGCGATGTGGTCGTCGGTGAGCTCGTACTGGATCTCGCGGGCCTGGCGGCGGGTCGTCACGATGCGGGAGTTGCGCAGGACCCGAAGGTGCTGGGAGACCAGCGGCTGACTCACCCCGAGGGCGGCGACCAGTTCGTGGACGTACTTTCCGCCCTGGGACAACTCGCGCACGATGCCGAGGCGAACGGGCGACGCCAACGCCTTCAGCAGATCACTCGCGGACCGCAGGTCGCGTAGGGGTTCGTCCGCAGAGGCTGCCGAAGGCGTCGGTGTCGTCGAGGAAGGGGGATTTGTTGCCACATGCATACATTAGCATGTGGCAACGATTTTCAGTGGTCGTCCCAGTGGCCCTCGTGGGGGGCGTGGCGGTGGCCGTCGTGCAGGTAGTCCACATGGCCCTCGTGCGGCACGGCGACGTGACCGCAGCCCTCGCCGTGCTGGTGGTCGTGTCCCTCGTGGGCGGCGTGGCCTGCGTTCACGCACTCGTCGACATGGCCGTCGTGGACGCGGTGGATGTGGCCGTCGTGGGCGTAGTCGGTGTGGTCGCCGTGCGGGAAGGCGACGTGGCCGCAGTCCTGGCCGTGGGTGTGCGTGTGGTCGTCGTGTACGCGGTGTTCGGTGGGGGTCGTCATGCCGTGCTCCTGCTGTCGCTCTCGGGTTGCCTGCGGTTGGTGCTCCGCGGGCCGTGCATGCCGACATTAACATATGGCAATCCGCGCATGTGTCTCGCGGGTGTACCGACCGCGCGCCGAAGCCGCCCCGTCGGCTCAGCGTCGTGCACCTGCGGAGCGCGAACCAGGACGTTGACGCGAAACGTACGCGAAGCGCCCATCAGGAGGACACTGGAAGCGTCTGTCGGTACTCACTAGGGGGTGTCGGCCGATGGCTGCGTCACAGTGTCGAAAGGTGCGGCTGTGGCGGTGGCGGCGGAACCCGCTCCGGCGGCGCTGCGACCTCCTCGAGGCGTGGATCGTGCTCGCCGCGTGGGTGCTCGCCCTGGTCGGCGGCCTGTTCGTGGGCCTCGTGACGGCCGCTGGGGTCGAGTCGGCTGCCGAGCGGCAGCGGGCGCAGAGCCGTGAGGTGTCGGCCGTGCTCGTCGAGGACGCGGAGGACGGGGTGTCCTCGCGGGCGCCGGCCGACTACCGGGTGTGGGCCACGGTGCGCTGGACCGCGCCGGACGGGCGTACGTACACGGACGAAGCCAGGGTGCTGCCCAAGACTCCGGCCGGACGCACGGTGACCGTCTGGACGGACGGCAAGGGAAACATCACGGCCGAGCCCCTCACCGAGGGGGAGGCCCGGCTGCACGCGGTCTCGGGTGGCGTGCTGGCGGCGATGGGCGTGGGCGGCGTGGTGCTGTGCTCCGCCTGGGTGCTGCGCGTGAGGCTGGATCAGCGGCGTCTGGCGCAGTGGGGGGCGGAGTGGGAGCGGATCGACACGCACCGGGGGTGGAGGACGGGGTAAAGGCCGACTCCGCCGTCCGGCCCAGCTCTGCCTACCCTGGAGGTGTGGCTCGTTCCAACGATGAGGTCGCCGCGCTGTTCCAGGAATACGCGGACCTGATCTCGATCACCGGAGGAGACGCGTACAGGGCGCGTGTCTACGAGAAGGCTGCCCGCTCGATCGGCGGCCACCACGCCGATGTGTCCACCCTCGACGTCAAGGGCCTGCAGGAGATCCCCAACGTCGGCAAGTCGATCGCCGAGAAGATCCTCGAGTACTTCGGCAACGGCAGCGTGTCCGCGGTCGAGGAACTGCGGGCGAAAATCCCCGCGGGTGTCCGACGGCTGACGGCCATCCCCACGCTCGGCCCGAAGAAGGCCTGCGTGCTCTACGAGGAGCTGGGCATCTCCTCGGTCGAGGAACTGGCCGACGCCATCCACGAGGAACGGCTGCGCGACCTGAAGGGCTTCGGCCCGAAGACCGAGGAGAACATCCTTCACGGCATCGATCTCCTCCAGTCCTCCGGGGACCGCGTCCTGCTCGACGCCGCCATGGACCTCGCCGACGACATCGTCGCCGAGCTGTCCCGGGTGACCGGCTGCCGACGGTGCACCTACGCCGGGTCGCTCCGCCGCTTCCGCGAGACGATCGGCGACATCGACGTACTCGCAGCGGCCGGGAGGTCGGCGTCGCTGATGCGGGCCTTCACCGAGCTGCCGTACGTCTCGGAGGTCATCGCGCACGGCGAGAAGAAGACGTCGATCCGCACCACCAAGGGCCTCTCCGTCGACCTGCGCGTCGTCCCACCGGACTCCTGGGGAGCGGCGCTGCAGTACTTCACGGGGAGCAAGGCGCACAACATCCGCACCCGCGAGCTGGCCGTGCATCAGGGGCTGAAGCTGTCCGAGTACGGGCTGTTCGACGCCGAGAGCGGGGAGAAGATCGTCTCCGAGACGGAGGAGGACGTCTATGCCCGGCTCGGCCTGCCGTGGATCCCGCCGACCCTGCGCGAGGACCGCGGCGAGATCGAGGCCGGCCTCCGCGGCGAGCTGCCGGACCTCGTGACGGAGGCGGACATCCGCGGCGACCTGCACACGCACACCGACCTCACCGACGGCCTCGTCCCGCTGGAGGAGATGGTCCGGGCGGCCGCGGAGCGCGGATACGCCTACTACGCGATCACCGATCACGGGCCGGACATGTACATGCAGCGCATGACCGACGAGCGGATGCTGGCCCAGCGCGAACACGTGCGCGAACTCGACGGCACGTACGGCGAACGCGGCGGCATGCGGCTGCTGCACGGCGCGGAGCTGAACATCGGCCCCGACGGCGACGTGGACTGGCCCGAGGAATTCCTGGCCGGCTTCGACCTGTGCGTGGCCTCGGTGCACTCGCACTTCAACCAGGGGCGCGAGGCGCTGACCCGCCGGATCGTGCGGGCCTGCGAGAACCCGTACGTCAACATCATCGGCCACCCCACCACCCGCATCCTCGGCAAACGGCCGGGCATCGACGCCGATCTCGACGCGGTCTTCGCCGCCTGCGCGCGCACCGGCACGGCCCTGGAGATCAACGCCCACCCGGACCGGCTCGACCTGCGCGACGAGGACATCCTGCGGGCCCGACGGCACGGGGTGAAGTTCGCCGTCGACAGCGACGCCCACTCCGTCCTCCACCTCGCCAACATGCGCTACGGCGTCGGCACGGCGCAGCGGGGCTGGCTCACCAAGGACGACGTGATCAACACCTGGCCCCGGACGCGACTGCTCCGCTTCCTCGGCAAGGGGCGGGCGCGGCGGCACGCCGCGGTGTGAGCGCGCCGGAGGATCCAGGACCTGGAGGTTGCCATGACCAGGCGGATACGTGACGTGATGTCGCCCGGCACGGCGGCGGTGGAGCCCATGACCACGGTGGCGCGCGCCGCCCGCCTGATGCGGGAGCGGGACATCGGCGACGTCCTGGTGACCTACGACTGCGACCTGTTCGGCGTGCTCACCGACCGCGACATCGTGGTCCGGGCCGTCGCCGAGGGCCACGACCCCGCCGTCACACCGGTCGGCACGGTGTGCACACGCCCGCCCGTGGTGACGCTGACGCCGGACGACACCACCGATCACGCGGTCGAGCTGATGCGGCGGTACGCCGTGCGTCGGCTGCCGGTCGTCGAACACGGCGGCTGCCCGGTCGGCATCGTCAGCCTCGGCGACCTCGCCACCACCGAGGACCCGCACTCCGCCCTGGCGGACATCAGCAAGGCCGTGCCGAACCACTGAGCCGGCCGGCGTCGGGGGTCAGCGTTGGTACAGCCCCACAAGCGTGCCGCTGGCGAGCTGCTGTTTCTCGACGGCCCCGTGCACCTCGTCGGCGCTGGGAGCGTCGGGCACGACGCACGGTTCCGCGAGGGCGTAGAGGCGGAAGAAGTAGCGATGCGCCTCGTCCCCCGGCGGTGGATGCGGTCCGCCCCAGCCGCGTTCGCCGTAGCCGTTGACGAGTTCGGTGCCGCCGGGCGGGCACCGGCCCGGCTCGACGCCGTCGCTGTGCGGATCGATGCCGACCACGATCCAGTGCACGAAGGTGCCCGACGGCGCGTCGGGGTCTTCGCAGAGCAGCACCAGTTCGGCCGTGTCGTCCGGGGCGCCGCTCCACGTCAGGGGCGGGGAGACGTTCTCGCCCTCGTACGCGTACTCGCGTGCGATGAAGGAGTGATCGTTGAACGCGCTGCTTTTGAGGTCCATATCAGCCATGTGATCCGGAGTACCCCGGTCGGGGTCGGGTACGCGGCGGAAGAGACCCGTAGCAATCCGGGGCAATCCACAGCAATCCACATCACTGACGTATCGCGGAAGAAGATGAGGCAGATGATCTCCCAGCCGGTGACGGTGCCCGCCGACGGCACGGAGCTGGCGGGCGACCTCGCTGTGCCGACATCCGCGCGAGGAGTGGTGCTGTTCGCGCACGGCAGCGGCAGTTCCCGGCACAGCCCCCGTAACCGTGCGGTCGCCGCCGAACTGCGCACCGCCGGACTCGGCACCCTGCTGATCGACCTGCTCACGGCAGGGGAGGAGCGGCGTGACGTGTCGACGGGCGAGCATCGCTTCGACATCCCCCTCCTGGCCCGCCGCCTAGTGGCCGCGATCGACTGGCTCGAGGTCCAGTCCGCCACCAGGGATCTGCCCGTCGCCCTGTTCGGGGCGAGCACCGGCGCGGGCGCGGCCCTGACCGCCGCCGCGGAGCGGCCCGACCGGGTGCTGACCGTTGTGTCGCGGGGCGGACGGCCCGACCTGGCCGGGGACGACGCCCTGGCCGCCGTACGGGCGCCGGTGCTGCTGATCGTCGGCGGCCGGGACCAGGAGGTGCTGCGGCTCAATCAGGAGGCCGCCCGCAGGCTGCACGCCCCGCACACCCTGCACGTCGTGCCCGGCGCCACGCACCTGTTCGAGGAGCCCGGTGCGCTGGAACAGGTCGCCGACACCGCACGGCGGTGGTGCGACGACCGTCTGAAGGCCGCGGCCGAGTTATCGACCGCAGCGGGAGGGGCACGTCGGGGCCGTATCCCGAGGGCTCACTCCCGTGTGTGAAAGGAGTGGCAGCCGCGATGCAGTTCCGTGACCGAACGCAGGCCGGTCGGCGACTGGCCGAACAACTGCGGAACCGGCAGGAGGAGGGCGCCTTGCCGGACCCCGTCGTCCTCGCCCTTCCCCGGGGCGGCGTGGCCGTGGCCCAGGAGGTGGCCCGGGCGCTGAACGCCCCGCTCGACGTCCTCGTCGTACGGAAGATCGGTGCCCCGTTCCAGCCGGAGCTCGCCGTGGGCGCGATCGCCGTCGACGGCGAGCCCATGTTCGACGAGTATGCCCTCGACCGGCTGGGTCTCAGCGAGGCCGCGCTCGCCAGGACGGTCGAGCGGGAACGCGCGGAGCTCCGGCGTCGTGAGCAGCGCTACCGGCAGGGCCGCCCCGCCCTCGACCTGCGGGGACGTACCGTGATCGTCGTCGACGACGGGCTGGCGACCGGCTCCACGGCCCTTGCCGCGGTGCGCTCCGTACGGCGCCGGGAGCCCGGGCGGATCGTGCTGGCCGTGCCGGTGTGTTCGCCGGAGGCGGCCGACCTGCTGAGCGGCGAGTCCGACGAGGTGGTGTGCCTGTACCAGCCGGCCGCCTTCATGGCCGTCGGCCTCTGGTACGAGGATTTCGATCAGCTGTCGGACGAGGACGTGCTCGCCGCGCTGCACACGGGCGCGGAGGGCTGAGCCCTTCAGGCGTCGCGGTCTTCGTCAACGCTCAACAAAGTGACAGGGACACGGCAACCTTGGCGGCCTTGGCGGCGGCCGGTGGGTGGAATCCCGTCCCCCACCAAGGGAGTTCAGCATGCGCACCTTATTCGCGCGCCTGGTCGCCGTCCTCGCCGCGCTGGCCGCGCTGGTCGCGGGGCCCGGCCTGGCGGCGTCCCCGGCGCAGGCCGTCGACGAGTGGAACCCGCCCGCCAGCCTGGTCCAGCCGCTGAACGAGGTCTGGAGCCACGTCGAGTCGACCTACCCGGACCTCTACGGCTTCCGGAACTACGGCTGGGACCAGATCATGGCCAACAAGGGCAGCGTCAACTACTGCGTCCGCTGGGAGTCGGACGCGCCGGTCAGCGCCGACCTGCGCGACCGGATCCACGCCGCGCTGAAGAAGCAGTTCGGCAAGTGGACGGCGGCCATGGTGGAGGGCGGCAAGGGGCACAACGCCTGGCCGTACACCAATGTGCCGGTCAACATCGTCGGCTGGGCGGTCAAGAACCGCTCCACCTTGCAGTGGACCGACAAGTCCGTCGACATCTACGCCGGAAACCTCGACGGCGGCGGCGCCCCGCAGTGCGCGCCGGACTGCGGCCGCTTCTTCCACCAGGACGGCAACTACTCGAAGTGCCCGGGCGGCGCGGCCCGCCACTACGACCAGTCGCTGTGGCTGACGAAGGGATTCCAGGGCGGCGCCGGCGGCGACTGGGGACAGCGGGTCGGCCAGGAGTACTTCACCGGCGCGCTGAACCAGGAGAACATCCACATCTACCTGCACGAAGTGGGCCACACCTTCGGCCTCGACGACTTCTACGACTGGACTCCGACGGGCCAGTGCTGCTTCCTGATGAAGGCGGGCAGCGCTGTCCAGATCACGGAGTTCGACAAGTGGATGTTCCGTGATTTCTGGCGCCATCTGAAGAGCCGCTACGGCCTCTGACGCTCCGTCAAGTCGCCCCGCCGACAAGGCGATCCGGTCCATGAGTGCCGGACCTCGCGGCGGGGCGCAACGAGTGGGGAACGGGGTGTGACGAAGTGGCGAGTTTTTAAGTCAGTTGCTTGACTTCATTCCTGCGGGATCGCTTGGCTGGGGGCAGAGCGCCCCACCCCCCACAGGAGGCCATCGTGAGCGACGTGCGCATCGAGCAGCCGCTGGACTATCCCCTTCCCGTTCCCGCCGCACTGGAGCCGCCGCCGGAGTGGGCCCAACTGCGGCAGCAGTGCCCGGTGGCCCGGGTGAAGCTGCCCAGCGGGGACGAGGCGGCCCTCATCACCCGGTACGAGGACGTCCGCAACGTGCTGGCCGACCCGCGGTTCACCCGCGAACTGAACGCACCCGGGGCGGCCCGGATCATCGACACCGAGTCAGGCGGACTGTTCAACAGCCCCATCGCGCGCACCCTCGCCGCCGAGGGGCACGAGCGGTGGCGCAGGATGGTCGGCAAGTGGTTCACGGCCAAGCGCATGGCCGCCCTGCGGCCCGGCATGGAGGCGACGGCCGACCGGCTCATCGACGGGATGCTGGCGGCCGGGCAGCCCGCGGACCTCGTCACGCACCTGGCGTTCCCGCTGCCCGTGTGGGTGATCTGCGACATGCTCGGCGCCCCGGAGAGCGACCGGGAGATGTTCGCGCACTGGTCCGACGTCACTCTGACCCTGACCGAGTACACCGAGGCGGAGATCAACGCGGCCCAGGAAGAGTTCGCCGCCTACCTGACCGACCTCGTCGACAGCAAACGCGGCCGGCCCGGGGAGGACCTGATCGGCCGGCTGATGGTCGCCGCCGACGCCGAGGGCCGGCCGATGTCCGACGCAGGCCTGAGCGCCACCGCCCAGGCGCTGCTGGTCGCCGGGCACGAGACCACCGCCGGCATGATCGCGAAGATGGTGGCCATGCTGCTGGCCGACCGGCGGCACTGGGAGCGGCTGCTCGCCGACCGGTCGCTGGTCCGCACGGCCGTGGAGGAGATCCTCCGCTTCGACCCCAACGGCGGCTTCGGACTCCCGCGGTTCCTGCACGAGGACGCCGAGGTCTCCAGCGGCGTCCTGCCCTCCGGCACCACCGTGGTGTGCAGCATGGCCGCGGCCAACCGGGACGACAGCGCCTTCGAGGCCGCCGACGAACTGGACCTGGGCCGCAGCCCGAACCCGCACATCGCCTTCGGCTCCGGCGCGCACTCCTGCCTCGGGCAGCCCCTGGCCCGTACCGAACTGCAGGTCGTGCTCGACGCCCTGCTGCGCCGCCTGCCCACCCTCGACCTGGCCGTGGGCGCCGACGAACTGCGCCGGGTCGAAGGACTCGCCGTCGGCCGGCTGCACGAGCTGCCCGTGCGGTGGTGACGTCCCCGCGTGCCGCGCCCTCATCCCCCAACGCTGCCAGGTCGAGGAGACACGGCAATGAAGATCGCCGTTGACGAAGTGAAGTGCTGCGGCGCTGGTCAGTGCGTGATGGTCGCACCGGAGGTGTTCGACCAGCGCGACGAGGACGGCGTCGTCATCCTGCTGGAGGCGGAGCCACCGGCGGAACTCCACACGGCCGTACAGGAAGCGGCGAGCGTCTGCCCCGCCGCCGCGATCGAGCTCGACCGGACCGGCTGAGCCGACCCTCCGCACCGAGGAGAGCGCGTGGCGACGGCCGCCCCCGTCGCCAGGCGCTCAACTCGATCTCGTACCGACCATTGACGCGAGCCCAGTGCCCTGTCACTGTCCTGACTACGTAGTCAACCGTCGCTTCCCGAGGCCTGCTCTCGGTGCGTGGTGACTGCGTCGTCGATGTCGACACCTGGGAGAGCACATGGCGACCACCAGAGCCGAGGGGACTCCGGGCGGTTCCGGGCGCCGGCGGCGCGGGCCCGGGATGACGGAGGTCGCGCGGGCCGCCGGCGTCTCGCAGAAGACGGTCTCGCGTGTCGTCAACGGCGAACCGCACGTCAGCCCGGAGGTGCGCGACCGCGTGCTCCGGGTCATCCGCGAACTGGACTACCGTCCGAACAACGCGGCCCGCGCCCTGCTCCTGGGCCGCTACCGGCGGATCGGCGTCGTCTCGCTGGGCACCGCCCTGTATGGCCCCTCGACGCTGCTCATCGCCCTGGAACGGGCGATGCAGCGGGCGGGATACTCCTTCGCCCTGGCCGGCACCCTGGAGGGCCAGCCCGCCTCGGTCGCCGTGGAGGCGCTGCTGGAGCAGGGCGTGGACGGGATCGTGCTGTCCGAGCCGATCGACGACGGCACGCCGCTGAGAGTCAGCGGGGATGTGCCGGTGGTCAGCCTCGGCGAGGGCGTGGAGATCACCCACGGACTGGGCGCCGTCGTCGGCGCCGACGGGGTCGCCGCCGCCCGGACGGCCACCGAGCATCTGCTCTCGCTGGGCCACCGCACCGTCTGGCACATCCCCGGCCCGCACGACTGGTGGGCCGCCCGCGACCGGACCCGCGGCTGGCGCGAGGCGCTCGCCGCCGCCGGCGCCCCCGAGCCGCCCTTGCCGGTCGAGGGCGACTGGAGTCCGGCCTCCGGATACGCGGCCGGCCGGCAACTGGCCGGGCTCTGCGACGTCACCGCCGTGTTCGCCGCCAACGACGACATGGCGCTCGGCGCACTGAGGGCGTTCGCCGAGGCGGGCCTGTCCGTCCCCGGCGACATCAGCGTCGTCGGCTACGACGACATCCCCGCCGCCGCCTACCTCTCACCGCCCCTGACCACCGTCCGACAGAACTTCACGGCCGTCGCCGAGCGAGCCGTGGACGTGCTGATCGCCCTGATCGAGGGCCGTCCCGCCCCGGCCGAACAGGCCGAGCAGGCAGCCGAGTTGACCGTACGGTCCTCCACCGGGCCGGTACGCGACCCGGTCCCACCCCCGCGCTGACCCCACCGAACCGAACCCCACCCACCCCTTTCGTACCGCTGAACCGTCGGCGGCACGGCCCGCGGCACCCGCCGCAGGCCCGGTCCGCCCTGCCCGCGTGCGCCGCCCGGGACGGCCGCCGCACGCGCTCCCCGTAGCCGCACCGCGTGAGGAGTCACGTGTGTACACCCCATCCCACCTCCCTCGCCGCGCCCTCCTGCGCGGCACCCTCGGCCTCGGCGTGACCGCCGCACTGGCCGCCTGCGGAGGCGAAAGCACCACCGCCCGCACCTCCGGGGACGTGACCCTGTCCCTGTGGACCCACGACCCCGGATACGAGGCCTTCTTCCGCAAGGGCATCCCGGAGGCCGACCGGCTCACCGACTTCCGCTACCACCTGAGGATCACCCGCGCCGGCCCGGCCGACCTGGTCACCAAACTGCTCGCCCAGGCGGTCGCCGGACGCGGCACACCCGACATGGTCGGCTTCGAGATCAGCAGCTTCCCGCGCCTGCTGCGCGGCGACATCGCGCCGCGCCTGCTGCACGACCTCACCCCCGACATCGCCGCCGTCCCCGGACTCCAGGACGACCTGCTTCCCGCCCGCCTCGCCCCCTTCGGCAAGGACGGCGCGATCTACGCCCTCGACTCCGACACCCCGATGGTCGTCTACTACTACCGCGACGACCTGTTCACGCGGTGGGACATCCCCAAGACCACCCCCACCTGGGAGGAGTTCGCCGAACTCGGCGCCCGCGTGCACAAGGACCACGGCGCCTCGCTGTGCGTCGTCTCCACCCTGGGCAGCGACCCCGCCCAGGTCGTGCAGTCCTACCAGATGCTTCTCTACCAGCGCGGCGGCGCCTTCTTCGACGCCGACGGGACGCTGACGCTGGACTCGGCGGAGGCCGAGGAGGCGCTGCGCTTCCTGTGCGAGGGGCTGCGCACCGGTTTCGTCATCGACATCTCCGACTACTACGGGGCGGCGATGCAGACCGCCCTGAAGACGAACAAGGTCATCGGCCTGCCCATGGCGATCTGGTACAAGAACTACGGCCTGGTCGCCAACGTGCCCGAGCAGAAGGGGAAGTGGCGGGTCCGGGCCCTTCCCCGGTTCGCGAAGGGTGGTGGCGTGACCGCCGCGCTGGGCGGCACCGGCTTCGGAGTCATCAAGGACAAGGCCAACTCCAAGGCGGCCACCGACTTCCTGCTGAACACCTGGCTCACTCACGAGGGCCAGGTCCGCCGCTTCACCGAGACCGGCTATCTGCCCACGCGCCGTTCCGTGTACGAGGATCCCGGGCTCAACGCCACGAAGGACGACTTCTGCGGCGGTCAGCAACTCTTCCGCCTCTACCGGGCGCTGCTGCCGGACGTGCCGCCCTTCCACCAGAGCCCCGACCAGTCGATTCTCTTCGACGTCCTGGCCGGCAACCTCCTGCGCGCCTACCGCGGCGACCTCACCCCGCGCCAGGCGCTGAAGCAGACCGCAGCCGACTACCGCGACCAGGCCGGCCGCTAGGAGGACCCCATGACCACCGCCATCGCGGGCCCGGCCCGCACAGCCGACGAGGGCACGGGCCCCGCCGACACCGCTCACCGCGCGCGGAGGCCCTGGGCGCCGTACCTCTTCATCTCGCCCTTCTATCTCCTCTACGTCCTGTTCATGCTGGTCCCGGTCGGGGTGTCGCTCTGGCTGAGCCTGACCGAATGGGTCGGGCTCGGCACCCCGCACTGGGTGGGCCTGCGCAACTACCGCCTCCTGCTGACCGACATCAGCTTCCACCGGGCTCTCGGCAACACCGCCGTCTTCGCGCTCGTCGCGGTCTGTGTCGTCGTCCCGCTGGCCCTGCTGATCGCCCAGGCCCTCAACACCCGCGGCCTGCGCGCCCGCGACCTGTGGCGCACCGCCTACTTCGTGCCGATCGTCGTCTCCCCGATCCTCGTCGCGCTCATCTTCGGCCTGCTCTTCGACCGGCAGTTCGGCCTCATCAACTCGGTGCTGCGGGCCCTGTTCGGCACCGGCGGCGTCGACTGGCTCGGCGACCCCAGCCTGGCCAAGGTGAGCATCGCCCTGGTGATGCTGTGGCGCTGGACCGGCTACCTCACCGTCTTCTTCCTCGCCGGACTCCAGAACGTGCCGAGGGAGCTGTACGAGGCCGCCGCGATCGACGGCGCCGGACGCCTGCGCGTCTTCACCACCGTCACCCTCCCGGCGCTGAAGCCGGTGACGGCGTTCGTCGTCGTCACGTCCTTCATCGGCGCGGCCCAGATCTTCGAGGAGCCCTACCTGCTGACCGGCGGCGGACCGGCCGAGTCCACCCTCTCGGTGACCATGTTCATCTACCGGGCCGCCTTCCAGCGCCAGCAGTTCGGGTACGCGGCCGCCGCGGCCGTGGTGTTGTTCGTCCTCGTCTTCGGTCTCAGCCAGCTCTTCAACCGTCTCCTCGGCATCGGGAGGGCCACCTCATGACGCGTACACGTGTGCCTCTCTACGGCGTACTGGTCCTGCTGCTCCTGGCCTTCCTCGCCCCGCTGCTGTGGGCGCTGAGCGGCTCGTTGAAGCCGCGCGGCGACATCTTCACCTACCCGCCGCAGCCGATCCCCGACCCGTTCACCCTCGACAACTACCAGCGCCTGTTCTCCGGGCAGCCGTTCTGGCGCTGGTTCCTGATGAGCACGGTGGTCGCCCTCGTCGCCACCACCGTGTCCGTCTTCGTCTGCGCGCTGGCCGGCTACGGCTTCGCCAAGTTCCGCTTCGCCGGCAAACGGCTGCTGTTCGGCGTGATGTTCAGCTCGCTGTCCATCCCGTTCGCGGTGATCCTCGTGCCGCTGTTCGTGATCCTGGTCAAGACCGGCCTGGGCAGCCCGTGGTTCGCGCTGATCGTGCCCTGGGTGGCGCCCGCGTTCGGGATCTTCATGATGCAGCAGTACATCGTGCAGTCCGTCCCGGACTCCGTGCTGGAGGCCGCCCGCATCGACGGGGCGAGCGAGTTCGGCATCTTCCGGACCATCGTGCTGCCCCTGCTGCGGCCCTCGCTGGGCGCGCTCGCCGTGTGGCAGTTCCTGCAGAGCTACAACAGCTTCCTGTGGCCGCTGGTGCTGGTCTCCGACAGCTCCCAGTACACCCTTCCGCTCGGCCTGCAGACCCTGTTCGTGTCGGAACAGCGGCAGTACGACCTCGTGCTCGCCGGAGCCGTCATCGCCGTCGTCCCCGCCGTCGCCCTGTTCGTCCTGCTGCGCAAGCAGCTCCTCGAAGGCCTGTCCACGGGTGCGGTCAAGGGCTGACGATCACACAACCACCGTAGAGGAGAAGGATGTTCCAGCTTCCTCGCCGAGTCCTGTTCGGCGCCGCCTACTACCACGAGTACCAGCCGTACGACCGCCTGAAGGACGACCTCGACCAGATGGCCGAGGCCCGCTTCACCGTCATCCGGGTCGGCGAGTCGGTGTGGTCGACCTGGGAGCCTACGAGCGGCCGCTTCGACCTCGACTGGCTGCAGCCGGTCCTGGACGGGGCGCACGAGCGGGGCATCTCGGTGATCCTCGGCACACCGACGTACGCGGTGCCGCCGTGGCTGTCCCGGCAGTACCCGGAGATCGCGGGGGAGGGGCGCACCGGTGAGCGCATCGGCTGGGGCGCCCGGCAGGAGGTCGACATCACCCACCCCGCGTTCCGCTTCCACGCCGAGCGGATCATCCGGAAGATCGTCGCCCGGTACGCCGACCACCCCGCCGTGATCGGCTACCAGGTCGACAACGAGCCGGGCCTCCACCTCCTCCACAACCACGGCGTGTTCCAGCGCTTCACCGACGAACTGCGCGCGCGGTACGGGGACGTGGAGACCCTCAACCGCGAATGGGGCCTGGTCTACTGGTCGCACCGCCTGTCCACCTGGGCCGACCTGTGGACCCCGGACGGCAACGTACAGCCGCAGTACGACCTGGCCTGGCGGCGCTTCCAGGCGAAGCTGGTCACCGAGTTCATCGCCTGGCAGGCGGACATCGTGCGCGAGTACGCCCGCCCCGGCCAGTTCGTCACCACCTGCATCTCCTACGACCGCCCGGGCGTCGAGGACGACAAGCTGACCGAGCGGCTCGACGTCACGGCGGGCAACCCGTACTACACGATGCAGAACGCCCTGGAACTGCCCGACCGGGGTGGGTCCGGCCAGGACTGGACGACCAACGGCACCTGGGCGCTGTACCGCAGCGCCGACCGCATGTACTCCTCCCGCCAGGAACCCTTCCTCGTGACGGAGACCAACGCGCAGGCCATCAGCTACCCGTGGAACAACCGCCCGGCCTACGACGGCCAGTGGCGCCAGGCCGCCTGGGCGCTGATCTCCCGGGGCGCCTCGATGATCGAGTACTGGCACTGGCACACCCTGCACTTCGGCGCGGAGACCTACTGGGGCGGCATCCTCCCGCACAACGGCCGCCCGGGCCGCGTGTACCGCGAACTCGCGGCGCTGGGGCAGGAGTTGGAGAAGGCAGGCGACCTGGTGGCGTCCCTGACCCCCGACGCCGACGTCGCCTTCCTCTACGACGGCCCCAGCAAGTGGGCGCTCCAGGCCCAGCCGCCACTGGCCACCGCCGACGGAGGCGCGGACGGGCGCTCGTACGAGAGGATCTTCGACGCCTTCTACCGGGGCGCATTCGACGCCGGCCGCCAGGCGCGCATCCTCCACCCCGGCCGGCTGCCGGACAGCGGCCTGCCGCCCGTGCTGGTCGTCCCCGGCTTCTACGCGGCCGACGACGAGACCCTCGACCGGCTGAGGACCTACGCCGAGGCGGGCGGCCACCTGGTGCTGGGCCCGCGTACGGCGTACGGCGACACCGAGGCCAGGGCCCGCACCGACGCGCAGCCCGCGCGTCTGGCCGAGGCGGCCGGCGTGACGTACGACGAGTTCAGCAACCTGAGCGGGCCGCTGACCGTGACCGGTACGGCCGCCCTGCCGCTCCCGCCCGAGGCCCGTGCCCTGCACTGGGTCGACGGCCTCCAGCCGCAAGGCGCCGAGGAGCTGGCGGCGTACCAGCACCCGCACTTCGGCCGCTGGCCCGCCGCCACCACGCACCGGCACGGCGCCGGACGGATCACCTACGTCGGCACCGTCCCCGATCCCGCCTTCGCCCGCGCCCTTCTGGAGTGGGCCACCCCGGCCGACGCCTGGCGCCCGACCCACCCGAGCGTCACCGCTACCGCGGCCACCGCCCGGGACGGCCGCCGCGTCCGGTTCCTGCACAACTGGTCCTGGGAGCCGGTGACGGTGCCCGTTCCGGCGGCCGTACGGGACGTGCTGTCGGATGCCACGTACGCCGACGAGGTTCCCCTGGGTGCCTGGGACGTCAAGGTCCTCGCGGAGGAACGGTCCTAGCCGACGAGCGTCTGGGTGCCGAGGACGGCGAGCAGTTCCAGTCGCTCGGCATCCTCGGTGCCGGGTCCGGCCCCCTGGCATCCCCGACCATGACAGAAGAGGGTGGTGGGCAGCGGTCAGATCACCACGGCGGCGCGCAGCGCCTCGATGTCGTCGTCGCTGCGGCCGAGTTCCGCGAGGATCGCCTCGGTGTGCTCGCCGACCGCCGGTACGGGGTCCATCCGGGCGGACAGCCCCGCGAGCTCGGCCGGCGGAAGCAGCGCCTCGACCATGGCGCCGCCGGGCACGCCCACCTCGCGCCAGCGGTCGCGGGCGGCCAGGACCGGATGGTCGAGGAACGCGGCGATGTCGTTCACGCCCGCGCACGCGATGCCGATGCCCTCCAGGTCCTCGAGGATCTCCTCGGCGTCGGCGTGGGCGACACGTTCGGCGACGACGGCATTGAGTTCCTCGCGGTGGGCGACGCGGTCGGAACCGGTGGCGAAGCGCGGGTCGTCGGCCAGTTCCGGGCGGCCGAGGAAGCGGGTGCACAGGGCGACCCACTCGCGCTCGTTCTGGATGGAGAACAGCACGTCCTTGCCGTCCGCGGCCGTGTAGGCGCCGTACGGCGCGATGGTCGCGTGCTGGGTGCCCAGGCGCGCGGGCTGGGTGCCGCCGTACCGCGTGTAGTAGGCGGGCTGGCCCATCCACTCCGCCAGCGCCTCGAACAGGGACACTTCCACCGGGTGCGACATGCCGGTGGTGGCCCGCGTGTACAGGGCCGTGAGGACACCGCTGTAGGCGTACATCCCCGCGGCGATGTCGGCGACGGAGATCCCGACCCGGGCCGACTCCTCGGCGGTTCCGGTCAGCGACACCAGGCCGGTCTGGCACTGCACCAGCAGGTCGTACGACTTGCGGTCGGCCCACGGGCCGGACGTGCCGTATCCGGAGATCGTGCACGGAATCAGCCGCGGGTACCGCTCGGCGAGGACGTCGACGCCGAGGCCGAGCCGGTCCGCCGCTCCCGGCGCGAGGTTCTGGACGAACACGTCGGCGCCGCCCAGGAGTTGGTGCAGGATCTCGCGGCCCCGCGGGTCCTTGAGGTCCAGCGTGAGGGACTCCTTGGACCGGTTGAGCCAGACGAAATAGCTGGAGTGGCCGTGGACGGTCGTGTCGTAACGGCGTGCGAAGTCCCCGTCGCCCGGCCGCTCCACCTTGATCACCCGGGCGCCGAGGTCGGCGAGCTGTCGGGTGGCGTAGGGAGCGGCCACGGCCTGCTCCAGGCTGACCACCGTGATCCCAGACAGGGGCAGCTGGAGCTGCGGAGCGCTCATGCGGCCCATTTGTACGGCCGGATCCGCGAGGCTGTCAACGCCGACCCTGGGCCTCTCACCTGTGCTTTCCGCGGCCCAGGGCTTCGAAGGCCGCTTCGGCCGTGCACGTGCGGGTCAGCGCTGTACGGCGGCCGGCACGCTTGCGGACGCATCGCAAGCATCGGGCGCCTCGGCCGTCCCGGACTTCGCCACCACCCGCCCGGCGGCCGACCGCCGGCGGCGGTCGAGGGACGCCGCGAGAAAGGACAGCAGCAGCGCGGTGCCGGCGAGGAGCGCGCCTACCCAGTTGGGAGACGTGTAGCCGAGGTCGGCGGCGATGACGAGGCCGCCGAGCCAGGAGGCCAGCGCGTTGCCGAGGTTGAAGGCGCCGATGTTCGCGGCTGAGGCCAGCGTGGGGGCCGCCGAGGCCTGGTCGAGCACCCACTTCTGCAGCGGCGGCACGGTCGCGAAGCCCAGTGCGCCGATCAGCGTGAGGGTGATCGCGGCGAGCACCTTGTCGTGGGCGGTGGCCGTGAACAGCAGCAGGGCCAGGGACAGCGCTGCCAGGGCGGTCAAGAGCATGGGCATCAGGGCGCGGTCGGCGAACCGGCCGCCCACCAGGTTGCCCAGGAACATGCCGGCGCCGAAAAGGACCAGCAGCCAGGTGACCGCCCCGGTGGAGTAACCGGCGACCTCGGTCATCATCGGCGTGATGTAGGTGATCGCGGCGAACACACCGCCGTAACCGAGCACCGTCATCGCCATCGCGAGCCAGACCTGGACGTTGCGGAAGGCGGCGAACTCGGCGCGGACGTCCGCGGCCTCGGGCCGGCCCGCCTCGGGCACGAGCCCGGCCACGCCGAGGAGTCCGACGATGCCGAGCGCGGCGACGAGGGTGAAGGTGACGCGCCAGCCCGCGGCCTGGCCGATGTAGGTGCCCAGCGGGACACCGACGACGTTGGCGACGGTCAGACCCATGAACATCAGCGAGATGGCAGAGGCCTTCTTCTGCGGGGCGACCAGGTCGGCGGCGACCACGGAGCCGATGCCGAAGAACGCGCCGTGGGCGAGCGAGGCGACGACGCGGCCGACGAGCATCACGCCGAACGACGGGGCGAACGCGGACACCGTGTTGCCGAGGACGAACAGGCCCATGAGGAACATGAGCATCTTCTTGCGGGAGACCTTGGTGCCCAGGACGGTCAGCAGGGGCGCGCCGAGGACGACGCCGAGGGCATAGCCGGAGACGAGCCAGCCGGCGGTGGGGATGGACACGCCGAAGTCGTCGGCGACCTCGGGCAGAACGCCCATGATCACGAATTCGGTGGTGCCGATCCCGAAGGCCCCGATGGCGAGGGCCAGGAGCGCGAGGGGCATGGTGGGTGCCTTCCATGCGGTTGCGTGCGATGTTTACGAGCGGAGACAATAATTGCGCACGCGGGTTAATGCAAACGCGTGTGGTCGAACGCAACCACGACTTCGTGAGCGAGCTGGGCGGGGAGCCCGTGACGTACGGCGACGGGCTCGTCGACCGGATCCGCGCGCTGGCCCCGGGTGGCGTCGACGCGGCGCTCGACTTCGTCGGCGGCGAGGCGGTGGACGTCTCGCGGCAGGTCCTGAAGAGTCCCGAGCGGGTGGCGTCCATCGTCGACGTGGCCGCGGTGGAGAAGGGCGGCCACCATGTGTGGGTGCGCCCCGACCCGGCCGGTCTGACGGCGCTCGCCGAGCTGGCCGACCAGGGCAAGCTGTCCGTGCACATCGACCGGGCGCTGCCGCTGGCCGAGGCCGCGGAGGCCTTGCGCATCAGCCGGGACGGACACGCGCGCGGCAAGCTGGTGCTGACGGTCGGCGAGCGCTGAGACTCACGCCGGCCTGCCGGCGCCCTTGGCGCGGGGCCTCAGGCGGGGACGCGCAGGGTCTCCACGGCTCGCACCAGCGGGGCGAGCTCGGGATTGAGGGCGGCCTCGTCGAGCGCCTCGCGCAGGGCGGCCTCGTTCGTGGGGCGGGCCTCCTCCAGCAGCTCGAGGCCCGCCTCGGTGACGTCGGTGTAGATGCCGCGGCGGTCCGTGGGGCACAGATAGCGGGACAGCAGCCCGCGGTCCTCGAGGCGGGTCACCAGGCGGGTGGTCGCGCTCTGGCTCAGGACGACCGCGTCGGCGACCTGCTTCATCTGCAGATGCCCGCCCACTCCGTCGTGCTGGCGGCTGAGCACGTCCAGCAGGGAGTACTCGCGCACGCTCAGGCCGTGCCCCGCCTGCAGAGCGCGCTCGATGCGGGCCTCGATCTTCCCGTGCAGCAGGGAGAGGGCGCACCAGCCTTGAGCGAGGGCGGTGAGTGCGGGGTCTGTCGCGGTCATGGGCCTGTCCTCCGTCCCGAGGTGACTGCCCTCCAGGATAGGGCATTCTTGAAATTTCCAGCGGGCGCGCTTATGCCGCGCATGCAAGTATATGCGAGGCTTCGAGGCCCCTCGGAAATCTCGTGACCGAGGCAGGCGTGCCCCGGTATCGTCCGGTGCCCGATCGGCCGCATCGGCGGCCGGACCAGAACGGAGAGCGATTCCCATGACCGGCCGGCGAGCCACCACGACCCTCTGGCGCCCCACCGGCCCGAAGGAGCTGGACCTGGTCCGCGAGCTGAACTGGCGAGCCTGGCCGCCGCGGCTGCCCGAGCAGCCGATCTTCTATCCGGTCCTCGACGAGGACTACGCGGTCCGGATCGCCCGGGACTGGAACGTCAAGCACGACGGTGCCGGCTTCGTCACCCGCTTCGAGGTCGACGCGGAGTTCCTGAGCCGGTATCCCGTCCAGCAGGCGGGCGGGCGGACGATCCTCGAACTGTGGGTGCCGGCCGAGGACCTCGACGAGTTCAACGCCCACATCGTCGGCGAGATCCAGGTCGTGCACGAGTTCCGCTGACGACTGACCGCTGCGGTCGGCGCAGCTATGTCAGCGCCAAGTTCCGCATGGTCAGGGCCAGTTGCAGTCTGAGCCGGCCCTGGGGCGTGCGCACCGGCCAGCCGAGCAGGTGCTCGGCGTGGGCCAGGCGGTCCTGGAGCGTGGAGTGGTGCACGTTGATCTCGACGGCAGCCGCGCGCAGGCTCGCCGTCGACGCCACGGCGTGCAGGGTGGACAGCAGCCAGGGCGCGGCCGCGGCGGCCGCTTCGAGGTCGCGGACGTCGGGCGGCGGTTCGGCGCCGGGTACGACGAGGTCGGCCAGCAGGGCGACGCCGCCGAGTTCCTCGGCGTGCACCACGCGCCGGCCGGGGTCCTGCGCGGGCGGACGTCGGGCGGCGGTTCGGCGCCGGGTACGACGAGGTCGGCCAGCAGGGCGACGCCGCCGAGTTCCTCGGCGTGCACCACGCGCCGGCCGGGGTCCTGCGCGGTGCCCTCCGCGGTGAACCGCAGGGCGGTGCGGGC
>NZ_NTGE01000020.1 GCF_002291145.1 Streptomyces sp. SA15
ACGGGACCGGGGCGCCGGCCGACGGGTCCGGCGCCGGGTCGGCGGCACCGGCCGGTTCCCCGGCGGCGTCGGTGGGCAGTTCCAGCACGACGTGCGCGTTGGTGCCGCTGATGCCGAACGACGACACCGCCGCGCGCCGCGGCCGTCCCGTGTCCGGCCACGCGCGCTCATCGGTCAGCAGCCGTACGGCCCCCGCCGACCAGTCGACCTGGGGGGTCGGTTCGTCCACGTGCAGGGTGCGCGGCAGCAGCCCGTGCCGCATCGCCTGCACCATCTTGATCATTCCGGCCAGGCCGGCGGCGGCCTGGGTATGTCCGATGTTCGACTTCACCGAGCCGAGCCACAGGGGCTCGTCACCGGCCCGGTCCTGACCGTAGGTGGCCAGCAGCGCCTGCGCCTCGATCGGGTCGCCGAGCGCGGTACCGGTGCCGTGGGCCTCCACGGCGTCGACCTGGCCGACGCCGAGCTGGGCGTCGGCGAGCGCCTTGCGGATGACGCGGCGCTGGGCGGGGCCGTTGGGAGCCGAGAGGCCGTTGGAGGCTCCGTCCTGGTTGACGGCGGAGCCTCGTACGGTGGCCAGGACGGGCAGGCCCTGCTCCCGTGCGGTGGACAGCGGCTGGAGCAGGAGCATGCCGACGCCCTCGCCCCAGCCGGTGCCGTCCGCGGCGGCGGCGAAGGCCTTGCAGCGGCCGTCACCGGCCATGCCTCCCTGCTCGGCCATCTCCGCGAACAGGGTGGGCTCCGCCATCACCGCGGCCCCGCCGACGAGGGCGAACGAGCACTCACCGGCGCGCAGGGAGCGCACCGCGAGGTGCAGCGCGACCAGCGACGACGAGCAGGCGGTGTCGAGGGTGATCGCCGGGCCCTGGAGGCCGAGCGAGTAGGCGATGCGGCCGGAGGCGACGCTGCTGGTCGTGCCGGTCAGGACGAGTCCCCTGACCTCACCGAGCAGTTCGTCGTCGCGGGGGCCGTACTTCTGGTCGGCCATGCCGATGAACACTCCGCCGTCGGCGCCCCGCACCGAGGTGGGGTCGATGCCTGCGCGCTCCAGGGTCTCCCAGGAGGTCTCCAGCAGCAGTCGCTGCTGCGGGTCCATCGCCAGCGCCTCGCGGGGCGAGATCCCGAACAGGCCCGCGTCGAAGTCGCCCGCTTCGTACAGGAATCCGCCGGCCCGCCGGAAGGTCCCGCGCAGGTGGTCGATGGGCCAGCCTCGGTCGGTGGGGAACGCCGAGACGGCGTCACCGCCCAGGCGCACGAACTCCCACAGGTCCTCCGGGGAAGTGATGCCTCCGGGGAAGCGGCAGCCCATCGCCACGACGGCGATCGGTTCGGCGCTGCCCGACTCCAGCTCGTGGACCCGCTGCCGGGTCCGCTTGAGGTCCGCGGTGACCCGCTTGAGGTAGTCGACGAGCTTGTCGTCACTGACCACTGCGATCAACTCCGTACGTGTACTAGGCGAGATCGCCGAATTCGCTGTCGATGAAGGCGAGAACTTCCGCCGCCGAGGCGGTTTGGAGGGGGCTTTCCTCCGTGCCGGCGTCGGCGGCCGCCGGGCCCGTCTCCAGGTGACGCAGGATGCGGCGCAGCCGCGTGACGACCTCCTCGTGGTGTCCGGGGTCGCCGGAGGCCATCGCCTCCACGCCGGCTTCGAGCCGGTCGAGTTCGCCCCTGAGCCGGAGCGCCGGGTCCTGCTCCGGCGGCGCGGCGAGGTCCAGGAGGTGTCCGGCGAGCGCGGCCGGTGTCGGGTGGTCGAAGACGAGGGTCGCGGGGACGGCCAGAGAGGTCGCCGTCCGCAGGTGGTTGCGCAGTTCCACCGCGGTGAGCGAGTCGAACCCGAGGGCCTTGAACGCCTGGTCGGGGTCGATCTCGTCGGTCGAGCCGTGGCCCAGTACGGCCGCGGTGTGCCGGCGCACCAGGTCCAGGACGTGCCGCTGCCGCTGCGTGGCGGACAGTCCCTCCAGCCGCTCCGCCAGTGTCGTGGCCCCGGACGGTCCCGGCGTGGTCGTCGCGTCCGGGGCGGCGGACGGCCGGATGCGGACGAGCTCCCGCAGGACCGCGGGTACCGGCTCGTGCGCGTACCGTGCCCGCAGCCCGGCCAGGTCCAGGCGCGCCGGAGTGAGCGCGGGGAGGCCGGTGAGCCGCGCGGTGTCGAACAGCGCGAGACCGTGCGCGGAGCTGAGCGGCGCGATGCCGGACCGGCTCATCCGCTGCCTGTCGCGGTCCCGCAGCCGCCCGGTCATCGCGCTGGCCTGCTCCCACAGCCCCCAGGCGAGGCTGGTGGCGGGCAGCCCCTGGGCGTGCCGGTGCTCGGCGAGCGCGTCGAGGAAGGCGTTGGCCGCGGCGTAGTTGCCCTGTCCCGCCGCGCCCAGGGTGGCCGAGGCGGAGGAGAACAGGACGAACATCCGGGGCCCCAGGTGCGCGGTGAGCCGGTGCAGGTTCCACGCTCCGCGCACCTTCGGGTGGAGTACGGCGGACAGCCGGCCGTGGTCCAGGGCGGACACGACCCCGTCGTCGGTGATGCCGGCGGCGTGCACGACACCCGCGAGGCGGTGCCCGGCGGTGAGGCTGTCCAGCACCCGGCGCAGGGCCTCCTCGTCGCCGGCGTCGCACGCCACCACCTCGATCCGCGCCCCGAGTCCGGCTACGTCGTCGCGCAGTTGCCGCAGCTCCGCTGTCTCGGTGCCGCGGCGTCCTGCCAGGGTGACGTGGCGCAGGCCGTGCCCGGTCACGAGGTGCCGGGCGAGCAGGGTGCCCAGGGTGCCGGTGCCGCCCGTGATCAGCACCGTCTCGCCGGCCTCGAAGGAGGTGGCGGGGACGGTCAGCACGGCCTTGCCGGTGAGCGTGGCCTGGCTGAGCGCGCGGAAGGCGGCCGGGGCGTCCCGGATGTCCCAGTCGGTGACGGGCAGCGGGGTGAGCGCACCGGACGCGAAGAGCTCGGTGAGGTGGGCGAGGATCTCGGCGATGCGGTCCGCGCCGGCCTCGCCCAGGTCGAACGACCGGTAGCGGACCCGGGGGTGCTCGGCGGCGACCCGCTCGGGGTCACGCAGGTCGGTCTTGCCCATCTCGATGAACCGGCCGCCTCGCGGCATGGCCCGCAGCGAGGCGTCGACGAACTCGCCCGCGAGCGAGTTCAGCACCACGTCCACGCCCCGGCCTCCGGTCGCCTCCAGCACCGAGTCGGCGAAGGCCGTCGTCCGTGAGGAGGCGAGGTGCGCGCGGTCCAGCCCGCCGTCGAGCAACGTGCCCCACTTCGGTTCGCTCGCGGTGCCGTACACCTCGGCACCCAGGTGCCGGGCCAGCTGGACGGCGGCCATGCCGACCCCGCCGGCGGCGGCGTGCACGAGCACCGACTCCCCGGTGCCGAGTCCGGCCAGGTCGACCAGGCCGTAGTAGGCGGTCAGGAAGGCGACCGGGGCGGCGGCAGCCGTCTCGTAGGACCAGCCGTCCGGTATCCGTGTCAGGTACCGCTGGTCGGCGACGGCGGTGGGCGCGAAGGCCCCGGCCACCATGCCCATCACCCGGTCCCCCGGGGCCAGTTCGGTGACGTCGGGTCCGGTCTCCACCACGACTCCCGCGCACTCGGTGCCCAGGTCCGCGCGACCGGGATACATGTCCAGCGCGATCAGGACGTCCCGGAAGTTCATCCCGGCGGCGCGTACGGCGATCCGCACCATGCCCTCGTCCAGGGGCCCCTCGGCCGACGGATGCGGGACCAGCGCCAGGTTGTCCAGCGTGCCGCGGCCGGTGCTGTCCAGCCGCCACGGGCCCGGCACCGGCGGCACGGCCAGGGCCCGGCCGGTGTCCGGGCGGGTGAGCCTGCGGGCGTACAGCCTGCCGGCGCGCACGGCCACCTCCGGCTCCGCCTGCCGCACGGCCAGGGCGAGGTGCGCCGGGTCGGGCGCGGTGCCTTCGAAGTCGACCAGGGTGATGCGGCCGGGGTTCTCCGTCTGGGCCGAGCGGACCAGGCCGGGAACCGTGGACTGGGCGAGCCCGGCGGCGACCTCGCCCTCGGCCCCGGTGGTCACCGCGAGCCGGGTGCCGATCACGAGGTGGCAGTCCGTCAGCCGGTCGTCGCCGAGCCACTGCTGAAGCAGGTCCAGTGCCCACTCCGCGCAGCGCCGGGCCGCCTCGGCGGGGTCACCGCCGTCCGCGGCGTCCTCCGGGCAGCGGGCGAGTACTGTGCCCGGCTCCTCCTTGTCGTCCGCCAGTGCCTCGGCGAACACGTCGAGGTGGGGGTGGTGACGCCAGTCACCCTCCAGCGGGTCACCGAGCAGCACGCAGTCGGCGGCGGGCCGCGCCGTGCCGTCGGCGTCACCCAGCGGCACCCAGCGGGTGGTGAACAGCGCGTCGTCGGACACCGGGGCGGCGCCGCGCAGCCGTTCCGGCGACAGCGGGCGCAGGACCAGCGAGCCGACGGAGACCACGGGGCGGCCCGCGGCGTCCGCGCCGTGCAGGGTGACGGTGCCGTCCTCGGCCCGGACCAGCCGGACCCGCAGCAGGCCGGCGCCGACCGCGTGCACCCGTATGTCGCGCCAGGAGAACGGCAGTCGGGCCGAGCCGGGCTCGTCCGTGGCCTGTGCGGCCGGACCCAGCGCGTGCAGGGCCCCGTCGAGCAGGGCCGGATGAACACCGAAGCCGCCGGTTTCGTCCGTGGGCAGGCTCACCTCGGCGAACACCTCGCCGCCGCGCCGCCATGCGGCCCGCAGCCCCCGGAAGACCGGCCCGTAGGAGAAGCCCGCGTCGGCGAGCTCTTCGTAGAACCCGTCCAGCGGGATGGGCTCGCAGCCCGGCACCGGCCAGGTGTCGAAGCCCGTGGGCGGCGGGACGGTCGTGTCGTCGGCCGGGGCCAGCAGGCCCTCGGCGTGCCGGGTCCAGCCCGTCCCGTCCGTCCTCTCGTCCTCGCCGTCCGGCTGTGAGTACACCGCGACCGGGCGGCATCCGGTGTCGTCGGGCGCGCCCAGCACCAGCCGCAGCCGCACCGCCGCGTCCTCGGCGAGCGCGAGTGGCGTGGCCAGGGTCAGTTCCCGCAGCGCGCCGCAGCCGACCCGGTCGCCCGCCCAGCACGCGAGGTCCACGAACGCGGTGCCGGGGACGAGCACGGTGCCCAGCACCGTGTGGTCGCCCAGCCAGGGATGCGTCGCCAGGGAGACCCGGCCGGTGCACAGCACCTCCTCGCCCGCGGGTGAGGGGAGCCAGGCGGTCAGCAGCGGGTGCCCGGCCTCGGCCAGTCCGGCCGCGGCCAGGTCCCGGGCGGCGGCCCCCTGCTGCGGCCAGAAGCGGCGGCGCTGGAAGGCGTACGTCGGCAGGTTCACCGCCCGCGCTCCCGTACCGGCGAGCGGAGCCGTCCAGTCGACCGTGGCACCCGTGGCGAAGACGGCCGCCAGCGCGTGCCACAGTGAGGTCTCCTCGGGGCGTTCGGGATGCAGGACGGGGACGCAGACCGCGCCGGTGCCGGTGTGGTCGAGGGTCTCCTCGACCATCGCGGTCAGCGCACCACCGGGACCCAGTTCCAGGAACTTGTCCACACCCCGGCCCAGCACAGTGGTCACCCCGT
>NZ_NTGE01000004.1 GCF_002291145.1 Streptomyces sp. SA15
GCGGGCGGTGGAAGGCGTCCTCGAACTGTGCGCGCGCCTCGACGTGGGCTGCGGGCTGCGGCGCGGCGAGCAGATCATGGCGACGCGCTCGCCCGCGCACCTGGCGGCCCTGGCCGGACAGGCCAAGGCCTATCGGGCGCTCGGCCTGGACGTGCCGGTCCTGTCCGGGGCCGCCGTCCGCACCCGGGTCGGCGTGCCCTACACCGCCGGGCTGCTCCACCGCACCGCGGCCACCCTGGACCCGGCCGCGCTGACCTGCGCCCTCGCCCGTGCCTGCGCCGCCAAGGGCGTGCGCTTCTACGGGAACAGCGCCCTGGGGGCCGTACGCACCGGGGACCTGGTCGGACCCGAACTGGTCTTCCCGCACGGCAGGCTCTACGCCGGGCAGGCGGTACTGGCCGTCAACTCCGCCGCGCAAGGAGTGGGCCTGCCGGTCGGCACGATCCTGCCGCTGGAGGTGTACGCCGTGGCCACCGCGCCCGTCGGCCGTGCGGCGTACGAGGCCCTGGGCGGGCGCGCGGGGTACGCCGTCGTCGACGCGGCACCGATGGCGCCGTACTTCCGGCTGCTCCCGGACGGGGGACTGGTGGCGGGGGGCGGCACCGTCACCGCCCCGGCCGGCCTCGACGCGCCCGGGCTCCAGGCCGTCCGCGAGCGTGCCTGGGCCTGGCTGGACCGCTGGCTGCGTTCCCTGCACCCCGACCTGTCCGATGTACGGGTCACCCACCGCTGGTCGGGCCGTATCGGCATGACCCTCGACGACCTGCCGGTGGTCGGCCCGGTCCACGGCTTCCCCGACGTCTGGTACATCGGCGGCTGCTGCGGCCACGGCCTGGCGATGTCCGTGGCGCACGGCGCGTACGTCGCCGGGGCCCTGCTGGGCGAGCCGGAACCCGGAGACCCGCTGCCCTGGCACCGCTCGAGCGCCCCACGACTGCCCGCCGGCGGGCCGACCCGTCGCCTGCTACGGGGGTATGTGGACGCGCTCGGCAGGTCCACGCGGTGGACGTGCTGACGCTCCGGCTGCCCTCGCCGGTCCGCTGTCCGTGGTCCGGTCGGGCCGCCTGGTCCGGCCTGTTGCCTTTGTCTGGCTCTGTCGTTTGGCCTGGCGGTTCGGTCTGGTCTGCGGCTTGCTGTGGTGCGGTTCCGCCGCCCGTGGTCCGGTCGGGCCGCCTGGTCCGGCCTCGTCCCTTGGTCTGGCTCTGCTGTCCGGCCCGGTGGCGGGCCGGACGGTCGCCGTCTCGCTCCGGCTCCGCTGCCCGGTCCAGTCCAGCCGGTCAGGAGGACCTGCCCCCGGCCAGGCCCGACGCGACACCCCAACACCCGACAGGAAGGCTCCACCATGCGCCCCCACCACCGCACCGACGGCAGCCTGCCGCCGTCCCTGCCCATGGGAACCCCGGACGTCGCCTATCACCTGGCGATGCGCGGCAGGCCGTTGCCGGTCGTGTTCGCGTTCCGGTTCGGCGGCCCGGCGCCGACCCTGGACGCCGTACGCGCGCGCGTGGCCGAACGCGCCCACCGCATCCCGGCGTTGCGCTACCGCATCGCGCCCGACCGCAGGGTTTTCCGGCGCGTCGACGGGATCGCGGTGGAGCAGCACGTGCACGAGGCGTGGCTGGCCGAGGACGACGCCGACGGTTCGGGAGCCGGGCGGCTGATGCTGACACGGCCCATGAACCCGGGCCGGCGGCCGCCCTGGGAGGTGTGGCTGGTCCACGGCCCGGCCGGCGACCACACCCTGTGCTACCGCACCGACCACACCCTCCAGGACGGCGTCGGCGCCGCTCACACCGCCCGCGCCCTCCTCGACGACCACCCCGTGGGAGGACCCGCACCGCACCACCGCGCCCGGCCGACCGCCCAGGGCCTCGCCGGTGCCGTCGCAGACGTGGCGGCCTCGTTCCGCGCACCGACCGCCAAGCCGGCCTTCGATGTGGCGGGCAGCGGGAGGACGGCCGTATGCCATGCGGACACCCCGCTGGCGAGGCTGCGGGCCATCGGCCGTGCCCACGGCGGGACGGTGAACGACGTCTACCTCGCCGCTCTCTCCCACGCCGTCCGCACCTGGCACCTGAAGGCCACCGGTTCCCCCCATCCGCCGCTGCCGGTGGCGGTGCCGATGTCCGTACGGGCACCGGGAGAGGAGTGCGCGCCCGGCAACCGCATGGTCGTCGCCCGGGTGCTGCTGCCCTGTGACGAGGCGTCACCGCAGGCCGCCCTCGCCCGCGTCGTGGCGCGTACCGCCCGCCTGCGCGCGAGCCGGCAGCGCGACGCCCTGAGCCTGCTGCTGGCCGCCACTCCGCGGACGATCGGTGCCCGGGTGGGCACGCGGATGGTCAACGGCGCGGTTGTCGCGGCGCCGACGAGCGGCGTGAACTTCGGCCAGGCCTTGGTCCACCAGGGGAACGTGGCCCGACGCTCCGTCCTCTTCACCGCCCCCGCGGCCGGGATCCGGTGCGTGACGACATTGACGAGCCAGCACGACGTGGCCTGCCTGACCGTCGTCCACGACGAGGCCCTGACGACCGCCGACGAACTCCCCGACCTGTGGCTCGCCGCACTGCTGGAACTGGAGCGCGGGTAGCCGTACCAGCACGAGGGGAGCCCCGAGCCGTGCGGCCGGGGCTCCCCTCCTGTACACGGTCAGTCGCGCAGTGTCCCCGTGGTCAGGAACACGCACTTCGCCGCGGCCTCGTTGAGCAGCGGGAGGTAGGGGGACAGCCGCTGGACGACGTACGGCAGGGTGAACAGGTCGGCCACCTGCGCCTCCCAGCCGTGCCCCGCCCACCAGCGTTGCGGTTCGGCGAGCTGCCAGTTCCAGGCGATGCCGGTGGCGGCCAGGGCCTCGAGGAAGGGCGCCACGAACGACGAGGAGGCGGACTCGGCGTTCACGCACTCGGCGCCGAAGGTGCTGCCGGGGGCGGAGAGTTCGGTCATCGTGCCGACGACGGCCTCCACCGCGTGCGGCTGCAGATGGTAGAGGAGCGTCTCGCAGAGCCAGGCGGTGGGCCGCCGGGGGTCGAACCCCGCGGCGAGCAGCGCCTCGCCCCAGGCCCCGGTCGCCGGGTCGACACCGACGACGCTACGGCGTCCGCAGGACGGCGGGCTCCAGTCCAGCACGTGGTCCTTGAAGGCGAGTACGGCCGGGTCCTCGACCTCGAAGACGTGCACCCCCGTCGGCCAGTGCAGACGGAAGGCACGGGTGTCGAGCCCGGCGCCGAGCAGCACGACCTGGCGGCAGCCGGAGCGGGCCGCGTCACTCAGGTGCTCGTCGTAGAAGCGGGTACGCACCACCGCCCAGTCGGGCAGCAGCCGTTGCAGCGGGCCGTCGCCCGGAGGCCCTGACGTGAAGCCGGCCGCGTGAAGGAAGTCGGCGGCCCACGGGTCGAGGACGTAGGGCGTGTCCCGGTGGCACTCCGCGGCGTGCGCGGCCGCCGTCCAGAGCGCGACTTTCGCCACGCCGTCCGGCAGCGTGCTGTCCGGCGCGGCGGGTGACTGCGGGCGTGCGGTGTCGGGCATGGGGGAGCCTCCGTGGGGTCGTGGTTAGTTTCCGTGGTTCAGCCGGAGCGGCGACGGCCGAGCAGGAACGCCAGCGCCGCCAGGGCCAGCAGGCCGCCGGACGGGCGGACGGAGCGCTGGCCGCCCATCGCGGTGGGCGTGCGGGGCTCGTGGACGTTGAGGGCGAACTGGCGGTTGGCCATGTCGCCGAGAACCCCGCGCAGCTGCTCGGGGCTGGTGACGGCGGCGAGCATCAACTCCATGGAGTTGCGGGCGAACTGATGACGGCCGAGGAACTCACGGCCCAGCGCGAAGAGGATCTTCGGCACCTCCCCCTGGAACACCTCCGGCAGCGTGATCTCCGGCGCGAGGCAGCGCACGGAGCCGTCGAGGTTGGCGAACGACTTGCCGAGCAGGGAGACCGCCGGCGGCGACCCGATGCCCCGCTTGGTCGCCTTCGCCAGCACGGTGGTGAGCGAGACGCCGAAGTTCATGTCCTCCAGGGACAGATGGGAGACCTTGGGCACGAACGCCGCCATGTCCGCGGCGAACGCGGGCATGTTGGACCACGCCGTCATCCGGCCCATCTCCGCCCAGTGGTGCGCCAGGCCGGCCCCGTCGTTCTGCGCCAACGTCATGAAGAGAGGGAGCAGTTGGAGGCTGGTACGGCGGTCGAGGCGGCCGACCATCCCCCAGTCGATCAGCGTCGCGGGTCCGCCGGGCACCGCGAAGACGTTGCCCGCGTGCGGATCGGCGTGGAACATGCGGTGGACGAAGTACCCGTGGTACATGAACCGCAGCAGGTCCTTGCCGATCTCGACGCGTTCGTCGTCGGTGAAGTGGGCGCGATCGATGTGCCGTACCGACGTCCCCGCGGCCAGCGACTGGACCAGGACCCGGGGACCGGCGTGCAGCACGCGGGGCACCTCCAGCGTGCGGAAGGGCCGGATGCTGTCCCGGGCCTCGTCCATGTTGCGGGCCTCGCCGGTGAAGTCCAGCTCCGGTTCCATCGCGTCGAAGACGGAGCCGAGCATCGCCTCGATGTCGATGACCTCGTTGAACCGGGGTGCCACGCGGGCCACGATCCGGGAGGCCCGGCGCATCAGCGCCATGTCCGCGAGGACGCCCTCGCGGATGCCGGGCCGCTGGATCTTGACCACGGCCGGCCGACCGCCGGGCAGTGTCACCCGGTAGACCTGGGCGAGTGAGGCCGCCCCGAGCGGGGCGACGGTGTCGATGTCGTCGAACCGCAGCTTCCAGTCCGGCCCGAGGTCGCCCGCCAGCACGGGCTCGAAGACCGAGAAGGGCTGGACGTCGACCTGGTCGTGCAGGTTCTGCAGTTCGTCCCTGATGGACTGGGGCACCATGTCGGGCCGGGTGGACAGGATCTGGCCCAGCTTCACATAGAAGGGGCCGAGGCTCTCCAGCGCGTGGCGTACCGCCTTGGCACGCCGCTGCTCGGCCCCGGCGGAGGCCTCGGCGGCCTCCGCCGGGGGCTGTGGTTCGCCCCGTTTCGAGTGTCTGCGCAGCCGGGTGGCCTGGCCGACCTCGTCGGCGACGAGGCTTCCCAGGACCTTGACCACGAGCCGCAGCCGATCGCCGACGACGGACGCCATCGTGAGCCTCCTCAGGCCGGGATCCCTCTCCGGGGTCGCCGGCCGGTGTGCGCGGCGGAACCGGTCGAGCGGGACGGACGTACGGTCGGTCAGCTCGCGGCGGCCTGGTGGCCGGCCTGGCTCTGCAGCGCCTGGATCAACTTCGGGAGCAGCTCCAGCAACTGGGTGAGCTGCGCCGGCAGCGACAGCAGATCGCCCACGCCCTCGGCGGCATGCCCGACACCTCCGGCCAACTGCCCGACCCCTCCGGCCAGTTGCCCGAGCCCGCCGACCCCGCTCGCGGCACCACCGAGCGCAGCGAGCGGGCCCGCGGCACCGCCGAGAGCCGCCAGCGGGTTGGCCGCCCCGGCCGCACCGGCGAGCGCGGCCAGCGGGTT
>NZ_NTGE01000189.1 GCF_002291145.1 Streptomyces sp. SA15
GGCCCTGCGCGGCACGGGCAGCCCGCAGCCGGCCCGGACCAGGTCGCCGAGGGTGAGGCCGTAGCGGGTGCGGAAGGTCTCGCCGGGGCTCTGGCCGTGGTCGGACAGCACGACGATGCGGTACGGGCGCGGGGCGTGCTCGGCGACGTTCTCGATGAGCGCGAGCGAGCGGTCGAGGCGTTCGAGGACCTTCTCGGCGTCGCGGCTGAACGGCCCGGAGTGGTGCGCCACTTCGTCGTACGCCACGAGGTCGGCGTAGACCGCGGTGCGGCCGGCGAGCATGTCGCCCATCACCGCGGCGACGACGACGTCCCGTTCGACGACGGTGGCGAAGGCGCGGATGAAGGGGTAGAGGCCGCCGCGGGAGACCCGGGGGCGGACCTTGTGCACGCGGGTCCGGGTGGACTGGCCTATCTCGCGGCCGGCATCGGCGACGAAGGACAGGGCGGTGCGCACGGCGTTGGCCGGGTCGGAGAAATAGGCGAAGTAGCCGGACCTGGAGCGGTTCTCGCGGCTGCGGCGGCGGGCGGCGATGGACAGCACGAGGGCCTGTTCGTCGGCGCCGCCGGAGAAGAGGTTGCCGCGGCTGGCGCCGTCGGCGGTGAGCAGTCCGCCGTCGCCGGTGGCCGCCACGGCGCGGCGCTGGAGTTCGGCGGCGCTGCTCGGGCGGTTGCAGACCATGACCTCGCGGCGGTCCTTCTCGTACCAGCGGAAGGCGGGGATGTCGTGGTTGCTGCCGTGCAGGATGCCGAGCTGGCTGGCGCCGGTCTGGCTGGACCAGTCGGTGCGCCACGGGGTGAGCCGGTGGGTGGGCCGGCGTCCGTCGCCGCCGCCGAGCCAGCGGGCGACGGTGGGCATCAGTCCCTGGCCGACCGCGTCGAGCAGTACGTCGTGGCCGACGCCGTCGAGTTGCAGGAAGACGGTGCCGGGGCTGGACGGGCCGGGCGGCAGGGTTCTGCGGCGGCGGTCGGCGAGGCGGTACAGGCGGCGCCGGTAGGCGTCGTCGTCGCGGACGGCCAGGGCGGCACCGGTGGCGGAGGCGACCGCGGACATGACGGCGGCGACGATGACGGCCGTCTCGGGGGCGGCCTCGCTGTCCCCGGAGGGGACGATCCGCAGGGCGAGGATCAGCAGCGAGCCGTTGAGGAAGAAGACCAGCAGGCCGAGGACGAGAGCGGGCACCAGCAGCAGGAGCCGTACGAGGAACGGCCACACGAGAGCCGACAGCAGACCGAAGGCGCCGGCGCCGAGGGCCGCGGTGATGCCGATGCGGGTGGCGCTGTCGCCGTCGGCGGACTGGAGCCGGAAGTCCGGCAGGATGCCGGCCAGCACGAGCATCGTCAGGGTGGAGACGGCCCACACCGCGACGCTCCGCCCGACCTGACTGGCGACCCGCCGCCAACGCCCTCCACGCACGCCCCGTACACCTCACGTCCGGGCCCGTCGTCGGTGCGGGCCTTCAGCCAAGACTGTCATACGGCACTGACAGCGCCGAAGCCTCGACGCCCCGCCCCGCTCCGGCCGCTCCGGCCCGCTACCGCCCGTCGTAGCCGGCCGTCGGCATCGACAGCCTGCGGTGCACCCGGGCCTTCATCTGGGCGTCGTACGACGGTTCCGCCCGGTCGACCGTCTCCACGCGCACCCCGCGCCGCACGCACTCGGCGGTGAACTCCTCGACCGACGACAGCGCGCTGCTCAGGACGCGCAGGCTGGGCGCGACGAACAGGTCGCGGCCGGGTCTGACGCCCTCCCACAGGACGCAGTGGTCGGGACGCAGTCCGCGCACGAGGAGTTCGCGGGTGACGACGTAGCCCCGCTCGGCTGCCCAGCGGGCGCACATGGCGTGCTGACTGCGGGAGTCCACCAGGAAGGGGTCGTCGTCCAGCTCCTCCAGCGGCGTCAGACTGGCGATCGCCGTGACACGCAGCCGCGAGGATGTGCCGTGGGCACCGCGAACCTCTCCCATGGAGTCCCCCTCACCTCCGGGTTTCGCCGCCGACCCTACTCCTGCCCGTAGGCTTCGGGGAGTCGCGCGAAGGAGGCAAAGAGGTGCCGGTGGAGATCACCTGGTGGGGTCACGCCACCTGCACGGTCGAAGACTCGAACGTGCGTGTGCTCACCGACCCGTTGTTCGCGCGTCGGCTCGCGCATCTGCGGCGCCGCCGGGGCGCGCTGCCGCCGCCCGGCGCCCGGCGCGCGGACGTCGCACTGGTCTCTCACCTGCACGCCGACCATCTGCACGTGCCGTCGCTGGCGCGGCTGGAACCGGGCACGCGCCTGCTCGTGCCCCGGGGCGCACCACGTGCGGTACCGGGGCTGCGCCGGCTCACTCATCTCCGGGTGAGCGAGGTGGCTCCGGGGGACGAGATCAGGGTGGGCGACCTGCTCATACGGGCCGTTCCCGCCCGGCACGACGGCCGGCGGCTGCCGCTGGGCCCGCACCACTCCCCCGCCCTCGGCTACGTCGTCGAGGGCGAGGCCCGCACCTACTTCGCCGGGGACACCGCACTGTTCGACGACATGGCGAAGGAGGTCGGGCCGGTCGAGGTGGCGCTGCTGCCGGTGGGCGGCTGGGGGCCGTACCTCGGCGAGGGGCACCTGGACGCGGGGCGGGCGGCCCAGGCGCTGGCCCGCCTGGCGCCGCGCAGTGCGGTGCCGGTGCACTACGGCACGTACTGGCCGATCGGGATGGACGCCGTACGCCCGCACGAGTTCCACGCGCCGGGCGAGGAGTTCGTGCGCCTGGCGGCCGAGCACGCGCCGCGGGTGGCCGTGCACCGGCTCGGGCACGGGGAGAGCGTGCGGCTGGAGGTGGCCCGGTGAGCTGGCTTGCCGCCGCCCCGGCGACCGTGCCGCACGAGACCACGCAGCAGGCGATCGGCTATCCGACGCTGTTCCTGCTGGTGCTGATCGGCGCGCTGGTGCCGGTGGTGCCGACGGGGGCGCTGGTGAGTTCGGCGGCCGTGGTGGCCTTCCACCAGACGGCGCCGTTCGCGCTGGGGCTGGTGTTCGTGACGGCCTCGGCGGCGGCGTTCCTCGGTGATGTCGCGCTGTACTGGCTGGGGCGGCGCGGGATGGGCTCGAAGAACGGCTCGCGCTGGCTGGAGGCGATCCGCTCGCGCGCCCCCGAGGACCGCCTCAGGCGGGCCCAGGAGAAGCTGACCGACCACGGGGTGGCGGTGCTCGTGCTGTCGCGGCTCGTGCCGGCCGGACGGATCCCGGTGATGCTGGCCTGCCTGATGGCGAAGTGGCCGATGCGCCGCTTCGCCCGCGGCAATCTGCCGGCCTGCCTGGCCTGGGCGGTGACCTACCAGTTGATCGGGATCCTCGGCGGTTCGCTGTTCGACGAGCCCTGGGAGGGTGTGGTCGCGGCGGTCGCGCTGACCCTGCTGATCAGCGCGACCCCCGGCCTGTGGCGGCGGATTCGGAAGACGAAACGGAAGACGAAGACGAAGGCTGCCTAGGGCAGCAGCAGGCGGGAGCCGCCCACCGGCAGGTCCCACAGGTCCTCTCTGGGCAGGCCGGCCTTCTCCCAGGCGGTCCGCACCCGGGTGAGGGGTTCGAGGACGGGTTCGGCCGACAGCACGAAGGTCGCCCAGTGCATGGGCGCCATGCGGCGCGCCCCGAGGTCCTGCGCGGCACGCACCGCCTCCTCCGGGTCGCAGTGCACGTCGCTGAGCCACCAGCGCGGGTCGTAGGCGCCGATGGGCAGCAGTGCGAGGTCGATGCCGGGGTAGCGCCGGCCGATGTGGTCGAACCAGTGGCCGTACCCCGTGTCGCCCGCGAAGTAGACCCGCTGTCCGTCGGGGGCGGTGAGCACCCAGCCTCCCCACAGGGTGCGGCAGGTGTCGACGAGGGTGCGCTTGGACCAGTGGTGGGCGGGCACGAAGTCGAAGCGGACGCCGTGCAGTTCGGCCGCCTCCCACCAGTCCAGCTCCGTGACGTTCGTGAACCGGCGGCGGCGGAACCAGCGGCCGAGGCCGGCCGGCACCAACACGGGGGTGTGGCGCGGGAGTCTGCGCAGCGTGGGGGCGTCCAGGTGGTCGTAGTGGTTGTGGCTGATGACGACGGCGTCGACGGGCGGCAGGGCGCTCCAGGGGATGCCGACCGGGGTGATGCGGGCCGGGGTGCCGAGAATGCGGCGGGACCAGACCGGGTCGGTGAGCACGGTCAGCCCGCCGATCCGCACCACCCAACTGGCGTGCCCCGCCCAGGAGACGGCGACGGTGCGCGCGTCCACGCGGGGCAGCGGACCCGGGGCGTACGGCAGCCGGGGAATGTCGGCGAGGCCCTCGCGGCCCGGCCGGACGGAGCCCTCGCGGGCGAACCGGGCCATGGCCTTCAGGCCGGGCAGCGGGGCGGTGAGGCGGTCGTGGAAGGTGCGTGGCCATGTCCGGCTCTCGGCGAGCGGCCTCGGGGGTGCGAGGGGCGGGACGGCGGGCTCGAACGGTGACAGGGCCGCCTGATCGTCGGACTCCTGGGTGGGCGTGCTCGTGGTCGACTCTGACTGCTGCGTCATCGAGGAGGCTCCCATCGCTGAGCGTCGTCGCGGAGATCGTCGAAGACAGATTCCAGAAGGGTCAACGCGCGTTGCGCGTGTGGCAGTTCCAACGGCGAGGGTGAACTGAGGCATTCCGCGCGCTCCTCGTCCGTACCACCGAGGAGCGGGCCGGTGGACAGCCGCACGCGCAGCGCCTGAAGGTCGTCGCCGAAACGGTGTCCGCCCGGCGCGGGCATGCCCAGCCGGGCGGCGAGGAAGTCCTCCAGGTCCTGGGCGTCGCCGACACCCCGCGCGGTGAACGCGGACCGCAGGGGGCCGAGATCGACGTAGAGGTGACGGCCGGCCTGCGGGGGACGGGCCAGGGCGCCCGCCGTGACGACCTTGGAGTGCGCGGCGGCGGCCACGCGCGCGTGCAG
>NZ_NTGE01000025.1 GCF_002291145.1 Streptomyces sp. SA15
CCTCGGCGAGCGCCGCGGGGTCCAGTCCGCCGACGTTGACGCGGCGGATCCGGTCGGCGGCGCGGACCGAGCCGGGCGGCGGGATCTCGGGCCGCCAGCTCCCGTCCGGCCCGGTGGTCAGGCGCAGCCGGAGCATGTCGTGGTGGTCGAGGAGGCTCTGCAGGAGGGCGGTGAGCCGCGGTTCGTCCAGGTCCGCGGGGGTACGCAGCACCACCGACTGGCTGAAGCCGTCCACGGGGCCGCCCAGTTCGCGCAGCCAGTGCATGATCGGGGTGGCCGGGAAGGGCCCGCTGCCGTCCAGGCCGGTGGGTGGGCCGTCCCCGTCCGGGACGTCCCCGGCGACGGCCACCAGCCGGGCCACCGTGCGCTGTTCGAACACGTCCCGCGGGGAGAGCAGGAGCCCCGCCTTGCGGGCCCGGCCCGCCAGTTGCATCGACATGATGCTGTCGCCGCCCAGGGCGAAGAAGCTGTCGTCGACCCCGACGCCGGTGGCGCCGACGACCTCCTCGAAGAGCCGGACGAGCAGTTGCTCCCGCTCGCTGCGGGCCGCGCGGCCGTTGCCGCCGCCTCCGGTGACGACGGGCGCGGGCAGCGCCTCCCGGTCGACCTTGCCGTTGGCGTTGCGCGGCAGCGTGTCGAGCACCACGCACGCGGCGGGCACCAGCGGGGCCGGCAGCCGCCCCGCCAGATGGTCGCGGAGTGCGGCCGGGTCGGGGCGGCGGCCCGCGACGGGCACGGCGTACGCCACGAGGCGGGGGGCGCCGGGGGTGTCCTCACGGGCCGTCACGTACGCCTGCGCCACGTCGGGGTGTTCCTCCAGCACCGCCCGGGTCTCGCCGGGTTCCACCCGCTGCCCGCCGATCTTGATCTGGTCGTCGGCGCGTCCCAGGAAGTCCAGGGCACCGTCGGGGCGCAGCCGTACCAGGTCGCCGGTGCGGTACAGGCGGCCGCCTGGCGGGCCGAAGGGGTCGGCGACGAAGCGGCCCGCGGTCAGGCCGGGCCGGCGTAGGTAGCCCCGGGCCGGCATGACGCCGCCGACGTAGAGCTCGCCGGTCACGCCCGGCGGAACCGGGCGCAGCCAGGCGTCCAGCACGTACACACGGGTGTGGGGCAGCGCGGTGCCGATGGGCGCGGAGCGGGGCCAGCGGGCGGGGTCGGGGTCGAGGGTGGCGGCGGTCACCACGTGGGTCTCGGTGGGTCCGTAGAGGTTGTGCAGGCGTCGGCCGGGGCGCCGGCGGAAGAGGCGTTTGACGGCGTCCGTCGGTGTCAGGGCCTCGCCGGCCTGGACGATGTGGCGCAGGGCGGGCAGGTCGCGGTTGCGGGCGGCGGCCGCCTCGGCGAGTGCCTCCAGGACGGTGTTGGTCGTGTACAGGTGCAGGGCTTCGTCGCGTTCCAGCCAGTCCAGGAGTTCGTGGGGATCGTGCCGGGCGGCGTCGGTGGCGACGGTGAGGATCTGGCCCTGGGTGAGGGCCGAGAGCATCTCCAGCGGAGCCGGGTCGAAGGCGATCGTGGAGAACTGCGAGACGGCCTGCCCGGCGGGGGCGGGCACCGCGTCCGCATACCAGGCCATCAGGTTGAGCAGCGGCTCGGCGTGCATCTCGACGCCTTTGGGGCGGCCGGTGGAACCGGAGGTGTAGAGGACGTACACGAGGTGGTCGGGCGTCAGGGGGGCGTTGCGGTCCGCGTCGGTGAGGTCGGTGTCGCAGTGGGCGGCCAGTTCCTCGGCGCACGCCGGGTCGTCGAGGACGACGGCCTCGGTGCCGTCCGGTAGCCGTTTCTCCTCGGCGGCGGTGGTGACGACGGCGACCGGTGCGGCGTCCTTCAGCAGGAAGGCGATGCGTTCGGGCGGGTAGGTGGTGTCGACGGGGACGTAGGCGGCGCCGGCCTTGAGGACCGCGAGGAACGCGACGACCTGGTCGGCGGAGCGGGGCAGGGCGAGCGCCACCAGGGTCTCGGGGCCGGCGCCGCGCGCGACCAGCAGCCGGGCCAGCCGGTTGGAGCGGGCGGCCACCTCGCGGTAGGTCAGGCGGGCGTCCGCGCAGACGACGGCGGTGGCGTCCGGGGTGCGGGCGGCCTGGCGCTCCAGCAGGACGGGCAGCGCCACGCGCGGGTACGAGGGCGTACCGTCGGGGACCTGTGCCACGGCCGCGCGCTCGTCGGCCGTGAGCAGGTCGAGGGCGGCGGTGGGCCGGTCCAGGTCGTCCGCCAGGGCGTGCAGCACCCGCAGCAGCCGGTCCGCGATGCCGCGCACCACCTCCGGGCGGCACCGGCCCGGCCGGTGCTCGACGCGCAGCCGCAGCCGTTCGCCGGGGATCACCACCAGGCTCAGGGGGTAGTGGGTGGCGTCGCGCACCTCCAGGCCGGCCAGGGTCACGCCGTCGGCGTGCAGGTCGAGGGCACCGGGGTCGAGCGGGTAGTTCTCGAAGACGACGAGGGTGTCGAAGAGTTCTCCGAGTCCGGCCGCGCGCTGCACGGCGGTCAGACCGGCGTACTGATGTTCTGTCAGGCTGCCCTGGTGGTCCTGGAGTTCGCGCAGGGTCGCGGCGAGGGACCGGCCGGGGTGGGTGCGCAGCCGCACCGGCACGGTGTTGATGAACAGGCCGACCATGGAGTCGGAGCCGGGTACCTCGGGCGGCCGTCCGGAGACGACCGCGCCGAACGTGACGTCGGCGGAATTCGTCAGGGCGCCCAGCAGCAGTCCCCAGGCGCCCTGGACGAGCGTGTTGAGGGTGAGTCCGTGGGCGCGGCCCCGGGCGGTGAGCGCGGCCGTGGCGCGCTCGTCGAGTTCCACGTACTCCTGCCGGGAGGGCTCGCCGGTGTCCTCGATTCCGGGCGCGGCGACGGTGGTCGGCCGGTCGAGTCCTGCCAGCTCCCGGCTCCACGCCCGAGCGTCGGCGTCGGTGTCGCGGGCGGCGAGCCAGGTGAGGTGGTCGCGGAAGGAGGGCGGGGCGGGGAGGGACGCCTCGTCGCCGTCCGCGGCGTACAGGGCGAACAGGTCGGCCAGCAGCAGGGGCATGGACCAGCCGTCGAACAGCAGGTGGTGGTGGCTGAGTACCAGCCGGTGCTCCTCGGGGCCGAACGTCACCAGGGCGCAGCGCAGCAGGGGCGGCCGAGCGGGGTCGAAGCGGCGGGTCCGGTCCGCGGCCAGCAGACGCTCCAGTGCCTGCTTCCGGTCGGGTGGCGCGGTGCCCGTCAGGTCGTGTTCGCTCCACGGCACCTCGGCATGCCGGGGTATCACCTGCACCGCCCGCTTCATGCCGTCCTGCCAGAAGCCCGCCCGCAGATTGGGGTGGCGGCGCAGCAGGGCGTCGACGGCGGCGCGCAGCCGCGCGGGATCCGGCCGGCCGCGCAGGTCGAGGACGAACTGGACGACGTAGACGTCGGCGGCGCGCTCGTCGTACAGGGCGTGGAAGAGCAGCCCGTCCTGAAGGGGCGTCAGGGGCAGCACGTCCGTCAGTCCCGTCCGCGTCACAGCGTCTCCTCGCTCGGGTTCCGTCCGGCACGCGCCGGGCCCTCGGAATGGATCAGCAGCATCGTCACAAATAGCGCTGACTGTGCACTGACGGACGCCTGACAAGATGGCCACCGCATTAGGAGGGTGTGTGCGGAATTCCTCTTCCTCCCCGCTTTCCCTCCTTTCGTGCCGACCGACGTCTGCTAGGCTCCCGACGTATCGGCCCACCTGCCGGCATGCTCCCGTGAGCGTGTCAGAAAGCGGCTTCGACGGACCACCTCCCGGCATCCCATCAGGAATTCCAGAACTCCGTGCGGGCCGCGCCGGGAACCGGACACGATGGGTGACGACGATGCTCAGTCCAGCGCAGATCACCGACTACCGCTCCACCGGATTCCTGCTCACCGACAGCGGGATCGGCTCCAGGGACCTGGAACGGGTACGCGAGGAGGTCGCCCGTCTCGAGGGCGTGGAACACCCCGGGCGCGTGATGGAGAATGACGGCGCGACCGTGCGCGGCCTGCACGGTTGTCACCAGGTGAGCGAGTTGTTCGGCCGACTGGTGCGGCTGCCGCGGATCCTCGATGCGGCACGGCAGCTCGTCGGCGGGGACGTGTACGTCCACCAGGTGAAGGTCAACGCCAAGCGGGCCCTGCACGGCGATGTGTGGCCCTGGCACCAGGACTACGTCTTCTGGCAGCACAAGGACGGGATGCGGCGACCCCTGGCGGTCAACGCGGCGATTTTCCTGGACGAGGTCACCGAATTCAACGGGCCGCTTCTCCTCATACCCGGATCGCACCGTAAACGGGTTCCGCAGAACCTGCCGGGAAACGACGGAGAAACGGCCACGGATAACCCGGGAACGGCCTCCGGGAATGCCGACGGAGAACACCGCTCGGGTGCCTCCGGGAAACAGGACTGGCTGTCCAACCTGTCGGCCGACCTGGATTTCCGGCTGCGCGCCGAGCAATTGACGTCGCTGGTGGCGGAAAGCCATATCACGTCCGCCACGGGGCCGGCCGGGGCCCTGCTCTTCTTCGATCCGCGCATCGTGCACGGCTCGGGCACCAACATGTCGCCCTTCGACCGCAGGGTCGCGCTGTTCACCTACAACAGCGTCACCAACCCGCTCTCCGATGTCGCGTCGCCCCGGCCGGAGTTCCTCGCGGCCCGGGACTACCGGCCGCTGAGTCCGCTGTCCGGGGCGCTGTGATGGGGTCGGGCACCGCCGCGGCCACGGACTCCACCGCCGTCTGGCGGCCCGGTGCCGACGGCCCGCTGTGCGATCCGGCTCCGCTGCTGCCCGACCCCGCGCCGGTGCGGGTCCTCGGCACGCCCGCGGCCGGCACGGCCGATCCCGGGTGGGCCCGCGCCCTGTACGAACGGCTCGTCGTCGGACGGCGGTTCAACGAACAGGGCACGGCGCTCGCCCGGCAGGGGCGCCTCGCCGTCTATCCCTCCTCCACCGGTCAGGAGGCCTGC
>NZ_NTGE01000047.1 GCF_002291145.1 Streptomyces sp. SA15
AGCGCATGATGAACGGCCTGGCGGTTCGCGGGCGGCGCCTCCTCGTAGACCACCGCCGCCATCAGCTGGTGGCGGAAGCGGATCCGCCCGTCCGAGCGCTCGGTGAGCAGGCCCGAGTGCAGCGCCTCGTCCCACGCGACCGCGTCGAGGCCGAGCACATCACCGGCCTGGCACATGGTGTTCCGGTCGCTGCGGTCATCGGCGGCGGCGAGGAGGAGCGCGGTACGGGCGGGCGCGGACAACCTCTCGATCCGGGCGCGGAAGGCACGGCGCAGCCGGGGCCCGACGGCGACCTGCTCATCGGCAAGAGGGTGCGTCGAGATGTCGCCGGCCGCCACGGACGTGGGCAATTCCTGGAGTGCGAGGGGATTTCCGGCTGCCGCGTGGATCGTGCGGCGGATCACTGACTCGTCCGCGTGGGGAGCGACGGAACGGGCGAGGAGCCGGGCGTCCTCGTCGCCCAGCTCCCGGACCTCCATGGCCGCCAGTTTCTCCCAGGGGCCGTCGACGGGGTCGTCGTGTCCGGTGAGGAGCATGACCACGGGCTCGTCGCGCAGCCGGCGCGCGACGAAGGCCAGGCACTGCGCGGATGGCTCGTCCAGCCACTGAGCGTCGTCGGCGATGATGAGCAGCGGCCGTTCCTCGGCCAGCTCGCCGACGAGCGTCACTACGGCCACGCCGATCAGGAACCGGTCCGCCACGTCGCTGCTGGTACCGAGCGCCCCGTTCAAGGCGTTGGCCTGCGACTGCAGGAGCGTACTGATCCGCTCCGTCACCGGCCACAACAATTCATGCAGAGCGGCGAACGTCAGCCCCGACTCAAGACGAGTGCCCGCACATCGCAAGACAGTGAAGTCCGCAGCCGCGGACTCTGCTACATATTCCAGCAGGGCGGTCTTGCCGATGCCGGGGTCCCCCCACAGCACCAGCGTTGCCCCGTCGCCTTGCCGAGCACCGTCAAGGATCCGGTCAAGGGCTGCCTGCTCCTGGCACCGTCCGTAAAGGTCCATTTGCTTGAAAGCTTAAAGGGCTGCGGTCGCCCCGAGCCACTCGCGCTGCCCGCGTTCAACCAGATTTGACAGTTCCATGACCGATACGGTGACGGATCCGCTGCCATCCCTTCATCGGTAGCGTCGCAAACGTGATCTGCGCATTCGCAAAACTGCGCCACGCCGTCGGCCCGACCACCGGAGACATCAGCAAACTCCGCCATGCCGTTCCCCACCATCCCCACCACCGCCCACACGGAGACTCGGCATGACCACCGTTCTCATCGTCGACGACCACGTCCTGCAGCGCTTCGGCTTCCGGATGCTTCTGGAACAACACCCCGGTCTGACCGTGGTGGGCGAAGCCGCCCACGGCACCGAGGCGGTCCGCAAAGCCGCCGCACTGCGCCCCGACGTCGTACTCATGGACGTACGGATGCCCGGCATGGACGGCATCGAGGCCACCCGCCGCATCATCGAGTCCGAAGGCCGCTCCCGCGTCCTGGTTGAGGCGCCGCCTAGGCAGCAGGAGGCAGCCGAGCCCTTCGATGATCATGAGCGCGAAGACCCGCATGCGGGTCGTTCAGCAGCTTTGGCGGCGCAGGAGGTGATCCCCGATGACACCGGCTGAGTCGAAGGAGAACCTGCCGGCGTCGGCCTGTCCCCCCGGGAGCCACAGCCTGGGGCTGGGGGTGTGGTGCGTCAGATGTGCTGCCCGGCGTCGAGCAGGGCGAGGGCGTTGTTTATCCCCTGATCGAGGAGCTCATGGGCGAGTTGAGTGTCGGTCAAGGCGCGGGAAAGCTGCAGCGTCCCGGCCATCAGGCCGAGGAGGCTGAGCGCCTTCACGCGTGCGGAGTTCGGGGCTTCGGGCGCCATGCGGGCGGCAATGCCGTCGATGAGGACCAGCACGCCGTCGGTGTACGCCTGCCTGGTCATGTCGGTGCAGCGCCCGATCTCGTCGAGCAGAGCGGCGTTGGGGCAGCCGTCGCCAAGGCTGTCACGGTGCTGGGGCGACAGGTACCCCCGCACAATCTGCTCGAGTCCGGCACGGCCGGGTGCGGCCTGCGCGACGACACTCTCGGCCTGCGCCTTCAACTGGTCGGCGATTGCCGTGGTGACGAGGTCGTCTTTGGATTCGAAGTGGGCGTAGAAGGCCCCGTTGGTCAGCCCCGCGTCCTTCATGAGCGTCGAGACCCCGGAGCCGTCGATACCGTCTTGCTTGAACCGGCGGCCCGCCGTCTCGATGATCCGCCGCCTCGTCTCCGCCTTGTGCTCTTTTCCGTACCGCACCACAGCACACGCTCCTTCGCGGGCCGGAAGGGCCGGTTGCCCTTCACCGACTTCCCCAGTCTATGGTATTGCGAACGTAATCCAAAGGGTCGCCAGCGGCGACGGTCGGCCACCTCGTCACCTGCCGCCCTCTGCGGCAGGGTCGACGGGCTTTCACCATGAGGGCAGCCACGGACGCAGCGCCTGGACTCGCCCTCGTCGGCGAGGCTAACGGCGTCGGCCGTCACCATGAGCCTTGCCGGCCACCCCACAGGCGCACTGCCGCTCATCACCCAGAACGCCGGCGTCTGGAGAGCGGGGCGCGCGCTCTGCCCCTCTTGGAGCGCTCCCCCGCTCACAATCGCCGCTGGAACGCCGAACACGCTGCTCCTCAACCGGGCCGGCACGGACATCGCGCCAAGGACATCGAGGACGGCCCGGCCGACGTCAGCACCGTGGGCTCGATGGCGCTCGCCACCCCCGACCTCATGGAGCGCGTACGCGCCAACGCCCACCTCAACACCCCCCAACATTTTCTACGGCGGCGGCGCTGCCGCCTACACCGACAACCCCGTCCAAGCCGCCCGAGCACAGCGCCAGGCGCCCGTGGGAAGTGTCTCCCCGGGCGCCCAGGCATGGCTGCGACACACACCAGCCTCACAACCGACGAGTCACCAAGGGGCAATGGGCCGCTGCCGAGTGAAATATCGATGCACCCCTGCTCTCCCGGCTGCCCCCACGGGCCGAGGGCCCTGCCCGCGGAGTCACACTCAAGAGGCGGGCACCGGGAAGAGCATGCAGCTGCTGGTGGCGTGGGCGAGCAGACGGTCCTTCGCGTCGACCAACTGGGCCTGCGCCAAGGCGGTTTGGCGGCCCTTGCTGACGACCGTACCGATGGCGCGCACCGGTCCCGTGTCCACGGTGATCCGCCGCAGGAACTTCACCGTCAGGTCGAGTGAGGTGTACCCCACGCCCTGCGGGAGGGTGGACTGGACGGCGCAGCCCGCCGCCGAGTCGAGCAGGGTGGCGAAGATGCCGCCATGCACGCTGCCGATCGGGTTGTAATGCTCCTCCCCCGGCGTCAGGGAGAAGACCGCCCTGCCGGGTTCGACCTCGTCCAGGGTGAAGTCGATGGTGTGGTTGATGGGCGGCCCCGGCAGTCGCCCCGCCTGCAACGCGCGCAGGAAGTCGATGCCGGCCATGCGTCCGGCGACCTCCGCCAGGATCGCGGGATCTTCCCATTGATACGTACGTGTCCGTCCCACGATCGAACGCCTTCCTATCTGACTTTTGCAAATGAAGCTAGCTTCCGTCTCACCTGACTGTCAATGACGAAGCCAGGACCCTACAATGGCTGGATGGAGTGGCTTGAGGCGAGCACGGAGAACTGCCCCGTACAGCGCACGCTCGACGTGATCGGGGAGAAATGGACGCTGCTGATTCTGCGGGACGCAGTCAACGGAGTCCGCCGCTTCGACGACTTCCACCGCCACATCGGCCTCTCGGAAGCCGTCCTCAGCAACCGCCTCCGCAAGCTGACCACGGCCGGCATCCTCAAGACCGTCCCCTACCAAGAGCCCGGCACCCGTTCCCGCAACGAATACCGCCTGACCCGCAAGGGCTGGGACCTGTGGCCCGTCCTCATGGCACTGACCCAGTGGGGCGAGGCATACACCCTCGACTCCGAGGGCCCCGTACTGGACGTCCGCCACACCGAGTGCGACGGCCCGGTCCGCGTCGTAGTGGAATGTTCCACGGAACACTCCACCCTCACCCCCCGTGACGTCACCGCCCGGCTGGGAACAGGCGCCCGCCTCCGATCGTGAGCCATCGACCTCGCGGTCGCGGGCCAGCCTGCGATGGGGCATCAGCCGAGTGCCGTGTAATCCGCCGCCCGTTGTCCCCAGGGCATGATCGACTTCGGTGCACCGCCGAACCGAAATCGATGGGCGCTCCGGTCGCAGTCTTGAGCGCCTTCGCCGTCCCCGGCGTCCTGTCCTCGCGTTCCCGTGCGAAGGCCGTCCCGCGCCTCCTGGACGCTCCCCGCCCACAACGTCGCTGGCGCCCCATGTCCCGCTGCGACAACCGCACCGAGGTCCGCCCCCACCAAGCCCGCAGCCAGGCGGAGCGGCCACCCCCCGACGGCCTGAACCCACCGGCTGACTGAGCCACCACGAGCACCTGACGCAACCGCGCTCAGCTCACCCGGCGGGCCTCATCCGAAATGCGGGGCCGGGGGCGCTCTCGATGTCTTCCGCCTGCACGGCGTGGCCCCGTTCGCAGTGGATCTGCGCGTCGACGTGCGCACCGCATCCGCGGTGCCGCGCCAATACGGCCGGGCCCTCCGGGTCGGCGCGGTAAGGGTCGCCCCACTGCAGGAGCCCCATCACCGCCGGGACGAGATCCACACCCTTGGGCGTGATCACGTACTTCG
>NZ_NTGE01000081.1 GCF_002291145.1 Streptomyces sp. SA15
GGTTGCGGGTGTGGGCGGCGCAGCACGCGGCGACGGAGTCCAACGTGCTGCAGGCGCTGTGGGCCGCGCTGCTGTGGCGCTGCGCCGGCGGCGACGGCCGGGCGCGGACCCGGCTGGGGGTGACGCTGTCCGGCCGGGCCGACGGTCCCGAGGGGGTGCGGCGGATGCCGGGCATGCTCAGCACCACGCTCCCGCTCGACCTGGACGTCGGCCCGGACGATCCCGTCGCCGACCTCGTCGAGCGTGCCCGCGAGGCGGCCCTGGACCTCCAGGACCAGGAGTGGGTGAGCACCGGTCAGGTGCACGAGTGGGCCGGGCTGCCCGGCAGCCGCCCGCTGTTCGACAGCCTGCTGGTCGTGGAGAACTACCCGGCCGCGCTGCGGGAGGTCGGGGAGCGGCTGGCGGCGTCCGGCGCGGACGTCGGCGTCCCCACCGCCGTCGGGGCCCGTACCGCGTACGCGGTGACCGCGCTCGCGCACCGCGAGAAGTCGGCGCTGGTGACGGAGTTCGTGCCCGATCCGCGCCGGCTCCAGGGCGCGGACACCGCCCGGATCGCCGCGCTGTGGGAGACGTGCCTGCGCCGCCTCGCCGAGAATCCGCAGGGCCTGACGGTGGCGGACCTGGTGGGTGGGGTCGCCGACGCCGCACTGCCCCGGGTCGGCCCCCGCACGGGGTCCACGCGCCGCCGTACGGTGTCCTGGCCGGACTCGGCGTGGGCGTGCCGGGCCGTGCGGGACGCCTTCCGTACGGTGCTGGGCGTGTCCGGCGTCGAGGCGGACGCCGACTTCTACGCCCTGGGCGGCCACTCACTGCTGTCCGTACGGCTGTTGCGGGCGCTGGAGGAGACCGGCGCGCCCGGTCTGACGCTCGCCGATCTGTTGCGGCACCCCACCGCCGGGGAACTGGCGGAGCTGCTGGAGCGGCGCCGCGACGACGGGGGCGGCGGCGAGTCGCGGTCCGTTCTGGTGCCGCTGCGGGAGGCGGACGGCGACGCCGACCCGGTGACCGTGTACCTGCTGCACCCACCGGGTGGTCAGGTCGCCTGCTACGGCGAGCTCGCCGCGCGTTTCCCGGGGCCGGCGCGGCTGGTCGGCGTGCAGGATCCGCGTATCGCGCTGCCGGGGCCGCCGCCGCACCGCACGGTGGAGGAGCTGGCGCGGACGTACGCCGACGCGCTGCCCCCGGCCGCCGCCGGCGAGCGGCTGATCCTCGCGGGGTTCTCCGGGGGCGGGGTCATCGCCTACGAACTGGCGCGCCTGCTGCGGTCCCGGGGACGCGCCCCGGACCTGTTGGTGCTGCTCGACGCGGCGGCCCCGACCGGGTCGCGCACCGACACCACGGCCGACGGCAGTTTCCTGGAGCAGGTGGCGGCCTACGACCGTGAGCGCCGCGCCGCCGACGGCGGCCGGGAGGGTGCCGGCCGTGAGCGTGGCGCACCCTCGGGTCCGAAGGCGGCTCCGGTCGCCGCGCCGCGGGAGTACCTGGACGAACTCGCGCAGGTCGCGGACTGGATGGGCAACAGCGGACCCGATCCCTTCGCGCTGCTGCGCGAGACACTGGGCGCGGTCGAGGACTACCGTCCGGGCCCGTACGCCGGGCGGCTGCTGGTGCTGCGGGCCGAGGACACCGACTTCGGCCGGGGCAGTTCCTTCGACGCCTCCGGCACGTACTACGCGCGCCCCGCCCTGGGCTGGGAGGACCACTGTCCGGACGTGACGGTGGAGGAGGTTCCCGGCAACCACATCAGCCTGCTGTCCGGTGCCCACGCCGCGGCGCTGGGCGCCCTGCTGGCCGCCCGGTGCGGAGGCACCCCCGATCCCGACGCCGAGGCGGAGACACCATGACCACCGTCCACATGTTCGCCGGGCAGGGCGTGCAGCGGCCCGGCATGGGCAAGGACCTCTTCTACCGCTATCCCGACCTGACCGAGGAAGCCGACGCCGTGCTCGGCTACTCGGTGCGCGAGCTCTGCCTGACCGGGGGGCGGGACGGTCAGCTCGACGACACCCGGTACACCCAGCCCGCCGTGTACGTCGTCAACGCGCTGTCCTACCGTGCGCAGGTGGAGCGGGACGGCCCGCCTGACCTGGCGCTCGGCCACAGCCTGGGCGAGTACAACGCCCTGGAGGCGGCAGGGGTGCTGGGGTTCGCGCAGGGTCTGGAGCTGGTCGCGGCCCGCGCGGCCGGCATGGCCCGGATCACCGGCGGCGGCATGAGCGTGGTGATCGGGCTGCGCGAGACCGTGCTGCGCTTCCTGCTGCACCGCTCCGGGTTCGGCTCCGTGCACCTGGCCAACCTCAACGCACCGGACCAGCTGGTGCTGGCCGGTCCGCGTGAGGACCTGGAGATGATGGAGCTGATCCTCCAGGACGCCGGCGCCCGCCTGGCCCGCCGGCTGCCGGTCAGCGGCCCGTTCCACTCCCCGCACATGAGCCCGACCGCCCGGGAGCTCGCCGCCCTGCTGCGCCGTACGGCGTTCCGCCCGCCGCGGATCCCCGTCGTCTCCAACCGGACGGCGCGGCCGCACCGGTACGAGGACCTGGCGGACACCCTGGCCGAGCAGGTCGACCACCCGGTGCGCTGGGCGGAGTCCGTGGAGTGGGTGCTCGGTCACGGGCCGGGCGGTGAGCGGCGCGACGGGCCGCCGCCGCGGTTCGTGGAGGTCGGCGGGGGCGCCGTGCTGACCGGGATGGTCCGGCGGATCTCCGAGGAGTGGGCGCGGTCGTCCGGCGGCCGTGGTGCGCCGGTTGCCGCCGGGGCGGGAGGTGAGCGGCCGTGAGGGCGACGAGCACCGTCTTCCAGGGCCGTCCGGTGGCCGATCCGCGGCTGCGGCTGTTCGTCTTCCACCACGCGGGCGGCTCCCACGTGACGTACCGGGCGCTGGCCCGGGAACTCCCGGAGGACTGGGAGGTGTGTCTCGTCGACGCGCCGGGACGCGGCCGGCTGACGCACGAGGAGCCGCTGGCGGAGCCGCGGTCGCTGGTCGACCGTGTCCATGATGACCTGCTGGTGTGGCTGGACCGGCCGTTCGCCTTCTTCGGTCACAGCATGGGCGGCCTGCTCTGCCACGACCTGACGCTCCGGCTCGACCGCGACGGTCTCCCGCTGCCGCGCTGGCTCGGGCTGTCCGCGCGCGGTGCCCCGGCGCCGGACGGCGGCACCGGGGAGGAGCAGCGCCATCTGCTGCCCTCGGCCGAACTGCGCGCGGTCATCGCACGGCTGGGCGGCACGCCGGAGGCGGTGCTGCGCGACGACGAGCTGTGGTCGCTGGTGGAGCCGGTGCTCCGGGCCGACCTGCGGATCGTCGAGACCTGGCGGTTCGACGCGGCCGACCGGCTGCCGCCGGTTCCGCTCGCCGTCTTCGGCGGCACGCACGATCCGATGGTGACCCCCGCCCGGCTGGCGGCCTGGGCGGACCGCACCTCCGCCTTCCAGGGCCTGCGCCTGTTCCCCGGCCACCACTTCTACTTCACCGCCCAGCTTCCGCAGACCGCCACGCGGATCGCCGCGGACGTCCACGCGGCACTGGACACGGCCTGGCAGCCACGCCGCTGACCGTGAGCTCCGCCCGAGCACCCGGTCCCGCCTCCTTCAGGTTCGTCACCGGGCCGACCCGCTTCGGCTCCCGTCCGCACCACGCCCCGCTCCGCCCCGAGGAGACCCGCATGACCACCACCCCGCTGGCCCCGGTCACGGCCGAGCAACTGGCCGGCCATGTCGCCGCCGTCCTCGGCGTGCCGCGGCGGAGCGTCGACCCCGACCAGCCGCTGACCTCGCTCGGCCTGGAGGCCCGTTCCGCGCTGCGGCTGCAGCACCACCTGCGCACGCTCGGTGCGGGCGGGCTGTCGTTGCGCCGGCTGCTCGACGGCGGTTCGGTCCGCTCGATCGCGACTGTGCTCGCCCGCGACGCCGACGCCCCTGCCCGGTCCGGCGCGGCTCCGGTCCCGGACGCGTCCCCGCGGCGTCGGCTCGTGCCGCTCGGTGCCGACCTGGCCGGCCGGCTGTCGGCGTGCGGCGAGGAGTGGGGACTGACGCGGGAGACGGTGCTGTACGCCGCCGCCCTGTTGACCGTGGCCCGCTGGACCTGCGGCACCGGGTGGCTGGAGGTGCGGCTCGAGGCGGACGGGCGGCCGACGCGGACCCTGCGGACGCCGGCTCCCGACCCGCTGCGCTGGTCCGGGTTCGGCGCCTACGCCCGTGAGCTGAGCCGTGTGGCCCACGCCCCGGCCGAGGCGCTGCACCCCTCGGCGAGCGCGGCCCGCGTGGTGTTCGCGGTGGCCCCCGCGGAGCAGACCGGCACTCCGCCCCTCCCCTCCCCGGTCCTCGCGCACCGGCTCGACCACTCCGGTCCGGCACTCGTCGCGGTGTGGGAACTGCGCGAATCGGACGGTGCCGACGCCGCGTTCCTGACCGGTCTCGGCGAGGCGTACGGCACACTGCTCGCAGTTCTCGCGGAGGATCCCCTCGCCTGGCGGCGCGTCGACCTGGGCTGGGCTCCGACGTTCACCTTCCAGGAGCCGCTCCTCGCCCGTCCCTTCCTGGACGCCGGGCCCCTGCTGGACGACCCCTTGCGCGCTGCGGCCCGGCGGTCCCCGGACGCGCCGGCGCTGCTCGGCTCCTCGGGTGCCCTCACCCACGGCGAACTGGCCGCGCGCGCCGCGGTCCTCGCAG
>NZ_NTGE01000186.1 GCF_002291145.1 Streptomyces sp. SA15
GCCGGGCGGCACGGATCGGCGCCGCCGCCGGCGCGCTCGGTTACCTCGCCTCGTACGGCACGGCGCAGGCACGCGCGGCGCGGGAGCCGTCCGCGGCGAACGTCCGTGATGCCGTCGGCACCGGGATCATGTCGCTGATGCCCCTGCAGGCGGCGCTCACCGCGGGCGGCGGTGGAGCGGGCCTGGCCGGTGTCCTGGCCGTGGCGCACCCGCTGGCGCGGAGACTCGCCCGGAGGGTGTCGCCCACATGACCACGAGACCTGCGCTCGACGGACCTGGGTCCGCGAGATCTGAGTCCGCGAGACCCGCGCTCGACGGACCTGGGTCCGGGAGATCTGAGTCCGCGAGACCCGCGCTCGACGGACCTGGGTCCGGGAGATCTGAGTCCGCGAGACCCGCGCTCGACGGACCTGGGTCCGCGAGATCTGAGTCCGCGAGATCTGAGTCCGCGAGATCTGAGCCTTCGAGACCTGAGCCCGCGGGACCTGAGCCCGCGGGACGGCTGCGGTTCGGCTTCGGGACCAACGGCTTCGCCCACCACCGGCTCGACGACGTGCTGACCGTGCTCGCCGACCTGGGCTACGACTCGGTCGGCCTCACCCTCGACCACGGTCACCTCGACCCCTTCGCCGCCGATCTGCCCCGGCAGGTCGGCCACTTGGCGCGGCGGCTGGACCGGCTCGGTCTGGCCGTCATGGTCGAGACCGGATCGCCGTACCTGCTGGATCCGTGGCACAAGCACACCCCCACCCTGATGTCGGCCCAGGGCGCCGAGCGGCGCGTCGACCTGCTGGCGCGCGCGGTGCGCGTCGCGGCCGACCTGGGTGCCCCGGCCGTCCATCTGTGCAGCGGACCGGCGCCGGAGGGCATGCCCGAGGAGGAGGCCTGGAAGCGGCTGGCCGCGGGCTGCGAAGAGGTCCTGGGCATCGCCCGTGAGCACGGCGTGGCCCTGGGGTTCGAGCCCGAGCCGTACATGTTCGTCGACACCGTGCAACGGGTTCTGGACCTGCGGCAGCGGCTCGGCGACCCCGACCTGTTCGGCATCACGCTCGACATCGGCCACGCCCACTGCGTCGAGGAGCTGCCCCTGCTCGACTGCGTCGGGCTGGCGGTGCCGCATCTGGTGAACGTGCAGATCGAGGACATGAAGCGCGGTGTGCACGAACACCTCGAATTCGGTACGGGCGAGATCGACTTCCCGCCCGTCCTGGCCGCCCTGAAGGCCTCCGGCTGCCAGGGACCGGTCTCGGTGGAGATCCAGGGCGCGTCTTTGAACGCCCCCGAAGTCGCCCACCGCTCCCTGGAGTTCCTGAAGGCTGCCGAGCCCTTCTGACGCGGAAACGTTCCTTCACTCCGACTCCGGCGAGCACCACCCACCCCCACCCCCGTACGGCCGTCGCCGTACGCGCATCCGAACAGGAGGTATGCGCGTTGGACCCACGCATCCATACCGCCCTCGACCTGCATCTCACCGCCGAGGCGCAACGCTGGCTGACCGATGCCGTCGCCCGCGTGGGCCAGGACCCGGCAGCCGTGCGCACCGTCTTCCCGGCCGTCGGCCGACGCTGCGGGCGCGGATCGCTCGTCGCCGGCTGGACGGTGGCGGACGCCGCCCGCGCCCGGCTGCTCGCCGCCCTGCCGCTGCGCGGAGCGGCGCTCGCCGAGGAGATCACCGCTCTCCACCGGTACGGCGACGCCGCCGAGCAACGGGCGGTGCTGCGGTCGCTGGCGCTGCTGGAGGACGCGGACGCCTCCTTCGCCGACCTGGGACTGCCGCTGGTGCGCGCGGCGCTGCGGGGCAACGACACGGACCTGATCGAGGCGGCCCTCGGCCCGTACGCCGCACGCCACCTGGACTACGACGGCTACCGGCACGCCGTACTGAAGTGCGTCTTCTGCGACATCCCCCTCGACCGGGTCGCAGGCATCCCGGAGCGCGCGGACCGCGAACTCGCTCGCATGCTGGTCGACTTCGCCCACGAGCGGGTCGCCGCCGGCCGGGACGTTCCCGCCGACGTCTGGCCGGTCGTCCGCGCGCACCCCGGCACGCTGCAGGCCTCCGGGCTGCCCGCGGAAACCGACTCACCCGTGCCCGACCGCCGCGCCGCCGCCGCACGGGCCCTCGCCGCCTACTCCGCCACCGCGCCCGCAGGAGCCGCATGATGCGCATCTTCGACCCCCACATCCACATGACCTCACGCACCACGGACGACTACGAGGCGATGTACGCGGCCGGCATACGGGCGGTCGTCGAGCCGTCGTTCTGGCTCGGCCAGCCGCGCACCTCGGTGGACAGCTTCACCGACTACTTCGACGCGCTGCTCGGCTGGGAGCCGTACCGCGCCGCGCAGTTCGGCATCCAGCACCGCTGCACCATCGCCCTCAACCCGAAGGAGGCCAACGACCCGCGCTGCGCCGGGGTGCTGGACGTCCTGCCGCGCTACCTGGCCAAGGACCGGGTGGTCGCCGTCGGCGAGATCGGCTACGACTCCATGACCCCCGAGGAGGACGAGGCCCTGGCCCGCCAGCTCGAACTCGCCGTCGAGCACGAGCTGCCCGTGCTGGTCCACACCCCGCACCGCGACAAGGCCGTCGGCACCCGCCGCACGCTCGACGTGGTCCGCGAGTCCGGCATCCCGCCCGAGCACGTCCTCGTCGACCACCTCAACGAACTCACCGTGGCCATGGTCGCCGACAGCGGCTGCTGGATGGGCTTCTCCATCTACCCGCACACCAAGCTGACCGAGGACCGCATGGTGCGGATCCTCCAGGAGCACGGCACCCAGCGGATGCTCGTCAACTCGGCCGCGGACTGGGGCCGCAGCGACCCCCTCAAGACCCGCAGGACCGCCGACGCGATGCTCGCCGCCGGCTTCGACGACGACACCGTCGACCAGGTGATGTGGCGTAACCCGGTGGCTTTCTACGGGCAGAGCGGCCGACTGGACCTCGAAGACGTCAAGCGGGATGACGTCGATCCGGACGACACGGCCCTGTTCGAGGGCAACTCGATCAAGCGCGGCGGAGAGTGACCCCGTAGTGCGCTTCCGACACGCCGACGGAACGATTGTCCACCTCGCCTACTGCAGCAACGTCCACCAGGCCGAGGACCTCGACGGAGTGGTGGACCAGCTCGCCGCCTACGCCGAGCCCGTACGGGAAACCCTCGGCGCCGGCCTGCTCGGCATCGGCCTGTGGCTGGCCCGCGACGTGGTCACCGACCTGTCCACCCGCCCCGACGCCGTACTCCGCCTGCGCGCCGAACTGACCGCACGCGGCCTGGAGACCGTCACCCTCAACGCCTTCCCCTACGGCGGCTTCCACCGCGAGGTCGTCAAGAAGGACGTCTACCTGCCCGACTGGACCGACCCCGCTCGCCTGACCTACACCGTCGACTGCGCCCGGGTCCTCGCCGGACTGCTGCCCGACGACGCGCGGCGCGGCAGCGTCTCGACCCTGCCCCTGGCCTGACGCACCCCGTGGCAGACGGACGCCCGGGACATGGCCCGCCGGGCCTTGGACCGACTGGCGGCCGAACTGGCCGACGTGGAGCGAGAGACGGGCCGTACGATCCGGGTCGGCTTCGAGCCCGAACCCGGATGCCTGGTGGAGAACACCGTCCAGGCGGCCCGGGAACTCGGGGGAGTGGACCCCGAGCGGCTCGGGATCTGCCTGGACACCTGCCATCTCGCCGTGCAGTTCGAGGAACCGGCGGCAGCGCTGCGCCGGCTCGCCGACGCCGGCCTCCCGGTCGTGAAGGTGCAGGCGTCCAGCGCCCTCCAGGCCGACGACCCCGCCGACCCGAAGGCGCGGCGCGCGCTGGCCCGGTTCGCCGAACCCCGCTTCCTGCACCAGACCCGGACGGCCCCGCAGGGCGACGTCACCGGCGTGGACGACCTCCCGGACGCCCTGGACGGAGGCCTGGACGCAGGCTCGGCCTGGCGGGTCCACTTCCACGCCCCGCTGCACGCCGAGCCCGAACCGCCACTGCGCACCACGGCGGCCGAACTGACCACCGCCCTGGGCGAGTTGTTGGGAGGCCCGCAGGCCCTCTGCGACCACGTCGAGGTCGAGACCTACACCTGGTCGGTCCTGCCCGAACACCTGCGGCCCCGTGACCGCGAGGGCCTCGTCGCGGGCCTCGCCGCCGAACTGGCCTGGACCCGCGACCGGTTCGAGGAACTCGGCCTCACCCAAGAAACACTCCTGAGAAAGGAACCCGTCTCATGACGAGACTGGTCGTCCTCGACATCGTCGGCCTCACCCCCCGCATGCTGCGCCACATGCCCGCCGTCTCGGCCGTCGCCGCCCAGGGCTTCCAGGCCCGCCTCAACCCCGTGCTGCCCGCCGTGACCTGCTCCGTGCAGTCCACCCTCCTCACCGGCGTGCCGCCCACCGAACACGGCGTCGTCGGCAACGGCTGGTACTTCCGCGACCTGGGCGAAGTCCTCCTGTGGCGCCAGCACAACGCCCTGGTCGGCGGCGAGAAACTGTGGCACACCGCGCGCAGGACGAAGCCCGACTACAAGGTCGCCAACGTCTGCTGGTGGTACGCCATGGGTGCCGACGTCGACTTCACCGTCACCCCGCGCCCCGTCTACTATTCCGACGGCCGCAAGGAACCCGACTGCTACACCCGGCCGCCCGCCCTGCACGACGAACTCACCAGCAGACTCGGCCCGTTCCCCCTCTTCACCTACTGGGGTCCCAACGCGGGCATGCCCTCCAGCCAGTGGATCCTCGCCGCCGCCCGCCAGATCTTCGACGAGCACCGCCCCGACCTCACCCTCGTCTACGTACCGCACCTGGACTACGAACCCCAGCGCTCCGGCCCCGACTCGCCGCAGTCCGCCCGCGAGGCCCGTCGGCTCGACGACGCGCTGCGCCCCCTGCTCGACCACTTCCGGCGCGAGGACGCCACGGTGGTGATCCTGAGCGAGTACGGCATCGCGCCCGCATCCCGCCCGGTCGACATCAATCGCGCGCTGCGCCGGGCAGGCCTGCTGGAAGTCCACACCCAGGACGGCATGGAATACCTCGACCCCTGGACGTCCCGCGCCTTCGCGGTCTCCGATCACCAGGTCGCCCACGTCTACGTCCGCGACCCCGCCGACCTCGCCAAGACCGCCGAGATCGTGGCCGGCCTCGACGGCGTGGACGAGGTGCTCGACGAGCAGGGCAAGGCGCGGCACGGACTCGCGCACGAACGCGCGGGAGAGCTGGTCGCCGTAGCCGACTCCGACGCCTGGTTCACGTACTACTACTGGCTGGACGACGACCGCGCCCCGGACTTCGCCCGCCAGGTCGAGATCCATCGCAAGCCCGGCTACGACCCCGCCGAACTCCTCTACGACCCCACCGTGCCCGGCGTGAAAGCACGCGCCATCGGCCAGGTCGCCCGCAAGAAGGCCGGCCTGCGCTACCGCATCAAGACCGTCCCTCTGGACCCCTCCGGCGTGCGCGGCAGCCACGGCCGGCTGCCGCAGGACCCGCAGGACAGCCCGGTCCTGCTGTGCTCGCTGCCCGGTCCCGCGCGCGACGAGATCGACGCGACCGACGTCAAGGACCTCCTCCTCACCCTTGCCGGCATCACCTCCCCCTGACCACTGGAGCCCCCACCATGCACCCGACGGGCCCCACGCCGCCGCCCCTGCCCCGTCACCGCCCTCCTCGATCCCGCCGCCGAATACGGACGTTGGATCACGGAGCGGCCCTTGGACAGGATCACCCTGTGGGGCGACAACCACCCTGGCTCGTCACCCGGCACGAGGACGCCCGCGCCGTCCTGAGCGACCCACGGTTCAGCTCGGAGAACGTCCGGCCCGGCTTCCCCGGGCTCCAGCCGACGACACCGCCGCGCACCCCCGGCCAGCTGTTCGCGATGGACCCGCCCGACCACACCCGGCTGCGCCGCATGCTCATCCCCGAGTTCACCTTCCGCCGGGTCGAGCAACTGCGGCCGGCCATACGGCGCCTCACCGACGAACTCCTCGACGGCCTCGTCAAACAGGAGCAACCCGCCGATCTCGTCGAGCACTTCACCTTGCCGCTGCCCCTTCTGGTCACCGGCTCTCCCGCCCAGGAGTACGCGTTCGAGGGGCGCGCGATCCACGGGGTGCGGGAGCTGCCCGTGGCCTGGTGATGCCCGGGCGCCGGACCGCGCGGAGTCCCACGGGCGTGGCGGCGCCGCGGTCCCCGGGACCGCGGCGCCGTACAACGAGCGACGTGCCAGTGGGCTCAGACCAGGGGCCACAGACAGGCCGTGAGCCCGAAGCCCATCAGCCCCATGGCGGTGGTCAGGACGGTCCACGTGCGCAGTCCGGCCGAGACGTCGAGGCCGGCCAGCTTGGTGAACATCCAGTACCCGGCGTCGTTGATGTGCGAGACGGACAGGCCGCCCGCGCCCATCGCCAGCGCCACCAGCGACAGCTGACCGGTCGACAGATCGGCGCGCTGCAGCAGCGGGGTGAGGATGCCCGCGGTGGTGATCAGTGCCACCGTGGTCGAGCCCTGGGCGGCCCGCAGGGCCAGCGCCGTCACGAAGGCCAGCACCAGTGCGGGGAACCCGGTCCGCTCCAGTACGTCGGCGATCGCGTCGCCGATGCCGCTGGCGACCAGGACCTTGCCGAAGACGCCGCCCGCGCCCGCCACCAGGATCACCATCGCGACGGACGGCAGCGCCGAGCCCATCACGTCCGCGATGCGCGCACGGTTCCAGCCGCGCCGGGCGCCCAGGAAGTACGCGCACAGGGTGACGTCGATCAGCAGGGCCACCATCGGGGCGCCGAGGACCGTGAGGACCGCGCGGAGCGTGGAGCCGTCGGCGAGCAGGTTCTGACCGAGGGTGCCGAGCAGGATCAGCAGGATCGGGGTGACGATCAGGGTCAGCACCATGGCGAGCGACGGCGGCCGGACCTCCGTGGCCGTACCGGCGGGCCTGGTGAGGACGGCGGTGCCGTGCCCGTCGCCTGCGGGAGCGGGCGACGCGGTGCCGTCCGGCCCGGTGTCCGTGCCGCCTGCTCCGTCGGCGGGGGCCGACTTCTCGTCGCCGTACACCTCGGCGTACACGGCGGGATCCATCGGGTACTCGCGGCGGGTGAGACGCCGTGACACCAGGTAGCCCAGCAGGACGACGACCGCCGTGAGCGGGACGCCCATCAGCAGGACCAGCCCCTGGCTGGCGCCGATCGCCTCCGTGGCGGCCACCGCGCCGGGGTGGGGCGGCAGGAAGGCGTGCACGGTGAGCATCGCGGCGCCCATCGGCAGCGCGTACACCAGCAGCGGCTTGCGGGAGGCGCGGGCCACGCCGTACGCGATGGGCATCAGGATGATCAGGCCGACCTCGAAGAAGACCGGGATGCCGAGGACGAATCCGGCGACCGTCAGCGCCAGCGGGGTGCGCTTGCTGCCGAACTTGTCGATGAGCGCGTGCGCGAACGCGTGGGCGCCGCCGGAGAGTTCGATGATCCGGCCGATCATCGCACCCAGCGCGATGATGGTCGCGATGTGGCCCAGGGTGGCCCCCATGCCGTCCTCGATGGTCTTCACCAGGTCGGCGGCGGGTACGCCCGCGGACAGCGCGACGCCGATGCTGACGACCACGAGGGCGACGAAGGGCTGGACCTTGGCCTTGAGGATGAGCAGGAGCAGGGTCGCGACACCGGCGACCGCGATGATCAGCAGGGTGTTGTGGCTCATCGTGTGTCTCCCGCCGCTCTGATCGCCTTCTGCATGTCCTTCGTGTCCTTCGTGTTCTTCGTGTCCTTCGTCGTGCCCTTCGTGTTCTTCGGGGACAGCACGGTGACGACGGAGGAGTCGTCACGGTCACCCAGGCCCGCGTGTTCGCCGAGCAGATAGAGCTGTTCGGCGGCGGCGGCGAGCGGCACGGGCACATGGGCGTCCTTGGCGATGCCCGTCACGATGCCCATGTCCTTGACGAAGATGTCCAGCCGGGACCTGACCTCCGGGTCCGGCCCGTCCTCGTAGGTCTCGACCATGCGCGGCCCGCGGTCGGCGAACATGAAGGAGCCGGCCGCCCCGTGCTTGAGGCTGTCCACGACCGTGGCCGGGTCGAGACCCAGGCCCCGGGCGAGGGCGACCGCCTCCGCGGCGGCGGCGATGTGCACCCCCGCCAGCAGTTGGTTGACGGCCTTCAGCGCCTGGCCGTCGCCGGGCCGCGGGCCGATGACGGTGAGGGTGGAGGCGAGCAGGTCGAGTACCGGACGGGCCGCCTTGAGCGCCGTGTCCTCGGCGCCGACGACGATCAGCAGATCGCCGTTGCCGGCCCGTACGGGGCCGCCGCTGACCGGCGCGTCCACGAGGAGGACCTCCTGCGGGGCGAGCCGTTCGGCGACGGCGCGGGCCGCTTCGGGGCCCACCGTGCTGGTGAGCACCACCACGGCTCCGGGCCGCAGCGTCGTGGCGGCGCCGTCCGGCCCGAACAGCGCGCCTTCGACCTGCGCGCGGTCGCGCACCGCGAGCAGCACCACGTCGGCCTCACGGGCCGCCTCGGCGGGGGACGCCGCTTCGACGGCGCCTTCGGCGGTCAGCAGCGCGCGCCGTTCGGCGGATATGTCGTACACGACGACAGGCAGTTCACCGGCCAGCCGCCGGGCCATGGGCAGACCCATGGCACCGAGACCGAGCACGGCGGTACGGGGACGGGGAGACATCTTTGTCCTCCTGGTAGAGGGCGAGCGGGAAAGGGATTCCGGGGCTGGGGAGGGCCCGGAGGGCAACATCAGACGTAGATGTCTGATGTCACAAGTTCTGACTCAGTCGGTCGATGACGGTCAGGGCGGCGGCGGTGACCGCGTCGCGGGCGGCGGACCAGAGCGCGACGACGTCGGAGCCGGGCAGCGCGTCCGGGAGGTGGTCGCGGAGGGCCTCCAGGTAGGCCCGCCGCAGCTCCGCGTTGACGTTGACCTTGGCGACCCCGCGGGCCAGGGCGCCGCGCAGTTGCTCGACGGGGAGCCCGCTCGCGCCGTGCAGGACCAGGGGCACCGGCACGGCCGCGTGGATCGCCGCGAGACGGTCCAGGTCCAGCCGCACCGGTTCCTTGGTGAAGCCGTGTACGTTGCCCACCGCGACGGCCAAGGCGTCCACGCCCGTCTCGGCGACGAACTCGGCCGCCTGCCGCGCGTCGGTCATGGCCGCGGCCGATGCCACCGCGTCGGTGGAGACGTCCTCGTCGCCCGCGAGGGCGCCCAACTCGGCCTCCACCCAGGCGCCGTAGTCACCTGCCCGCCGTACGGCCTCACTGGTCAGCGCGATGTTGTCGGCGAACGGCAGATGCGAGCCGTCAACCATCACCGAGGTGTAGCCCGCCTCCAGACACGCGGTGATCTCGTCGAGGTCCCGGCTGTGGTCCAGGTGCACCCCCAGCTGAGCCGTCGAGCGGTCGGCAGCGTCCAGCGCCAGCCGCATCAACGCCTGCTGTCCTGCGTACCGGAAGGGACCGGCGCCCGCCTGGATCAGCACCGGGCGTCCCGCGGTCTCGGCGGCAGCCGTGATGGCCTGCACCGTCTCCAGGTTGTACGCGACGAACCCGGGCAGCGCCTGTCCGGTGGCGGCCGCGGCCTTCAGCGCGTCGGTTCCGTGCAGCAGCATCAGGCGCTCCTGAGCAGGTCGAGGGCGTCGGCGAGGGCCTCGTCGCCGCCGACGTTCCCCGCGAAGACGATGTACGGGATGCCGGCGGCGGGGCCGTCGACGGGCTGCCACAGCGAGACGATGCCGGGCAGCAGGGTGCCGCGCGCCCAGGCGCGGCGGATCTCCAGACCGTGGGTGGCGGTGTCACTGGAGGTGATGCCGCCCTTGGCGATCACGAACGCGGGCCTGCGCGCCGCGTTGACCAGCCGGACCGCTTCCACCAGCGCCGCCGAGACCCGGCGCGAGATGGCCAGGCTCTCTTCGGCGTCGGCACCGGTGACCAGGGCCCGCGAGGTACGGATCACGGCGTCCGAGGACTCGAGCGCGCCGGCCGCGCGGGCCGCCACGTCGGCGACATGCGCCTCCCGCCGCTCGTCGTCGAGAAGGAGCGCCACGTCCAGCTCGTACTCGGCGATCCCGCCGCGCTCCCGCAGCCGCTCCAACTGCCGTGTGGTCAGCGAGACATGGGAGCCGATCGCGATCAGCCCGTGCGGGGCGTCGCCGCGCAGCGGCCGCAGTTCCCCGGCGGTGAGCGGCGCCCGCCCGGCCTGTCCGGCCCGCGCCCGTACGAACGAGGGGCCGACCCGGTACAGCAGCCGGGCGCCCCGTTCCTCGGCCTCGGCCAAGGCGAGCGCCAGCACCCGCAGATCGTCGTCGCAGACGGCGTCGACGACCGCGGTGCGGCCGTCACGGAGGCCGGACAGCAGCTCCGCCACCCGCGCCGGGCCGCCCACCCGCACATCGTCGAGGGTGATCCGCAGTACGTCGGCGGCGGCGACGCGCCCGCCCGTCTTCTCCTCGACCCACTCGGGCAGCGCGGAGCTGCGGTAGCCGAACGTCGCGTCACGTGCGAACTCGCTCTCGCCGACCGGCAGCAGTCCGCCGTCCGGCGTACGCATCCAGTGGTACGAGTCGATGGTGATCCGCCCAGCCTCGATGTACGCGGGGACGAGCACCACACCGTCCGGGGCACCGGCCCCCACGGCGGCGAGCTCCTGGGCGAGGACGTCGGTCTCCAGCGGGAAGTGGCCGCGCAGCGTCGAGTCGCCACGACTGGCCAGCACATAGCCGGTGCCCTCGGCGGCGGAGGCTTCGTGCAGCGCCCGCACCACCTCCCGGTTGCGGACCGCGGCGTCCTCGGGTGACAGGCTCCGGGTGTTGGTGAGCACGAAGAAGGCGCCGCTGTCCTGGCGCAGTGCCCAGCGCAGGTCGTCGACGGTCCAGGAGGTGAGGACCGGCACATCGGCGACGGTCTGGGTGCCGGTCGGATCGTCGTCCAAGACGACCAGACGTGGTCCGCCGGCGATCCGGGCGGCCACTTCGGCGGCGGACACCTCACGGACGGGCGGCAGTCCGTCGAGCGCGGTGCGCCCGGTCCGGGCAGGGAGGGACACAGACATGGCGGATTCCTGAGGGGAAGGGGCGGATTCCTGAGGGGAAGGGAGGGTCAGATCGGTGGTTCGCGCCGGGGCGGCGCAGACGTGCGCGCTCAGTCGAGGTCGCGCTTGATGACGTGCGTCCGCAGGTCGTCGGCCGTCTGGTTCATATGGGCGTTCATCGCCGTGCGGGCCGCCTCCGAGCTGCCCGACTCGAGGGCGGCGAGCACCTGCTCGTGGTGGGCGATGGCGTTGGTACGGATCTCCGGCACCGCGGACGTCTGCCGGCGGCCCTCGACGAGCAGCGCGCCGAAGGGCTCGAAGAGCAGCGGAACGAAGAGGTTGCCGGTGGCCCGCATGACGGTGTCGTGGAAGTCGATGTCGGCCTGGACGAACAGCTCGGTGTCCGCGGCCTCGGCGGCCTCCCGCATGGTGGCGAGGTGCCGCCGCAGCTCTTCGAGATGCGACTCGTCGCGCCGGGAGGCGGCCAGCTCGCAGGCACCGTTCTCGATCAGCCGCCGGGCCTCGATCAGCTGCTCCGACAGCGCCCCGCTCGCGGTGCGCGAGGCGGCCCTGACCACTGCGTCCAGTGCCGTCCAGCGGTCGGGCGGGTTGACGTAGGTGCCTCGGCCGCGCACCACACGGACGACGTTCTGCGCACGCAGCTGCTTGATGGCCTCGCGCACGGTCAGCCGGCTGACACCTCCCTGCTCGGACAACTCGCCCTCGGGCGGGAGGGCGGAGCCAGGCGGATACGCGCCGTCGATGATGGCGGTGAGCAGTTGCTCGGCGAGATCGTCCGGGAGTGACATCGCGAATCCCTGAGTTTCGGGGGAGAGGTGCCTGGCGCATCTGATGTCTGACGTCAGACATCAGATGTCTATGTGGCGGAAACAATGACAGCGGGTGAGGGGCGCGTCAATACCCCGGGAAGGACTCGCATCGGGCCGCGGTCGCGCTGTGCGGTCGCGAAGCGGTCGGGAAGCGGTCAGGAAAATGCCCGTACGATCTCGCGGATCCGTGCCACGTGGTCGCCCACCGCGCCGAAGTGCGCGACCACGCTGAGGAGTTCGCGCAGGTTCAGCAGGGGCATGCGCTCCTGCCAGCCGTCGGCGAGGGGCGAGATCTCCTGATAGGCGCCGAAGAAGCAGTCCGGAGGCGGGTCGGTGCAGTACAGCATGCTGAGTTCGGATTCCGCCCACATCCAGCAGACCGCCGGGTCGATGAACGCGGGGTCGCCGTCGGAGTCCGCCACGACGTCGCCGCGCCACAGATCGCCGTGGTTCAGCACGCTCGGAGCCTCCGGGACCAACAAGTGCAAGCGGTCGCAGAAGCGCTCCAGGCCTGCCAGATCCGCCGCCTCCAAGGCCTGCCGGACCTTGGGTTCCCGGACGTAGCGAAGGATTCTGCGCTCGGCGAGAACGCGTGGCCGCTGTCGGTCCACGCGTTCTCCTGGCGGAGGAGGCCGAGCCATCCGTTGGTGTGCCAGCCGGACCGGTCCCCCCGTACCGTGTGCAGCCGTGCCACGGCCCGGCCGGCCGCCTCCCAGAAGCCGTCGGTGTCGGGGCGGGCTTCCAGTGACTCCAGGAGGAGGTGACGGGAACTCACCTCCAGCACCCGGGGCGTTCGGAGCTTCCCCTGGTCACGGAGGGCACGCAGGCCCTCCGCTTCGAGGGCGAAGAGGTCGGCCGGCACTCGGGCGGAGCCCTTGAGGACCCGTCTGGTCCCGTCGGTGAGCGTCAGCCGCCAGACGTCGTTGACCGCACCTCCGGAGAGCGGCTCCGTTTCGACCACATCCGCGATGACGGCGCTGGGCAGGCTCTTCCACCCCGGATCGCGGTCGTTTACGCCGCCTCGCCTTCCGAGATCGGTTCCGACAGGGCCTCCCCATAAGGGAGGCCGCGCAGGAGCCGATGCTGTCACGAGTCGGCGGCGGCCTCCGGACGGGGCTGCCGGTACGGCTTCACCGCGCGGCGCGCGATGGCGAACCGGTGCGTCTCCGAGGGGCCGTCGTAGATCCGGAACGGCCGTACCTCCCGGAGCAGGCGCGCCAGCGGGGCGTCGGCGGCCGAGATGCCGAGCGCTCCGCAGATCTGCACCGCCCGGTCGACCACCCGGTTCACCGCCTCCGCCACGAAGGTCTTGGACACCGAGGTGAGCTGCGGGGCGGCGGCCGAGCCGGTGTCCAGCTCCCAGGCGGTGCGCAGGATCAGGGCGCGGCTCGCCTCGATGTCGATCTCGGAGTCGGCCAGCATCTGCTGCACCATGCCGAGGTCTCCCAGCACGGAGCCGAAAGCCGTCCGGCTGCCCGCCCGCTCCAGGGCGACGTCCTGGGCGCGACGGGCGGCTCCCAGCCAGCGCATGCAGTGGGTCATACGGGCGGGGCCGAGCCGGACCTGGGCGTTCTCGAAGCCCCGGTCCACGGCACCGAGCACCCGGTCCTCGCCCACCACGCACTCCTCGAAGGCGAGTTCGCTGTGTCCCGCGAAGAGCCCCTCGTCCAGGGTCTCGATGTCCCGGACGACGCGCATGCCCGGTGTGTCGGCGTCGACCAGGAACATGGTGGCGCCGCCCGGGGCGCCGGGACTGCCGGATGTGCGGGCCATGACGATCGCGAAGCCGGCGCCATGGGCCCCGCTGATGAACCACTTGCGCCCGTCGATGCGCCACCCGCCGGGGACCCGCGTCGCGGTGGTCCGCAGGGAGCGGGGGTCGGCGCCGGCTCCCGGAGCCGGTTCGGTCATCGCGAAGCAGGACCGCACCTCGCCGGCGGCGAGCGGCCGCAGGAACCGGTCCTTCTGCTCCTCCGTGGCCACCTTCTCCAGCAGATGCATATTGCCCTCGTCCGGGGCCGCGCAGTTCAGCGCCAGCGGACCCAGCAGCGAGTACCCGGCGGCCTCGAACACCACCGCCTGCCCGCGCAGGTCGAGCCCGTGCCCGCCCCACCGCGCCGGCACATGCGGCGCGAACACGCCTGCCTCGCGGGCGCCTTTCTGCAGAGTTTCGCGCAGGGTCTCCGGAGCGTCGTGCACGGACCCGCCGCACTCGCGTTCCGCCGGGATCACGACCTCGCGCACGAACTCCGCGGTGGCCGCGGCGAGTCGGGCGACAGGCGGATCGATGTCGAACTGGATGGGCACGGTTCCTCCCGCCGAAGAGCTCCGGGCATCGGCGCCCGTCGCGTTCTAGAAACTGTACAGCGTCTTCAGTATCTTGCTGGGTGGCGCTCGATGTGTGAAGCGCTTGGTCCGAGGTGCGCTCGAACCGGAGCGGGCCTCGACGACGGAAGAAGACCCCCATGAGCACGAAGCCGGTCCGGGTCGTCCGCCATCCCGACGCAGTCGTCGAGCTGAGGCTGGACGACCCCGGAAGAGGCAACGCCCTGGACCTCCCGACGGCCGAGGCGCTGCGCGACGCGACCGCCGAGGTGGCCGCCGACCCGGGCGGCGCGGTCCTGCTGCGGGCGGCCGGCGCCACCTTCTGCGTGGGCGGTGACCTGCGCGCCTTCGCCGGCCGGGGCGAGGAGACGGGCGCCTACGTGCACGCCGTGGCGACCGCCGCACACGCCGCGGTGCGGGCTCTGTACGAGCTGCCCGTGCCCGTGGTGACCGCCGTACGCGGCGCGGCAGCGGGCGGCGGAATCGGTCTCGCCCTGGTCGGCGACATCGTCCTGGCCGCACAGTCGGCGCGCTTCCGGCTGGCGTACACGGCGATGGGGCTCACCCCGGACTGCGGGGCCACCTGGCTCCTGCCGCGCCTGGTGGGCCCCCGTCTGGCGACGGACCTGGTCCTCACCAACCGGGTCCTCACGGGCGAGGACGCCGAGCGGTTCGGCCTGGTCACCCGGGCCGTCGGGGACGACGAAGTGGACGAGACCGCCTACCGGACCGCCGCCGAACTGGCGGGCGGGGCGGGCGAGGCGCTGCGCGCCGCGAAGCGCCTGCTGCGTGACCAAGGTGCGGGGGAGGGGCTGAGCCGTCACCTCGACGAGGAGGCGCGGCTCATCGCAGGCCTGGCGGGGAGCGGTGAGGCGCAGGCGCGGATGACGGCGTTCCTCACCGCCCGGGTGCGTAGGAGGGCGGGCAGCGGCCCGTCCCTGCCGAACGCTCCGCAAAGTGTTTCTTGATTACCTCTTCACTAACACCTCCGCCGGAGCGTAACCTCCGGGCAACACAGAACTGAGGAACCGGGCAACAGAACCGGGGAAATGGTGTGGCGATGCAATCTCCTGCCGTGGGCCGGACGGACGCTCTCGACGAGGCCCTCATCGAAGACGAGGCTCTCACCGAAGCCGTTGTCGACCTCGTTCTGCGTGGGATGTGGCGCGGCAGGCCCGAGTCCGACCACCGCCCGCTGGTCGATGCCGGGCTGGCGATGGTGAAGGGCCCGATGGTGCTGCCGACCGAGCCCGCCAGGGCGGCCGCGTCCCGGATCCTGCGGGTCGCCGCCGGTTCCGAACAGGAGCAGCGGATCAACGCCGCCTACGAGGCCTTCCTGCCCGTCAACCGGAAGCTGCGCGAGGTGTGCACGGCCTGGCAGTGCCGGCCCGACGGCACGGTCAACGACCACAGCGACAGTGTCTACGACGCCGGGGTGCGCGAGTCGCTGGAGGACGTGCACGAGGCCATCCAGCCCGTGCTGCGCAGGCTGGACGGGCTGCCCTCGGGCAGCGGGCGTTATGTCACGGCCCTGGAGGAAGCCCTCGACCGCTTCGACGACGGCGCGGTGGAGTGGCTGGCCTCGCCCCTGTGCGACTCGTACCACACCGTGTGGATGCGGCTGCACCAGGAGCTGCTGCTGGTTCTGGGGATCAGCAGGGCACAGGACGAGGCGCTCGAAGAGGAACTGGTCACCAGGAGCCGGGGTTGAGCGTCACCGACCGCGAAGCGGGCCGACTCACGCCGTCGGAGATCCCCGACGCCCTCGTACAGCCGACAACCCCCGGCCGGATCCTGGTGCCGTACGGCCAGGGACGGATCCGTGGACTCGACGCCGACGAGCTGGGTACGCACGGCATGGCGATGGACGAGCTGGTGGCCCTCGGCCTGCCGGTGGTCCCAGGAGTCACCGTCCCCGCCGGTGACGCCGCGTCGCTGTGCGAACCCGGCACCGCCCGGGCCGCCGTAGAACTGGTCGAACAGCTGGCGGGGCGCCGGATCGGCGAGGCGGGCCGGCCGCTGCTGCTGCGCCTGGCGGCGAGCGCGCCGACCGAGATCGCCGGGCTGCCACCCGACCTCGCCTGTCTCGGCGTCACTCCGGCGAACGCCGGCGATCTGTGCGCCGTCATCGGGCGCGAAGAGGCGCTGTACGAGGTATGGGCCGCCACCGTGCGGATGATCGCCGAGTACGCCCTCGACGTACCGGGCTCGCTGCTCGACGACGCCCTCCTCGACACACCCGAGCCACGAGCGCGGGTCGAGGCGCTGCTGTCCCTGGTCGCCCGGCACGCCTCCCGGCCCTTCCCCGACGACCCGGCGGAGCAGCTCGCGCTGGCCGCCCGAGCGGTCCTCGGGCGGTGGGACTCACCCCGCGCGCGAAGATCCCGCCGGTCCCAGCGACTCCCCGCCGATCTGGGCATCGCCTTGCACGTGCAGGCGCTGCGCATCGGCCCGGCGGACCACTCGGGTTACGGCACCGCGGTCAGCCGCCACCCCGAGACCGGCCGCTTCGCTCCCCAGGGCTCCTTCTTCCGCGGTGTGCGCCGCAGCGCGCCACCGCCGCACACCAGTGAACCGCTGGACCGTCTCGCGGGCGCGGCGGCGCTGCTGGAGCACTCGCTGCTCACCCTCGAACGCCATCTGCACGCTCCGGTGTCGGTCGACTTCGAGGTGCGCGACGACGAGATCTCCCTGCTCGCCGCCTCGGCGCAGCAGCGCCCGCCCTTGCGCGCCTCGGTATGTCTCGCCGTGGACCTGGCCCGCGACGGGGCAATCGACCGGGAAGAGGCCGTACGGCGGATCAGCCCCGCCCAGGTGCAGGAACTGCTGCACCCCCAGCTCCGGCTGACCGGCGGCGAGCAGCTCCTGGTGAAGGGACTGCCCGCCTCCCCGGGGGCGGCGACCGGCGCGATCGTCCTGTCGAGCGAACGTGCCCTCGAACTGGCCGCGGACGGCACGCAGGTCGTGCTCGTGGCCCATGAGACGACTCCGGCCGACGTCCCCGGGATGCTGGCCGCCGTCGCCGTACTCACCGGCAGCGGCGGCATCGCCTCGCACGCCGCCGTGGTGGCGCGGGGTGCGGGCAAGCCCGCCGTGTGCGGCGCCGAGGGACTGCGCGCCGACCGGGTCGCCGGCACCGTACGGATCGGGGACCGGGTGCTGCGCGAGGGCGATGCCGTCTCGCTGGACGGCCGTACCGGAGCCGTCTACGCGGGGACGCTGAGCGTCAGTGTCGCCGGACCGCCGCCCGAACTGTCCACCCTGCTGGAGTGGGCGGACGGCATGCGCCGGCTGGGCGTGCGGGCCAACGCCGACACCGCCGCGGAGGTGAGCACCGCCGTCGCCCTGGGCGCGGAGGGCGTGGGGCTGTGCCGTACGGAGCACCAGTTCCTCGGCGACCGGCTGCCGCTGATCCGCCGGGTGATCCTGGCCGCCGACGCCGCGGCCCGCGACGAGGCGCTGTCGGCACTGGAACAGGCCCAGCACGAGGACTTCAAGGCCCTGCTGACCGCGGTCGGGCACCGGCCGGTGACCGTACGCCTGCTGGACGCCCCCCTGCACGAGTTCCTGCCCGCCGGCGGGGAGGCCCGGGACGCCGCCGAGGAGCAGCGGGCCGCCGCACTGCGCGAAGCGAATCCGATGCTTGGGCTGCGCGGCGTGCGCCTGGCGCTGCTGCACGAGCGGCTCTACCCGGCGCAGGCCGAGGCGCTCTTCACCGCCTGGGCCGATGTCGCCGCCACGGGAGTCCGCCCCCAGCTCGAAGTGATGATCCCGCTCGTCAGCCTGCCGGAGGAACTCGCCGCCGCTGCCGCGTACGTCCGGGGTGCCGCCGAGGCGGTCGCCGCCCGCACCGGCGTGGAGGTCCCGTACCGGCTCGGCACGATGATCGAGACACCGCGGGCCGCGCTGCTGGCCGGCGAACTCGCCGAACACGCCGAGTTCTTCTCCTTCGGCACCAACGACCTCACCCAGCTCACCTACGGATTCTCCCGGGACGACGTCGAGCGCCAGGTGCTCGCCTCGTACCAGGAACGCGGGTTCCTGAAGGCCAGCCCGTTCGCCCGGCTCGATCCGCACGGGGTGGGCGCGCTGATCGCCCTGGCGGTGGAGCGGGCACGGAGCGTACGCCCCGACATCAAGCTGGGCGTGTGCGGTGAGCACGGCGGAGACCCGGAGTCCATCGCCTTCTGCGACGAACTGGGCCTCGACTACGTCTCCTGCTCCGCGCACCGTGTGCCGGTCGCGCGGATGGCGGCGGCGCACAGTGCCGTGCGGGAACGGCACGACGAGAGCGGGAGCGTACGATGACGAGCACCGTGACCGATGGCACGGCCCTGTCGGACGCCGAACTGGACGACCTGCGCGAGACCGTACGGTCGGTGTGCGCCGACGCCGGCGGCACCGCCGCGGTACGTCGTCTGTCCGAGCATTCCCCGGGTGTCGACGCCAAGTTGTGGGACACCCTCGGCAGGCAGGTCGGGCTCGCGGCCCTCGGTCTGCCCGAGGCGGCCGGAGGCATCGGCGGCCTCGCCGAGATCGCGGCGGTCTGCGAGGAGCTGGGCCGGACACTGACGCCGGTGCCGCTGTTGTCCTCCACCGTGCTGGCCGGGCAGGTCCTGGCCGGTTGCGGCACGGCCGACCGGGCCCTGGCGGAGCTGGCCGAGGGCAAGGTGCACGCCTTGGCGGTGGCGGCGCCCGACGGGGTGTGGCGGCCGGACGCCGTACCGGTGGCTGTCACCTGGCGGGGCGGCGTCCCACTGCTGGACGGCACCGCCCCGTTCGTGCTGGACGGTGCCGACGCCGAAGGTCTGGTCGTCACCGCTACCGGAGCCGACGGCCTTGATCTCTTCCTCGCCGACCCGCGCGAGCCCGGGGTGACGGTCCGCCGGGTGCCCACCCTGGACCTCAGCCGCGGACAGGCGGTTGTCTCCTTCTCCGGCGCCCGAGCCCGGCCGCTGACCGCCGGGGGCGAGGGGGCGGACATCGTGAGCCGCGCCCTGGACGTCGCCCTGGTGGCCCTGGCCGCCGAGCAACTCGGCGGCGCGCAGGCCGCGTTGGACATGACGGTGGCCCATGTACGCGACCGCACACAGTTCGGCAGGGCCATCGGCGGCTTCCAGGCGATCAAACACACCTGTGCCGACATGCTGCTCCAGGTCGAAGCCGCGCGGTCGGCGGTGGTGCGAGCGGTACTGGCGGCCGACTCGCCCGGGACATTGGCCGAAGCGGCGGCGGTGGCGCAGGCGTGGTGCGGCGAGGCGTTCGTGTTCGTCGCCGCCGAGTGCGTCCAACTGCACGGCGGCATGGGCTTCACGTGGGAGCACGACGCCCACCTCTACTTCCGTCGCGCCCAGTCCGACGCCGTCCTGCTGGGTGGCGCCGCGCATCACCGGGAACGGCTGGCCGGACTCCTGGGCTGGTGACTTCGCCCGCGGGCACAGCACGACCGCACGACGACCGCGCAGACAAGGGCAGGACGCCATGATCACCAGACTCATCGACGAGGACCTGTTCGAGAGCGTGCATCCACCGCGGCTCACGGGTGCGCGCTGCTCCGGGTGCGCCACCGTGGTCTTCCCCCGGCAGGACTCGTGCCCCAAGTGCTCCGACGGAGCCATGTCCGCGCACGTGTTGCCGGTGAACGGGCGGGTGTGGTCGTGGACGCTGCAGGCGTTCCGGCCCAAGTCTCCGTACCGGCCGCCGACCGGGGGCTACCAGCCGTACCACGTGGGCTATGTCGACCTCGGGGAGGTGCTGGTCGAGGCGCGGCTGGAGGTTCACCGCGCCGAGATACGGATCGGGCTTCCGGTCCGGCTCACCACGGTGACCGCCTACCACGACGAGGACGGGACCGAAGTGCTGACCTTCGCGTTCCGCCCGGACCCGGAAGAGGACCGATGACCAGGGCGAGGTCCGACGAGATCTATGTCGTCGGCTGTGGCATGCACCCCTTCGGCCGCGACGAGACGGTCACCGGGATGGACATGGCCGAGCGCGCGGTACGCGAGGCCCTGGCCGACGCGGGCACGGCATGGGAGGACATCGGGTACGCGGCGGGCGGCTCCGACGTGTCCGGCAAGCCCGACACGCTGGTGAGCCGTCTCGGCCTGACCGGTGTCCCGTTCGTCAACGTGCAGAACGGCTGCGCGACCGGTGCCTCGTCGGTTCTCGCGGTGGCCAACGCACTGCGCGCCGGCGAGGCGTCGCTCGGGCTGGCCGTGGGCTTCGACAAGCACGAGCGGGGCGCCTTCAACGTCTCCGCGGCCCGCTACGGACTGCCCGACTGGTACGCCGAGACCGGCATGATGCTCACCACCCAGTTCTTCGCCCTGAAGACCCAGCGGTACCTGCACGAGCACGGGATCTCCGAACTGGCGCTGGCGAGGGTGGCCGCGCGGGCCTTCCGCAACGGCTCACAGCACCCCCTGGCCTGGCGGCGCAAACCGCTGACGGAACAGGAGATCCTCGACTCCGCCGAGGTCAGCCCGCCCCTCACCCAGTACATGTTCTGCTCGCCCGGACAGGGCGCGGTCGCGCTGGTGCTGGCACTCGGTGATCGTGCCTTCGACCTGTGCGAACGGCCGGTCAAGCTGGCCTCGCTGGCCTTCCGGACCCGGCGGTTCGGCTCGTTCGAGGTGTTCTCGCCCTGGCTGCCGCCCGGACCGCACCGCAGCCCGAGCGTCGACGCCGCGGAGGCGGTCTTCCGCGCCGCGGGTCTACGGCCCGCGGACGTACAGGTCGCCCAGTTGCAGGACACCGACAGCGGATCGGAACTGATCCACCTGGCCGAGACCGGCCTGTGCGGCCACGGCGAGCAGGAGGAACTGCTGGCCGGCGGGGACACCGACCCCACGGGCCGGATCCCCGTCAACACCGACGGCGGCTGCCTGGCCGGCGGTGAGCCCGTCGGCGCCTCGGGGCTGCGCCAGTTCCACGAGGTCGTACGGCAGTTGCAGGGCCGGGCACCGGGAGCGCAGGTGCCCGGAGCTCCCCGGGTCGGCTTCACCCACGTCTATGGGGCGCCCGGGATCAGCGCCTGCTCGGTGCTGACGGTCTGACATCGGTGCCGACGGTTTGAAAGGAGGCGGGCACACCATGGGGCACGGCAACAGAACCGCACTGGTCACCGGCGGAGCGCGCGGAATCGGCGTGGAGATATGCCGACAGCTCGCGGACCAGGGGCTACGGGTCCTGGTCGGGGCGCGAAGACTCGAGGCGGCCGAAGAGGCGTGCCGCTCCATCGGTCCGGCGGCGCTGCCGCTGGCCCTGGACGTGACCTCCGCGAAGAGCGTCACCGAAGCGGTCCGGGAGGCCGGGGAGCTGACCGGCGGGATCGACGTCCTGGTGAACAACGCGGGCCTGTCCCTCGACGGCGATCTACGGCCCCCGTACCTCGACGAGGAGATCCTGCGCACGACCCTGGACACGAACCTCACCGGTGCCTGGCGCATGGCGGAAGCCGTCGTGCCGGGCATGGTGGAGGCCGGCTACGGACGGGTGGTCAACGTCACCAGTTCCTACGGTTCGCTCGCGCTGATGGACTCCGGCCGCCACCCGGCCTACCGGATCTCCAAGACCGCCCTCAACGCCCTGACCCGTATGCTCGCGGCCGAACTGGCGGGCACCGGCGTCCTGGTCAACGCCGCCGATCCGGGCTGGACGCGCAGCGGCATGGGCGGTCCGTCCGCGCCGCGCGGTCCGGAGACCGGCGCGGACACCCCGGTCTGGCTGGCGACCCTGCCCGAGGGCGACGGCACGACGGGCGGGCTGTTCGCCGAACGCGAGCCACTGCCCTGGTGAACCGCCTCAGGTGGACGCGGTGGTCGGCTTCTGCTCGGCGGCGACGATCCGCAGCGCCAGCGACCTGACCGCCTCCTGCACGGACCGTGGGGGCAGCTGGGACAGCGGCCCGCCCTCCGCTCGCAGCGCGGTGACCAGAATGTTCATACTGGTCAGCGTGCGGACCGCGAGCGCCTGCGCCGCGTGCCGTGACTTGGCCGCCCGGGGACTGCGCGTGGTGCCCTCCGGCAGGTAGTCGTACGCCCGTTGGATGTGCCGCTGCTCGAACTCGTCCCGCAACACCTTGACATTGCCGTTGGCCGAGGCGATCTGCACCTGGTACAGCCGGGCCTCTTCCGGGTTCTGCTCGAACCAGTCCCACACTGCGTCGATGACCCGCAGCAGACCCTCCGCACTGCCTGGTTCGGACTCCGGGCGGGCCGCCTCCACCACCGCGTTCAGCTGGTCGAAGACCCGCCGCATGGCGAGTTCGAGCAGCTCCTCCTTGCCGTCGAAGTGGTAGTAGACGGCCGTGGGGACCACCTGGGCCTCGTCCGCGATGTCCTGGATGCTGGTCTCCGCGAATCCGTTGCGTCCGAACACCCGCACGGCGGCGGTGATGATGTGCTGCCGGCGCGAGGGTCGGTGGGCGGGCTGCTTGCCGTTCTGCGTGGTGGCCATCATGCTCCCTGGCGGCTGGCGTGAACCCGCGTCTGTGGGCCTTGTCCACTGACCATGCTATCCAGTAACTCCGCCAGGTGGACGGCGTAATTCCTGGTACCCGTGTGCTGTCAGAGGACGCGGACCCCTGCATACTTGACACCATGACGACATCCGGAGCCCGCGCCGCGCACCGTCCCTCGCGCAAGCAGTGGGTGGTCGAAGCGGCCACGGAGCTGTTCGCCACCCAGTCGCCGGACGAGGTGACGGTGGCCGACATCGCCGCCCGTGCGGAGATGACCTCGGCAGCGGTCTACTACCACTTCTCCTCCAAGGACAAGGTGCTCGTGGAGGGCATGCGGGTGTTCGCCACCGCGCTGCGCGAAGAGCTGCATGCGCTCACGGAGGCCCACGCGCCCGGCTCGCCCGTCGGACCGGCCGTCACCGCCCTGGTGGCCTGGCTGGGCGAACACCGGTCCGCCGCCACCGTGTTCTTCACGTCCTCGGCCGGCATGAGCCAGGAGGCGGAGGCGCTGCGCCACGAGAGCCGGACGCAGTTGCTGGAGGAACTGGTACGGCTGACCCGCAGGGCCCGTGAGTCGGTCTCCGACGCGGAGGCGGCGGTCATCGCCCTGGGCCTGCTGTCGCTGCTGGAGACCGCGGCGATCTCGCAGGTCCGCGGGGACGACGTCTACCGCTCCCTCGGACACCGCTCGTTCGTCCGCGAGGTCGGCCGCCTCGCCGAGCGGATCGCCGACCCGGCGGCCGAATAGCCCTTCCACCAGGAGGTCAGACCAGCAGCCGGAGCGGTTTGCCCAGCAACTCACCGACCGTGCGCAGATACTCGGCCGCAGGCGCCCCGTCGACGGCACGGTGGTCGAAGGTCAGGCTCAGGGTGAGCACCTGCGTCCGCGACGGCCGGTCGTCCACCCACTCGACACCGTCCCTGAGCCTGCCCACGCCGAGGATGGCGACGTTGCCGGGGTTGATCACGGGGGTGAAGAAGTCGACGCCGTATCCGCCCAGCGAGGTGACGGCGAAGGTGGCTCCTTCCAGCTGGGCCGGGGAGATCCGCCCCTCGCGCGCGGCCTCGGCCAGAGCCCTCGACCGGCGGGCGATCTCGGGCAGGGGCAACTCCACCGCGTCCTCGATCACGGGGACCATCAGGCCGCCCGGAACGGCCACCGCGAACCCGAGGTGGATGGCGCCGAGCAGGTGGATGCCGTCCTCGCGCACCGTCGCGTTGAGCAGCGGGTGCTCGCGCAGGGCCAGGGCGGCGGCCTTCAGCAGGAAGTCGTTGAGGCTGGGCACCGGCAGGTCGCTGTCCGCCCATTCCTCCTTGAGCCGGGCCCGCAAGGACACGACCGCGTCCATCCGCACCTCGTAGCCGTGCGTCAGCTGCGCCATCTCCTGGAGGCTGGCGTGCATCCGGCGGGCGATGGTGCCGCGCATCCCGGTGAGCGGGAGGACATCACCCGCCTGAGGAGCGGTGCCCCGGCGGGGGGCGGGGCGGGCGGCCGCCGGTTCCGGTGTCCCGTTGACGGCGTCGAGGTCGGATCTGCGGATCCGGCCGCCCGCACCGGTGGCCCGTACCGTCGAGAGGTCGATGCCCCGCTCCTTCGCCAGCCGGCGGACCAGGGGCGAGACGGGGATGACGGAATCGCCGGGCAGGACGGAGGGCGCCGGTGCCACCGGGGAGGGCGCCGGGATCCCCGGCGCGGCGGCAGCGGCGGCGAGGTAGTCCTCCACGTCCTCGGAGACGATCCGGCCTCCGGGCCCGGTGCCGCGTACGGCCGTGATGTCCACGCCGGCCTCGGCCGCCACCCGCCGGGCGTTCGGGGAGGCCAGGAGCCGCCCTCTGGCGCCGGTCGGAGCCGCCGTGCCATGGACGCCGGTGGCGCTGTCATGACCACCGCTGCCATTGAGGCCCGCCGGCCCGTGAGAAGAGGACCCCGCGGACGAGGCACCTCCAGGCGCGGGCACCAGGGCGCCGGAGGCCTCCGGCGCCGGTGCGCCGCTCGACCCGGGCCCGGCCGGCATCGGCGTACCCGCCGGGTCCGGTGGCTGCTCGCCGTCGGCCAGCAGCCAGCCGATGAGAGCCCCCGCCGGGACGGTGGCCCCGGCAGGGACCACGGGGTGGAACAGTCCACCGGCCTCCGCCTCGACGTCGACGTCGACCTTGTCGGTGGCCAGCCGCAGCAGCGCGTCGCCTTCGGAGACGGCGGTGCCGGTCGGCACCAGCCACTCGTCGATCGTGCCCTCCTGCATCGTCAGGCCGATCTTCGGCAGCAGAACCTCGACCGCCATGTCGTCACGACCTTTCGAGGAGTCGGCGGCAGCCCTGCGCGATGCGGGCCTGGTCGGGCACGTAGGCCTTCTCCAGCACCGGGGAGAACGGCACCGGAGAGAAGGGAGCGCCGATGCGCAGGACCGGCGCGTCCAGGTAGTCGAAGGCCGCGTCCTGGATCTGGGCGGCGATCTCCCCGCCGAGCCCGCCGAAGGTGACGGCCTCGTGCACCACGAGGACCCGGTTGGTGCGGCGCACGGAGGCGATCATGGTCTCGGTGTCCAGGGGCTGGACGGTGCGGGGGTCGATCACCTCGATCTCGATGCCCTCCGCGGCGAGTTCCTCGGCCGCGGAGAGGGCTTCGCCCACCATGCGGCCCAGCGCGATGACGGTGACGTCGGAGCCCTGGCGCGCGGTGTGGGCCTGCCCGAGCGGGATGCCGTAGATCGGCTCGGGCACCTCGCTCTTGCTGCCCAGCAGGACCTTGTTGAGCATGACGACGACCGGGTTGTCGTCCCGGATCGCCGAGACGGTCAGGCCCTTGGCGGTGTACGCGTCGCACGGCATGACGACCTTGAGGCCGGGCACATGCGCGAGCCAGGCCTCCAGGCTCTGGCTGTGCTGGGCGGCGGCGCCCAGGCCCGCGCCGGAGGCGGTGGTGATGGTGAGCGGCACCGAGAGGGCGCCGCCGAACATGTACTTCATCTTGGCGGCCTGGTTGACGATCTGGTCCAGACAGACGCCGATGAAGTCCATGAACATCAGGTCGACGACGGGTCGCAGACCCCGGGCCGCGGCGCCCACGCCGAGGCCGACCAGGGCGGCCTCGGAGATCGGCGTGTCGATCATCCGTCGGGGGCCGAACTCGTCGAGCAGGTTGTCGAACATGCGGAACACGCCGCCGTATCCGGCGACGTCCTCGCCGGCGACGAAGACGTTCTCGTCCTCCCGCATGGCCTGCGCGAGTCCTTCGTTGAACGCTTTGACGTAGGTCAGTTTCCGGGCCGTGGCGTCCGGGGCGGCGGCGGGTGCTTCGGTGATGGTGGTCATGGCGGTCACCCCGAGTAGACGTTGAGCAGCAGGTCGGCGGTGTCGGGCAGCGGGCTGGCCTCGGCGTACGCGATGGCCTCGGCGATCTCGTCCCGGGTGCGCTGCCAGGTGTCGTCCAGCTCCGCGCGGGTGGCGGTGCCGTCGGCGAGGGCGCGGGCCTCCAGCAGGTCGATCGGGTCGCGGGTCTTCCACTCGGCGACCTCCTCGTCCGAGCGGTAGGGGTGGCGCAGTCCCTTGACACCCTGGTGGTCGTAGAAGCGGTAGGTCTTGGCCTCGATCATCATCGGACCCTCGCCGGCCCGGGCGCGTGCGACGGCCTCGGCGGCGGCCTGGTGGACGGCGGCCGCGTCCATGCCGTCGACGATCACGCTGGGCATGCCGTAGGCCGCGGCCCGGTCGGCGACATCGGTGATCAGCATGTGCTTCGACTGGGGGGTGAACTCGGCGTAGCCGTTGTTCTCGCAGATGAACAGCACCGGCAGGCGCAGTATGGCGGCCATGTTGGCGCCCTCGTGGAAGGCGCCGATGTTGGTGGCGCCGTCACCGAAGAAGGTGACGGCGACGCTGTCCTCGCCCTTGTACTGGGCGGCGAAGGCAGCTCCGACGGCGATCGGGACGCCGGCGCCCACGATGCCGTTGGCACCGAGCATGCCGAGGCTGAGGTCGTTGATGTGCATGCTGCCGCCGCGTCCGAGGCAGGCTCCGGTGACCCGGCCGTACAGCTCGGCGTACATGTGCCGGAAGCTGACGCCCTTGGCCACGGCATGCCCGTGTCCGCGGTGGGTCGAGGTGATCTGGTCGTCGTCGCGCAGTGCCGCCATCACGCCCGCGGCCACGGCTTCCTGGCCGACGTACAGGTGCAGGAAGCCCGGAAGCTTGCCGGCCTCCATGAGCTTGCCCGCCTCGGTCTCGAACAGCCGGATGCGCACCATGCGCTCGTGCAGGTCCCTGACGACCTGCGCGGATGCCTGGTTCGCGGCCGGATCGGCCGACTTCTTCTGTGCTCTTGATGACCTGGATGTACTTGATGCCCTTTGAGCCATCGTCCGCCCCTTCGCCCGAGGGAGGTGTGCCACGCAATCGGACTTTGTTATGTCGGTCTACAGTAAGTAGCAGTGGTGGCACCTTACTGAACAGGCTCTCTAATTACTACGCCTCTGTCCGATCCGGCTCCGGATCGCCGCCGCGCCCGTCGACCAGCTCCACCGCGTTGCCTTCCGGGTCCGCCCAGAAGCTGATCCGCCGCCCCCGTGCCCGGACGACGGCCGGATCCGACAGGGGCGTGGCGCCCGCGGCCGTCAGCGCCGCCACCACCGGGTCCAGATCGTCCAGGTGGAAGGTGAGGTACGACAGCCCCCGGCGCCCGGTCAGCGGCGCGGTCGACTCCGCCGGTGCCGGGGGCGCCTGAGGCAGGATCAGCTTGACGCGCCCGCCGGAGGGCACCTGCAGCCAGACGACCAAGAGCTCGCCGCCCAGTCCGGCCGGGGCACCGATGGACTCCGGTATGCGCGAGCGATGCACCGCGGGGCAGCCGAGCACCTCGCGGTAGAAGTGCTCCATCAGCGCCAGATCACGTACGACCACTCCCGCCTCGAACGGCTCGGTCATGTGCGTCGGCATCCGGTGCGCCGGAGCCGCCGCGTCCTCGCTCATCCAGCCACCACCACTCATCGAAGGTCCGGCCATCGCGCTCGCGTGACTGGAGTGGATTCACAGAAAGACCGGGGCCCGTCGAGCCTCCGGCCACCGGGGAAAGCGAGGTGGCGTGCGGGCCGCCGTGTGGCAACTTCACCACTTTCTATTGACAGACAACACTAAGTGCTGTTGTCGTTTGCGTCACAGCCCAGCTGTCGCGTTAGAAGCCCTTCGCCGGCTCGCGGCTGGGAGGATTGTGAGGACAACGTGGTCCAGATCAGTGCGCCGGAGGCTTCGGAGACAGACGCCCGGCGTCAGCCGCCCCCGGCCCCCGAGTACTCCTCGTGGATCAGCCAGGACCGTTCCACCGACGCCGCATCCGTGACGATGCGGCGAGAGGCCGCCGAACTCGTCGAGCGCGTGATGACGCACTACCGCGACAACACGACGCACGAGGCGGACGGCCAGTGGACCGAGCCCGTCGCCCACTACCACGACGCCGACCGCTGGCGACGGGAGACGGACGCCGTCCACCGGAGCGTGCCGCTGCCGCTCGCCATGTCCGCGGAGCTTCCCGGGCCGAACACCTACAAGGCCCTGGACGTGCTGGGCGTGCCAGTGCTGATCACCCGGGACCGCCAGGGCGCCGTACACGCGATGATCAACGCCTGCCGGCACCGGGGCGCGAAGATCATGGAGCCCGGCTGCGGGGTGTCCAAGCGTCTCACCTGCCCGTATCACTCCTGGTCGTACGACCTCGCCGGGCAGCTGCGGGGCGTGTACGCCGAGAAGACCTTCGGTGACGTGCCCCGTGAGGGGCGCAGCCTGGTGCGGCTGCCGGCCGGGGAGCGCGCCGGGATCGTCTTCGTCTCACTGGACCCGGCGGCCGAGCACGACCTCGACGCCTGGCTGGGCGATCTGCAGCCGCTCCTCGAGGGGATGCGGCTGGGGGAGTGCCACCACTACTCCACCAAGGAGCTGACCAGTCCCAACTGGAAGGTCACCCTCGACGGATACCTGGAGACGTACCATTTCGCCTCGCTGCACCCGAAGACGGTGTTCGAGACGAACCTCTCCAACATGATGGCCCACGACACCTGGGGCCCTCACCAGCGCCTCGCACCGGCTCTGCGCCCCATCGCGCAGGCGGTCGAGCTGTCTCCGGACAAGCGCGATCCCGGCGACTGCGTCGGCCCGATCTACTGGCTGTTCCCCGGTCTGGCGATCGCCGGCGGCTGGCGCCAGAAGATCGCCGTCTCCCTGGTGCTTCCCCGGACGGCCACCGAGTCGGTGACCCAGCAGATCATCCTGCTGCGGGAACCGGCGGTCACCGAGGAGGAACGCCAGGCCGCCGACCGGTTCGGCGAATGGTTTTACGAGGTGGTCCGTGACGAGGACTACGCGACCACCTACGGCGTCCAGCAGGGCCTGCAGGCCCTCAGCGGCACCGACTTCGTCTTCGGGCGCAACGAGCCCGGACTACAGCACTTCCACCGCACCATTCACCAGCACCTGGAAAGAGCCGCCAGGTGACGAGCCGACACTATTCGCGGGAGAACACCATGGTGGCTACGGGCAGCCTCGACGGACGAGTCGCAGTGATCACGGGCAGCACGCGCAGCATCGGCCGCGCCATCGCCGAGGCCTTCCTGGCCGACGGCGCCACGGTCGTGATCAGCGGCCGTTCGGAACTCAAGGGCAAGCAGGCCCTGGAGGAGATGGGCGCCGGTGACCGGGCCGCCTTCCACCCCTGCGACGCCAACAGCCAGGAGGACATCGAAGCCCTCGCGGACTTCGCCGCGGAGCGCTTCGGCCGACTCGACATCTGGGTCAACAACGTGGGCGGCACCTCGGGCTTCGCCCCCGTCCACGAGCTCAGCGACGAGGCCTGGCACAACGCCCTCAACCTGAACCTCAACGCCTACTTCTACGGCACCCGCCGGGCCCTGCCGAAGATGCTGGCGGGCGGCTGGGGCCGCATCATCAACATCTCCTCCGTCGAGGGCAAGCAGGCCAACAAGCCCGCGATCAGCCACTACATCACCAACAAGCACGCCATCCACGGCCTGACCAAGGCGACCGCCTTCGAGTACGGCACCCAGGGCATCACCTGCAACGCCATCTGTCCCGGCGCCGTCGACACCGACCTGATGCGGGCCGCGGGGCCGGCCGCGGCCGAGGCGGAGGGCATCTCGTACGAGGAGTGGCTGGGCCGCTTCGCGGAGCACGCCGCCACCAAGAAGATCACCACCGTGGAGCAGATCGCCGGCGTCGCCTCGCTGCTCGCGAGCGACGCGGGCGCGGGTATCACGGGCACGCTGATCAGCGTCGACGGCGGCACGGCGCAGTGGTAGGCACCGGGACGGACGGCGGGAGGCCCTCGGTCATGAAGAGCTGGATCACGGACTGGCAGCGCAGTGAGCGGCTGCCGCACTACACCCGGGCCAACGCGGGCGAGACCCTTCCGGAGCCGGCGAGCCCGCTGGGCTGGACCCTGGTGTGGGGGCGCGGACTGCAGGGCTGGCGTCGCGGTTTCGTCGGGTTCGGCATCTACCGCGAGGAGGAGGTGGCAGGTCCGCGGCCGCCGTTCGTCGGCATGTTCGGCGGCTACTTCTACCTCAACCTGTCGCACATGCGGCTGTTCGGCATCCGTATGGGCCAGACCGCGGACCAGATCGACACGGCCTTCGTCGGCCAGCGCTCCGACACCCCGGTGTACGTGGCGCACCCCGAGGACCAGGACGCCGATCTGACGGCCAAGGCCGGCGGCACGCTCCAGCGGATGCTCGGCCAGACCTCCTTCCCGGAGGCCGACGCCGACCGGGAGCGACTGCGCCGGATCCGCCGCGAGCGGCCCGACCTGACGCGGCTGTCGGACGCCGAGCTGGTGGCGCACGCCCGCTCGCTCCTCGACGAGGTGGAGACGACCTTCCAGCGGCATGTCGAGTCCTCGCTGCCCGCGTCCGTCGGACCGGCGATCCTCGGCCCGCTGTGCGCGAGCGTGGACCGTTCCGGCGACCTGCTCGACCTCATCGGCGGGCTGGGAGACGTCGACTCGGCCTCGCCGTCGACCGGGCTGTGGACGCTGTCCCGCCAGGTGGCGGCTTCCACCGAGCTGACCGCGCTGTTCGACCGGGGCACGGCCGCGGTGGAGGGGGCGCTCGACGGGGCGACCGGGGACGTGAAGGCGTTCCGCGACGCGTTCGAGGAGTTCCTGGCCGAGTCCGGCGACCGCGGCCCCAACGAGTGGGACATCCACGCGCTGTCCTGGGAGGCGGCGCCCGTCCAGGCGCTGGCCCTGGTCGACCGGATCCGGCACAGCGCCGACGACGACTCCCCGGCCGCCCGCCACCGACGGCTGACCGAGCGGCGCGAGCAGACGGCGCGGGAAGTCCGGGCCGTACTGCCCGAGGACGCGCAGCCGATGTTCGACGCCGGTATGCACGCCGCCCAGGTGTGGATCCCGGCCCGCGAACGCACCAAGGCGAACTGCGTGACCGTCGTCAACGAGATCCGGATGGCGGTACGAGAGCTGGGCCGGCGCGGGGTCGAGGCGGGGCGCTTCGCGAAGCCCGAGGACGTCATGATGCTCCTGGACACCGAGCTCGACGACTACGTCGCCGACCCGGAGCCCTACGGCCCTGTCATCGCGCAGCGGCTCGCGGAGTACGCCGGCCTGCACGAGCTGGAACCGCCGTTCTTCGTCGCCGAGGACGCGCAGACCGAGATCGACACCTGGCCGCGGCGCACCGAGGAACGCACCGAGGCCGCCGTCGAGGGCGACGTGCTCAGCGGCGTCGGCGGCAGCCACGGCACCTACACCGGCAGGGTGCGGGTGGTCACCGACCCGGCCTCCTGCGAGGCGCTGGAGCCGGGCGAGGTGCTGGTGGCGCCGATCACGGACGCGGCCTGGACCCCGCTGTTCCTCGTCGCCGGAGCCGCTGTCGTGGACGTGGGCGCGCTCAACAGCCACGCCGTCGTGGTCTGCCGCGAGCTCGGCATTCCGGCCGTCATCTCCGTCGAGGGCGGTACGCGGCGGCTGCGGGACGGAATGGTGATCACGATCGACGGCGACAAGGGAACGGTCACCGTGGACAGCGCCCCGGCGGCGCTCGTCATCTGAAACCGCCGCGGGCCCGTCGTTCCTGGCTGACAGGGGCGACGGGCCCGCGGGCTTGACCCGAGGAGAGGACCACCGTGTCAGAGGAAGTCATCGTCGCCGGCTGGATGGACTACGAGCCGGGCGACCGCGACAAGATGCTGGGGCATCTGGTCGAACTGGGGCACCGGACCCTCGAAGAGGAGCCGGGCTGTCTGGACTACGCCATGACCGCGGACCCGAGCGACGAACGACGGATCCGCGTGTACGAGCGGTGGGCCTCCCAGCGGGCCCTCGACGACCACTTCACCACCGCGCACATCAAGGACTTCCGTGCGGCCGTGGCCGGGCTGACCCGGGTGGGGGTCTCCTTGCAGTCCCACATCGTGGCCGAGTCACGCCCCATGCGCTGACGGCGAAGCCTCCGCGGTTTAGAGCCTGTGTCACATCTCCGGCCGGGCGCGCGGCGTCTGGCACGCACTCCCCCACTGCCTTAAAGGCGTGGGGGAACCCCCAGCCGCGTTGCCGAACCGCCCACGTGGCTCCTCCCCCACGCTCGAACCGGCTTCGCCGACTCGCGCGGGGGCACCCCCATCGAGGGCGCTCCGGCGCCTTGCGATCGCACGCACCAGACGCCGCGCGCTGATCCGACCGGAGATGTGACACAGGCTCTTACGCGGAATCGCCCAGCCGGACCAGCATCTTGCCGACGTTGCCGCCCGCCAGCAGGGACAGCAGCGCCCCCGCGGCGTTCTCCAGACCGTCCACGACGGTCTCACGGGCGGTGATCCGGCCCGAACCGAGCCAGCTCGCGACCCGCTGCTCGAACTCCGGCCGCAGGTCGTCGTGGTCGCGGACGATGAAGCCGCTCAGGGTCAGCCGCTTGAGGACCGCCTGAATCAGCTGGTTGATGTCGGCGGACCGCCGGTCCCCGCCGAACTGCGACATCATGCCGCACAGGGCGACCCGGCCGCCGGTCCGCAACGCGTGCAGGGCGGCGGCGAGTTGCTCCCCGCCCACGTTGTCGAAGTAGACATCGATGCCGTCGGGCGCCATCCGGGCCAGCGCCTCGCGCACCGGCTCGGTGCGGTAGTCCGCCGCGGCGTCGTAGCCGAACTCCTTCACCAGCAGGGCGCACTTGTCCGGCCCTCCGGCGGTCCCGACGACCCGCTCCGCGCCCAGCAGCCGGGCGAACTGGCCGGCGGCGCTGCCCACGGCCCCGGCCGCCGCCGACACGAAGACGGTGTCGCCGGGGCGCAGCGCGGCGATCCGGGCCAGCCCGACATACGCGGTGAAGCCGGTCTGCCCGAGCAACCCCAACCAGGTGGGGAGCGGGGCGAGTTGGGGGTCGATGCGGCCGGCGCCGTCGGTGTCCGCGGCGTCCAGCACGGCCCACTCCCGCCAGCCCAGCTGGTGACGTACATACGCCCCCGCCGGCACGGACGAACAGCGGCTCTCCTCCACGACGCCCAGCGCCCGGCCGTCGAGCGGCGATCCGGGCGTGAAGTTGTGCGTGTAGTGCTTCTCGGTGCTCTCCAGCCGCCCGCGCATGGACGGGTCGACGCTCATGTAGAGGTTGCGGACGAGCAGTTGCCCCTCACCGAGGGACGGCAGCGGGCGTTCCTCGACGGCGAAGTCACCGCGGACCGGTTCTCCGTCGGGCCGGCGCACCAGACAGACCACCCGGGTCGTACGGAGTGTCACGGGGTCACTCCTCCGGCTGCCGGTCGACACGCCGCCGGGCGAGGCGGCCCACCCAGCCGGCCATCTGGAGGTCGGCGTGGCGCAGCTCGCCCGACTGCCACCGGGCCTGGAAGTCGAAGGTGCCCTGTGCTCCGGTCTTCGGGTCGGTCACCTCGACCAGACCGTCCTCGGTGAGCCGGTACACATGCCCGGTCAGCGGATGGATCACTTGCTTGGACATGGCGCTCACTCCTGCACTCGGCGGCGTACGCCGCGCTTGGTCACGGTCACCGGGCCCTCGACCCGGAGCCGGCAGGCGAGCCGGGTCAGGCCGTCCACGGGTCTGCGCAGGGCTTCGATGCCCTCGCGTTCCAGCGGGTCCACGGGAGAACAGTTCTCGGTGCCCTCGTCGACCTGTACGAAGCAGGTACGGCAGGTGCCCTTGCCACCGCAGACGGTGGGCCAGCGATACCCGAGCCGCTGGGCGGCGCTGAACAGGTCTTCGCCGTCGAGCACCTCGAGTTCGGCGCCGGAGGGCCGGACCGCCACACGGTGGGTCACGTGTTCATCCACCGGTCGAGCGTCTGGTTGAAGTGGCGGATGCGGCTCTCCTGGTAGTTGGCCAGGGTGATGCCCGGCTTGCGCATCGCCTTCAGCCCCTGCTGGACGTAGGGGAGGTTCTCGCAGTCCTGGTCGAAGACGGGCCCGAGCACACCGAGTTCGGGGATGTCCGCGAAGAGCATGTCCTCCGGCACCCAGCGGATCTTGGCCGGGGGCGGCATCTCGCCGGGCTTCTTCGGCGCCGACATGAAGATGATCTCGGCGGTGCAGGAGTCGGGGTCGAGCCCGTTGGGCCGGAACCGGTAGATGATGTTGGACTTGGCGCCGCCCCAGGGGTTGAAGTTGGGGAACAGCAGGTAGTTGATGGCGTCCAGCAGTTCGGTGTCGGCGGTCTGGGAGAAGTCCTGGTGCGAGGTGGCCGCCAGTTGGGCGCGCATCCGCTCGGCGAGGACCTGTCGGGCGGTGCCACCGGGCGGGATCGGGGGCATTTCCTCCCCGTCCGACATCACCAGGTCACGGCCCTGGGCCGCCGCGTAGAACGCACGCGAGTCGTAGAACGTCTCCAGTACGTCCTCCTCCGTGACGGAGTCCGCCACGTGGGGGCTGGGCGCACCCTGGATGTTGATCATCCGGTTCCAGTTGGGCTGGTCCGCCATGACGTCGTACTGGGAGTTGGCGTCGGCGAGCCACGGCAGCATCTGCGGGTGGGTGGCGATCACATGGAAGGACTCGATGAACGCGTCCTGGGCGACCTTCCAGTTGCAGGGCAGCACCTTCGCGATGTGCAGCGACTTGTAGCGGTCCTCCAGCGGCCAGATGTAGTACTCGTCGAAGGTGCCGCGGTAGCTCTCGAAGGACTCCGCGTACGGGTCCATGTTGATGAAGACGAAGCCGCGCCAGGTGGCCACCTGGGCCTCGGGGAGTGAGAACTTCTCCGGGGTGACATGCGGGAAGTCCCAGGCGCAGGGCGGGGTCTGCATGGTGCCGTCGAGGTTCCAGGCGAAACCGTGGAACGAGCAGCGGAACTCGCCGACGTTGCCGCCGCTGGTGCGCAGTTTGCGGCCGCGGTGCAGGCATACGTTGACGTACGCGCGGATCTCGTCGGGGGCCGTCCGTACGACGATCAGCGAGTCGTCGCCGATCTCGTAGACCTCGTGGTCGCCGACCTCCGGGATCTCGCTCTCCAGGCACGCGAACTGCCACACGCGCCGCCACACCTGGCGCATCTCGCGTTCCGCCCATTCTCGGGAGACGAAGCGCGCGGAGTCGATGTCCTCGCTGCCGATGTAGTCGTTCCTGTCGTACTTCAGCGCGGCGGGAACGGGGCGGCTGTCCTGGGCGAGGTAGTCCTGGACGCTGGGCCCGGGGCACCGCGCGGTGACCGACTCCGACGTTTCGTCCATCATCTCTCCTCCGGCAGAAACTTTAGAGTGAGTGTAGTTAGCGGGTGCGGCCGGGGGCAACACTCGCGACGCCGCTCGGGCACCGCATTGGCCGAGGTCGTCGAGACAATGTGCCAGCGAGCCTTGAATTTGTTGCGACCGACCTCTCCCCAAGTCTGCCGGGGCGTGTCACACTCCGACGCACTTGAGGCTGTAGTGCCTCATAAGTTTCTTGGTTCGAGGCGGAGTCTTCCCGCCCCGGCCGCAGCGCCGCGGGGGCACCCCTGCGGCCCGCGCCGTACCCCACGACGGCGGTGCACGCAGCCTTCTCGACCCTTCATGCGTGGGAGTACTCAACGATGAGTTCCAGACCCGCTCGCGCGGTCCGCCGCGCCCTCACCGCGATCATCCCCGTCACGGCCCTGCTCGCCCTGACGGCGTGCGGCACCGACACCGACACGACTCCGGCGGCCGATGTGTCCCAGGAGCCGGCGTCGGACAGCCCCGGCCTGGCGGCGGCCCGTGCGGCCTTGGCGAAGTACGCCGAGCGCCCGGCCCGGATCCCCGTCACCGAGCCGGTGGGCAAGAAGATCCCCGCGGGCAAGAAGATCGACTTCATTCTCTGCGGCGTCCAGTCCTGCAAGGACCTCGCCGACTTCTTCACGGCCGCCGCCGGGGAACTCGGCTGGACGGTGAATCAGATCGCCACGCAGGGCACACCGGAGTCCGTCCAGGCCGCCTACGAGCAGGCCCTGCGCGACAAGCCGGACGCCGTCGTCGCCTCGGGCTTCCCGCGCGCGGTCTACGCCAAGCAACTGGCGCGGTTGAAGGCGGCGGGCATCCCCGTCATCCAGTCGAACGCCGACGACGTGGTGGGCGACGGCATCTCCCTGCTGAAGAACGGGCCGAAGGACGTCGGCATCCAGGGCGAGATGATCGCCTCATGGGTCGTGTCGGACAGCGGCGCCAAGGCCGACACCGTGTACTTCGACCTTCCGGCCTACACAATCCTCAAGCCCGTCAAGGAAGGGTTCGCGGCCAAGTACGAGGAATGGTGCGAGGGCTGCGCTCTCGACGCCGTCGACGTGCCGATCACGGCGGTCGGCAAGGACATGCCGGACCGCGTGGTGTCGTACCTCAGGTCGCACCCCAAGGTGACCCACGTCGTCTTCTCCCTCGGCCTGCTCAACGTGGGCGTCCCGGCCGCGCTGAAGACCGCCGGCATCACCGGCAAGCACCTCGTCGTCAACGTCGGTGACGCGCAGAGCTACCAGTACATCGAGGGCGGCCTCACCGACGGGGCCATGGCGCTGAACTCCCACGAGACGGCATGGCTCCAGGCCGACGCGCTGGCCCGCCACTTCACCGGCCAGTCCATGGACGTGGACCAGAAGGCGGTGCTGCCCAACATGCTGGTCACCAAGGACAACCTCCCCTCCGCCGACGGCGACTTCCCGCTCGTCGAGGACTACCAGGCGCAGTTCAAGGCGCTGTGGGGGCTGAGTTGACCCGGCCGGTGCTGCGGGTGGCCGCCCTGTCGAAGAGGTTCGGCGGAACCCAGGCGCTGAAGGACGTCGATCTGGAAGTCGCACCCGGCGAGATCCACGCGCTGATCGGACCCAACGGCTCCGGCAAGTCCACCCTCATCAAGATCCTCGCCGGCTACCACCACGCCGACCCCGGGGCGGTGGCCGAACTGGACGGCGAGCCGTTCGACCTGAGCCAGGTCGCCGCCTCCCGGCACGACCGGCTCCGCTTCGTCCACCAGGAGCTGGGCCTGGTGGGCGAGTTGAGCGCCATCGACAACCTAGCGCTCAGCCGCGGCTTCGCCCGTACGGCCATCGGCAACATCCGCTGGCCGGAGATGGAGCGGCGGACGACCGCGCTGGTGGAACGGTTCGGCCTCGGCATCGACGTACGCCGGCCCCTGGCCCTGGCCTCTCCCGTCCAGCGCGCGGTGGTGGCCATCGCCGCCGCGCTGCAGGGCTGGGAGGGCCGGCGCGGTGTCCTGGTGCTCGACGAGCCGACCGCCGTACTGCCGCCCGGTGAGGTGGCCCGGCTCTTCGACATCGTGCGGGAGATCCGCGACACCGGCGCCGGCGTCCTGTACGTCTCGCACCGGATGGACGAGATCTTCGCCCTCGCCGACCGGGTCACCGTGATCCGCGGCGGGCGACGGATCGCCACCCTCCCCGTCGCCGGCCTCACTCCGCGCTCGCTGGCGGAGCTCATGGCGGGCGAGGAGACGGAGACCGACCACCGGCCGGTGCCTTCTGCCCGTCCCTCCGAGGCCGTACTGGAGGTCCGCGACCTGTGGGCAGGCCCCCTGCGCTCAGTCGCCTTCGACCTGGCCAGGGGCGAGCGCCTGGGCATCACCGGACTCGTCGGCTCCGGCCACGAGATCGTGCCGTACGCGGTGTGCGGGGCCCACACCGGGCCCGTGCGCGGCAGGCTGCGGCTGCCGGAGCGCACCGAGCGGTGGACCGACATGCGCGACGCAGGCCGGCTGGCCCTCCCGCTGGTCCCCGCGGACCGGGCCGGCGAGGGAGTGATCGGCGACTTCTCGGTGGGGGAGAACCTCACCCTTCCCCTCCTCGACCGCCTCCGCGCCCGCGTCGGCCGGCTGCACCGAGGACGGGAGGCCGCTCTCGCCGAGGAGTGGATCGAGCGGGTCGGGGTGCGCACAGCAGGTCGCGGCGCCCGGATCACCACGCTGAGCGGCGGCAACCAGCAGAAGGTCGTGATGGCCCGCTGCCTGGCCCAGCGCCCACCGGTGCTGGTCCTGTGCGAACCCACGGCCGGCGTCGACATCGGCACCCGCCTGCAGCTGTACGACCTGATCGAGCGCCAGGCCGACGAGGGCATGGGCGTCATCGTGTCCTCCTCCGACACCCAGGACCTGCTCGCGCTGTGCACCCGCGTCCTCGTGGTGAGGGACGGACGGGTCGTACGGGAGATCGGCGGCCGGGACATCACCGAGCCCGCGCTCGTCCATGCCATGGAAGGGACTTAAGTGACATGACATCCACCCCGACCCGGGCCGCGGGACTCAGCCCCGCCGCACCACCGCCCGAACCGGACAGACCCGCGCCCACCCCGGTCGCGTGGGGCCGGCGGGCAGCGGCGGCCCTGTCGTTCCGGAACATCGGCGCCGTCTATGTGTGGCTGGTCATCGTCGTGCTCTTCTCCGTCTGGGCACCGGAGACGTTCCCGACGGCCATCACGGTCAAGCAGATCCTGAACGGCAACGCCGTGGCCGGGCTCGTCGCCCTGAGCGTCGTACTGCCGCTGGCCGCGCGCGTCTTCGACCTGTCCGTCGCCTACACCATGTCGCTCACCAGCGTCCTGACCGCCTACTTCATGGTCTCCACGGGCCTGGGCCCAGGCGCGGCGATCTCCCTGGCGATGACCGCCGCGCTGCTGATCGGCGTGGTCAACGGGGTCGTGGTGGTGGTGCTGCGCGTCGACTCGTTCATCGCCACCCTGGCCACCGGGGCACTGATCCAATCCCTGATCACCATGGTCACCAACGACAGCTCCATCACCGGTGTGCAGCTGCTGGCGAAGCCGTTCGCGAGCATCGCCCAGCTGGACGCGGGCGGCATCACGCTGCCGGTGCTGTATCTGCTGCTCGCCGCGGCGGCCATCTGGTTCCTGCTGGAACACACCGCCAGCGGACGCCGGTTGTACGCGACCGGCTTCAACGCCGACGCGGCACGCCTGCAGGGGGTGCGCACCGACCGGCTGCGGTTCCTGACCCTGGTGGCGTCCGCGCTGCTCTCCGGTTTCGCCGGGATCGTCTTCGCGTCCTCGGTGGGATCCGGATCGCCGACCGCCGGCACGCCGTATCTGCTGTCCGCCTACGCGGCGGCCTTCGTCGGGGCGACCCAGCTGCGCGCGGGCCGCTTCAACGCCTGGGGCACCGTCCTCGCGGTGCTGCTGCTCGGCACCGGCATCACCGGGCTCGGGCTCGCCACCAGCGCGCAGTGGGCCGCGAGCCTGTTCACCGGCTCGGTCCTCATCGTCGCGCTGGTCCTCACGGGTGGGCGGATCGCGCTACCGGCGGCTCTACGCCGCCGGAAGTCGCCGCCCGCCGAGCCTCAAACCACCCCTGACAAGGAGATCTGATGATGAAAGCGGTTCAGTACCGGACGGTGGGTGCCGGGCCCGAGGTGGTCGAGGTTCCGGTGCCCGAACCGGGCCCGGGCCAGGTGCTGCTGAAGGTGACGGCTGCGGGGCTGTGCCACTCCGACCTGGCGGTCATGAGCTGGCCCGAGGAACAGTTCCCCTATCCGCTGCCGATGACGCTCGGCCACGAGGGCGTCGGAACCGTCGCCGCTCTGGGCAGCGGTGTCACCGAGGTGGCGGAAGGCGACGAGGTGGCCGTGTACGGCCCGTGGGGCTGCGGCCACTGCCGCACCTGCGCCGAGGGCAGGGAGAACTACTGCCCGCACGCCGCCGGGCTCGGCATCATGCCGCCCGGTCTGGGCTCTCCCGGTGCCCTCGCCGAGTACATGGTCGTGGACTCGCCCCGCCATCTGGTGCCGTTGGGCGGACTGGACCCGGTGCAGGCGGCACCGCTCACCGACGCCGGGCTGACGCCGTATCATGCGATCAGGACGTCCCTGCCGAAGCTGGTGCCCGGCAGTACGGCGGTGGTGATCGGTGTCGGTGGTCTGGGGCATCTCGCCGTGCAGTTGCTGCGTGCGCTGACGTCGGCCCGGGTGGTCGCTCTCGATGTGAGCAAGGAGAAGCTGGAGCTGGCGAGTGCGGTCGGCGCCCACGAGACGCTGCTCTCCGATGGCGAGGCGGCGGCACGGGTACGGGAACTCACCGGCGGCACGGGGGCGGAGGTGGTGCTGGACTTCGTGGGGGCCGAGGCGACCTTGGCGGTGGCCGCCGCGGTGGTGGCGGTGGCGGGGGATGTGACCGTCGTCGGGATCGGGGGCGGGACTCTGGCGATCGGGTTCGGTGGGGGTGTGCCGTTCGGGGTGTCCGCGTCGGCGCCCTACTGGGGGAGCCGGGTGGAGCTCATCGACGTGGTCGGGCTCGCGCGGCAGGGGCTTGTTTCCTCCCATGTGGAGACGTTCTCGATCGAGGACGCTCCGGCGGCGTACGAGCGTCTGCATGCGGGGGAGATCAACGGCCGTGCGGTGGTGCTGCCGCACGGGTGAGGCGGGCTGCGGGCGTGGTTTCTTCGCCCCCGCCGCCCCTACCCGTCCCATCCTTCTGGGGCTCCGCCCCAGACCCCGCCAGGGGGCTCTGCCCCCTGGACCCCCGCTCCTCAAACGCCGGAGGGGCTGAAATCAGCCCGTCCGGCGTTTGAGGACGAGGCCGTTCAGGCCGATAAGCGGGGGTCTGGGGGCGGCAGCCCCCAGGGATGGGACGGGTAGGGGCGGCGGGGGCGAAAAACCCCCGGGGCGGCGCCCCAGGTTCGCTCAGCTGCCCACCGGGCTTCTGACACCACCCACGACCCTCTCGACACACCGTCCCAGAACTGTCAGGAACTCCGTCGTCTCCCAGGGGCCCCGGTCCACCCACCCCGTGTCGTCCACACCGAGGTCCTGCACGTCGTACCGCCCCCGGCAGTGCCCGAGGGTGAAGCAGCACACCTCCCCCAAGCCGTGCCGCTTCAGATACAGCACAGGCCGCGGCGCGTCATCGAGCGCCGCCGTGTCACCCTCGGCGAACCCCCGGCACGGCCCCGTGTACTCGGCGTGCAGCAGCACCTCCAGCTCCCCGTGCAGCTCACAGACGTACAGCTCATCGGTGACCGTGAACGGCTCGATCCCCGCGACCAGCGGATGGTCCGGCCGGGTCACCCGCACCACGTACGGCTCGATCGGCGGGTGCGCGAGAAACTGGCTGCCGAGCACCTCGGCGAGCTCCCCGAGGAGCCGCGGAGTGGTGAACACCCGCGGCCCGCCGGGGGCCGGCGCCTCGATCACCGCGTTGGTGCCGTGCAGGGCGAGCCAGCGCCCGCCGCGCTCGACGAACCGGGCCAGCGCGGCCCGCTCGGCCGGGCGGGGCCGGACGTCGCAGGTGTACGTGACCAGCAGGTCGGCCTGCTCCAGCGCGGCGACACAGTCGTAGCCCTGGTGGACGCTGGTGCGTACCCGCGGGTGATCGCCGAGCAGTTCCAGCAGCCGGAGCCGCGCGTAGTCGAAGTCGTGCCATTTGCCGCCGCAGACCAGTACGGCGTCGAGGCGGCCGGCCGGGCCCGCCACGGCTCAGTACTGGACGCGGGTCAGCAGCCCGCCGTCCACCACGAGGTTGACGCCGACGCAGAAGGAGCCGGTCCGCCCGAGCAGGAACGCCACCGCCGCGGCCACGTCCTCGGCGGTGCCGTAGCGGCCGATCGGCAGCTTGGCCAGCACCTCCTCGTAGACCTCCGGGCGGCTGGTGCGGATGGTCTCCCACGCGCCGCCGGGGAAGTCGATCGGGCCGGGGGAGACCGTGTTGACGCGGATGCCCTTCGGAGCGAGCGCGTGCGCCAGGGCGGAGGCATGCTGGACGACCGCGGCCTTCATGGCGGAGTAGGAGTTGGCTCCGGCGGGGCGGGCCGTGTCGGAGGCGTTGGTGGTGCCGATGGCGACGACGGCTGCCCGGTCGGAGGCCTCCAGGTGGGGCATGGCCGCCTCGACCAGTCCGGCGAACGGGATCAGGTCACCGCGCAGGCTGGCCTCCCATGACTCGGGGCCCTTGACGTTGCCCGCCGAGACATTGGACACCAGCAGGTCCAGGCCGCCCAGTTCGCCGGCCGCCCGCTCCACGAAGCCCGCGAGCGCGGCCGGGTCGGTGACGTCGACCGGTTCGGCGAACACCGTCGCCCCCTCGCCGCGCAACTCGGCGGCGGCCTTGGCCAGCGCCTCCTCGCCCCGGGCGCACAGCGCCAGCGCGCAGCCCTCGGCGGCCAGGGTTCCCGCGATGGCCCGGCCGATACCCCGGCTCGCACCGGTCACCAGTGCCTTCGCACCTGTCAGTCCCAGATCCATGGATGTCACTCCTTTGTGATGACGAGATGGCGTGATGGCCGTAGCGGCCGGTGTGTCAGTTGCCGGGGAGCTGTGAGAACGGCACCCGGTCCACCCGTGGTTCCGGCGGCAGTTTCAGTACGCGCTCGCCGATGAGGTTGCGCTGGATCTGGTCGGTGCCACCGGCCAGCCGGTAGCCGGGGGCGCCCAGCAGGTGCTGGGTCCAGGCGAACGTGCCCGGCTCCCCGGTGTCGGCGCTGATCCGGGCGCCCATCAGCTCGGCGGCGACCTGTCCGGTGCGGCTCAGCAGGTCGGAGGCCATGAGTTTGGTCAGGGACGCCTCGGGGCCCGGTCGGCCGCCGGTGGCGCTCGTCCTGGCGACGCGGTCCACGGTGGCGGCACGCAGCGCGGTGCGTACGTACAAATCGGCGAGCTGCTGGCGGACCAGCGGATCCCCCGTGCGGCCGAGCGAGCGCGCGAGGGCGAGCACGTCCGGGAAGGTGCCGCCCTTGCGCCGGTTGCCGGTGCCGGAGGCGGTCCGTTCGAAGGCGAGGGTGGTGGTGGCGACCTCCCATCCCTGCCCTGGGCGCCCGATCCGCAGCCGGTCCGGAACGCGTACGCCGCTGAGGAACACCTCGTTGAACGAGGCACCGCCGCTCATCTGGCGGATGGGGCGCACCTCCACGCCGGGCGCGTCCATCGGGACCAGGAACGCGGTGATGCCCGCCTGTTTGACGACGTCCGGATCGGTGCGGGCGAGCAGCAGCCCGTAGTCGGCGAACTGGGCTCCCGAGGTCCACACCTTCTGACCGTCGATCACCCACTCGTCGCCCTCCTGCCGGGCGCGCGTGCGCAGCGCGGCGAGGTCGGATCCGGCGCCGGGCTCGCTGAAGAGCTGGCAGGCCAGCAGGTCCGTACGCAGGAACGCCCGGGCGTGGTCCTGACGCTGCTCGGCCGTCCCGAACAGGGAGACCGCCATCGCGACCAGGCGCACGGTGACGCTGATCAGCTCGGTGGAGGGCGGCACCTCGAAGGCCGACTCCTCCTGCGCGAAGGCCGCCACGTGGGCGGCGGTCAGGCCCGCTCCGCCCTTGTCCTCGGAGAGGGTCAGGGCCTGGTACCCGGCGTCGAAGCGGGCGCGCTGGTAGACGCGGCAGCGTTCCAGCAGCAGGCGTTCCTCGCCCTCCGGGAGGTTGTGGAAGACGGCGAGGTCACCCGTGGCCTCGGCTTCCCGGGCCGGTTCGAGCACGGTGGCCAGCCACTGCCGGACCTGTGTGCGCCATGCGTCCAGATCGGGCTGGGACATGGCTCCTCCTCAAGGACAGTTACCAGATGACGGTTTCAGTAACAGGGACCGGGATGTGCGGCCCCTTGCCCGCCAAAGCCAGGGGCGGATGCTTCCGGCTCGGGTCAGAGTGTTCCGCACTTTCTTGATAAACGCTACAGTCTCGGCATCGACTCTCCCACGCACCGGGAGGGGCCCGAGGAGCCGCCGGAGGAGCCATGTCTCTGCTACCACTAGACCGTCGCGCCCAGGAGACACCCCACGAGCCCGCTCTCGTCGACGATCAGGCCGTGCTGACCTGGTCGCAGCTCGCCGACCAGGTCGCGCGGGCGGCGGCACGGCTGCTGGAGATCGCACCCGGCCCCGACGACCGGGTCGCCGTCCTCGGCGACAACGCGATCCCGACCCTGGTGGCCCATCTGGCCGGCCTGCGCGCCGGAGTGGGAACCGTCGCCACCTCCCGGCACCTGATGGTGGGCGAACTCGTCGACCAGATCATCGACGCGGGCGTGACGGGGATCGTCTCCGGCCCCGCCGGCGCGGTCACCGCCCTGGAGGCGGCCCGCGAACTGGGCCTGCCGGTCGTGATGCACGGAACACCGCCGATCGGGCACGCCTTCGACTGGGACCTGTGGCTGGGTGCGGCGCCCGACGGGTGGACTTACCCCACAGGTCGGGCCGCCCGCCCGCCCCTCGTCTACACCTCCGGAACCACCGGCCGGGCGCGCGGCACCGAGGTGCGCTGGGTGGGCGGTCCGGTCGCGGACAGCTCCGCCTACGTGGCCGCGATGGCCGACCGGCCCGGATTCCCGCCGGGACCGCACCTCGTGTGCGGCCCACTGCAGCACAACGCGCCGCTGACGTCCCTGCGGCACCTGGCGGCCGGACAGCAGGTCGTCGTACTCGGCGGGTACGACGCGGAGGCGTTCCTGCGCCGCGTCGAGGAGTGGCGGGTCACCTCCACGGTCATGGTCCCCACCCACTTCCAACGCCTGCTCGCCCTGCCGGAAGAGGTCCGTGGCCGGTACGACGTCTCCAGCCTCCTCCAGGTCTCCCACACCGGGTCCGCGTGCCCGCCGGACGTGAAGCGGACCATGATCGAGTGGTTCGGCCCGGTGCTGACCGAGTCGTACGGCGCCAGCGAGGCGGGCACCGTGGCACGCATCAGCAGCACCGAGTGGCTGGCGCATCCGGGTTCGGTCGGGCGCGTCCAGCCTCCGTTCGAGGTCCTGGTGACCGACGACGACGGCCGTCCTCTGCCGCCCGGCGAGCTCGGACTGCTGGCGTTCCAGGCACCCGAGGGCCGGGGAGTGCGCTACCACGCGGACCCGGACAAGACCAAGGCCGCCTATCTCGCGCCGGGTCTCTTCACGCTCGGCGACATCGGCTACGTCGACGCAGACGGCTACATCTTCATCACCGACCGGGCCGCCGACGTCGTGGTCTCCGGCGGGGTCAACCTGTACCCGGCCGAGAGCGAGGCGGTACTGCGCCGGCACCCCGCGGTCGCCGAGGTCGCGGTCATCGGCGTGCCCCACCCGGACTTCGGCGAGTCCCTGCGCGCGCTGGTAGTGCCCGCCGCGGACGAGCCGTCGGCCGAGGAGCTGGACCGGTTCTGCCGCGACCGGCTGGCCGCCTACAAGTGTCCCAAGTCCTACGAGTTCGTCCCGAGCCTGCTGCGCAACGCGATGGGCAAGCTGGACAAACGCGCGATGCGTCGCCCCTACTGGCGCTCCGAGCGGACCATCGCCGGCTAAGAGCCTGTGTCACGGAAGAACCCGCGCCCGCCACCCGTACATACGAAGGATCACCATGACCGAACTCCTCCTCATCCGGCACGGCCTCCCCCTGGCGGGCGTCTACGACCCGGGGCTGTCGCCGGAGGGCACCGCCCAGGCCGAACGCCTCGCCGCCTGGCTCGTGCACGAGGACCTCGACGCCCTCTACACCAGCCCCTTCCAGCGGGCCCGCGAGACGGTCGCGCCGCTGGAGCGGCTCACCGGCATGACCGCCACCGTCCTGGACGACCTGCGCGAATGGGACACCGACGTCTCGCACCCCTACACACCGCCGGAGCAGATCCGCGCGGACGACCCCCGGTCGGTGGCGCTCTCCGAGGGACGGTACGAGGACTTCGTGCCCGACCTGGACTGGGACGCCTTCCGGGCCCGGGCGGCGCGGGGCATGAACACCATCCTGGACGCCCACCCCGGCGGGCGGGTCGCGGTCGTGTGCCACGGCGGCATCACCAACACCTACCTGGCGACGGTGCTCGGCCTCTCCCGCATGTTCTGGTTCCACCCCGACTACACCTCGGTCAGCCGGGTGCGACGGCTGCCGGGCGGACGCGTCGTTCCGCACTCGGTGAACGAGACGGCCCACATGGTCGCCGAGCGCGCCGTCGACGCCGTCGCCTGACCTGCCCGCATCCCCCGCACGAGACCAGGTTGACCCACCATGACCGACCAGCTGCCCCCGGACGAGCAGACCCTCGTCGTGGCGACCCGTACCCGCGCCGCCGACGGCGTCGTCTCCCTCACCCTGCGCCGCCCGGACGACCGGCCCCTGACGTCCTGGACCGCCGGAGCGCACATCGATCTGCTCCTGGAGGGCGGCCTGATCCGCCAGTACTCGCTGTGCGGGGACCCTGCCGACCGGGAGGCCTGGCGGATCGCCGTCCTGCGTGAGCCGCAGGGCCGCGGCGGCTCCGCGTACGTCCACGACCACCTCCCGGAAGGTTCCGCCGTACGCGTCCGCGGGCCGCGGAACAACTTTCCGCTGCGGCCGGCCGCGCGCCATCTGTTCATCGCCGGCGGTGTCGGCATCACGCCGATCCTGCCGATGGTCGAGGCGGCCGAGGCCGCGGGGGCCGACTGGCGTCTGCTGTACGGCGGCCGCACCCGTACCTCCATGGCATTCCTGGACCGCCTCACGCCCTACGGGGACCGAGTGCTCGTCCGCCCGCAGGACGAGTACGGCCTGCTGGACCTCGCCGCCTTCCTCGGCTCACCCGAGGAGGGCACCCTGGTGCACGCCTGCGGCCCCGAACCCCTGCTGCGGGCGGCGCAGGAACAGTGCGCCGACTGGCCGACCGGCACGCTGGGCGTCGAGCGGTTCGCCCCGGTGCGGACAGCCGAAACCCGCACCGCCGAGGCCTTCGAGGTGGTGCTCGCCCGCACCGGGCTCACGCTCACCGTGCCGCCCGACCGCTCGGTGCTGGAAACCGTGGAGGAGGCCGGAGTCGACGTGGACTTCTCCTGCCGCGAAGGCACCTGCGGCACCTGCGAGACCGACGTACTCGACGGCACACCCGACCACCGCGACTCCCTGCTCAGCGAGGACGAGCGGGCCACCGGCGACACCATGCTCATCTGCGTCTCCCGCTCGTGCGGGCCCCGCCTCGTTCTCGACCTGTGAGTTCGATCTTTCCCCGCGTTTCGCGCTCTCCTCGCCACTAGGCTCGACGCCCGTGTACCGCAAGGGGCTTGGCCGACGGCCGAGCATCGGGGAGGCAGGGCGTATGAGGCACGACGAGCTGATCCGGCCGTTACCGGAGTTACTGAGGAGGCACGCCGAGCTGTCGGGGGAGCGTGTCGCGTTCTCCGACTCCTCACGGAGCGTCACCTACGCCGAGTTGGAGCGGCGCACCGGCAGGCTGGCCGCGTATCTGACCCGGGCGGGCCTCGGCCGCGGTGACCGGGTCGCGATCTGCCTGGGCAACCGCGTGGAGCTGGTGGAGAGTTGCCTCGCCACCGTGCGGGCGGGAGTGGTCGGCGTCCTCCTCAACCCGCGCTCCTCCGACGCCGAACTCGCCCATTTCCTGCGGGACAGCGGAGCTTCGGTCCTCGTCACCGACACCGCGCACCTGGCTCAACTCCGGCGGCTGGAGCCCGAGTACGACCGTCTGCGCATCCTGCTCACCGGTGCCGGCCCCGTTCCGGCGGACGCCCCGGACAGCACCGTCCTCTTCCGGACCGCCGTCGGCGACGACGGGTCCCCGGACCCCGGTGGGCCGCCCGGCGACGGCCTCGGGCTCGGGCTCGACGACCCGGCCTGGATGCTCTACACCTCGGGAACCACCCACCGTTCCAAGGGAGTGCTGTCCACGCAGCGCGCCGCACTGTGGTCGCCGGCGGCCGTCTACGCCCCCGTCTTCGGGCTTTCGTCCGAGGACCGGGTTCTCTGGCCGCTGCCACTGTTCCACTCCTTCGGGCACTCCTTCGCGATCCTGGGCGTCACCGCTGTCGGCGCGAGCGCCAGGATCGCCGGCGAACACCTTCCGCCCGGAGGGCTGTGGCAGGAGCTCCATTCGCCGCCCGAAGAACTCGGCGGGCCCTTCACGGTGCTGGCGGGCGTTCCCACGACGTATCACCAGCTGATGTCCTCGGCCGGCAAGGCCTCGTCGTCCTCCCGCCCGGCGCTGCGGCTGTGCGTCGTCGCGGGCGCACCGTGTCCCCCGTCGCTGCACACGGCGGTCGAGGAGACCTTGGGCGCGCCACTGCTGAACGCGTACGGCAGTACCGAGACCTGCGGCATGATCGCGGTCAGCCCTCCGGAGGGGCTCAGGGTCGATGGTTCCTGCGGACCGCCGGTGCCGGGCATGGACGTCCGGGTCGTCGATCCGCGCGGTGGCAACGATGTCGCGGACGGCGACGAGGGCGAGATCTGGGTGCGCGGGCCGGGGCTCATGACCGGGTACCACAACCAGCCCGAGGCGACGGCCGCCGCGCTGAAGGACGGCTGGTACCGCACCGGGGACCTCGGCCGCCGCGTCGAGTACGGCCACCTCACCCTCACCGGCCGGGTCAGCGAGCTGATCATCCGCGGCGGCGAGAACATCCACCCCACGGAGATCGAGCAGGCCCTGCTGCGTTGTCCCGGCGTGAGTGACGCCGTGGTCGTGGGCAGGGCGCACGACGTCCTCGGCGAGGTCCCGGTGGCCTTCGTCGTACCGGGCCCCGACGGGATCGACCCGCGGCGGGTGCTGGCCGAGTGCCGCACCCGGTTGTCCGAGTACAAGGTGCCCGTCGAGATCCACGAGATCGCCGCCGTCCCACGCACCGCCTCCGGCAAGATCGCCCGCCATGCGGTCGTCCCCACAGTGGCCCGCCTCGCCCCCGACGACCGGTCCGCCCCGCCCCCGGCGACCGACGCCTCCCTGCGCGAGCGACTCCTGACCCTGGCGCGGGAGGAGCGGGAACGCGTCCTGCGCGAGACGGTGCTCGCCGAGACGGCCGCGGTCCGCGGTGACGCTCCGGGCGACCCCCTCGACGCGGACACCCCCTTCACCGATCTCGGGCTGACCTCCGTGGGCGCCGTCACGCTGATCGACCGGCTGGGCGCGGCGACCGGCGTGGACCTGCCGACGACGCTGGTCTTCGACCACCCGACTCCGTCCGATGTGGCCGGGTACCTGCGTGCCGCCCTCTTCGAGCCGGCGGCCGGGGAGCGCACCTCCGCCGCGCGGCCGGTTCCCGGAGCGGTCGGCGAGGATCCGGTGGTGATCGTCGCGATGGGCTGCCGCTACCCCGGCGACGTCCACTCTCCCGAGGAGCTGTGGCAGCTGGTGTCGGAGGGCAGGGACGCGATCTCGCAGTTCCCCACCGACCGGGGCTGGGACCTGGACGGCCTCTACGACACCGACCCCGACCGCCTCGGCACCTCGTACACCCGCAGCGGCGGATTCCTGCACCGGGCCGCGGAGTTCGACGCGGGCCTGTTCGGGATCTCGCCCCGGGAGGCGCTGGCCACCGACCCGCAGCAGCGGCTCCTCCTCGAGACCTCCTGGGAGGTGTGGGAGCGGGCCGGCATCGCGCCGGGCTCGCTGCGCGAGAGCGACACGGGCGTGTTCGTCGGCGTGATGCACTCCGACTACTCCTCCCGTTTCCACCGCACCCATGATCTGGAGGCGCATCTGGGTCTGGGCTCGGCCCGCAGCGTGGCCTCCGGCCGGATCTCCTACGTGTACGGCCTGCGCGGTCCCGCGATCACGGTCGACACCGCGTGCTCGTCCTCGCTGGTGGCGCTGCACATGGCGGCCCGGGCGCTGCGCTCGGGGGAGTGCTCCCTGGCCCTGGCCGGCGGGGTCACCGTGATGTCGACGCCCAAGCCGTTCATCGCCTTCAGCCGACAGCGCGGCCTGGCACCGGACGGCCGCTGCAAGTCGTTCTCGGCGGCGGCCGACGGCACCGCCTGGGGCGAGGGCGTGGGACTGGTGCTGCTGGAGCGGCTGTCCGACGCGCGGCGCCACGGCCACCCGGTGCTGGCCGTGCTGCGCGGTTCCGCCGTCAACTCCGACGGCGCGTCCAACGGCCTGACCGCACCCCACGGACCGGCCCAGGAACGGCTGATCACGCGGGCGCTGGCCGACGCGGGGCTGCGGGCGAGCGACGTGGACGCGGTGGAGGCGCACGGTACGGGCACCACGCTGGGCGACCCCATCGAGGCACGGGCGCTGCTGGCCACGTACGGGCAGGACCGCGAACGCCCGCTGTGGCTGGGCTCGGTGAAGTCGAACATCGGGCACACCCAGGCGGCGGCCGGGGTCGCCGGAGTCATCAAGATGGTGCAGGCCATGCGGCACGGGGAACTGCCCCGGACGCTGCACGCGGAGCAGCCCTCGCCGCACGTGGACTGGTCCTCCGGCCGGGTCGAACTGCTGACCGAGGCCCGGCCGTGGCCGTCGGAGGACCGGCCGCGGCGCACCGGCGTGTCGGCCTTCGGGATCAGCGGGACCAACGCGCACGTGATCCTGGAAGAGCCCCCACCGACTCCCGAGAAGCAGACGCTTCGAAGCTCCCGCGAAGACCCGGCGGACTCCCCCCTGCCCCTGCCCGTGCCCTGGCTGCTCTCCGGAGCCGACGAAGGCGCCCTGCGCGCCCAGGCACGACGGCTCGCGGCCCATCTGGCGGACCGGCCCGGCCAGTCGTCCGCCGACATCGGTTTCTCCCTGGCGGTGTCGAGGCCCGCCCTGACCCACAGGGCGGTGATCCCGGCCGGCGACCGGGCCCGGATGCTCCAGGCGCTGCGGGCGCTCGCCGACGGCACGGCAGCGGGAACCGTGCGGGGCTTGGCGGACCCCGGCATGCGTACGGCGTTCCTGTTCACCGGCCAGGGCGCGCAGCGCGCCCGCATGGGAGCCGAACTCGCCGCCACGTTCCCCGTGTTCGCCACAGCCTTCGACGAGGTCTGCCGGGAACTGGACGACGGTCTCGAACACCCGCTGCGTACGGTGACGGAGGCCGAGCCGGGTTCACCTCAGGCGGCCCTGCTCGACCGTACCGACTTCACCCAGGCCGCACTCTTCGCCTTCGAGGTGGCCCTGTTCCGGCTGCTGGAGTCCTGGGCGGTGCGGGCCGACTTCCTGGCCGGTCACTCCGTGGGGGAACTGGCGGCGGCCCATGTCTCCGGCGTCCTGGACCTGCCCGATGCGGCCGCACTCGTCGCGGCCCGTGGCCGGCTGATGCAGGCGCTGCCCGACGGCGGTGCGATGGTGGCCCTGGACGCGACCGAGGACGAAGTCCTCGCCGCGCTGCCGGACGCCGGGAACCGGGTGGCGGTCGCCTCCGTGAACGGGCCGCGCTCGGTGGTGATCTCCGGCGCGCGGGACGCGGTACTCGCCGTCGCGGCCGGGTTCGAGGCGCGTGGCAGCAGGACCGTACGACTGCGGGTGGGCCACGCCTTCCACTCCCCCCTCGTGGAGCCCATGCTCGACGAATTCCACGCGGTCGTACGGGAGTTGAGCTTCCGGCCGCCACGGATCCCGGTGGTCTCCGCCGTGTCGGGCCGACAGGCCGATGCGGGGGAGCTGTGTTCCCCGGAGTACTGGGTGCGGCACGCCCGGCTGCCGGTGCGGTTCGCCGACGCCGTGCGGTGGCTCGGGGACAACGGGGTCGCTGCCTTCCTGGAGCTGGGTCCGGGGCCCGTGCTCACCGCGGCGGCCGAGGACTGCCTGGCCGACGGGGACGGTTCCCTCGCCGCGCGGGGCGGTCCCGTCCTCGTCGCGGCCACGCGCGGCGGCGAGCGGGAACCTCAGACGCTGCTGTCCGCCGTGGCCCGCCTCCAGGTGCGCGGGGCGCGCGTCGACTGGTCCGCGGTGTTCGCGGGCACCGGCGCGCGGCGCGTGGACCTGCCGACGTACGCCTTCCAGCGGCAGCGGTACTGGCTGGACGCCCCGCCCCTCGGCTCGGCCGCGGCCGTGGGGGATCACCCGCTGCTGGGCCCGGCGTTCGCGGTCCCGGGTACCGGCCGAACGGTGCTGACCGGGCTGCTGTCCACCCTGACCCAGCCGTGGCTCGCCGACCATGTGATCGGCGGGACGGTCCTCGTGCCCGCGACGGCGTTCCTGGAGATGGCCGCCCGGGCGGGCGACGAGGTGGGCCGCGCAACCGTGGACGAACTCGTGGTCCTGTCGCCGCTCACCCTGCCCGGCACCGCGCGGGTACGCCTTCAGGTCGTGGTGGGCGAGACGGACGACTCCGGGCGGCGGCAGGTCGACATCTACTCCCGGGCCGACGAGGCCGACGAGTCCGACGAGGCCGACGCATCCGCCGCGGACGACCCCGAGGCCTCCTGGACCCGCCACGTCACCGGGCTGCTGGGCCGAGCGACCGAGGAGCCCGGGACGGGGCCGGCGGTGACCGAGCCGGGGCAGTGGCCGCCGCGGGGCGCCGCCGAGGTGGACCTCACCGGCGCGTACGACACCCTCGCGGACGCCGGTCTCGCCTACGGGCCCGCGTTCCGGGGTGTCCGGGCGGCATGGCGGCGCGGCGACGAACTCTTCGCGGAGGTCCGGCTGCCCGAGTCGCAGGCGGCGGAGGCCGGCCGGTTCGGCCTCCACCCCGCGCTGTTCGACGCCGCGTCGCACGCCTCGCTCCTCGCCGCGCCCGAACCCGAGCCGGGCCGCCCGGCCCGGGTGCCGTTCGCGTGGAACGGCGTGCGCCTGCACGCCGCCGGAGCGTCGGAGCTGCGGGTGCGGGTGACCCCGGCCGGCCCGGACACGATCTCGCTCACCCTCACCGACCCGATGGGGCGTCCGGTGGCCCGGGTCGACTCCCTGGCCACCCGAGACCTCCCGGCCGGGCAGGCGAGCCCGGCGGCAGACGTCGTACGACGTGCCCTGCTGCGCCCCGACTGGATCGACGCGGTACTGCCCGGCCATCCCGACCACGCGGAAGCCGCGCGCTGGGCGGTACTCGGCCCGGACGAGCTGAACCTCGGCGGGCTCCTCCCCGGCATCGGGAGGACGGACGATCCGACCGACCCCGAGTGCGTGGTCGTCACCGCCATCGGCCCGCCGGCGGACGCCGATCCGCTGCCCGCCGTACACGCGCTGACCGGCACAGTGCTGCGGGCGCTGCAGGACTGGCAGGACGATCCGCGCACGGCGGGGTCACGGCTCCTGGTGGTGACGCGGGACGCCACCGCGCCGGTGCCCGATCCGGCCGGAGCCGCGGTCTGGGGGCTGGTGCGCAGCGCGCAGTCGGAACTGCCCGGACGTGTCGTCCTGGTCGATGTGGACGGACGGCCCGAGTCCCTGCGGCTGCTCCCCGCCGCGGTGGCCGGAGGCGAGCCCCAACTGCGCGTCAGGGCCGGGCAGGTGACGGTGCCACGACTGACCGCGTCCTTGGGCCAGGGCACGGATGCCGGCTCCGTCCGCCCCGCCTTCGGACCCGACGGCACCGTGCTGATCACGGGAGGCACCGGGGCACTGGGCGCGGAAGTCGCCCGGCACCTCGTCTGCCGCCACGGCGTACGGCATCTGCTGCTGACCGGGCGCCGTGGCCCGCAGGCACCGGGAGCCGAAGAACTGAGCGGCTCCCTGGAGGAGTTGGGCGCCGAGGTCGGGATCGTCGCCTGTGACGCGGCCGACCGCGCCGCCCTGACCGAGGTGATCAAGAGCTGTGAGCCTCCACTGACCGGTGTGGTGCACGCGGCGGGCGTGCTCGACGACGGCGTGCTGGCCGCGCTGACCCCCGAGCGGATGGCGACCGTACTGCGGCCCAAGGCGGACGCGGCCTGGCATCTGCACCAGCTGACCCGGGACCTGGATCTGTCGGCGTTCGTCCTGTTCTCCTCGGCCTCGGGTCTGCTGGGCCGGGCCGGCCAGGGCAACTACGCGGCGGCGAACTCCGTTCTCGACGCCCTCGCCCGCCATCGCACCGCACAGGGGCTGCCCGCGGTCTCCCTGGCCTGGGGCCCGTGGGAGCACGGCGCAGGAATGGCCGCACCAGCAGGGTCCCGTGACGGCGGCGGGTTCCCGGGCCTCTCCACGGAGCAGGGCCTGGCGCTGTTCGACGCGGCGCTGGGAGCGGACGCGCCCGTGCTGGCGCCGATCCTGCTGGACCGGGCCGCGCTCCGGTCCGCCGGACAACCCCTGCCACCCCTGCTGCGAGGACTGGTGCGTCCGGCCCGGCCGACCGCCTCGGGCGGCGGAACCTCCGCGCCCGGCCCGGAGCAGACCTTGGAGCCGGGGGCGTGGCGAAAGCTGCTCGCCGGGGTGCCGGCCGGCGAACGGGAGGCGGCACTCACGCGGTTGCTGCGCGCCGACGTGGCCGCGATCCTCGGCTACCCGCACGCCGACGCGCTGCCCACCGGAAAGGCCCTCGCCGACCTGGGTTTCGACTCCCTCACCGCGGTCCAGATCCGCAACCGGCTGAGCCTGGCCCTGAAGCTCAGGCTGTCCGCGGCCGTGGTGTTCGAGCACCCCACGGCGGAGGACCTGGCCCGCGGTCTGCTCGGCCTGCTGGACGGATCCCTGCCCGCGCCGGAGGCGGAACGGCCCGCGCACACCCTCTCCCTCTCCTCGCTGTTCGGCAAGGTCAGCGGCAGCGGCCGTCCGGTGGCCGCGATGCACCTGCTGGTCACCGCGTCCTGGGCCCTGCCGACCTTCACCGCCGCACAAGCGCGCGAGCATGCCCTGCCGCCGATCCGCCGCGCCGGCGGGCGCCGGGGCACGGGGCGGCCGACCGTCGTCTACTTCCCGGCCCACCACCCGTCGTACGCGTCCGAAGGCGGCGAGTACCCGCGCTTCCACCGGTGCTTCGAGGGCGACCTGGACGTGGTGGAGTTCCCGCATCCCGGCATCGGTGGGGGCGCCGCCGTGCCGGAGGACCCTGCCGCACTGGCCCGTACGCATGCCGAGACCGTGCTGCGGCACGTCGGGGACAAGCCCTTCGTGATCGTCGGACGGTCCGCGGGCGGCAACGTCGCCCACGAGGTGACCCGTTACCTGGAGGGCATCGGCACCGCACCCGCCGGCCTCGTGCTGATCGACACCTACCACGTCAACGAGGCCACCATGGACAAGGAATGGCTGCTGTCCCTGGGCGCCCCGGTCTCCCGGAACCTCGCAGAGCCCGTCGTCATCGGGGTCGACGACAGCGCCCTGGCCGCGATCGGCGCCTACCACCGCCTTTTCCTCGGCTGGGACCCCGAGCCCGTCGACACCCCCACGCTCCTGGTCCGCCCGCTGGAGCCCACCCCGGCCATGGCGGCCGCCGAGGACGGCGACGGCTGGCGGACGTCCTGGCCGGTGCCGCACGACGTCATGGACGTCCCCGGCGACCACGTGACGATGATGCGGGAGCACGCCGAGACCACGGCGTCGGCGATCCGCACCTGGATCGACGCGCGCACGACGGAAGGAGACCGGTGAGTCACTCGAAGAGCATGGAGGAGTACGACGTCATCGTCGTCGGAGGCGGTCCGGCCGGGGCGACCGTCTCGGCGGCCGTCGCCCTGAAGGGCCACCGCGTTCTCCTCGTCGAGCGGCACACGTTCCCGAGATACCAGATCGGCGAGTCGCTGCTCCCCTCCACCGTGCACGGCGTGTGCCGCATCCTGGGTGTCGAGGACGAGGTCGCCGCCGCGGGCTTCAAACCGAAGCGCGGCGGTACGTTCCGCTGGGGACGCGGCCGGGACCCGTGGCAGTTCTCGTTCGCGCTGTCGCCCCGGCTGGCCGATCCGACCTCGTTCGCCTACCAGGTCGAGCGGTCCCGGTTCGACACGATCCTCCTGGACAACGCCCGCCGGGTCGGCGTCGACGTACGGGAGGGCTGCCGGGTCACCGGCGTACTTGCCGACGAGGAGCGGGTGCGCGGCGTCCGGTGGACCGGCCCCGACGGAGAGCCCCGCGAGGCCGGGGCCCGGTACGTCGTGGACGCCTCCGGCAACGGCAGCAGGATCCACGCGCGCGTCGGCGGGAAGCGGACGTACTCCGACTTCTTCCGGAACATGGCGGTCTTCGGCTACTTCGCCGGAGGCGAGCGGCTCCCCGCGCCGAACGACGGCAACATCTTCTGCGCCGCCTTCGACGAGGGCTGGATCTGGTACATCCCGCTGCGGGACGACCTGACGAGCGTGGGCGCGGTGGTGAGCCAGGAGAACGCCGCGGCGATCCAGCGGGACCCGGCCGCCGCCTGGCGCCGCCTGATCGACGCGTGCCCCGAGGTCCGGGACCTCCTCGACGGAGTACCCCGGGCGACCGAGGCGCCGTACGACGAGGTCCGCGTGCGCAGGGACTGGTCGTACTGGAAGTCCCGGCTGTGGCGGCCCGGCATGGTGCTGGTCGGAGACGCGGCGTGCTTCGTCGATCCGGTCCTGTCCTCCGGCGTGCACCTCGCCACCTACGGCGCCCTCCTCGCCGCGCGGTCGATCAACAGCGGCCTCGCGGGAGTCCTGGACGAGGGCCGCCTGTTCGACGAGTTCGAGGCCCGCTACCGGCACGAGTACGGCCTGTTCTACGAGTTCCTGGTCTCCTTCTACGACATGCACCAGGACGAGCGGTCGTACTTCTGGAAGGCGCGCAAGCTCACCAACGTCGGCGCGACCGAACTCGAGGCGTTCGTCGAGCTGGTGGGCGGCCTGGCGTCCGGCGACGCGTCGCTCACCGGGCCCGGGGCCGCGGGTGCGCGCCTGACGGCAGCTTCCTCCGACTTCGACCGGGCCGTGGGCCGCCTTCCCGGCTCCGACGGCCTGCGCAACCCGCTCCTGGAGTCCGCCACCGTCCGCCAGGTGTTCCAGGAAGGCGCGATCCTGCAGGAACGGGGCGTGTTCGGCGGGCCCTTGGAGGAGGAGACCCCCGTCCGTGCCGGCGGTTTGGTGGCCTCCGAGGACGGCCTCGCTTGGGTGAACCCCGCCCCTGACAAGAGAGTTGGCGGTGGTCAGTCGATCAGCGGGTAGTGGCAGGCCGTGTGCCGGCCGGAGGGCGTCCGCGTGAGTCCGGGGCGTTCCAGGGCACAGCGCTCGCGGGCGTACGGGCAGCGGGTGCGGAACGCGCACCCCGTCGGCTTGTCCACCGGGTTGGGCACTTCGCCGGTGAGGACGATGCGTTCCCGGCGCGGTACGTCCGCCGCCGGGGTGCCGTCGTCGATGTCCGGGGCCGCGGAGAGCAGCGCCTGCGTGTAAGGGTGGGCGGGGGCGTCGTACAGCGCTTCCGTCTCGGCGAGTTCGACGATCTCGCCGAGGTACATGACGGCGATCCGGTCCGACACGTGACGGACCACTCCGAGGTCGTGGGCGATGAAGACGTAGGTGAGCGCGAACTCCTCCTGGAGGTCGGCGAAGAGGTTCAGTACCTGCGCCTGGATCGACACGTCGAGCGCGGACACCGGTTCGTCGGCGACGATCAGCTTCGGGGAGGTGGCCAGGGCCCGGGCGATGCCGATGCGCTGGCGCTGCCCGCCGGAGAACTCGTGCGGATAGCGGTCCAGATGAGCCGCGGCCAGTCCTACGACGTCGAACAGCTCGGCGACCCGGCGGCGGACCGCGGCGGCGTCCCCGTAGCGGTGCACGAGCAGGGGCTCGGCCACGATGTCCCCGGCGCGGCGGCGGGGGTTCAGCGAGGCCTGCGGGTCCTGGAAGACCAGCTGCATACCCGGACGTACGGGTCGCAGCCGGCGGGCGGACAGCGTGGTGATGTCCTGCCCGTCGAACTCGACTCGTCCGCCGGTGAGTTCGGTGAGCCGTACCAGGCAGCGGCCGAGGGTGGACTTGCCGCAGCCCGACTCGCCGACGATGCCGAGCGTTTCCCCGCGGCGTACCTCCAGCGACACTCCGTCCACGGCGCGCAGCACCCTGCGGTGCCGGGACAGCGCCTGCGTGCGCAGGGGATAGTGCTTGGTGACGTCCGTGGCGCGCAGCAGCACTTCGCCGCCCGGCCGGGCATCGCTGTCGTCGTCCACGGTCACGAGGTTCTGCGCCGTCACGGTGTCGTCTCCCTTGCCACGTCCGGTACGTCCGTCGCCGCCGCGCGCGCCGTGAGCCGCAGCGAACCGCGGTCGTCGGGCGGAAGCCAGCAGGCGTCGCGATGCGCGGTGTCGCCGTCGCCCGCGGCCAGCGCGGGGCGTTCGGCGCACCGGTCGTGACGCAGCCGGCAGCGCGGCGCGAACGCGCACCCCTGCGGAAGGCCGCCCGGCGAGACCGGCACGCCCGCGATGGTGGGCAGCCGCCGCAGCCTGGGGCCGCCGACGCGGGGCACCGAGTCGAGCAGCCCCCAGGTGTATGGGTGCCGCGGACCGTGGAACACCGCCCGGCGCGGGCCTTCCTCGGCCGCCCGGCCGCCGTACATGACCAGGACCCGGTCGGCGATCCGGGAGATCACCCCCATGTCGTGGGTGATGAGCACCACGGCCGATCCGCGCCCGTTGAGCTCGCGCATCAGATCGAGGATCTGCGCCTGCACGGTCACGTCGAGCGCCGTGGTCGGTTCGTCGGCGATCAGCAGCGCGGGACTGCAGGACAGGGCCATCGCGATGACCACGCGCTGGCGCATGCCGCCGGAGAACTCGTGCGGGTAGGCGTTCACCCTGGAGGCCGCGTCGGGGATGCCGACATCGGAGAGCAACCGGACGGCGCGGGCGCGCGCCTCTTTGCGGGACACCTGGGCGTGGGCCCGTATCTGCTCGGCGATCTGCCATCCGACGGTGTAGACGGGCGTCAGCGCGGTCATCGGGTCCTGGAAGACCATGGCGATCTCCCGGCCCCGTGTCGCACGCATCTCCTTGTCGGGGAGAGCGAGCAAGTCACGCCCACGGAAGAGGACCTCGCCCGACACGGTCACGTTCGGGCTGGTCAGCAGCCGCAGTACGGCCAGCATCGACACGCTCTTGCCGGAGCCCGACTCGCCCACGACGCCCAGGACTTCGCCGGGAGCGACGGTGAAGGAGAGACCGTCGACGGCTGTGACGGGGCCGGTGCGGGTGCGGAAGGAGACCCGCAGATCTCGTACGTCCAGCAGAGGCTCAGGCAAAGGCTCAGGCATGGCGGGCCCTCGGATCGAGTCGCGCGTACAGGATGTCCACCAGTGCGTTGGCGAGGACGACGAAGAACGCCGCGTACAGGACGGTCCCCATGATCACGGGCAGGTCCAGGTTCTGCAGGGCGTCGTAGGTGAGCTTGCCGATGCCGGGCAGGCCGAAGACCACCTCGGTGAGCAGCGCGGCGCCGCCCACGAGGGCGCCGAAGTCCAGGCCGAACAGCGACACGATCGGTATCAGCGAGCAGCGCAGGGCGTGGCGCACCAGGATCCGCCGCTCGGTCAGGCCCTTGGCCCGGGCGGTGCGGACGTAGTCCTCGTTCAGCGCGTTGACGACCTCGCCGCGCAGCAGGCGGGCGTAGATCCCGGCGTACAGCAGCGCCAGGGTGAGCCAGGGGAAGAGCAGGTGCAGCGCCCACTGGCCCGCGTCCTGGCTCAGGCCGACGTAGCCGGGCGGCGGCACCCAGGAGAACACCGAGCCGTGCAACTGCTTCTGGGTCACGAGGTTGACGACCTCGCCGAGCCAGTACGCCGGCAGCGAGACACCGACCACGCCGACCAGCATGATCAGCGGGTCGGCGGCCTTGCCGCGCAGGGTCGCCGCGGCCGTGCCCATGAGGATGCCGGCCGTCATCCAGATCAGCGCCGCGCCCACGACGAGCGACAGGGTCACGGGGGTGGCCTGCATGATCTGGGGAACGACGCGGGCACCGCGGTTGACGAACGACTCCAGGTCGCCGTCCACCAGCAGGTGACGCATCATCAGCAGATAGCGGACGGGCATCGGACGGTCGAGGCCGAAGGAGTGCCGTACCTGGGCGAGCGTGGCCGGGTCGGCGTTGCGTCCCGCGATGCGTGCCGCGGGATCGACTCCCGGGGTGGCGAAGAAGATCAGGAAGACCAGCACGCTGATGGCGAACATCACCAGGAGGGCCGAGCCGAAGCGCTTGAGCGCGAACTGGAGCATGACCGTCACACCCCTCCGCGCAGCCGGGCACTCGGGTCGAGCGCGTCGCGCACCCCGTCGCCCAGGACGTTGAGTGCCGCCGTGGTCAGGGCGATCAGCAGTCCTGGGGCGATCGTCACGGCGGGCCGGGTGTAGAGCAGACCCAGGCCGTCCTCGATGATCGTGCCCCAGCTGGCGTCGGGCGGCTGGACGCCGACGGACAGGAAGGACAGCGCCGACTCGGTGAGCATGGCCAGCGCCGTCATCAGCGGGACGAAGACGATCGCCGTGGGCAGGACGTTCGGCAGCACCTCCCGGCGCAGCACGCGCACGGTGGGGGCTCCGGAGCCCACGGCCGCCTGGATGAACTCCTTGTTGCGCAGCACCAGTACCTGGCCGCGCATCGGCCGGGCGATGTACGGAACGTAGATCGCCGCGATGATCGCGACGGGCAGCCAGAGGCTTCCCGCGTCCACGGTGAGCGGCCCCAGGCGCAGCCCGTTGGTGAGCAGGACGACCGACAGGCAGATGGCCAGCAGGTACACCGGGAACGCCCAGATCACGTCCAGGATCCGGGAGATGACGGCGTCCACGACACCGCCCGCGTAGCCGGCGACGACCCCGACGGCCGTACCGAGGACGCAGGTGAGCAGGGCCGCCGTGACGCCGATGAACAGACTCGTACGGCCGCCGTACAGCAGGCGCGCCATGACGTCGCGGCCCTGGTTGTCGGCGCCGAGGAAGTAGTGGGCGGGGTCCCAGGTGGGGCCGATGGGCGTGACCCCGAGGCCGAGGCCCGTGCTGCTGGGGGTGAGCACGGGCACGGCCTTGCCGTCGACGACCGTGGTGCCGGAGACATGGGACTGGAACGGGTCGGTGTGGGCGACGTGGTCCGCGTACAGCGGAGCGCACAGGGCCGCCAGCACGATGACGAGCAGGACGACGGCCGCGGCCACCGCCGACCTGTTGTGCGACAGGTCGGCGGCGGCCGTCCGCCAGGGGCCCGGCGAGCGCCGGGCCTGGGGCGACGGGGGCAGCACGTGGCTCATTTGACCCACAGCTGCCCGACGAGCATGTAGAACTGCTTGCTGAACTGGTAGTTGCCGACCCGCTTCGACGTGAAGTCGATGATCTTCGGGTTGATCAGGGGAACGACCGGGGACTCGGTCATGATCTCCTGGTCGATGGCGCCCCATTGCTGGTCGGCGCTCTTCTGGTCGGTCTGCCCGGTCTCCAGCGCGGTCTGCATCTTCGCGTCGATGCCCTTGTCGCAGAAGCCGGCGATGTTGATGCTGGAGTCACTGCCGGGATGGAACGAGGCGCAGGACAGCAGCACGTTGAGGAAGTCCGAGGCCGCCGGATAGTCCTGGTACCACTGCGTCAGGGCCAGCTGCACCTTGTTCTTGGTGTTCTGGATGTAGGTGAACTGGATGTTCCCCGACAGCGGCTTGAGCTTCGCCTTGTAGCCGAGCTGGGTGAGCAGGCTCTGCAGGTACTGTCCGATCGACTTGTTGACGTCGTCGTCCTGGACGACGATGCCGACCTCCTGCCCCGTCGTACCGGACTGCTTCACCAGCTCCTTGGCCTTGGCCAGGTCCGCGGCCGACCAGGTTGTGCCGCCGCCCTTGGTGTAGGCGCACGAGTCGACGTGCCCGGGGAAGCCCGGCGGCAGGATCGTGCACGCGGGAGAGGCGAGGTTCGTACCGCCGTACAGCCGCACCACGGCGGCCCGGTCGACGGCCCAGTTGATCGCCTGCCGCGCCAGCTTGTTGTTGAACGGGGCCATGTTGACGTTCAGCGTGGCGTACCAGAACGCGGTCAGCGGGTTCACATGCGCCTGGGAGGCGTACTTGGTGCCGATCTCGTTGAGCCGGTCGGCGGGCGGCGGGTCGTACATCCAGTCCGCCTGGCCGTTCTGGATCGCGGTGACCTGGGACTCGACGGTCTGGCCGAAGGTGTAGTCGATCACGTCGGGGTAGCCCTCGGGCTGCGCCGGACGCGACCACTCCTTGAAGTGCGGGTTGCGCACCAGCTTCAGCGCCCGGTTCGGGTCGTACGAGGCGGCCATGTAGGGGCCGGTCGTCGGCAGCGGCTTGGTGCCGGCGTCCTTCGCCGGCGAGTCCTTCGGTACGACGCTGGCGTGCGGGACGGCCAGCTTGTACGGGAACTCCGGGTCCGGGGCGGTGAGGTTGACGGTGACCGTGTTGGCCTTCGCGTCGCCCGTCACGCCTCCCTCGAGCGTGCAGGAGGCGGGCTTCTTCAGACAGGCGTCGGCGCCGACGATGCCGTTGTAGAAGGTGCCCGCGGTGGGGCTGGAGACCTTGAAGAGGCGCTGGAAGGACGCCACCACGTCGTCGGTGGTCACCGGCTTGCCGTTGGAGAAGGAGATGCCCTTGCGGAGCGTGAACGTGTATGTCTTGCCGCCGTCCGTCACCTTCGGCATCGCCTCGGCCAGGTCCGGGACCACGGTGAACGACTGCTGGCCGCCGACCTTCTTGAACGAGAGCAGCCCGTCGTACATCGACTGGTACAACTGCCAGTACTGGAGCGTGTAGTTGACCTGCGGGTCGAAGCTGCCCGCGGCCGCGTGGGCGACGAGCTTCAGGGTGCCGCCCTTGTGCTCGGGCTGGAAGGCGGAGGAACCGGAGCCGGACGTGGACGCGGTCGGGCCGGAGGAGGAGCCGTCGTCGGAGGACGAACAGGCGGCGGCGGTCAGGGCGAGGGCGACGGTGGCGGCGGCGAGCGCGCTCCGTCTCTTGCTGCGGGACATGCGGGACATCCGGGGAACTCCCGTCGGTGGATCAGTCGGTGGAGTCGAGGAACGCGCCCACGACCCGGAGGTAGAGCTCCTCTTCCTCGACGTGCGGCATATGGCTGGAGTGCTCGAAGAAGTGCCAGCGCACGTCGGGGATGTGGTCGGCGAAGGGCTTGACGGTCTCGGGAGTCGCCTCGTCGTACCGTCCGGACACCAGCAGGGTCGGCACGTCGATCAGGTGCAGCCGGTCGATGACCGACCAGTTCTTCAGGGTCCCGACGACATGGAACTCGTTCGGGCCGTTCATCGTGTGGTACACGGTCGGATCGGCCTCGATGTTGTCCCAAGTGGCCTGCACATCGGGCGGGTTGGGGACCAGGCGGCACACGTGGCGCTCGTTGAAGACCTGTTCGGCCGCGCGATAGTCCGGGTGGTCGGTGGTGCCGGCCGTCTCATGGGCGAGGAGGGTGTGCTGGACCTCCGGTGGGAGGGCGGCACGCAACTCGTGTGCGGCCGACAGCCACAGCTCCATGGACGCGGGGGAGTTGGCGATGACCAGGCCGCGCAGCCCGGGTGGGCGGCGCACGGCGTGCTCGGCGGCGAGCATGCCGCCCCAGGACTGGCCGAGGACGTGGTAGGCGTCGGCGATGCCCAGCGCCTTGAGGAGGTTGTCGAGTTCGTCGAGGAAGAGCTGGACGGTCCAGAAGTCGGCGCCCTTGCCGGGCAGATGGGTGGACAGTCCGGTGCCGAGTTGGTCGTAGTGCACCACGGGGCGACCCTGCCCGGCGATGCCCGCGATGCTGAGCGTGTAGTTGTGACCGGCGCCGGGTCCGCCGTGCAGGACGACCAGAGGTGTCCTGCCCGGTTCGCCCGTGATCCGGTACCAGGTGGACCAGCCGTTGAAGTCGACGGTTCCGGTGTGGTTCGGTTCGGGGATCGCCACGGGGAAGCCTCCCAGACCGGCCGGAATGAATGCCGACCTCTGTCTTAAACCAGTTGGGTGTGACGGATGGATGAGATAGTGATTGGGCAAAAGGTCAGCGCACAAGACCTTTTGGCGGGGCCGGTGCAAGACGTAACGGCGTGTTCACGTGGCCCCCGCGCGTTTACAAAGGCGGCACTCGATGGGGAGGACAGCTGACATCCGCACCTGAGTCACCCGAACCGGGGGACGAGTTCTCCCGCGTACTCGACCGTGTCCTGCTCGGCGGTTCGCCGTCGTCGTCGCTGCGCCCGGTGCGCGTGGCCTCGGCGGTCGACGAGGTCTCCGACCGGCTGCTCACCGCGATCGCCGTCGGAGACTTCCTGCCGGGCGAACGGCTGCCGGTCGAACGCGAGCTGACCCGGCTGCTGCGGGTGAGCCGCCCCACCGTCCGCGAGGCCGTCGGACGCCTCCAGACCCTGGGAGTCATCGAGATCCGTCGGGGCCGCAACGGGGGCGCCTTCGTACGCGACAGCTGGACCGAGTCCTCCGGGGCCGCGGTCCGCCGCACGCTGCTGCCCCGGTGGGAGGAGTTCGAGCAGCTCTTCGATCTGCGCGGGCTGGTGGAAGGCATGGTGGCCGCGACGGCGGCTCGACGCCGACGACCCGAGGACCTCGAACCCATGCGGGAGGCCCTGGCCGCGCACCTGTCCGCGCGCACGCCCCGAGAGGAACAGGCCGCCGACAGCGCGTTCCACCGGAGCATCTGCGCGGCCACCCACAATCCGCAGATCGCCCTGCTCAGCCGGGACCTGCTGACCCGGATCAGCCTCGGCTTCCCGATCGAGCCGTGGGGCAAGGGCGAGCGGTCCCACTTCCATCGGGCCGGCGAGGGCCACACGGCCCTGTACGAGGCCATCGCGGCGGGCGAGCCCGAGCGAGCGGAGGAAGTCGCCCGGGACCACTTCTTGATCAGTGCGGACATGATCCGCGACGTACTGGCGCGCGTGCGGGCCGCGGAAACGTCCTGAGGACCGCACGTCCTGAGGACCGCACAGCTTCGGTTCGCGGAACAGCCGCCCGGCACTGGTCAATGCCGGGCGGCTGCGCCGTAAGCGATCTGCTCAGACAGTGGTCAGTTCGTAGAAGCCCCTGCCGAACGTCGCGGCCACCAGACGGCGGTGTCCCGCGTCGTACTCGATGTCGTCGACCGGCACCTGCGGCATGCCGCGTCCGAGGCGCAGCCAGCGGCCGCCGCCCGTGACGCTGGTGAACACGCCCTGGTCGGTGGCGAGGTACAGGATGCCGCCCCGCGCGACGACCAGGTCGTTGACGGGTGCCGCCGGGAGGTTGCCCGACAGGTTCCGCCAGTGCTTGCCTCCGTCGGTGCTGCCGTAGACGTGGGGGAGGGGTGAGCCGGAGCGGTAGGCGGAGTGGGTGGTCCAGACCCGGTTCGGGTTCTTCGGGTCCACCACCACACGGGTCACCCAGGGGCGCCCCTCGGCCAGCTTCGTCCAGGTCGCCCCGAGGTTCTTGGTGACCCAGACGCGGCCGTCGTCCGTGCCGGCGTACACCGTGCGTCCGTCGCCGGCCGGGGCGATCGAGGTGATGGTGCCGTAGTTGGCGTAGAGCGGGTCGGAGCCGGGCCCGCCGGACAGGTCGGGGCTGATGGCCTGCCAGGTCTCGCCGCCGTCCGTGGAGCGGTTGAGGACCTCGGCGCCGTAGTAGAGGATCTTCGGGTCACGCGGGTCGAACTCCACCGGCGTGAACCAGTTGCGGCGCTGGAACGTCGTCCGGTCGGCGAAGTACGTGAGGGTGTCGCCGCCGTCGGTGGAGCGGAAGCAGTTGCCGTACTGGTAGCAGGCGAAGACGTTGTTCACGTCGGCCGGGTCGATCAGGTTCTCCTCCCCGTCGCCGCCGAGGTACTCGTTGAACTTCTCCCCGCCCCAGGAGCGCAGCGAGCCGTTGTCCTGGGAGCCGCCGGAGATGCGGCTGGTGTCCTGCGGGGTGATCGCCGCACTGTAGAGCTGGGTGTACGGCTGGTGGCGGGACTTGACCCAGCCGCCGTCGCCGCCGGAGTCGGAGCGGTAGACGCCGCCGTCGTTGCCGAGGTAGACCCGGCCGGGCCGGCGCGGGTCCCACACCATGGCGTGATGGTCGACGTGCATGCTCGTGTCGTCGGCGCTCCAGGTGGTGCCGCCGTCCTTCGTGGTCAGCAGGGCGACCCCGGCCACGTGCACGTGCTCGGTGTCCCGGGGGTCGATCCACACCTTGCCGAACCACCAGCCGAAGCTGGACTGTGAGTTGGTGAGATCCTCGTTGGCCGGTGTGCGGGTCCAACTGTCGCCGCCGTCGGTGGAGCCGTAGAAGCCCTCGAAGGAGCCGCCCGCCTTGTTGACGATGGCGTAGAGCCGGTCGCCCGCGACGCCCAGGCCGATGCGTCCCACGTCGGGTCCCTGCGCGGGCAGGCCCCCGCCGAGCCGTTCCCAGGTCTCGCCGTCGTCCGCGGAGCGGAAGACGCCGGAGCCCACACCGCCGTACGTCCGCAGATCGGGGCGACGGCGCTTGTCCCACAGCACGGCGTACAACTGGTCGCCGTCCACCACGATCTCCGTGGCGCCGGTGAACTCGTTGGCGCCGGCCAGGATCCGCTCCCAGGTGGCGCCGCCGTCCTCGGAGCGGTACACGCCCCGGTCGCCACCGCCGTTGTAGAGAGACCCCGCGGCGGCCACATAGATACGGCGGGGATCGGCGGGGTCGATGGTGATGGCGCTGATCGCGCCGGAGTCGCGTAGGCCGAGCGGGGTCCAGGTCCGGCCCCCGTCCTTGCTCCGGTACATGCCCGTGCCCTCGTACGTGATGCTTCCGCCGCCCGGATTGGGCTCGCCGGTGCCGACGTACAGGGTGCCGTCCGGTGCGGTGGCGACCGCGCCCATGGCCTGCGTGAAGCTGTCGGGCCACACCGAGTGGAACGTCCCCCCGGCGTCGGTGCTGCGCCACAGTCCGCCGCTCGCGGCCGCCGCGTAGAGGGTGTCGGCGCGCTTCGGGTCGAGCGCCAGGGAGACGATCCGGCCGCCGATGTTGGTGGGGCCCACGCCCTTCCAGCGCCCGCCGACGGTGGGCAGCTCCCGGGCCTGTGCCGCCGCGAGGTCGTGGGCGTGGCGCGGAATCGACTCTCCCGGCACGGTCTTCTGGAGGTAGCGGTACTCCGCCGGGGCGGACGGCCCGCGGACCGGCCGGTACACGTCCGTCGGCGGGGGAGGCGGTGCGGCGGACGCCGGTGCCGTGAGGAGCGCGGCACCGGTGACCGCGGCGAGAACCAGCGAAAGCAGACCTCTGCCCATGAAAACCCCGTAACCCTTCCGTCACCCTGGTCACTTCAGACGCAACGACGGTACGCGAGAGGGGAGTTGAGCAGAAGAGGGACCACCGCCCGCTGCCGGAAGCCGGTGACTCCGCCCCGACTTGGTGTTTTACAGTGACTGGGCGCCAGTTCCGGCGACCACTCAGGGACCTGTGAGGTACACGCGAACCATGTCGACCGAAACGTTTGAGTTCCAAGTAGAGGCCCGTCAGCTCCTGCAGCTGATGATCCACTCGGTCTACTCGAACAAGGATGTCTTCCTGCGCGAGCTCGTCTCCAACGCCTCCGACGCGCTGGACAAGCTGCGTCTCGCGGCCCTGCGGGACGACACGCTCGACGCCGATGTGTCCGACCTGCACGTCGAGATCGAGATCGACAAGGAGGCCCGCACGCTCACCGTGCGGGACAACGGCATCGGGATGTCGTACGACGAGGTCGGGCAGCTCATCGGCACCATCGCCAACTCGGGCACCGCCAAGTTCCTCCAGGAACTGCGGGAGGCCCAGGAGGCGGGCGGAGCCGAGGGGCTCATCGGCCAGTTCGGCGTCGGCTTCTACGCCGGCTTCATGGTCGCCGACGAGGTGACCCTGGTGACCAGGCGCGCCGGCGAGAGCCAGGGCACCCGCTGGACGTCACGCGGTGAGGGCACGTACACGCTGGAGAGGGTCGACGACGCGCCGCAGGGCACCGCCGTCACGCTGCACCTCAAGCCGGCGGACCCCGAGAACCAGCTCCACGACTACACCTCCGTCTGGAAGATCAAGGAGATCGTCAAGCGGTACTCGGACTTCATCACCTGGCCGATCCGGCTCGTCCCGGAATCGGGCGAGGGGGACACCGCGTCCGAACCCGAGACGCTGAACTCGATGAAGGCCCTGTGGGCGCGCTCGCGCGAGGAGGTGTCCGACGACGAGTACCACGAGCTGTACAAGCACATCGGCCACGACTGGCGTGAGCCGCTGGAGACGATCCGCCTCCAGGCGGAGGGCACCTTCGAGTACCAGGCCCTGCTGTTCGTCCCGTCGCACGCGCCGCACGACCTGTTCACCCAGGGCTTCAAGCGCGGTGTGCAGCTGTATGTGAAACGCGTCTTCATCATGGACGACTGCGAGGCGCTGCTGCCGCCGTACCTCCGCTTCGTCAAGGGAGTCGTGGACGCGCAGGACCTCTCCCTCAACGTGTCCCGCGAGATCCTCCAGCAGGACCGCCACATCCGGATGATCCAGCGCCGGCTGACCAAGAAGGTCCTGTCCTCGGTCAAGGACATGATGGCGTCCGCCCCGGACCGCTACAGCACGTTCTGGCGGGAGTTCGGCGCCGTCCTGAAGGAGGGGCTGGTCACCGACGCGGAGAACCGCGACGCGCTCCTCGCCGTCTCGTCGTTTCCGACCACGCACGGCGACGACGAGCCGACCACGCTGAAGAGTTACGTGGAGCGGATGAAGGACGGCCAGGACGACATCTACTACCTCACCGGCGAGTCCCGGCAGAGCATCGAGAACTCCCCGCACATGGAGGCGTTCCGGGCCAAGGGGATCGAGGTCCTGCTGCTCACCGACGCGGTCGACGAGGTGTGGGTCGACGCCGTGGGCGAGTACGAGGGCAAGAAGCTGCGTTCCGTAGCCAAGGGCGAGATCGACCTCGGCGCCGAGGGGGACGCGAAGGCCGACGGCGAGCGGGAGAAGCAGACCGAGGAGTTCGCGGGGCTGCTCGGCTGGATGAAGGAACACCTGGGCGAGGACATCAAGGACGTGCGCCTCTCTTCGCGTCTCACCGTCTCTCCGGCCTGCGTCGTCTCGGACGCGCACGACCTGACCCCGGCGCTGGAGAACATGTACCGCGCGATGGGCCAGGAGGTGCCGCCCACCAAGCGGATCCTCGAACTCAACCCCGACCACCTGCTGGTGAAGGGCCTGAACCAGGCGTACAAGGAACGCGAGGACCGCACGCGGCTCGCCGACACCGCCGAACTGCTCCACGGCCTGGCGGTCCTCGCCGAGGGCGGCCAGCCCAAGGAACCCGCACGGTTCGTCAAGCTGGTGGCCGAGCGCCTGGAGCGCACGCTGTAGCCGCGACAGGCGCGCGGCTACAGCGACGGTTCGGGGTGCCCGCTCGTTCAGGGCGCCCCGAGCCCACTTCTGCCGACGACAGCGGGCACACGTCGAACGCATCGAACGCGCCAACGGGGTCTCGAAAGTGGCGCAATCGAATGTTGCAGCTCCGTTTCATGGGGCGCAGGTTGGAAGTGCGGGAGCGCTCCCATGAGCGGCCCGTACCCAACCCCGTACCCGCTGCCCCGGTGGACAGGACGTGAATTGTCATGAGCAGATCAAACAGGATCAAGGGAGTCCGCCCTCGCCCCACACTCGCTCTGAGCATGCTCGCCGCGGTGCTGCTCTGCCTGATCCCCTGGAGCGGCACCGCCGCCGCCCACGGCTCGGTCGTCGACCCGGCTTCCCGCAACTACGGCTGCTGGCTCCGCTGGGGATCCGACTTCCAGAACCCGGCCATGGCGCAGCAAGACCCCATGTGCTGGCAGGCATGGCAGGACAACCCGAACGCCATGTGGAACTGGAACGGCCTGTACCGCAACGGCTCCGGCGGCAACTTCGAGGCGGTCGTCCCCGACGGACAGCTGTGCAGCGGCGGCCGGACGGAAGGCGGCCGGTACAACTCCCTGGACGCCGTGGGCGCCTGGAAGACCACGGACATCGGCAGCGACTTCACCGTGCGCCTGTACGACCAGGCCAGCCACGGCGCCGACTACTTCCTCGTCTACGTCACCCGGCAGGGCTTCGACCCCGCCACCCAGCCTCTGACCTGGGACGACCTCCAACTGGTCGCCAGGACCGGCCGTTACGCCCCCAGCCAGAACTACTCGATCGACGTGAGCACGTCCGGCCTCAGCGGCCGCCACGTCGTCTACACGATCTGGCAGGCGTCGCACATGGACCAGACCTACTTCCTGTGCAGCGACGTGAACTTCCGCTGAGCGGCGACTCCCGACCGGCGGAAAAAATGGCAAACCTGCACACCGTTCACCAGTAAGTCGTAAGGAAACTGAGCAGTAGTCACAGTTGTGCCGCCGCTCGGCGTATTGGTGGGGGAGTGTCCGTCTTGGAAACCCCGTGGCAACACTTGAATGTGCAGCGTGGCGGCAATTCACGTGAAGGAGTTGGTGAATTCGGTGACCACGGTTTCACACTGGTGAAGGGAGATGCCGGAAGGCCTTCCGCATCGAAGTGGGGAGACTGGCCGTCTGCCCTTCGACGTGCTTCGATCCTCCGCATGGCGTGAGCCGCCCGGGACGGTTGCCGTTTCGGGAATCGGGCGAAGACCGCCATAGAGAATTTCTTATGCGAAAGGAACCGCGCGTTATGAACTTCATCCCTCAGGTGGAAACGGCCGAGATGTCCGACGTCGACCTGGACAACGTCTCCGGAGGTATGGCGGGCGGCGGCTCCGGCGGTCTCTTCCTTGAGGTCCCGCCGCTCGGCGTCTGCGCCGACGCCTTCGCCTTCCTCTCGGCCGAGGGCGTCGCGGCGGGCGCGGACCTGCAGCTCGGCGCTCACTGAACGAGCGTGTCCCACGGGCCCCGGATCACCTGATCCGGGGCCCGTGGTGGTTCCGCGCGCCGTCCCGGGCCTGCCGCAGGGAATAGGTGCGGCCCTCGACTCCCCATTCACCCTCCGGCGGCTTCAAGCCGGCATCGATCGCCCGGAGACTGGGCCGCCCGATGTGGGCGTAGACAAGTCGCCGTACGCCGTGCCGTACGGCCTGCTCGGCGACGGCCTGCACGGTGGCGTGGCCGCCCACGCCGCCCCGGAACCGTATCGGCCGGTCCCAGGCGGCGGCCTCGGCGAACATCAGGTCCGCCCCCGCGGCCCAGGCCGGGAACTCCCAGAACTCCGGCGCCCACACCACGACCAGATCGCCGGCCTCGATGCGATAGCCGTAGGCGGGGTGCGAGGTGTGCACCACGGGGCGGCAGCCCACTCGTACCTCGCCGAGGTCCAGGTCACCGGCGCGGATCGCCACGCCCCGCTCGGCCGCGCTCCGGCGCAGCGCGGTCCGTAGCTCCGCCTGCTCGTCGGTGACCAGCCAGCCGTCCAGCCGCCCGGGCGGCGATTCGGCGCCGGGGCCGCCGTCGAAGGCCGCACGGTGTCCGGCGTACCGCAGCAGCAGACCGGCCGGTGCGAACCGGGGCGAGTTCATCGCCCCGACACCGAGCAGGGTCAGCCGCAGCCAACGGTTCACGGAACGGCACCCGCCGCGGGCGGCACCAGCGTGATCGTGCCGTCGGGCTCCAGCGTGAGACGTACGCCGACGCTGACGCGGTCGACGGTCGCGTGCAGCCAGGCGGCGTCCTCCGGCGGGGCGGACTCCAGCCGCATCCGCCGGGCACGCAGGGGCACCATGCGCAGACCGGTCAGCCCGCCCGTGTCCGCCGCCACCGTCACGAGGTAGACGATCCGGAGGTCGTCGCGGTACTCCTCGTAGCCGCCGATGCCCTCGTAGTCGTCGATGAAGTCGCCGCAGCCGTGCAGGATCAGCCGGTTCCGGTACACCTCGACGGGGCGGGGATGGTGCGAGGAGTGCCCGTGGACGAGGTCGACGCCGCCGTCCACCAGGGCGTGTGCGAAGCGGCGCTGGTCCCGGGGAACGAGGTATCCCCAGTTGGAGCCCCAGTGCACGGACACGACCGCGATGTCGCCCGCCCGCTTCACCTCCCGCACCTGCCGCACCACCGCGTCGGCCGCTGTGAGGGACAGCTCGGGAACGTAGGCGACGCCGGGCAGATCCGCGGTCGCCGCCCAGCCGGACGGGATGCCGCTGGACCGCGCCCCGAGCGCGAAGACGAGCACACGGCCACCGGTACGCACGGGGACGGCCGCGGGCGCGTGCGCCTCGTCGGCGTTCCGACCCGCGCCGGCCACCCGCAGACCCGCGTGGCGCAGCGCGTCCAGTGTCTCCTCCAGGCCCGCGCGGCCGAAGTCCAGGACATGGTTGTTGGCCAGGACACAGACGTCGGGACGGGCCACCGTGAGGGCGGGCAGGTTGGCCGGATGCATGCGGTAGTGGACCGCCTTGCCGGGAGCGAACGCGTCACTGCGCGTGACGGACGTCTCGAGATTGACGACACGGACGTCCGGTGCGGCCGCCTCCAGCACGCGCAGTGCCTCGCCCCACGGCCAGGACGGGTCGACGGGGGCCGGGATCGGCCCGTTGACCGACTCCGCCAGGCGCACATACGACAGGGCGTCCGTGACGTAGTCCTCCCGCAGCGCCGGATCGCCGGGGCGCGCCAGGATCTGGTCGACGCCACGCCCGAGCATCACATCGCCGCACACGAACAGCGTCACCACGCCGCCGCCGGTCATACCTCAACGGTACGAGCCGCCGCGCGCGTGTCGCGCGCTCGTACCGCGGGGCGGCGAGGGCGACAACGGCGCCGCCGCCCGGCGCGCACCGCTTCGGCTACGGCTTGATGCCCACCCCGGTCCACAGGCTGACCTCGGCGTCCGTGGCGGCGGGGACACCGTCCGGGCGCCAGCGGTGGCCGACGGTGATGCCCGGGTCGAGCAGGTGGAGCCCGTCGAAGAAGCGGGCGACGTCCTCGCGCGAGCGGAACCGCACCGGCGTCCCCGCGCCCGTGTAGATGTCGGTGACCTTCTGCCAGGTGGCCGGGTCGAAGTCGGGCGTGCAGTGGCTCAGGGCCAGCGCGCTGCCCGAGGGAAGCGCGGACAGCAGACGGTCCACTATGCCGTACGGGTCCTGCGCGTCCGTGACGAAGTGCATCAGGGCGTTGAGGGACAGGGCCACGGGCCGGTCCAGGTCCAGGACCTCGCCCAGCTCCGGGGCGCTGAGCAGCGTGTCCGGGTCGTTGACGTCCGCCTCGATGTACGTGGTGCGGCCCTGGGGCGTGCTGCGCATCAGGCGCTCGGCGTACTTGAGGACGAGGGGATCGTTGTCTGCGTAGACCACGCGCGCCTCGGGGACCACGGACTGGGCCACCTGGTGCAGGTTCGGCTCGGTGGGGATGCCGGTGCCGATGTCCAGCCACTGGCGGATGCCGTGCTCCTGCGCGAGGACTCGGGTGGCGCGGTGCATGAAGGCGCGGTTCTCGCGGGCGCACACGAAGATGCCGGGGTAGGCCGCCGCGACGGTCTCGGCCGCCTTCTTGTCGACCTCGAAGTGGTCCTTGCCGCCGAGGTAGTAGTCGTACATCCGGGCAGAGTGGGGCCTGCTGGTGTCGATGTCCCGCGCGGCGTGCGTGTTGGTCATCCTGTCCCTTTCGGTTTTGTGCGTGGGGGGTGTCGGGCAGGTCGTGGTCGGGGCGGGCTCGGGCCTTCCCGCTGGGGTCCGGGGTCAGAGGCTGTGTCAGGCTCTCAGCCGGCCGCCAGGTGGTCCGCGAGGCCGCGTTTGACTCCCGCGAGGAACGCGGCGATCTCCTCGGGGGTGTAGATCAGCGCGGGACCGGCGGGATCGGTCGACTGCCGCAGGGCCACGCGGCCGTCGGCGAGTTGCTTCGTCTGCACGCACTGGCCCCCGTTGGGACCGCTCCACGGAGACTCCCAGCCGTGCTCGCCGAGGTCCGAGGCGGGCATCCCGTTGTAGACGTGAGCGTCGATGGTGGTCATGAGTACTCCTTGCGCATGCGGTGAAGGAGCGCCCTGCTGACCGCGTCCGAGGTCAGCAGGGACATACGGTTGTGGGCCTCCAGATGCGCCGCGACATCGGAGCGCTGGTCCAGGTACATGGCACCGGAGAGGATCTCGCTGTAGACGATGTCCGGCAGCTCGGGCTCCTCGAACCGGAAGTAGGTGAACGGGGCGCAGGCGCCGACGTGGGCGCCGGCGGTGAACGGCACGATGTCGACGCTGACGTGCTCCAGTGCCGTGACCTCCAGGAGCCGGTCGATCTGCCCCCGCATGACCTCCAAGTCGCCCACCACCCGGTGCAGTACGGCCTCTTCCATCACCACCCACAGCGTGGGAGCGTCGGATCTCTCCAGCAGGCCCTGGCGGCGCAGCCGCAGATCCACGCGCCGCTGAAGATCCTCGTCGCTGTCGTTCGGGAAGCCCCCGCGCAGGACTCCGCGCGCGTACTGAGGGGTCTGCAGCAGCCCCGTGACGTAGTGGGACTCATAGGTCCGCAGGGTCTTGGCCCCCGTCTCCAGACTCACGTAACCGCTGAACCAGTTCGGCAGCACATCGCGGTACGTGTGCCACCAGCCGGGCTCGTTGGCCCGCTCGGCCAGGTCGACGAACTCGTCGATCTCCTGCTGGTCGGCCCCGTAGGTCTGCAGCAGCTTCTCCACGTAGAGCGGCTTGAGGCCGACCTCCGCCTTCTCCAGGCGGCGGATGGTCAAGGGCTTCACCCGCAGGGCCCTGGCCGCGTCCTCCAGCGACGCGCCCGCACCCTGCCGCCGCTCCTGCAGCCGCCGGCCGAGGATCATGCGGAGAACGGTGGGCGCACTGGTGCTGCCCGTGCCCGAACGGCCTTCGCTCACGCCCTACCTCCTGAGGGACTGTCACCGGTGCGAGTCTGACAGCGACTTGATGACGTCGCCAGACGGATACCGGCTAGCTGAAATTATCAGGCAGACGGTTGCAGCATGAACACAGGTGCGAGCATAGTTACTTGTGTGAATCGTCCCGCCACACGCGAGCCGCTTCATCGCCAACGTCCCATGCCCCACATGAGCGTTGGCGCGCCCCGACGTTCAAGGCACAGGATCTGTTCCGGAACACCCCTTCCTCGCAGGCCCGTCGCCGACCTCCCCCCCCACTTCCGGCTGCGCCCGCCCCCCACGGAAGGCGAACACCGTGTCCCCCCACACGACGTCCTCTCCCCAGCTGTTAGACGTCCCGAGCCCGGACCGAACGCACTGGCTGGAACTCCCCGCACACCGCTCCAGCGTCTCGGTGGCCCGCCGTTCCATGAGCACGCGGCTGACCATGTGGCGGCTGCCGGGCGAGGTGTGCGCGGACGCCGTGCTGCTCGTGTCCGAGCTGGTCACCAACGCCGTACGGCACACCCTCAGCGCGCGGGTCCTGTGCGGCATCGGGCTCGTCACGGACGGGTGCCTGCGCCTCGAGGTGCACGACCACGGCCGGCCGGGCCGCGGCCTGCCTCGACGCCGGCCCTGCCCGGAGGACGAGGGCGGCCGCGGCCTGCTCCTCGTGGAGGGGCTCGCGGACGCCTGGGGGGTCGACCGGTCGAGACTCACCGGTGGCAACGCGGTGTGGGCGAACCTGAAGGTCTGAGCGCGCGCTGGGCAAAGGCGTTGCCCGGCAGCCCGGTTCAGCCCCTCGCGGGCGTCAGCTCGGCGAGCAGCACGGTGCGGTCGTCGGCGCCGGTCGTGTCGGACGGGGCGTGCAGGAGCCGCCGGCACAGTGCGGGCAGTGCGTCGCGGTCGTCGGCGTCCACGGGCTCCACGGCGGCCGTGTCGAGGGTGTGCGCGAGGCGGGTGATCTCCTGATCGATGTCGGCGTCGCGGCACTCCACCAGGCCGTCGCTGTAGAGGACGAGGAGGGCCGGTTCCGGCACGTTCAGCACGGTGGCCTCGTAGGTGTCCGCGCCGAGTCCGAGGGGCAGGCCCGCTCCGACGAGCGGGACCGGGGCCGTCCGGCCGCCTGGGCCGCGCATCAGTGGGGGAGGGTGACCCGCGCCCACAAGGGTGCAGGTGCAGCGCCGCGCGTCCCACTCGGCGTAGATACAGGTCGCGAAGGAGGCGCCCGGAGTGTCGTCGGCGAGCGCGTCGAGCCGCCGTATGAGATCGGCCGGAGGGATGTCGAGTCCCGCCAGGGTACGGGCGGCGGTGCGCAGCTGGATCATCGCGACGGCGGACTCGGGACCGTGCCCCATGGCGTCCCCGACGATCAGGCCCACCCGGTCACCCGGCCGCTTCAGCACGTCGAACCAGTCACCGCCGATGACGGTGCCCTGCCCGGCGGGCAGACAGCCGTGGGCGATGCGGCAGCCCTCGAACTCCTGGACCGCGCCGGGCAGCAGACTGTTACGGATGGCCAGGGCGGTACGGCGCTCGCGCTCGTACAGGCGCGCGTTGTCCAGGGCGACGGAGGCCCGGGCGGCCAGCGACTCCACGGCCGCCACGTCCGCGGGCAGGAACGGCGCCCGGTCCGGTCCGCGCGTACAGGTGAGGAAGCCGACAGCGGCGCCCCGCAGCCGCAGCGGGACGACGAGAAAGGACCCCACCCGCGACATCACATCGCCGATACGGGCGTCACCGCCGGCGGCCGCGACGAGCCGCTCGGACGTGTGCGGATCGACCGTGTCGAGCACCTGCGCGTGCCCGGCGGCGAGAGCGCGGGCGTACGGCGTCTCACGCGGGAAGACGACCACCTCACCGACCGGCAGCGCACTCTCCCAGTCCGCGAGCGTGTCCGTTCCCACGCGCAACGCCAGTCGACGAGCCTCGATCCGGGGCGGATCCGCGGTGACGTACGCGTTCTCCTCACGCCGCCAGCGCTCCAGCAGATAGAGCGACGCGGCGTCGCAGAAGCCGGGTGTCAGCGCGTGCACGACTTGGCTGCCGGTCAGGGGCAGATCGAGTTCCGAGCCGATGACGTCGGCCGCGGGGGAGAAGAGCGACCGACGGGGCGGGTGCGCGGCTGCGGGTGCGCGGTCGGTGCGGCTGCGCGGTTCGTTCCGCAGGGTGGTGCCTTTCGGGGTGGGAGTGCGGGCGCGTGGCGGGACAAGTGTTCGCCGTGCGTCGTTCGGCAAACTATATGATGGTGCGTCAAGATTCCTGGGAAAGAGGGGAGTTGTGGTGTCCGACACGGAGGGTCTCCTGCCGGGGGCCGATCCCGACAAGGCGAGCGTCGCGCGGATGTACGACGCGATGCTGGGCGGACAGCACAACTTCGGCATCGACCGGGAGGCGGTGGCGGCCCCCACGGCCATCGATCCCCAGGTGCGCACCCTGGCCCGGGCCAACCGCGCCTTCCTCGGACGGGCCGTGCGGACAACGACCCCGTGGCCGTGGCCCACAAGACCGGGTGGCGCGGGGCCCGCGCGCCCGCCGGCGTCACCGGCGGACTCCGTGGAACGTCACCTCCGTGGCGGTGCGGTGCTGTGTCTGATCGCCAGAGTGGTCGGGACGAGGTCGGTCCCGGGCCGGGAGCCGCCGCGGGTGCGGATCTGCTGGAGGACTCCCTGGACGCAGCGACGGCCCACCTCGGCGAAGTCCTGGTGGACGGTGGTGAGCGGCGGGACGAAGAAGGCGGCGTCGGGGATGTCGTCGAAGCCGACCACGCTGACGTCCCGGGGGACGGACAGGCCGCGTTCGTGGAAGGCGCGCAGCAGACCCAGGGCCATCTGGTCGTTGGAGGCGAACACGGCGGTGCAGTCGGGTTCCCCGGCGAGCGCGAGGCCGGCCGCGTAGCCGGACTCGGCCGACCAGTCGCCGTGCAGGGGCGGCGGCACCGGGCGTCCGGCCTCCTCCAACACCGCGCGCCAGGCCTGGGTACGGCGCTGGCCCGCGAAGGACGTCTCGGGGCCGGTCACATGCCATACGGTCCGATGGCCCAGGTCGAGCAGGTGCCGGACGGCTTTCCGGGCGCCGTCGGCCTGGTCGGTGTCGACCACGCTGTAGCGGTCCCCGGCGTCGGAGTCCACGACGACGACGTGCACGCCCGGCGGCAGCTGCACCGTGCCGGTGTCGAGCAGATGGATCTCCATGATGACGATGACGGCGTCGACGGCCAGCTCACCCATCCGGGTGAACGCCCCCAGCACGTTGTCCTGGGTCGGGACGTCGATGGGGATCAGGGTGATCGCGTATCCCTCGGCCGCGGCGTGGGTGGCGATCGCCTCCACGGTGCGGCTGTTGCCCGTCGAGGACAGGCTGAAGAGGATCACGCCGATGGTGTTGAACTGGCCGTACCTGAGGGCGCGCGCGGCGCTGTTGGGCCGGTAGCCCAGCTCCCGCATCGCCGCGAGCACCTGCTCCCGCGTCGAACTGATCACTCCGGGATGGCCGTTGGAGACCCGCGAGACCGTCTGGGACGAGACCCCCGCCAGCTTGGCGACATCGGCCATGGAGACGCGCTGCTTGCGGCGCCCGCCGGGCACACCGGAGCCGCCGCGCTGCGCGCCGCCCGCGGCTGCGGAGACCAGCGTCTCCGGGTTGTTCAGGTCCATCGCTCCACCACTCCCGCTTCCCTCGACCCCGGGGCCGGGACTCCGCCACGCGGTGCATCGGATGTTACGCGTGGGAAACCTTGACGATCGCTGGGGCGGGTGCCACGATTCCGACGCCCTGAAGTTTACGTAAACATCCCCGCACGAGCAGCCCTGGCTCACCGGCTTGTTCTCGGCATGTTTACGTAAACACGGCATCGCGGTCGGTGGAGCAGGGAGGAGCGGAACGTTGGTCCCAGCACCGCAGGTGAGGACGCACACCGGAAGCTCGCCGGCCGTCCCGAAAGCCGGCGCCGTCACGAACCTCCCCGTAGGGCCTGCCCTACGCCATCCCTGAGCAGCTGGTCACCGTCCCGTGGCGACAGCCGGGCGGCAGAACTCCCCCCATACCCCCTCACGCCAAGCGCCGCCATCTCCTGAAAGGGCAAGCCGATGCGCCAGACCCCCACCAGAACCCGCTTCACTCCCCGGTTGCGCTCCGCCTTCGTGGCGGTCGCGATCGCCGCCCTCGGCGGTACGACCCTCGCCGGCAGCCCCGCCTCCGCCGCGCCGAGCGCCGACACCACCCAGTTCAAGGGCGTGAACTGGGCCGACCCCCGCGACAACTTCGCCGACGACCCGGTCGTCCTGTCCGGCCTGTCGACCTCCGACACCTACGCCCAGAGCTATACCAAGGCGAGCCGGGTCATCTCGGCGTTCCGCGCGAACCTCGGTGCCAACACCGTCCGGCTGCCCATCAACCCGTACACCGTCAACGGCTCCTACTGGAAGTCCTACCGCGGGGTCATCGACGCGGCGACGGCCAAGGGATTCAAGGTCATCCTCTCCTACTGGGAGGGCACGGGCCCCCGCAAGGACGGCTTCATCGACGACGAGGCCACCTTCTGGCCCATGTGGGACACCGTGGTCAAGGCCTACAAGGGCAACTCCCGGGTCTACTTCGAGCCGATGAACGAACCCCACGGCTACACCGACACCGAGTGGGCCGACCTCGCCGCCAAGTGGCTGGACACCTATCCCTCGGTGCCGCGCAACCGGGTCTTCGTCAGTGGCGCCGGCTACAACGACCACGTCACCTCCGTGTGCGCCGACCCGCGCCTGAAGGGCACCTACCTGTCGCTGCACCACTACGGGTTCTGGAAGGAGTACGCCACCTACGACCAGTGGGTGGCCGACCTCAAGGTGCGCATCGGCGACTGCGCGAACCGGACCGTCGCGGATGAGTTCGGCGCCCACATGACGACCGGGTTCGACTACAACAAGCCGGCTCCCGACAACAACTTCGTCAACTTCATGCAGGCCGTCACCGACACCTTCCGCGAGCTGAAGATGGGCTCCGTCTACTGGCCCGGTCTGCGCACCGGCGACACGTACTCGCTGCAGAAGCTGACCGGCGACCCCGCCCGCCCCTGGCTGGCCACCACCAACCAGTCCGGCGCCGACCGGCTCGCCTGGGGCTGGGGACGCGGCAAGCCCGTACGCCCCTGACCCATCGCTTGGCACAACCATCGGCCGGCCGCGGTGCTCGCGCATCGCGGCCGGCCGCGGTGGTTTCCCTTCCGCCGGCCGGGCGCGAGGTCACACTTCCCGGTGGTCGATGCCGAGCAGACTCGCGGCGGCCCGGAAGTCGGCGGTGTGGTGGCCGACCGCGAGGGACCAGTGGTGGCCGACGCCCGTGGCGCTCCACGCGTCGACCCACTCGCCGGGATCACGGCCGAAGGCGACACAGCTGGTGGTGTTGCCGATCTCGAGCAGAGGGCCGGGGACGACGGTGCCCTCGGAGGTGATGAACGACAGGCTGCCGTCGGCGTCCTGGCCGAGGCCGAGGAGGGTGACGGGGCCGTGCCGGACGTCGAACTCCACGCTGACGCCCCAGCCGCGTTTGCCGTGGTAGACGCCCAGGCCGCGCAGCAGCGGGTCACGGGCGCTGACGGCGAGGTGGGCGGGCCCGTCGTGGCCCATCTCGACGACGTCGTCCTCGAAGTCGAGGGCCTGGATCTCGGTGAAGGATCCTCCGCCACCGACACTCTGCGAGACCAACTGGGCAATGCTGGTGCGCAGTTCGTATTCGCCGGCGGCGGGCACGCCCCGGGCGGTGAGCAGGGAGGCGCCCAGGATCATGCCGGCGCCGAGCCGCTCGTGCAGTTCGCCGTCGAGACCGCGGTGGTAGTACGCGAGGGTGTCGAGGCCGAAGTCCTCGACGAGCCGGTCGAGGGCGACGGACACGGTCGCTCCCCACGCGAAGTCCTCGTCCACCACGCTGTCGTCGAGGGTGAAGACCTGCCGGGCGAGCGCCATGCGCTCCCGTGTCTCCGCCTCGGTCACCTTCTCCACCCGGTGCCGCAGGTCGTCGAACTCCAGCACCTCCACATGCGAGCCGAACGTCGCCGGAAGCAGCGTCAGATCGGTCGACACGTCGAGCATGCCGGGATACAGGTGCCCCATCAGGCCGTGCCGGGCGTGCCGCAGGGCGGCGCGGACGTGGGCGGCGCGGACCCACTGCTCGATGCGCCGCCAGGCGGCCTCCTGGCGCAGCCAGCCCGAGACCGACCGGAAGGGGATGCCGGCGCGACGGAAGACGTTGCCGACCTCGGGCACCGAGCACTGCGCGCAGTACGCCAGCCAGTCGCCGGTGTCGAAGGTGGCGTGGTCCATCCGCTCCGACGGCTGGAGGTCGATGACCAGGACGGGCGTGTGTGAGCGCTGGGCGATCGGCAGCACCATCGACGAGGTCAGATAGGTCGTCAGGAACAGCACGATGAGGTCGCAGTCCGTACGGCGGAGCTGCTCGGCGGCGGCCGCGCCCTCCTGGGCGTCGGAGATGAAGCCGACGTCGGTGACCTCCGCGTCCATCCGCCGCAGGCGCTCGGTGACGTACGCGGCCGACTCCTTCAACTGCGGGAGGAGACCGGGGAACTGCGGCCAGTACGTGCCGAGTCCGCCGGCGACCAGGCCGATGCGGGTGCGGCGGCGGGTCACCGGGGGGAGCAGATCGCGCAGGGCGGCGGCGCGGTCCACGGTCACGGTCGGGGTGTCGGTCGTTGCCATGGTCGGTGCTCCTTGTGAGGTCCGGTTCGGGTTCAGGCCCGGGCCACGCCCAGATCCGCCGGGGCGGCAGCGGCGCCGGGGGCGCGCCGGATGAGGACACGGACGATGTACCCGCCCGCGACCGCTGACGCCGCCATGCACAGGGTGATCGACCAGAGCAGGACGGACGCGCTGTACTCCATCAGGGCGGGCGTGACGAACGCGACGCCCGCGAAGACCCCCCGCGACAGGGCGTAGGTGAGGCCCTGGGTCGTGCCGCGGGTGTCCGGGGGCAGCGTGAGCTGCGACCACACCTTGTAACTGGCCTCCCCCGCGAAGGGGTTGGAGATCTGGTAGAGCACGAAGAAGACGAGCATGCCGACGAGGGCGCCGGCCGTGAGGGAGGCGATGCAGAAGGCGACGATCTGCACGACCGTGAACACGTAGAACAGCCGGTCGCGCCAGGGGGTGTCGGCGATCCGGACGAAGACGAAGGTCAGCACCAGCGCGATCGGGAGGAAGGCCAGATTGATTCCGGTGGCCAGGCTCTGCGAGGCACCGCTGACCGTGACCAGCAGATAGGTGCCGAACTGGCCGAAGGTGTTGGCGCCGATGCCCCAGGTGACGTAGTAGACGAAGGTCGCGGCCATCGGCAGCAACGCGGCACGGTTCCACACGTTCTTGAGCGCGGTGCCGCGCGGGGCGGCCAGCGCGGCAGCCTCGGCCTCCACCTCCTCGTCGGACGGCTCGTCGGCCAGCTCCAGACGGGAGCGGAGCTGCCAGGTGACCAGCGCGGCGACGGCCAGATGGCCGGTGATGAGCCGCGCCCCGGTCATGCCCGCGTCCGACAGGAGGTAGCCGAGGAAGATGACGACGACGATGCCCGCCACCCACATGACCTGCGTGAAGGACACCAGACGCGCCCGGCCGTCGGCGGGTGCGGCGTCCGAGACCACGGCCAGGGACGTCGGCAGATCGGCACCGGCCGCCAGCCCCGCCACGAGCACGCCGACGAACAGCACGATGTCGTTCGGCGCCAGCGTGATGACGACCGCGCCGAGCGCGAAGCAGAAGATGTCCCAGTTGTAGACGCGGCGGCGGCCGAACATGTCGGCCAGCCGTCCGCCGACGAGAGAGCCGACGGCGATGCAGCCGGTGACGATCGCGCTGATCGCGCCCGCCATCCACACGCCCATGTCGTAACTGTCCCGGTAGATGGCAAGGTTGACGGCGATACTGACGATGAGAGCGGCGTCCAGGTACGAGGCCATGCCCGACAGCGCCGCGACCTTCCACAGGCGCTTGGGGATGGGCTGTTCCGCGGGATCCTGGGCAGTCGAGGTTCGGAACATGATGAGACTCCGTCGGCTGGGGAGTGGCCTTGGTGGTCCTCGATCGACGGTGACTATAGGAGCCGAAAAACGTTCCAACAAGGCTCCGCGCGCACATCCGCAGCAAGAAGAGCCCACCGCCTCTCCAAGCCGCGGATCTGGCTCCAACACCCCAGGTCGCTTACGGTGAGGCAGATATAAAACGTTTTTAGATCAGTGAGGCGCCGGAGCCGTACTCGGAAGGACCGCACCCGTGATCTCTCCCGCACTGCAGCAGCTGTTCGAGGATCCGCCCCGGGGCTTCGGCCCCACTCCGCTGTGGTGGTGGTCGGGCGCGAGGGTCACCCGAGAGCGCCTCGCATGGCAGATGCGCAGGTTCGCGGAGGGCGGCGTCCACAATCTCGTCGTGATCAACCTGGCCCCGGCAGGCCCGAGTTTCGGCGCCCGGGCCGACGAGCCGGCGTGGTTCGGCGAGGAGTGGTGGGCACGCCTCACCGACGCCTGCGAGATCGCCCGGGACCTGGGCATGCGCCTGTGGTTCTACGACCAGATCGGGTTCTCCGGCGCCAATGTCCAAGGAAGCATCACCCGACGGCACCCCGAGGCGGCGGGGCAGGCCCTGCGCTCGCGCCGGGCCGTCGTCTCAGGCGGCACCGTCCCCCTGAAGGGCCCCGAGACGCTCGTGGGCGCGTACGACATGGCGGGTGCGCGCCTGCGCGTCGCTGACACGGCCCGGATCGCGGTCGCCGACGGGACCGAGGTGCGGCTCGTCGTCGCCGTTCCCACGGCGTTCGACTACCTGGACCCGCACGCCGTCGGCCTGCTGCTGGACGCCGTCCACCACGAGTACGACCGTCGCGTCCCGGAATACCTGGGCAACGTCATCGCGGGCAGCTTCCAGGACGAACTGCCCGGCACCAACTCCTTCAGCCGCCGCTTCCCCGAGGAGTTCCGCTCCCGGCGCGGCTACGACCTGCTCGACCACCTGCCGGCCCTCTTCGGCGACGCTCCCAACGCTTCGAAGATCCGCGCCGATTACTACGCGGTCCGCGCCGAACTCACCGAAGAGGCCCTCTTCAAGCCGCTCGCCGCCTGGCACGACGAGCGCGGCATGCTCCTGGGCTGCGACCAGAGCAACCCCGCCCGCGCCGGCTACCCGGCCCAGTCGACGCAGCTCTACACGGACTACTTCCGCACCCACCGCTGGTACGGCGCCGCCGGCAGCGACCACCACGGCGACGCCAAGGTCCACTCCTCCATGGCCCACCTCTACGGCCACGAGCGCGTCTGGATCGAGGCGTTCCACTCCTCCGGCTGGGGCGGCACCCTGGAGGACACCTACGACTGGCTCCTGCCGTTCCTGCGCAGCGGCGCCAACCTGTACAACCCGCACGCCAGTTACTTCGGCACCGCGGGCGGCTGGTTCGAATGGGCGCCGCCGTCCACCGACTGGCGTCAGCCCTACTGGCAGCAGTACCCGGCGTTCTCCCGGGCCGTCGCCCGGATCTGCTCGATCATGTCGTGGGGCACCTACAGCGCCGACGTCGCGGTCCTGCACCCCACCGCCACCATGCAGGCCCTCATCCCGTTGGACGCGCCCGTCAAGCACTTCGGCGACGGCCGCCTCGGCGAAGGCCACGCCGACGTCGACGAGACGCAGCGGCACTACCTGGAGCTGTGCGGCACGAACAACTGGCTCCGGCCCCGGATCGGCGCCCTGGACCGGCGCCGAGTCTCCTTCGACGTCATCGACGACGCCTCGGTGCAGCGAGCCGGGGCCGCCGACGGCGCCCTGTGCGTCGGGGACCTGGCGTACACCGCGGTTCTGCTGCCCTCGGCGAGCGTCGTGGAGGAGGCGACGGCACGTCGGCTGACCGAACTCCTCGACGCGGGAGGACGAGTCGTGGTGGTGGGTCGACCGCCCGCGACGGCGGCCGGCCTGTCCGGTGACGACTCCGTCGTCGCGGCGCTGGCGGCGCATCCGCGGCTGGAGCGGGCGGGCGACGCCGAGGCCGGCGCGGCGGCGGTGGCCGACGCCGCCGGATACGCGACCGGCGATGTGCCGCTGCTCGTCAGGCGGAAGGACGACGTGGCGGTCGCCCTGGTGACGGGAGCCTTCCCCGACGCCCGTACGCATCCGCCCAGGGGAAACCATGAGATCGACCCCGCGCGCTACGCCGACACCCGTTCCGCCACCGTGCACGCGGCGGTCGCCGAGGCCGAGGTCTGGAACCCGGCGACCGGCGCCCGCCGCCCCGGACACGTCACCGTCTGCGACGGCGTCTCGACCATCGAGGTGCCGCTCGAAGGCGCCCCCGCCGCCCTCGTCGTATGGCGCGAAGGCACCCCCGCGCCCCGGACGGCCACACCGCCGCCGGAGCCGGTCGAGACGATGGACGTCTCGACCGGCTGGGAGGGCCGCCTGGTCCCCACCATGGACAACACCTGGGGCGATCTGGCACTGCCCCCCGGATCGTCCGTCGACGAGCCGCAGATCTGGACCATGCGATGGAGCGAGACGGACGCGCAGGACGAGCGGACACGGGTGACATACGGCAATCGGGTGCGCGTCCTGCCCCCCGTGCCCTCCGAGAAGGCCCCCGACCCGCTGGACAGCGCCTCCGCCGAAGGGATCCTGGCCGGAAAGCTGCCCCTCGTGCCCCCGGACGCGGGCTGGCGCGTCTCGCTGTACTCGTCGAGCCGCGGGATCCCGGATCCCGAGGGGCTGCTCGGCAACAAGGGGCTGGTGGCCGAGGAGTTCGTGCGCGTCCCGGTGCCCGGCAGCGGAACCGTCGCCCGGGTCCGCACGATCGTGGAGACCGACCACCGCGGACCCGCCGAACTGCACATCGGCGCGGCGGCGGCCAAGCGTGTGTGGTGGAACGGCGAGCGGCTGGACACGGGCGGCGGCTATCTGGCGTCCGCCCGGGTGGACGTGGAACAGCCCCGCAACGTGCTCGAGTACGAACTCGCGGACGCCCAGGACCGTCCGTTGCTCATCTCGGGCGCCGCCGGCACACCGTTGGGCAGCTACTTCTGCCTGTCCCGCCCGGACGGATTCACGCCGCGTCCGCAGTTCATGTCTCTTCCCGAAGACGTACGACCGGACGGCCGCGTGACCTACCGCGCTCGGTTGCGACTGTCGAGCCACGGCGCGGAGGCGGTGCTCGTCGTGGGGGCCGCGGCGGGTGTCACCGTGCTGCTCGACGGCGATGCCGTGGCGCGGCAGGAGAAGGTGGAGTACTACGAGGCGGACTGGGGCGCGGTGCCGATGTTCTTCCGCCACCCACTGACGCTCCGCGCGGGCGAGCACGTACTCGAGGTCGTGGCCGACAGTGTCGATACGCGGGACGCGGTGTTCGTCGATCTCGTGGCGTCCGCGGGTTCCTCCGTGACCGCGCTGGTCAGCGGTACCGGCTGGGAGGCGGAGACGGGCAAGTGGCGCGGACACACTGTCGAACACGAGGGCCGCTGGGGCGAGTTGCAGCACTGCTACGCGGCCGTACGGCCGCACCCGTTGCCGGACGCCGAGTGGCTCACCGGCGCTCCGGTGCTCGGCAACGCCGTACTGCCCCTGCGATCCACCGACGACGTCCACGAGCGTGCGCAGCGGTTCCGGTTCACCGTGCCGTCGGGCACCGTGTCGGCCGACCTGCCGCTGGCGCTTCCCGCACGGGTGCGGGTCGGAAGCGGACTTGAGCAACTGCTGGACGGTCGGAGAGAACTGACGCTCGATCAACCGCTGGCAGAGCCGACGGAGATCGAGGTCGTCACCGTGCCCACGGCCGTGCTGCGGGGCGGCTCCGCCTGGCACGGGCCGGTGCGCGTGCGTACCGTACCGGCGCCGCTGCCGCTGGGGGACTGGCGCTCGGTGGGGCTGGGCGGCTGGAGCGGGGGCGTGACCTATACGCGTGCCCTGGAGGTACCGGCCGGGCCGGATCCGGTGCTGGATCTGGGGCGGGTGCGCGGCAGCGTCGCGGTGTTCCTCGACGGGGAACCCGTCGGCGAGGCGTTCTGCGCCCCGTACCGTTTCCAGCTGCGCGGTGCCGCCGGGCGTACCGTCCCCGTCGACGTGACCGTCCACAACACACTGGCCCCGTATCTCGCCGAAGCGACGCCGACCGCCTGGGCCTTCCCGTCGCAGCTCTCCTCGGGCCTGCTGGGACCGGTGACGCTGCGGATCCCCGGCCTCGACGCGGGGCGGTAGAGCTCAGGCGCCGGAAGGCGGCCGCGTGGAGTCCCGCAGGACGAGGCCGGGTGCGAACACCCGCGCCTCGTGGGCGTGTTCCGCGCGGGCCTCCACCTCGTCGAGCAGCATCTCCACAGCCGCCCTGCCGAGGTCCTCGACCGGCTGCCGGACCGTCGTCAGGGGCGTTCCCACGAAGCTGGCGATGTCGAGGTCGCCGTAACCGACCACCTGCACGTCCTCGGGAATCCGCACGCCCCGCTCGCCCAGGCCGCGGCACAGCCCCGCGGCGAGGAAGTCGTTGGTGCAGAAGACCCCGTCGGGCAGGTCGTCGAGCCGGAGGGCGATCTCCCTGCCGTAGGCCACCGTCATCTCCTCGGCGACGACCTGGCCCAGCCGCGCCTCACGCCGGCTGCGCACGGCCTGCCGGGCGCCCTGGTACCGGTCGGCGCACTGCCGTATCCCGCGTTCTCCGTTCACGACGAGGATGTCGCGCGCTCCGCGGTCCAGGAGATGCTGCACGGCGATGCGGCCTCCGGCGATGTCGTCGACGGAGACGGAGCAGCCGTCCTCGGCCGACATGGCACGGTCGGCCAGCACCAGGGGGATGCCGCGCTCACGCAGCCGCGCGAGCCGGGTGGGATCGGCGCTGAGCGGAACCACCACGGTCCCGACGGCCCGCTGCTCGACGAGCATGGTGAAGTAGCCCTGCTCCCGCTCCGGCGCGTCCCCGCTGTCACAGAGCACGAGGGAGTAACCGTGGTCGTACGCCGCGTCCGCCGCGCCCCGTGCGATGCGCGAGTAGAACGAGTTGGCCACGTCCGGCAGCACCAGACCGATCGAGGACGACTGTCCGGTCCGCAGACCGGCGGCTCCCGGATGGGGAACGTAGTCGAGCGCGGCGACCGCGTCCCGGACCCGCTCGGCGGTGCGGGCGTTGACGCGCTCCGGCCGGTTCAGGACGTTCGACACCGTCGACACCGAGACCCCCGCGGCGGCCGCGACGTCCTGGATGCGGGCGGGGCGAGCCGAGATGGCGTCCATCCACCCCCCTCGCTGTGGCAGCCGTGCGACCAGGCACGACGTGGTCCTCATGGGCGACGCAAGTCTACCCCGGCCGCGGTTAGAACGTTTTTCATGTTGGTCCACGACGACCGCACCAGGCCCTGCACACGGGCGTCAGATGAGAATCCTCTCGTGATCGACCATTGTTTTCCGGTGGTTGGCAGACTGGCCGGATGATGCTCAGAGACCGGGTCGTGCTCAGCCCGTCGTCGCGGGCCTGGAGGGCGGCGCGGACGACTACATCTCCAAGCCGTTCGCCTGCGAGGAACTGCTGGCGCGGGTACGGCTGCGGCTGCGGGCGGACGGTACCTCGGAGGCGTCCGTCCTGCGAGCCGGTGACCTCGCGCTCGATCTGCGCACCCGGCGGGTGCACGTGGACGGGCGGGTAGCCGCCGACGCGCTCGGCGACGCTGAGGCGTATGTCGATTCCTCGCGGGCTTGGGTGGTCCGCGAGGCCCAGCAGGATCTGCCGTCAGGCGGGCTGCGTGGTCGCTCTTCCGGCTCCCCATCTCCGGGTGCGGTAGGTGCCCACCATGCGGCACGTGGCGTAGAGAGTGAACGAGATCGTCGTGACGTAGGGGCTGATGGGGATGGATCCACCCAGGGCGAGCAGGATGCCGCCCTCGATGGAGACGACGGCGAACAGGACGCTGAGCAGCGGCAGCAGCACCGGTGACGCGGTGACGCGGGCGGCGGCCGCGGCGGGCGTGACGACCAGGGTGAGGACCAGCAGCGCGCCGACGATCTGGACGGACAGGGCGACCGCGAGGCCGAGCACGATCATGAAGGCGAAGGACAGCGCACGCACGGGCACCCCGCGGGCCGCCGCGACATCCGGATCGGCGCTGGCGAAGGTCAGCGGACGCCACATGACCGCCAGGGCGAGCAGGACCACGGCGGAGGTGCCGAGCAGCCACGACATCTGCGGGGTGTCGACGGCGACGATCTGGCCGGTCAGGAGGCCGAACTTGTTGGCCGCCCGGCCCTTGTAGAGGGCGAGGAAGAGCACGCCGAGCCCGAGGCCGAACGGCATGATGATGCCGATCACCGAGTTGCGGTCACGGGCGCGCGCACCCAGGATCCCGATCGCGCCGGCCGCGAGGAGCGAGCCGACGATCGAGCCCGCCACGATGTTCACCTCCATCAGCAGCGCCGCCGACGCGCCCGCGAAGGACAGCTCGCTGATGCCGTGCACCGCGAAGGGCAGGTCGCGCATGATGACGAAAACCCCGGCCAGACCGCCGACCAGGCCGAGCGCGGCACCGGCGATGAGGGAGTTGCGGACCAGCGCCAGGAGTTCGCCGTAGTTCTCGAAGCTGAAGATCTGCTGCCAGACCCCGTCGGCGAGCGTCATGGGTGTACTTCCTCGATCTCAGGGGTGTGGTGCGGTGGCGCGGCCGGCTCGTCGGGGGCCCCGACGACCACGACGCGGCCGCGGACACGGACGACATCGACCTGTGTGCCGTAGAGCCGCGACAGCGACTCGGAGGTCAGGACTTCCTCCGGTGTGCCGACCCGGTGACCGCCGGGCGCCAGATACAGCACCCGGTCCACCAGGCCGAGCACGGGGTTGATCTCGTGGGTCACGAAGACCACCGCCGTGCCGTGCGTACGGCGCCGGGCGTCCACCAGTTCGGTGACGGCCCGCTGGTGGTGGAGATCGAGGGAGAGCAACGGCTCGTCGCACAGCAGGATCCGCGGATCGGTGGCCAGGGCCTGTCCGATGCGCACGCGCTGCCGTTCGCCGCCGGACAGCAGGCCGAGCGGCACGTCGGCGTACGCCGAGGCCCCGACCGAGGCGAGGATCTCGTCCACCCGGCGGCGGACGTCTCGATTGCGCGGCCGTGGGCCGAAGCGGTGCCCGTCGATGCCGAAGCGCACGAGGTCGCGGGCGCGCAGCATCGCCTGCGCGGACAGTTCCGCCTGCTGGGGCACATAGCCGAGATGCCTGCCCGCCTCACGCGGGGGCCGGCCGAGGACCGTCAGCGTCCCGGCGGACAGTGGCTGCCGGCCCAGCAGGGCCCGTACGAAGCTGGTCTTGCCCGACCCGTTCGGCCCGAGCACGGCGAGGAACTCCCCGGGCCGCACCTCCAGGTCGAGGTCCTGCCACACCACGCGGTCGCCGTAGGACAGGGCGGCCCCGCGCAGACTGATCACAGCACCGGTCCCGCAGGCCACGGTGGACCCGCTCACTGGTCCAGCGCGCTCGCGAGCGCGTCGACGTTGGCGGTCATCCAGTCGAGGTAGTCCTTGCCCTCGGGCAGGGTCTCGGTCACCGGCACGACGGGGACGCCGGCCGTCTTCGCCGCGTTCTCGGCCTTCTCGGTCTGCGGGCCGGAGGTCTGCTCGTTGTAGACCAGGGCCTTGACCTGCTTGTCCGTGAACAACGCCAGGGTGCTCTGCAGAGTCTTCGGCGAGACGTCGTCGCCTTCCTCGATGGCCTCGCTGAACTCCTCGGGCGTCTTGTTCACCAGGCCGCACGCGTCGAGCATGTACAGCGGCACGGGTTCGGTGATGGCCACCCCCTCGCCGCCGTGGTCCTTCTTGATCCGGGCCTCCTTCGCCTCCAGCGGTTCCAGCTTCGTCTTGAAGGTCTCGGCGTTCTTCGTGAAGGTGGCCGAGTCGTCGGGGTCGGCCTTGCCGAGCGCGGCGGCGATGCGGTCGGCGATCCTGGCGACGGTGGGGAAGTCGTACCAGACGTGCTCGTTGAGCTCGCCGCCCTTCGGGGCTCTCTTGCCGGAGACCTTGACGGCGTTGATCACCTCGGCGGAGGAGCCGCCGCTCTTGAGCATCCGGTCGACGAAGTCGTCGTAACCGCCGCCGTTCTCGATGACGACCTTCGCCTTGGACAGCGCCAGCTGGTTCTGGGTGTCGGCCTCGTAGGAGTGCGGGTCCTGGTCGGGGTCGCTGATGATCGAGGTGACGTCGGCCTTCGCGCCGCCTATCTGCTCGACGATGTCGCCATAGACGTTGGTGGAGGCGACGACAGCGACCTTGGACGCGGCGGCCGGCTTCTGCGAACCGCTCCCGCCGCCGGAGTCCGACGAACTGCCACAGCCTGCGAGGAGGGCCAGTGAGGCGCCGGTGATCAGGGCGAGGCGCCGGGACGGGGACATGGACATGGGCATGGGTCCTCTACGACAGGTGTGAGCAGGGGTGTTCCCGAGAGCGGGACCCGGCGTGGGCCGGGCCCACACCACGCTAGGTGGAAACGAATGTCAGAACCATGGCTGAATCCCGACCATGCCCAAATCCTTGCCGGCGCTTGACGTCCGCTATGGATTGCGCCACCTGCGGCATCGCTCGCCCTCCGTGCCCGTCGGCACTCCGGTCAGCTCTGCGGCCCGCTGATGTTGACCATCCAGGGGATGCCGAAGCGGTCGGTGCACATGCCGAACACGTCACCCCACATCTGCCGCTCCAGCGGGACGGAGACGGAGCCGTCGGCGGACAGCTTCTCCCAGTAGCCGCGCAGCTCGGCGTCGTCGTCGCCGCTGAGGCTGATCGAGAAGTTGTTGCCGGGGGTGTGGTCCATGCCCGGAGGGGCGTCGGCGCCCATCAGGGTGAAGCCGCTCGTCGTCTCGAGCATGCCGTGCATGATCTTGTCGGCCTCCGGGCTGTCCGCCTGGCCGAACTCCGCGTAGGTGTTGAGGGTCAGGGTGCCGCCGAAGACCTCCCTGTAGAACTCCATCGCCTGCCGGGCGTCGCCGCCGAAGGTGATGTACGGGTTGAGGCGCGAAGCCATGAGACCTCCCAGGGTGGGGGAAATGTCATGATTGGTGCAGATCATTATCCGAAAGGCAGATAGTTCTGTCCTCCGCTTCGGCCCCGCTCCGACGACGTAAGGGTTCCGTCATCTTTCTCGGGGTCCGCGACGGCCGCCCGCCCCGTTGAATGGGACAGCGACAGGAACTCACAGGAAGCGGGGCGGGAATGGGGCGCGTGCGGAAGGTGCTGGGCGGACCGTGGGGCATCGGAGTGCTGGTGGTCGCCGTCGTCGGCGTCGGCTTCGGGCTCTACTGGTTCCAGCCGTGGAAGCTGTGGCAGGACGAGACCGTGGACGAGGCCCTGCCCGGCGTCGTGGAGGCCGCCGAGCCTCCTGAAGCGGCTCCCGAGGCGGCGCCTTCGGCGAACTCCTCCGCGTCGCCCTCCGGGCCGCGGACGCTCGCCGGGGGTGAGCTGATCAGCCACGAGCACGCGACGTCGGGCACGGTGAAGCTCGTACGGCTGGCCGACGGCTCCCACGTCGTCCGGCTGGAGAACCTCGACACAAGCAACGGGCCGGACCTGCGCGTGTGGCTGACCGACGCGCCGGTGAAGGAGGGGCGGGCCGGCTGGCACGTCTTCGACGACGGGGAGTACGTCAGTCTCGGCAAGCTCAAGGGCAACAAGGGAAGCCAGAACTACGCCGTGCCCGCCGACGTCGACCCCGCCCGCTACAGCAGCGTCAGCATCTGGTGCGACCGTTTCGACGTCTCCTTCGGCGCCGCCGAGCTCGCCCGGGCCTGATGCCGGTGCGTGGGCACGGCCGGTGAGGGCTCACGGACGTCGCCGCCGGTCATTCGGTGAGTCCGCGTTCGAGGTCGCGCAGGTCCTTGGCCAGGGACGAGCGGACCTGCCGGGCCAGGAGGGGTGCCGCCGGCCGGTAGAAGCCGCCCGGACCGCCCCGGACCCGGATGCGGACCAGGGTGCACGGCGTACGTCGAGTCGTGCCGGGTACGCCGACGCCAGTACGCGGGGTTACTCCCGCTGTCAGACGTACTCGCCGCCCCCGGACGGCACGGTGAGTGACGTGAAACTGAGCCGACCCGCACGCCGGGCTTCCCTCGTCGTCCACGTAATCGCCTCCGCCGGCTGGCTCGGGCTCACGCTCGGGCTGCTCGCACTCGGGGTCACCGCGGCCACCACCGGATCCCCGGTGACCATGGAGGCCTCCGTCCGAGCCATGAAGCTCTTCGCCGACTGGCTCCTGCTCCCCGTCGCGTTCCTCACCCTCCTCAGCGGCCTGGTGCTGTCCCTGGGCACTCCGTGGGGACTGGCGAGGCATCGATGGGTCTGCACGAAGTTCTGGCTGACCCTGGCCACGACCACCGCCACGGTCTTCGCACTGCGCCCCGGGGTGAACTCCGCGGTCGCCGCCGTAGCCGTGGGCGAAGCGCTGCCCGACGCCGGCGACGTCCTGTTCGGGCCGATCGTCTCGCTGTCCGCCTACGTCTTCATGACGGTGATCTCCGTCCTCAAGCCTTGGGGGCTGACTCGGCGTGGTCGTAACCTGCGCGCGTCCGCCCGCGGGCCGGTGGCTGCCGAGCGCGCCCGCCAGACCGCCTGAGCTGCGCCGGGCTGGTTGCGCCGGGCTGGTTGCGTCGGCCCTCGTTCAGCCGACCCGCAGGACATCGAGCGAGGTGAGTGCCACGTGCAGTTCTGTGCGTTGTTCCCCGGATTCGAGATCACGGTCGAGCAGGCGCTCGATGGTGCGCAGGCGTTGGTAGACGGTCTCCCGGGACAGGTTGCCGCGACGTGCCGCGGTCGTCTTGTTGCCTGCCGCGTCCAGGTAGTGGCGCAGGGTCGTCAGCAGGTCGGTGCCGTGCCGGGTGTCGTGGTCGATGAGCGGCCCGAGTTGACGCTCGGCGTACTCCTGGATCCGGGTGTCCTCGCGGAGCGCGTACAGCAGATGGCGCAGGCCGATGTCGGTCAGTTCGTGGAAGGACCTGCCCTCGGGGAGGGGCTGACCGGGCAGGACGGCCTCGGTGACGCGGGCCGCCTGACGGAAGGAGCGGGCGGCGTCGGAGAGGTCCGCCACCTCGGAACCGACGCTCACGACCACCTCCGGGTCCAGGTCCAGCGCGGTGCGGCTCAGTCGCTCCACCACGGGGCGCCAGGACTGCGTGGGGCGCAGGGCGAGCAGGATGCCGAGGCGACCGGGGGCCAGTTGACCGACGAGTGCGGGGATCCCCGCGGTGTGCAGTTCCTGGGACAGGCGGGCCTCCGTCTCGGAGCCACCGTCTTCCGTGCGGGTTTCCACGAGTACGGCGAGGAAGGTGCCGCCCTCCGTGGGCAGGCCCAGTGCCGCGCAGCGGGCGCGGGCGTCCTCGGGGGAGCGGTGCCGCCGCTCGGCGAGATCGCGCAGGGCGCTTCGGTGCGCGGTGCGTTCCCAGGGCGTGGGGTGGATCAGGCGGGCGATGGTGAGGGACATCGCCGTCCTCTCCAGGACGGTGACGTCCTCGTGCCCGAAAGCCACGGAGGACAGCATCACCACGCGCCCCCAGCGTTCGCCCCGGTACTCCACGGGTGCCACGAGCCAGGACTCCGGGCCCCGGACCTCCGTGTGATCGCCGGTCGGGGTCGCCCTGGAGCGGCGTTCCCAGTCGGTGAGCGCCTCTTCCACCGTCGTGCCCGAAGGTTCGCAGGTCAGCGCCTGGTGGACCAGGTTCTCCAGGACCACCGTACGGCCGCTCATCTCCGCTGCGGCACGCACCACGTCCTCCGGGCCCGCGCCGCGCAGCGTCAGCGTGGTGAAGGCCTCGTGGATCCGCTGGGTCCTGCGCATCGCGTCCGCCTGATTGCCGAGGATGAGCGCGTGGACCACCTGGGTGACTTCCAGGAAGTTGACGTCCTTGGAAAGGGTGACGAGCGGGAGGCCCCGGGCGTGGCACGCCTGGACGAGGGCGTCGGGCGGGCGGTGGTAGCGCCGTACGAGCTCGATGACCAGGGCGGCGGCGCCCACGTCCGTGAGTTCGTCGACGTAGCGGCGGACACCCGCCGGGTCCTCGGGCAGGGGCATGCCGGTGGTCAGGACGAGTTCGCCGCCCTTGAGGAAGGAGGCGGGGTCCGTCAGCTCGGTGATGTGGACCCAGCGGACCGGCCGGTCGAGACGGGTGACGCCGGTCACGACCTGGGGCCGCCCCGCGGCGAGGACCGGGAGGGCCAGCACGTCGGCCACGGTGAGCGCGCCACCGGACGCGGCGGACTCGTGATCCTCGGTGACCGGCGGCGCGGACGCTTCGACGTTCTCGCTCATGGTGCCTCCCTGCGTGCCCGGACACTGTGACAAGCGCGTTTGACCTGCGCAAGAGCGACCCTACGGCCGCCGTCGCGGCCCCGGCCCCGCCGCCGTGCCCGGGACGCTTGACACAACGTCCGAACAGGACTGCCGAGCTGGACAGATCAGGCGTTGTCGCCGTCCAGATGGGCCGGGATGCTCGAGATGCCGCAGTAGACCGCAACGCATGGGCCGGGAGACGAACATGACCGCACTGTCGCCGCACCTTCGCCAGGCCACGCCCGTAGTGGCGGCCCGGGGCGAAGGCGTCCACCTCTACGACGAGGACGGCCGCCGCTACCTGGACTTCACCGCCGGGATCGGCGTCACCAGCACCGGGCACTGCCATCCCAAGGTCGTGGCGGCGGCGCAGGAGCAGGTGGGCACGCTCATCCACGGCCAGTACACGACCGTCATGCACCAGCCGCTGCGGCGCCTGGTCGACAAGCTGGGCGAGGTGCTGCCGGCCGGCCTGGACAGCCTGTTCTTCACCAACTCAGGCAGCGAGGCCGTCGAAGCCGCGCTGCGGCTCGCCCGCCAGGCCACCGGCCGGCCGAACGTCCTGGTCTGCCACGGCGGCTTCCACGGCCGGACCGTGGCCGCCGCCTCCATGACCACCTCCGGCACCCGCTTCCGTTCGGGCTTCTCGCCGCTGATGAGCGGCGTGGTCGTCACCCCCTTCCCGACGGCCTTCCGGTACGGCTGGGACGAGGAGACCGCCACCCGCTTCGCCCTCCGGGAGCTGGACTACACCCTCCAGACGATCTCGTCGCCCGCCGACACGGCCGCGATCATCGTCGAGCCGGTGCTCGGCGAGGGCGGATACGTGCCCGCGAACCGCGCCTTCCTGGAGGGGCTGCGCGAGCGCGCCGACCGGCACGGCTTCCTGCTGACCTTCGACGAGGTGCAGACCGGCGTGGGCCGCACCGGCCGGTTCTGGGGGCACGACCACTTCGGCGTCGCGCCCGACATCCTGATCACCGCCAAGGGGCTGGCCAGCGGGTTCCCGATCTCCGGCATCGCCGCCTCCGAGGAACTGATGACCAAGGCGTGGCCCGGCTCGCAGGGCGGTACGTACGGCGCCAACGCCGTCGCCTGCGCCGCGGCCTGCGCCACCCTCGACGTCGTACGCGACGAGAAGCTCGTCGAGAACGCCGAGGCGATGGGCGCCCGGCTGCGCCAGGGCCTGGAGGCGGTGGCCGACCGGACCCCGGGCATCGGGGACGTGCGCGGCCTCGGGCTGATGCTGGCCACCGAGTTCGTCACCGAGGACGGCAGCCCCGACCCCGAGACCGCCGCCCGCGTGCAGCGGGCCGCCATCGACGAGGGCCTGCTCCTGCTGCTGTGCGGTGCCTGGAACCAGGTGGTCCGGATGATCCCGGCGCTCGTGATCGACGAGGCGGGCGTGGACGAGGGCCTCCAGGCCTGGGCGAACGCCGTGGAGGCGGGGACGTCGGGAGCGGCGGACCGATGACCACCGCCACCCGCGACCTGGCGGGTCTGACGGCCCGCATCGCCGAGATCGCGCCCGGCCTGCGGGTGGAGACCGGCCCTGGCGGCACGGGCCCCTACGCCTACGACGCCTCCAACTACCGAGTACTGCCACGCGCCGTGGCTTTCCCGCGCACCGCCGACGACGTGGTCGCGGTGCTGCGGGCCTGCCGAGAGGTGGGCATCCCGGTCACCGCGCGGGGCGGCGGCACCAGCATGGCCGGCAACGCCGTCGGACTCGGTGTGGTCCTGGACTTCTCCCGGTACATGAACCGGATCCTGGACATCGACCCGCAGGCGCGCACCGCGCGCGTCGAGGCCGGCGTGGTCCTCGACGCGCTGTGCGGCGCCGCCGCCCCGCACGGGCTCACCTTCGGTCCCGACCCGTCCTCGCACAGCCGCTGCACCCTCGGCGGCATGATCGGCAACGACGCGTGCGGCAACCGGTCTGTGCGAGACGGGCGCACCAGCGGCCACATCGAGGCCCTGGAGATCGTGACGGCCGACGGCGTGCGGGCCGTCGCCGACCACTGCGGGCTGCGTGCCGCCGAGCCGGGCGACGCGGAAGCCGTGCGGCGCGTCGCCCGGCTCGAGACGGACCTGCGGCGCCTGATCGACGACAACCTGGCGCCGATCCGCACCGAGTTGGGGCGCATCCCCCGCCAGGTCTCCGGCTTCCAGCTGCACCACCTGCTGCCGGAGAACGGGTTCGACATGGCCCGCGCCCTGGTGGGCACCGAGGGCTCCTGCGCGGTCGTCACCGCAGCGACGGTCCGCCTGGTGGCGACCGCACAGGCTTCCGCGCTGCTGACCCTCGGCTACGACGACGTCGTCGACGCGGCTGAGGACGTGCCGGAGATCCTGCGCTGGTCGCCCAGCGCCGTGGAGGGCTTGGACGAGGCGATCGTCGCCACCATGCGCGCCCGCCGCGGCCCGGACTCCGTCACCGGCCTGCCTGAGGGCCGCGCCTGGCTCTACGTCGAACTCGAAGGCCTCGAAGGCGAGGACGAGGCAGCGGTCACCGCCCGCGCCGCCGAGCTGCTGGACGCACTCAAGGCACAGGGTCGGCTGACCGGCGGACGGGTCGTGGAGAGCGCTGCCGAGCGGCGTTCCCTGTGGCGGGTCCGCGAGGACGGGGCCGGGCTCGCCGCCCGCCTCGTGGACGGCGGGGAGTCCTGGCCCGGTTGGGAGGACGCGGCGGTCGCCCCCGAGAACCTGGCCGCCTACCTGCGCGACTTCCGCAAGCTGCTGGCCACGCACAGGCTGACCGGCGTGCTGTACGGGCACTTCGGCGCGGGCTGTGTCCACGTGCGGGTCGACTTCGACCTCGGCACGGACACCGGCCGGGCCGCCGCCCGCAGGTTCCTCACCGAGGCGGCCGCCCTGGTCGTCGAGCACGGCGGCACGCTGTCGGGCGAGCACGGCGACGGACGGGCCCGCAGCGAGCTGCTGGAGGTCATGTACAGCCACCGGATGATCGGCGCGTTCGCCGCGTTCAAGAAGATCTTCGACCCCGAGGGGCTGCTGAACCCCGGCATCATCGTCGATCCGGCCCTGCTGGACGCCGACCTCGCGCTGCACACGCCCGACGTGGTGCCCGTCAGCACGTTGTTCAGCTTCCCGCACGACGAGGACGGTTTCGCGGGTGCCGTGCGCCGCTGTGTGGGTGTCGGCCGCTGCCGCAGCGACGCGGGCGGCGTGATGTGTCCCAGCTACCGGGCCACGGGAGAGGAGAACGACTCCACCCGCGGCCGGGCCCGCATGCTCCAGGAGATGGTGCGCGGCGAGGCCGTCCAGGACGGCTGGCGCTCGACCGAGGTCAAGGACGCCCTCGATCTGTGCCTGTCCTGCAAGGCGTGCTCCAGCGACTGCCCGGTCGGCGTCGACATGGCCACGTACAAGGCGGAGTTCCTGCACCACCACTACAAGGGCAGGCTCAGGCCACGCTCCCACTACTCGCTGGGCTGGCTGCCGCTGACCTCCGCCCTCGCCGGTTACGCCGCCCGCCCGGTCAATCTGCTGCTGCGCGGCCCGATCGGCAGGCTCCTCGCCCGCCTCGGCGGCGTGACGACGAAGCGCAGGATCCCGGCCTTCGCCTCCCGGCGCGCCCTACGGAAAACCCTGCGCGCCGCGAGAACCGCTGAGCCGGCGAAGGCCCTGTTCTTCGTCGACAGCTTCACCCGCGCCTTCCGCCCCCAGGTGGCGGGTGCCGCGAGCCGCGTCCTCGCCGACGCCGGCATCCCCACCACCGCGCAGGACGGCCTGTGCTGCGGTCTGACGTGGGTCAGCACCGGCCAGCTGTCCACGGCCCGCAGGATCATGGCCCGCACGGTCGCCCACCTGGACGACGGCGACGACCGGCCGATCATCGTGGCCGAGCCAAGCTGCGCCGCCGCCCTCAAGCGCGACGTACCCGAACTGCTCGGCACCGAGGCCGCCCAGCGCGTCGCGGACCGCGTCCAGACCTTCACCGGCGCCCTCACCGACCTCGCCGACGAGGGCTGGACCCCGCCGCCGCTGCCCGGGAACGTCGTGCTGCAGACCCACTGCCACGAGTACGCCACCTTCAAGGGCCGCCGCGCCGCCGACCTGCTGCGCCGGCTAGGCGTGCGCAAGGTCGACGAGGCCGAGGGCTGCTGCGGACTCGCCGGGAACTTCGGCTTCGAGGCAGAGCACTACGACACCTCGATGGCCGTCGCCGACCTGGCCCTCAAACCCCGCCTCGACGGCATCGACGAGGCGGCACGAGGCGACTCACGCACCGCCGTCGTGGCCGACGGCTTCAGCTGTGCCACCCAGATCGACCACCTCGCCGGTGACCGGGACATCCGCGCCCTGCACCTCGCGGAACTCCTCGACCCCGCCAATCAGCCAGGAGAGACCTCATGACCGACACACCCACGCAGTTGTTCATCGGCGGTGCCTGGGTGGACGCCGCGGACGGCGCCACCATGCCCGTGGACGACCCGGCGACCGGCGAGATCCTCTGCCACGTCGCCGACGCGGGCCCGAAGGACGCCCGGCTCGCGGAGGACGCGGCCGTCGAGGCGCAGGAGGAGTGGGCCCGTACGGCGCCCCGGGCGCGCAGCGAGATCCTGCGCCGCGCGCACGAGATCATCCTGGAGCGCACCGACGAGCTCGCCCACCTCATGACGTCCGAGATGGGCAAGCCGCTGGCCGAGGCCAGGGGAGAGGTGGCGTACGCGGCGGAGTTCTTCCGCTGGTTCTCCGAGGAGGCCGTGCGCATCGACGGCGGCTACGGCGTCCTGCCCGACGGCCGCAACCGCATGCTGCTCTCCCGCCGCCCGGTCGGCCCCTGCCTGCTGATCACCCCGTGGAACTTCCCGCTGGCGATGGGCACCCGCAAGATCGGCCCGGCGATCGCGGCGGGCTGCACGATGATCCTCAAGCCGGCCCCGCAGACACCCCTGTCGAGCCTGGCCCTCGCCGCGATCCTGAAGGAGGCCGGGCTGCCTGACGGGGTGCTGAACGTCGTCACCACTTCCCGGGCGGGCGAGGTATGTGAACCGCTGCTGCGCGGCGGCCGGATCCGCAAGCTGTCCTTCACCGGCTCCACGCAGGTCGGACGGCTGCTGCTCGCGCAGTGCGCCGACACGGTCGTACGCACGTCCATGGAGCTGGGCGGCAACGCGCCGTTCATCGTTTTCGAGGACGCCGACCTGGACGTGGCCGTGGACGGCGCGATGGTCGCCAAGATGCGCAATATGGGCGAGGCCTGCACGGCCGCGAACCGCTTCTTCGTCCACAGCTCCGTGGCGGAGGAGTTCGGACGGCGGCTCGCCAAGCGCATGGGCGCGCTCGTCGTGGGTCCGGGCACCCGGGACGGCGTCGATGTCGGCCCGCTGATCGACAGGGCCGGACGTGCCAAGGTCGAGGAACTGGTCGCCGACGCGGTGGAGCGCGGCGCTCGAGTGATCGTGGGCGGTCGTACGCCCGAAGGCCCGGGCTGCTTCTACCCGCCTACCGTGCTCGCCGGCGTGGACCCCGGCAGCCGCCTGATGGACACGGAGATCTTCGGTCCGGTCGCGGCGATCCTCACCTTCGACGACGAGGACGAGGTCGTCCGCCGTGCGAACGACACCCCTTGGGGCCTGGTCGGGTACGTCTTCACCGAGGGCCTGGACCGTGCCCTGCGCGTCAGTGAGCGCCTGGAGGTGGGGATGGTCGGCCTCAACACCGGGCTCGTCTCCAACCCGGCCGCCCCCTTCGGCGGCGTCAAGCAGTCCGGGCTCGGCCGGGAAGGCGGCCGGGTGGGGATCGACGAGTTCCTGGAGTACCAGTACCTCGCGGTGCCCGTGCGATGAGGGCGGTCATGCCCTGACTCCTCCGCGTCGCGCACCGTGACGGGCTGACCCGTGCCCGGTCTTCCAGGCCACCGGGCACGGGTCGGACGGCCCTCACCTGCCCCGCCCGTAACCCGGGAGGCCGTCCTTCGACGGCGTCCCGGGCTACGGGCGTTGCCGTCCCAGCTGTCGAGCGCGGCGTTCGGTGTCGGCGTCAGCCCAGGCGGCGTGCGGTGATCTCCGCCGCGGTGTCGGCGACCAGCCGGCCCAGTTCAGGCAGCCGGTCCTGGGAGAAGCGGGAGTCGGGCAGGGAGACGGCGACGGCGGCCAGCGGGCTGCCGCGATCGTCCAGGACAGGTGCGGCGATGGCGCAGACACCGGGCAGGTACTGGTTGCGGTTGACCGCGTAGCCGTCGGTGCGCACGCGGCCCAATTCGGCGCGCAGGCGTGAGGGGTCGGTGGGGGTCGAGTCGCTGTAACCCTCGAGTCCGCGGGTGACGAGTTCGTCGATGTCGGCCTTCGGCAGATGTGCGAGGACGGCCTGCCCGGTGGCGGTGGCGTGCAGGGGCGAGGTGTCGCCGATGGTGTGGAAGGTCCGTACGGCGTGGTCGCAGTCGACGCGGTCGACGACGACCATGCACTGGAGGGCGTCGGGTACGCAGAGGTGGATGGTCTCGTTGACCGTGTCGCGGAGGCGGACCATGGGTTCGTGGGCGGCGGCGAGGAGGCTGGAGCCCTGGAGGGCGGCGGGGCGTACGGCGAGGACGCGGGCGCCGATCTCCCAGCGGGTGGTGTCCTTGCGGTTCGCGCGCAGCCAGCCGGCCTCGGCCAGCGTGACCAGGGTGCGCTGCACGGTGGACTTGGGCAGTCCGAACAGCTTCGTCAGTTCTCCCACGGTGACCGGCTGGTGCTGGGCGACCGCCTCCAGGATGCGCAGCGATCTGGTCACGCTCTTCATTTCCATCCGGTTTCCCCCTGCTGATCCTCGAAATATCTGACCAACACCCTCTTGACTGCCTCTTTGCCGGCTGCCATTCTCGTGCCGGATATTAGCATAGGGTTCCAGAATGTGGCACGGCTTGCTGTGAGACAGCCTCGCCTTGTCGGGGAGTTCCTCGACGCCATGGACCTCGCGGTGCCGGTGCCCTTGCGGCGGTCATGCCCTGACCGCGCCGTCTCGCACCGCGCGAGGCCGCCCCGTGCCCCGGCCTCCCCCCGGCCGGGGCACGGGGCGCGGACCGTCTGCCGCAGCCCTGCCTTACCGCCAAGACGATGGAGATGCCCTCATGAGCAGCACCGATCTCGCCGGGGACGACTTCTGGGAACGCGTCCGCGCGGCCTACCCGGAGCAGCGGCCCTTGCTGAACCTGAACAACGCGGCCGTGAGCCCGCCGCCGCTGGTAGTCGAGCAGGCGACGATCGATGCCTACCGGTTGGTCAGTCAGAACCCCGACTCCACCATGTGGCAGAAGCTCGATGCCGGGCTTCCCGACGTCAAGGCGCAGCTCGCGGAACTGATCGACTGCGAGCCCGACGAGATCGCGCTCAACCGCAACTCCACCGAAGGGCTCTGCACGGCGATCTTCGGAATACCGCTGTCCGCGGGCGACCGGGTCGTGGTGTCGGCGTGGGACTACCCGAGCGTGCTCGCGGCCTGGCGGCAGCGGCAGGACCGCGAGGGGATCGAGGTGGTGACGGCCGGCTTCGACCTGATGGACAGCGACGACGACATCGTGGCGGCGTACGCCGCGGCGCTCACCCCGCGTACGCGGGTGCTGCAGGTGACCCACATGTACCACTGGACGGGGCGGGTCGTGCCGGCCGAGCGGCTGTGCCGTCTGGCGAGGGAGAACGGCATCCGCACCGTCGTCGACGGCGCTCAGATCTTCGCGCAGATGCCGGTCAGCTTCCGCGAACTCGGCTGCGACTACTACATCACCAGCCTCCACAAGTGGATGGGCGCGCCGGTGGGGAACGGCATGCTCGTGGTCAGGCGGGACCGGATCGACGACACCTGGCCGCTGCTGGCTCCCTTCGACCCGCCGCCGCTGCGCATCGACAAGTTCGACCACTGGAACCTCGGCACGTACAACTCCGCCCTCCAGGCGGGAATCGCGCCGGCCACGCGGCTCCACAAGGAGATCGGCGTGGAGACAATCCACGCGCGGCTGCGGGAGCTCACCCGTTACTGGGTGGATCTCGCCCAGGACATCCCCGGATTCCGGCTGCACACCCCGCTGGACACGGAGAACCTGGGTGCCGTCACGCTGTTCTCGATCGACCACCTGGACAACAGGGCCGTGGAGCGGCAACTGAGGGAGATCTACCGAGTCCACACCAAGTACCGCGAGGTACGGCATCTGAGCGGGCTTCGTGTGTCACCGGGCATCTACACGCGCAAGGACGAGCTCGACCGCTTCGTCTCGGCGCTCCGAGAAGTGGTCGAGAAGGAATACTCCGAGCGCGGGCCTCTGTGACCTCCGGGTCAGCGTCGGACCCACGCCTCCCACGGGTCGCCCCTGCCATGGCGGCGCGGCTGCCCGGCCCGTCCTCGCTGGCCCGGGCAGCCTCCCCGGCTCAGCCGCCCGTGCGGCGCGCGGCGATCTCCGCCGCCGTGTCGGCGACGAGGCGGCCCCACTCGGGCAGCCGGTCCGGGTCGTACCGGGAAGCCGGCATCGACACGGCCACCGCCGCGAGCGGTGTGCCGTCCTCGTTCAGCACGGCCGCGGCCACCGCGCACACGTCCGGACGGTACTGGTTGACGTTCACCGAGTAGCCCTCTGCCCGCACGCGGTCCAGTTCGGCCCGCAGCTGTGCGGGATCGGTCGGCGTGGAGTCGCTGAACCGCTCCAGTCCACGGTCGACGAGTTCGTCGATGTCGGCCTTCGGCAGATGTGCGAGAACGGCTTGTCCCGTGGCGGTGGCGTGCAGGGGCGAGGTGTCGCCGATGGTGTGGAAGGTCCGTACGGCGTGGTCGCAGTCGACGCGGTCGACGACGACCATGCACTGCAGGGCGTCGGGCACCGTCAGGTGGATGGTCTCGTTGACCGTGTCGCGGAGGCGGACCATGGGTTCGTGGGCGGCGGCGAGGAGGCTGGAGCCCTGGAGGGCGGCGGGGCGTACGGCGAGGACGCGGGCGCCGATCTCCCAGCGGGTGGTGTCCTTGCGGTTCGCGCGCAGCCAGCCGGCCTCGGCCAGCGTGACCAGCGTGCGCTGCACGGTCGACTTCGGAAGCCCGAAGAGCTTCGTCAACTCCCCGACGGTGACTGGCTGGTGCTGGGCGACCGCCTCCAGGATGCGCAGCGACCTGGTCACGCTCTTCATTTCCATCCGGTTTCCCCCTGTTAATCCTCGAAATACCTGGCCGACATCCCCTTGACTCCCGCAGGAGTGGCTGTCATTCTCGTGCCAGATCTTAGCACAGCGTTCCACAATGTGGCATGAACCGAGAGAACGATTCGGATCCCACCCCGGTCGGCCACGAGCTCTGGATCTCCGCCGACCCCACGCCACGCGAATCGCACCAGCCTCTTGTGTCGGGGCCCAGCATGCGCACCCGGCGATCGAAAGGAAAGCCCTGTGTCTGTCAGGAAGCGTGTCGCCGTCGTCGGCGTCGGAACGATGGGCAGCCAGGCCGCCTGGCGCCTGGCGGCCCGCGGAGCGGAGGTCGTCGGCTATGACCGGTTCGCTCCCGGCCACGACCGCAGCGCCGCCGGCGGGGAGACCCGGATCTTCCGCAGCGCCCATTTCGAGGACTCCCGGTACGTCCCGCTGCTCCAGCACGCCGACGCCCTCTGGGAGCGGCTGCAGCAGGAGACCGGCCGTGAGCTGCGCCGCCTGACCGGCTGCCTGCTGATGGGGCCGACCGAGCAGCAGCAGATGGCCACCGTCCTGCAGTCCATCGCCGAGCACGGCCTCGACCACGAGGTGCTCGACGCGGAACTGCTCGCCAAGCGCTTCCCGCAGTTCCGGATCGAGGACGGCGACGCCGCCGTGCTCGACCGCCGCGCGGGCTTCATCCGGCCGGAGCTGACGATCCAGACCGCCGCCCGCCGCGCCGAGGAACTGGGCGCCCGCATCCACCGCTACACCACGGTCCGCGAGATCGTGCCGAGCGGCGGCGGGGTGGAGGTCCACACCGACGCCGGCAGCGAGCGGTTCGACGCGGCGGTGGTCAGCCCCGGCCCGTGGGTGAACGACCTGCTGCCCGACCTGCCGTGGGAGGTGGAGATCCGCCGCCTCGTCAGCGCCTGGTACGTGCCCACCAGCGACGCCTGGTTCGGCGAGGAGCGCCCGGCGTTCATCCGTACGGCGCCCACCCACTGCTACGGCCTGCCCTCGCCGGACGGCGTCTCCGTCAAGCTCGGCCTCTCCCGTGCCCTGCACCGGCTCGCGGGCGACCCGAACCAGCTGGACCGGACGGTGCAGCCGGAGGAGCTGGAGATCTTCACCGAGCTGATGGGCCGCTACATGCCGGACCTGCACCCCGACCCGACCCGCCTCTCCGTCTACATGGAGGGCTACACCGAAAGCAGCCGCCCGCTGGTCGGCCCCCTGCCCGGCACCGGCAACGAGAACGTGATCCTGCTCGCCGGGTTCTCCGGCCACGGCTTCAAGCTCTCACCCGCCTTCGGCGACATCGCGGCGGACCTGGCGCTGGACGGCCGGTCATCCCAGCCCATCGACTTCATCTCCACCGTCGACCGCACCGTGGCCTGAGCCGCCCCGACCACGATCCGGCACACGGGCAAGGAGAACCACATGGCCACGAGGAAACGTGTCGCCGTCGTCGGTACCGGCACGGTGGGCAGCCAGGCCGCGTGGCGGCTGGCGGCACGGGGCGCCGAGGTCGTTGCCTACGATCGCTTCGCCCCGGGGCACGACCGCAGCGCCGCCGGCGGTGAGACCCGGGTCTTCCGCAGCGTGCAGACCGACGACGGCCGGTACGTGCCGCTCGTCCGGCACGCCGACGCCCTCTGGAAGCAGTTGCAGGCGGAGACCGGCCGGGAGCTGCGCCGGCTGACGGGCTGCCTGTTCACGGGGCCGGGCGACGACCCCGAGATGCGCACCATCATGAAGGTCATCGCCGAGCACGGCCTCGACCACGAGGTGATCGACGCCGAGGCGCTGGCCAAGCGCTTCCCGCAGTTCCGCGTCGACGACGGGGACCTGGCGGTCCTCGACCCCCGTGCGGGCTTCGTCCGCCCCGAGTTGACGGTCCAGACCGCGGCCCGCCGCGCCGAGGAACTGGGCGCCCGGATCCGCCGCTACACCCCGGTGCGGGAGGTCGACCCCGTTGCCGGGGGAGGCGTGGAGGTCCGCACGGACTCCGACACGGAACGCTTCGACGCCGCGGTCGTCACCCCCGGCCCGTGGGTGGGCGACCTGCTGCCCGACCTGCCGTGGGAGGTGAGCGTCTACCGCGCGATCAGCGCCTGGTTCCTGCCCAACGAGGACCACCAGGCCGACGCGGAGCGCCCTGCCTTCATCCGCCGGGGCGACATCCCCTTCTACGGCATCCCGTCCCCGGACGGTCTCGCCGTCAAGCTCGGCCTGTCCCAGGCCCACCACAAGCCCGTGGACGACCCCAACAAGCTCGACCGGACCGTCGCCCCCGAAGAACTGGAAACCTTCACCGCGATGGTCCGCCGCTACCTCCCCGGCCTGAACCCCGACCCGGTACGGCTCGCCGTCTTCATGGAGGGCTACACCGACAGCACCCGCCCGCTGGTCGGGCCCCTGCCCGGCCGCGACGACATCATCCTGCTGGCCGGCTTCTCCGGCCAGGGCTTCAAGCTCTCGCCCGCCTTCGGCGACATCGCCGCCGACCTGGCGCTGGACGGCTCCTCGGCCCAGCCCATCGACTTCCTTTCCACCACCGGCCGGACGGAGGCCTGACCGCCATGACGAACGACGACAACGACGCGCGCGCCATGACCCGCGACCTGACGATCGCCACCCTGCGCGCCGAGCCCGGCACCAAGACCAGCGGCAGCGTCACCGCCGACCTGGGAACCCTGACCACGGACGTCCCGCTCACCCTGATCAACGGCGCCCACCCCGGCCCTCGGTTGGTGATCACCGGAGGCATGCACGGCGGAGAGTTCACCGGCGTGGACGCCGCCGCACGGCTCGCGGCGGCACTGGAACCCGGCGAGGTCCACGGGCAGATCGTCATCTGCCCCGTGGCCAACCCGCCGGCGGCCTACGGCGGTCGGCTGGGCGTCTCACCGGTGGACGGCGTGAACATCAACCGCGTCTTCCCCGGCGACCCGGACGGCGGCCCCACCGAACGCCTGGCCGCCTGGCTCTTCGCCACCCTGCTCGACGGCGCGGACGCCTACGCCGACCTGCACGCCGGCGCCATCGACCTGACCCTGGACGACTTCGTCGGCTACCGCCTCACCGGCGACGCGGCCCTCGACGCACAAGCCGAGGCCATGGCCCGGTCGGTCGGCTACCGGGATGTCATCGTCGGGCTGACCGCCGACGGCGGGAACAGCCACGCGGCCGCCGCCCGCCAGGGCATCGCCGCCATCCTCATCGAGACCGGTACGGCCGGAGACCGGACCCCGGCCACCGTTCGCCGCCTCCTCGACGGCCTGTACAGGCTGCTGCGCCACATCGGCTGCCTCGACCCGGCCGGACCGTACGGAGACGACGAGCCGTCCGGCCCGGCGCCGGCACCGCGGCCGGTGCGCGACTGGGTCTGGGTCGGCCTCGCCGCGTCCGAGGCCACCGGCCTGTGGTATCCGGAGGCGGCCACCGGCGACGAGGTCACCGAGGGGCAGGTCATCGGCCGCATCATCGATCCGGCCGGCGGCCCAGAGCACAAGGTCACCGCGACCGCGACCGGCCGGATCTTCTATGGCATGAACGGGTTCACCGTCGCCCCCGGCGCGGAGCTGGCGGCCATCGCGGCGCCACACGACTGAACGGCACCGGACCCGGCTCCCCGCCGACCGCTTTCCTCACCACGCTCCGCCGCACCGCGGCCTGAATGAGGTACGACATGACACTGACCGTCGGCCCCCTGAGTGCCGAACCCGGCCGCAAGACCCGGGGCACCGTCCCCGTGGACCTCGGTCCCACCACCGTGGACATCCCTCTCATCCTCGTCAACGGCTCCCGGCCCGGCCCCAGGGTCGTGCTCACCGGCGGCGTCCACGGCGGCGAGTTCATCGGCACCGACGCGGCCGCCCGCCTCGCCGGACTGCTGGAACCGGGGGAGGTCAGCGGCCAGGTGGTGATCTGCCCGGTGGCCAACCCCCCTGCCGTGTACGACGGCCGCCTCGGCAAGTCCCCGCTGGACGGCGTCAACATCAACCGCGTCTTCCCCGGCGACAAGGACGGCGGGCCCACCGAGCGGCTGGCGGCCTGGCTCTTCGAGAACGTGATCAGCGGCGCCGACGCCTACGCGGACCTGCACAGCGGCGGCATCGACGAGACCCTGCTCGACTTCGTCGGTTACCGCCTGACCTCGGACGAGGAACTGGACGCGAAGACGCGGGGCATGGCGAAGTCTGTCGGCTACGAGCGTGTACTCTTCGGCCGCAACGCGGAGGGCGGCAACAGCCACGCCGCGGCCGCCCGGCACAGCATCCCCGCCATCCTCATCGAGACCGGCCAGCTCGGAGAGCGGGATGCCGCCGCCACGCGGACCCTGCTCGACGGCCTGTACCGGCTCCTGCACCACCTCGGCGTGATCGACGCGCCCCAGCACGTCGCACCGCTCACCGCGCAGCCGCGTGATTGGGTCTGGACCGGCGCCGTCGAGTCCCCGGCCGCCGGCCTGTGGTACCCCGACGCCACCACCGGCGACGAGGTGACCGAGGGACAGACCATCGGACGGGTCGTCGACCCGGCCGACGGCAGCGAACACAAGGTCACCGCCACCGCCACCGGACAGATCCTCTACGGCATGAACGGGCTCACCGTCGCCCCCGGAGCGGAGCTGGCGGCCATCGCGGTGCCGCACGACTGACGGGCCCCTCGCGCCCGTCGCCCCCTGGTTCCCACCCCCCAACCCCCGCTCAGCTGGTCCCACGCGCTAATTTCAGGAGATTTGTGATGAGTGATCCCATGATCGGCCGCAGAGCGCTTCTGCGTGGAGCAGGCGGCCTGGCCGCTCTCGCCGCCGTGCCCTCGATCGCCGCCTGCGGCACCGGCACCAGCCGGGCCTCGTCCGGCAGCGCCAAGGGCGGCGGCAAGTCGGTGGTCGTCCGCGACAGCGGCGGTTCCTTCGGCGAGGCCCTCCAGAAGGCGATCTACACGCCGTTCACCCAGGAGACCGGCATCAACGTCCAGGTGGTCAACCTGGACGGCGCCCCGCTGCTCGCCCAGATCAAGCAGGGCCGCCCCCAGTGCGACCTCATCAACAACTCGATGATGGACCACTACAAATTCGTGGCCCAGGACGCCCTGGAGACACTGGACCGCGACCGGATCAAGAGCCTGAAGGCCGCCAAGATCCCCGAGAACCAGATCACCGACCATGCCGTCGCCAATAGCTTCTACGGCCAGTGCATCGGGTACCGCACCGACGCCTTCGGCGGCAAGAAGCCTCAGTCGTGGGCGGACTTCTGGGACACCAAGGCGTTCAAGGGCGGCCGCTCGATGTGCAACCCGGACGGCGACCTGCCCGAGCTGGAGTTCGCGCTGCTGGCCGACGGCGTCCCGATGGACAAGCTGTACCCGCTCGATGTGGACCGAGCCTTCAAGGTGCTGACCCGGCTCCGGTCCGACATCAAGAAGTTCTGGGACAGCGGCCCGCTCCCCGGTGTGCTCCTCAGCCGCCAGGAGGTGACGATGACCACCGTCTGGGACGGCCGGCTCGCTGATCTGCAGAAGCAGGGCGTCCCGGTCGCGAGGCAGCTCAACGGCATGCGCCGACAGTTCCAGGGCTACGCGATCGCCAAGGGCGCGGCCCATGTGGACGCCGCCTACCAGCTCATGGACTACTCGCTGCGGCCCGAGGTCCAGGCCGCTCTGGCCAAGGCCTTCCCGTCGAACCCGTCTTCCCCGGTGGCCTACGAGAAGCTCACCAAGGAGGAGCGCAACGCACTCGCCGGTGCGCCGCAGTACTACGACAAGGGCTTCGACGCGGACGTCGACTGGTGGCTGAAGAACGAAGAGGCCGTCAGCAAGCGCTGGCTGGAGTGGGCTCGTGGCTGAATTCGGTGTGGTCACCCCGTCCGTGAAGGTGGCCGGCGGTACGCCGGCCGCCGCGACCGGCAAAGCGCTGTCGGTGGTGGCCCTGCGCAAGACGTACGGGGATGTCGTCGCGGTCGACGAGGCGTCCATGGAGATCGCGGCCGGGGAGTTCGTCACCTTCCTCGGCGCCTCCGGGTCGGGCAAGACCACGACCCTGATGATGATCGCCGGGTTCTGCGAACCGGACTCCGGCACCATCACGGTCGGGGGCCGCGACGTCACGCGGCTCGCCCCGCAGAAACGTAACCTCGGTTTCGTCTTCCAGCAGTACCTGCTCTTCCCGCACATGACGGTCAGTGAGAACGTCGCCTTCCCGCTCCAACTGCGCGGAGTGCCGAAGGACGAGATCCGCAGGCGGGTGGGGGAGACCCTGGAGATCGCCGGTCTGTCCGGCTTCGGCGGTCGTCGCCCCCGCGAGCTGTCCGGCGGGCAGCAGCAGCGCGTCGCCCTGTGCCGCGCGCTGGTCTACCGCCCGCCGGTCATCTTGATGGACGAGCCCCTCGGCGCCCTGGACAAGAAGCTGCGCGACCAGCTCCAGGTCGAGATCAAGGCCATCCAGCAGGAACTCGGCCTGACCGTCATCTATGTGACGCACGACCAGGAAGAGGCGCTGGTCCTGTCCGACCGCATCGCGGTGATGCGCAACGGCCTGATCGAGCAGTTCGACACCCCTCGGGAACTGTTCGAGCGGCCGAGGACCCCCTTCGTCGCGGACTTCCTCGGCGCGGCCAACTTCCTCCCCGGCCGCATCGAGCAGCACACCGACGAGCACACCCTGGTCCGCCTCGACCAGTGCGGCGGCCTGCTGAAGGCGCGGCGCCACGACCTGGGCACCGGGGCGGCGGTCAAGGTCGCCGTGCAGCCGGGCCGGCTGCGCGCCGGTGCGCCGGGGGACGGCTTCTGTACCGGCACGGTGGAGGCCGCCACGTACGTGGGCACCATCGTCCGCGCCGGGGTGCGGGTCGACGGTGGTGATGCTCCGCTGCTACGCCTGGAGATACCAGCCGGCCGGGGTCCCGTCGGCGGTGAGCGGGTCGGCGTCACCGTCGATCCCGAGGACGTCAATCTCTTCCTCCCCGAACAGGGTGGGTGAGCCATGGCCGCCACTCTGACCGCCAACGCCCCCGCGCGGCCGCGCAAGCTCCTGGCCTCCCGCAGAACACGGGTCGGCATCCTGTACGCGCTGCCGGTCGTCGTGTACCTGCTGGTGCTGTTCGTCTACCCGATCTTCAGCACGCTGTTCCTCAGTGTGAAGGGCACCGACGGATCGCTGACGCTGCACTGGTACGTCGAGGCGCTGACCGGGGTCAACCTCTCCGTGCTGTTCACCACGGTGCGGATCTCGGCGGAGACGGCGCTGTTCAGCCTCGTCTTCGGCTTCGTCCTGGCGAACGCGATCTCCCGGCTCAAGCCCCTGTGGGCCGGACTGGCCATGCTGATCGTCGTCGTCCCGCACTTCATCAGCGCCCTGGTGCGCACCTACGGCTGGATCATCATGCTCGGCGACAAGGGCCTGGTGAACCAGGCCATGGCCGACCTGTGGTTCCCCGGGGCGCCGTACCAGCTGCTCTACAACGAGCTCGGCGTGGTCATCGGCACCACCTCCGTGATGCTGCCCTACACCGTGCTCCTGCTCTACGGCGTGATGCGCGGCGTGGACCGCAGGCTGCTGGCGGCGGCGGCCAGCATGGGCGCGGGACGCGTGACGATCTTCCGCCGGGTCTACCTGCCCTTGGTCGCCCCCGGCCTTGCCAGTGCCGGACTGCTCAGCTTCATCCTCTCGCTGGGCTACTACATCACCCCCGCCCTGATGGGCGGCCCGAACCAGACGATGATCGCCTCGCTCATCAACCAGCAGGTGATGAAGCAGAACCAGTGGAACGGGGCGGCCGCCGAGGGCGTCATCCTGCTGCTGCTGACCTTCGCCGGACTGCTGCTGGTCAAGCTCGTGACCTCGCTCGGCGCCAGCCGCAAGAGAAGGAGCGCGTCATGATGGAACTGCGCAGCAGCCTCGCCGGGCGGATCGCGCTGTCCGCGGTCGCCACCGTGATCCTGCTGTTCCTGGCGCTGCCGATCGTCGTCATCATCGTCACCTCGTTCAGCAGCAACGCCTTCGGCTCGTTCCCGCCGGACGTGTGGACGCTCAACTGGTACAAGGCGCTCTTCGCCGACGGCAGCAAGTGGCCGGCCGCTCTGTCGATGAGCGCGTTCGTCGCCTGCCTGAGCACCGTGTTCTCGCTGATCATCGGCGTGAGCGCGGCCACCGCGCTGACCCGCAGCGAACTCCCGCTGCGCTCCGCGGTCTACGCCCTGGTCCTCGGACCGCTGCTGATCCCGCAGATCGTCACCGCCCTGGGCCTGTTCCTGCTCTTCGAGCCCGCCTCGATGCTGGGCAGCCCGCTGGCCATCGCCCTCGGCCACACCGTGCTGGCCTCACCGATCGCGGTGCTGATCCTGGTGGCGACCCTGCGCGGGATCGACGAACGGCTGGAGGACGCCGCCGCCAGCATGGGCGCGGGCCGTCTGACGATCGCCCGGCGGATCACCTTTCCCCTGGCCGCCCCCGGCATGATCGCCGCGGCGATCTTCTCCTTCATCACCAGCTTCGACGAGTTCTACATCTCCCAGTTCCTGTCCTCGGTCGACACCGTCACCCTGCCGGTGCAGATCTACAACTCCCTGACCTTCGACATCGACCCCAGCGTGACCGCGATCAGCGCGATCCTCATCGCCTTCGCGATCCTCGCCCTCGCCCTGGTGGCCGTGGTGCGCTGGCTCGGCTCCGGACGGCAGAACTCCCTGCTGTCGGTCGAGACCGCGACGGGAATCGCCACCCCTGGAGGTGACGCGGCATGACCGCCACCGCACAGCGGCACCTGCTGCTGAACATGACCGCGAACGGGTCCCTGGCCCCGCAGGGCAAGGAGCTGTTCGTCGTCCGTCGCGGCGAGGGACCGTACGTCGACGACGCGGCCGGCAACCGCTACATCGACGGCCTGTCCGGCCTGTACTGCTGCCAGATCGGCTACTCCTACGCCGACGAGATCGCCGAGGCGGCGGGCAAGCAGCTGCGCGAACTGTGCTACAGCCCCCTGTGGTCGGAATCCGCGCACCCCACCGGGCTGGAACTGGCCGAGCGGATCGCCGCCCTGGCCCCCGACGGCATCGACCAGGTCTTCTTCAGCGGCGGCGGAGCCGAAGCCGTGGAGACCGCCTGGAAGATCACCCGCAGGTACCACACCCTGCGCGGCGAGCCGGGCCGCATCAAGGCCATCGCCCGTCGCGGTGCCTACCACGGGCTCACCCTCGGCGCGCTGTCCTTCACCGACGACCCCGGCCTCACCGAGCCGTACGGACCGCGTGCGGTGGAGACCCACTTCGTGGCGAACACCAACCGCGCGGCGCTGGAGCAGCCGCTCGACGACGCTGCCTTCACCGAGTACCTGCTCGCCGACGTGGAGGCCACGGTCCTCGCGGCGGGACCGGAGTCGGTCGGAATGCTGATCGCGGAACCGGTGCAGAACCGGGGCGGTTGCATCACCCCGCCCGAGGGCTACTGGGAAGGCCTGCGCCGACTGGCCGACCGGTACGGTTTCCTGCTGGTCGCCGACGAGGTCATCACCGCGTTCGGCCGGCTGGGGGAGTGGTTCGGCGGCGAGTGCTACGGCGCTCGTCCGGACATCGTCACCGTCGCCAAGGGCATCACCGCCGGCTACGCCCCGATGGGCGCGACCCTGGTCGCGGACCACGTCGCCGAGGTGATCAACCGGCCCGGCGAGGTCCTCAACCACGGCTACACCTTCAGCGGCCACCCGCTGAGCGCGGCCATCGCCCTGCGCAGCCTCGAGATCATGCAACGTGACCGGATCCTGGAGAACGTCCGGGACCTCCAGGACCACCTCGCGGGGCGCATGGCCTCGCTGACCGCTGTGCCGATCGTCGGGGACGTCCGGGGCGCCGGGTTCTTCTACGCTCTCGAGCTCGTCGGCGACCTGGACGACGGCGGCTTCAGCGACACCGCCCGCGCCGCGCTCGTCGCCGACCTGATCCCCCGACGGCTGCGCGAGGCCGGGCTGCTCGCCCGCGTCTACAACCGTGCCGAACCGCTGGTCCAGATCGCGCCCCCGCTGATCAGCGACCGCGCACTCCTGGACCGTATCGCCGACATCATCGCGGACACCCTCGCCGAGGCCTCCGCCCGCCTGTGATCCATGTTTTCGAAAGGAACGACATGTACTCCATCGGTTCGCTGACCGTCGCCCCCGGCGAGCGCGCCCAGGGCCTCATCCCCGTCGGCACCAGCAGCTACGGCGTTGAGCTCGGCATCCCGCTGATCGTCGTCAACGGCGCCCAGGACGGCCCGGTGCTCTGCGTCGACGCGGGTGTCCACGGCGACGAGTACGACGGCCAGGAGGCCATCCGCCGCGTCCTCGCCGAGATCGACCCGGCCACCCTGCGCGGCACGCTCGTCGGCATCCCCTGCATGAACACCCCGGCCTTCGAGGCAGCCGCCCGCACGAGCGGCCTGGACTACCTCAACCTCAACCGCATCTTCCCCGGCGACGCGGACGGCTCGTACTCCCTGCGCCTGGCCGCCACCTTCGTCGAGCAGGTCGTCCCCGCCATCGACGCCCTGGTCGACCTGCACACCGGCGGCACCTTCGGCGAAATCGCCCCGCTGGTCATTCTCCAGGGCGGCTACGAGGAACTGGCGACCGACCTCGCCCTCGCCGCCGGGCACGAGCTGGTCTGGAAGGGCGGCAAGTGGGGTGGCACGGTCCGCCACCCCACCCTCGCGGCCGGCAAGCCCGCCGTCACCATCGAGGTCGGCGGCGGTACCTACCGCGAGGAGAACGTCGCCCTGCACGCGCATTCGATCCGCAACATCATGCGGCAACTCGGCATGATCGACGGAGAGGCGGAGCTGCGGGACACCTACACGACCGTCTCCGGCACCTTCGCCCGCTCCGACGCCGGCGGCTTCTTCGTCGGGCACGCCGAGCCGGGGGAGACCTGCAAGGAAGGCGACCTCATCGCCCACATCGTCGACCACTACGGCAACACGCTGGAGGAGGTCCGCGCCCCGCAGGACGGCATCGTGCTGTGGGTGCGCCGGATCCGCACGGTGCGTCCCGGGGACGAGGTCGTCATCTTCGGTGAGGTGCAGGGGGAGATCCAGCCGTGACCGGTGAACTGCCCCTGACGCAGCTGCTGATCGACGGCAAGGAGGTCCCCGCCGCCGACGGCCGCAGCTTCACGGTCCTGGACCCGTCGAACGGGACGGCCATCGCCCAGGTGGCACTGGCCGGTCCGGCGGACGTGGACCAGGCGGTTGCCGCAGCCCGGACCGCGTTCACGGCGCCCGAGTGGGCACGGATGCGCGCCGCCGACCGGGGGCGCGTGCTGTACCGCATCGCGGAGGCGATCCGCTACCAGGGCGAGCGGCTGGCCCGGCTGGAGAGCCAGGACGTGGGCAAGCCGCTGCGCCAGGCGAAGGCCGATGTCGAGGCCGCGGCCCGCTACTTCGAGTTCTACGCGGGCATCGCCGACAAGCTCGGCGGCTCGACGATTCCGCTCGGCCCGGGTCTGCTCGACTACACCGTCCGCGAGCCGATCGGTGTCTCCGGCCAGATCATCCCGTTCAACTACCCTCTCCAGAACACCGCGAGGGGCTCCGCCCCGGCGCTGGCGGCCGGCTGCACGGTGGTGCTCAAGCCGTCGCCCGAGGCACCGCTGACCCCGCTGGAGATCGGCAGGATCGCGCTCGAATGCGGGCTGCCGCCGGGTGTGCTGAACGTCGTTCCCGGCGACGGGGAGACCGGCGCGGCTCTGGCCGGCCACCCGGACATCGACCAGGTCACCTTCACCGGCTCGGTCCCGACCGGCATCAAGGTCGCCCAGGCCGCCGCCGCCAACGTGGTCCCCTCCGTCACGGAGCTGGGCGGCAAGTCGCCGGTCGTCGTCTTCGCCGACGCCGACTTCGACCTGGCGCTCGGCGCCATCGCGGCCTCGGCCTTCGGCAACGCCGGCCAGACCTGCTCGGCCGGCACCCGGCTGCTGCTCCAGCGTGGCGCCGAAGAGTTCCTGGACAAGCTCGTCGAGTACGCGGCCTCCCTGCGCCTGGGCCCTGGCCTCACGGACCCGGACGTCGGTCCGCTGGTCGCCGCCCGGCAGCGCGACCGGGTCCTGGGCTACCTGGACCTGGCACGCGAAGAGGGCGCCACGGCCCGGGCGGGTGGCGGGGCTCCTTCCGACCCGGCGTTCGCCGATGGCTACTACATCGAGCCCACGGTCCTGACCGGCCTGACCAACCAGGCTCGTTGCGCCCGTGAGGAGATCTTCGGCCCTGTCATCACGGTCATCGAGTTCGATGACGTGGACGAGGCCCTCTCGATCGCCAACGACAGCCCTTACGGCCTGTCCTCCTACGTCTGGACCCGCGACATCGACAAGGCGTTGCGCCTGGCCGAAGGCATCAGGGCCGGCCAGGTCAACATCAACGCCACCGGGGTCGGCACCGGCGTCGAGCTCCCCTTCGGCGGCTACAAGCACAGCGGCTGGGGCCGGGAGAAGGGCCTGGAGGCGCTGGCCAGCTATACGCAGACCAAGAACGTCTGCATCGGTTTCGGAGCCCGGTCATGAGGTATCGCCCACTCGGCGCACGCGGACCGGCGGTCTCGGTGGTCGGCGTCGGCGGCAACAACTTCGGCGCACGCCTCGACGAGGACGGCACGAAGGCCGTCGTCCACGCGGCCCTCGCTTCCGGGATCACCCTGTTCGACACGGCCGACATGTACGGCGGGTTCGGCGAGCGGGGCGGCTCGCGCGGCGACGGCGAACGGCTGCTGGGCGCCGCGCTCAAGGGGCATCGCGACCAGGTCATCGTGGCCACCAAGTTCGGCATGGAGATGTCCGCCCCCGGGGAAGGAGGCGAGGCGGAACGGCACGGGCCGCGCGGCTCCCGCCGCTACGTCCGGTACGCCGTCGAGGCCTCGCTGCGCCGCCTCGGCACCGAGTGGATCGACCTGTACCAGTACCACGAGCCGGACGGTGTCACGCCGCTGGACGAGACCGTCGAGGCCCTCCTGGAGCTGGTGGGCGAGGGCAAGATCCAGTACATCGGCTGCTCCAACCTGCCCGCCGAACAGCTCAGCGACGCCTTCGTCTCCACCCAGGCCCGCTACCACCTCCTGGACCGCGGCGTGGAGCAGGATCTGATCCCCGCCTGCCTGCGCCACGGCGTCGGTCTCCTGCCGTACTACCCGCTGGCCAACGGCCTGCTCAGCGGCAAGTACCGGCGCGGCGAGCAGCCGCCGTCCGGCAGCCGCCTGTCCTGGCGGGAGGGCTGGCTCACCGACGCGGCCCTCGACAGGGTCGAGGCGCTCACCGCGTACGGCGCCGAACGCGGCCTGACCCTCCTCCAGGTCGCCGTCGGTGGACTGACCGCGCTCCCCGCTGTCGGCTCCGTCATCTGCGGCGCCATGACACCCCAGCAGGTCACCGCCAACGCGGCGGCGGCCGACTGGATCCCCGACACGGCCGACCTGGCCGCCCTCGACGCGATCGTCACCCCCGGCGAACGCGTCGTCTGAAACCTCAACTCCCTTACCACCCGCGAATCGAGGCTGAACACCATGCGAGAGATCGTCACCTTCGACGCCTACGGAACCCTGATCGACTTCCAGCTCGGCCCGACCACCCTGAAGGTCATCTCCGACCGGCTGGACCTGGACAACCTGGACGTCGACGAGTTCCTCGACGACTTCCGGGTCATGCGCTTCCAGGCCGTCCTGGAGGCCTACCGCCCCTACCACGAGATCCTGCACTCCAGCCTGCAGATGGCCATGCGTCTGCACGGGCTGGAGTACCGCGAGTCCGACGGCGACGCCCTGGTCGAGGCCGTCCCCACCTTCGGCCCCTTCCCCGAGGTCCCGGACGCCCTGCGCGCACTGAAGACCAAGTACGAGATCGCCATCATCTCCAACACCGACGACAACCTGATCGCGAGGAACGTCGAGAACATCGGCGTCGAGTTCGACTACGTCATCACCGCCCAGCAGGCCGGCGCGTACAAGCCCGACCGCCAGACCTTCGAGCACGCCTTCAAGACCATGGGCGTCAAGCCGTCCCAGGTCATCCACACCGCCCAGGGCTGGGAGTACGACCACATCCCGACCCGTGACCTCGGCCTGAAGCGCCGGGTGTGGATCAACCGCTACGGCAATCCCGGCAGCGCCGACTACCAGCCGTACGACGAGCTGCCCGACATGACGGGCCTGCCGGCGCTGCTCGGCTGCTGACCCACCGGGACTGAAGGAAACAGTGACAGGACACAGAGGACGCACGCCATGAAGCAGATCCCCTACTGGCTGGACACAGCTCCCGCCCTGCCCGACCGTTCCGGAAAGGACCTGCCCGACGAGGCGGACGTGGTCGTCATCGGCGGCGGCCTCACCGGCCTGTCCACCGCCTATCACACCGCCCGCAAGGGTGCCCGGGTCGTCCTCGTCGAGAAGGACAAGGTCGGCTCGGGCGCCTCCGGGCGCAACGGCAGCATGTGCACCCAGGGCATCACCATCACCCCCGCCGATGCGCGCAAACGCTACGGGCAGGAGCGCGCCCGCGAACTGTACGACGCCTTCCGCGATGCGGTCGACGTCGTCGAGGAGCTCACCCGCACCGAGAACATCGACTGCGACTTCCACCGCTCCGGGCGCCTCGGCGCGGTCTGCAAGCCCGGCCACTTCGAGGGCCTGCGGGCCAAGCAGCGCGACCTGGCCGACAACTTCGGCCACGAGACGATCGTCCTGAGCAAGAGCGAACTGCGGGCCGAGCTCGGCACGGACTACTACCACGGCGCCCTGCTCGACCCGCTCAGCGCGGGCCTGCACGTGGGCAAGTTCGTCGGCGGCCTGGCAGACGCCGCCGAGCGTGCCGGCGCCGAGATCCACGAGCGCAACGCTGCCACCGGCCTCACCCGCCTCCCCGGCGGCGGCTTCCTCGTGGAGACCCTGCACGGCACCATCCGTGCCAAGCAGGTCATGGCGGCGACGGACGCCTACACCGACAAGTCGATGCCGTGGTTCCGCAAGCGACTGATCAACGTCGGCAGCTTCATCATCGTCACCGAGCCGCTGGGGGAGGCGCGCGCCAAGGAGCTCATCCCGAACGGCCGCCTGCTGGTCGCCCACAAGAATGTCGGCCACTACGTCCGCCTCACCCCGGACAACCGCCTCGCCTTCGGCGGCCGAGCCCGCTTCGCCCCCTCCAACCCGGCCTCCGACATCAAGAGCGGCGACATCCTCAAGCGGGAGATGACCGAAATCTTCCCGCAGCTGGCCGGGACGCGGATCGACTACGTCTGGGGCGGCATGGTCGGCTTCTCCTGGGACCGCATCCCGCACGCCGGTGACGTCAACGGCCTGTACTACTCCATGGGTTACTGCGGTCACGGCGTCCAGATGGCCACGTACATGGGCCGCGCCGTGGCCGAGATGATGGACGGCCGCCCGGAGGCCAACCCGCTGCGCGGCCTCGGCTTCCCCAAGGTCCCCGTCCCCTTCTACAACGGCACCCCCTGGTTCCTGCCGTTCGGCGGCGCCTACTACAAGGCAAAGGACCGACTGCGCTGACGGCGACCGACCGCCGGGGCCTTCCACCGACTCCCCGAGGAAGACCCCGGCGGCATCCGCTTCCGCGCTGCCCTCACGCGGCTGACCATGGTTACCCGGCGAGCTCCTTGGTGATCCGGTCCAGCATGAACGCCGAGGACTCCCGGGCCCGTTCCTCCCAGGCGAAGACACAGGACGTGGCGACGCCGTCGAAGCTCAGTTCGCGCAGGGTGCCGAAGAAGGCGTCCCAGTCGACCTCGCCCTGGCCGATGTCGAGGTGCTGGTGGATGCGGGCCGGGGTGCCGGGCGGGTTGAGGATGTAGCGCAGGCCGGACGAGCCCTTGTGGTTGAAGGAGTCCGCGATGTGCACGTGCTGGAGCTTGTCGCCGGCGTGGCGCATCATCGCCGCGATGTCGGCGCCGACCTCGGACGCGCCCGAGAGGTGGAAGGAGTGCGGGGCGCAGTAGAGGTAGTTCACCCAGGGCTTGTTGATGGCCCGGACGAGTTCGACCGCCGGGGCGTTCTCCTCACAGAAGTCGTCCGGGTGAGCCTCCAGGTTGAGGGCGATGCCCTCGCGCTCGAAGACGGGCAGCAGCTCCTCCATGGAGCGCCAGAACGCGGCCTCGCTCTCGGCGGCGCGCTCCGGTCGTCCGTTGAACTCGGAGTTCATGAGCGGGCATTCGAGCTCGACGGTGATCTCGATCATCCGCTTCCAGTAGCGGACGGCGGCCTGCCGCTCGGTCTCGTCGGGCGAGGACCACTTGTACAGCGGCAGGACGGAGGACAGCCTAACGCCGTGCGTGCGCAACGACCGCTTGAGCATGGCGACCCGCTCGTCGTCCGCCCGTGGGTGCACGAAGAACGGCATGAAGTCGTCGCGCGGCGACAACTCGATGTATTCGTAGCCGAGTTCGGCGACCGTGCGCACCATGTCGTCGATGGGCAACGCGCGGAGCATGTACGGGTCGAGGGCGATCTTCATGCGGTGCCTCCGTAGAGGGTGGGGCGGGGCTTGATGTCGACGGTGACGACGGTGCCGTCGGATTCGAGGGACTTCACGGCTGCGTCGGTGATGACGGTGGCGGCGTAGCCGTCCCAGGCGGAGGGGCCGGTGGGCTCGGTGCCCGACTCGACCGAGGCGATCCACTCGCCGAACTCGGTGTCGAAGGCGTCCGCGAAGCGGGCCTTCCACTCCTGCAGGACGGCGGTGCCGTGCAGGCCGGCGGTGCGGACACCGACGGCGGCCGGGTCGGGCAGCCGGACCAGGCCCTCCTCGCCGACGGTCTCGCACTGGATGTCGTAGCCGTACTGGCAGTTGACGAAGACTTCGAGGTCGATGCGGACGCCGTTCGCGGTCTCGAAGTACATCAGCTGCGGGTCCTTGAGGTGGTCGAACCGCTTGCTGGTGGCGCGCGGGGTGATCACCTGGGCGGAGACGATCTCGTCGTCGAGGAGCCAGCGCAGGGTGTCGATCTCGTGCACGGCCGTGTCCTGCGCGGCCATCGCGGAGTGGTACGACTGGGGCACGGTCGGGTTGCGGTGCGCGCAGTGGACGATCAGCGGGGTGCCGATCGAGCCGGCGGCGATGACCTCCTTCATCTGGCGGTAGCCGGCGTCGAAACGGCGCATGAAGCCGACCTGGACCAGGCGGCGGCCGTGGGCGCGTTCGGCCTCGACGATGCTCAGGCAGTCCTCGGCGGTGGTGGCGAGGGGTTTCTCGCAGAACACCGGCTTGCCGGCCGCGATGGCGTTCAGGACGTGCTCGGCGTGGGTCGGGCCCCAGGAGGTGACGAGGACGGCGTCCACCTCGGAGGAGGCGATGAGCTCGGCGCCGGTCGGCAGCGCGGTGGCGCCGACGCGGGCGGCCACCTCGGCGGCCCGGGCGTGATCGATGTCCGTCACGGCGGTGACCTGTGCCCCCGTGACGACCTCGGTGAGTCGCCGTATGTGGTCCTGGCCGATCATTCCGGCGCCGATGACACCTACACGTACGGTCATGGTCGAGTCCTTACTGCTGAAGGTCAGGAGAAGCGGGCGCGGAGTTCGGCCTCGAGGCTCTCGAGCGTGCGGCCCTTGGTCTCGGGGACGTAGAGCTTGACGAAGGCGAGCGAGAGGACGCCCGCCGCCACGAACAGGAAGAAGGTGTTGGAGATCCCGATCCCGTCGACCAGGGACGGGAAGACCAGGCCGATCACGAAGTTGGTCAGCCACAGCACCACGGCGGCCACGCCCATCCCGAAGCCGCGCATCCGCATCGGGAAGATCTCCGACAGCATCAGCCACGTCACCGGCGAGATCGCGCCCTGCTGGAAGGCGAGGAACGTGACGGTCATGGCGAGCACCGCGTACGCCCGGCCGTCGCCGGAGGGCAGGGTGAGGGAGAAGATGCCGATCATCAACAGGGCTGCGGTTGTCCCGATCTGACCGGTCATCAGCATCGGGCGCCGGTTGACACGCCCCAGCAGCCAGATGCCGACGAACGTGGCCAGCACCGAGATCACGCCGTTGGCGATGTTCGCGGTCAGGGCGCTGTCGGAGGTGAATCCGGCGTCGGTGAGGATCTGGGTGCCGTAGTACATGATCGTGTTGACGCCGGTGATCTGCTGCACGATCGCGATACCGAAACCGACGAACATCAGCCTGCGCACCCACGGCGTGGACTTCATGTCCTGCCAGCCGCCGAGCTTCTCCCGCTCCTCCTTGACGGCGAGCGCGGAGACCTCGGCGAGTTCGGCCTCGGCTCGCTGCCGGGACCGTACCTGCTTGAGGACTTCCAGCGCCTCGCCGAAACGGGTCTTCGAGGCCAGCCAGCGCGGGCTCTCCGGCATGACCAGCATGCCGAACCAGAGCACGACGGCCGGCAGGGTGGCGACCACCAGCATCCAGCGCCACACGCCGCCGGACTCGCCGCCGACGTCGGCGATGATCGCGTTGGAGGTGAAAGCCAGCAACTGCCCGCTGACGATCATGAGTTCGTTACGGGTGACCAGTGCGCCGCGCCGTTCGGCGGGGGAGACCTCGGCGAGGTAGACGGGCACGGTCACCGACGCGCCGCCGACCGCGAGGCCGAGCACGAACCGGGCCACGACCATGATCGCGGTGTTCGGCGCGAGCGTGCAGCCGAGGGCGCCGACGAAGAAGACCACGGCGAGGATGAGGATCGTACGGCGGCGTCCGCGCGCGTCCGACAACCGCCCGCCGGTCACCGCGCCCAGCGCGGCGCCGAGGAGCAGCGAGCTGGTGACCATGCCCTCGGTGACCGGGGTCAGGCCCAGGTCGTCGGTCATGTAGGGCAGGGCGCCGTTGATGACACCGGTGTCGTAACCGAACAGGAGTCCGCCGAAGGTGGCGATGACGGTGATGAGCCGCAGCCGTCGGGACACGGCGGGCGGGGCGTCGTCCGTGACGGTGGTGGCCGGTGTGGTGTCGTCCCTGACATCCATGGGCGCCTCCTACTTGTCGTCGTTCGGACGTCGGGTTCCCGCGAGGCCGCAGCCGGCCAGGTGCTCGCGGGTGCTGACCGCGATGGGCAGTGGCACCTCGGGAGCGCACGGGTACAGATCCTGTTCGACGATCACGAACAACTCGGCGTCGAGGTTGGCGAGTTCGGCCACCACGTCGGCGGGCTTCGGCACGCCCGCGGGAGGTGATACGCACACGCCTCGCTTGACGGCCTCGCCGAAGGAGAGGTCTTCGGCGGCGACCTGGGCCAGGACCTCCGGGTCCATCTGCTTGATGTGCACGTAGCCGACGCGCTCGCCGAATCGGCGGATCAGGTCGAGGTTGTCGCCGCCGCCGTAGGCGACGTGCCCGGTGTCCAGACAGAGGTTGGTGTAACGGCTGTCCGACTCGTTGAGCAGCCGCTCGATCTCCGGCTGCGTCTGGATGTGGCTGTCGGCGTGCGGATGGACGACCAGCCGTACGTCGTACTCGTCGAGGAGCAGCCGGCCGAGCCGGTCGGCGGCCCGGCCGAAGCCCGCCCATTGCTCGGCGGTCAGCTCGGGCGACTCGGTGAACGCGCCGGTCTTCTCGTCCCGGTACATGGGCGGGATGAAGACGAGGTGGTGGGCCCCCGCGGCGGCGGTCAGCGCGGCGACCTGCCGGACGTGGGCGAGCATCTCGTCCCAGGCCTCCGGCCGGTGCAGCGCACCGAAGGCGGTGCCGCCCGAAACCTTCAGGCCGCGGACGTCGAGCTCTTCCTTCAGCCGCCGCGGGTCGGTGGGGAGATAGCCGTACGGGCCGAGTTCGAGCCACTCGTAGCCGGCCTGCGCGAGCTCGTCGAGGAAGCGGGTGTACGGCACCTGGTGCTCGTCCTCGGGGAACCAGACGCCCCAGGAGTCGGGGGCGGAGCCGAGGCACAGGTTGCCTGCGACGGTGCGGAGTGTGGATGGCGCCGTTGCCATGCGGTGTCCTTCGGGGAGAGGGCTTCACGAGGAGGGGTCGTCACAAAGACCTGCCTGTCGCGCGCTACTAGCGCGCTCTAGTCCCGATACGATGACCCCTGTCCAAATGTCATGTCAATAGTTTGTTGCCGGGGGATTTCCTGATCGCCAGCTAAGGTGGGCGGCGTCGGAGGGTGGGTTCACAGGTGGATGCGTCGAAGCAGCGGCCCACGATGGCGGACGTCGCCGCGAAGGCGGGTGTCTCCCGGGCGCTCGTCTCGATCGTGTTCCGCAACCAGCCGGGGGCGAGCGAGGAGACCCGTCAGCGGGTGCTGCGGGTCGCCGACGAGATCGGCTACCGCCCCGACAGCGCGGCGCGGCTGCTGGCCCGAGGCCGCAGCCGCACGCTCGGTGTGATGTTCATCGTGCACCAGACCTTCCACACGGACCTGATCGAGGGCATCTACCCCGAAGCGGAACGGCTCGGTTACGACGTCCTGCTCTCCGCGACCACCCTGGGCCGCGGCGAGGCCAAGGCCATCGAGGCGCTGCTCAGTCACCGTTGCGAGGGGCTGATCCTGCTCGCCCCCGACGCGGGCCCGACGTACCTCGACGAACTCGGACACCGCGCGGCGACCGTCTCGATCGGCCGCCGCGTCCCCCGTGCCCGCGTGGACTTCGTTCACAGCGCCGAGGCCAAGGGCATACGGCAGGCCATGGAACACCTCGTCGAACTCGGGCATCGCCGGATCGTGCACATCGACGGCGGTCGCGGTCCCGGGTCGGCCGAGCGACGCCGCGCTTACCGGGCGGCGATGCGCCGACATGGACTGGAGTCCGAGATGCGGGTGATCCCCGGCGATCACACCGAGCAGTCGGGCATCGAGACCGGCCGGCTGCTCCTGGCGGAGCGCGACCAGGGGCAGCCGCTGCCGACGGCGGTCCTCGCCGGCAACGACCGCAGCGCGATGGGGTTGTTGATGTCCCTGACGCGGGCAGGCGTCGAGGTCCCGCGCGACCTGTCCGTCGTCGGATACGACGACAGCCACCTCTCCCACCTGATGCCCATCGGCCTGACCACGGTCCGCCAGGACGCGATGCTGATGGCCGAGCACGCGGTGCGGTTCGCCGTGGAACGGCTGGAGAACCCCGGACTGGAGCCGCGGGAAGCGGTCCTGGACCCGAAGCTGGTGGTGCGGGGGACCAGCGGTCCTGCGCGCTCGTGATCAACACACCTGATCAGTGCACCTGATGGATGCCCCTGATCGACCCCCTGATCGATACCCCTGGGGCCCGCCCCGGCGATCGTGCCTGTCACCGTGGCGGGCCCGCGGGGGCCGCGTCGGTCAGCGCGTCCCCTTCGCGGCGAACTCGGCGACGGCGTCCACGTTGTCCTTGGTGATGAAGGCCGGTCCGGTGAGGACGGGCGCGGTGCCGCCTCCGCTGAAGTTTCCGTTGGTCTTGTACAGCCACAGGGCGTCCACGGCGAGGTATCCCTGAAGGTAGGGCTGCTGGTCGACCGCGAACTCGACCTTGCCGTCCTGGACGGCCTTCACCAGGTCCTTGTTGAGGTCGAAGGTCGCCACCTTGGCCTTGCTCCCCGCGTCACCCACCGACTGCACCGCCGTCAGCGCGATCGGGGCGCCGAGGGTGACCACCTGGTCGATGGAGGAGTCCTGACTGAGCTTCGCGGTGATCGTCGACTTCACGGACGGCATGTCGGTGCCGTTGACGTAGAGGATGTCCGTCTTGCCACTGAAGCCCTTCTTCAGGCCGGCGCAGCGGGACTCAAGGGCGACCTGCCCCTGCTCCTGGATGACACAGAGGGCGTGCTTGGCACCGAGCTCGTTGAGCCGCTCGCCGAAGGCCTGGCCCGCGATGTTCTCGTCCTGCCCGAAGTACTCGAGCATGCCGAGCTCTTTCCAGTCGCCCACGCCGGAGTTGAAGCCGACGACCGGTATGCCGGCCGCCTTCGCCTTGGCCACCACGTCCTTCATGGCCTGGGGCTTCGCGGCGGTGAGAGCGATGCCGTCGACCTTCTGGTCGATGGCGTTCTGCACCAGGTTGGCCTGGTTGCCGGCGCTCGGATCGCTGGAGTAGACGAGCTTGATGTTGTCCTTGGCCGCGGCGGCCTGGGCGCCCTTGCGGATCAGGTCCCAGAAGGTGTCGCCCGGCGAGGCGTGGGTGACCATGGCCACGGTCATACGGGGGGTATTGGCCTTGCCCGCGGCAGCGGCGCCCCCGCCTTCCTCGGACTTCTTGCCGCCCGAGCTGCTGGAGCAGCCGGCGGCGAGCAGTGTGCCGGTGAGGACGGCGGCGGTCAGAGCTGCGGCCCGGTGATGTCTGTGCATGTCCCTTGCACCTCGCTGTGCTGGTGGGTGGCGCGAGATTGACTAGAGCGCTTTATTAGCGCGCTCTAGTGGCAGGAACTATGGAGTGCCCTCCGGGGGATGTCAACAGGTATGTCAGGACGTTCCAACAAAGGATGCTGTGGGGGTGGTGGCGCGCCGCCGGTGTCCGGCAGGGCGCCACCACCGTCGGGGTCAGCCCTGCTTGGGCTCCGCCTGCTGGACCACCTCGAAGGACCACAGCGTCGAGTCCGTCGCGGCGGGCTTCGGCCGCTCGCCGCCCTCCGCGGACCCGCCGCTGTGCGCCGCCTGCCCGCGCCCGGACATCCAGTTCTGGAAGTCCTCCTCGCTGCGCCAGCGCGTGTAGACGAGGTAGGTGTCGGTGCCCTCCACGGGGCGCAGCAGCTCGAACCACTCGAAGCCGTCCGAGCTCTCCACCGTGCCCGCACGCGCGGCGAACCGCTTCTCCAGTGTCTCCCGCTGCTCTTCGGGGACCGTGAGTACGTTGATCTTGACGATGCTCATGGCCCCATTGTGCAGGCCGCCGGGGTCGGCGACGCCGGCGGTTAGGTGGTTTTCACCGACGCGGGCGCACCCGGCGTACGGCCATCGTGGCGGCATGACCTACCCCGAGCGGATCGACACCGCCGCACCTGTGATCGCCCGGCACGAGATCAGCATCGACGCACCCTTGGAACGGCTCTGGCGCCTGCACACCGACGTCGACCGCTGGTCGCTGTGGCAGCCGGACATCAGCGCCGCACGCACCGACGCTGCCCTGGCCGTCGGCAGCACCTTCCGCTGGAGCACGGCCGGACTCGACATCGCCTCCACCGTGTACGCCCTCGAGGCCCCGCACCGGATCCTGTGGGGCGGCCCCGCCCACGGCATCACGGGCATCCACCTGTGGAGCTTCCAGCCTGCGCCGGACGGGTCGGTGCTGGTCCGCACGGAGGAGTCGTGGGACGGCGAGCCCGTGCGCGCCGATGTCCCCGGCATCCAGCGGGCGCTGGACGACTCCCTCAAGCACTGGCTCGGCCACCTGAAGAAGGCCGCGGAGAGCGGCGCGGCGTGAGGGACGTCTCCGGGACATCGGCGAGGGCGAGTTGCTGGCGCTCGACGCGGCGGGCGTGCGCTACCGCGGGCGTCGGCCGCGCTGGGCTCGGCCGACCGGACTGGGCACCCCTGGTGGTGCTCGCCACCGGCCAGTTCCTGGTGGTCCTGACGACCTCCATCGTCAACGTCGCGCTGCCCACCGTCAGCGACGGCCTCAGGCTGTCGGAGCAGGGACAGGCCTGGATCGTGAACGCCTACGGGCTGGCCTTCGGCGCGCTCCTGCTCGTCGGTGGCCGCGCCGCCGATCTGCTGGGGCGGCGCACGGTCCTGCTGGCCGGTCTGGGGCTCTTCGCCGCCGGGTCCGTACTGGCCGGAAGCGCCCCGACGGCGTGGCTGCTCATCGCCGCCCGCGCCCTCCAGGGCGTGGGCGCCGCCGCCCTGGCACCCGCGGCCCTCGCCCTGGTGATGGTGCTGTACCCGGCGGGGGCCGCACGCGGCCGGGCCCTCGCGGTGTGGGGCGCCGTGTCGGCCGTCGGCGGCGCGGCCGGCGTCCTGCTCGGTGGCCTGCTCACCGAGGCGCTCGGCTGGCGGTCGGTCTTCTGGGCGCCGGTTCCCGTGACTGTGCTCGTGGTCCTCGGCTGTCTGCGCTACGTCGACCGTGACGTACCACGGCAAGCGGGAGGTGGCGCCGACTTCCTGGGGACAGCCGCGGTGACCGCGGGACTGGTCGCCCTCGTTCTCGGCGTCAGCGGTGCCGGACGTACGGGATGGCTGTCGGAGGCGGTCCTGGCGCCCGTCGGGGCGGCCGTCGTCCTGCTCGGCGTCTTCCTCGTCGTCGAACGCCGGACGGCCCGACCCCTGCTGCCCCTGCGGCTGTTCGGCACCGGCACGGTGGGGCCGGCCAATCTCGCCATGGCCCTGCTGGGCGCCGTATGGGTCGCGATGTTCTTCTTCCTGCCCCTCTACCAACAGCGCGTTCTCGGCTACGACCCTCTTCTCACCGGCCTCGCCCAGCTCCCGCTCGCGGGCGCCAACGCCCTGGCCTCGTGGGCGACCCCGCACCTGGCCGTACGGTTCGGCGCCCGGCGCACCCAGACGGCCGGGGCGCTGCTGCTGGCCGCCGGACTGCTCTGGTTCGGGCGGGTGCCGACCGACGGCAGCTTCGCCGCCGACATGCTCGGCCCGTCGCTGCTCGCCGGAGCCGGCCTCGGCATCGCGTTCGTCCGGCTCACCGCCCAAGCCGTGGAGGGCGTTGCCCCCGCGGACGCGGGCATCGCGGGCGGGCTGGTCAACACCACCCGGCAACTCGGCGGCGTGGTCGGCCTCGCCTTCCTGAGCACCCTGGCCACCGCCCGCACCGACACCGCACCGACGGACCTGACGAACATTCAGGCACTCAACGAGGGCTACCGACTGGCCTTCACGGCCGGGGGAGTCCTCACCCTGCTCAACGCCCTGCTCATCGCGACCGCACTGCGCCGCTCCGCGGCCCGCCGCGATTCGCTCGTCACGACTGGAGATCACCGATCATGACCGACCGCCCCACCACGGACCCCACCACAGCCCTCGGCACCAAGCCGTACATCGCGGGCCACTACACCCCCGTCGCGGACGAGATCACCGCAGTGGATCTGAAGGTCCGCGGCACCCTCCCGCCCGAACTGACGGGCCGCTACTTCCGCAACGGACACAATCCGAGGCCGGGCGACGTCCCCACCCACTGGTTCCGGGGCAGCGGCATGCTGCACGGCGTCCGCCTGGAGGAGGGCCGGGCGAGCTGGTACCGCAACCGCTGGGTGCGCACCCCCGCCCTGGACGGCACCCCGTACGTGCGCGAGGACGGCAGCGTGGACCTGACCGCCAGCATCGCCGGCACCCACGTCGTGGAGCACGCGGGCCGCATCCTGGCCCTTCAGGAAGGCAATCTTCCCTTCGAGGTCACGCCCGAACTCGACACGGTCGGCGCGTACGACTTCGAGGGCAGGCTCACCACCGCGATGACCGCCCACCCCAGGGAGGATCCCGAGACCGGAGAGCTGCACTTCTTCGGCTACTCGCCCCTCCCGCCGTACCTCACCTACTACGTGGCCTCGGCCACAGGCGAGATCGTGCGCGGCGAGGTGATCCAGGGCGCGGGGCCCAGCCTGATGCACGACTTCGGGCTCACCCGCCGGCATGTCGTCTGGCTCGACCTGCCCGTCGTCTTCGACCCGGCCGAGCACTCGGGCATCCCCTACCGCTGGAGCGACTCCTACACCCCCCGGATCGGCGTCATGCCGCGCACCGGACCGGCGGAGGTGACCTGGTACGAGGTCGAGCCGGGCGCCATGATCCACGTATCGGGCGCCTACGAGGACGAGCAGGGGCGGATCGTCGTCGAAGGCCCCCGCTACGACCGCGCCGCCTGGACGACCAGCTGGAAGTGGTGGGTCGGCGCCCCGGGCCATGCGTCGGTGCCGCTGATCGGCGCCCTGCCCCACCGCTGGATCCTGGATCCGGCCACCGGCACCGCCCGGGAGGAGGACCTCGACTCGCTGGTCACCGAGTTCCCCACCATCAACGACGCCGTCCTCGGCGCCCGCCACCGCTACAGCTACGCGATCGCCTTCCCCGGCGCCGGGCTGGGCGAACACGCCCTGGTCAAGTACGACCACCGCGGCGGCACCCGGCAGGTGGCGCCGGCCGGGCCCGGGCGGCTGCCCGGCGAGTCCGTCTTCGTGCCCGCGGCGGGTGGCACGGCGGAGGACGACGGCTATCTGCTGACGATCGTCAGCGATCTCGCCGAGGACTCCTCCGAACTCCTCGTACTGGACGCGGGCGACATCACGGCGCCGCCGATCGCCGCCGTCGAACTGCCACGCCGGGTTCCCGGCGGGATCCACGGCTCCTGGATACCGGACGACGTCGCCGAGACCGCCGCGGCGGCGCCGGGCATGCCGTAGCTCCCGGTCACGCGTCGGCCGGAGTCCCCCCGTCCGCCCGCCCCGTCGTGCCATGCTTCGCACATGCGTGCCATATCACCATCCGTTCCCCGTGAGTTGTACGGCCGCGAGGCCGAAGTCGGCGAACTGGAACGGCTGGTGGCCGGTGTGCGGGCAGGGCACGGCGGGGCCCTGGTGGTGCACGGCGAGCCGGGTGTCGGCAAGACGGCGCTGCTGGAGCACGTACTCGGCGGTCCGGCCGGACGGGTCCCCGGCGCCAGGAACCTGTACGCCGGCGGCGTGGAGTTCGAGATGGAGCTGGCGTACGCCGCGCTGCACCAGCTCTGCCTGCCGTTGCTCGACCGCCTCGACGGGCTGCCCGAACCGCAGCGGTCGGCGCTCGAAGTGGCCTTCGGGCACGGCAGCGGGCGTGCCCCGGACCGCTTCGGTGTGGCGCTGGCCGTACTCGGACTGCTGTCGGAGGCGGCCGGTGACGGGCCCCTGATCTGCGTCGTGGACGACGCACAGTGGCTGGACCGGGCGTCGGCACAGGCGCTGGCGTTCGTGGCCCGCCGGATCGAGGCCGAGCCGATCGCGATGGTGTTCGGGCTGCGCGAGCGCGGCGGCGTCCCCGAACTCGATGGTCTGCCGGGCCTCCACCTGACCGGTCTGGCCGACGCACCCTCCCGGGCGCTGCTGGCCTCCGGCGTGCACGCGCCGCTCGACGACCGGGTGCGGGAGCGGATCCTCGCCGAGGCCGACGGCAATCCGCTGGCCCTGTTGGAACTGCCCCGCGGCATGGGCCCGGTCCAGCTGGCCGGCGGTTTCGGGCTGCCGACGCCGGCCCCGCTGTCCAGCAGGATAGAGCGCAGCTTTCACGAGCGGGTGGCCCAACTCCCCGCGCCCACACGGCTGTTGCTCTTGCTGGCCGCCGCCGAACCGCTCGGGGACGCGGGCCGGCTGTGGCGGGCCGCCGATCTGTTGGACGTCGACGCGGACGCCGGGGCGCCGGCGGAGGCCGCCGGACTCATCGAACTGGGCGGCCGGTCGCGCTTCAGGCACCCGCTGGTGCGTGCCGCCGTCTACCTCGCCGCCTCACCGGCGGACCGCCGCCGCGCGCACCGGGCGCTGGCCGA
>NZ_NTGE01000119.1 GCF_002291145.1 Streptomyces sp. SA15
CCGCCGCGATGCCGGCCAGGGCGAGCGGCAGCACGCTCGCGTTCAGGGCCGAGCCGCGCGGGTCCTTCTCGGGGGCGGCCACCACGTCGACCGTCCTGATCCGAGTGCCCGCGGCGGACGCCTGCTCCGTCACCGTCTGCTGCAGCATCTGGGCGACGATCGGGCTCGCGGCGGAGGCGGTGAGCAGCTCGGGCCCCTGGGGGGTGACGACGATCGCTCCGTATACGGTCCGGTCCTCGATGGCGTCCCGGGCGGCGGCCTCGTCGGCGTACCGGTGGATCTCGAACGCGCCCTCGCGCTGCCGCAGCTGCTGCTCCACCTGAGCCGTGGCGGTGGCGGGGCCGGCCACGCCGAGCGGCAGGTCGCGGGGTGCGGTGCGCGCGGCGGGCCAGGCGAAGGCCCACAGGGCGAGGGCCGCGAGGAGGGGGACGAGGACGACGACCGCGATCACGCGCCGGGCCGCGGCCTTGCTGGAGGGGGCGGAAGCGGTGGACATGGGGTCTCCTCCGGGACGATTCTGCGTCGCTTCGGTCTGGGTCTCAAAAAGTCCGGGACTCAAAAGTCCGGGGCTCAAAGTCCGGATTCTCAAAAAGAAGGATCGTTCGTTTTAGCTGTGCCCCCACCGTGCGCCGCGGAGGTCCGGCTTGTCAAGAAGGAACGTTCGTTTTAGGTTGGCGGTCATGGCACGCGTAACCCAGGCCCACCTCGACGCCCGCCGACGGCAGATCCTCGACGCCGCCGCGCTCTGCTTCGCCCGCAACGGCTTCCACGCCACGTCCATGCAGGACGTCCTGAAGGAGGCCGACCTGTCGGCCGGTGCGGTGTACCGCTACTTCAGCGGCAAGGAGGAGCTGATCACCGCAATCGTCTCCGAGGTGCTGGGTGGGGTCCGCGCGGCCTTCGAGGAGGCGGCCGGGCAGAGCCCCCCTCCGCCGCCCGACCGCCTCGTGGCCGCTGTCCTGAGCCGGACCCTCGCCCTGCGCGAGGGCCTCACCCTCGACGGCGCCCCCGCCTTCCCGCGCCTGGTCGTCCAGGTGTGGTCGGAGATCCCGCGCAACGCCGAGCTGGCCGCCGTCCTGGGGGAGGGGTACAGCGCGGTGCGCGCGGCGTGGGGGCGGATCGTGGAGGGCTACCAGGAAGCGGGGACGATGCGCTCGGACGTCCCGCCGGATCACGTGGCCCGCACCATGATCGCCGCCGTACTGGGCTTCATCGCTCAGCAGTCCCTTTTCGGGCCCGCCCCCGTGGAGGTCCTGCGGGACGGCCTGCGCGCGTTGATGAGCATGCCGGACGCCGAACCGGAAGCCTGAGGATCACAGCTCGGTTAACTTGCACGAAACTCGATCCAACTAGCCTGCCCATCCACGCCACCAGGGACTTTGCCCCGTGGCTGCGGCAACCGGGCCCCGCACGGTCCGGAGCGAGGACTGTGAGGTGGGACGTGCAACTGACCCCGCACGAGCAAGAGAGGCTGCTCATCCACGTGGCGGCCGACGTGGCCGAGAAGCGCCGGGCCCGCGGGCTGAAGCTGAACCACCCCGAGGCGGTCGCGCTCATCACGTCGCACATCCTCGAGGGCGCGCGGGACGGCCGTACCGTCGCCGAGCTCATGTCCTCCGGACGCAAGCTGCTCACCCGGGACGACGTCATGGAAGGCATCCCGGAGATGATCCACGACGTCCAGGTCGAGGCGACCTTCCCGGACGGCACCAAGCTGGTCACCGTCCATGACCCGATCGTCTGAGGGGGCCTCGATGATTCCCGGAGAGATCCTGTTCGCCGAGGGCCCGATCGTCTACAACGAGGACCGCGAGGCCACCCGGCTGACCGTCCTCAACGCTGCCGACCGGCCCGTCCAGGTCGGCTCCCACTATCACTTCGCCGAGGCCAATCCCGGTCTGGAATTCGACCGCGCGGCCGCGCGTGGCAAGCGGCTGAACGTCGCCGCCGGCACCGCCGTGCGTTTCGAGCCCGGGATCCCCGTCGACGTCGAACTCGTCCCGCTCACCGGCGCCCGCGTGGTCCCCGGCCTCCGCGGGGAGACCGGAGGTGCCCTCGATGCCTGAGATCTCGCGTGCCGCGTACGCCGACCTGTTCGGCCCCACCACCGGCGACCGCGTCCGGCTCGCCGACACCGATCTGCTGATCGAGATCGAGGAGGATCGTTCCGGCGGGCCCGGGCTCGCCGGGGACGAGGCCGTGTTCGGCGGCGGCAAGGTCATCCGGGAATCCATGGGGCAGTCGCGTGCTACGCGCGCAGAAGGCACTCCGGACACGGTCATCACGGGTGCCGTCATCGTCGACCACTGGGGGATCGTCAAGGCCGACGTCGGCATCCGCGACGGCCGGATCACCGGGATCGGCAAGGCCGGCAACCCCGACACCATGGACGGGATCCACCCCGAGCTCGTGATCGGCCCCGAGACCGAGGTCATCGCGGGCAACGGCCGGATCCTGACCGCCGGGGCCGTCGACGCGCACGTCCACTTCATCTGCCCGCAGATCGCCGACGAGGCGCTGTCCGCCGGTATCACGACTCTGGTCGGCGGCGGCACCGGTCCGGCCGAGGGATCGAAGGCGACCACCGTCACGCCCGGCCCCTGGCACCTGGCGCGGATGATGGAGGCGATGGAGCAGTACCCGCTCAACGTCGGGTTCCTCGGCAAGGGCAACACCGTCTCGCACGAGGCGATGCTGTCGCAGATCCGCGGCGGCGCGCTCGGTCTGAAGCTGCACGAGGACTGGGGGTCGACGCCGGCCGTCATCGACGCCTCGCTGACCGTCGCCGACCGGACCGGCATCCAGGTCGCGATCCACACGGACACGTTGAACGAGGCGGGGTTCGTCGGGGACACGCTGGCCGCGATCGCGGGGCGAGGGATCCACGCGTACCACACCGAGGGTGCGGGTGGCGGGCACGCGCCGGACATCATGACCGTGGTGTCCGAGCCGCACGTGCTGCCGAGTTCGACGAATCCGACCCGGCCCTTCACCGTCAACACCGCCGAGGAACACCTCGACATGCTGATGGTCTGCCACCACCTGAATCCGGCGGTGCCGGAGGACCTGGCCTTCGCCGAGTCCCGGATTCGGCCCTCGACGATCGGGGCGGAGGACATCCTCCACGACCTGGGCGCGATCTCGATCATCTCGTCGGACGCGCAGGCGATGGGGCGGGTGGGCGAGGTCATCATGCGGACCTGGCAGACGGCCCATGTGATGAAGCGGCGGCGGGGTGCGCTGCCGGGCGACGGGCGCGCGGACAACCGTCGTGTACGTCGCTATGTCGCCAAGTACACGATCAATCCCGCCGTCGCGCAGGGCCTCGCCCACGAGGTCGGCTCGGTGGAGACCGGCAAGCTGGCGGACCTGGTGCTGTGGGAGCCCGCGTTCTTCGGGGTCAAGCCGCACCTCGTCGTCAAGGGCGGGCAGATCGCGTACGCCCAGATGGGCGATGCGAACGCGTCGATCCCGACCCCGCAGCCGATCCTGCCGCGCCCGATGTACGGCGCGATCGGGCGGGCGCCCGCGTCCAACTCGGTCAATTTCGTGGCACCGCTCGCCGTCGAGGACGGGCTGCCGGAGCGGCTCTCGCTCGGGAAGCGGTTCGTGGCCATCGAGTCGACGCGCGGGGTCACCAAGGCCGACATGCGCGAGAACGACGCGCGGCCCCGGGTCCAGGTCGATCCCGACAGCTTCGCCGTGCACATCGACGGGGAGCTCGTCGAGGCGACGCCGGCCGCCGAACTGCCCATGGCCCAGCGCTACTTCCTCTTCTGATGTCCCGGGCAGCGCTACTTGTTCTGGCCGACGGCCGCTTTCCCGCCGGGGGGCACGCGCACTCCGGCGGGGCCGAGGCGGCCGTCAAGGCCGGGCGTGTCACGGGGGCGGCGAGCCTGGAGGACTTCTGCCGGGGGCGGCTGCACACGGCGGGGCGGGTCGCGGCCGCGCTGGCCGCGGCGGCGGCACCCGGTGT
>NZ_NTGE01000184.1 GCF_002291145.1 Streptomyces sp. SA15
ACGACCGGCTCGTGGTGCAGCTGCCCAACACCGCCGAGTTCGTGATCCTCACGTACGCCTGCCTGCGCCTCGGGGTCATCCCGGTGATGGCCCTGCCGGGGCACCGCAGACACGAGATCGGCTATCTGGTCGAGCACAGCGAGGCGGTGGCCGTCGCGGTGCCGGACTTCCTGAAGGACCACGACCACCAGGCGATGGCGTTCGAGATCGCGGGGGAGTCGTCAACTCTCCGGCCATGGTCATCCGGGGCGGGGAGAACATCTCCGCCGAGGAGATCGAGAACTTCGCCTACCAGACCCCGGGCGTCGCCCGCGCCGCCGCCGTGGCGATGCCGGACGCCCGACTCGGCGAGCGGGTCTGCCTGTACGTCGTACCGGAGGCGGGGCGCACGGTGACCCTCGACGACGTCCACCACGTCATGGAGCGCGCGGGAACCGCCCCGTCGAAGAGGAGGGTCTGCTGGTCGGGCCAGTGCCGGTAGGCGGTGGCGCGGCCGACTCAGGCCCGCTGGGCGGCGGCGTGATTGACGTGTTCGGGTCCGCCTTCGACAAGTTCGGTGGCCGCGGCGGGAGGAGGAGGCGCGGCTCCGGTGGGCCCGGGTGTCTTTTGTTGGCCCGGGGCATCGTGACTGCTCTTTTCCATCGCTCATCTGTGAGACGTATTGACCCACAATTAACTTCGATACATGATGTCTCACAGATGAAGGTGGAAGTCCCATCAAGGCGGGCGCCGCTTCCACCGTCATACACAGGCCCGTTGCGGCTCTGTCGACCGAGGGAGAGCTCATGTCCGTGCACGAGGACGCCGTTGCCCTCCGCCTCGCCGACCGCGCCGCCGCTCATCAGGCCCTCAGCAAACTGAAGTACCGCAGCCCCGCCACGACCGAGGTCCGTGCCGCCGTCCTGATCGAGCGCCTCGAGGACGGCGCGGTGCGCGTCCTCGAGGGCATGGACGGCGAGGAGGGACGGAACACGGCGGTCGGCGGGCTGGTCGGAGGAGGCCCTGGACCAGCTGGCCATGTGCTACGACGCCGTCCTCGAGCGCCGCTCGGCCGACTACGTCCGCAACGAGCTGAAGGCCATGGAAGAAGGGGCCACCGAGCAGGCGAGGAAGGAACAGGCGCGACAAGAGCGGGGCGCAAACGCGCCGCGCGGCGACGCGGCACGGCGACGCGACGCGCGAGCAGGTGGCCACCGCATGACCAGGACGGGCACCGCAGACGCGGGGCGGCTTCCCCCCTGCCCCGCTCGGTGAGGGCGGGCCTCCCCGCCCGCCCTCACCGCCTTTCCCCGCCGGGCCCGTGAGATGACACCGCCACCCTTCACCTCCACGAGGAGTACACGTAATGCGAATCCTGTTCAGCGCCCCGGGCTCGGCCGCGCACGTCTTCCCCATGGTCCCGACCGCCCAGGCCCTGCGGTCGGCCGGGCACGACGTCCTGTTCGCCGGTCAGGCCCCGGTCACTGTGCTGAGGCCGACCGGATTACCCCTGGTCGAGGTGGGTGACGGAACCACCACGGCCGAGATCTTCGCTCGCTTCAGCAAGAACGGGCCGAAGGAGCTCACGCAGGAGGAGATCAACCGCTTTGCCGTGATCGGCTTTGCCGAGCACAGCCGGTCCGCCCTGGGCGATCTGTTCCGGCTGACCGAGACGTGGCGGCCGGACGTGATCGTGCACGCCACGATGCAAGGTGCGGCGCCACTCGTCGCTGCCGTGCTGGGCATCCCCACGATGGTGCACAACTTCGGTGTGACCGCGGGCCTGCCCTACGTCGAAGGGATGGCCGCCGAGTTGGCCGACGAGTACCGGGCCCGCGGGGTGACCGGGCCGCCCGAGAGCACTGTGCTCGACGTGGTCCCCGCCTCGCTCGGAGGCGACGGCACGGGCTGGCGGGTCAGGTACGTGCCGTTCAACGGCGGCGGCGCGGTGCCGGCGGACCTGGTCGCGCGCGGCGGGCGGCAGCGGGTCGTGGTCACGCTCGGCACGGCGCTGTCGCGGACGGCAGGCGCGCGGTACGTCGCCCGGCTGATCGAGCAGGCGGCCACGGTGGACGCCGACTTCCTGCTCGCCCTCGGCGGCGCCGACCTCGCGCCGTTGGGCGATCTGCCGCCCAACGTAAGGCCGTTGTCGGACTGGGTGCCGCTTGCCCAGCTGCTGGCCGGCTGCGACGCCGTGGTCCACCACGGCGGAGCGGGCTCCATGATGGCGTCGGCGGCCGTCGGCATCCCGCAGCTGTTCCTGCCGAGTGGTGCCGACCACTTCACCAATGCCGCGGCTGCCGTTGCTCAGGGCTTCGCCCTGCGCGCCGAGCCCCAGGTGGTGGACGGCGACCTGCTCGACACCCTCGTGAACGACGACTCCCTGCGCAAGGCCGCTTTCGCCATGCGGGACGAGATCGCCGCGCTTCCCTCCCCGGCCGACCTGGTCGGTGACATCGAGAACCTGGCGACCGCGCTGAGCACCGAGTCGCCTCCCGCGTGGCTCACTCGTCGGTGCCTCGGCAGCCCGCTGTCAGCGCCGCGTCCGACAGGCGCAGATGCAGGCGAAGAGCGTCCCGGCCGTGAGCAGTCAGCCTCAGACGGGCATGTCGCCCACGCGGACGAGCCACGACTCCTCGACCGCGTGGCGGAAGACGGACACGCCCAGACCGGCCGCCAGGTGGAGACGTTGCTCTGTGATGCATGGAGTGGTCGTGGAGCCGAAACCGGACGGCACCCGCGCGGCCTGGGCATGTCAGGGGGCGCCCAACACCAGGACGTTCTGACCACTGTGCGGGGGCGTTGGGTGTGCAGCACCGGTGCAGGTCTGTCCACTCTATGAACCCTTGTGGTTTCACTTCTCTGAAGGAGTCCGATGATGACCAAGTGAGGACACAAGACGGCGAGTCGGTTCTGGCGAGGGCTGTGCGGATCTTCGAGGCGTTCACGCCGGAGGAGCCCGCCCTGACCGTCTCGGAGATCTCCCGGCGTACGGGGCTGCACGTGGCGACTGCCTCGCGGCTGGTGGCCGAGCTGGTCTCGTACGGGTTCCTGACTCGGGACGCGAGCGCGCCCTCGCGAACACCCGCGGCGGAGGTGCTGTGCCCGCCAGCGCGGACGGAGACCTGGAGCCCCCGCTCCTTGGCCAGCCGTACGGCCGCCGCGACGTCGTGGGCGTCCTCGGCCAGCACGATTCCGGCCGGACGTCCTGGGGGCTTACGGCCGTTCCATACGGCGTCGCGGCGAGCTTGCTCGTAGCCCTGGTTGTCGGACCAAAGCAGCTTCCGCTCCAGTTTTCCCTCGAGTGTCACATTCTTCCTTCCGATGCGGGATGCCGGCGCTTAGGCACCGGTGAGGCGATCGAGGACAGCCGAATCGGGTCAGGTGAACGCCTCATCCGGCGTCAGGACTGTTCGTCAGCAGCCCGCTGCTCAGCTGCGCCGCGGGCCTGCTCCTGATGATCGCCCTGTCGGCGGGCGGCGCCCTCGGTCTGTCCACCGCGCTGTGGATCGCGGTCGGCGTGGACGTCGCCTCGATGGCGGTCTGGGGCTTCGCGGGCGGGCGGCGGATGGGCGGT
>NZ_NTGE01000208.1 GCF_002291145.1 Streptomyces sp. SA15
TCGGCATGCTGGCGATCGGGCAGGGCGCCTCCTGGGACCGCTCGCAGGACGACCAGGCCGACTTCCGCGCCGGGATGCCGGTGCGCGTGCTCGTCGCCGGGGACGCCGGGCTCGGCCGCAGCGAGGAGTACGCGGCCGTGCCGCACGTACGACAGGTCGCCCCCGCGGTGCGCGCGGAGCTGCCGCTGTCCGGCGACCGGACCGCGACGGTGCTGGCTCTGGACACCGCGCACGCGGCGGACACCGTGCTGATGCGCCCCGACCTGGCGTCCGAGCCGGTACGGCCGCTGTTGGCCGGGCTGGGCCCCAAGGGGACGACGGCGGGCGCGAAGGTCCCGGCGAACACCGCCCGGCTGCGGCTGACGGCGACCCTGGAAAGTTCGGGCTTCGGCACGACGGCGGACGTGACGGCCACCCTGGAGGACCGCTTCGGCACCCCCTACCGGATCTCGGCGGGCGAACTCCCCGCCGACGGCCGCAGCCACACGCTGGACCTGCCCGCCTCGCGGGGCCCGCTGACCCTCACCGACCTGCAGCTGGTCATGACCCAGCCGATCGGCCGCGCGGAACAACACCGGTTCATGGTCGAGGAGTTGACCGCCACGGACGCCGACGGGACCGTACGGCGGCTGCCCTTGCCCGACGGCTGGAAGGCCACCGTGCACAGCGACGGGGAGGTGTCGTCGCCGGACGGGCGGACGGAACCGACCAAGCCGCGCGTGACCACGTCGTCCGGAGCGCCGACGGTCGAGTACCGCACGGGGTACGTCCCGGGCGAGGAGAGGTGGGTCATCTCGTCGCTGACCGTGCGGGTGCGGGTCGCGCAGCCCGCGCCGCCCGAGGTCACGGCCGTCGCGACCGACCGCTTCCTGTCCTCGGCGGGCGCCCGGTCCGGGGAGCGCGTGGACGTGCCGTTCGGCGGCGGCACCGTACCGGTGCGGATCGTGGGCTCGGTGCGGGCGCTGCCGACCACGGCCGCCGAGGTGGGCGACGGCCCGGCGGTGGGCGGCTCCGGTGCCGACGGCGGGGCCCTGCTGGTCGATCTGCGGGCCGTGAACCGGGTGATTCAGGCGCGGTACGGCACGAGCGTCACGCCCACCGAGTGGTGGCTGCGAACGGCGCCGGGCGAGACGGCCGACGTCGCGGCTGCCCTGCGGGCGCGGCCCGACATGGATCCGGCGCAGGTCGTGGTGCGGGAGGAGATCGCCGAGCGGTTGCGGGACGACCCGTTCGGCGCGGGCCCCGAGGCCGCGTTCACCGCGGCGGCCGGGGTGGCGGCGGCGCTGGCCGCGGTCGGCTTCGCGGTGAGTGCGGCGGGCTCCCTGCGGGAGCGGGGCGCCGAGTTCGCCGTACTGCGTGCCCTGGGTGCCCCGCGCCGCCGGCTGGCCCGCACGATCGCCGTCGAGCAGGGCGTCCTGGTGGCGCTGGCACTGCTGGTGGGCGCGGCTTTGGGCACCGTGCTGACGCGGGCCGTGGTCCCGCTGATCGTGCTGACCTCCGAGGCCGCACAGCCTATTCCGCGGGTGCTGGTCGAGCTGCCGGTTCCCGACGTGGCGGTCCTGCTGGCGGCCGTGGCGGTCACGCCGGTGCTCGTCACGGCGGCGCTGGCGCTGCGCCGGGCGGATCCGGTGACGTCACTGCGCGAACAGGAGGGCGAGTGACGCGAACCGGGGGCGCGCGATGCGAACGGGCGGGCGAGTGACGGGAACGGGGGCGCGCGGGATGCGAACGGGAGGGCGAGTGGCAGGAGGGCGACTGAGGTGAATCCGGTCCTGGCTCCCTGGGTCCGCACCCGGCTGCGGTCCGCCCCCGGTGCCGCGTGCGCCCTCGCGCTGCTGGTGGCGCTGACCGCGTGCCTGGCCGCCGCGTTCCCGCGGGCCGTCGACCGGTACGAGGACGCCGGCCTGCGCCGGGCCCTCGACCAGGCCCGCCCCGAGCAGACCGGCGTCCAGCTCGCCGCCCCGCTGCCCGACCTCGAACTGACCCAGGCGCAACGGGAGGAGGCCCTGCGCCCCGGCCCCCTGTCCCGGCAGTACGCCCGGGCCCTCGCCACCGTCGAACGGCCGCTGGTCACCGACCCCGCCCAGTCGACATACGGCGTGCGCACCACCCGCGACCAGGCCGTGCCGGACCCCTGGCTGCCGAGGCCGTCCGGTCTGCCCGCGCAGGTCGCCCTCGTGGCCCAGCAGGGCCTGGCCGACCACGCGGACGTGCGTACGGGACGCCTTCCGCGCACGGCCGGCCCGGTCACCGCCGCGACGGCCGAGGTAGAGGCAGCGGTCAGCGCGGAGACCGCCAAGAACCTGCGCATCAAGGTCGGTTCGGTGCTCCACGTCCCCGGCGTGGAACGCGCCCCGCTCGTCGTCCGCGTGACCGGCATCGTCACCCCGCGAGACCCGGTCGGCGCCTACTGGTCGACCCAGCCCCTCCTGCGCACCCCCAGCCTGGTCCATCTGCCCGGTCCGTCCTTGGAGCAGGACCGGTACTGGCTCGGCGCCCTGCTGCTGGCCCCGGAGGCGGCCCCGGCCATGCTGGGCACGACCGGCAACCCTTGGCGGTACTGGCAGCCGGCCCTCGCCGCCGACGCCCTGCACGCCCACGAGCTGGAGGAACTCCGCTCCACGATCGCCTCGCTGGAATCCGGCCCGGGGCTGCGCGATCTCCGCGCGGCGACCGACCCGCTCACGAACGTCACCACCGATCTCGACGAGGTCCTCGCCTCCTACGGCCGCCTGCGCGAGGGCGTCCGACCGCTCGTCGCCGTCGCCGCGTTCGGCACCGGCACGGTCGCCGCCGTCGTCCTGCTGATGGCGGGCGGTCTCGCCGCCGACCGCCGCCGCACGGAACTCGTCCTGCTGCGCGCCCGTGGCGCCTCCCTGCGCGGCGTGGCGGGGAGGCTGCTCGCCGAGACGACGGTGGTCGCCCTGCCCGCCGGAGCGCTCGGCCTCGCGGCCGCCCTGC
>NZ_NTGE01000095.1 GCF_002291145.1 Streptomyces sp. SA15
GGGTATCAACATATCTGGCGTTGACTTTTGGCACGCTGTTGAGTTCTCAAGGAACGGACGCTTCCTTTGTACTCACCCGAGAGACTCTCTCGCGGCTTTCCTCCGGGCGCTTCCCTTCGGTCTTGCGTTTCCGACTCTATCAGATCCTTTCGGGCCCGATTCCCAGTCGGTGGGAGTTGCCTTCACGGCTGTTGGGCCGTTCCGACGAGTGAGACTTTAGCGGATTCCCCGCCCCCGACGCTAATCGGGGGCTGCGTCCTTTCGGGCGCGGATTCCTCATTTCGCAAATACGCATGCCAATGACACGGCGGCAGAACGACTGTCGTCGAATGTGGTTGGCACTTGCGGAATGGCTGTCCGGGGACCGACCGAGGTCGGCGCTCACGTCGGACAACTCGGAGAACAGTACGGACCGGGTCCGGGTGTGTCAACTTGGGCCCGGACAGTGCCCGGGAGGCGTAGCCTGAGGTGCATGACGACGCGTACGTGCACCCAGCAGTGGTGGGCCGCCTGACGGCGGCCGTCCTCACGTATGCATTCAACGGCCGCCTCCTCGGCGGCCGTTCTTGTTTCTCCCTCCAGAACTCCGAGGGCAGCGGTCGGCCGAGGTGGCCGGCTCGACCAGGAGGAGAGGGAGAGATGACGCGGGTCTTCAGTGGGATCAAGCCGACCGGACATCTGACGCTGGGAAACTACCTGGGGGCCATGCGGCGGTGGGCTGCGGTCGACCAGCACCAGGCCGAGGCGCTGTTCTGCATCGTGGATCTGCACGCGTTGACCGTCGATCATGATCCGGCGCGGGTGCGACGGCTGAGTCGGCAGGCGGCGACGTTGCTGCTGGCGACGGGGGTGGATCCGGAGCTGTGCACCGTGTTCGTACAGAGTCATGTGGATGAGCACGCGCGGCTGTCGTATCTGCTGGAGTGCGTGGCCACGGACGGTGAGATGCGGCGGATGATCCAGTACAAGGAGAAGGCCGCGCGGGAGCGGGAGCGGGGCGGGAGTGTGCGGCTGTCGCTGCTGACGTATCCCGTGCTGATGGCGGCGGACATCCTGGCGTACGGGAGCGACGAGGTGCCGGTCGGGGACGATCAGATTCAGCATGTGGAGCTGACCCGGGATCTGGCGGTGCGGTTCAACCAGCGCTACGGGCATGCGTTCGTGGTGCCTCGGGCGACGCGTCCGGGCGTGGCGGCTCGGGTCATGAATCTGCAGGAGCCGACGTCGAAGATGGGGAAGAGCGACGACGCGGGACCGGGGATCGTCTATCTGCTCGACGAGCCGGACGTGGTGCGCAAGAAGGTCATGAGGGCCGTGACCGACAGTGGGCGGGAGGTCGTGTACGACCGGGAGGCGCGGCCGGGTGTCGCGAATCTGTTGGAGATCCTCGCGGCTTGCACGGGTGGGAACCCATCGGACCTGAGCGGTGTATATGAGTCGTACGGCGCCTTGAAGACGGACACCGCGGAGGCTGTGGTCGAGGTCTTGAGGCCCGTGCAGGAGAGGCACAGGGAGCTGTGCGCGGATCCTGGCTTTGTGGAGGGGGTGCTGCGGGATGGTGCGGAGAGGGCGCGGGCGATGGCGCGGCCGACCGTTGATGCCGCGTATCGGGCGATCGGGCTGTTGCCGGCCGTTGCTGCGGAGACCGTGATGGGCGTGGCTGCCGGGTAGGGGTGGCGTGGCGCCGCCCCCGGGCGGGCGGGGGCGGCGGGGCGTCAGCTGTTGTTGCCGGAGGCCAGTTCACGGCTGCGGTCGCGGGCGGCTTCGAGGGCGGCGATGAGGGCGGCTCGTACGCCGTGGTTCTCGAGTTCGCGGATGGCGTTGATGGTCGTGCCCGCGGGGGAGGTGACGTTTTCCCGTAGCTTGACCGGGTGTTCGCCACTGTCGCGGAGCATGGTGGCGGCGCCGATCGCGGACTGGACGATCAGGTCGTGGGCCTTGTCGCGGGGCAGGCCGAGGAGGATGCCGGCGTCCGTCATGGCTTCGACCAGGTAGAAGAAGTACGCCGGGCCGGAGCCGGAGAGGGCGGTGCAGGCGTCCTGCTGGGACTCGGGGACGCGGAGCGTCTTGCCGACGGCGCCGAAGATCTCCTCGGTGTGGGCGAGGTGGTCTGCGGTGGCGTGGGTGCCGGCGGAGATGACGGACATGGCCTCGTCGACCAGGGCGGGGGTGTTCGTCATGACGCGGACGACCGGGGTGCCTTTGGCGAGGCGCTCCTCGAAGTAGGAGGTGGGGATTCCTGCGGCGCCGCTGATGACGAGGCGGTCGGCGGGGACGTGTGGGGTGAGTTCGTCGAGGAGGGTGCCCATGTCCTGCGGTTTGACCGTGAGGATCAGGGTGTCGGCGGTCTTGGCGGCTTCCGGGTTGGTGACCGGGGTGACTCCATAGCGGGTGCGGAGTTCTTCGGCTCGCTCGGGGCGGCGGGCGGTGACCAGGAGGTCGGCCGGGGCCCAACCTGCGCGGATCATTCCGCTGAGCAGGGCTTCGCCGATCTTGCCGGTGCCGAGGACTGCGACTTTCTGGGTCATGGCTGGGGTGCCCTCCGGGGGTGCGTCTTCCGGGTTCATCCTCGCACCGGGGGTCCGTGTGCGGCTTGGGTGTCCGGTGGGCGGGATGTTGGCCCCGGCTCCCCTCGGTCTGAACGGCCTCGTGCTCAAGCGCAGGACGCGCTGGGTGGGCTATGTCGTCCGGCGTCGCAGTGTCGCGGCTCCCAGGCCCAGGACCAGTAGCGCGCAGCCCGCCACGATCAGGGCGTCGCGGATGAAGTTGGCGGTCATGTCGGTGTGCTTGAGGACCTCGTTCATGCCGTCGACCGCGTAGGACATGGGGAGGACGTTGGAGATGGCTTCCAGGACGGGGTGCATGTTGTCTCGGGGGGTGAAGAGGCCGCAGAGGAGGAGTTGGGGGAAGATCACCGCCGGCATGAACTGGACCGCCTGGAATTCCGAGGACGCGAAGGCCGAGACGAAGAGGCCGAGGGCTGTGCCGAGCAGTGCGTCGAGGAGGGCTACCAGGAGGAGAAGCCAGGGGCTGCCCGTGACGTCCAGGTCGAGGAACCAGACCGCCAGGCCCGTCGCGAGGGCTGACTGGATGATCGCGAGGGCGCCGAAGGCCAGGGCGTAGCCGGCGATGAGGTCGCCCTTACCGAGGGGCATGGCGAGGAGGCGTTCGAGGGTGCCCGAAGTGCGTTCGCGCAGGGTGGCGATGGAGGTGACCAGGAACATCGTGATCAGGGGGAAGATCCCGAGGAGGGAGGCGCCGATGCTGTCGAAGGTGCGCGGGCTGCCGTCGAAGACGTAGCGCAGCAGGAACAGCATCACGCAGGGGATCAGGATCATCATCGCGATCGTGCGTGGGTCGTGGCGGAGCTGGCGCAGGACCCGGGTCGCGGTGGCGGTGGTGCGGGAGGCGTTCAGGGCGCTGGTGGGGGCGGGCGTGATCGTCGTACCGGGTGTGCTCGTCGTGCTCGCGCTCGTGCTCATCGTGCGGTCTCCTTCGTGCGGTCGGCCGCGACGGCCTCGTCGACGAGGTGCAGGAATGCCTCCTCGACCGTTTCGGAGTGCGTACGGGTACGCAGGGCGTCCGGGGTGTCGTCGGCGAGGATCTCGCCCTCGCGCATCAGGAGGAGGCGGTGGCAGCGCTCGGCCTCGTCCATGACGTGGGAGGAGATCAGCAGGGTCGCTCCTCGCTGTGCGGCGATGTCGTGGAAGAGGTTCCACAGGTCGCGGCGGAGGACGGGGTCCAGGCCGACCGTCGGTTCGTCGAGGACGAGGAGTTCGGGGGTGCCGAGGAGGGCCACCGCGAGGGAGACGCGGCTGCGCTGGCCGCCGGAGAGGTCGCCGGCGAGGGCGTCGGCGTAGGTGGTCAGGTCCACGTCGGCGATGGCTCGGGTGACGTTCTCGTGGCGGCGGTCCGCGGCCGTGTGGCCCGGGTCGAGGATCGCGGCGAAGTAGTCGAGGTTCTGGCGGATGGTCAGGTCGTCGTAGACGGAGGGGGCTTGGGTGACGTAGCCGATGCGGGTGCGCAGGGTGGGGTGGCCGGCGGGGTGGCCGAGGACGTCGAGGGTGCCGGTGACCTTGGCTTGGGTGCCGACGATCGCTCGCATGAGGGTCGACTTGCCGCAGCCGGAGGGGCCGAGGAGGCCGGTGATCTGGCCGCGCGGGACGGTGAAGCGGAGGCCGCGCAGGACGGTGCGGGGGCCGCGGACGACGGTGAGGCCTTCGGCGCGGACGGCGGAGGTGGAGGCAGAGGTGGCTGAGGTGGTGTGCGTGCGGGGCATCTCCTTGCCCTTCTTGCCGGCTTTGTTGCCTGTTTCCTTGTCGGGTGGGTCGGGCGCGTAATTCATCACATGATGAATAATCCTCCTGTGGATTGGGTGCCGTCAAGGGGGTGCGTAGTCGGCGGCGCAGGGGCGCGGCGGGGTGCTCAGAGGCGGGCGATCCGGGTCATACACCTCCGGATCACCCGATTGGCCGCATGAACTCGGCAGCCTGAGCAACTCGCCGCGACGACAATGGATTTCAGCCCGCCGTGTCCTCCCCCGGCTCGGCGCCCACGCATCTCCCGCTCACAACGTCCGCAACCGGAGGTGCTGTTCTCATGCGCTGTGCCGTAGGCAGGGCCGATCTGTTCGCGTCCCTCGTCGTGTTCCTCGTCGCGCTGCCCCTATGTGTGGGCGTCGCCCTCGCGTCCGGTGTGCCCACCGAGTTGGGGCTGGTGACCGGGATCGTGGGCGGGCTGGTCGCTGGGGCGTTGCCCGGCAGCAGACTGCAGGTCAGCGGGCCGGCGGCGGGGCTGACCGTGTTGGTGTACGAGGCCGTGCAGAGATACGGCGTCGAGTTGCTCGGGGTGTTGGTGCTCGGGGCCGGAGTGGTGCAGGTGGGGCTCGGGGTGCTGCGGCTCGGGCGGTGGTTCCGGGCCGTGTCCACGGCCGTCGTGCAGGGGATGCTCGCCGGGATCGGGCTCGTGCTGGTGGCCGGGCAGGTGTATGCCCTGGGGGATGCGGCGGCGCCGGCGAGCGGGCTCGGGAAGCTGGCCGGGCTGGTGTCGCTGCCGGGGCGGGTGGATCCGGTGGCGTTGTCAGTGGGGGTTGCCACTATTGCCGTATCGCTCCTGTGGCCCCGGTGGCGGCAGGGGGCGCGGGTGGTGCCTGCGCCGCTGGTGGCGGTGGCGTTCGCGGCCGTGGTGACCGGGGTGTTCGACCTGGATGTGCGGCGGGTCGAGGTGCGGGGGCTGGTCGATGCGGTGCGGGTGCCGGAGGGTGCGGATTTCGGGCGGCTGATGGAAGTGGGGGTGATCGGGACCGTTGTTGTCTTCGCGTTGATCGCGTCGGCGGAGTCGTTGTTCAGCGCGGCGGCGGTGGACCGGCTGCATTCGGGGGCGCGGACGGATTACGACCGGGAGCTGATCGCCCAGGGGACGGGGAACGCGGTGTGCGGGGTGCTGGGGGCGCTGCCGATGACGGCGGTGATCGTGCGGAGTGCGGCGAATGTGCAGGCGGGGGCGCGGACCAAGGCCTCGCGGGTGTTGCACGGGGTGTGGTTGCTGGTGTTCACGGTGGTGGTGCCCGGGGTGCTGGGGTTGGTTCCGGTGGCGGCGCTGGCGGGACTGCTGGTGCTTGCCGGGTGCAAGTTGGCGCCTGTGCGGGAGACGCGGGAGCTATGGCGTGGGCATCGAGGGGAAGTGGCCGTGCTGGGTGTGACCGCTGGGGCGATTGTGGTCGGGGATCTCTTCGAGGGGGTGTTGGTGGGGCTCGCCTTGGCTGTGGCGAAGACGGCGTGGGACATCAGCCATGTGCATGTGGAGAGCGAGGACCGAGGGGAGGCGGGGATCGTCGTACGGGTGCTGGGGCATGCGACGTTCCTGCGGCTGCCGATGCTGCTGGACGCGTTGGAGGCGTTGCCGCGGGATCGGGAGGTGCGGCTGGAGCTGGGTGGGCTGCGGCATGTGGACCACGCGTGTGCGGCGGCCCTGGAGGGGTGGGCCGCCGCGCGCGGGCAGGGGCTGGTGGCGGAGAGGGTGCCGCGTCGTAGAGCCGTCGGGGGTACGCCGTCAGGTGCTGGTGGCGAGCAGGAGTACGACGTCGTGGAGTCGGCGAGCGGGAGTGCGGTGTCGTAGGGCCGCGAGCCGCTTCTGGTGTGCGTCAGGTGTCGATCGTCAGGTGTTGATGGCGACGAGCAGGTCGACGTCATAGACCTCTTCGACGATTCCGTCGGGGAAGGTCCGCATCAGGTGCTGACGCTCCTCGGCGAGGAACGCGGCGCTCGCTTCCTCGCCGTGGACCAGGAAGAGCGAGTGGCTGCCGATGTTCGCGAGGTGGGTGTCGACGGGGACACGGCGGCTCCAGCGGACCTGGCGGCGGGCGAAGTCGAGGCGGCCCGTGGGGTCGGCCGCGCGGGTGTCGGCTGCGGGCCCTTTCTTCTCGGCGGCGGTGTCGATGCCGAAGTGGCGGCCGATGCGGGCGGCGGCCTCGGCGATCCACGGCACATCGAGGGCGTCGGTGTTCCACCACAGGGCGAGCGCGCCGCCCGGACGCAGGACGCGGAGGGCTTCCGGGACGGCGAGGGTGGGGTCGGTCCAGTGCCAGGCCTGGGCGTAGGTGAGGAAGTCCAGGGATGCGGTGGCCAGGGGGAGGGTATTGCCGTTGCCCTTGAGGATCGGGATGTCGGGGTGGCTGCGGCGGAACTGGGCCGCCATGCCGTCGCCGGGCTCCACGGCGATGACGTCGGCGCCGCGGGCGTGCAGGAGGGCGGTCGCGATGCCGGTACCGGCGCCGATGTCCGCGACGCAGGCGCCGGCGAGGGGGCGGCCGGCCAGGTCTTCGACGGCGTCGAAGAGGGCGGGTGGGTAGGAGGGGCGGTTGGCGGCGTACTGGGCTGCGGCGGCGTTGAAGGAGTGGGCTCGGGTGGCGTGGAAGGAAGCCGTCATACGGTCATGGTGGCCGGGGTGAGGGTCAGTGGCGGTGAGTTTTTGGTGAGAGGCGGGGGTGTCGCCGGGGTGGGGTGGAGTGGGGTGGGTCCAGGCACCTGCGTTTCCGGTGACGGTTGGGCGGGGTGGGTCGCGCAGCCCGGCGCTTACGGGGTGCCGCTCTCTGTGGGTCAGGAGCCGCCCCATGGGGCCCCCAGGCCCTTAAGTCGCCCTTGAGGCACTGAGGGAGGCACGACTGCCCGCAGCTGGGCGGCAGGGGCGGGGGCGACACTCGCAGCGCCTGACGGCGGGCGGGGGGCAACATCCGCTGCCTGACACCCGGGCGAGGCGACGCCCGCAGCCCGTCGGCATCGGCGGCCCGCGAGGTGTGGCGCACACCCAGAACGGGGGCGGGGGCGGCAGCACGCAGGCTGACCGTGTCGATGGTTGGAGTCAGGCGGGACAGTTCCGACCGGGATCGCGGCGGGCGTGAGCGGCGGTGAACAGGTGTTGTGAAGGGCCCTAGGTGTGAGCGGGCCCGGCGGCCATGTGAGGTGAGCGCGCTCGGCTATGTGTTGCGGCGCTTCTTTGATGGTTTGCGGGTGCGGCGGGTCGTGCGCTTTTCGTGTTGTTTGAGGGCGGTCTCGTATTCCTCGCGGTGGAGTTTCTCGCCGGGGGCCTCCGTGAGGGAGCGGACGAAGTACGCGAGGAGGGAGCCGACGAAGCCGATGGCCAGCAGGCCGCGGAGGGAGGCCTGGCGGTCGGGGTCGGGGCGTCTGCTGAAGCCGTCCCAGGTGTGGCGGAAGGCGAGGGCGCTGCAGATCGCGAACATGGCGACGACCAGGACAGTGACGAAGCCGCCGATGGCCGCGATCTGGATGCCTTCGTAGGCGAAGCGGAGGACCAGGCAGGAGACGGCCGCGGCGGCCAGGGAGCCGACGGAGGCGGCGATCCGGCGGCGGGTGTAGCCGTGGTCGTGGTTCACCCAGGTGGTGCCGAAGAAGCGCAGTGGCTCCGGGCGGGGGCCGCCGGTGGAGCCCGCGGGGGTGGGTGGGGTGGGATGTTCGTCGCTCACCCGTTGATTATCGCGCTGGGCGGCCCGCGGGCTCCGGTCGGGATCGGAGACGATCAGACGGAACAGCGCGGGCGGATGTAACCGTCGCTGCCCGTGTTCACGTAGGCGTCCGAGACGTACTCGCCGTTGTCGATGTTGTCCCAGATGTTCGACGTGCCGTACGGACCCGTCACCGTCGTCCCCGGTGCCTGGCAGAAGATCGGGACCTTGGCGCCCTCGGGCAGGATGCGGACGACGGTGTAGTTGGTGCCGGGACCGCTGCGGACGTTGAGGCGTACGCCGGGCGCGACGGAGTAGTAGCGCAGGGCCGCCGCGGCGGTCGTGACGACCTCCGCTTCGGTGCCCGCAGCGCCTTCGGTTCTCTCTTCGGCACGGTCAACAGACATGAAACCTCCCCCGTTTGACCCCATGACTGCCATGGGGTCCCGTTGATTCCCCCGAATCACGCCATGAAACACATGTTCGCGATTCGTACAGAGAGGCTAGCAAGCCTCCTCTGTCTCGTACGTGTCATCGACTAGGCTCCGTGCGTCGCGCGCGCGGACGTACAGCACGGGGGTGGTTCCATGGCGCCACAGCGCAACACCGGAGCGGGCGCGGAAGCGGAACTTCCCGAATACGCCGGTCACTACCGTCTGGAGTCGTGTCTGGGCTCCGGCGGCATGGGCGTGGTGCACCTCGCCCGGAGCACCTCGGGGATGAAGGTCGCGGTGAAGGTCGTCCATGCCGAGTTCGCCAGGGATCCCGAGTTCAGGGGGCGGTTCCGGCAGGAGGTGGGCGCGGCCAGGCGGGTGAGCGGTGCCTTCACCGCGCCCGTCGTCGACGCCGATCCAGAGGCCGAACGGCCGTGGATGGCCACCCTGTTCATCCCCGGGCCGACCCTCTCCGATCATGTGAAGCGGAACGGGCCCATGGCCCCGGACCAGTTGCGCCGCCTGATGGCCGGACTGGCCGAGGCGCTGCGCGACATCCATCGGGTCGGCGTGGTGCACCGGGACCTCAAGCCGAGCAATGTGCTGCTCGCCGAGGACGGACCCAAGGTCATCGACTTCGGCATTTCTCGGCCAAAGGACAGCGAACTGCGGACCGAGACCGGGAAGTTGATCGGGACGCCGCCGTTCATGGCGCCCGAGCAGTTCCGGCGGCCGCGGGAGGTCGGGCCCGCCGCCGACATCTTCGCGCTCGGGTCCGTGATGGTGCACGCGGCCACGGGGCGCGGGCCGTTCGACTCCGACAGTCCGTACGTCGTCGCCTACCAGGTCGTGCACGACGAGCCCGACCTGACCGCCGTACCGGAGAACCTCGCGCCGCTCGTGCTGCGCTGTCTCGCCAAGGAGCCCGAGGACCGGCCCACGCCGGACGAGTTGATGCGGGAGCTGCGGTCGGTGGCGGCCTCGTACGACACGCAGGCGTTCATACCGGCGCAGCGGACGGGGGATGCGCCCGAGCCGGAGCCGGAGCCTGCGTCCGAGCCTCGTGCTGAGGGGCCCGAACACAGGCCCAGGAGACGTCTGCGCAGACCGGTGGCTCTCGTGGCCGGGGCATTGGGTCTCGCCGCGATCGTCACGCTGGCCGCGGTGAAGCTCACGGACGACCCCAGCAGCACGTCGAAGAGCGGCGGGAGCACCCCGCCCGCCGCCTCGGCCGGGTTCAGTCCGTGGGAGTCGACGCCGGCGCCCAAGGGCAAGAAGGGGACGCCCCAGTGTTCGTACGGGGCGGGGAAGCTGCTCTGTGCGCGGTCCGGGCTGGTCTTCGCCCTCGATCCGTCCGACGGCCGCCTGCTGTGGCGGCGCTCCGTCACCGAAACGCGCGGCGGACAGCCGGTCCTGTCGGGCGGTCTCGTGCAGCCCGCGCTGGATCGGAGCCGGCACCTGGAGGCGTTCGATCCCACCTCGGGCACGACGCGTTGGCAGCAGGACGTACCCCCGTACAGCGGGCTGGCGTACGCGGCGGGCGCGCTGCTGCTCACCGGCGTCGACGGCACGGTCACCGGTGTGGACAGCGCCTCGGGCGACACGAAGTGGAGCCACCGGATACCGGGGCACGAGGCGCCGTACTTCGCCTCCTTCCCCGGAGATCCGCTGGCGTACGCGACGAGCGCGTCCGGCGACGGGACGCGCACGCGGGTCACCGCGGTGGACCCGGAGACGGGTGACGTGCGCTGGGACGCGTGGCTCAAGGGGAGGCTGAAGCCGGTCGGTGCGGCGGGCGGGGCGGTCTTCTTCGTCTCCGTCGACGCGGTCTACGGGGACGCGAGGGCCGTGGTGCGCTACACACCGGACGACGGGGCATCGCGGCGGGTGCCGCTGCCCGTTCCGCTGGAGCAGGCGCATGGCACCGTACGCGGGAGCCTGGTGTACCTCATGGGGTCCGGCGGATCGCTGGTGGCCGTCGACATGGCCGCGGGTGAGCAGCGGTGGCGCCTGGAAACGGCCGTGACCCGGGGATCGGCACCGGTCGCCGATGGCCGGCATGTGTACGTCACCGCCCCCGACGGGCGGCTGCTCGCCGTGGACGCCGGTGACGGCAGGCTGGTCGGGCAGACACCACCGCGGTTCGCCAAGAACGCGGACCAGGTCGCCGGTACGGTGCCGACGCCCGTGATCGCCGACGGTCACGTGTACGCCGGGGCTCCCGACGGGACTGTCTTCGCGGTGGAAGGAAGCGACCCATCCGCCTGGTCGCACTGATGACGCCGGTGGCACGGGATGGGGCCGCCCCCGACGGGACGGCCCCTGACAGCAGAAACCTCAGCCCAGCCGGCTGACGTCCCGCACGGCGCCCTTGTCCGCACTGGTCGCCATCGCCGCGTACGCCCGCAGGGCCGCCGAGACCTTCCGGTCCCGGTTCTGAGGGGCGTACACCCCGCCCAGCGCCTGCTCGCGCCGCGCCAGCTCGGCCTCGTCGACCAGCAGGTCGATCGTGCGGTTGGGGATGTCGATGCGGATGCGGTCGCCGTCCTCGACGAGAGCGATCGTGCCGCCGGAGGCCGCCTCCGGGGAGGCGTGGCCGATGGACAGGCCCGAGGTGCCGCCGGAGAAGCGGCCGTCCGTGATCAGGGCGCAGGTCTTGCCGAGGCCGCGGCCCTTGAGGAAGGACGTGGGGTAGAGCATCTCCTGCATGCCGGGGCCGCCCTTGGGACCCTCGTAGCGGATGACGACGACGTCGCCGTCGGTGACCTGTTTGTTGAGGATCTTCTCGACGGCCTCTTCCTGCGACTCGCAGACGACCGCCGGGCCCTCGAAGGTCCAGATCGACTCGTCGACGCCGGCCGTCTTCACCACGCAGCCGTCCACGGCCAGGTTGCCCTTGAGGACCGCGAGGCCGCCGTCCTTGGAGTACGCGTGCTCGACCGAGCGGATGCAGCCGCCCTCGGCGTCCTCGTCCAGCGCCTCCCAGCGCTCGGACTGGGAGAAGGCCTCCGCCGAGCGGACACAGCCCGGGGCCGCGTGCCACAGCTCCACGGCCTGAGCGGAGGGCGAGCCGCCGCGGACGTCCCAGGTCTTGAGCCAGTCCGCCAGGGAAGGGCTGTGGACGGCGTGGACGCCCTCGTTCAGCAGGCCGGCGCGGTGCAGCTCCCCCAGGAGGGCCGGGATGCCGCCGGCGCGGTGCACGTCCTCCATGTAGTACGTGCGGTCCTTCGCGACGTTCGGGGCGACCTTCGCCAGGCAGGGCACCCGGCGCGAGACGTCGTTGATCTCCTCCAGGCCGAAGGGGACGCCCGCCTCCTGGGCCGCCGCCAGCAGGTGCAGGATCGTGTTCGTGGAGCCGCCCATCGCGATGTCCAGGGCCATCGCGTTCTCGAAGGCGGAGAAGGTGGCGATGTTGCGCGGCAGGACCGTCTCGTCGTCCTGCTCGTAGTAGCGGCGGGTGATGTCCATGACCGTGCGGGCCGCGTCGACGTACAGCCCCTTGCGGGCCGTGTGGGTGGCCAGGACCGAGCCGTTGCCGGGGAGGGAGAGGCCGATGGCCTCCGTCAGGCAGTTCATCGAGTTGGCGGTGAACATGCCGGAGCAGGAGCCGCAGGTCGGACAGGCGTTCTCCTCGATACGGAGGATGTCCTCGTCGGAGATCTTGTCGTTGACGGCGTCGGAGATCGCGTCGACCAGGTCGAGCGTGCGGACCGTGCCGTCGACGAGGGTGGCGCGGCCGGACTCCATCGGGCCGCCGGAGACGAAGACCGTCGGGATGTTCAGGCGCAGGGCCGCCATCAGCATGCCCGGGGTGATCTTGTCGCAGTTCGAGATGCAGACCAGGGCGTCGGCGCAGTGCGCCTCGACCATGTACTCCACGCTGTCCGCGATCAGGTCGCGGGAGGGGAGGCTGTAGAGCATGCCGCCGTGGCCCATCGCGATGCCGTCGTCGACCGCGATGGTGTTGAACTCGCGCGGGATGCCGCCGGCCTCGACGATCGCCTCACTGACGATCCGGCCGACCGGCTGCAGGTGGGTGTGGCCCGGCACGAACTCCGTGAAGCTGTTCGCGACCGCGATGATCGGCTTGCGGCCGATGTCCGCACCGGGTACACCGGAGGCGCGCATAAGGGCGCGGGCGCCCGCCATGTTGCGGCCGTGGGTGACTGTGCGGGACCTCAGCTCGGGCATCGTCGCTCGCTCCTTCAAAGACAGCTGTCAGAGTTTTCGGGAATTCCGGGAGTTCTGGGAGTTCTGACTGAGTCGAGCGTACGCCGGTTGCTCCAAGGGGCGGACACCTTGTCCGGAATGCGGGATGTACGTCTCATCCAGTTGGCGGCTTGGATCAAGGGCCGGTGAGATGCCCCTGCACCACCGGCGCCACCCGCGCGATGATCTGCTCCACGTCTGCCGAGGCCAGCGGCTCCACCTTGATCACGTACCGGAGCATGGCGATTCCCACGAGCTGCGCCGCCGCGAGCTCGGCGCGCAGCTCCGCGTCCGGGGCGTCGAGCTCTCCGGCGATACGGCGCAGCAGCTGCGCGGAGACCAGGCGGCGGAAGACGGCGGCCGCGGTCTCGTTGTTCACGGCCGAGCGGACGATCGCGAGCAGCGGGGTCCGGGTGACCGGGTTCTCCCAGAGGCCGAAGAGGGTGCGGGTCATGCGCTCGCCGACGCAGTCGAGAGGACCCTCCAGGACGGCGTCCCGCACCTTCAGCGCGGGCGCGAAGGCCACCTCGACGGCCGCCTCGAAGACCTGCTCCTTGGTGCCGAAGTAGTGGTGGACCAGGGCCGAGTCGACGCCCGCGGCCTTCGCGATGCCGCGCACGGACGTCTTGTCGTAGCCGCGCTCGGAGAACTCCTCGCGGGCCGCGGTCAGGATGCGGTCGCGGGTGTCGGCGGATTCCGTACGAGGGGGCCGGCCCCGCCTCCGCGCGATGGCGTCGCTCACCGCCGGGGCACCTTCACCGCGGAGGCCAGGTGCAGGCGCGTGAAGGCGAGGGCCTCGGCGAGGTCGGCCTCGCGTTCGGCGCTCGACATCGCCCGCCGGGTGTTGACCTCGATGACGACATGGCCTTCGAAGCCGGTCACGGCGAGACGTTCCAGCAGCTCGGCACAGGGCTGGGTGCCGCGGCCGGGAACGAGGTGCTCGTCCTTGGCCGAGCCCCTGCCGTCGGCGAGGTGGACGTGGCCGAGGCGGCCGCCCATCCGGTCGACCATCTCGAGCGCGTCGGAGCGGGCCGTGGCCGCATGGCTGAGATCGATCGTGAAGTGGCGGTAGTCCTCCTTCGTGACGTCCCAGTCGGGGGCGTAGGCGAGCATCTCGCGGTCGCGGTAGCGCCAGGGGTACATGTTCTCGACGGCGAACCGCACATCTGTCTCGTTCGCCATGCGCCAGATTCCGGTGACGAAGTCGCGGGCGTACTGGCGCTGCCAGCGGAAGGGCGGGTGTACGACGACCGTGGTCGCGCCCAGCTTCTCGGCGGCCGCCTGGGCGCGCTGGAGCTTGACCCAGGGGTCGGTGGACCACACGCGCTGCGTGATGAGCAGGCAGGGGGCGTGTACGGCCAGGATCGGGATCTGGTGGTAGTCGCTGAGCCTGCGCAGCGCCTCGATGTCCTGGCTGACGGGGTCTGTCCACACCATGACCTCGACGCCGTCGTACCCGAGACGCGCGGCGATCTCGAAGGCCGTCGCCGTCGTCTCCGGGTAGACGGAGGCCGTGGACAGGGCGACCTTCGCATCCGGGATGCGGACTGGTTCCACCACGGAGACAGAGTACGGGTTGCCTCCGGCGGTTGGGCGGGGGGCCTGATCGCCGTTGTGGATTTCGCCATGGGCGGGTACGGGTGGTTTGTGGCTTGTCGCGCCCACGCGGCGGAGCCGCACAGTGTCACAGCCCCGCGCCCCTTGAGGTCCGCTACGGCGGTTGGGCCGGGGGGCCTCTTCGCCATTGCGGATTTCGCCATGGGGGGTGCGGGTGGTTTGTGGCTTGTCGCGCCCACGCGGGGGAGCCGCACAGTGTCACAGCCCCGCGCAGGGGCGGTGGCCAAGCGGCGCAAAGGCCCCGGGTGCGCCCCCTGAGGTCCGTTACGCCGAGCCCATGTGGTCGAGGCGCCGCAAGATCACGCCCTCCCTCAGGGCCCACGGGCAGATTTCCGCGCTCTCCACGCCGAACAGGTCCATCGCGCCCTCGGCGACCAGGGCGCCGGCGAGGAGCTGGCCTGCGCGGCCCTCCGAGACGCCGGGGAGTTCGGCGCGCTGGTCGGCCGTCATGCCCGAGAGTCTCGGCACCCAGGCCTCCAGGGACTCCCGCTTCAGCTCGCGCTGGACGTAGAGGCCCTCCGTGGAGCGGGCGGCGCCGGCCAGGCGGGCCAGTTGCTTGAAGGTCTTGGACGTGGCGACCACGTGGTCGGGGGCGCCGAAGCGGCTGAACTCGCCTACCGTACGGGCGATCTGGGCCCGGACGTGCCGTCGTAGCGCCCTTATGTCGTCCGGGTCCGGTGGGTCGCCGGGCAGCCAGGACGCGGTCAGGCGACCGGCGCCGAGCGGTAGCGACACCGCCGCGTCGGGTTCCTCGTCGATGCCGTACGCGATCTCCAGGGAGCCGCCGCCGATGTCGAGGACGAGCAGCTTGCCCGCGGACCAGCCGAACCAGCGGCGGGCGGCGAGGAAGGTGAGACGGGCCTCCTCCGCGCCGGTGAGGACCTGGAGTTCGACGCCGGTTTCGGCCTGCACGCGCGCGAGAACGTCGTCGGCGTTGGTGGCCTCCCGGACGGCGGAGGTCGCGAACGGCAGCAGGTCCTCGACGCCCTTGTCCTCGGCGGCCTGGAGCGCCTCCTGGACGACCATGATCAGTTTCTCGACCCCGTCGGGGCCGATCGCGCCGCCGTCGTCGAGAAGTTGAGCAAGGCGCAGCTCCGCCTTGTGCGAATGCGCGGGCAGCGGGCGTGCGCCCGGGTGCGCATCCACCACCAGCAGATGCACCGTGTTCGATCCCACGTCGAGGACACCGAGTCTCATGTACGGAACGCTACTGCCACCTGCGTCGTCAGCAGTCCCCGGAGCTGGTTCTTGACCTGTCCCTGGCACTGTGCCTGGTCCGGTCCCGGGCGACTTACCCTGGACGGGTGCCAAAGACGAAAAAGGCGAAGGACGAAAAGGCGGCCAAGACGCCCAAGAAGACCAAAACGGTCGAGGCTTCTTCGCCGGCGAAAGCACCGAAGAAGTCGAACCGGGCCGGGGAGGCCGACGAGAAGGGGCTCGACTTCGCGCGCGCGTGGGTGGAATTCCCTGATCCGGCGGACGACGAGCAGGTCTTCCGGTGCGATCTGACCTGGCTGACCTCGCGTTGGAACTGCATCTTCGGCAGCGGCTGCCAGGGCATCCAGGCGGGCCGCGCGGACGACGGCTGCTGCACCCTGGGCGCCCACTTCTCCGACGAGGACGACGAGAAGCGGGTCGCCGAGCATGTGGCCAGGCTCACTCCGGACGTCTGGCAGAACCACGACGAGGGCCTGCGGAACGGCTGGGTTTCGGAGGACGAGGACGGCGACCGGCAGACCCGCCCCTACCAGGGCTCGTGCATCTTCCAGAACCGGCCCGGGTTCGCGGGCGGCGCGGGCTGCTCGCTGCACATCCTCGCCCTGAAGGAGGGCCGCGAGCCCCTGGAGACCAAGCCGGACGTCTGCTGGCAGCTCCCGGTGCGGCGCACGTACGAGTGGATCGACCGGCCCGACGACACGCGCGTGCTCCAGGTGTCGATCGGTGAGTACGACCGCCGGGGCTGGGGCCCGGGCGGACACGACCTGCACTGGTGGTGCACGTCGGCGACCTCGGCGCACGGCGCGGGCGACCCGGTGTACGTCTCCTACCGGCCGGAGCTGATCGAACTGATGGGCAAGGCGGGGTACGACCGCCTGGTCGAGCTGTGCGAGGAGCGGCTGGCGTCGCAGCTGCCGTTGCTGGCACCGCATCCGGCAGATCCCGTGGCCTGAGCTCCGTTTTACGGGTCTCTACGGGCTTCTACCGGTTTCTAGGGGTTTCTACGGATTTCTACGAGGTGGACGGGCTCGGGTCGCCGCCGTCGGTGGGCGGGGGCGTCGAGCTGCCCGGGTCGGACGGCGTGGGGTCGGTCGGCGAGGGGTCGGTGGGTGTGGGCTCCGGGTCGGGGGACGGGGGCGGGTCGCTCGGCGTGGGGTCGGTGGGGTCCGTGGGCGACGGGGGCATCGGTGTGGGGTCCGGGTCGGACGAGGGCGGGGTGCTGGGGCTGCCGGGGCCTGGGTGGTGGCCGTGACCGGGTCCGGGGTCGGAGGGGCTGGGCGCGGTGCCGTAGCCCTCGATGGAGACGACGGCGCCGGCCGGTGCGATCGCCACCTGTGCGGTCCAGTACCCGGACGGTTCGCGCAGAGGGTCGACGTACACCTTGATCGTCAACGACTCGCCCGGCCGCAGCGTTCCCGAGGACTGGCTGAAGTAGAGCCAGGAGACCGCCGTGGTCGCGGACCAGCGCACCGGCGCGGAGCCGGTCGCGGTGAGGGTGACGAGCGTGGTGTCGCCGCTGTTGTCGGCCGCCACCTCCAGGTGCCCGGCGCCCTTGCGGCCTGCGCCGACGACGCTGATGACCTCCACGGAGACGTCGGATGTGCCGCCTTTGGTGAATCGGCCATCGGGGCGGGGGCCGGCGTTGCCGGCGTTCTCGTAGTAGCCGCCATCGGCCGATTCGGCGTCGAGCAGGCCGGGGCCGTGCGCCTCGCCGGCGCTGGCGGAGTGGCCGTCGGAGCCCTCGCCGGACGGTGTGCCCCGGTAGGCGGCCCACAGGGCGAGCACGGGGGCGGCGATGACGGTGGCGACGACGGTCGTGGTGACGGCACGCGCGCGTAGGCGGTCTCTTCGGGCGGCGCGGTCCTTGGGGTCCATCGGGAAGCCGCGCCGGTCGAAGCGTGGCGCGGTGCCCCACGCGCGCGGGCCGTGTGCCATGGCGACGTGCAAGGTGGCGCGGGGCGCCTCGAGAACGGGCAGCTCGGCGGGGGTGACGGCGGCGCCGGGCCAGCGGCCAGGGACCGCGCGTTCGGCGGTACGGCGGCAGCGCGGACAGTCGTCGACGTGCCGGACGAGCTCGCGGCGCAGGGTCGCGCCGAGCACGAGCTGGTTGTCGCCGGTGAGGCGGGCCACACTCGGGCAGCTGCCGGTCTCGACGACGGCGAGGGCCGCGCGGGTGCGCTCGACCTCGCAGGCGGCGGAGGCGAGCAGTTCACGGGCGGCGGCGAGATCCATGCCGAGGACGGCGGCCACCTCATGGACGACGAGGTGGTGGCGGACGGCGAGTTCGAGCGCCTCGCGCTGCTCCGGGGTGGTGCCGGCGGCCTCCGGCCAGGCGAGCAGGGCGAGTTCGCCCCGGCGCTGCTCCTGGACCTCCTCGCAGTCCGGTGCGGTGGCGGACTGCGCGGCCTGGCGCGGGTCGGCGCTGCCGCGGCCCGCCGCGTGCGTGGCCTGACGCTTCTGCTTGGCCTCGGCCAGCTTGCGCAGGCACGCCCAGCGGGCCAGCGCGTACAGCCAGGCCCTGCGGTCCACTGCCGCGTCCGGGCCGCGGCGCTTCTCGGCGAGGGCGAGGGCGTCGCCCAGGGCGGCGGCGGCCTCGTCGTGGTCGCAGAGCACGGACAGGCAGTAGGTGAACAGGCCGTCCAGGTACGGCTCGTAGCGCGCGGGCGTTCGCTGCGCCAGCGTGCGCGCCGCCGCTCGGTCACGGCTCTCCCGGTGCGCCCGGTGTGCGCCGGTGGAGCGGGTCGAGGTCTGCGGACTGCTGCTCATCATCCGTGGACGGTAGGCGGCTCCGGACCGGCCCTTCTCCCTGGTTGCACGCATTTACTCCGTACGGGTGAAACGATCCCTCATAAGGGGATAGGAACGCAGGATTCCGCGGCTCGTTCGAGTCGGGTGGTGACTGATTCGCACGGGGTGAGCGGGGTCTGTGGGGCCGCCGGGTCATGCGGGGTGGCCGGGTCGTGACCGGGTCGTGGCCCGCGTTGTCAGTGGTCGCGGTTACGGTTTCCGCATGGCTGCCCGTACGAAGACCGCCAAGGACCGACCGTCCTACCGCTGCACCGAGTGCGGCTGGCAGACGGCGAAGTGGCTCGGCCGCTGCCCCGAGTGCCAGGCATGGGGGACGGTCGAGGAGTACGGCGCGCCCGCTGTCCGTACGACGACGCCGGGGCGCGTCACCAACTCCGCCCTGCCCATCGGCCAGGTCGACGGCCGTCAGGCCACCGCCCGCTCCACCGGTGTGCCCGAGCTGGACCGGGTGCTCGGCGGGGGGCTGGTGCCCGGCGCGGTGGTCCTCGTCGCGGGCGAGCCCGGCGTCGGCAAGTCCACCCTGCTCCTCGACGTGGCGGCCAAGGCGGCGAGTGACGAACACCGCACGCTCTATGTGACCGGCGAGGAGTCGGCGAGCCAGGTCCGGCTGCGCGCCGACCGGATCAAGGCCATCGACGACCACCTGTATCTCGCCGCCGAGACCGATCTGGCAGCCGTGCTCGGCCACTTGGACGCGGTGAAACCGTCCCTGCTGATCCTCGACTCCGTGCAGACGGTGGCCTCCCCGGAGATCGACGGCGCCCCCGGCGGTATGGCGCAGGTGCGTGAGGTGGCAGGGGCGCTGATCCGGGCCTCCAAGGAGCGCGGGATGTCCACGCTCCTTGTGGGCCATGTCACCAAGGACGGTGCCATCGCGGGCCCGCGCCTGCTGGAGCACCTCGTGGACGTCGTCCTGCACTTCGAGGGCGACCGGCACGCACGCCTCAGGCTCGTGCGAGGCGTCAAGAACCGCTACGGCACCACGGACGAGGTCGGCTGCTTCGAGTTGCACGACGAGGGCATCACCGGCCTCACCGACCCGAGCGGCCTGTTCCTGACGCGGCGGGCCGAGCCGGTGCCCGGGACCTGTCTGACCGTCACCCTGGAGGGCCGCCGCCCCCTGGTGGCCGAGGTCCAGGCGCTCACCGTCGACTCCCAGATCCCCAGCCCCCGGCGGACCACGTCCGGCCTGGAGACCTCCCGGGTCTCGATGATGCTGGCCGTCCTGGAGCAGCGCGGGCGGATCAGCGCCCTGGGCAAAAGGGACATCTACTCCGCGACGGTCGGCGGTGTGAAGTTGTCGGAACCGGCCGCGGACCTGGCCGTCGCCCTCGCCCTGGCGAGTGCGGCGAGCGACACACCTCTGCCCAAGAACCTCGTCGCGATCGGCGAAGTGGGCCTCGCGGGCGAGGTCAGACGGGTCACAGGCGTACAGCGCCGGCTCGCCGAAGCACACCGCCTGGGCTTCACTCACGCCCTGGTGCCGGGCGATCCGGGCAAGATCCCGGCAGGCATGAAGGTTCTGGAAGTCGCGGACATAGGGGACGCCCTGAGGGTCCTTCCGCGCTCGCGTCGCAGAGAGGCCCCACGGGACGAGGAAGACCGCCGGTAGACTTTGCCCTGGTCTCGCCCGTCCGTACGAACCACGTGTGCGAAACGGGGGCGTCCCAGAACCTGCGACCGGAGGAGTGCAGTGGCAGCCAACGACCGGGCAGCAGCTCCCGGAAAGTCCGGTGGGAGTTCCGGTGCCGATGGCCTGATGCGCGCCTCACTGAGCGCCGTGGCACCCGGCACGGCCCTGCGCGACGGCCTCGAGCGAGTCCTGCGCGGCAACACCGGCGGCCTCATCGTGCTCGGCTCCGACAAGACGGTCGAAACGATGTGTACGGGCGGATTCGTCCTGGATGTCGAGTTCACCGCGACGCGGCTGCGGGAGCTGTGCAAGCTGGACGGCGGCATCGTGCTGTCCTCCGATCTGTCGAAGATCCTCCGGGCGGGCGTACAGCTGGTCCCCGACCCGACGATCCCGACGGAGGAGACGGGCACGCGGCACCGCACGGCGGACCGGGTCAGCAAGCAGGTCGGCTTCCCCGTCGTCTCCGTCTCCCAGTCCATGCGTCTGATCGCGCTGTACGTGGACGGTCACCGCCGCGTCCTGGAGGACTCCGCGGCGATCCTGTCCCGCGCCAACCAGGCCCTGGCGACCCTGGAGCGGTACAAGCTCCGCCTCGACGAGGTCGCGGGCACGCTGTCCGCGCTGGAGATCGAGGACCTGGTGACCGTCCGGGACGTCTCGGCCGTGGCCCAGCGCCTGGAGATGGTGCGCCGTATCGCCACGGAGATCGCCGAGTACGTGGTGGAGCTCGGCACGGACGGGCGTCTTCTGGCCCTTCAGCTCGACGAGTTGATCGCGGGCGTGGAGCCCGAGCGCGAACTGGTCGTCCGGGACTACGTCCCCGAGCCCACGGCCAAGCGCTCCCGCACGGTCGAGGAGGCGCTGTCCGAGCTGGACGCCCTCACCCATGCGGAGCTCCTCGAACTGCCCACGGTGGCACGGGCGTTGGGCTACACCGGCTCTCCGGAGACGCTGGACTCGGCGGTGTCGCCGCGCGGCTTCCGGCTGCTGGCGAAGGTACCGAGGCTGCCGGGGGCGATCATCGACCGGCTGGTGGAACACTTCGGCGGTCTGCAGAAGCTGCTCGCTGCCAGCGTGGATGACTTGCAGACGGTGGACGGGGTCGGCGAGGCGCGGGCGCGGAGCGTGCGAGAGGGGCTTTCACGGCTGGCGGAGTCGTCGATCCTGGAGCGCTACGTCTGAGGGCGTGGCTGTGCCCGCCCGGTAACAGCACCTAGGCCCCTTCTGATGGATCTCCGTGGGAGAAGGAGCGGCGTCCGGTGCGTGCTCTCGGCGTGCCGCGCGGAAGCCCTCGTAGCGGCGCTACTTGGGCTTTCGCGCGGTGCGGCGAGTGGGGGCACCGCCCACGCCCTTAAGGCAGTGGGGGAGCGTGCCGGGCGTCGTGACGCCGCGGAGATCCATCAGAAGGGGCCTAGTCGTTGTCCAGCACGAACGACGCCTGCGCCGTCCCGAACCCAGGCGTCTTCGCCTCCACCAGATACGTCCCCGCCCCGGCCGACCCCGCCGGAGGCGTCGCACACTGGGGAGCGCTCGGCTTGCGGTCCCACGGCACGCTGTACGTGATGCTGCTGCCGGCGGGCACCCGGAACACCAGGCTGTCGGAGACCTTGGGGCAGTCCGCGGAGGACCAGTAGTCGTCGTCGGCACCCGCCTGAGTAATCGTCAACACCGCGTTCTTCGGCCCGAGATCGACCTTGCAGTCGTTGGCGGAGGAGTTGGTCGCGGTCAGCTCCAACGTGGGCGTCTGGCCGGGCGAGTATGTGTTGCGCAGGCTGCGTACGCTCAACTTCACGACGCTCGCGGTGCAGTTGGGCAGCGGTGAACTCGCCGGGAGCGTGTCGCCCGTACCGACGCCTCCGCCCGCGCCGCCCTCCGTGCCGCCTCCGGCGGTACCGCCACCGTCCGTGCCGCCGGAGCCGGAATCACCGGAACCGTCCCCCGAACCGGAGCCCGTACCACCGCCGTCGGACCCGGACGACCCCGACCCACCGGAGCCCCCGCCGCTCGACTCGTCGCGTCCGCCCGGCGCTTGGCTGATCGCCGGTCCGGAGCCGGACGGTCCCGGCGTGATCGTCGAAGGGGAGGGATTCTTGCCGTCGGACCCATTGGCGTTGTTCTTGTCGCCTCCGCCGCCGGAGGTGACGATCCAGGTGATCAGCAGCGCCAACAGGGCGACCACAGACACCAGTACGACCCTCCGTCGCCAATAGATGGAGGAGGGAAGCGGCCCGACCGGATTGCGCAGAGATCCCACGGCGCAAACTGTACGAGAGATCGGCCACTTCACTGGCCCCACCCGCCGCCCCCGATGACAACTTTTCCGGATCATCATCCCGGAACCGGCGGTCCCACCCCTGTCTTTCGTCGGGGGAAGCACACGACGATCGCAAGCTGTGACGGTATCGTCCCGCCGCCTACGGTCCGTAACCATGGACTTCGAGGACACCGAGCTCTACCGCGACATCACCGACGCCGCCCACGACACCCCTACGTGGGTACAACACACCGTCGAAATATGGACGGAGGCCGGAATCCTGCTCTTCGCCGTGCTGTGCGGGGCGACTTGGTGGCGGGCCCGCCGCGAGACCACTCGCGTCTTCGCGATCGCGGTCCTTGCACCTCTGGCCACGGCTGTGGCGTATGTGTGCAGTGAGGTGCTCAAGTCCGGTTTCACGGAGGAGCGTCCGTGCCGGGCGGTCGCCGGAGCGGCCCCCTCGATCGCCGCCTGCCCGCCGCCCGGCGACTGGTCCTTCCCGAGCAACCACGCCACGATCGCGGGCGCCGCTGCCGTCGCCCTGGCGCTGGTCCGGCGCGCGGTCATCCGGCTGACGGCCTCGCTGGCCCTGCTCATGGCCTTCTCCCGGGTCTTCGTCGGCGTGCACTACCCGCACGACGTGGCCGCGGGGCTCGCCCTCGGAGCGGTCGTCGCCTTCGCCGTCGTACGGCTGTGCACAGGCCCGGCGACGCGGGTGGCCGAGGCGATGCGCGCCTCGTCGGCGCCCGCCGTACGGTGGTTCACGGGGCCGGGCCCGGCGCCTGTGCCGTCGTACACCACGCACCGGCACCGCTGAGCCTCACGACTCCACCAGCCCCGCCTCGTACGCCACGATCGCCGCCTGCACCCGGTTGCGCACCTCCAGCCGCTCGAGGACCGCGCTCACGTACGCCTTCACCGTGCCCTCGACGAGGTGCAGCCGGGCGGCGATCTCCGGGTTGGACAGTCCGGCGCCGACCAGGCCCAGGACCTCCCGCTCGCGCGGGCTGAGCTCCCGCACGCGCGCGCGTGCGGCGGCTTCGCGTCCCAGTCGGCCGTCGCTGCCGCCGAGGCCGTCGATGACGTACCGGGCGACCTTCGGGGACAGAAAGGCGCCGCCGCCCGCGACCGCCCGTACGCCCGCGATCAGTTCGTACGGGTCCCCGGACTTGAGCAGGAAGCCGGTGGCGCCGCCGCCGAGCGCGCGGACCACGTAATCCTGTTCGGAGAAGGTGGTGAGCATCGCGACCGCCGTACCGGGAACCGCCCGTACGATCTCCTCCGCCGCGGCGAGGCCGTCCAGGCGCGACATACGGATGTCGAGCAGGGCCACGTCCGGGCGGTGGGCCCGGGCCAGGTCGACCGCCTCGCGCCCGTCGCCCGCCTCGGCGACGACCTCCGTCTCGCCGCTGCTCCCCAGAATGGCCCGCACTCCCGCGCGGACCATCGCCTCGTCGTCGGCCAGCAGTACCCGGATCACCGTGCGACCTCCTTGTGTGTGTCGTTGGACAGGCCGACCCTGGGGATCACGTCTTTGGCGACGAGCCGCCCCTCGGCGTCGAAGCACAGTCTGAAGTGGTCGACGGAGACGAGGAGTTCGCCGCTCGCCCGGTAGTAGCGGCAGTCGGTGTCCTCGGGTTGCGCCGGTGCCCGTTCGACGGGGGCGTCGCGGACGGTGCGGTCCGGGAGCACGGGTGCGATCTCGTCGGCCGGGGAGCCCAGGCGCATCTTCGCGTACGCGGCGGGCTGAAGGACCGAGTGCGTCTCCGTGTACGCGTACCAGCCGAAGGCCCCGCCGACCAGGACGACGCCCGCGCAGGCGGCGGCCGCGATGGCGACGACGACACGGCGGCGGGCGCGTGTGAAAGGCGCCGAGGGCACGGCGGTACGCGGTGACCTCGGCGTCGGCTGTTGGGGGATGTACGCCCGGACCCGGAAACCGTCTCCGTGCGGGCCCGCCGTGAAGTCGCCGTCGGCCGCCGTGACGGCGACGCGCAGGCCGAGCAGTCCGGAGCCGCCGACGGACGGGGAACTCTTCTGCGTGGCCCGCCCGTTGGTGACGGTGACGGTCGTGCCGCCCGCCTCCTCCGCCGCCGCGACGGTCACCGGTGCGCCCGGCGCGTGACGGGCCGCGTTGGTCAGGGCCTCGCGCACCACCCGGTGCAGGATCCGCTCGGCGACCCCGCCCGGCTGTACGGCCGTACCGGATCCGGCCGGTTCCCAGCGCACCGGCAGCCCCGACTCGGCGGCGCGTGCGACGAGTTCTTCGACGCTCTCGCCCGCCGGCGTCAGCGGTACCGGCTCGTCGTCCTCCCGCAGGACGCCGATGATGCGGTGCAGCCGGTCCGTGGCGTCGGCGGCGGCCGCGCGCAGGTCGGCCGCCGCGGCGCGGTGCCCGTCGGGGAGGTCGGCGGCCACTTGGAGGGCGCCCGCGCGCAAGGCGATCAGGCTGAGTTCATGGCCCAGGGAGTCGTGCATGTCCTGGGCGATCCGCGCCCGTTCGCGCAGGCGCGCCCGCTCCTCGGCGCCGCGCCGCTCGTCCTCCAGGCGGGCGGCCCGCGTCCAGCCCGCCGCCGCCAGCTCCCGGCTCTGCCGCCAGTAGCGGCCGCCGAGCCAGGGGAAGACACAGCCGAAGAGCAGCGTGCCTGTCAGCACCACCCATTCCGGTGCCGGGTCGACGCCGACGAACGCGATCTTCACGGTGCCGGCGCAGCCGACCGCGACGAAGACCAGCGCCGCCGGACGCACCTGGGCCGCCCGCAGACCGAGCAGCAGGGCGAGGACGCCGAGGGCGGGGCCGTAGGAGACGGTGAACAGGGCGGGGGCGGCGAGCAGACTCAGTACGGCCGTCAGCCCGAAGGCCACCAGGGGACGCCGCCGGGCGAGCGCGACCGCAGCGGCGAGCACTCCCAGCCCGGCCGCCTGCTGCCACACGGGGCGCGGCTCGTTCAGCCCGAGGCCGTCCGCCGTGAGCGCGGGCAGCGCGAGGGCCACCCACAGGAGACAGACGCTCCAGAACCGAGGACCTTCCATCCGTCCGACGCTACAAGCGGTCGCAGGTGTGGCACCTCTGTCGATCGTCAGGTGCGGTAGCTCCGTGGCGGTACACCCGAGTTCCCGCCCCCGCATGGCAGGATCGGAAGGCCATGACTGCGCCCACGAAGCCCTCGCACAGCACCGACAGCCCTCTCGGCGACGCCCCCGGTGAGCCGCTGCACTCCCCTGTCATCTCCTGGTTCGACGAACACGCCCGTGACCTGCCCTGGCGGCGGCCGGAGGCCGGACCGTGGGGGGTGATGGTCAGTGAGTTCATGTTGCAGCAGACGCCGGTGAACCGCGTCCTGCCCGTCTACGAGCACTGGCTGGCCCGCTGGCCACGCCCCGCCGACCTGGCCCAGGAGGCGCCCGGCGAGGCCGTCCGCGCCTGGGGTCGGCTCGGCTATCCGCGCCGCGCCCTCAGGCTGCACGGCGCCGCCGTCGCCATAGCGGAACGGCACGGCGGCGACGTACCGACCGACCACGCACAGCTGCTCGCGTTGCCGGGCATCGGCGAGTACACGGCGGCTGCCGTCGCCTCCTTCGCGTACGGGCAGCGCCACGCGGTGCTGGACACCAACGTCCGCCGGGTCTTCGCGCGGGCCGTCACCGGCGTGCAGTACCCGCCGAACGCCACCACCGCCGCCGAGCGCAAGCTGGCCCGCGCGCTGCTGCCCGAGGACGAGCGGACCGCCGCCCGCTGGGCCGCCGCCTCCATGGAGCTGGGCGCGCTGGTGTGCACGGCCAAGAACGAGACGTGCCACCGCTGTCCGATCGCCGCGCAGTGCGCCTGGCGGCTCGCGGGCAAGCCGGAGCACGAGGGGCCGCCGCGCCGCGGCCAGACGTACGCCGGCACTGATCGTCAGGTACGCGGCAAGCTGCTCGCCGTCCTGCGCGAGGCCCACCGGCCCGTCCCGCAGGCCGCTCTGGACCAGGTGTGGCACGAGCCGGTGCAGCGTGCGCGGGCCCTGGACGGTCTTGTCGCGGACGGTCTGGTGGAGCCGTTGCCGGGTGGTTTGTATCGGCTGCCGTTGACCTAGCTGCCGGACTGATCCCACGCCGAATCACCCCATACCGGAGTGATTCGGTGCGCCCGTTTACCCCTTTCCTCCTTCCGTTACACAACCGACGGACAGCCGAGTGCTAGCCGCGCGCTGCTTCGGACAGCCTCGTGACAACGCCTCCGTAACTTCATTCCCGTGCCCGGCAGACGGGGACGACGACGGAGAGACCGACGGCGAACAGGCCGATCGGCAACGGGGAGCAGGAGGCGGTCGACATGGCGCAGGGCGAGGTGCTCGAGTTCGAGGAGTACGTCCGCACCCGGCAGGACGCGCTGTTGCGCAGCGCCCGACGGCTGGTACCGGACCCGGTCGACGCGCAGGACCTGCTGCAGACGGCGCTGGTACGGACGTACGGCCGCTGGGACGGCATAGCGGACAAGCGGCTCGCGGACGCCTATCTGCGCCGCGTGATGATCAACACCCGGACCGAGTGGTGGCGGGCGCGGAAGCTGGAGGAGGTGCCGACCGAGCAGCTGCCGGACGCCTCGGTCGACGACTCCACCGAGCAGCACGCGGACCGCGCCCTGCTGATGGACATCATGGCGGTGCTGGCTCCCAAGCAGCGCAGCGTCGTGGTGCTGCGACACTGGGAGCAGATGTCCACGGAGGAGACGGCCGCCGCCCTCGGCATGTCGGCCGGAACGGTCAAGAGCACGCTGCACCGGGCGCTCGCCCGGCTCCGCGAGGAGCTGGAAGCCCGCGATCTGGACGCACGCGCGCTGGAGCGTGAGGAGCGGGAGCGTTGCGCGGCCTAGGCAGTGAGGCCGGTGGTACCGGTCGCGCCGGTGGCACCTGGCGCACCGGTGGCACCGGGGGCACCGGTGGGGACTCCGACGGATCCGGCGGATCCGGCGGCAGCGAACCCCCCGGGCCCGGGCCGACACCGGCCCGGGGGACCTTTCAGGCGGTGATCACGGCGGCGGCCGTGCTCGCCGCCCTCGCCCTTTTCGTCTCCGCCTGCGGCACGGGCGGCACCGGCGCCCGCGACGAGGGGCCGGCCCGCTCCGACTCGGTCGCGGGCGCCGCCGCCTCGCCCTCGCCCGTTCCCAGCAAGACCCTCGACCGCGTCGACGCGGTCCGGCTCGTCAAGGACGATCCACGGGTCTCCGCGGAGGTCAAGCGCGAGCTGAAGCCGTGCGTCGCCGACGAGTACCCCGTCGACGTGTCGTACGGCGATCTGACCGGAGGATCCACCGACGACGTCGTCGTCAATGTGCTGACCTGCGGGGACGCGGTCGGCATCGGTTCGTACGTGTATCGCGAGGATGACGGTTCGTACCAGAATGTCTTCCAGGTCGAGGAGCCTCCGGCCTATGCGGAGATCGACCGCGGTTACCTGGTGGTGACCAAACAGGTGTATGAGAAGGGCGACCCGGTGTCGAGTCCGTCCGGCGAAGTCGTGAGCACGTACCTCTGGAGGTCCGACCGGTTCACGAAGAAGTACAGCACGCGGACCGAATACAGCCACGCGGTCGGGGGCGACCCCACGCCGGTGCCGGACAGCTGACCCGCCGGTCCACGGCGGGGTGAACCGATCGGGCCGTCCGATCCGATCACTCACTGAGCAACCACCACCGAGCAACGACACGAGGACTGAGAGCAGCGGGATGGCAGACCAGACCCACGTCCTGTTCGTCGAGGACGACGACGTCATCCGCGAGGCCACCCAACTCGCCCTGGAGCGGGACGGCTTCGCGGTCACCGCCATGCCCGACGGGCTGTCGGGCCTGGAGGCGTTCCGCGCGAACCGCCCCGACATCGCCCTGCTGGACGTCATGGTCCCCGGCCTCGACGGCGTCAGCCTGTGCCGGCGCATCCGTGACGAGTCGACCGTTCCGGTGATCATGCTGTCGGCGCGCGCCGACTCGATCGACGTCGTGCTCGGCCTGGAGGCGGGCGCCGACGACTACGTGACCAAGCCGTTCGACGGCGCGGTCCTGGTCGCCCGGATCCGCGCGGTGCTGCGCCGCTTCGGGCACGCGAGCGGCGGCGACCGCATGGACGAGTCCGCCGCCCCGGGCGCCGACGGCGGCCTGCTGACCTTCGGCGAACTGGAGATCGATACCGAGGGCATGGAGGTCCGCCGGGCCGGACAGCCGGTGGCGCTCACGCCGACCGAGATGCGGCTGCTGCTGGAGTTCTCCTCCGCGCCGGGCACGGTCCTGTCGCGGGACAAACTGCTGGAGCGCGTGTGGGACTACGGCTGGGGCGGGGACACGCGCGTCGTCGACGTCCATGTGCAGCGGTTGCGTACGAAGATCGGCCAGGACCGGATCGAGACGGTCCGCGGCTTCGGCTACAAGCTCAAGGCCTGAGCAGGGGTATCAGGGGTATGCGGGGGAATCTTCGACGCCCGACCACCGAGAGTCCGGGCCTGCGTACGGGGCTGAGATGGAAGCTCAGCGCCGCCATCGCGCTGGTCGGCGCGCTGGTGGCGATCGCGCTCAGTCTCGTCGTGCACAACGCGGCCCGGGTCTCGATGCTGGACAACGCGCGCGACTTCGCCGACCTGCGCGTCCAGATGGCGCAGCGCAACTACGAGCTCGCCGACCGGCCGAACTTCCCCAACGTCAAGATCGACGACCCTCAGCTGCCGGCGGAGCTGCGGGCGAAGGTCGAGCAGGGGCGCCGGGCGACCTACGTCTCCGAGCGGCCGAACGGCGTGCCGGACATCTGGGCCGCCGTACCGGTCAAGGGCGGGCACGTGCTGTCCCTGCACACGGGATTCACCGACCGCAGCACGGACATCCTCAACGACCTGGACCAGGCCCTGGTGATCGGCTCCATCGCGGTCGTCCTCGGCGGCAGCGCGCTCGGCGTGCTCATCGGCGGCCAGCTCTCGCGCCGGCTGCGCAAGGCGGCGGCCGCGGCGAACCAGGTCGCCCAGGGCGAGCCGGACGTACGGGTGCGGGACGCCATCGGCGGGGTGGTACGGGACGAGACGGACGACCTGGCGCGGGCGGTGGACGCGATGGCGGACGCGTTGCAGCAGCGCCTGGAGGCGGAACGCCGGGTCACCGCCGACATCGCGCACGAGCTGCGCACGCCGGTGACCGGGCTGCTGACGGCGGCCGAGCTGCTGCCGCCGGGCCGTCCGACGGAACTGGTCCTGGACCGGGCGAAGGCCATGCGCACGCTCGTCGAGGACGTGTTGGAGGTGGCCCGCCTCGACGGCGCCTCCGAGCGGGCCGAGCTGCAGGACATCATGCTGGGTGAGTTCGTCAGCCGGCGGGTGGCGGCGAAGGACCCCGACATCGAGGTGCGGGTGGTGCACGAGTCGGAGGTCACGACCGACCCGCGCCGACTGGAGCGCGTGCTGTTCAACCTGCTCGCGAACGCCGCGCGGCACGGCAAGCCGCCGATCCAGGTCACCGTCGAGGGCCGGGTCATCCGGGTCCGCGACCACGGGCCCGGCTTCCCCGAGAACCTGCTGGCCGAGGGCCCGAGCCGCTTCCGCACGGGCAGCACCGACCGGGCCGGCCGCGGCCACGGCCTGGGCCTGACCATCGCGGCCGGGCAGGCCCGGGTGCTGGGAGCCCGGCTGACCTTCCGCAATGTACGGCCGGCCGGCGCACCGGAGGACATACCGGCGGAGGGCGCGGTCGCCGTGCTGTGGCTGCCGGAGCACGCGCCGACGAACACGGGGAGCTATCCGATGCTGCCGTAGCGAGGCGCGAGCGCCGGGGCGTTCAGCACGCCCAGTCCTGCGAGGTGTCGAGGCCGCCCTCGCGCGGCTGGGTGAAGGAGAACCAGTTTCCGGAGTCGTCGCGGAACAGCGCCTCCGTGCCGTACGGACGCTCCTGCGGCTCCTGCAGGAACTCCACGCCTCGGTCCTTGAGCTTCTTGTAGTCGCCGTGGATGTCGTCGGTGGTGAGCACCCCGGCGCCGAGCGCCCCCTTGGCCACCAGCTTCCTGATCATCTCGGCGGACTCGGGGTCCATCCCGGGCCCGTTCGGCACCATCAGCGTGAGCTCGACGTCGGGCTGGTTCGGGGAACCGACGGTGAGCCAGCGCATGCCGCCCTCGCCCATCGTCATGTCCGTACGAACCTCGAGACCCAGCTTCTCGGTGTAGAACCTCTTGGCCCGGTCCTGGTCGAGGACCCAGACGGTCGAGATGGCGAGACCCTTGATCATGGCGTGCTCCTGTCGGCTGCCGTTCGCGCTTGCCATGTCACCGTAGGCAGCGGCGCCGTCAGTCCGCTTCTCCAGAATTGCGCTGTGCGGGAGCCTGTCTGAACCCTCCGGCCCAGTGCATGACGTAGCACCCCGGTATGAGGGCGGTCCCGCGCCCCACGTGCTTCGCCCGGTATTCGCTGGGCGTCAGCCCTGTCAACGCCTTGAACCGGGTCGAGAACGTGCCTAGGCTGCTGAAGCCGACGAGGTTGCAGATCTCCGTCACCGACAGGTTCGCGGTACGCAGCAGGTCCTCGGCGCGCTCGATGCGGCGGTGCGTCAGATACTGGCCGGGGGTCTCGCCGTAGACCTCTTTGAAGGCGCGGATGAAGTGGTAGCGCGAGTACCCCGCGTGCGCGGCCACCGCGTCCAGATCGAGCTCCGGGTCGGCCCAGTCACGGTCCATGGCGTCCTTGGCCAGCCGCACCTGCCGCGTCTTGTCCATGGGGCCGATGGTGGCACGAGGGACTGACAATCCGGGATCGGCAGAACCAGCCCGTCCGGCGTTCGAGGACGAGGCCGTCAGGACGAAGGGGGCCTGGGGCCATGCCCAGGGGGATGCGGAGGCGGAGCCCCGGCGGCGTGCAGGGGACGCAGCCCTCAGCCAGAGGCCCCCATGTAAGAAGGCCCCCGGCGCGAACCCGCCGGAGGCCTCCACACAGGTCGGTCAGACCGCCTCGACCACCGGCGCCGACGCCCCGTCCGCCGAATCCTCGCCCGTCTTCCGCGGCCCCGCGCCCTTCAGCGGGACCTCCTTCACGAACACCGCCGCTGCCAGCGCGACCACCGCCACGGCGGCCCCCAGCAGGAACGCCGAGTGCGTGCCGGCCGACACCGCGTGCTGATACGCCTCGCGTGCCATCTTCGGCAGCTTCGCCAGGCTCGCCGCGTCCAGCTGCGCGGACTGCTCGGTCACCTTCGAGCCCAGCGCACCGGCCCGTTCGGTCATGACGTCCTGGACGCGGCTGTTGAACAGAGCGCCCATGATCGCGACGCCGAAGGAGGAACCGAGCGTACGGAAGAGGGTGGTGGACGAGGACGCCACGCCCATGTCCTTCATCTCCACGCTGTTCTGCGCGACCAGCATGGTGATCTGCATCAGGCAGCCCATGCCGAGACCGACGACGGCCATGTACACACCGGACGTGAGGCGGGAGGTGTCCGTGTCCATCAGCGACAGCAGGTACAGCCCGACGACCATCAGCACGCTGCCGACGACCGGGAAGACCTTGTACTTGCCGGTGTTCGTGGTCACCCGCCCCGCGATCATCGAGGTGACGAGCATCGCGCCGAGCATCGGCAGGAGCAGCAACCCGGAGTTGGTCGCGGAGGCGCCCTGCACCGACTGCTGATACAGCGGCAGGAAGAGGGTCGCGCCGAACATCACGAATCCGGTGATGAAGCCGATGATCGACATCAGCGTGAAGTTGCGGCTGCGGAAGATGTGCAGCGGCACGACCGGCTCGGCGGCCTTCGTCTGCCAGAACACGAACCCGATGAGCGCGGCGACACCGATCCCGATCAGCTCCATGATCCGCGCGGAGGTCCAGGCGTACTCCGTGCCGCCCCAGGTGGTGACGAGCACGATGGCGGTGATGCCCACGGTCAGCAACCCGGCGCCCAGGTAGTCGATCCGCGCCTGCGCCCGCTTCTTCGGCAGATGCAGGACGACGCTGATCGCGGCGAGCGCCACCACACCGAGCGGCAGGTTGATGTAGAAGGCCCAGCGCCAGCCCCAGTGGTCGGTGATGGTGCCGCCGACCAGCGGGCCGCCGATCATCGCGAGCGCCATGACGCCGGCCATCATGCCCTGGTACCTGCCGCGCTCGCGGGGCGGTATCAGGTCGCCGATGATCGCCATGACGCCGACCATCAGACCGCCCGCGCCGAGACCCTGAACAGCACGGAAGCCGATGAGCTGTCCCATGTCCTGGGCCATGCCGCTCAGCGCGGACCCGATCAGGAAGAGCACGATCGAGCTCATGAAGACGCCCTTGCGCCCATACATGTCGCCCAGCTTGCCCCACAGAGGGGTGGAGGCGGCGGTCGCCAGCGTGTATGCGGTGACCACCCACGACAGGTGCTCCAGCCCGCCCAGCTCGCCCACGATCGTCGGCATCGCGGTGCCCACGATCATGTTGTCGAGCATCGCGAGCATCATCGTGATCATCAAGGCGAGCAGGACGACCCGCACGCTCCTGGGTTGCTTTCCCGCCTCCGGGTCGACCGCGTCGACCGACGCTGTGTCCGCCATCGTTCCCACTCCCCTGCGTCCCGCCCCCGGCCGGCTACTTACTTGCCGCCCGGCTAGTTGACTACACTCGGAAGGTAGGCGCGAAACTAGCCGGGCGTCAAGTAAGTTTTTGGGAAAGCGCGAGGAGTACGAGGATGGGCGGCACCATGGACGGCACCAAGCAGCGGCGCCGCGGGAACACCCGCCAGCGCATCCAGGACGTGGCGCTCGAACTCTTCGCCGAGCAGGGCTACGAGAAGACCTCCCTGCGCGAGATCGCCGAGCGCCTGGAGGTCACGAAGGCGGCGCTCTACTACCACTTCAAGACCAAGGAAGAGATCATCGTCAGCCTCTTCGAGGACCTGACGAAACCGATCGAGGACCTGATCGAGTGGGGCAAGCAGCAGCCGCACACCCTTGAGACGAAGCAGGAGATCGTACGCCGCTACGGCCAGGCCCTGACCGACGCGGCACCCCTGTTCCGCTTCATGCAGGAGAACCAGGCGACGGTACGGGAACTGAGCATCGGCGAGATGTTCAAGAACCGCACGCTCTCCCTGCGCGATATCATCATCGATCCGGACGCGGACCTGATCGACCAGGTCCGCTGCATCAGCGCTCTGTTCACGATGCACGCCGGGATGTTCGTTCTGAAGGACATCGAGGGCGACCCCGAGGAGAAGCGCAAGGCGGTCCTCGAGGTCGCGATCGACCTGGTGACCCAGGCGCACCGGGGCGGTCGAACCCCTTAGACCGTCACGCCCTTGGAGCGCAGGAAGGCGACCGGGTCGATGGCCGACCCGTAGCTCGCCTTCGTGCGGATCTCGAAGTGCAGGTGCGGACCGCTGGAGTTGCCGGTGTTGCCGGACAGGGCTATGCGCTGGCCGGTCTTGACGATCTGGCCGACCCTCACGTCGATGCGGGACAGGTGGGCGTACTGGGAGTAGGTCCCGTTGCCGTGCTTGACGACGACGGCGTTGCCGTACGCGGGCCCGTCACCGGCGCCGTTGCCGCCCGCCTTGACGACGGTTCCGCCGTGCGCGGCCATGACCTTGGTGCCGCTCGCCACGGCGAAGTCCTGCCCGCTGTGGGTGGACTGCCACATGCCGCCGGCCTGGGCGAAGCTGGCGGACAGCTTGTAGTTCTGCACCGGGTCGACCCAGGAGGGCTTCTTCTTCGCGGCGGCGGCCTTAGCCTTCGCAGCCTTGGCCTGCGGGGCGGCCTGAGCCTGGACGGAACTTGCGGTGCTTGCGGCCGCGTTCGTATCGGCGGCGGCCGCGACCCCGGCCCCCAGCACGACCGAGGCTCCCAGGCCGGCGACCAGCACGGCGGCGCGGGTGCGGAGCAGGGACGTACGGGAAGAACGGGACAGGGCACGCGGGGACATCGAAAACCTCATGGGGACGGCGACAGGGAAAACCACCCGACGCGTTGCTCATTCGCCGGATGGCCATCCCTTGGTAACCCGCATCCCCGCAAACCCCCAAAATCATGATCTACGACGCCAGTTAGTACTTCTCTCCAATAGCACCTGCTTCTTGACAGAACGGCTATTCAGCAGGAATCCCTCAGAGTGGTGAAATCCGCGCAGGATTACGCATCGAAAGCCTTTTTTATCCACCCCACCTTTTCCACTATTCCGCCTAGTAACGGACAAATCGCCTGTGCGGCATGTCACCGGCCGAGGCACCTTCGATCTTCGGGTCACGCTCGTCATGTGACCTACGTCTCTGGCCACTTACCGTCCAGTAACCCTACGGTTCCCCTCGCGCCACCATCTCCGACGAGCATGCACTCGACAACTGCAGCGTTTACGGACGTGAGAGGAACCCCCACATGAGCAGACGACGCCCCTGGGCGCGCCGCGCAGCCGTCACCGCCGTCTCCGCGGCCGCCCTCGTGGCGCTGGCCGTCCCCGCCGAGGCCGCGACGACGACCACGAGCACCTCCACGACCGCCACGGCCGCCGCCGCAGCCGCGGACGTCGACTACGCGACCTGGCAGAAGGACTGCCAGGCGGTGATGGACCAGGCCCTGCCCTACCTGAAGCAGCGGATCGCGAACACCAAGCCGGGTGAGAAGCAGGCGATCGTCTTCGACATCGACAACACGACCCTGGAGACCGACTTCGGCTTCAGCTACCCGCAGCCGGCCAACAAGCCGGTCCTGGACGCCGCGAAGTACGCCCAGGAACGCGGCGTCTCCCTGTTCTTCGTGACGGCTCGTCCGGGGATCATCTACTCGGTGACCGACTACAACCTGAAGAACGTCGGATACAAGGTCTCCGGGCTCTACGTCCGCAGCTTCACCGACCTCTTCAGGAACGTCGCGGAGTACAAGACCGCCCAGCGCGTCGACATCGAGTCCAAGGGCTACACGATCATCGCGAACATCGGCAACAGCGCCACCGACCTGTCGGGCGGCCACGCCGAGAAGACGTACAAACTGCCGGACTACGACGGGCAGTTGTCGTAAGTCGCAGCAGGCATGCCGAAGGGGCCGGTGCTCGAAAGCACCGGCCCCTTCTGGCGTTTGCCCGAGGCTTACGCCTCCTTGCTCAGGTTCGGCCCAGCCCCACCGGCGGCCTGCTCGATCGGCGGGACGTCCGGCAGCGCCGACTTCTCCTCACCCCGGAAGGTGAAGGTCTTGGCCTCGCCCTCGCCCTCGGTGTCCACGACCACGATGTGACCGGGGCGCAGCTCGCCGAAGAGGATCTTCTCCGAGAGCGAGTCCTCGATCTCGCGCTGGATGGTGCGACGCAGCGGACGCGCACCCAGCACCGGGTCGTAACCCTTCTTGGACAGCAGCTCCTTGGCGGACTGGGAGAGCTCGATGCCCATGTCCCGGTCCTTCAGGCGCTCGTCCACCTTGCCGACCATGAGGTCGACGATCGCGAGGATGTCGGTCTGGGTCAGCTGCGGGAAGACGACCACGTCGTCGACGCGGTTGAGGAACTCGGGGCGGAAGTGCTGCTTGAGCTCGTCCGACACCTTGTTCTTCATGCGCTCGTAGTTGGTCTTCGTGTCACCCGCGGCGGCGAAGCCGAGGTTGAAGCCCTTGGAGATGTCCCGGGTGCCGAGGTTGGTCGTCATGATGATGACCGTGTTCTTGAAGTCCACGACCCGGCCCTGGGAGTCGGTCAGGCGACCGTCCTCCAGGATCTGCAGCAGCGAGTTGAAGATGTCCGGGTGGGCCTTCTCGACCTCGTCGAAGAGGACGACGGAGAACGGCTTGCGGCGGACCTTCTCGGTCAGCTGGCCGCCCTCTTCGTAACCCACGTATCCGGGCGGGGAACCGAAGAGACGCGACACCGTGTGCTTCTCGCTGAACTCCGACATGTCGAGGGAGATCAGCGCGTCCTCGTCGCCGAAGAGGAACTCGGCGAGCGCCTTGGACAGTTCGGTCTTACCGACACCGGACGGGCCGGCGAAGATGAACGAACCACCGGGACGCTTCGGGTCCTTGAGGCCCGCGCGGGTACGACGGATCGCCTTCGACAGCGCCTTGACGGCGTCGATCTGGCCGATGACCCGCTTGTGGAGCTCGTCCTCCATGCGCAGCAGACGCGAGGACTCCTCCTCGGTCAGCTTGAAGACCGGGATGCCGGTGGCCGTGGCGAGGACCTCGGCGATCAGCTCGCCGTCGACCTCGGCGACGACGTCCATGTCGCCGGCCTTCCACTCCTTCTCCCGCTTGGCCTTGGCGGCCAGGAGCTGCTTCTCCTTGTCACGCAGGGAGGCGGCCTTCTCGAAGTCCTGCGAGTCGATCGCGGACTCCTTGTCGCGGCGGACACCGGCGATCTTCTCGTCGAACTCGCGCAGGTCCGGCGGCGCGGTCATCCGGCGGATGCGCATCCGGGAACCGGCCTCGTCGATCAGGTCGATCGCCTTGTCCGGCAGGAAGCGGTCCGAGATGTACCGGTCGGCCAGGGTGGCGGCCTGGACCAGCGCCTCGTCGGTGATGGAGACGCGGTGGTGGGCCTCGTACCGGTCACGGAGACCCTTGAGGATCTCGATCGTGTGCGGCAGGGACGGCTCGGCGACCTGGATGGGCTGGAAGCGGCGCTCGAGGGCCGCGTCCTTCTCCAGGTGCTTGCGGTACTCGTCCAGCGTGGTCGCACCGATGGTCTGCAGCTCACCGCGGGCCAGCATCGGCTTCAGGATCGAAGCCGCGTCGATGGCGCCCTCGGCGGCACCCGCACCGACCAGCGTGTGGAGCTCGTCGATGAACAGGATGATGTCGCCGCGGGTGCGGATCTCCTTGAGCACCTTCTTCAGGCGCTCCTCGAAGTCACCGCGGTAGCGGGAGCCGGCGACCAGCGCGCCGAGGTCCAGGGTGTAGAGGTGCTTGTCCTTGAGGGTCTCGGGCACCTCGCCCTTGACGATGGCCTGGGCTAGGCCCTCCACGACGGCGGTCTTACCGACGCCGGGCTCACCGATCAGGACCGGGTTGTTCTTCGTGCGGCGGGACAGCACCTGCATGACCCGCTCGATCTCCTTCTCGCGCCCGATGACCGGGTCGAGCTTGGACTCACGAGCGGCCTGGGTGAGGTTCCGGCCGAACTGGTCGAGGACCAGGGACGTCGAGGGGGTGCCCTCGGCAGGCCCGCCGGCGGTGGCGGTCTCCTTGCCCTGGTAACCGGAGAGCAGCTGGATGACCTGCTGCCGCACCCGGTTGAGATCTGCGCCCAGCTTGACCAGGACCTGGGCGGCGACGCCCTCGCCCTCGCGGATCAGGCCGAGCAGGATGTGCTCCGTGCCGATGTAGTTGTGGCCCAGCTGAAGGGCCTCGCGGAGCGACAGCTCCAGGACCTTCTTGGCACGGGGGGTGAAGGGGATGTGCCCGGACGGGGCCTGCTGCCCCTGCCCGATGATCTCCTCCACCTGCTGGCGGACCGCCTCGAGCGAAATCCCGAGGCTCTCAAGGGCCTTGGCGGCGACACCCTCACCCTCGTGGATCAGGCCCAGGAGGATGTGCTCGGTGCCGATGTAGTTGTGGTTGAGCATCCGGGCTTCTTCCTGAGCCAGGACGACAACCCGCCGCGCGCGGTCGGTGAACCTCTCGAACATCGTTAATCGCTCCTCAGAGCGGTCAGGCAGTGGGGGGAACTTCCCCTCCCTGTCCTTCCGCAGCTTAGTCCCGCAAGCGGGGACCGCTCATTCCTACTGCCGACACCGTCCTTGGCCTCCTGACCCCGAACGCCGACATATGCTCCAACCCGATGGTGCGAGACGATGTTCCCGCAGGCCAAGCAGTTACCCCCACCATCAGTACGCCGATGGCGAACGTGAGACGGCCTTTCCTGCGTGTCGCCCCCTCCCACTAGGGATGTCTTACCCGCTCGGACTGACAGTCCATGCCGCGCGCACCGGTTCCCTCCGCTATGGGCGAACAACCTTGCGCCTCCCCGCACCCCCGCACGCCCCCTCTTTCGGCACTGTGCGCATTCGCGAGGAAACCCAGCGTAACTCTCGTGCCTTCTGGCGGTTGCACTTGGCATGGTTGGCACCCTCCCTCAGGTCACCACGAGCCTCACCACCGTCCCACTGCCCCGTCGACCGCTCGACCCGGGCGATCAGGTCCGCCGGTGGTACGAGAACGAACTGGGGTGGCCGACGGTGCCCGCACGTCCGGGAAGCCCCATCGGCACTCCGGTACGGCTGCTCGTGGGCCCGCGTTTCGACGTTCTCGATGTGCCTGCCGAGGCGGGCCGCGCGGCGCTGCGCCACCTGGCGCCGGGCTCTCCGGTGGCGCTACAGGGCGACCGGATGCGGCTGCTGGTGTCCGCGGGCAGCGCGGAGGAGTTGCCCGGAGTGCTGGACTGGCTGGAGTGGGGTGCGCTGCCGCTCGATCTCACGGTGATCGGCGAGGGCGGTCTCATGGACGCGCCGCCGCCCCCTGAGGCGGCGTGGGCAGGCGCCCCGCAGGGGGCCGCCGTGTGGCTGCGGCCCCCCGAGCCTGGGTGCGAGGTCGAGGCCTCGCTGCCGACTCTGTCGGCCATGGGGAGCTGTGGGGGCGGTGGGGGCGCCCCCGATCTCGTACGAGTGGTGGACACGGTGGCAACGCAGTGCCACCGCTTGTGGCTGCGGCGCGCATGCGCCCAACCCTTGGCCGGCTCGTAGCTGCCGGGATCAGGCGTTGGCCTTCTCGTATGCCTCGCGAATGGACGCCGGAACACGGCCGCGGTCATTGACCTCGTAACCGTTCTCCTTCGCCCACGCGCGGATCTGCGCGGTGTCCTGGCTGCCACCGGAAGCGGCGCGTGCCTTTCCACGCCCACCCGAAGCACGGCCTCCGGTACGACGACCGCCCTTCACGTAAGGCTCGAGAAGGCCACGCAGCTTGTCCGCATTGGTGGTCGTGAGATCGATCTCGTACGTCTTGCCGTCCAACGCGAACGTGACGGTCTCGTCCGCCTCGCCGCCGTCGAGGTCGTCGACAAGAAGGACCTGAACCTTCTGTGCCACCGGATTTCCTTTCATCCATAACCTGTGGGCCGGGGGTCTGCGGCGTCCGCCGTTTCGCCGTCCCCTGTTATATGCAGTACTGCAGTACGTCGGAAAGCAAACCGCTTTTGCTGGAAAAACACAAACCCCCGGGAGAGACTGCTGGGCCCGCTCCGGTCCGGAAACATGCGCGTTTCGGACATAGGGAACCTGGGCACGGCTCGGCCGGGCTGAATACGGCCCCATACCGCTCCATAGGCTCCACAGCGCTCCCCCTCGGCGATCACAGATGCAGAAGCATGCGGCTGTTGCCCAAGGTGTTCGGTTTCACTCGTTCGAGACCGAGGAACTCCGCGACGCCTTCGTCATAGGAACGCAGCAGCTCCGCGTAGACATCGGTGTCGACGGGCGTCTCGCCGATCTCGACGAAGCCGTGCTTGCCGAAGAAGTCGACTTCGAAGGTCAGACAGAAAACGCGGCGAACGCCGAGCCAGCGCGCGGTGTGCAGCAACTTCTCCAGCAACTGATGGCCGACGCCGGCGCCCTTCAGGCCGGGCTTCACCGCGAGAGTGCGGACTTCCGCGAGGTCTTCCCACATCACGTGCAGGGCGCCGCAGCCGACCACCTCGCCGTTGTCGTCGCGTTCGGCGACCCAGAACTCCTGGATGTCCTCGTAAAGCGTCACCGTGGCTTTGTCGAGCAGGATGCGGGCGCGGACGTACTCGTCCAGGAGACGACGCACGGCCGAGACATCGCTGGTACGGGCACGCCGGACGGTGATGGCTTTTGCGGTGACTTCGGGGCTCTCCGGTGAGGGACTCTCTGCTGACATGAGCGGACGCTATCGCCCGCGGCCGCCCGAGGCCGAGCCGGGGTTCTCCTCGGCGGTATCGGGAGCGGTCGTATCCGGGGTGGGGGTATCGGAGGCGGTGGAATCGGCTGAGCTCTCCGGAGCCGGTTCGGATGTTTCCGGTCCCTGGACGATGCGGACGGCGTCCCGCAGGGCCCGCCGCTGTTCGTCGCTCATCATGCCGAAGAACGCGACGAGAGCGGCGGCGGGGTTGTCACTCTGCGACCAGGCGTCGTTCATCAGCGCGGCGGCGTAGGCGGCCCGTGTGGAGACCGCCTCATATCGATAGGCCCGGCCTTCCGCCTCACGGCGCACCCAGCCCTTCTGATGGAGATTGTCCAAAACGGTCATCACCGTGGTGTACGCGATGGACCGTTCCTGCTGAAGATCTTCCAGGACTTCTCGAACGGTCACCGGGCGGTTCCACTTCCACACCCGCGTCATGACCGCGTCTTCGAGTTCTCCCAATGGGCGGGGCACAGCTCAGCACAATAGTGGGACTTCCCGACATTGGCCTGGCGGACGGGCGTCTTCCCGGCAATCGACACAAAAAGGGCGCACGACTCGGGAACGTGTGGGAGTCGTACGCCGGTGCAGGCGCGGCCTGCCGCGCGCCCGCGGGCGTGGCCCGGGCGCCGCTCAGGCGTCGCTGGTGCGCGAGGAGTTGTCCGCGGAGCTCTGCCGGACGCCCTCCGCGCGCGCGAGGACGGCGTCGACGGCCGCGTCCTCCTTGGCCTTGTTGGCCCCGCCCTGGGTCTTCACGATCACCCGGATCAAGCCGATGAAGAACACGGCCATGACGGCCGGGGGCAGGAGCGCGGAGACGTAGTCCATGTGTCCAGAGTAGCCACGGGCCGGGGGACGGGCGGGGCGGGGTGGGGCGAAACGGGCCGCCCGACTCAGCCGGCGGCCAGCTGCTGCGGCGGTTCGGCGGGCGGCGGGGTCGGCTTGCGGCGCGGGAAGACCTCGCCCGGGGTGGGGATGGGACGCGATGGTTTCGGGGCGGGTGTCGGCTTGGGGGCGGCGGGCCGCTCCGGCCGCTCGGCGGGCTTCTGCGCGGGTTTCCTGGACGGTTCCCTGCCCGGATCCTTGACGACGAGGTCCGGGGCTGGGGCTGCTGTGCCCCGCTGACGGGGTGCGCCCCGCTCGGCGGGGTCCTCGGCGGTGGCGCAGCGCCCCCCAGGAAGGGCCAGGAGGGGTGTACGGCAGGCGGGGACGGTCGGGGTGGCCCCGATGGCCGGGCGGACCGCCCGGCGGGCCGGACGGGCGCGTACGTCCTGCTCGGCCAGCAGCCGGCAGCGGTTCAGGAGGGCCGCCGCGACGGGATTGCCGCGCAGCGCCCTCAGGGCGGCCAGGTCGTCGAGGTCCGGGCGGTATCCGGCGCTCAGCGCCTCCTGCAGGAGCGTGAGGTAGCCGACGGCGGTGCCGGGCAGGGCGGCGCGGTACCGAGCGAGGTCGGCCACCAGGAAGGCACGCAACCGGGCACCCTCACGCATCGCCTCGTCGAGGGACTCTGCGAGGCGGAGGCAGTCCTGGACGTCCTCGGCCGAGGCGGGCGTGGGCTGGAGGGCGAGGGCGAGAGCGCGGCGGAGCACACGCAGCTCCTCCACACCGAACGCCATGCCGCCGCGGGATCCGTATGGCGTGGGCATGCGGCGACAATACGCGCTAATCAGACTTTTTCGACATAGGGCAGCCGGGTGTGGCGCACGGAGCCACCCGGGCGGACGTGTGCTTCCTTCGAGCGCCGGTCGGCATCTCTCAGCCCGATGCCCCCGACCACCCCGAGTCACATACGTGCCACGTTCCGCTCGTACACCAACCGCAATCCGATCAACGTCAGCCACGGCTCATGCTCGTCGATCACCGAGGACTCCCCCAGCACCATGGGCGCGAGGCCGCCCGTGGCGATCACCGTCACATCCTCCGGGTCCTCCGCCAGCTCTCGCGCCATCCGGTTCACGACCCCGTCGACCTGCCCCGCGAACCCATAGATGATCCCGGACTGCATCGCCTCGACCGTGTTCTTGCCGATCACACTCCGCGGCCGCGCCACCTCGATCTTCCGCAACTGCGCACCCTTGACGCCCAGCGCCTCGACCGAGATCTCGATACCGGGCGCGATGACACCACCGACGTACTCCCCGCGCGCGGACACCGCGTCGAACGTCGTCGCCGTACCGAAGTCGACGACGATCGCGGGCCCGCCGTACAGCTCGACCGCCGCCACCGCGTTGATGATCCGGTCCGCGCCGACCTCCTTCGGGTTGTCCGTCAGGATCGGCACGCCCGTCTTCACACCCGGCTCCACCAGGACGGCGGGCACGTCGCCGTAGTAGCGCCGGGTCACCTCGCGCAGCTCGTGCAGCACCGAGGGAACCGTCGCGCAGATCGCGATGCCGTCGATGCCGTCGCCCAGCTCGTCCCCCAGGAGCGGGTGCATGCCCATCAGGCCCTGCAGCAGCACCGCCAGCTCGTCCGCCGTACGGCGCGCGTCCGTCGAGATCCGCCAGTGCTCGACGATGTCCTCGCCGTCGAACAGGCCCAGAACCGTGTGCGTGTTGCCCACGTCGATCGTGAGGAGCATGGCGACTACTCCGCCTCGCGCAGGTCAAGGCCGATGTCCAGGATCGGCGAGGAGTGGGTCAGGGCCCCTACGGCGAGGTAGTCGACGCCCGTGTCGGCGTACGCGCGCGCGTTGTCCAGGGTCAGGCGGCCGGAGGCCTCCAGCGCCGCACGACCGTGGACGATGGCCACCGCCTCCTCGCAGTCGCCCGGCGTGAAGTTGTCCAGCAGGATCAGGTCGGCGCCCGCGTCGACGACCTCGCGCAGCTGGTGCAGGGTGTCGACCTCGACCTCGATCGGCACGTCCGGGAAGGCATCCCGTACGGCCTTGAAGGCCTGCGCGACTCCGCCCGCGGCGACGACGTGGTTGTCCTTGACCAGGGCGGCGTCGGACAACGACATGCGGTGGTTGATGCCGCCGCCGCAGCGCACCGCGTACTTCTCCAGGGCCCGCAGTCCCGGCGTCGTCTTGCGGGTGTCCCGCACCCGGGCCTTGGTGCCGTCCAGGACGTCCGCCCACGCGCGCGTGGCGGTCGCGATGCCCGACAGGCGGCACAGGAGGTTCAGGGCGCTGCGTTCGGCCGTCAGGAGGTCACGCGTGCGCGTGGTGACCGACAGGAGCTTCTGCCCGGCCTCCACGCGGTCGCCGTCCTCCACATGGCGCTCGACCTCGAACTCGTCCGTGCAGACGATCGAGAGGACCGCTTCGGCGACCCTCAGGCCCGCCACGACGCCCGCCTCGCGCGCGGTGAGGTCGGCGGTGGCGACGGCGTCCTCGGGGATGGTCGCGACGGTCGTCACGTCCACGCCGTGGTCGAGGTCCTCCTGGATGGCGACGTTGGCGATGTCCTCGACCTCCACGGGGTCGAGTCCGGCGTCGGCCAGGAGCTGGGCGAGCGCGGGGTCGAGGCCGCACTCCAGGTATTCCTCGTCGGCGGCCGCGCCGCAGGCACAGCCGTCGCCGCAGCCGCCGGTCGAGGCGAGGGGAAGGTCGGGGGTCGTCACTTCTGTCACTGCTCCTGCTGTGGCTGCCGGGTGGGAGGGAAGTCTGCGGTGTCTGTGGTGTGCACGGCCAGTGTGCGGTCCGGGTTCAGGCGTACAACGATGTGGCGGCGCCACTTCGTGTCGTCGCGGTCGGCGTGGTCCTCTCGCCAGTGGCAACCGCGGGTCTCGTTCCGAAGCTGTGCCGCGGCGACCAGGACGCGTGACACGCACAGGAGGTTGGTGGCCTCCCAGGTGTCGACGCCGGGCTCGGCGGTCTTGCCGTTCTCGTGGAGGGCGTCGCGGGCGTCGGTGTGCAGTTGCTGGAGCTGGTCGGCAGCCTTCGCGAGGGACTCGGCGGAGCGCAGGACGCCCGCGCCCTGCGTCATGATCCGCTGGATCGCGAAACGCGCCTCGGGCTCGAGCAGGGGGTGCTCGGGCGTCTCGCGGTACGGCACCGGTTCCGGCACGCGCGCGTGGAGGCCGTCGGCCGCCCGGGCGGCCGCGATGTCCGCCGCGATGCGCTCGGCGTAGACCAGGCCCTCCAGGAGGGAGTTCGACGCCAGCCGGTTCGCGCCGTGCACGCCGGTGCAGGCGACCTCGCCGCACGCGTACAGGCCGGGGACGGTCGTACGGCCGTGGGAGTCGGTGCGGACGCCACCGGAGGCGTAGTGGGCGGCCGGGGCGACCGGGACGGTCTCGTGGACCGGGTCGATGCCGTGGGCGCGGCAGGCTGCGAGGATCGTCGGGAAGCGGTGCTCCCACATGTCGGCGCCGAAGTGCCGGGCGTCGAGGAACATGTGCTCGGCGTCCTGCTCCTGCATGCGGCGCATGATGCCCTTGGCGACGATGTCCCGGGGGGCGAGTTCGGCGAGTTCGTGCTGCCCGACCATGAAGCGCACGCCGTCGGCGTCGACGAGGTGGGCGCCTTCGCCGCGCACCGCCTCGGAGACCAGGGGCTGCTGGCCCTCCGCGTCCGGGCCGAGGAAGAGCACGGTGGGGTGGAACTGGACGAATTCCAGGTCGGAGACCTCCGCGCCCGCGCGGAGTGCGAGGGCCACGCCGTCGCCGGTGGACACGGACGGGTTGGTGGTCGCCGAGAAGACCTGGCCCATGCCGCCGGTGGCGAGGACGACCGCGGGGGCGTGCACGGCGCCCACGCCGTCGTGCTGGCCCTCGCCCATGACGTGCAGGGTGATGCCCGCGGTGCGGCCGTCGGCGTCCGTGAGCAGGTCCAGGACCAGCGCGTTCTCGACGGTACGCAGTCCCGCCTGTCGCCCACCACCCTTGCCCGAGAGCGCTTCGCGCTCGCCCCTCCTGACCGCGCGTACGGCCTCGACCAGCGCTCGGGAGATCTCCGCGCCGGTCGCGTCGCCGCCGGCGTGCGCGATGCGGCGGCGGTGGTGGCCGCCCTCGCGGGTGAGTTCCAGCCCGCCTGCGGAGGACTCGTCGAAGTGGGCGCCGGTCTCGATGAGGCGGCGCACGGCGTCGGGGCCCTCGGTGACGAGGATCCGTACGGCATCCTCGTCGCACAGGCCCACGCCCGCCACCAGCGTGTCGTCCAGGTGCTGTTCGGGTGTGTCGCCCTCGCCCAGGGCCGCCGCGATGCCGCCCTGAGCCCAGCGGGTGGAGCCGTCGTCGAGGCGGGCCTTGGTGACGACGACCGTCCGCAGGCCGGCGGCCTCGCAGCGCAGGGCGGCGGTCAGGCCGGCGACTCCGGAGCCGACGACGACCACGTCCGCGTCGATGTTCCACCCGGGCGCGGGCGCGTGCAGTCGTATGCCTGTGCTGGTCACGAGGCGGCTCCGAAGGTGAGGGGGATGTTGTCGATCAACCGGGTCGTCCCGACCCGGGCGGCGACGGCGAGAACGGCCTCGCCGGTGAAGTCGTCCTCGATCTCGGTGAAGTCGGACGGGTCGACCAGGGCCAGATAGTCCAGGGCGAGCGGGGGGTCGAGGCGGGCGGCCTCGTCGAGGACCAGGCGGGCGGCCGCGCGGACGGCCGACGGGGCACCCGGGAGTGCCTTCGCGACGGCGTGGGCGTCGGCCGCGGCGCGGGACTCCCCGATGGCGCTCAGTGCCTCGGCACGCGCGTGCGTGGCGGGCACTTCACGTGCCCGCGCGCGCAGCGCCTCCTGCGCGGCGTGCCGGTCGCGGCCCGCGAACAGCGCCTGGGACAGCGCGAGCGCGGTGCGCCGCTCGGCGGGCGAGAGGTAGCGGTTGCGGCTGGACAGGGCCAGGCCGTCCTCCTCGCGCACGGTCGGGACGCCGACGATCTCGACGCCGAAGTTCAGGTCCCGCACCATGCGGCGGATCAGGGCGAGTTGCTGGGCGTCCTTCTGGCCGTACAGCGCCACGTCGGGGCGGGTGAGGTGGAGCAGTTTGGCGACGATGGTGAGCATGCCGTCGAAGTGGCCGGGGCGGGAGGCGCCCTCCAGGCGCTCCCCCATGGGGCCCGCGCTGATGCGGACCTGGGGCTCGCCGCCCGGGTAGACCTCCTCGCCGGACGGGGCGAACACGGCGTCCGCGCCGGACTGTTCGGCGATCTTGACGTCTGCGTCCAGGGTGCGCGGGTAGCGGTCGAGGTCCTCGCCTTTGCCGAACTGCAGCGGGTTCACGAAGACGGTGACCACGACCTCGCCGTCCGGGCCGGCGATCTCGCGCGCGGTGCGTATCAGGGTGGCGTGGCCCTCGTGCAGGGCGCCCATGGTCATGACGACGGCACGGCGGCCCACGCGCGCGCGTGCGTGAAGTTCGCCGGCGGTGCGCAGCAGGGCTGTGGTCATCGAGCGTCCCCCTCGGTGCCGTTGGTCCCGTCGGCGAGTACCCCGAGGAGGTCCTCCGCGAGTTCCGGCTTCAGCAGCCCGTGGGCGAGCGCCCGGTCCGCGGTGGCGCGCGCCATCGCCAGATAGCCGGCGACGGCCTGCGGGGCATGCTCGCGCAGCTGTTCGACGTGGGCGGCGACCGTGCCGGCGTCTCCGCGCGCGACGGGGCCGGTGAGGGCCGCGTCGCCGGAGCGCAGGGCGTTGTCGAGGGCGGCGCCGAGCAGCGGGCCGAGCATCCGGTCGGGGGCCGCGACACCAGCCGTGCGCAGCAGCTCCAGAGACTGGGCGACCAGCGTCACCAGGTGGTTGGCGCCCAGGGCGAGGGCCGCGTGGTAGAGCGGGCGGTTGTCCTCGGCGATCCACTCGGGTTCGCCGCCCATCTCGATGACGAGGGCCTCGGCGGCCAGCCGCAGTTCGTCGGGCGCGGTCACGCCGAAGGAGCATCCGGCCAGGCGCTGGACGTCCACGGGGGTGCCGGTGAAAGTCATCGCCGGATGCAGGGCCAGCGGCAGCGCGCCCGCGCGCAGGGCTGGGTCCAGGACCTTCGCTCCGTACCGCCCGGAGGTGTGCACCAGCATCTGCCCCGGCCGCACGGCCCCGGTCTCGGCGAGGCCCTCGACGAGACCGGGCAGGGCGTCGTCGGGGACGGTCAGCAGCACCAGGTCCGCGCGCTCCATGACCTCGGCGGGCGGGACGATCGGTACATCGGGCAGCAGCTCCGCGGCGCGCCTTCTGGAGGCCTCGGAGACCCCGGACGCGGCCACCGGGCGGTGCCCGGCGAGTTGCAGGGACGCGGCGAGTGCGGGGCCCACCCGGCCGGCGCCGACGACGCCGACGGTGAGCCGCGCGGGGCGGTCCTTGGGGTCTGGCTGGTGGACTGTACTCACGCGACGGCGGCCTTCCCGTTCCAGTCCGCTCTGGGTACCGGACGATTTCTCGTCATGTTAACGCGATTGGTTCGAGGGTTGTTCGGTTGTCCACAGGCTGTGGGTTTCCGTACACCGGGCGGGCACGGGCGTCGTACGGGAATGCGGGTGCCCACGCGGACCGCCGCACGGCATGATCCGAGGCATGACGGACACGGCGGAAGAGAGCGGGCAGCAGTCGGCGCGGGTGCGGCTGCGGGAGCGGCGGACGGCCGCCTACCAGGGGGCGGAGCGCGTCCTGGCACGCGCGGGCTTCCGCAGCACACTCCGCGAACGACTCGCGCTGCTTCAGGACGCGGCACCGCAGGTGTACGACCTGGACGAGCCCGGCGACATGTACGGCAACCGGATCGTGGAAGCCCTGGAGGAGCGCGTCGCCGCGCTGTTGGGGACGGAGGCCGCCGCGTTCTTCCCGACCGGCACGATGGCCCAGCAGATCGCCCTGCGCTGCTGGGCCGGCCGCACCGGCAACTCCACGGTGGCGCTGCACGCGCTGGCCCACCCCGAGGTGCACGAACGAGGCGCGCTCAGCGAGGTCGCCGGACTGCGCCCGGTCCGCGTCACGAGCGAACCCCGGCTGCCGACGGCCGAGGAGGTCCGCGACTTCGAGGAACCCTTCGGGGCGCTGATGCTGGAACTGCCCCTCAGGGACGCGGGATTCGTTCTGCCCTCCTGGGAGGAGCTGACCGAGGTCGTGGAGGCGGCGCGCGAACGCGACGCTGTGGTGCACTTCGACGGCGCGCGCCTGTGGGAGACCACGGTCCACTTCGGCCGCCCTCTGGAGGAGATCGCAGGCCTTGCGGACAGCGTCTACGTGTCGTTCTACAAGTCCCTCGACGGCTTCGGCGGTGCCGCGCTCGCCGGGCCGCGGACCCTGGTGGAGGAGGCGAAGACCTGGCGGCACCGGTACGGCGGCGCGGTCTTCCAGCAGTTCCCCACGGTGCTGTCGGCGCTCGTGGGCCTGGAACGGGAACTGCCCCGGCTGCCGGAGTACGTGTCCCAAGCGCGCGTGGTCGCCGCCGCGCTGCGCGAGGGCTTCGCCGAGGCCGGCGTGCCGTGGGCGCGCGTGCACCCCGAGGAACCGCACACCCACCAGTTCCAGGTCTGGCTGCCGTACGACACGGACGTACTCGCAGAGGCCGCGGTGCGACAGGCCGAGCAGACGAAAACGCTGCTCTTCGCAGTGCCCTGGGCACGGGGCGGGCCGGGGCTGGGCGTCACCGAGGTCACCGTGCAGGCCGACGGCCTGGAGTGGACGGCCGACGATGTGAAGGCGGCGGTCGCGGACTTCGTTTCCCGGCTGGCCGATGACGACGCGGCTTCCGATTGACGGCGGCCGTCAATCGGAAGCCGCGTTGTCAGTGGCGGGATGCACCATGAGGGCATGGGCGTGCACATCGACATCGCGGGGCTGCGGCCGGAGAGGGTCGCCGTCGTGCCCTCACCCCTGGCCGAGCTCGGCATGGCGCTGCACGCGCTGTCCGAGCCGGGACACCATCCGGGCCTGCAGGGCTGGGTGACGGGCGTGACGGCCCGGCTCGACTCGCATCTGGCCGACCGGATGTGCGAGGCCGACTTCCTGTGGCGGACGCTGTTCTCGGACCTGTTCCTGCCGGCCGCGGGCATCCCGGGCGGTGCCACGCTCCCCGGCGCGACGCTCGCCGAGGACCTGGACCTGCTGGACAAGCTGACGGACGAGCAATTTGTCGACGCGGCACTGGAGTTCACCTGCTCCCTGCCGTACAGCACGCGCGGGACCACCGCGCTCTCCGACCCCGAGCTGCGCCGACGGGCGCTGGAGCTGGCCGCCGCGCGCGGGCCACGGCAGGTGCGCTTCAGCGAGCGGCTGCTGGCCGACCCGCCGCGGATCCGGGCCTGGCTGAGGCAGTTCCTGGAGGAATGCGACGAGGCGTTCTTCGCGGAGACCTGGTCCCGGCTGCGCCACCAGCTGGCCACGGACGCCCGGCGCAAGATGGACCTCCTGCGGCGCAAGGGCCTGGCCGAGGCGCTGGCCTCGGTGTCGCCGGCGGTGGCCCTGGACGAGTCCGCCGCGCGTATCACGGTCGACAAGCTGGGCGACCGCCGTACGGCCACGGGGGACGGCGGCCTGCTGCTCGTCCCCACCAGCCTGGGCTGGCCCCACCTGCTGGTCCTGCACCGGTACGACTGGCAGCCGGTGCTGCACTACCCGGTCGGCTCGCCGGAGCTCGCGGCCCCGCCCTCGGTCGAGCAGCTGACGCTGCGGATGGCCGCCCTGTCCCACCCGGTGCGGATGCGGCTGTGCCGCAGCCTTGCCCGCAGCGCGTTCACCACCAGCGAGCTGACCCAGGTGCACGGCATGACGGCCCCCGAGATATCCCGGCACCTGGGTGTGCTGAAGAAGGCGGGCCTGATCACCACGCGCCGCCGCGGCCGGTACGTCCTGCACCAGCTGGACGTGACCGTGGTGGCCCGGCTGGGCAGCGACTTCCTGGAAGGGATACTCCGGTAGCCGTCGCGCTCCCGCGCCTCAGCCGTTTCCGCCGGCCCGCACCAGCCCCGTCTCGTACGCCAGGACGACCACCTGCACCCGGTCCCGCAGCCCCAGCTTGGTCAGGATGCGGCCCACGTGGGTCTTGACGGTCGCCTCGGACAGCACCAGCCGGGCCGCGATCTCCCCGTTGGACAGTCCTTGGGCGACCAGCACCATGACCTCGCGCTCGCGGTCGGTGAGCCGCTCCAGCTCCTTGTGCTGGGATTCCTTGCCGGTGCTGGGCAGCATCGGCGCGAACCGGTCCAGGAGGCGCCGGGTGGTCGACGGCGCCACGACGGCGTCGCCGCTGTGCACAGAGCGGATGGCGGTGAGGAGCTCGCCGGGCGGCACGTCCTTGAGCATGAAGCCGGAGGCGCCCGCCTTCAGCCCCGAGAAGGCGTACTCGTCGAGATCGAAGGTGGTCAGGATCAGCACCTTCGGCGGGTCGGGCTCCGAGCAGATGCGGCGGGTCGTCTCCACGCCGTCCAGCTTCGGCATGCGGACGTCCATCAGGACGACGTCGACGGCGGTGGAGCGCAGTACCTGGAGGGCCTCGACGCCGTCGCCCGCCTCCGCCACGACCTCCATGTCCGGCTGGGCGGCGAGCACCATCCGGAACCCGGTGCGCAGCAGCACCTGGTCGTCGACGAGCATCACGCGGATCGTCATCGGAGCCTCTTCCGTGTCATCTTCCGTGTCCGTCAGCAGAATCGTTACAGGTGTCAATGGTCGACGTGCGAAGGCGTCAGTGCGCCGGTTTGAGCGGGAGCAGGGCACTGATGCGGAATCCTCCGCCGGGGCGCGGGCCCGCGTCCAGGGTGCCGCCGACCATGCCGACCCGCTCACGCATGCCGATCAGGCCGTGGCCCCGGCCGTCGGCGCCGCCCTCCTCGTACAGCTCGTGCGGGGCGCCCTTGCCGTCGTCCTCGACGAGCAGGCCGAGCCCGTCGTCGAAGTACACCAGGCGCACACTCGCACCCGCGTTCGGCCCGCCGTGCTTGCGCGTGTTGGTCAGCGCCTCCTGCACGATGCGGTACGCGGTGAGCTCGACGCCGCTGGGCAGGGGCCGCGGGGTGCCCTCGATCTTGAAGTCGACGGGCAGGCCGGAACCGCGGCACTGCTCGACGAGGTCCTCGATCTGCTCGACGTCGGGCTGCGGAACGTACTCGCCGCCCTCCTGGTGCTCGCCGGTGCGCAGCACGCCCAGCAGGCGGCGCATCTCGGCGAGGGCCTGGCGGCCGGTGGAGGAGATCGTCTCCAGGGCCTTCTTCGCCTGGTCGGGGGCCGCGTCGAGGACGTAAGCGGCTCCGTCGGCCTGCACCACCATCACCGACACGTTGTGCGCGACGACGTCGTGCAGCTCGCGCGCGATCCGGGCGCGCTCGGCGGCGACCGCGACCTTCGCCTGCGCCTCGCGCTCCTTCTCCAGGCGCGCGGCCCGCTCCTCCAGCTGCGCGAAGTAGGCGCGGCGGGTGCGGATCGAGTCGCCGAGCACCCACGCGAGGGCGAACGGCACCGTCTGGAGGATCATCAGCGCGATGTTGCCCGCGACGCCCGTCTGCTCGTTCGACCAGCGCAGCTGCGCCACGGGTGCCGCGCACAGGCCCCCGGCCAGCGCGAGCCGCGAGGCCCAGCGGGCGCCCGTCGCGGCCACGGTGTAGACGATCACCAGCAGGGCGAAGTCGGCGGCCGTCGTCTGGACATCCAGCACGACCTGCGCCACGCCGACCGCGACGGCCAGCAGCAGCATCTTCTCCGGCATGCGTCGGCGCAGCGCGATCACCAGGCACAACAGGAGAATGACCGGGACGATCGCCGCCGGTGAGTCGGTGCCGCGGGCCTCCTGACGGACCGCCTCGGACATCACCGAGATCCCCAACAGGGAGACGGCCCAGAAGCTGTCGACCCACGTCGGGTACCTGCGGAGAAAGTCGTAGAGGCGCTGCACGTAACCCAGCGTAGGGAAGCAAGATGCGTGCAGGGGTCAACCGGAGGGCCGATCCGTGCCGCCCGCGTGTACTCCGCAAGGTGGAGGCTGCGTTCCCCTGTGCGCTTAGCCTGGGCGCGTGACGGAGGTTTCGCAGGGCGAGTGGAGCGGCTGGCGGGCGGCGGCGGAGGCCGCGCTGTACGGGGCGGACGGCTTGTATCGCGGGGCCGAGGGGCCGGCCGCGCACTTCCGTACGTCCGTGCACGCGTCGCCGCTGTTCGCCCGGGCCGTGGCCCGGCTGCTGTGCCGGGTCGACGAGGCGCTGGGGCGGCCGGCCGCGCTGGACTTCGTCGACATGGCCGCCGGGCGCGGCGAGTTGGTCGCAGGGGTGCTCGCCGCCCTGCCGGCCGATGTGGCCGCACGCGCGCGTGGGTACGCCGTCGAGATCGCCGACCGCCCCGAAACCCTCGATCACCGGATCGAGTGGCTCGCCGAGCCGCCCAAGGGCGTCACCGGGCTGCTGTTCGCCAACGAATGGCTGGACAACGTACCCGTGGAGGTCGCCGAGGTGGACTCCGCGGGCGTACCGCGGCTGGTGCTCGTACGGCGGGACGGGCGCGAGCGGCTCGGGGAGCCGGTCTCCGGTGCGGAGGCGGAGTGGCTCGCGCGGTGGTGGCCGCTGCCGGCGGAGGAGGGGCTGCGGGCCGAGATCGGCCTGCCCCGGGACGAGGAGTGGGCGTCGGCGGTCGCGGCGGTCGACCGGGGGCTGGCCGTCGCCGTCGACTACGCGCACACCGCGGACACGCGGCCGCCCTTCGGGACGCTCACCGGCTTCCGCCAGGGGCGTGAGACGGCGCCCGTGCCGGACGGGTCGTGCGACATCACCGCGCACGTCGCGCTGGACGCGTGCACGCTCCCCGGGGGGCGCGTTCTGACCCAACGCGAGGCCTTGCGCGCCTTGGGCATCACGGGCGCACGCCCCCCACTCGAGCTCGCCTCCACCCGACCCGCGGCCTATGTGCGCGCCCTCGCGAGCGCCGGAGAGGCCGCCGAGCTCACCGCGGTGGGCGGGCTCGGCGACTTCGGGTGGCTGCTCCAGCCGGTGGGAGTTCCGGACGCACTCCTCAGGGAGCCACCCGGCGCGGGCCTACTTGTCGATGTCCCCGACCACGAAGAACAGTGATCCCAGGATCGCCACCATGTCCGCCACCAGCGTGCCCGGCAGCAGCTCCACCAGGGCCTGGATGTTGTTGTACGAGGCGGAGCGCAGCTTCAGCCGGTACGGAGTCTTCTCGCCCTTGCTGACCAGGTAGTAGCCGTTGATGCCGAGCGGGTTCTCGGTCCACGCGTACGTGTGGCCCTCAGGGGCCTTGAGGACCTTCGGCAGCCGCTGGTTGATCGGGCCGGGCGGCAGCTCGGCGAGCTGGTCGAGGCAGGCGTCGGCGAGGTCGAGGGAGTTGTGGGTCTGCTCCAGGAGGCACTCGAAGCGGGCCAGGCAGTCACCCTCCCTCCGGGTCACCACCTTCAGGGTGTCCTGCAGCTCGCCGTACGCCAGATAGGGCTCGTCGCGGCGCAGGTCGAAGTCGACGCCCGAGGCGCGCGCGATCGGCCCGCTCACGCCGTACGCGTGCACGGTCTCCGGCGCGAGGGCGCCCACGCCCCGCGTGCGCCCCCGGAAGATCTCGTTGCCGAGCACCAGATCGTCGAACCGGTCCATGCGCGAGCGCAGGGCCGCCACGGAGGCACGCGCGCGTGACGTCCATCCGGCGGGCAGGTCCTCCTTGAGGCCGCCGACGCGGTTGAACATGTAGTGCATGCGCCCGCCGGAGATCTCCTCCATGACGTGCTGGAGTTCCTCGCGCTCCGTGAAGGCGTAGAAGATCGGCGTGATCCCGCCCAGCTCCAGTGGGTACGAGCCCAGGAACATGAGGTGGTTCAGCACCCGGTTGAGCTCCGCGAGCAGCGTGCGGGTCCACACCGCGCGCGGGGGCACCTCCATGCCGAGCATGCGCTCCACGCCGAGGACCACGCCCAGCTCGTTGGAGAACGCCGACAGCCAGTCGTGCCGGTTGGCGAGCATGATGATCTGGCGGTAGTCGCGCGCCTCGAACAGCTTCTCCGCGCCGCGGTGCATATAGCCGATCACCGGCTCCGCGCGCGTGATGCGCTCGCCGTCCAGGACGAGCTTGAGGCGCAGCACACCGTGCGTGGACGGGTGCTGCGGGCCGATGTTGAGCACCATGTCGGTGCTCTCCGCGGCGCCGCCGATGCCTACCATGGTCTCCGTCGTAGGAGTCATGGACCCAGTCTCTCCTACGTACGCTGGCCCTATGGAGACGGGGAGCCCGGAGAACGCGGGGACAGCTGGGGTCGAGCCGACGGCCGGCGGGCAGGTGGGGACCGCGCCGGTGGAGGCCGAAACGGTGTGGATCGGGCTGCCGCCGGGGTTGCTGCGGATGCGACGGCTGCTGCTGGTGGTGTGGCTGGGACTGCTGGCCGTGGGCCTGGGGCTGCTGCTCGGGCTGCTCGCCGGGCCCGCCTGGGCGGCCTTCGCCCTGCTGCCGCTGGCCCTGATGGCGTGGGGCTGGGTGATGCTCGGCCGCAACTGGGCTTCCTGGCGGTACGCCGAACGCGCCGACGACCTGCTGATCAGCCGGGGCGTGCTGTGGCAGGAGGAGACCGTCGTGCCGTACGGGCGGATGCAGCTGGTCGAGGTGACCTCAGGGCCCGTCGAACGGCACTTCGGGCTGGCCAGCGTGCAGCTGCACACGGCGGCCGCGGCCACCGACGCGACCATCCCGGGCCTCGACCCGGCCGAGGCGGAACGGCTGCGCGACCGGCTCACCGAGCTCGGCGAGGCCCGATCGGCGGGCCTGTGACGACGCCGGGAGTCGACGGCGCCGTACGCGAGAGGCGGACCGTCACCGAGCGGCGGCTGCACCCCGTGACGCCGCTCAGGCGGGCGTGGGCGCCGATCGCCGTGGTCATCGGGTGGGCCGTGCACGACCCCGACCAGGCGCAGCGCCAGCTGACCCGGCTGACCACCACCACGCTGCTGATAGCCCTCGCCGTGCTCGTCCCGGCCGCCGCCCTCTACGGCTTTCTGACCTGGTGGTTCACTCACTTCGCGGTGACCGAGAGCGAACTGCGCATCCGGACCGGCCTGTTGTTCCGGCGCACCGCGCACATCCGGCTGGAGCGGATCCAGGCCGTCGACGTCACCCAGCCGCTGCTCGCGCGGGTCGCGGGCGTGGCGAAACTCAAACTCGACGTCATAGGCGCCGACAAGAAGGACGAACTCGCCTTCCTGGGGGAGGGCGAGGCGCGCGCCCTGCGCGCGGAACTCCTCGCGCGCGCCGCCGGTTTCGCGCCCGAGACGGCGCACGAGGTCGGCGAGGCACCCTCCCGCGAGCTGCTGCGCGTGCCGCCGGGCGTCCTCGCCGTCTCGCTGGTGCTGACCGGCGCGACCTGGGGCACGCTGGCCGCCGTGCTCGTCGTACCGCCCGTGCTGTGGCTGGCCACCGAGAGCGTGTGGACGGTCCTCGCGACCGCGCTGCCGCTGCTCGGCGCGGCGGGTGCGAGCAGTGTGGGGCGGTTCGTCGGCGAGTACGACTGGACGGTGGGCGAGTCCCCGGACGGGCTGCGGATCGACCACGGGCTGCTCGACCGCACGCACGAGACGGTGCCGCCGGGCCGCGTGCAGACCGTACGGATCGTGGAGCCGCTGCTGTGGCGGCGGCGCGGCTGGGTGCGGGTGGAGCTGGACGTGGCCGGGTCGTCCAACTCCGTGCTGGTGCCGGTCGCTCCGCGGGAGATCGCCGAGTCGGTCGTCGCGCGCGTGCTGCCCGGTGTGACCGTGCCGCCCCTGTCGGCGCTGTCCCTGCCGCCGCGCCGGGCCCGGCGGTGCGTGCCGGTGTGGTGGCGCGGCTACGGCCTCGCCGTCACCGACGCGGTGTTCACCGCGCGGCACGGGCTGCTGCGGCGCAGCCTGGCACTCGTACCCCACGCGAAGGTGCAGAGCGTACGGCTCTCTCAAGGGCCCTGGGAGCGCCTCTGGCGGGTCGCCGACGTGCACGTGGACACCGGGGCCAACAAGACGGTGACAGCGCGGCTGAGGGACGCCGAGGAGGCTGCGGAGCTGCTGCGGGGGCAGGCGGAGCGGTCACGGACGGGGCGCAGGGACGCTCGGCCGGACCGGTGGATGGCCTAGCCGCTCAGCCTTCAGGAGACCGGGCTCCTTCAGGAGACCGCGCTCCGCAACCCCTGCACGTCGATCTGCTCCGTCTCGTCGTGGGCCGTCAGGTCGATCACCTGGCCGACGCCCTTCGACTCCTCGTCCACCGGCTTGAACTCCGCCTCGGACTCAGCCTTGTGGAGGGCGAGCGCCTCCTGCCCCACGACGTCGGCGAGGTCCTCGTTCTGTACGGCCTCAAGCGCGGCCGGCGCGGCCCCCTGCTTCGTACCGAAGAAGTCGAAGCCGCCCTCGACGGCCGGACGCCGCACGGGCGTCGGCGGTACGACGGCCACCGCGGTCGGCGCGACGAAGTGCCCGGAGGGCTGCTGTGCGGGCTGCGCGCCCTTGGCCGTGGTGGTGGCGGCCGCCGCGCGCTCATGCCCGTCGACCGCCACGGGCTGCCCCTTGGCCTCGTCCTCCTGCGTGGGCGCCGTACCCGCCGACGTGGCCTCGGCCGTGGCGGAACCGGCCTTCACCGGCTCGCCCTTCGGGGCACTGTCCGCGGGCGGGGCGTCGTCGCCCTTGGGGGACCTTCCGCCCTTGGGGGACCTTCCGCCCTTCGGCGAGCCGTCGTCCTCCGGGGAACCGTCGCCCTTGGGCGAACCGTCACCCTGAGGCGACCTGTCGCCCTTGGGCAAACCGTCATCCTGAGGCGAACTGTCCTCCTTGGGTGAACTCTCGCTCTCCTCGTCGAACTTCTTCAGCGCCGCCTTCGCCCGCAGGAACAGCTTGGAACCCTCCGGCGAGAAGATCGCGGGAGCCACAGGCTCGGCCGCCGCTACCTCCGAGACGTCCGCGGTCTCCGTGGTGTCCGCGGCCTCCACGTCGCCGTCGGTCTCGCCGGTCTCTTCCGCGGACGCGGCAGGCGCAGGCAGCAGCTCACGCGCCGCCGGACCCGACGTCTCTATCTCCAGCAGCCGGCGGCCCTCCAGGGCGCTCGCCCGCTCGGTCTCCGCCGTGGCGTACCGCCGCAGCAGCGCGGCGTGTTCGTTGCGCAGACCCGCCAGCTCCGTGCGCTTCGCCCGCAGCCGCTGCTCCAGCTTGACGCGCAGTTCGCGCGACTCCTCGAGGTCGGTCTCCAGTTCGGCGACCCGCTCCTCGAACCGCCACTCGTCGCTCGCCCGCGCGCGCGTGAGGTCGGCGACCTGTTTGCCGGCCTGCGTGTCCCAGCGGCGCATGACGACCGCGCTGACGACCGCCGTCGCCGCGGCGGCCGCGGCCAGACCACGGAGCACCGTCTGCTCCGTGAACACCCAGGGGCCCAGCGCGCAGACGACCGAGACGCCTGCGATCGCCGACGGGGGCAGGAGCCTGTGCAAGGGCGGGGAATGGCGGTGACGTCCACGTGGCATGGCCAGAAACTTACCGCGCGTAGAGGAATCATGGTGCCCCGCCCCGTAAAAACACAGCCATCTCGCGGCCTTCACACGTCATCAGGAATCGGTTCGGTCGCCGAATTCGACCGAATCGGCAAAGAACAAGATCATTTCAGTGGCCACGCAGCCACCACTCACCCGCTGCTCAACCGCTCAGCCGCCCACTGATCCACTGCAGCGTCGCCGGAATCTCCCGCCGCCAGGTGTTGAAGTTGTGCCCGCCGCTATCCAGGATGATCGACGAGATGCGCGTCAGCTTCGTGTCCTTCACCCGCTCTATGAACTTCAGCGTGTCCCTGTAGTTCGACTCGCCGACCTTGCTGCTGGAGACGAGCAGTGAAGTGTCGGGCGCCGGCGTGTGCTTGAGGTACCACCACAGATTCGCGCGGTCGCGCAGGCCCTTGTCGCCCTGGAAGAGGTCGCCCGTGGTGGCGTCGATCGGCGCCTTGTAGTACGGCGACAGGCCTGCTCCGGCGGCGAACACGTCCGGGTGGTGCATGGCGAGCTTCAATGCGCAGTAGCCGCCCGTGGAATTGCCGATGACACCCCAACTGCCCGGTTTCCTGGCCACCCTGTAGTGCGCGCCCACGGCATCGGGCAGGTCCTTGGCGAAGAACGACTCCGTCCGCGGGCCGCCCGGGATGTCCACGCACTCGGTGTCCCGGGGCGGCGCCACCGTCGGCCGCAGCATCACCAGGATCATCGGCCGCATCCGGCCGTCCTTGGCGAGCCGCAGGGCCGTACGCGGGTATTCGAGTTTCTCCACCAGCGCCTTCGCCGTGCCCGGATAACCGGTGAGGACGACCGCCGCCGGGAACGCGCGCGTGCGGAACTCCGGCTGGAAGTACTCCGGCGGCAGGTACACGTACGCGGGCGTGGCGATGCTCGTAGTCCGGCCCACCACGGTGACCTCCTGGATCTGCCCGCCGGTCTGCGGCCGCGCCCCGCCCGCTCCCGGCACCGGCCGCGTGCCGACCACCCGAAGCGGGCCACTGTCCGGCGTGTGGTCGACGACCACGCCCTGGTCGTTCTCCTGCCCGAACAGGTCCGCCCAGGAGGCGTAGAAGCCGAAGGCCTGGTTGGCGGCCAGGCCCACCGCCCCGAAGAGCGCCAGCTGGGTGACGAGGAGCAGAACGACGCGTCCGCCGACGGCCGGCCAGGTCCGCCGGGCCAGCCGTGGCCACAGCCACACCGTGCCGACGAACAGCAGCACGGCGGACAGAACCGCCAGAGCCAGCGTCTTGTTGCTCGTGAGACCCATGGATGGTTACCTGCCTGCGCTTTCCGCCCGGCTCCTCACCGCCTTGGCAAGGGCTTGCCCCGGGCTTTCCTTGGCCTTTGAAACGGCTTGGCCGAGGAGAGTGAACCTCTCCCCCCGAGACACCGTCCTAGAGGGCGCAATGTCGCCGGATGCCCGAATCGGGCCCGGATCCAAGGTCTCTCGCGGAACTACGGGATGCGATGTCTGTCAGGACAGATGAGGAAATGTCGGGCGGGGTTCCGACCCGATCACACTGGGTGCGGCGCGTACTCCGTGGCCCGCGCCCCGAGGCCGTCCCCGTCCTCGTCGGCAGAGCCTGTGCCCTCGTGGGCCTCCTGGACATCGCCGCGGGCGTCTTCCCACGCTTCAGGCACAGCCGTATGCACACCATGGCCGAGGTGCTGCCCGGCGCGCTCGGCCCGTTCGCGGCCGCGCTCTCGCTCAGCGCAGGCGTGCTGTTGCTGCTGCTCGCCCACGGGCTGAAACGGGCCAAGCGCCGGGCCTGGCGCGCCGCCGTGGTGCTCCTCCCGGCCGGAGCGGTGGCGCAGTTCACCTACCGGCACTCCCTGGTGGGCGTGCTCATCTCGCTCGCGCTGCTCGCGCCCCTGCTGCGCCACCGCGACCAGTTCAGGGCACTGCCCGACCCACGCAGCCGATGGCGTGCGCTCGCCAACTTCGTCCTCATGGGCGCGGGTTCCCTCGCCCTGGGCCTGATCATCGTCAGCGCCCATCCGAACCGCCTGGTCGGCGACCCGAGCCTGGCCGATCGCATCACGCACGTCCTGTACGGCCTGGTCGGCTTCGAGGGCCCGGTCGACTACCACGGCAACACGTCCTGGACGGTCGCCTTCTCCCTCGGCGCCCTCGGCCTGCTCACCGCTATCACCACGATCTACCTGGCCTTCCGCCCCGAACACCCAGCCGCACGCCTCACCGACGAGGACGAGGCCCGGCTGCGCGCCCTGCTGGAGAAGCACGGCGGCCGCGACTCCCTCGGCCACTTCGCCCTGCGCCGCGACAAGGCCGTGGTCTTCTCCCCCAGCGGCAAGGCGGCGGTGACCTACCGCGTCATCTCCGGCGTGATGCTCGCCAGCGGCGACCCGATCGGCGACGTGGAGGCCTGGCCCGGCGCCATCGAGCGCTTCATGGACGAGGCCAAGGCCCACTCCTGGACCCCCGCCGTCATGGGCTGCTCCGAGACGGGCGGCGAGGTGTGGACCCGGGAGACCGGCCTGGACGCCCTCGAACTGGGCGACGAGGCGGTGGTGGACGTCGCGGATTTCTCGCTCGCCGGCCGCGCGATGCGCAATGTGCGCCAGATGGTCAAGCGCATCGAGCGCGCCGGTTACGAGACCCGGGTACGACGTGTCCGTGACCTCGGTGAGGCCGAGCTGGACCGCATCCGCCGCGCCGCCGACGACTGGCGCGGCACCGACACCGAACGCGGCTTCTCCATGGCGCTCGGCCGCATCGGCGACCCGGCCGACGGCGACTGCCTCATTGCCACCGCCCACAAGGCCGACGACCGGCCCGGTCCGTACGGCGACCTGAAGGCGATCCTGCACTTCGTGCCGTGGGGCACGGACGGCGTCTCCCTGGACCTGATGCGCCGCGACCGCTCGGCCGACCCCGGCATGAACGAACTGCTCATCGTGGCGGCTCTCCAGGCGGCCCCGCGCCTCGGCATCACGCGCGTGTCGCTCAACTTCGCGATGTTCCGCTCGGCCCTGGCACGCGGCGAGAAGATCGGCGCGGGTCCGGTGCTGCGCGCCTGGCGCGGGCTGCTGGTCTTCCTCTCCCGCTGGTTCCAGATCGAGTCCCTGTACAAGTTCAACGCGAAGTTCCGGCCCCGCTGGGAGCCCCGCTTCGTCGTCTACCGCGCCTCCGGCGACCTGCCGCGCATCGGCTTCGCCGCCATGCAGGCCGAGGGCTTCGTCAACCTGGCCCTGCCGCTGCCGCGCTTCCTGCGCCGCCGTACGACCCCGGCACGCGCGTGTGCCCACGGAACGGCGGAACGCAACGTCCGCGCGGCGTGACCCTGACCGGCCCGAGCGGAAGCCCCACCCCCTCCTCCAGTCCCGGGGGCTTCCGCTCGGGCCGCGGCGTCCTGCCGTCCCGCCCGGGGCCTACGCTGAGCGTATGAGCAAGCAGAGCGGACGCGGACGCGTCGCGGGCCTTCCGGAGTGGGACCGCTGCGCGGTCATGGGAGTCGTGAACGTCACCCCCGATTCCTTCTCCGACGGCGGCCGCTTCTTCGACACGACGGCCGCCGTCAAGCACGGCCTCGAACTGGTCACCGAGGGCGCCGACCTGGTCGACGTCGGCGGCGAGTCCACCCGCCCCGGCGCCACCCGCGTCGACGAGGCCGAGGAGCTCAAGCGCGTCATCCCCGTCGTCCGCGACCTCTCCTCCGAGGGCGTCACGGTCTCCGTCGACACCATGCGCGCCTGTGTCGCCGAGCGGGCCCTCGCGGCCGGCGCCGCCCTCGTCAACGACGTCAGCGGCGGCCTCGCCGACCCCGCGATGATCCAGGTCGTGGCCGCCTCCGAGGCCCCCTTCGTCGTCATGCACTGGCGCGGCTTCCTGCAGGGCGGCAACGTCAAGGGCGTGTACGACGACGTCGTCACCGAAGTCGTCGACGAACTGCACGCGCGCGTGGAGGCCGTTCTGGACGGCGGCATCGCCCCCGACCGCGTCGTCGTCGACCCCGGCCTCGGCTTCTCCAAGGACGCCGAACACGACCTCACTCTCCTCGCTCACCTCGACCGGCTGCTCGGCCTCGGCCACCCGCTGCTCGTCGCCGCCTCCCGCAAGCGGTTCCTCGGCCGCGTCCTGGCGGGCCCGGAAGGCGCGCCGCCGCCCGCACGCGAGCGAGACGCCGCCACGGCCGCCGTCTCCGCGCTCGCGGCGCACGCCGGCGCGTGGGCGGTGCGCGTGCACGAGGTGCGCGCGACGGCGGACGCGGTGCGGGTCGCACGCGCCGTGGAGGGGGCGCGTGCCGAGAAAGAGACGCGGGTCGCGGCAGGGGCGCCTGTCGCGGGCAACGGCGCAGAAGGAGCCCGGTGAGCGCCCCCCACACCGACGTCGAGCAGGTCGAGGCCGCCAACACCGCCTTCTACGAGGCGATGGAGCGGGGCGACTTCGAGGAGGTGTCCTCGCTCTGGCTCACCCCTGCCGACCTGGGCGTCGACGAGACGTACCACGACCCGGCCGACGTCGGCGTGGTCTCCTGCGTGCACCCCGGCTGGCCCGTCCTGACCGGTCGCGGCGAGGTCCTCAGGTCGTACGCCCTGATCATGGCGAACACCGACTACATCCAGTTCTTCCTCACCGACGTGCACGTCTCGGTCACCGGCGACACCGCCCTGGTGACCTGCACGGAGAACATCCTCAGTGGCGGCCCCGCCCCCGAGGGCGGCGAGGAACTCGGCCCGCTCGTCGGCCAGCTGGTGGTCGCCACGAACGTGTTCCGGCGCACACCGTCCGGCTGGAAGCTCTGGTCCCACCACGCCTCCCCGGTTCTGGCCGAAAACGACGAGGAGGAAGGCGACGACTCCCCGGCCTGAGTGGGTAGGCGACCCCATGGGCCACCCGCCCGCAGGGACCAAGAAGTGGTTGGAATCACGAACCCGTGGGTATGGGCGGCTACCAGCCCGTGAGCCGCCGGATTCCCCAGGGGAAACGCAAGGTGAAACCTCCTGGCCCCGGCTCGGGCCCGCGCCCCCGTGGCCCGGCCCTGTCAGTGCCCGCAGGTAGATTCGTTCGAGGTCGGTGTGCCGCCCGCACACGGTACGGACCGGCCGACACCGACGATTGCAGGAGTGATTCGCGTGGATCGTGTCGCGCTGCGCGGCCTGAAGGCCCGCGGGCACCACGGCGTGTTCCCCAAGGAGCGCGAGGAGGGCCAGACCTTCATCGTGGACCTCGTCGTGGGCCTGGACACCCGGCCGGCCGCCGCCGACGACGACCTGGCGAAGACCGTGCACTACGGCATCGTGGCGGAGGAGGTCGTGGCCGTCGTCGAGGGCGAGCCCGTCAACCTCATCGAGACGCTCGCCGAGCGCATCGCCCAGGCCTGTCTGAAGCACGAAGGGGTCCAGGAGATCGAGGTCTGCGTCCACAAACCCGACGCGCCGATCACAGTCCCCTTCGACGACGTGACCGTCACCATCACCCGGAGCCGAGTATGACCGCGTTCTTCACCGAGGGTCAGAGCGACCCGACCGTACAGCCGGTACCCGCCTCCGTCGTCGAGAAGGTCGATGCCGCCGATACCACCCTCCACAACCCGCAGTGGGCCGTGATCTCCCTCGGCTCCAACCTCGGCAACCGCCTGGAAACCCTCCAGGGAGCCATCGACGCCCTCGAGGACACGCCGGGCCTCCGCATCAAGGCGGTCTCCCCGGTGTACGAGACGGAGCCGTGGGGCGTCGAGCCCGGCAGCCAGCCGTCGTACTTCAACGCGGTTGTGCTGCTGAAGACCACCCTCCCCCCGTCCTCGCTCCTGGAGCGGGCACACGCGGTCGAGGAGGCCTTCCACCGGGTACGGGACGAGCGCTGGGGCGCGCGCACCCTCGACGTCGACATCGTCGCGTACGCCGACGTCGTCACCGACGATCCGCAGCTCACCCTCCCCCACCCGCGCGCCCACGAACGCGCGTTCGTCCTCGTGCCCTGGCACGACCTGGAGCCCGAGGCGCAGTTGCCCGGACGCGGCGCGGTCGCCGATCTCCTCGACACCGTCACCCGCGACGGCATCGCTCCACGCAAGGACCTGGAACTCCGGCTGCCCGAGTAGCCGTTAAGGTCAAGACGACCACATTTCGTGGACCCTCGGGGGAGCTGAAGGGACACCGTGAGAGAGCTGCGCATCAGGGTGCTGGCCGGCGTCTTCGTCGTCGCCGGCATCCTGTCCTGGGCGGGCGCCCGCCTGTGGAACTCGGTCGGGACCCTGCCCAGCGTCCCCCTGGCCGCCCCCATCGTCCTCGCCCTGATCGCGGTGGTCCTGCTGGCCACGGCGCTGTCGATCCGGGCCCGCCTCAAGGCCCAGCGCGAGCGGCGCCCCGAGGCGAAGGGCGTCGACCCCCTGATGGCGGCCCGCGCGGTCGTCTTCGGCCAGGCCAGCGCCCTGGTCGCCGCCCTCGTCTCCGGCATGTACGGCGGCGCCGGCGTCTTCCTCCTGGAGTCCCTCGACATCCCCGCCCGCCGCGACCAGGCCATCTACGCCGGCTTCTCGGTCCTGGCCGGCATCGCCGTCATAGCGGCGGCCATCTTCCTGGAGCGCGTGTGCAAGCTCCCGGAGGACGACGAACACAACGGCGCGGGGGCGGCTCCGGCGGCCTGATCATCGCCGGGCTCACCAGGGCTGGCGGGCGAGGTGACCGCTGACCAGGAAGCCGGGGTGGGGGTCGAGGCGGTAGCTGTAGAGGGTGAACGGCTTGGCGCCCTCGGCTCTGCGAAGGCGGACGTCGCGCACCTCGACCCAGCTGGACTCGTCCGGTTCCAAGGGGTGGTACTGGGGCTGAAAGGTACCTCGCGCTTTCCAACGGTCGGTGACGACGAGGGCGGAGGCCGATCCCTTCGGGCGCGGAGTGAACCTCGCGCCGATGATCCCCGCCAGCTCCTCCAGGAACGGCACGTTGCTGCTGACCACAGTGCGCCCGTCCCACTTCTTGTGGCGGAAGCCATCTCCTTCGATGTATCCGTCCAGAAAGCCGTCGAAGGTGTCGATGTCGCGGAGGACCACGCGCGGAAACCGCTGCCGCATGTGATGCGCGTCACCTCCCACATACTGCCGCATCGCATCGGCCAGGTACGACGAAACAACCCGCACACGAAAGCCCGGGACGTCTCGCTTGAGGTACCCGGAGGGTCGCGTTACCGGTTCCAGCTGAGCCGGCAGTCCAGTCGCCTTGGTCAGGCACTCGGCGTACCGCGCGGCGAAGTCCTCCTCATTGACGACGAGGGATACGCAGTTCTTGCCGACCGTACCGTCTGCGCATGTGGCCCCGACAAAGTAGCCGAACTCGTAGCCGGGCCGGATCGTCAGCCGCTCTCGGCACAGCTTCTTCGTATGCGTCCAGGCGAGCATGCACCCTCCCCCCTCCACCGCGGGCACCCAGCCATCCGGGGTGCTCAGCTCCTGTTTCGCGGCCACAGTGAACGTCACGCGATCGGTCACCACATCCACGACTTCACGCGCCTTGACCGCCGTCATCTCAACGACGGTCGTCTGCACAGTCCGCGTACCGTCCAGGCTCCAGAGCTTGGAGCCCACTTCAACGTTCCTGGCCTGCCGGTATCCTCCGACGACGCTCACCAGTTGCTTGCTGGGCAGCCCATACCCCACCGCGATCCCCCTTGATCAGCGATCAACTCCACTGATCAAGGACCGTATCGGGCACCACTGACAATCGGGTCAGCGCGCCAGTATCAGGCTCATTGCCTCGGCCCGGGTCGTAGCATCCCGAAGCTGACCTCGCACCGCCGACGTCGTGGTCTTGGCGCCCGGCTTGCGGATTCCGCGCACCGACATGCACATGTGCTCGGCCTCGATGACGACGATCACGCCACGCGCCTCCAGAATCCGCATCAGGGAGTCGGCGATCTGCGTGGTGAGTCGTTCCTGCACCTGCAGACGACGGGCAAACACCTCCACCAGACGCGCCAGCTTCGACAGGCCAGTAATCTTGCCCGTTTCTGACGGAATGTACCCAACGTGAGCTACGCCATGAAATGGCAACATATGATGTTCACAGAGGCTTACGATCTCAATGTCCTTCACCAGGACCATCTCATCGTGCCCGATATCGAACGTGGTCGTCAGGACATCCTCAGGCTGCTGCGTATGCCCCGCCATGAGTTCGCGATACGCCCGCGCCACCCGCGCCGGAGTCTCCAGGAGGCCCTCGCGGTCGGGGTCCTCGCCGACCGCGATCAGCAGTTCGCGTACGGCGTTCTCGGCACGCTTCTCGTCGAATTCGCCGATGGGGCCCTCGCCGTCCAGCGTCACGGGGTCGGTCATGTGGTGCCTCTGTTCCTAGGTGTCCCGCATGCGGTGTCCTGCATGCGCATACGACAGTGCCGCGCCCCCCAGGGTAAGACCAGGGGGGCGCGGCATGAATTCCGGGCCTGTTGAGGCCTCAGAGGCCAGGAGATCAGCTCTCCGGGCGCTCCTCGGGGGCCGGTTCCGTCGCCGGGGACGGCTCCGCCGCGGTGGCCTTCGCGGTGGTGATCGCCGGCGTCGCACCGTTGGCGCCGTTCGTCAGTGCGAGCTCCTTGGGGGAGAGCACCGGCGGACGGGTGGACGGTGTACGACGGGACGAGCCGGTCCACGCGGGCCGCGGGGGGCGCTTGACGATGGGGGCGAAGATCTCGGCGATCTCCTCCTTGCCCAGCGTCTCCTTCTCCAGCAGCTGAAGCACCAGGTTGTCGAGGACGTCGCGGTTCTCGACCAGGATCTCCCAGGCCTCGTTGTGCGCGTTCTCGATGAGCTTCTTGACCTCTTCGTCGACCAGCGCGGCGACCTCTTCCGAGTAGTCGCGCTGGTGAGCCATCTCACGTCCGAGGAACGGCTCGGTGTTGTCGCCACCGAACTTGATGGCACCCAGGCGCTCGGTCATGCCGTACTGCGTGACCATCGCGCGGGCCGTGGCCGTGGCCTTCTCGATGTCGTTCGCCGCGCCCGTGGTCGGGTCGTGGAAGACCAGCTCCTCGGCCGCTCGGCCGCCCAGCATGTACGCGAGCTGGTCGAGCATCTCGTTGCGCGTGGTCGAGTACTTGTCCTCGTCCGGCAGGACCATCGTGTAGCCGAGGGCCCGGCCTCTCGACAGGATCGTGATCTTGTGGACCGGATCGGAGTTCGGTGAGGCCGCCGCGACCAGGGCGTGACCGCCCTCGTGGTACGCGGTGATCTTCTTCTCCTTGTCCGACATGATCCGGGTCCGCTTCTGCGGGCCCGCCACGACTCGGTCGATGGCCTCGTCGAGCATGTGGTTGTCGATGAGCTTCTTGTCCGAGCGGGCGGTGAGCAGCGCGGCCTCGTTGAGGACGTTGCTCAGGTCCGCGCCGGTGAAGCCCGGCGTACGGCGGGCGACCGCCGACAGGTCGACGTCCGGAGCGACCGGCTTGCCCTTCTGGTGAACCTTGAGGATCTCCAGACGGCCCTGCATGTCCGGGCGGTCGACCGCGATCTGGCGGTCGAAGCGGCCGGGGCGCAGCAGCGCCGGGTCGAGGATGTCCGGGCGGTTCGTCGCGGCGATGAGAATCACACCGCCCTTGACGTCGAAGCCGTCCATCTCGACGAGGAGCTGGTTCAGGGTCTGCTCGCGCTCGTCGTGACCGCCGCCGAGGCCGGCGCCGCGATGGCGGCCGACCGCGTCGATCTCGTCGACGAAGACGATCGCCGGGGCGTTCGCCTTGGCCTGCTCGAACAGGTCACGGACTCGGGAGGCACCGACACCGACGAACATCTCGACGAAGTCGGAACCGGAGATCGAGTAGAAGGGGACGCCGGCCTCGCCCGCGACGGCGCGCGCCAGCAGGGTCTTGCCGGTGCCGGGAGGGCCGTACAGCAGTACGCCCTTGGGGATCTTCGCCCCGACGGCCTGGAACTTCGCCGGTTCCTGGAGGAACTCCTTGATCTCGTGCAGCTCCTCGACGGCCTCGTCCGAGCCTGCGACGTCCGAGAACGTCGTCTTCGGGGTGTCCTTGGTGATGAGCTTCGCCTTGGACTTCCCGAAGTTCATGACCCGGGAGCCGCCGCCCTGCATCTGGTTCATCAGGAACAGGAAGACGACCACGATGAGGACGAAGGGGAGCAGGGACAGCAGGATCCCGACGAAGGCGTTCTGCTTCGTCGGCGAAACCGTGTAGCCGTCCGGGATCTGCTTGTCCTGGTACTTGTTCTGCAGGGTGCCGGCGATGGTCACACCCTGGTCGCCGATGTAGCTCGCCTGGATCTTCGAGCTGCCCTCGATCTTTACGCCGTCCTTGAGCTGGACCTTGATGGTCTGCTCGTCGCCGGTGGTCAGCTTGGCCGATTCGACCCTGTTGTTATTGATCGCCTGGACGACCTGGCCGGTGTCCACCGTCTTGTAGCCGCCGGACGAGCCGACGACCTGCATCAACACGACCACGGCAAGGACGGCCAGCACGATCCACATGACCGGCCCACGGAAGTATCGCTTCACGTCCATCCATACGGAGCGGTGCCGCCCCGTCCCTCCTGCCATAGTGAGTTTGATAAGACAGTTCTTCTGACGGTACCCCAGCTTTGGCGCGCGAATTCGCGCGGGACGGCTGGCAAACCCGTCTGCACGCTTCAACGGCGCGGGACCCGCAGGGGTTCCCGATCTTCGTACAGCGCCTGGCCCTTTGGGTCAGCCGCCGTAGACGTGGGGCGCGAGCGTACCGACGAACGGGAGGTTGCGGTACTTCTCGGCGTAGTCGAGTCCGTACCCGACGACGAACTCGTTGGGGATGTCGAAGCCGACCCACTCGACGTCGATGGCGACCTTGGCTGCCTCGGGCTTGCGCAACAGGGTGCACACCTTCAGGGAGGCGGGCTCGCGCGAGCCGAGGTTGGAGATCAGCCAGGACAGGGTCAGGCCGGAGTCGATGATGTCCTCGACGATCAGGACGTGCTTGCCCTTGATGTCGGTGTCGAGGTCCTTGAGGATCCGCACGACGCCGGAGGACTGGGTGCCCGCGCCGTAGGAGGACACCGCCATCCAGTCCATGGTGACGGGGGTGGACAGCGCCCGGGCCAGGTCTGCCATGACCATCACCGCGCCCTTGAGGACGCCGACGATCAGCAGGTCCTTGCCCGCGTACTCCGCGTCGATCTTCGCGGCCAGCTCGGCCAGCTTCGCGTCGATCTCTTCCTTGGTGATGAGCACCTGCTTGAGGTCGGCACCCATGTCTTTCGCGTCCACCCGCATCACTTTCGGTCGTCCCGCACTTACGGCCCTGCACTACGGCCCTCGGCAGGCCCGCCGGATTCAGCCTTGCCGAATCACCAGTCTGCCACCCTGCCGCTGGGCGACGACTTTGCCCGGGAGATTGATGGCCCCCTGACCGCGCCAGCCGGTGATCAGCCGGTCGACTTCCTCGAGGTGACGGGCGAAGAGGGAGCCCGCGGGGGCGCCGGCCTCGATGGCGGCGCGGCGCAGGATGCGGCGGCGTACGGCGGGCGGCAGGGCGTAGAGCTTGGCGCACTCCAGGAGGCCGGCGGCGTCGCGTACGGAGGCCTCGGCCTGGCGGGCCCAGGTGTCGAGGGCGTCGGCGTCGTCGCGGGAGAGCTGAGCCGTGCGGGCGAGGGCTTCGACGACGCCCTTGCCGAGCGCCTTCTCCAGGGCGGGCAGGCCCTCGTGGCGCAGGCGGGACCTCGTGTACGCGGGGTCGGCGTTGTGGGGGTCGTCCCAGACGGGCAGGGACTGGACCATGCAGGCCTTGCGGGCGGTCTGCCGGTCGACTGAGAGGAAGGGGCGCCGGTAACGGCCGTCGGCCCCCGAGACCGCGGCCATGCCGGACAGGGAGCGGATGCCGGAGCCGCGGGCGAGGCCGAGCAGCACGGTCTCGGCCTGGTCGTCGCGGGTGTGGCCGAGCAGGACGGCGATGGCGCCGTGCCGGACGGCCATGGCGTCGAGGGCGGTGTACCGGGCGTCGCGGGCGGCGGCCTCGGGCCCGCCTTCGCGGCCGACGGTCACGGCGGTGGACTCGACCGGGTCGAGGCCGAGTTCGCGCAGGCGCAGGACGACTTCCTCGGCGCGCAGGTCGGAGCCGGGCTGCAGGCCGTGGTCGACGGTGACGCCGCCGGCGCGGATGCCCAGCTTGGGGGCCTCGAAGGCGAGGGCTGAGGCCAGGGCCATGGAGTCGGCGCCGCCGGAGCACGCCACGAGCACGAGCGGCGACGACGGGCGCTCGTGCGGGGTCTGCCCGGGGGACGGTGGGGTGGGCTGGGAGTTCTGCTCGGTGAGGATGTCGTGGAGGACGCGGCGGACCGCCAGGCGTATCGCCGCGACCGCAGGATGGGGACCCATGTCCGGTTCCCTTCATGAAGTTGTCGGGGGTGAGCCCGAGCTCGGTCACTCAGAGTGTGTAGATGGTGACAGAACCGGGCCGTTCCCCGAGCATTGCACGCCTACCCATGCCTCACGGTCCCTCGGACGGGTGATTGAAGGGGCGTTCGCCTGCCGTCGGCCGGATTCGTTTCACAACCTCCGCACCCCCGTTCACGACTCCGCCTTGCGATGCACCCGCGCGATCCAGTCCGCCGGTTTGGAGATCTCCGTCTTGGTGGGGAGGGTGTTCGGGGAGGTCCACACGCGGTTGAAGCCGTCCATGCCGACCTGGTCGACGACGGCCCGTACGAAGCGTTCGCCGTCGCGGTACTGCCTGAGCTTGGCGTCCAGACCCAGCAGCTTGCGCAGGGCCATGTCCAGTCGGGAGGCGCCCTTGGCGCGGCGCTGCTGGAACTTCTCGCGGATCTCCGCGACGGTCGGTACGACGTCCGGACCCACCCCGTCCATCACGAAGTCGGCGTGGCCCTCCAGGAGGGACATCACGGCGGTGAGGCGGCCGAGGATCTCCCGCTGGGCGGGCGTCTGCACGATGTCCACGAGGGACCGTCCGCCGTCGTCCTCCTCGCCCTCGGGACGGCCCCCGGCGAGGGACTGGGCGGCCTCCCGGATGCGTTCCAACACGGTCATGGGGTCGACCTCGGTCTCGCCCAAGAACGACTGGATCTCACCCTCCAGGTGGTCCCGCAGCCAGGGCACCGCCGAGAACTGCGTGCGGTGCGTCTCCTCGTGCAGGCACACCCACAGGCGGAAGTCGTGGGGCTGCACGTCGAGTTCGCGCTCGACGTGCACGATGTTGGGGGCGACGAGCAGGAGCCGCCCGCCGCCGTTCTCCCCCGCCGGGAGGTCGCGGGTGGGCGGGGCGAAGGTCTCGTACTGGCCGAGGACGCGGGAGGCCAGGAAGGACAGCAGCATCCCCAGTTCGACGCCGGTCACCTTGCCGCCGACGGCGCCGAGGACCGCGCCGCCGGGGGTGTTGCCACGCCGCTCCTGCATCTTGTCGAGCAGCGGTTTGAGGATCTCCCGGAACCCGGCGACGTTCGCGCGGACCCAGCCGGGGCGGTCGACCACGAGGACCGGGGTGTCGTGGACGATCTCCGTGCCCATACGAGTGAAGCCCCGGACGTGTCCCTCCGAGGCCTTGGCGTGCCGACGCAACTCCGCGACGACGGCCCGGGCCTCGTCACGGCTCACGTCGGGGCCCGGCCGTACGAGCCGGGTCGCGGTCGCCACCGCGAGATTCCAGTCGACCATCCCGGAAGATGCAGCACCACCGATGCTCGTCATGCGTCAACCGTACGTGAGCGCTGCCGCTGGGGGCAGGTCATGGCGTTGGCAGGGCTTGGCCCCAGGCCCCTTCTGATGGACCTCCGCGGCGTCACGGAGATCCATCAGAAGGGCCTTCTCCGAGGTGTCCGGCACGGCGGTCACCGACAACCGCATGCCGCGAGGGCCGTTGCCGTCTTGTCCAGTGCCGACTGCGCCGCCCGCGGATCCGACGTGTTCGACGTCAGGAACGCGAAGGCCAGCAGACTGCCGTCCTGGTCGACCACCGTTCCCGCCAGGGTGTTCACGCCCGTCAGGGTCCCCGTCTTCGCTCGTACGATGCCTGCCGCGCCGTCGGCGTAGCGGCTGGTCAGCGTGCCGGTGAAGCCGGCCACCGGGAGGCCGGTGAGGATCGGGCGGAGTTCGGCGTGGGCGGGGTCGCCCGCCTTGGCCAGCAGTGTCGTGAGCAGGTCGGCGGTGAGTCGGTCGGCCCGGTCGAGGCCGCTGCCGTCCTGGAAGGACGTGCCCGACAGGGGCACTTCGAGCTTGCTCAGCTGAGCGGCGAGCGCCCGGCTGGCGCCGTCGAAGTCGGCGCGTTCGCCGGTCGCGACGGCCGTCTGGCGGGCGAGGGCCTCGGCGATGTCGTTGTCGCTGTTGGTGAGCATGCGTTCGACGAGGGCGGACAGCGGGGGCGAGGAGACCGTGGCGAGGGACTGTGCGCGCCCGGTCGCCTTGGAGGGGCCGGGGGACGTCGTCTTGATGCCGTGGTCCTCGAGGAGGGCGGCGAACTTGCGGGCGGCGTCCGCCGCCGGGTCCGTCACCCGGGGGGCGGGGCCGCTGGCGGAGTCGTCCGTGCGGGCCTCGTCGACCATCAGGGCGGAGACGGGGGCGAGGTTGTCGTTGACTCCGATGGGGTGAAGTTCGGAACCGGCGTACAGGGTGGTGTCGTACGAGAGCGTCACCTCGCGCATGTCGCGCTTCTTCAGGGCGGCGGCGGTCTCGTCGGCGAGGGTGCGCAGGCTCGCCCAGCCCTCGGCGTCCTCATGAGCGGTGAGGGTGGGGTCGCCGCCGCCGACGAGGACGAGTTCCCCGGTGTCGGCCTCGAGGGCCGCGCGGGTGGTGAGGCGGTGGTCGGCGCCCATGGCGGTCAGGGCGGCTGCGGCGGTGGCGATCTTCGTGGTGGAGGCGGGCGTGAGCGCGTCGTCGGCCCCGACGCCGTACAGGCGCCTGCCGGTGGCGACGTCCACGACGGCCGCCGTGACGCGGGTGCCGAGCGCCGTGTCCTTCAGGAGCGGGTCGAGGACGCCGGCGAGGGCCTGTCCGGTCGGGGCCGACTTCAGGCTGCCGGCGCCGCCGCCGAGGCCGGCGAGGACGGAGCCGGCGCTGGGGGCAGGGCGGGGCGCCCGGTCCGCCGTGCCGGGGGACGTACCGGAAGAACCATCGTGATCTGCGCCACCCATGCGCTCCTGGGCAGCCGCCCGGTCGCGCTCGGCCGTACGCTGACCGGTGGAGTCCCAAGGGCCTGCGGCGGTCACCACTCCGGCGGCCAGCGCCAGGCCGACGGTGGCGGCGCCCGCGGTGTACTGCCAGGTCTTCGCCCTCGTGATCCGCGCGACCTGCGGTTTCGTGGCGCGTGCGAGCCGCGCGACCCGTGGTCTCGCGGCCGTGGCAGCGCGTGCGAGACGTGGGCCCACGGCGTCCGCGGCCTGTGCCAGACGCGGTCGTACGGCGTTCGCGACCCGCGTCACATGCGGTCTCGCGGCTCGCCAAGACCTCAGCTCTGGCACGACCACCAGCCCCTTTCGCGATCACACACCTGCGTGAGGGACACTTAACCACCAGAACTATGTGCTGATCATGGAGGAGCCACCGGTGGAGTTCGACGTCACGATCGAGATTCCGAAGGGTTCGCGGAACAAGTACGAGGTGGACCACGAGACCGGTCGGATCCGCCTGGACCGTCGCCTCTTCACCTCGACCAGCTACCCGGCCGACTACGGCTTCGTCGAGAACACCCTCGGCGAGGACGGCGACCCGCTGGACGCGCTGGTCATCCTGGACGAGCCGACCTTCCCCGGCTGCCTCATCCAGTGCCGCACGATCGGCATGTTCCGGATGACGGACGAGGCCGGTGGCGACGACAAGCTGCTGTGCGTGCCGGCGCACGACCCGCGCGTGGAGCACCTGCGTGACATCCACCACGTGTCGGAGTTCGACCGCCTGGAGATCCAGCACTTCTTCGAGGTCTACAAGGACCTGGAGCCCGGCAAGTCCGTCGAGGGCGCCAACTGGGTGGGCCGTACGGACGCCGAGGCCGAGATCGAGCGGTCCTACAAGCGCTTCAAGGAGCAGGGCGGTCACTGATTCCGCTGTCGCGAAGGGGCCGCACGCACACGCGTGCGGCCCCTTCGCGTATCTGTGCGCATACTGAGGCTTGCTGAACGTGTCGTACAGGGAGCGCTACGCAGTGACGGAGGCGGAGGACCGCAAGCCGCGGTCGGACGAGGCCAGGAGTGCCTTCGCAGCACCTGGTGTGGTCGTCGGGGATTCTGCCGAGTCCTCCACGACATCCGAGTTCGCGATTCCCGAGGGCCTCGCGGCCCCCAGGGTCGTCGGGACGGAGTCGGAGACCACATCCGAGTTCGCCCTCCCCAAGGGGCTCGACGTCCCGCACACGCCCGTGGCGGAGCCCGAGGGGTCGGCGTTCAGCCCACCGAGGACCTACAGCGCCCGGCACGCGCCGCCCGCGTTCACGCCGCCGACCGGCATACCCATGGTCAGTCTGACCAAGGATGTGCCCTGGCAGGACCGGATGCGCACGATGCTGCGGATGCCGGTGGCCGAGCGGCCCGCGCCGGAGCTCGTGCACAAGGCGGAGGAGGACGAAGGCCCGGCCGTTCCGCGCGTCCTCGACCTGACGCTGCGTATCGGTGAACTGCTGCTGGCGGGCGGCGAGGGTGCCGAGGACGTGGAGGCGGCGATGTTCGCCGTCTGCCGGTCCTACGGCCTGGACCGCTGCGAGCCGAACGTCACCTTCACCCTGCTGTCGATCTCCTACCAGCCGTCCCTGGTCGACGACCCGGTGACGGCGTCCCGGACGGTGCGCCGCCGGGGCACCGACTACACGCGCCTGGCGGCCGTCTACCAGTTGGTGGACGACCTCAGCGACCCGGAGACCCACATCTCCCTGGAGGAGGCCTACGGGCGGCTCGCCGAGATCCGCCGCAACCGGCACCCCTACGCCGGCTGGACGCTGACCGCCGCGAGCGGGCTGCTGGCGGGTGCGGCCTCCGTGCTCGTCGGCGGTGACCTCATCGTCTTCGTGGCGGCCGCGCTGGGCGCGATGCTCGGCGACCGGCTGGCGTGGCTGTGCGCGGGGCGCGGGCTGCCGGAGTTCTACCAGTTCACGATCGCCGCGACGCCGCCCGCCGCGATCGCGATCGCACTGACGCTGGCGCACGTCGACGTCAAGGCGTCCGCGGTCATCACCGGTGGGCTGTTCGCGCTGCTGCCCGGACGGGCGCTGGTGGCGGGCGTGCAGGACGGTCTGACCGGCTACTACATCACCGCGTCCGCGCGGCTGCTGGAAGTCATGTACTTCTTCGTGGGCATCGTCGTCGGGGTGCTGGTGATGCTCTACGTCGGCGTCCAGCTGGGCGCCCGCCTCACCCCCGACGCGGCCCTGAGCGCCGAACCACGGCCGCTTTTGCAGATCGGCGCGTCGATGCTGCTGTCCCTGGCCTTCGCGGTGCTGCTGCAGCAGGAACGGGCCACCGTGCTGGCGGTGACCCTGAACGGGGGTGTCGCATGGTCGGTGTACGGCGCGATGCACTACGCGGGCGGGCTCTCGCCGGTTGCCTCCACGGCGGTCGCGGCGGGGCTGGTCGGGTTGTTCGGGCAGTTGCTGGCCCGGTACCAGTTCGCGTCGGCGCTGCCATACACGACGGCGGCGATCGGGCCCCTGCTGCCCGGTTCCGCGTCGTATTTCGGGCTGTTGTCGATAGCGCAGAACGAGCTCGACGCGGGGCTGGTGTCGTTGTCGCAGGCCGCGGCGCTGGCGATGGCCATCGCCATCGGCGTGAATCTGGGATCGGAGATCTCTCGGTTGACCCTGCGGATCGGGTCACCCGAGAAGCGGCGGGCCGCCAAGCGGACGCGGGGGTTCTAGCGCCGGGTGCCTACAGGCCGGGTGCCTACGGGGGCGTCAGTAACCCTGCCCCTGGTTGTACGGGCCCTGCTCGTTCTGCTGGCCGTAGCCCTGGGGGTACTGCTGGGCGTAGGGCTGCTGGGGGTTCTGGTCGTAGTACTGGTCGTAGCCGTACTGCTGCCGGCCCTGGGTGCCCTGGCCGCCGTACGGCGGCTGGGGCTGCGGCTCGTCGGCCGACGGGATGCGGCGGAGCTGCGTCGTCGCGTCGTCCATCATCGGGGCCATCTGCGGCTGGACGGCGGGAGCCTCCGCGACCGCGCGCTTCTTCTTCGACCGTTCGCGCAGGTATTCGATGATGATCGGGACCACGGAGACGAAGACGATCAGGATGAGGATCGCCTCGACGTTCGTCTTGATGAACTCGATCTGGCCGAGCCAGTAGCCGGCGAGGGTGACGCCCGTGCCCCAGGCGATGCCACCGATGACGTTGTACGTGAAGAACGTGCGGTACTTCATACGGCCGGCGCCAGCCACGATGGGGGCGAAGGTGCGCACGATCGGTACGAAGCGGGCGAGGACGATCGCCTTGGGGCCGTACTTCTCCATGAACTCGTGGGCCTTCTCCAGGTTCTCCTGCTTGAAGAGTTTGGAGTTGGGCCGGCTGAAGAGCCTGGGACCGAAGAACTTGCCGATCATGTAGCCCACTTGGTCGCCGATGACGGCGGCGATCACGATCAGCGTGCAGACCAGCCACAAGGGCTGGGTGATGTAAGTGCCCTCGGCCACGAAGAGTCCCGCGGTGAACAGCAGCGAGTCGCCCGGCAGGAACGCGAAGAGCCCGGACTCGGCGAAGACGATCAGCAGGATGCCGGGCAGGCTGAAGGTCTCGATCAGGTAGTCGGGGCTGAGCCACTCGGGGCCGAGCGCGAGCGTGGTCACGGGATTGTGGCTCCTGCTGGTGGGAGGCGGGCTGGGGGCTGGCTGCCCAAAAGTATCAACGCAGCCGTCGTGACCCAGGTTCCATGGAGGATCCCAGGATGCACTGTGGTCCGCCTGGGACAAAGCTGTGAGCCATGACGGCGGCGGTCCTGGCCCGGGAGTGAGCCTCCCGGGCCAGGATTCTAGGACGTGTGCCGGGCCGCGTTCGCCTTGATCGCGTCCCTGAGGTGTTCGGCGAGTCCCGGGCGCATGGAGTCGTAGAACGCCTTGAAGCGCTCGTCGGACACGTACATGTCGGCGAGGCACTGGTGCATCTCGTACGGGCACTCGTAGTACCACGTGCCGATGTGCTGTCGATGTTCCTCGGCCATGTCCATGGCCCGCTCGCCGGTTGACGGCTCGTCCTCGGCCATCAGGCCCTTGTAACGCTCGCTCCAGTCGTCCGCCTCGGCCTGCAGCCGCTTCCAGTCCTCCTTGGTGTACTGGGCCGCGCGCCGCTGCGACTCTGCGTACGCCTCCGTGCCGCCCCAGCGCTGTTCCGCCTCCTGTGCGTACTGCTCCGGATCCTTGTCGCCGAAGACCTCGAACCGCTCCTGGGGCGTGAGGTTGATTCCCATCTTGCGTGCCTCCATGGCGTGCTCCACGGCCTCCGCCATCTTCTGCAGCTTCTCGATCCGGGCGGTCAGCAGTTCATGCTGGCGGCGCAGGTGGGCGCGCGGGTCCACGGCCGGATCGTCGAGCAGGGCGGCGACCTCGTCGAGCGGGAAGCCGAGCTCTCGGTAGAACAGGATCTGCTGCAGCCGGTCGAGGTCGACGTCGCTGTAACGCCGGTGGCCGGCGTGGCTGCGCTCGCTCGGGACGAGCAGGCCGATGTCGTCGTAGTGGTGCAGCGTGCGCACCGTGACTCCGGCGAATCCGGCGACCTGTCCCACGGAATAACTCACTTCTTCCGCTCCCTTCTCAGTACGCCTTCACGATGAATCCTTACGTGGCGTGAGGTGCAAGTCCTCCGGCCCGGTCCTACCGTCGTACGCATGCCACTGCACCCAGGGGACAGCGGAGCACCGGATGACAAGGGCGTCGGGCGCAGGCTCGCCGTCAACCCTTTCCACGGCGAGGCGAACCCGGTCGGCGGTATGACCGAGGCCCCGCCCAAGCACCGGCTCCCGGACGCCCCCCTGCCGCCCACGACCGCCTACCAACTCGTGCACGACGAGCTGATGCTCGACGGCAACTCCCGGCTGAATCTCGCCACCTTCGTCACCACCTGGATGGAACCGCAGGCGGGCATCCTGATGGGCGAGTGCCGGGACAAGAACATGATCGACAAGGACGAGTACCCGCGCACCGCCGAGCTGGAGCGGCGCTGTGTGGCCATGCTCGCCGATCTGTGGAACGCGCCCGACCCCTCGGCGGCCGTGGGCTGCTCGACGACCGGGTCGAGCGAGGCGTGCATGCTCGCGGGGATGGCCCTCAAGCGGCGGTGGGCGCGGCGGAACGCCGACCGGTACCCGGCCCGGGACGTCCGCCCGAACCTCGTCATGGGGATCAATGTCCAGGTCTGCTGGGAGAAGTTCTGCACCTTCTGGGAGGTGGAGGCCCGTCAGGTCCCCATGGAGGGCGACCGGTTCCACCTCGATCCGCAGGCCGCCGCCGAGCTGTGCGACGAGAACACCATCGGGGTCGTGGGCATCCTCGGCTCCACCTTCGACGGCTCCTACGAGCCGATCGCCGACCTGTGCGCCGCCCTCGACGCCCTCCAGGAGCGCACCGGCCTCGACATCCCCGTCCACGTCGACGGTGCGTCCGGCGCCATGGTCGCGCCCTTCCTCGACGAGGACCTGGTGTGGGACTTCTGGCTGCCGAGGGTCGCCTCCATCAACACCTCCGGGCACAAGTACGGTCTCGTCTACCCGGGCGTCGGCTGGGCGCTGTGGCGGGACGCGGAGGCCCTGCCCGAGGAACTCGTCTTCCGCGTCAACTACCTGGGCGGCGACATGCCGACCTTCGCGCTGAACTTCTCTCGGCCGGGCGCGCAGATCGTGGCGCAGTACTACACCTTCCTGCGGCTGGGCCGGGAGGGGTACCGGGCCGTGCAGCAGGCCGCGCGGGACGTGGCCACCAGCCTCGCCGAACGTGTCGAGGCGCTCGGCGACTTCCGGCTGCTGACCCGGGGCGACGAGCTTCCCGTATTCGCCTTCACGACCGCTCCGGACGTCCGGGAGTACGACGTCTTCGACGTCTCCCGGCGGCTGCGCGAGCGCGGCTGGCTCGTGCCCGCGTACACCTTCCCGCCCCACCGCGAGGACCTGTCCGTGCTGCGGGTGGTGTGCCGCAACGGCTTCTCGGCCGACCTCGCCGAGCTGTTCGTGGAGGACCTGGGGCGGCTGCTGCCAGAACTGCGCCGGCAGCCGCATCCCCTGACCCCGGACAAGGACATGGCGACCGGGTTTCACCACTGACGCGGCCGTCCGGTCCGCGGCTGTACGCCACCCTCCCCTGATCCACCTCATGAGCCCCCCCCCGATCCGCCCGGCCGCGACGCACTGTCATTTCTGGTACACCGCTCACCGCGCCCGGGTTCCCACCGGCGCATGGCGATTTCTGCCCTACTCGCCCAACTTCCCGCCCTACTCGCCCAACTTCCCGCCCTACTTGCCCAACTTCCCGCCCTACTTGCTCAACGCCCCGAACCTCCGTACCGCCAGCGGAAAGAACACCGCGAGCAGAGCCAGCGGCCAGGCCACCGCCGCCCACACATGCCCCGGCTCCCCGCCCGGCCCGCCGAACAGGTCCCGTACCGCCGTCGCCGTCTGGGACATCGGGTTCCACTCGACCACGGTGCCCAGCCAGTCCGGCATGGAGTCGGGAGTCGCGAAGGCGTTGGAGAGGAAACCGACCGGCCAGACCAGGATCTGCACGGCCTGCACCAACTCCGGCTTCCCGGCCACCATGGCCAGGTGGATGCCGATCCACAGCATGGCGAAGCGGAAGAGCAGGAGCAGACCGACGGCGCCGAGGAAGGCGCCCGGGCCGCCGTGCGCGCGCCAGCCGATCGCGTAGCCGACGCCGATCATCACGGTCAGAATCAGTGCCGACTGGAGCATGTCGGCGACCGAACGGCCCACCAGTACCGCGCCGTTGGTCATCGGCATGGACCGGAAGCGGTCGATCACGCCCTTGTTGAGGTCCTGCGTGACGGCCACCATGGTCCCTTCGAGCCCGAACGCCATGGTCAGCGCGAGCATGCCGGGGACCAGGTAGTCGACGTACTCCCCCGCCACGTCCCGGCCACCGCCGACGAGGTAGCCGAACATCAGCAGCAGCATCACAGGGAAGACCAGGCCGACCACGACCTGTACCGGCTGCCGCGCCCAGTGGGCGAGTTCGCGGCGGGTCATGGTCCAGGAGTCGGTCAGTGCGTACGTGCTCGTGCGCGGTCTCGTGCTCACACTCGCGCTCATACGGCCTCCTTCACTCGGGCGTCGTCCGCTCGCTGGTCCCCGGTGAGGTGCAGGAACACCTCGTCCAGCGTCGGGCGGCGAAGAGCCACGTCCTCCGCCTCGATGCCGGCCTCCTCCAGGGCCCGTACGACACCGGAGAGCGCCGCCATGCGGTCGGCGACCGGGGCACTGAGCAGCCGGAGGTCGGCGTCGACGGAGACCTCGTCCTTGGACATGGGCAACAGGGCCACGGCCGCGCCCAGTTGCCCCGCGTCCCGCAGGACCACGTCGATGCGGTCGCCGCCGGTCATCGCCTTCAGCTGGTCCGCCGTGCCGTCCGCGATGACTCGGCCCCGGTCGACGACCGAGATGCGGTCGGCGAGCTGATCGGCCTCCTCCAGGTACTGGGTGGTCAGCAGGACGGTCGTACCGCCGCCGACGAGCGAGCGGACCGCGGCCCACACCTCGGCGCGACCGCGCGGGTCGAGGCCGGTGGTCGGTTCGTCCAGGAAGAGCACCTCCGGTTCGGTGATCAGGGAGGCCGCGAGGTCCAGGCGGCGGCGCATGCCGCCGCTGTAGGCACGCACGGGTTTGCGGCCGGTGTCGGTCAGGCCGAAGCGCTCCAGGAGCTCGTCGGCGCGCACGCGCGCGTGGCGGGCACCCAGGTGGTAGAGGCGGGCGAACATCTCCAGGTTCTGACGGCCGGAGAGCTCCTCGTCGAGGGCCGCGTGCTGGCCGAGCAGGCCGATGCGCAGACGCACGTCGTACGCCCGGCCGGCCACGTCGTGGCCGGCCACCTCGGCGCGGCCCTCGTCCGGCCTCAGCAGGGTGGTCAGGACCCGTACGGTGGTGGTCTTGCCGGCGCCGTTCGGGCCCAGCAGGCCGTGGACGGTGCCGCGAGCCACCCTCAGATCGAGCCCGTCCAGGGCCGCCTTGTCGCCGTACCGCTTCCGCAGGCCTTCGGCGACGATCGCGTCGGTCATCGGGCTCCTTCCGGGTAGAGGACAGCGCGAGCAGGTTAGTCAAACTTGACTACAAGCCCGGCGAGGGAGCGTATGCCCATCCGGGCAATTGGTCAAACTTGATTAGCGAGCGTCCTCCGGATGACGCTCCCCCGTCGCGTACGGGTTCTCCTCACCCTCCGCCAGCACGCCGACGAACGGCTCACCCTCCCCCGCGAAGGTGTACGCCCCGCCACGGATGCGCTCGATGAGACCTCGAGTCCACTCGGCGCCGGTGTCGGCCGAGTGCACCCAGAAGTTCATGATCTCGCCGATGTGACCGAGCTGACCGGGACCCTCCTCGGGCGTGTAGTACTCGGTGACCGACTTGCGCCACTCCTCGATGCTGCGCACGCGTTCCTCGAGGAGGCCGAGGACTTCCTCGCGGTCCAGGTCGACCATGCAGCCGAGGGCGGCGGTGAGCATGTCCGGCCGCTGGTCGTAGGCGGTGAGGTACTGGCGGACCAGCGAGAGGTACTCCTCGGTGCCCTTCTCGGTGAGCTCGTACTCGGTGCGCGGCGGGCCGCCGACGGTGGACGGCGCGATCTCGTGCGCGTGCAGCAGTCCCTGCTTGGCCATCTGTTTCAGGGCGTGGTAGATCGAGCCGGGCTTGGCGTTGGACCACTCGTGCGCGCCCCAGTACTCCAGGTCGTTGCGCACCTGGTAGCCGTGGGCCCGCCCGTGCTGGCGCACGGCGCCCAGCACGAGGAGACGGATCGCTGACATGCCGTCCAGATTATGCCGCCGCGGGTCAGCCCCAGGAGGTGCCCTGCTCCTTGGCCACCAGTTCGAAGGCGGTGGCGCCGTCCAGAGACTCCCGGATGATGTCTGCGTGGCCGGCGTGCCGGGCCGTCTCGCGGATCAGATGGAGGGCCAGCCAGCGCATGGAGACGCGCTCGCCCGGGGGAAACCAGGGGTCGTTCGGGAGCGGGAAGGTGTCGTCGAGGCTGGGAACCGTGCGGATGAACGCCTCCGTCTCGGCGGCGACCTTCTCCCAGTACGCGAGCTGCGACTCGACCGTCTCATCACCCACCAGCTGGAAACACTCGTGCCAGTTCGTCTCGTCCCGGTGGACGGCCGGCGGCTCGCCCTTGGCACGGGCCACCCAGCCCTGTTCGACCTCGGCGACGTGCTTGAGCAGACCGGCCAGGGACAGCTCACTGGCGCTGGGCCGTGACGTCGCCTGCTCCTCGGTCAGCCCCAGCAGCGCCCGGCGGATGCCGCCCCGCTGCTCGGCCAGGAAGGAGAGCAGCGCCCCGCGCTCGTCGCCCTGCGCCTCGGCTCGCACGTGAGTGACCATGACCGGCCGCCTTTCATCGGAGTCGGGGCCTTGAGAGCCCTTCTGACACCGACGAAACTACGGACCCTTGCGGTCAGCTTCTGTCCGCAAGAGTCCGCCACAGCGACGTCCTCAAGAAAACGTCATCAAGGGATCAGGCCGTCGAGCAGGCCATCAAGGAATGAGAGATCCGAGAGCGATCAGAACGGGAATCCGCTCCGTCCGTGCTGCACCGAGATCCACTTCAGCGTCGTGAACGAGTCCAGCATCGTGTCGCCGTTCAGCCGGCCGAGCCCCGAGTGCTTCTCGCCGCCGAACGGGACGATCGGCTCGTCGTGGACCGTGCCGTCGTTCACATGGAACATGCCGGTGTCGATCTGCTTGGCGAAGGCGACCCCCCGCTCGATGTCGCCCGTGTGGACGGCGCCGCTCAGGCCGTACGGCGTGTCGTTGACGAGGCGTACGGCCTCCTCCTCGCCGTCGAAGGGGACGAGGAAGACCACCGGGCCGAAGACCTCCTGCTGGAGCAGGGCGGAGTCGGCGGGGACGCCCGTGAGGACCGAGGGCTCGACCAGGTTGTCGGTCGTCGTGCCGTGCACGAGCGCCGTCGCGCCCTCGGCGATCGCCTGCTGGACGACGCCCGAAACGGCGTCCGCCTGGGAGGAGTTGATGACCGGGCCGATGACGGTCTCGGGATCGCGCGGGTCGCCCGCCTTCAGGGTCTTGACCTTGGCGACGAACTTCTCGGTGAACTCGTCGGCGATCGAGCGGTCGACCAGGACACGGTTGGCGGCCATGCAGACCTGGCCCTGGTGGACGAACCGGCTGAAGACAGCCGCGTCGACCGCGTAGTCGAGGTCGGCGTCGTCGAGGACCACCAGCGCGCTGTTGCCGCCCAGTTCGAGGACCGAGCGCTTGAAGTTCGAGGCGCAGACGGTGGCGACGTGACGGCCGACCTTGTCGGAGCCGGTGAAGGAGATGACCTTCGGGACCGGGTGCTCGATGAAGGCGTCGCCGATCTCGGCGATGTCCGTGATGACGACGTTCAGCAGACCGCCCGGCAGACCCGCGTCCTCGAAGATCTTCGCCACCAGGGAGCCGCCGGTGATCGGCGTGTTCTGGTGCGGCTTGAGCACGACGGCGTTGCCGAGCGCGAGCGCCGGGGCGACCGACTTGATCGAGAGCAGGAAGGGGAAGTTGAAGGGGCTGATCACGCCCACGACACCGACGGGCACGCGGTAGACGCGGTTCTCCTTGCCGTCGACCGGCGAGGGGATGATCCGGCCCTCGGGGCGCAGCGCCAGGTGGATCGACTCGCGCAGGAACTCCTTGGCGAGGTGGAGCTCGAAGGCGGCCTTCAGCCGGGTGCCGCCGAGCTCGGCGATGATCACCTCGGCGATCTCCTGCTCGCGCTCCTCGATCAGCCTGAGGGCCTTCTCGAACACCGCGCGGCGGGCGTAGGGGTTGGTCGCCGCCCATTCCTTCTGGGCGCGGGCGGCCGCCCGGTATGCCTCGTCGACCTCGTCGACCGTGGCTATGGTGATCGACGCCAGCTTCTCGTTGTCGTACGGGTTGAAGTCGATGATGTCCCAGGAGCCGGTGCCCGGGCGCCACTCACCGTCGATGTACTGCTGAGCCAGGTCGGTGAAGTAGGACGACATGTGATCCCTCAATCGCTAGCAGACACGATCAACAGCAGACACGCACGACATCACGGTCTGATCACACGTCATCGTACTTGTGTTTCAAGAGAGTTGGAGGAGTCCCCGAAGAAGATCCCGGCTCTCGTCCGGCCCCGGACTGTCCTGTTGCAGTTCCTTCAGCGCCTTCTCGTACTGGGCCACGTCCTCGTGCTTGTCCAGGTACAGCGCGCTGGTGAGCTGCTCCAGGTAGACGACGTCGGACAGGTCGGACTCCGGGAAGGACAGGATCGTGAAGGCGCCGGACTCCCCGGAGTGGCCGCCGAAGCTGAACGGCATGATCTGCAGCCGTACGTTGGGCCGCTCGGAGATCTCGATCAGGTGCTGGAGCTGGCCGCGCATCACCTCGCGCTCGCCGTACGGGCGGCGCAGGGCCGCCTCGTCCAGGACGATGTGGAAGTCGGGCGCGTTCTCGTCGACGAGGTACTTCTGCCGCTCCAGGCGCAGCGCCACGCGCCGCTCCACGTCGGCCTCGCTGGCGCCCTTCATGCCGCGCCGCACGACCGCCTGGGCGTACGCCTCGGTCTGCAACAGACCGTGCACGAACTGCACTTCGTACGCGCGGATCAGGGAAGCCGCGCCCTCCAGGCCCACGTAGGTGGGGAACCAACTCGGCAGAACGTCCGAGTAACTGTGCCACCAGCCCGCGACATTGGCCTCCTTGGCGAGCGAGAGCAGCGAGGTGCGCTCCGCCTCGTCCGTGATGCCGTACAACGTCAGCAGGTCCTCCACGTCCCTTGTCTTGAAGCTCACCCGGCCCAGTTCCATCCGGCTGATCTTCGACTCGGAGGCGCGGATCGAGTAACCCGCCGCCTCGCGCGTGATGCCACGCGCCTCCCGCAGCCGCCTGAGTTGCGAGCCGAGCAGCATCCGCCGCACCACCGATCCGGGCTCTCCCGCGCTCACGTTCGCCGCCTCCCCAACCGTCTTCAGGGCCCGAAGTCTGCCACTAAAACACTCCGAGCAGTACTCGTCCGATTACAGAGATGGAAAGAAGCCAGAGTTTCCGCGCAGGAGCGGGAGGGGTTGTGGGAAGGACGGGGCAAGAAGAGGGAGAGAAGATGGCGGAAAAAATGGCCAACAAGCGGTACGGGAGGGTCCAATTCGGTCACCTGCACGTGCATCTGCCCTTGCATCTGCTGTACGCATCGGAAAACATGGTCCCGCGCAACCGCTGCATCGCAACGACCGCGAATTCCCGGGAGTGCCTCGCATGGGGACGAATGGATCGACCATGCTCGAGCCGTTACGGCAGGGCCTTCCGCCGCTTGATCCCGCGGCCGTGTCCAGCGCCGCCTCCTGTGCTCTGCCCGCCCGTTACGAAGCCGTGCGCGAGGCCAGGCAGTTCACCCGCGGAACGCTGGACCAGTGGGAGCTGGGCGACCGTTTCGACGACGTGTGCCTGGTGGTCTCCGAGCTGGTCACCAACGCGCTGCGACACGCGCTGCCGGCCGGTACCCCGCGCGTCCCGGAGCAGAACCCGCTCGTACGGCTGCACCTGATGCGCTGGACCGAGCGGCTGGTGTGCGCGGTGCGTGACCCCAGCCACGACAGCCCTGTGGCGCGCGAGGCGGACGACTTCTCGGCGGAGTCGGGCCGCGGCCTGTTCCTCGTCGACTCCTTCAGCGACAGCTGGGGGTGGCATCCGCTCGCGGGCACGCTGGGCGGCAAGGTGGTCTGGGCGCTGTTCCGCGTGCCTGAGCCGCAGCCGGGCGAATGACGGACTTCGGCGTCTTCTGACGCCGAAGTTCTACGCGCGTTACGGCCTGTCAGGTGCCGATCGCCCTCAGTGGCAACGCTTTCCCGGCTTTCCCGGCGAACGTCAGCCTGCTATCAGGTGGTCGAACTCGCCGTCCTTGATACCGAGCAGCATCGCCTCGATCTCGGCCCGCGTGTAGACGAGCGCCGGGCCGTCCGGAAAGCGCGAGTTGCGGACGGCCACCTCCCCACCGGGCAGGCGGGCGAACTCCACGCAGGAACCCTGCGAGTTGCTGTGCCGACTCTTCTGCCAGGCCACCCCGTGCAGCTGGGTGGCGGCCATGCCGTTGTACACGCCGGACGCGTCGGCAACGTCGTACACGTCGTGGTCCACAGGTCGCTCCCCGGTGGTGCATTGGCTGGTGAGGCCATTGATGCAGTGGTCAACTTGACCCGGATCATAGCCCTGTTCATGTGCAGATGCATGGGCAGATGCACGTGCACGCGGGGTCATCCTGCGGTTACAGCTTTGGCGACCGCTTTACTCACGGCTGTGACTCGCCTCTGCCCCAGAGCTCGCAAGCCATGCGACCGCCGGCCCCCGCCCATGAGAAGAGACGCATGCCGCGGCATTCGTGTTCCATCGTTCATGGAAACGACAACAGGTAGGAGGTCCCTACGTGTCGAACGTAGGGACCTCCTACCTGTGTCCTGCCTGTGTCCCGACTGCCGCAGGCGTCGTCAGCGGCTGCTGTACGGCAGCAACGCCATCTCCCGCGCGTTCTTGATCGCGCGCGCCAGGAGCCGCTGCTGCTGGGCCGAGACGCGGGTGACGCGGCGGCTGCGGATCTTGCCGCGGTCGGAGATGAACTTCCGCAGCAGGTCGGTGTCCTTGTAGTCGATGTACGTGATCTTGGCCTGGTCCAGCGGGTTGGGACGGTGCTTGGCGGGCTTGCGTTCGGGCTTGCGGGGCATGGCGGGGTCAGACCTCCAGGAGGGTGTCGAAGGCGGGCGGCAGCCGCTTCCAGGCGGCGCGCCCGGCGGCGTACTCGGCGTCGGTCAGCAGGCAGGACTCCAGGAGCCGTTCGAGTCCGTCGCGGTCGAGGCCGGGCGAGGTGAAGACGAGGTGCTGGCAGCAGTCGCCGTGCTCGGGGTCCCAGTCCAGCGCGGCGGCGGCGCGGCGCACCGGCGGGACCATCTCCCAGGCCGCGTCCGGAAGGGCGGCGAGCCACGGGCCCGCGCTCTCCACGCACAGCGCCCCGCCGGCCGCGTCCCAGTGCAGCAGCGTGTCCGGCTTGTCGGCGAGCCAGAACCGGCCCCGGCTGCGGGCGGCGGCGCAGGTGATGTCCTCCAGCGCCGCGTACAGCCGCTCGGGGTGGAAGGGGCGGCGACGGTGCCAGACGAGGGTGGAGACGCCGTGGGAGTCGGCCTCGGCGGGCAGCAGGGCACACGCGGGGTGCTGGGCGGCGGCGGCCGCGTCGACGTCGAAGCCGGCGAGGGCCGCCTGGAGTAGTGCGGGGTGTGCGCCCACCAGGTCACCGTGGCCGATCAGGACCTGGCGGGCCGTCGGGTGCAGCTGGGCGAGCAGTTCGCGGTCCTCGTCGTCGGCCTCCGGGGAGTCGGTGACGGCCAGGACGGGCGCGTACTCCAGCTGCCGTGCGAAGGTGTCGGCGACCGTGCGCTGGTCGGTGGCCGCGGCGGCGAGGCCGCGCTCGGCCAGGTCGTCGCCGTTGCCGAGATACGGCAGGACCAGCGCCGGGTCCACGGCGGTGATCACGCCGGTGACGGTGAGCCCGCCGGACGTGACCACCTCGGCCATGGCCTTGGGCTCGACGGAGTCCCACAGCTCGACGACCGCGAGCCGGATGCCGCCCGTGTCCCGGATCCGGATCAGTTCCGGCACCAGGTCCTCGCGCAGGGCACAGCAGGCGCAGTCGTTGACCAGGGGCGCCTCGCCGGCGTCGATGATGCCGGTGGCGTCGCGGATCGTCCGGACGACCGTGCCGGCGGCGGCCGTCGCCAGGTCGTGGTGGAGTACGACGCTGTCGGGCACGTCGGCGAGCAGCCGCTCCACGGCCGCCTTGCGGGCGTCGGCGTGCAGCCCGCCGACGATCACGACGGAGAGCTCGGGCATGTGACTAGCTCCGCTTTCCGTACCGGCGTTCGAAGCGCTCCACGCGTCCGGCGGTGTCCAGGACGCGGGCGGTGCCCGTGTAGAACGGGTGGCTGACGTCCGAGATCTCGACGTCCACGACGGGGTACGTGTTGCCGTCCTCCCACTCGATCGTCTTCTCGCTCGTCGCCGCGGACAGCGTGGAGCGGGTGAGGAAGGCGTAGTTCGCGGCACGGTCGCGGAAGACGACGGGACCGTACTCCGGGTGGATTCCCTTGCGCATGACGGTCAGCGCTCCTCTCGGAAGTCGACGTGGCGGCCGACGACCGGGTCGAACTTGCGCAGGGTGAGCCGGTCCGGGTCGTTGCGGCGGTTCTTGCGGGTCACATAGGTGTAGCCGGTCCCGGCGGTGGACCGGAGCTTGATGACCGGGCGGAGTTCGTTGCGTGCCATGCTGCTATCTTACTGAAAATGAATTCCATTTACACACCCATGTCGAGAGAGGTGCATCACCCGTGTCCGCCCACTGCATGCTGACCGGAGCCCAGCCCGGCTTCGGCAACCGCATCTCGCACTCCCACCGGCGCACCTCGCGCCGTTTCGACCCCAACATCCAGTCCAAGCGCTACTGGCTGCCGAGCGAGGGCCGGTACGTACGGCTGCGGCTGAGCACGAAGGGGATCAAGACCGTCGACACGATCGGCATCGAGGCGGCCGTGGTCCGCATCCGTGCCCGGGGGGTGCGGGTCTGATGGCGAAGAAGAGCAAGATCGCGAAGAATGAGAAGCGGCAGGAGATCGTCGCGCGGTACGCCGCGCGCCGGGCCGAGCTGAAGGAGATCATCCGGCGGCCGTCGTCGACGGACGCGGAACGGCTCGCCGCACAGCGGGAGTTGAGCAAGCAGCCGCGCGACGCCAGCGCGACGCGCGTACGCAACCGCGACCAGACCGACGGGCGGCCGCGCGGCTACTTCCGTGCCTTCGGGCTGTCCCGGGTGAGTCTGCGCGAGCAGGCGCACGCGGGGTATCTGCCGGGGGTGCGCAAGTCGTCCTGGTAGCTTGCTGCGGTCCTCCCGGCCAACCGGGCCGACCGCTACAGCTTGGGAGCTTCCATGACCTGGACGACTTCGGGTGCGCGTCGGCGGGTGCGGGTCGCTGCCGCGGCCGCGGGCCTCGCCGGCGCGCTCGTACTGACCGCGTGCAGCGGCGACGGCGGCTCCGAGGACGAGGCCTCCACCGGACCCAGCAGCCCTGATACGTCCGCTTCCGCGAGCGCGGAGACGGGCGGCGGGTCCGGGGGCTCCGGCGGTTCCACGGCCGCCGTCGACGGGCTGGAGGGCAACTGGCTCGCCACCACCGACGGCAAGGCCGTGGCGCTGGTGGTCACTGGCTCGCAGGCCGGGCTCTTCGCGACCGGCGGGACCGTGTGCAGCGGGACCGCGCGCGAGGAGTCCGGCATGGAGATGATCCGCCTCAAGTGCAAGGACGGCAGCAAGGACCGGGCCACCGGGATGGTCGACTCCGTCGACGAAACGACCCTCAAGGTGACCTGGGAGGACGGCCTCGGTGCGGAGACGTACACCAGGGCGGAGGGCGGCGGGCAGCTGCCGACCGGGCTGCCTATGGCCGGTTTGGGGTCGTAAGAGCATTAAGTGTGCGCTTAGGGTCGTAAGCCCCTATGTGTGTACCTGGGGTCGCAAGGTCCAAAGTGTGCACCTAGGGTCGCAAGGCCCAAAGTGCACACCTAGGGTCGCAAGGCCCAAAGTGCACACCTAGGGTCGCGAGGCCCAAAGTGCACACCTAGGGTCGTACGCCCGGGGGGCGGCAACCGTGCCGCCCCTTCATGCGTGATGATCCTTGCAGTCGATCGCCGATGTCACGCCCCAGAGGACCTCACATGCGCGCCACTCCCCTCGCCGTCACCGCCCTCGCCGCGGCCCTTCTCCTCACCGCCTGCGACAGCGGCGGGAGCGACGACAGCAACGGCACCGGCAAAGGCGGCGACGCCTGCGGGATCGACCAGCTGGGCGTCGAGGTCGGCCCGGCCAACGCCGCCCCGGCCGCCGGAGACACGGGAAACATCCCCGTCTCCGTCACCAACCAGAGCTCCCCGTGCGCTCTGGACGGCTTCCCGGGCATCGAGCTGAACGCCGGCGACAAGTCCGCGACCGTCCCCGCGGCGGACGGCGCCAAGCCCGAGAAGCTGACCCTCGCCAAGGGCGACAGCGTGACCTTCACCCTCACCTACGTACGGGGTGGGACGAGCGGCGCGGAGAGCCTCGCCGCCAAGACGCTGCGGATCAGCATGCCGGGGGCCGGTGACGACGAGAAGAGCTTTCCCTGGACGTACGGCCCGGTGGCGCTGAAGGGCGGCGAACCGGACGCGTCCGTGGGGCCGTTCACGCACGCGGGTGACTGAGCACCCGGCGGTCACTGCAGCGGTCGTCGGCCTCTGACCTGCGCGCGGTCGGCCGCCTGGGACCCCTCCGTCCAGCCCGCCGCGTCACCGACGCCACGCAACCGCGTCGTGGTCGTCTCCGGGAACATGCGGTCCAGGCGGTCGGTGACCGCGACCTCGCGGGAGGCGAGGACGGGCAGCAGGTCCTCGCTCACGGTGGCCTCGGCGGCGGCGCGCAGGCGGGTGCCGACGCGGTGGGCGTAGGCCGCGAGGAAGGACTGCCGGAAGGTCTTGGTCCGCTTGCGGCCGTCCGCCCGCTGGGCCGCCTCCGCCTTCGTCATCGCCGTCGTGGCCTGCACGAGGAGCGAGGTGTAGAGGAGTTCGACCACCTCCAGGTCGGGTTCGAAGCCGACGACGGTGGAGAAGCCGAACGGTTCGTTCCACACGGCCCGGCAGTGGTTGGCGGTGGCGACCGCGTCCAGCAGCACCGCCTTCGCCTGCTCGTACGGCGGCTCGACACCGATCCGGCAGGCGCCGGGCGCGTCGGCACCGCCGGAACCCTGCCCCTGCGCCCGGTCCGACAGCAGTGCCTCGTCGATGCTGTGCCGGGCCATCAGCTCCTGCGCCTTGGCGCTGAGCGCCTCGGCCTCGTCCGGGAAGCCGGTCGCCTCCGCCTTGGCGAGCAGGGCGCGGATGCGGGTGAGCATGCGGGACTCGGTCCGGGAGCCGGAGCCGCGTTCCTGTCCAGGCTCCTCCAGCGGCTCAAGGACGGGCAGCCGCAGCAGCAGGCGGTACAGCTCCAGCACGGCGGTGGCGTGCGAGAAGCGGTCGGTGCGGGGCGGGGTGCCGGTGAGGTCGTCCGGCTGGGCCATCTGGGCGAGGTGCGCGAGCTGTGCGGTCCAACGGGGGCCGCGCGGGCGGTCGTTCGGCGCCTGGGCGTGGATCAGCGCCGAGGCGAGGCGTACGTGTACGTCGTCCAGCTCGCGCCGCACGATCCGCACGACGTCCGCGGGCTGCCAGCCGCGCCGCCATACCGCCGCCAGGAACTCCTCGCCCCGCCGGCCCAGTTCGGCGTCCGCCGCAGGGTCGGCCGCGAGGAGCGAGGCGCCGGTGTCGAGGGCGGTGTCCGTTTCGGCGTAGAGGGCGGCCTGGAAGGCGCGTTCGACGGTGCCGGGCGTACGGCCCGAATCACCTGTCGTACCGCCTGAGTCATTCGTACTGCTCACCCGGCGATGGTCTCACTCCCCGAAATTCGGTCTGATGTCCATCGTGCTGGCGTCAACCAATGGTTGACGAAGGGCGGCCGTCAACCTACGGTTGACACATGGCGAAGAATTCGAACATCACGTCATCCGTACGTCTCGACGACCTCATCACGGCCATCAAGAAGGTCCATGCCGAGCCCCTCGAACAGCTCCAGGACGCGGTGCTCGCCGGTCAGCACCTCGGCGAGGTGGCCGACCATCTGATCGGCCACTTCGTGGACCAGGCTCGGCGCTCGGGCGCCTCCTGGACGGACATCGGCCAGAGCATGGGCGTCACCCGGCAGGCCGCGCAAAAGCGGTTCGTGCCGAAGGAGGGCGCGGACCTGAGCGCGAACCAGGACTTCAGCCGCTACACCCCCCGCGCCCGCAACACGGTGATGGCCGCCCACAACGAGGCCGTCGCGGCCCGCAACCCAGAGGGCCGCCCCGAGCACCTGGTCCTCGGCCTGCTGGCCGAACCGGAGGGCCTGGCCGCCAAGGCGATCACCGCGCAGGGCGTCCTCCTGGACGCCGTACGCCAGGCCGCCACCGCCGCGCTGCCGCCCGCGGCCGAGGAGGTCCCGGAGCTCGTCCCCTACGGCTCCGACGCCAAGAAGGTCCTGGAGCTCACCTTCCGCGAGGCCCTGCGCCTCGGCCACAACTACGTCGGCACCGAGCACATCCTGCTCGCCCTGCTGGAGTTCGAGAACGGCCAGGGGGTCCTGTCGGGCCTCGGCATCACCAAGGAGGCGGTGGAGGAGAACGTCACCGCCGTACTCGACAAGATCACAGTGAAGTTCGGCGAACAGGACTGAGCAGGTCCGAGCAGGTCGGGGGCCGTTGTCAGACCCTCCTGCCACACTCGCAGTCATGACCGACCGGTGGGCTCTCGCTCCGGCCGAGGACGGCGGCGTGGAGATCGCCCCCCTCGGTCCGGGCGGGGTGCTCGCAGGGCCGGTGCTGCGGGTGGCGGACCCCGCCGAGGCCGTGCGCGGCCTGCCGGACGTCACGCGCTGGGTGTGGCGGTCGACGGCCGAGACGTATCCGCGCCTGCTCGCCACGGGGGTGCGAGTGGAGCGGTGTTACGACGTCGAGGACGCGGAGACGCTCCTCCTCGGCCACGAGGGGCGGTACGGCGAGCCACGCTCGGCGGCCGCCGCCCTCGCCCGGCTGCGCGGCGGCCCCGTACCGCCCGATCCGCCCCAGCGGTCCGCCGAACCCGGCTCGCAGTCACCCCTCTTCGAGCCGCAGGCCGCGCACGTACCACTGGCCGACCTGGTCGAGGTGTACGCCGAACAGCAGCGCCGCCATGACTCCACCGCGCACCCGGACCGTATGCGGCTGCTGACCGCCGCCGAGTCGGCGGGGATGCTGGTGGCCGCCGAGATGAACCGGGCCGGACTGCCCTGGAGCGCCGAGGTGCACCGCCGGGTGCTCCACGACCTGCTCGGCGAGCGGTACGCGGGCGGGGGCGAGCCCCGGCGCCTGGCAGAACTCGCCGACGAGGTGTCCGACGCCTTCGGCCGGCGCGTGCGCCCCGATCTGCCCGCCGATGTCATCAAGGCGTTCGCGCAGGCCGGGATCAAGGTCAAGTCGACCCGGCGCTGGGAGATCGAGTCGATCGACCATCCGGCCGTGAAGCCACTGGTCGAGTACAAGAAGCTGTACCGGATCTGGGTCGCCCACGGCTGGTCCTGGCTGCAGGACTGGGTGCGCGACGGCCGCTTCCGGCCCGAGTTCCTGGCGGGCGGGACGGTCACGGGCCGATGGGTCACCAATGGCGGCGGTGGCCTCCAGATCCCCAAGGTGATCCGGCGTGCGGTGGTCGCCGACCCCGGCTGGCGGCTGGTGGTCGCAGACGCCGACCAGATGGAGCCCCGCGTGCTGGCGGCGATCTCCCGCGACCCCGGTCTGATGGAGGTCGCCGGCCGCGAGAGCGACCTGTACCAGTCGGTCTCCGACCGCGCCTTCTCCGGCGACCGCGCCCAGGCCAAGCTGGCCGTGCTCGGCGCGGTCTACGGCCAGACCTCCGGCGACGGCCTGAAGAACCTCGCCGCGCTCAGACGCCGCTTCCCCAAGGCCGTGGCGTACGTCGACGAGGCGGCCCGCGCGGGCGAGGAGGGGCGGCTCGTACGGACCTGGCTCGGCCGGACCTGCCCACCGGCGGCCGGGGCGACGGAGGACACGGCGGAGGAGGCGGGCATCCCGGCTGCCGAGGAGGACTCCGACGACCGGCAGCCGGCCCGGTCGGAGTGGACCCCCGGATACGCCTCCACCAACGCCCGCGCGCGGGGCCGCTTCGCCCGCAACTTCGTCGTCCAGGGCAGCGCCGCCGACTGGGCCCTGCTGCTGCTCGCCGCACTGCGGCGGACCTGTGCGGGCATGGCGGCCGAGCTGGTCTTCTTCCAGCACGACGAGGTGATCGTGCACTGCCCCGAGGAGGAGGCGGAGACGGTCGTGGCGGCGATCCGGGACGCGGCGGACCTAGCGGGGCGGCTGACGTTCGGTCAGACGCCGGTGCGGTTTCCGTTCACGACGGCGGTGGTGGAGTGTTATGCGGATGCGAAGTGATCGTGCGGGTGGTCAGCAGGCCTGTCCCCACTCGGGCTCGGTCACTTGGTCGCCCCCTGCGATCTCGGACTCCGAAGACCTCCACATGCTGTGCGGTCCCGACGTCCGCATCGTCAAGGTATGACTCTGCGAGGCCGCGTCTCGACGGAACGCGGGTATTCCTCGTCGACGGCGAACGGGCCGGACGGTCGCAGGCCTGTTCCCCTGTCGCCCGGACCCGCCGACGCACCTGACCTCGCCGTCCTCCTCTGCCTCTGTTCCAGCGCCCGTCCCTGAGCCCGGCTCCGGCTACGAAGGCGAGCCCCCGGCAGCCTCGACGAACTACACGACCAGTGAGATCGCGGCAGCCACGGCAGCACGCTGATGAACCAGTCCGCCAAGCGCCTCGCCTCCTGGCCTTCGTCCCGGGGAACGTGCCCTGGCGCGACATCGCCTGGAGGCCATAGTCCTGGCGGCGCGCTGTCACCAGTCGAGCGCGACGTCATAGCAGGAGAAGCGGGTGGAGTGGCAGGCATCGCAGTGTGTGTGCCAGGGGGCGCACGGTTCGCCGCAGGAGGCGCAACGGCCATGCGTGGCCAGGGGCCGGGAAGCGGCCACCAGTTGGTTGATGCGTTCAGCGGCTGCCTGCTCGCGGGCCGCCACCTCCTCCGAGCTCAGGCCGCCACATTCACGGTCGAAGGCCAGGACGGCAGTACCCAGGTCTCGCATGGTCGCGGCGTACTCCTCGGCTTGGGGCAACGTCATTCGTTCGATACGAGCGCGCGGGCGGATCAAGTGGTGCAGGGCCGTGCCGCGCAGGACCGCCCGGCAAACGGCCGGGTAGGCCGGGCGGTCCGCGTCGATGGGCATGGTGATCAGACGCCAGACGGTGTGACCGTCGCGCGGCCAGCGAGCGTCGACGTCCAGGGGTGCCCCGACGACCTGGCGTGCCACTTGTAGCTTGGCGTGGATCTCGGCCACGGGCATCGGCCGCAGCCATGAGCGCTCCTGGGCGGCCTTACGGGCGGCAGCGGTCCAGCCGACCAGAGCGTGCGGGATCTCTCCGGGCTCCGGTCGTCCGAGGTCGGTCCAGGTGGGGCGCAGCCGAGCCGTCGTGACACGCAGGTCACCGGACCTGGCTCCATTGGCTGCCTGGACGGCCTGATCCAGAAGCCGGGCAGCGGCAGTGAGGCCGGGCAGTCGACTGCGGTAGGCGCCCACGAGCCCCTCCCCCGCATCATGGCCCCGTCGCCCGGCCCGGCCGGCGATCTGGGCGGCCTCCCAGATGAACAACTCCCGGCGGGATCGGCCGTCGTACTTGCCCGTTTCCGCGAACGCCACCGTACGCAGCGGAAGGTTGACACCGTGACCGATCACATCAGTGGTGACGATCACGTCGACGTCGCCCTCGGACAGGCGCCGGATCTGCTCGCGGCGGGCTGCGGGTGGCATCGCGCCGTAGAGGACCGTCGCCGACCGGCCCGCCTCGAGCAGTTCGCGGTGCAGAGCGAGAACGGCCTTACGGGAGAAAGCCACCACCGCGCTGGCCGGCGGGAGGGTCGCAGCCTTGGACTCCGGCATCCGGCTCAGTGCGCCGTGCCGGATATGACGGACCACCGTGATGTCCGTGCCCGGGGCGAGGAGCTTGCGCAGCAGGTCTTCGGCTTCCGGCGCGGCGCAGACGTGCACGTCGGTGTGGGCTCCGTCCAGCAGCAACCGGGTCCAGGCGTGGCCACGGTCCTCATCGGCCAGCCAGTGCGCTTCGTCGACGACCAGGAAATCGCCGACGGTGGGCGCTGCCTCGGCCGTGCAGCACAGCACCGGCGCGTCCGGGTTGAGGCGTTCCTCACCCGTGAGCAGACCAATCCGCTCCGCACCGAGCCGGGTGCGCAGCCGTTCGTAGACCTCGAAGGCAAGCATGCGCAGCGGCGCCGCGTACACGCCGGTCCGCCCGGCCTCGGCGCAGGCGGCCAGCAGGGCGATGGCGTCATATGTCTTGCCGGAGTTGGTGGGGCCCAGATGGAAGGTGACCCTGGGGTCGGCTGTCCGTTCCGGGACATGAGCGCGGGCCCGCGCGGCTGCCGCGTGCTCGCGCCGCTCTCGCAGCCGCTTCGCGGCCTGTTCTGCTTCCCGGGCCGCCTGCCGCTCGTCCTTCCGGCGCTGCGCGGCCCGCTGTTCACGCACCGCTGCCTTCCGCGCTGGGGCAGGCACCGTGGCCAGGTCATCAGCCACGCTCTGCTCGAGCAGATCCGCGGGGCTGCCGCAGTCGCGGTACTCGTCCGGGATCTCCTCCACAGCACAACCGAGTCGCGCCGCCGCGTCGGACGGGGCGACCAGCTCAGGTGCCGGGCGGCTGCGCCGGGCCCTGCGCAGAGCGGCCGTAAACTCCCGGGCGGCCTCTGCCTGCTCCTCGGGGGTGACAGGATTCGCGTGCGAGCCCAGCACGTCCGTCAGTCTCTCCTCCGCGGCACGCCTTGCGAGATGGACGGCCTCGGCCTGGCTGAGCTGCCCACGGGCGGCGGGCGGCTGCGCGGAAGGCAACCAGCACGACCACGCGGCAGCTTTCGTCCAGGGGTCACGCAGCGTCAGCAACGCCTGGGCACGGAGCCGCGAGCGGTAGCCCTCGGCCCGGCGGTCGACGCCGGAGGTCAGTTCGGCCAGGTAGGTGCCGGGCAGCCGGGCACCGAGCAGCTCGGGACGGCGCTCGGGCAACTGGCGGGCGTCAGCAGCCGAGTACTGCCAGACCTCGGCGTGATAGCGGTTGGTGTACGAACGGACCGGGCGGATAGCCCCGGCACGCGCCAACTGATCGAAACGGTGCCTGCTGATTCCCGCGAGCCCGGCAGCCTCCGTCGCATGCACCAGGCGGGTGAGCTCGGCGAGTTCGCCAGGTTTCGCACGCCATCGGGCCACCTCGCCCGCTTTGACGAACAGCTCGCCCCCGCTCCAGCACGTACGGATCACGCCGTGTTCGATCCCCAGAGTTAACTCGTCTCGCCGCAGGCCGAGTTCCCGGCGTGCCGCTTCGAACGTGAGGTGCTTTGCTGTCGTACCGGCCATGATGTCCTCCCCCGTGTTCACCGTGCTTCACACTGTGACACCTGGGTCTGACAATCAGTTACCGAACTGTCACTGGAGGTGAGATGAGCCTTGTGACCAACCCGCGATCCAGGAGCCGTCCAGCGCAGCGCAGCCTGTCAGAGTCGCGGTACGGGGCCCCGCGGACAATAGCCCTCCTCGGCCAGCCAGGCGCGGGCCCGCCCACGCTGTCGTTCATCGCAGAACCTGTGGTACCGACGCCAGGAGCGCTCGTCACGGGCGAGGGCGTCCTTGAAGCGCCGGAAGGTGCCCCGCCCGCCAAGGGCGATCCGCAGCCGGTCGGCAAGGGCGGCGTCGCCGAGCCCGTCGATGAACAGCTCCATGTCCCGGTAACCGGCCCGGGAGCCCAGAGCCGGAACGTACAGCCATCGCTCGGGATCGTCCGTCTCCTCGCCCGGGGGCCCGGGCTCCAGCTCCTCAGTGAACGCCGGTCGGCACTCCCCGGTGGACAGATCGAGCCGGCCGGCGGACTCAGCCGGGTCACCTTCCAGCAGCATGACGAGCATCTCCATATCGACCGGAATTGGGCGCAGGAGGGGGAACACCGCGTCTCCCGTGACCGCGCGCAGCCGGTCCGCCAGCTCCTCATCGCCCCGGAAGCCAACACAAACGAAGAGAATCTCTCCGACCGGCCGATCCACCCATCTGAGGGATCTCAGCAAGGAGTGATCTGCTGTCCGGGTGTTCCCGGCGAGACCCTCCTGCACCCCGAGTCCTGGTTCGGGCGGCGGAGCAGCTGGCTCCGTACTCGCTTCACAGAACCAGCACGGTCCGAACGAACGGTTCGGGGTCTACGCGGCGGCCCGACAGCCTCGCATGCTCATCTCCCCTGAAATCCTGGCCGGTGTGTCGCTCCTTATCTCCTGAGCGTCAAAGGCGACCACGAACAGCATGAAGCGCCACCCGCCACGGCGCCCTCCGGCAACGCCAAGGGGCAATGCCGCTAGTCCTCGATCACGAGCCCCTTCGACGCGAGAAGCGGCTCGAGACCGCACATCTCGATGACCGTCCTTCCCGCCCGGTACGCGGAGATGTAGCCGGCCTCGGCGTCGACCCGCTCCTGTGAGGCGGTGGTCACCGCGGCGGCGTCCTCGCGGCGGACGACGACCGCGCCGTCGGCGTCGGCCCGCATCACGTCACCTGGGCGGACGAGTACGCCGCCGATGGTGACCGGCTCGCACATCGGCCCGACTGTCTCCTTGACCGTGCCCTTGATGGACACACTGCGGGAGAAGACGGGGAATCCCAGGGCGCGCAGGTCCTCGGTGTCCCGGACGCCCGTGTCGGTGATCAGGCCGCCGAGTCCCTTGGCCTGGCAGGCGTTGGCGAGAACGTCCCCGAAGGAGCCCGCCTCCTCGTAGGCGCCGGCGGACACGACGACGACATCCCCCGGGCGGGCGTAGGCGATAGCGGTCTGCAGCATCAGGTTGTCGCGCGGTGCGCACTGGACCGTGAAGGCGGGGCCGCACAGGGACATGCGGTGGTCGACCGGCTTGATGGCCGAATCCAGCGCCCCGAGCCGGCCCTGCGCTTCGTGAATGGTGGCCGAGGAGAAGGCACCCAGCTGCTTCACCAGAGCGGCGTCCGGCCGCTCGAACTTCGTACTGACGCGGATCATGACGACCTTTCAGGCGGAGGGAGCGGAGGACAGGCCGGCGCAGGCCGTCGCGAGGCGCGCGCATGCCTCGGTGAGGACGTCCGTCGACGTGGCGAAAGAGATGCGGAAGTAGCCGGGTGCGCCGTACGCGGCTCCGTGGATCACCGCTACCTGCCGGCTGTCGAGCAGGTAGCGGGCGAAGTCCTCGTCGTTCTGTATCCGGCTTCCCGACGGTGTGAACTGCCCGATGGCGTCGTGGCAGTTCACCAGGAGGTAGAAGCCCCCGTCGGGAACGGTGCAGCTGAGCCGGGGAACGTCGTTGACGAGTTTCGCCGTGGCATCGCGGCGTTCGCGGTAGACGTGCACGGTGTCCCGGACGAAGTCCTGCGGTCCCGTGAGCGCGGCGGCAGCGGCGGCCTGGCTCACGGACGAGGGGCAGGAGGAGGTCTGGGACTGCAGCGTGTTGATCGCGGTCACCAGGTCCGCAGGCCCCACGCCGTAGCCGATGCGCCAACCGGTCATCGCGTACGTCTTGGAGACGCCGTTGGTGAGGAACATCCGGTCGGCCAGGCGTGGTTCGACGGCTGCCAGGGACGCGGCGGCCTCCTCGCGGTACCAGATCTCGTCGTAGATCTCGTCGGTGAGGACACGCACGTGTGGATGGTCCAGCAACACCTGGGCCAGTTCGTGCAGTTCACCGGCGGTGTAGGCGGATCCGGTCGGGTTGCCGGGGGTGTTGAGGACGACCCAGCGTGTTCGCGCGGTGATCGCCGCCCCGAGCCGCTGCGGAGTCAGCTTGAAGCCGTCCGCCTCGGGACAGTCGACGATCACCGGAGTGCCGTCGTTCGCGCGGACCATGTCCGGATAGGACACCCAGTACGGGGCGGGGACGATGACCTCGTCCCCTTCGTCCAGGGTGGCCATCAGGGCGAGGAAGATGACCTGCTTGGCTCCACCGCCGACCGTGATCTGCGCGTCGGAGAAGTCCAGGCCGTGGCGCTCTCGCAGCTTCCCCGTGATCGCGGCGCGCAGAGCCGAAGTGCCGTTCACCGGGGTGTACTTGGTCTCCCCCGCCTCGATCGCCCTGATCGCGGCGGCTTTGACGTGGTCCGGGGTGTCGAAGTCGGGCTCGCCCACGGTGAGATCGAGGATGGTAAGTCCCCGACTCTTGAGTTCGCGCACGCGCTGCGCCGCCGCCGTACTCGGTGAGGGCTTGATGCGCCGTACTCGCTCGGCCGTGTGCATGTGATCAGCCCTCCCTGCGCTCGAAGTTGAGGCCGCCGGGGACCTGAAAGGTGGGCAGGATCTCGATGTGGCCGATGTTGACGTGCCGGGGCGCGTCGACGGCGAACTCGATGGAGTCGGCGATGTCCTCGGGCTTGAGGGACTCGTAGCCGTCGTAGAACTGCCGCTGGGCCTCCTCCATGTCGCCGAGCAAGCGACCGAAGATCTCCGTCTCCACGCGTCCGGGGCAGATCTCGGTGACGCGGACCCGGCGGCCGTAGCCGTCGACCCGCAGTTGGCGGGAGAGGGTGTGCACGGCTGCCTTGGTGGCGTGGTAGATGGTGTTGCCGCCGAAGTTGTAGACGCCGGCGATGGAACTGATGTTGACGATGTGGCCGAGGTCGCGCTCCACCATGCCGGGCATGAGCAGCCGGACCAGGTGCAGCACGGCCTGGATGTTGACGGCGACCTGCTCGTCGACGGCGAACTCGTCGGCGGTCAGGATGTTGCCGGTCCGTGAGACTCCCGCGTTGTTGACGAGGACGTCGACCTCCAGGCCGCCCAGGGCGGCGGTGAGCGCCCCGGTGTCGGTGATGTCGACGGCGTGCGGGACGCAGCCGGTGGCGCGGGCGAGGGCGTCGAGCCGTTCGGCGTTGCGCGCCACCGCGTGGACCTCCAGGCCGCGCTTGGCGAGTCGCTCGACGACCACGGCTCCGATGCCGGTCGACGCTCCGGTGACGAGGGCCGTCCTGTAGTCGGAGATGGGCATGCTGATGTGCTCCTTGGTGTGGGGGGTGTGCGGGTGCGTGTGGCTGTCAGGCGTCGCGCAGCGGCAGGTGGGCCCGGTCCTTCACACGGGACACCGCGATGAGCGTGCCGAGGGCGGTGATGACGGCGTAGAAGGCCGGCATGTTGACGTTGCCCGTGCGGGCGATGAGGTAGGTCATCAGCAGGGGTGCCGTACCGCCGAAGAGGGCCGAGGAGAGGTTGTAGCCCAGGCCGTAGGCGGAGTAGCGCACCCGGGTCGGGAAGAGTTCGACGAGCAGGATGTGGATGACACCTGTGTGGCCGGCGAACACGACCGCCATGATGCAGGCGCCGATGACCGCGAGGGCGACGTTGCCGGTGCCGATCAGCAGGTAACAGGGGATGCCGACGACGGCCATGGCGACGGCGGCCGCGGCGAGGACCTTCTTGCGGCCGATCCGGTCGGAGAGACGGCCCATGTAGGGGATGGCGATACAGATCGCGACCAGGCTGGAGGCGGTGACGAGGAGGCCCTGCACCTTGCTGAAGTGAAGCTCGCTGCTCATGAACGTGGGCATGTAGCTGAACAGGACGTAGTAGCCGGAGCCGTTCATCAGGGGGATGAACAGGGCCAGCAGCATGGCGCGGCGGTGCTCGGCGGACGCGAACGCCTCCTTGAGGGGGTTTTTGGACAGGCCGTCCTCTTCCTTCAGGCGCGTGAAGTTCGGCGTGTCGCTGATGCGCTTGCGGATGTAGATGCCGGCGACGCCGAGCGGGACGGCGAGCAGGAACGGGATGCGCCAGCCCCATGACTCCATGCGTGCGCTGCCGAGTCCGCTGGTCATGGCGGCGGCGACCAGCGTGCCGGTGAGCAGGGCGAGGAACGACGCTATCTGCGCGTAGCTGGTGTAGAGGCCCCGCTTGCCCTCCGGGGCGTGCTCGGCGAGGAAGCTCATGGCGCCGGACGCCTCACCGCCGACGGAGAAGCCCTGCGCGACGCGCAGCAGGATCAGCAGGGCGGGCGCCGCGATGCCGATGCTCGCGTAGGTGGGCAGCACGCCGATGGCCGCGGTGGCGACGCTGATGAGCAGGATGACGAAGACCAGCATCCGCTGGCGTCCGATGCGGTCGCCGAGGTGGCCGCAGATGACGGCGCCGAGGGGGCGGAAGAAGAAGGAGACGGCGTAGCCGAGGAAGACGAACTGGACGGCGGTCGCGTTGTCCGTGTTCGGGAAGAAGACGGCGGCGAGCGATCCGGCCATGAAGCCGAAGATGCCGTTGTCGTACAGCTCGGCGAAGATCCCGACGCACCCCGCGAGGGTGACCTTGCGGGCTGTTTTGGGATCGACGGTGTTGGGGACGGGCTGAGCGGCCATGGTCGTCATGGCGTCTCCTGTCTGGCAGCAGGCGTGGGATGAGGGGACGTTCAAACTCCGTGCGGGCGGGGCGAAGGGGCGCTGCTGAGCGGGTGCGGGGGTCAGTCGGCGGCGGGAGTGCGAATGCGCAGGGCGTCGAAGGCCGTGCGGACGCGGGTCCTCAGCGCGTCGACGGCGCCTCGCTGTGCGCGGTGGGCGGCGACCGCCTGGTCGAGGGTGCGGTGGCGGAAGCGGATGGTCTGCCCGGGGCGCACCTGCCCCAGGGCGGACAGACCGGTGGCGGTGACGACGGCCAGGACGGGGTAGCCGGCCGTGACGCCGCGGCCTCGGTGCAGCACGAGGAGTTCGTCCCCGGCCGGCACCTCGACGGCGCCGACGGGGACGCCGCGGGAGAGGACCTCGCCCTGGGTGATGCGGCGGGGCACCTCGCCCTGCAGCCGCAGGCCGATGTGGTTGCTGCGCGGGCTGACGGTGAAGGGTGCGTCGAGCAGGCGCTGTCCCGTGTCTCCGAACTCGGCCCGGTCGGGGCCGTCGGTGACGTCGATGGTCCAGGTGGTGGGGAACGGGGGGACGGGTGCGTTCAGGCGGAACAGCGGGATCCGCGAGAAGGGGTGGTCGATGGGCGGGCAGGCGGTGCGCAGAGCGAGTTCCTCACCTTCGCGCAGGGCGGGCCCGAATCCCAGGACGGTGTCGGGGGCGCAGCTTCCCTGCAGGTGGTCGGCCTCGAACGAGCCGAGTACGGCCAGGTAGACGCGCAGTCCGCGCCTGATGCCGGTGACCCGGACGGTCTCGCCGGCGCGCACGGGGACCGGTTCCCACTGCGGGTGGACCGTTCCTCCGACGGTCACGTCGGCGGGGGCGCCGGTCACGGCAATAAGGATGTCGCCGGAGGGAACGCACGCGAAGTCGAGATCCGTGATCTCCAGCAGTGGGGCGCGCTCGTCGTTGCCGCACAAGACGTTGGCGACGCGCGCCGAGTGCTGGTCGGAGGCTCCGTTGGCGGGCAGACCGTAGCGGGAGCGGCCGACACGGCCGAGGTCCTGCACGGTGGCGATGCCCGCGGTGCGGATGGTGAGGGTGTCAGCCATGGCAGTCCGTCAGGGACATGTCTGCGTAGCCGTCCCACTGTCCGGGTGTGATGGGGAGGAATCGCAAGCTGTCGCCGGGCTGATAGGCGGTGATCGGGTCGTGGTGCAGATCGAGGACGCGCACGGGGGTGCGCCCGAGGAGCGGCCAGCCGCCGGGCGAGGGCATCGGGCAGATGACCGCCTGCCGGCCGGCGACAGCGACCGAGCCGGGATCGACGCGGGTGCGGGGCGACGCCAGCCGCGGCACCGGCCTCGGGAAGGGCGGTCCGTCCGTCATCGGCGCCCCCGCGGGCGCGCCGAGGCAACGTACGGTGAGGTCGGTCCCGGAGTGGATGGCGATGACCTCCCTCTCGGTCAGGTCGAGTTGACCGGCGACTTCGGGCAGATCGGGCCCGTACTCGCCGCCGTAGACGACGGGGACGACGAAGCGTCGCGGCGGTGCCGTCCGCACGGGGTTCGGCCCGAGGCGGGCGGCCTCGTGCGACAGGGCGCGCCTGACCGTGTCGTGGTCGGTACGGGTGCAGTCGAACTCCACGAGCAGGGCGTCATAGGTGGGTACCACGTCGTGGACACCGGTGAGCTGGACGGCGTCCAGGGCGTCGGCCAGGGCGTGGACGAGCCGCCAGGCGTCTTCGGCGTCCGGGCCCACGGCCTTGGCGACCAAGGCGGAGTCACCGCAGTCCGTGATCGTGACGTTGGGGTTGGCATCGACGTTGGCGTTCATGTCATACGCCCTTACCGCTCAGCACCTTGTCGAGAGAGGCGATGCCGACGCCGGCGGCGAGGAGCTGCTCGCGGATGCGGCCGGCCAGCGCGATCGCTCCGGGGCTGTCTCCGTGCAGCAGTACGGTGTCGCAGGCGACCGGGACGTCCTTGCCGTCGACGCTGCGGACGACCCCCTCGGTGACCATGCGCAGCGTCCGCCGGGCCACCTCGTCCGCGTCGTGGATCACCGCTCCGGGCTCGGAGCGGGGGACGAGGGTCCCGTCGTCGCGGTACGCGCGGTCGGCGATGCCGACGATGCCCACCCGCAGTCCGCGGGCCTGGGCGGCGTCGGCGAGCTCACCGCTCTGCGCCAGAACGATCAGCGACTCGTCCAGGGCGGCGACGGCGTCCACGACGGCACGGGCGTAGTCGGCGCGTACGGCAACCAGGTTGCCCAGGCGTCCGTGCGGGGCGACGTGCCGCACCCTCGTACCGTGCGTGACGGCGAACGCCTGGAGGGCGCCGATCTGATACAGCACGTCCGTACGGACCTCCTCCGGCGTGAGATCCATCGCGCGGCGGCCGAAGCCGACCAGGTCGGGAAAGCTCGGGTGAGCACCCACGGCCACCTGCTTCTCCACGCAGGTCCGGACGGTGGCGTCCATGATGCGCGGATCACCGGCATGGAACCCGCAGGCCACATTGGCGGACGTCAGCATCTCCAGGAGAGCTTCGTCGTCGCCCATCGTGTAGGCGCCGAATCCCTCGCCGAGATCGGCGACGAGGTCAACCATGGGGGTCATGACGTCCTCCGGGAGTAATGATGAGGAAAGAGACTCCAGCACGTCTTCGTGATATCCCGTAAAGATCCGCAGTCTCGGACACAAAGGCGATGGTCGCGAGCAGAAAGAATTCATGGGAACCGATTTACTCCGACTTCGCCGGGCGGTTCCGGGCTGGATGTTCCGCTCAACCTAATCCCGTGCTCGCATGACCACCAATATGCGTTCGGTCTGGCGTTATCGCGAACGGCTATGACCTGGCTCACAGCCGAGGCCCTTCGGGACTGTGCTTCGGGCCACTCCCTCCCTACGATGAGGCTCCGCTCCCCGTGGAGGGCCCCGCATGGACACCAGGCGTCTGTACTCGTTCATCAAGATCGTCGATGCGGGGAGCATCACGCGCGCGGCCGACATCCTGCACATCGCACAGCCCGCACTCAGCCAGCAGTTGTCCACGCTGGAGGCGCAGTTCGGGCAGCAACTGCTGATCCGCAGCAAACGCGGGGTCGCCCCGACCGAGGCGGGCCGGGCGCTGTACCGCCACGCTCAGCTGATCCTCCGGCAGGTGGACCTCGCACACGCCGCCGTCGAGGTCTCCGGCCGGGCTCCCGCCGGGAGCGTGTCGGTCGGCCTCGCGCCGTACAGCCTGGGCGCGGCACTCGCCCTGCCGCTGCTCAAGAGTGTGCGCGAGCTCTACCCGGACATCCTGTTGCACGTCAACGAGAACTTCGGCGGCGTCATCAGCGAAGCGATCATGACGGGCCGGATGGACATGGCGTTCATCTACGGGGCCGGCCCGCTGCGGGGTGTGCAGTTCGAGCCCGTACGCACGGAGGACCTGTTCCTGATCGGCGCGCCCGGCGAAACAGCCCCGCCCGGACAGGGCGAGGTGAACCTGGAGGAACTCACGAGTGTGCCCCTGCTGCTACCCAGCCGCATCCATACGATCCGGCAGGTCGTGGACGCCGCCTTCCAGCAGGCGTCGCTCCGGCTGAACGTGGTGGGCGAGGTCGAGTCCGCGCTGACGCTCGTCAACGCGGTGGACGCGGGGCTCGGCGCCACGGTCCTGCCCTGGTCGGCGGCGCGCGCCATCCTCGACGTCCGCTCCCTGTCCGTGCGCCGCATCGTGGATCCCGTCATCCAGGTCAAGCTGTCACTGGTCACGTCGGACAATCAGCCCCTCTCGGAACCCGCCCTGGCCGTGCATGATCTCTTCCTCGAAATGATCACCACCTTTGACGATTCCACTGCCGGGGATAAGGATCGCCGATAGCGTCACACGAATCCGTTATTTGTTTCCGGTGACCTCCCCGGCTAGCGTTTTCCAGGACCAGTTTCTTTCGAACCGGCCGCCGGTCGACAATTCACGGCTCGTCACTGGAGACATAGATGAAAAAGCGTGTCCTCACCACCCGTGAAAATCTGCCCGGCCGCGGCCTGGACCGCCTTTCCGGGGCGGCGGACGTGGTGGCCTGGCCGGGGACGGGGAAGCCCGGACCCCTCGACCTCGCCGCGCTCGCCTCCGGGGTGAGTGGCGTTCTGGCGCTGGGCAACGATCCGGTGGACGGTGCGCTGATGGACGCGGCGGGACCCTCGCTGCGCGTCATATCGCTGGCGAGCATGGGATTCGACAACGTCGACCGGGCCGCCGCCGCCGAGCGCGGCATCGTCGTCACCCACACCCCTCGTGTGCTCGCGGAGACCACCGCCGACCTCACGTTCGCCCTGATCCTCGCCGCCCGCCGTCGGATCGGCGCCGCCGAAGCGAGCCTGGCGGCAGGCTCCTGGGAGCTGTTCCGGATGCACGACTACCTCGGCCTGGACATCCACGGAGCCACCCTGGGCCTGATCGGCTACGGTCAGATCGGCCGCGCGGTGGCCCGCCGGGCCCACGGGTTCGGCATGCGCGTGCTCCACCACGACCCCTACGCACCCGACGACGACCTGTCGGTCTCGGTGGGTCTGGCCACGCTGCTGGCCGAGTCCGACATCGTGTCGCTGCACGTGCCGCTCACCGAGGAGACGCGCCACCTGATCTCGGCCCGCGAACTGGCCGCGATGAAACCCACGGCCACACTCGTCAGCACCTCCCGTGGCGGGGTCGTCGACGAGGAGGCCCTGCTCCATGCCGTCCAGGAGGGACGCTTGCACTCCGCCGGTCTCGACGTCTTCGAACGCGAACCGATGGGAACGGAACTGTCGCCGCTGGTGGCCGAGCCGCATGTGATCACGCTGCCCCACATCGGGTCGGCCACCGAGGCCACTCGGGCCGCCATGGTCGACCTCGCGGTCGACAACATCCTCGACATCCTCGCCGAACGCCCCGCCCGAACCCCCCTCCCCGGCAGCCCGGCCGTGCCGGGCACGCCGGCCGGCGCCGCCGGGGTACGTGCATGAGCCACCCGCTGTTCGACATCACCGGAGAGACGGCCCTGGTCACCGGCTCCAGTGGACCTGACCCGTTCCTGACAAATGACTTGGCCCCAGGACCGACATCGTGAATTGCGCCCCACCTTGGAGCGGTGGGCCCACGCATTACATGCACAGCCTCAAGAAGCCCTCGGCACGCCTATTCCAAGGTCAAGAGAACGAAAAAACCGCAGCTCAGTGGCCTGAACTGCGGTTTCCCTTGGAGCCGCCTTCGGGATTCGAACCCGAGACCTACGCATTACGAGTGCGTTGCTCTGGCCATCTGAGCTAAGGCGGCGCGCCGTCCGCACCATGGTGCGATCAGCAACGTCGGTAAGTCTACACAGTTTCCGGGGGTGCTCCGCACCGGCCCCGGGCACTGGGCGCCCGGGGCCGTCGCGGTGCCGTCACGGGGCTAGGAGCAGCGTTTTCCGTCCGTCGGAGGGGTGCCGCGGAGCAGGTAGGCGTTGATCGTGGAGTCGATGCAGGTGCTGCCGCGGCCGTAGGCGGTGTGGCCGTCGCCCTCGTAGGTGAGGAGGCGGGCGGAGGAGAGCTGGCCGGCCAGGGCGCGGGCCCAGCGGTACGGCGTCGCCGGGTCGCGGGTGGTGCCGACCACGACGATCGGGGCCGCGCCCTTCGCCTCGATGCGGCGCGGCTCACCCGTGGCCGCCACCGGCCAGTAGGCGCAGTTCAGGGAGGCCCAGGCGAGGCCCTTGCCGAACACGGGGGACGCCTTTTCGAAGGTGGGGAGGGACTTCTGGACCTCGTCCGGGGTGTCGAAGGCGGCCGGGAGGTCGAGGCAGTTGACGGCGGCGTTGGCGAACATCAGGTTCGCGTAGCGGCCCTCGGCGTCGCGTTCGTAGTAGCCGTCGGAGAGGAGCAGCAGGCCCGCGCCGTCGTTGTCGTCCATCGCCGAGGTCAGTGCCTCGCGCAACTGCGCCCAGGCTCCCTCGTCGTACATCGCCGCGATCACTCCGGTGGTGGCGAGGGCCTCGCTGAGCTTACGGCCGTCCGCGTCGCCCGTGGGGATCGGCCGGGCGTCCAGCTTCTCGAAGAAAGCCCTGAGCTTCCTGCCGGCCTCGGCGGTCTTCGTGCCCTTCGTGCCCAGCGGACAGTCCGGCTGCTGGACGCAGTCCCTCGCGAACGACTGGAACGCCGTCTCGAAGCCCGCCGTCTGGTCGAGGTTCATTCGGCGCGCCGGCTGCGAGGGATCCATCGCGCCGTCCAGGACCAGCCGGCCCGCCCGGCCCGGGAAGAGTCCCGCATAGGTCGCCCCGAGGAACGTCCCGTACGACGCCCCCACGTAGTTCAGCTTCGCGTCGCCCAGCGCCGCCCGCACGATGTCCATGTCCCGGGCCGTCTCGACGGTGGACACGTGCCGCAGGAGCTCCGGCGAGTCCGCGCCGCAGCCCTCCGCGAACCTCTTGTACGCGTCGACGAGTTCGGTGGTCTCCCGCTCGTCGTCCGGCGTGATGTCCGTCTGCGTGAACCTGTCCATGTCCGGCCCGTCGAGGCATTCGACGGGCTCGCTCCCGGCGACGCCGCGTGGGTCGACCGCCACCATGTCGTAGCGGGCGCGAACCTGGGCCGGGTAGCCGATCCCGGCGTACGCCTGGAGGTAACCGATCGCCGAGCTGCCCGGCCCGCCCGGGTTCACCAGCAGTGAGCCCAGCCGCTTGCCCGGCCCCGTGGCCTTCTTGCGCGCGACGGCGAGCCGGACGTCGCCGTCGGCCGGATGCGCGTAGTCGAGCGGCGCCTTCAGCGTGGCGCATTCGAAGCCGGGGACTCCGCACCCGCGCCATTTCGGTTTCTGTCCGTAGTACGGCGCGAGGGCGGCCGGCGTGGCCTTCGGCAGCGCGGCGAGCGCGGCCTCCGCGGCCGAGCCGGTCGCAGTTGTCGCACTTCCCGAGGAGCACGCGGAGACGAGCACCGCCGCGACGGTGAGGAGGGCGCCGCCGGTGGTACGGGCTCTGCGGGTACGGGCTCTTCGTGTGCGGGAGCTGCGCGTCCTGGGGTTCGGGCCGGGCGAGTCGGTCTGGTCTGCCGCCGTGCTGGGGCGGAAGCTGCGCCTGATGAACATCAACCGAGCGTAACTCTCCGCAGTGGCTCGAATGCCCTCCGCGTACGCCATGGCTCGTACGAGTGACGTGGTCAACCTCCTGTGCTGGTTCCTACGGTCGGGTCTGCCCTCGTGGGTCAGCCCGCTCTGAGTGCCATGGTCATCGCCTCCACGGCGAGCAGCGGGGCCACGTTGCGGTCGAGGGCCTCTCGGCAGGCGGCGATCGCCTCGATGCGGCGGAGCGTGGACTCCGGGGAGCCGCCGCGGGCGAGCCGCTCCAGGGCGTCCTCGGCGTCGACGTTGGCGATCGCGACCCGGGAGCCGAGCTGAAGGGCGAGGACGTCGCGGTAGAAGGCGGTGAGGTCGGTCAGGGCGAGGTCGAGGCTGTCGCGCTGCGTACGGGTCCTGCGGCGCTTCTGCTTGTCCTCCAGGTCCTTCATCACACCCGCGGTGCCGCGCGGCATCCGTCCGCCCTGGGACGCGCCCATCGCCGCCTTGAGCTCGTCCGTCTCCTTGCCGTCCCTCTCCTCGGCGAGTTGCCTGGCGTCCTCGGCGGCCGCGTCGACCAGTTCCTGGGCGGCCTTGAGACAGCCGCCGATGTCCTCGACCCGCAGGGGCAGTTTCAGCACGGCGGCGCGGCGCTCGCGCGCGGCCGGGTCGGTGGCGAGGCGGCGGGCGCGGTCGACATGGCCCTGGGTGGCGCGGGCGGCGGCCATGGCGGCGGCGGGCTCGACGCCCTCACGGCGTACGAGCATGTCGGCGACGGCGTCGACCGAGGGCGTCGAGAGGTTCAGGTGACGGCAGCGGGAGCGGATGGTGGGCAGGACGTCCTCGATAGAGGGGGCGCACAGCAGCCAGACCGTCCGGGGAGCGGGCTCCTCCACGGCCTTGAGGACGGCGTTGGCCGACTTCTCGTTCAGCCGCTCGGCGTCCTCGACGAGGATGACCTGCCAGCGGCCGGTCGCCGGCGAGGTGAACGACTTACGGACGGTGTCCCGCATGTCGTCGGCGAGGATCTGCGTGCCGACGGCGGCGACGGTGGTGACGTCGGCGTGGGTGCCGATGAGCGCCGTATGACATCCGTCGCAGAAGCCGCAGCCGGGGGATCCGCCGAGGGCGCGGTCCGGGCTGACGCACTGCAGCGCGGCGGCGAATGCCCGCGCCGCCTGAATGTGCCCCGCGCCGGGCGGCCCCGTGAACAGCCAGGCGTGCGTCATCTTCGACGCCTCGGGCGGCGGCGTGTCCGCGGTGGCTGCGGTGACCAGGGCGTCGGCGTCCCGAGCGGCGGCGTCGAGCTGCTCGCTCACCCTCTCCTGGCCGACCAGGTCGTCCCAGACGGTCATCCCTCACCCCGCCCTTTCGTCATGTCACGCGGTACGGGATCCATTGTGGAGGGCGGCACTGACAACGCGGCACCGGCAACGGGGCACCGGCAAGGAGGCCGGCTCAGCCGCGGGCAGTCGTCCGCGGCTCAGCCCCGCCGCCCCCGGCCACGTCGCCCGCGCTCGTCGTCGAGCTCCTCGTCCTCACGCGGACCGAGCAACTCGTCCGCCAACGTCGGCAGGTCGTCCAGCGGCGTCTCCTCGGCCCAGTCGGACCGCGTCCGCCGCCGAGGAGCCCCGTCTTCGTCGACCTGCGGCAGCTCACGCGTGCGGTCCTCGGTACCGTCCGGCCGCGCCCCTGGCCGCTCGTCCCGGAAGAACCCCGGCGGAACCCGGTCCGCATTGCCCTCGTCCCGCACGGGGCGCAGCACCGCGGTCTCGTCGTTGGCACCGTCCGGCGCCACGGGAGGCAGTACGGCGGTCTCGTCGGCGGCACCCGGAGGAACCTGCGGCAACACCGCCGTCTCGTCCGCCGCCCCCGGAGGAACCGGCGGCTGCGGCAGCTCGGCCGTCACCTCGGAGTCGGGCCCACGGGAGCCGGAGCCCCGCTCATCCGCCCCCTGCTCGCCCCGCTGGTCCCTCTCGCCGCTCTGGTCCTTCTGGTCCTTCTGGTCCCGGACCCGCGGCAGCACCGCCGTCTCGTCCACCGGCCCGCCCGACGCGTTCGTCGGCGTCACGACCGGTGTCGGTACGGTCGCCGCGTCCGGGGTGATGCCAGGAGCCGTCGGCTGCGGCCCGGTCGCCTTGGGCCCGGCCTCCGCCGCGGCAGCGGCCTGCTCGGCCAGCCGCCGGGCCTCCTCGGCCCGCAGCAGCGCCTCCTCGGCCTTCCGCTGCTTCTCCAAGCGCCGTGCCTCGGCCTCGGCGCGCAGCCGGGCCTCCTCCTCGGCCTGCTTGCGGCGTCGGTCCTCCTCGGCCTTGCGCCGGGCCTCTTCCTCGGCCCGCGCCTTCTCCTCCGCGAGGAGCCGCTGCCGCTCCTCCTCGGCCCGCTTACGCGCTTCCTCGGCGCGCAGCCGGGCTTCCTCCGCCTGCCGTTCGGCCTCGCGGCGCTGCGCCTCCTCCAGTTCGCGCCGCTTGCGCTCCTCTTCCTCGGCCTTCAGCCGCGCGAGCTGCTCCTGGCGTTCCCGCTCCAGGCGCTCCTCCTCAGCCTTGCGGGCGGCCTCTTCCTCGGCCTTGCGCCGGGCCTCCTCCTCGGCCTTGCGGCGCGCCTCCTCCCGGGCCTGGATCTCGGCCTCGGACAGCGGCAGCACCTGGTCGAGCCGGTGCCGGATGACGGTCGTGACGGCTTCGGCCTCCTGACCGGCGTCCACCACCAGGTAGCGCCCGGGGTCGGCCGCGGCCAGCGTCAGGAAACCGGACCGCACGCGCGCGTGGAACTCGGCCGGCTCCGACTCGAGCCGGTCCGGCGCCTCGGTGAACCGCTCGCGCGCGGTCTCCGGCGAGACGTCCAGCAGCACGGTCAGATGCGGGACGAGACCGTTCGTCGCCCAGCGGTTGATCCGGGCGACCTCGGTCGGGGACAGATCACGGCCCGCCCCCTGATAGGCCACGGACGAGTCGATGTACCGGTCCGAGATGACCACCGCGCCGCGCTCCAGCGCGGGCCGTACGACCGTGTCCACGTGTTCCGCGCGGTCCGCCGCGTACAGCAGCGCTTCCGCCCGGTGCGACAGCCCGGCGCTCGACACGTCCAGCAGGATCGACCGCAGCCGCTTGCCCACCGGAGTCGCCCCCGGCTCGCGCGTCACCACGACCTCGTGCCCCTTGGCCCTGATCCACTCGGCGAGCGCCTCGGCCTGGGTGGACTTCCCGGCGCCGTCGCCGCCCTCCAGGGCGATGAAGAAGCCGTTCGCAGCGGGCGCCGTCACCGGGTCGTCGCCGCCGAGCAGCGCGTCCCTGAGGTCGTGCCGCAGCGGCACGCCCGAACGGTCGTCGACCTTGGCCAGCACCAGCGCGGCCACCGGCAGCAGCAGCGCGCCGACCAGCATCAGGGTGAAGGCCGCGCCGCCGTGGGCGAACACGAACTTGCCGTTCTCCAGGCGGTGCGGGCCGATCGCCGCCGCCACCAGGGGCGCGATCACCACGCCGAGCGCCACCAGGACTCGTACGACCGCGTGCAGATGCTCCGTCGTACGCGCCCGGCGGTTGTCCTCGGCCTCCTGGTCGAGCAGCGTGTGGCCGGTGTTGGCGGCCATGCCCGCGCCGACGCCGGCCAGCGCGAGGATCAGCAGCACGCTGGTGACGTCCGGGACGAGGCCGGCGGCCAGCAGCGCGACGCCGGTGAAGGCGATCGCCAGCGACAGCAGCCGGCGGCGCGACAGCGACGGCAGCACGGAAGGCGCCGTACGGATGCCGACGACCACGCCGCCGGTCAGCGCGCACACCAGCAGCCCGTACATCACCGGGCCGCCGCCCAGGTCCTTGGCGTGCAGCACGGCGACGCCCACCGCGGCCGCCACCGCCGCGGCGACGGCCGCGCAGGCGAGCACGAGCGTCGGCATCGCGCCGGTGCGGCCCTTGTCGACACCCGTGCCCGTCTTGGGCCGGCGCAGCCCCTCCAGCGGCGAACGCGCGCGCGGGGTACGCGTGTCGGGCAGCTCCAGGAAGGTCAGCAAGGACAGGGACGCGGCGAACAGCCCGGCCGCGACATACGACGCGAGGGCCGCCTGGTGCTGGGAGAACCAGGCGATTCCCGCGCCCAGAAGGTTGTTGAGCAGCGCTGCGACGACGAGCGCGGCGGCCGCGAGCGGGATCGCCACGAAGCTGGTACGCAGCGACAGGCGGCGCAGGGTGTCCATGTGGTCGGGCAGCGGTCGTACCGTCGCGCCCTCCGGGGGCGGTGGGGGCAGCAGCGCGGGCGCCGCGCTCTCCCGGCACACCGTCCAGAAGCGCTCGGCGACTGCGGTCACGAAGGCGGTGACCAGGATCACGGCCAGCGCGTCGTCGGGCGTCCAGTCGATCCACAGGGGCGCCACGATGAGCACCGCGGCCCGCAGCCCGTCCGCGCCGACCATGGTCCAGCGTCGGTCGAGGGGGCCCTCCTGGGAGGTGAGCGAGGTGAGCGGGCCGAGCAGGACCGCCCCGAAGAGCAGCGTCGCCAGGATGCGCACCGCGAAAACGGTCGCCACTGCGAACGCCACGCCCCGGTAGCCGCCGCCGAACGAGCCCTCGGCGACCGCCGCTTGGAGGGCGAGGACGACCAGCACGAGGAGCGCGAGAGTGTCGCCGACGCCGCCCACGAGTTGTGCGCTCCACAGCCGTTTCAGCTGCGGTCGGCGCAGCAGGGCGCGGACGGCGCGCTCACGGGAGTCCGCGACCAGGGCGTCGTCGGGGGCCGGGTGAGAGGCCGTTGGCTGTTCGGCTCGGGTCATGCTTTCAGCCTATCGGCAGCCGCCGACAGCCCGGAGCACCCGTCCGAACGTGCGCACGCCCCGACACCAAAGTGATGCCGGGGCGTTCGTTTTGCGAAGCGTCCGTAGAGGAATGCGGAGAAACGCGGCGCGGCTCAGCCTTCCGCGGCTCAATCCCGCAGCTCAGTCCTCCGCGGCCGTCTTCGAAGCCGTCGCCTTCTTCGCGGCGGTCTTCTTGGCGGTCGTCTTCTTCGCGGCCGTCGTCGTCTTCTTCGCCGCGGTCTTCTTGGCGGCCGTCTTCTTGGCCGGGGCGGCCTTCTTCGCGGCTGTCTTCTTCGCCGTCTTCTTGGCGGGCGCCTTCGCCCGCTTCTCGGCGAGGAGTTCGAAGCCGCGTTCCGGGGTGATCGTCTCGACGCTGTCGCCGGAGCGCAGGGTCGCGTTGGTCTCCCCGTCGGTGACGTACGGACCGAAGCGGCCGTCCTTGACCACGACCGGCTTCTGGCTGACCGGGTCCTCGCCCAGCTCCTTCAGCGGCGGCTTGGCGGCAGCACGCCCACGCTGCTTGGGCTGGGCGTAGATCGCCTGCGCCTCCGCCAGCGTGATCGTGAACAGCTGCTCCTCGGACTGCAGGGACCGCGAGTCCGTGCCCTTCTTCAGGTACGGACCGTAGCGGCCGTTCTGCGCGGTGATCTCCACGCCGTCCACGTCCGTGCCGACGACACGCGGCAGCGACATCAGCTTCAGGGCGTCCTCGAGGGTCACCGTGTCCAGCGACATCGACTTGAACAGCGAGGCCGTACGCGGCTTGACGGCGTTCTTGCCGGTCTTCGGGGTGCCCTCGGGGAGCACCTCGGTGACGTACGGGCCGTAGCGGCCGTCCCTGGCGATGATCTGGTGGCCCGTGGACGGGTCGGCGCCCAGCTCGAAGTCGCCGCTCGGCTTGGCGAGCAGCTCCTCCGCGTACTCGACACTCAGCTCGTCCGGGGCCAGGTCCTCGGGGATGTCCGCGCGCTGATGGTTCTCGGAGTCCTTCTCGCCGCGCTCGACGTACGGGCCGTAGCGTCCGACCCGCAGCACGATGCCGCTGCCCACCGGGAACGACGACACCTCGCGCGCGTCGATCGCGCCCAGGTCGGTCACCAGCTCCTTGAGCCCGCCGAGGTGGTCCCCGTCGCCGTTGCCGGCCTCGGCCGCGCCGCCGTTCCCGGTGCCCTCGCCGAAGTAGAAGCGCCTCAGCCACGGCACGGCCTGCGCCTCGCCGCGTGCGATGCGGTCGAGGTCGTCCTCCATCTTGGCGGTGAAGTCGTAGTCGACGAGCCGCCCGAAGTGCTTCTCCAGGAGGTTGACCACGGCGAAGCTCAGGAAGGACGGCACGAGGGCCGTGCCCTTCTTGAAGACATAGCCGCGGTCGAGGATCGTGCCGATGATCGACGCGTACGTGGACGGGCGGCCGATCTCGCGCTCTTCGAGCTCCTTGACCAGGCTGGCCTCGGTGTAGCGGGCCGGGGGCTTGGTGGCGTGCCCGTCGACCGTGATCTCCTCGGCGCTCAGCGCATCGCCCTCGTTGACCTGGGGCAGACGGCGCTCGCGGTCGTCCAGCTCGGCGTTCGGGTCGTCGGCACCCTCGACGTATGCCTTCAGGAAGCCGTGGAAGGTGATCGTCTTGCCGGAGGCGCTGAACTCGACGTCCCGGCCGTCGGCGGCGGTGCCACCGATCTTCACCGTCACGCTGTTGCCGGTCGCGTCCTTCATCTGGGAGGCGACCGTCCGCTTCCAGATCAGCTCGTAAAGCCTGAACTGGTCGCCGGTCAGGCCGGTCTCGGCAGGCGTGCGGAAGCGGTCGCCCGAGGGGCGGATCGCCTCGTGCGCCTCCTGCGCGTTCTTGACCTTTCCGGCGTACGTCCGCGGCTGCGCCGGGAGGTAGTCGGCGCCGTACAGCTGCGTGACCTGGGCGCGGGCGGCGGCGATCGCCGTGTCCGACAGGGTCGTGGAGTCCGTACGCATGTAGGTGATGAAGCCGTTCTCGTACAGCTTCTGCGCGATCTGCATGGTCGCCTTCGCGCCGAAGCCCAGCTTCCTCGAGGCTTCCTGCTGCAGCGTCGTCGTACGGAAAGGAGCGTACGGCGAGCGGCGGTACGGCTTCGACTCGACGGACCGTACGGCGAATCGCGTGTTCTCCAGGGCGGTGGCCAGGGCGCGGGCGTTCGCCTCGTCGAGGTGGAGGGTGTTCGCGCTCTTGAGTTGTCCCAGGGAGTCGAAGTCGCGGCCCTGCGCGACCCGCCTGCCGTCGACGGTCTGGAGGCGGGCGACAAGCGACGACGGGTCCGACGCGTCCCCCGCGCGGCCGGTCGCGAAGGTGCCCGTCAGGTCCCAGTACTCAGCAGAACGGAAAGCGATGCGGTCGCGTTCCCGCTCGACGACGAGACGTGTCGCGACCGACTGGACTCGGCCGGCCGACAGGCGCGGCATGACCTTCTTCCACAGGACCGGCGAGACCTCGTAGCCGTAGAGACGGTCGAGGATGCGGCGGGTCTCCTGGGCGTCGACCAGCTTCTGGTTCAGCTCGCGCGGATTGGCGACGGCGGCCTGGATCGCGGCCTTGGTGATCTCGTGGAAGACCATCCGCTTGACCGGGACCTTGGGCTTGAGCACCTCCTGGAGGTGCCAGGCGATCGCCTCGCCCTCACGGTCCTCATCGGTGGCGAGGAAGAGCTCGTCGGAATCCTTCAGCAGGTCCTTGAGCTTCTTGACCTGCGCCCTCTTGTCGGCGTTGACCACATAGATGGGCTGGAAGTCGTGATCGACGTCCACGCCGAGGCGGCGGACCTCGCCGGTGTACTTCTCGGGCACCTCCGCGGCGCCGTTGGGGAGGTCGCGGATGTGCCCGACGCTCGCCTCGACGACGTATCCGGGGCCGAGATAGCCCTTGATCGTCTTCGCCTTGGCAGGCGACTCGACGATGACGAGTCGGCGGCCGCCCTGTGCGGTCTCGCTGGTCGGGGACAACTTCGCTCTTCTCTCCGGTCGACGCTGGGGTCTCTCCCCAGGCTTGGTCCCGGGGTGGGGTCATGCTGACGCTGCGGAGTGTGACGGTACATCCCGCCCCCGTGTCAAACGGGAAAAGCCCGCAACGGCCACTCGAACGGTAACCCGACTACCGCCATTCCTGCCGCCCGGAGTGTCCACCAGCCTTTTCGAGGCTATCCGGAGGGTGACCTCCCAATTACCTGGGCCGCAGCTCCAAGGCCGCTCTCAGACGCGGGAGAAGCACCATGTCCCGACGGCCAGCGCGATCACCGCGGCGATGGTCGCGAAGGTCGCCGATGCGACGGGGCTCACACCTTGGGCGACCGGTTCATGATGCCGGACACGGGCCGCGGTCCACACCAGCAGCCCGCCTCCGAACAGCCCGAACACCATTCCCGCGAAGATCGCCGGTCCGCTCTCCATGACCGTGCGCCCCTTTTCTGCCGTTGCGAGTGCCCAGCCCGTGGAGGCTGACACGCACGGGCGGCGGACAGGCGAACCCTGGGTGAACGCCCGCTTCCCTGTGCGGGCCTCAGACGGACCGGGCACGGGTATCTTTCCTGTCGTCTTCTTGTTGTTCTTGTTGTCGGAGGGGCCCACCGGCACACGATCTCGGTGAAGCCCTGCTTCCAGTCGTCCTCGTCGGCGACCCGGCCGTACACGGTCCGCTCCTGACCTGGCGCCCAGCGAGAACATGTCCGCGACCGGGGTCGGCGGCTCCCCCCGCGCCCGCTCACAGATGGATGTTGGCCGGTTTTCGCGATTTCAGACGTGACCGCCTGTCGGGATCAGGCCGGCTCGAGGAACCCCTGCTCCACCAGCAGCCGGATCTGCGCGGGCGTGCGGTCGCGCAGCAGCACCGGATCCTCGCCCACCAGCTGGGCGATCGCGTCCAGAATGCGGCCCGCGCTCAGCGAGCCGTCGCACACGCCCGCGAACCCCGCGCCGACCGTGTCCACCTTGGTGGCCCGTCGCATCCCGCGGTTCTGGCGCAGCACCACGTGCTCGGGGTCCTCCGCGCCGGGCAGTCCGACCTGCTCCTGGACGATCTCGGGGGCCAGCTTGAAGTGCCCCGTGAGCAGGGCCGCGTCGTCGTGCGTCCGCAGATAGTCGAGACGCTCGAAGTGCTCCCGGACCGTCTCTCCGAGCGGCTGTTCGACCGGATGCGGCCACTCCTCCGCGGTGACGGAGGGCACGGCGGCACCCGTCTTCCGCAGGGTGATCCACCCGAAGCCCACGGCCTTCACCTTGCGTGCCTCGAACTCGTCCAGCCACGCGTCGTACCGCGCCTGGTACTCGGCCGGGTCGCCCCGGTGGTCACCGGCATCCCTGAGCCAGAGCTCGGCGTACTGTGTGACGTCCTGCACCTCGCGCTGCACGATCCAGGCGTCGCACCCGCGCGGCACCCACGCCCTGAGCCTGTCCTGCCAGTCCTCCCCCTCCACGTGCTGCCAGTTGGCGAGAAACTGCGCGAACCCGCCCTCGTTCAGCCGTTCCCCCGCCTGCTGAACGAGCGTGCGGCACAGATCGTCCCCGCCCATCCCGCCGTCGCGGTACGTCAGCCGCGCGCCCGGCGAGATCACGAAGGGCGGATTCGACACGATCAGGTCGTACGTCTCGTCGTCCCGGAGCGGCTCGAACAGCGAGCCCTCGCGCAGGTCGGCGGCCGGCGCGCCGGACAGCGCCAGCGTGAGCGCCGTGATGTGCAGCGCGCGCGGGTTGATGTCGGTCGCCGTCACGCGCGTGGCGTGCTGGGCGGCGTGCAGCGCCTGGATCCCGGAGCCGGTGCCGAGATCGAGGGCCGCGGAGACGGGCGTGCGGACGGTGATGCCGGCGAGGGTCGTGGAGGCACCGCCGACGCCGAGGACCACGCCCTCCTCCCGGCTCCCGATGCCGCCCGCCCCGCCGACCGCGCACCCGAGGTCGGACACGATGAACCAGTCCTCGCCACCGGCCCCGCCGTACGGCCGTACGTCCACGGTCGCCGCGACCTCATCCGTACCCGCACGAACCAGCCACCCGCTCTCCAGGCACGCGTCGACGGGCAGAACGCCCTCCACGCGCGCGTGCGGCACGGGCTGCTGCAACAGGAACAGCCGTACGAGCATCTCCAGCGGCGTGTCGCCGCGTGTCGCCCGGAGCGCGGGCACGATCTCGCTGCGCGCGAGGGCCGCGTACGCGGGCGCTCCGAGCAGTTCGAGCAGCCCGTCGGCGGTGAAGGAGGCCTCTAGGAGGGCGTCCCGCAGCCGGGCGGTGACGTCGAGGCGGTCGGGAGCGGGCAGGGCTGACAGGCTGGAGTGACTCACGCCCCCATTGTGACCCCCGAACCCGCGCGACAGGGCGACCCGCCGGCCCCGCGACCCTCAGCCAGTCGTCGCCGAGGCCGGGGCGGACGCGCTCTTGCAGCTCTGCTGCTTGGCCATCGCCTTGCCGACGTCGCCCTCTTCGAGGGTCTTCAGCGCGTTGCTCCCGCTCCTGCTCAGCTTGTCCAGCTCGGTGGCGATGTCCTTGAGGCCGTCGGCGAACTTCGCCTGGTCCTTGGTGTCCAGCTTGTCGACCTGCGCCTTCAGGGAGGCGTACGACGAGGAGATCGTGTTGAGCTCCTTGGCGGCGTCCTGCTGCTTCTTCTCGCCATTCTCGACGTCCGGCGCACCGGCCTTGGTCACGGCGGCCCCGATCGCCTTGTAGGCGTCCGACATGTCCTGGAAGGCCTGCGCGTCGGTCTTCTGGACCTCTTCCGGCGTGCTGTTGTCCGAGGTCTCCTCCTGGATCGCGGCGTTGGCGGCCTCGATCTTCTTGGCCTGCGGCTGTACGGCGTCGCAGACCTCCTTGGCCCAGGAGTTCAGCTTTTCGCTGCTGTCGTCGCCGCCGCATCCCGACAGCGCCAGTACCAGTACCGCACCGCCGGACAGTGCGGCCGCGAGCTTCTTGTTCACCGGATTGGTCCCTTCCATGGCTCTCGGCCCCGGAACATACACGCCAAGTCGACGACACCCGCATGCAGAAGGTCCGTTAAGATCACTATTGAAGCCATTTGCACCAAGAGAGATAAGGCTCACGACCAGGGCGCGAACACGACGAGGCGGGCGGGCGGCACGTCAACACGCGCCGCCCGCCCGCCCTTTGAACTGGGCCTCGTGGAACCGCCCTACGAAACCACCGCCGGATCAGCCGACTTGGGCGCCTTCTCGGCGTTGTCTTCGTCACCCATGGCGATGCCGCGCCGCTTGGAGACGTAGACGGCGCTCGCGATCACGATGAACGCCAGGGCCGCGATCGCGATCCGTACGCCGAGGTTCTCGTCGTCGCCGTAACTGAACTTGATCACCGCCGGCGCGATCAACAGCGACACCAGGTTCATCACCTTCAGCAACGGGTTGATCGCGGGGCCGGCGGTGTCCTTGAAGGGGTCGCCGACCGTGTCGCCGATCACCGTCGCGGCATGGGACTCGCTGCCCTTTCCGCCGTGGTGGCCGTCCTCGACCAGCTTCTTGGCGTTGTCCCACGCGCCACCGGAGTTGGCGAGGAACACCGCCATCAGCGTGCCCGCCCCGATCGCGCCCGCGAGGAACGCGCCGAGGGCACCGACACCGAGCGTGAACCCGATGAAGATGGGCGCCATCACGGCGAGCAGTCCGGGCGTGGCGAGCTCGCGCAGCGCATCCCTGGTGCAGATGTCGACGACCTTGCCGTACTCCGGCTTCTCGCTGTAGTCCATGATCCCGGGATGCTCGCGGAACTGCCGCCGCACCTCGTAGACCACGGAACCCGCCGACCGCGACACGGCGTTGATCGCCAGTCCCGAGAAGAGGAAGACGACCGCCGCGCCCGCGATGAGACCGACGAGGTTGTTGGGCTGCGAGATGTCCATCATCAGGCTCATCGGTGTGCCCTCACCGGACAACCTCTCACCCACGTCCCGCGCGCCGGTGATGATCGCGTCACGGTACGACCCGAAGAGCGCCGACGCCGCCAGGACGGCGGTGGCGATGGCGATGCCCTTCGTGATGGCCTTGGTGGTGTTGCCGACCGCGTCCAGGTTGGTGAGGACCTGCGCGCCCGCGCCCTCGACGTCGCCGGACATCTCGGCGATGCCCTGCGCGTTGTCGGAGACCGGCCCGAAGGTGTCCATGGCGACGATCACACCGACCGTGGTGAGCAGGCCGGTGCCGGCCAGCGCCACCGCGAACAGGGCCAGCATGATCGACGTACCGCCGAGCAGGAACGCCCCGTACACGCCGAGGCCGATCAACAGCGCGGTGTAGACGGCCGATTCGAGGCCGACCGAGATGCCGGCCAGGACGACGGTGGCGGGCCCCGTGAGCGAGGACTTGCCGATGTCCTTGACCGGTCGGCGGTTGGTCTCGGTGAAGTAGCCCGTCAGCTGCTGGATCACGGCCGCGAGCAGGATGCCGATCGCCACCGCGACGAGCGCGAGGATCCGCGGGTCGCCGCCCTTGCCCAGGATCGCCGCGTCGGTGACGCCGTCGAGGTCGGCGTACTTTCCGGGGAGGTAGACGAAGACGGCCACCGCCACCAGGACGAGCGAGATCACCGCGGAAATGAAGAAGCCGCGGTTGATCGCCGTCATCCCGCTGCGGTCGGCGCGGCGCGGGGCCACGGCGAAGATGCCGATCATCGCGGTGAGCACGCCGATCGCGGGGACGAGCAGCGGGAAGGCGAGCCCGGCGTCGCCGAAGGCCGCCTTGCCGAGGATCAGCGCGGCGACCAGGGTCACGGCGTACGACTCGAAGAGGTCGGCCGCCATGCCCGCGCAGTCGCCGACGTTGTCGCCCACGTTGTCGGCGATGGTCGCGGCGTTGCGCGGATCGTCCTCCGGGATGCCCTGCTCGACCTTGCCGACCAGGTCGGCGCCGACGTCGGCGGCCTTGGTGAAGATGCCGCCGCCGACACGCATGAACATCGCGATGAGCGCCGCGCCGAGACCGAAGCCCTCGAGGACCTTCGGCGCGTCGGCCGCGTACACCAGCACCACGCAGGAGGCGCCCAGCAGACCGAGGCCCACCGTGAACATGCCGACGACGCCGCCCGTGCGAAAAGCGATCTTCATGGCTTTGTGCGAAACCGCGGTGAGATCCTTTTCCGGTTCGCCCGCCGCCGGAGTCGCCTCGCGCGCGGCTGCGGCGACCCGCACATTGCTCCGTACGGCGAGCCACATACCGATATAGCCGGTGGCCGCCGAGAACGCCGCGCCGATCAAGAAGAACACCGATCGTCCGGCGCGCTGATTCCAGTCGTCCGCGGGCAGCAGCATGAGCAGGAAGAACACGACCACGGCGAATACGCCGAGCGTGCGCAACTGCCGGGCCAGATAGGCGTTCGCGCCTTCCTGGACCGCTGCCGCGATCTTCTTCATGCTGTCGGTGCCCTCGCCTGCCGCGAGTACCTGGCGCACCAGGACGCCTGCCACCACGAGGGCGGCCAGGGCCACGACGCCGATGATCGACACCATGACACGGTTGCCGTCGGTCAGTACCGCGGCCGCGAGGGCTGTGGAGTGGTCCAGCTGGTCTGGGGAAGAAAGCCCCGCCATTCGTCCTCCTTGACGCTTGGGCTGAGCTCAAGATGTGGACGGAGTCTAGAGATCTGTTCCTGATCAAAACAGTACGCGGTAAACCGGAATCTGCTACACCCCGCGTAACTCCTCGAAAGCATTTTCAGCCGATCGAATGATCGGAAATTGATCGTGAATCGCTTCACGAATTCAGAATGCTCTTGAAAAACCCGAAGGGCCCTGCTCAGCAGGGCCCTTCGGGTGATGCGCTACGTCGGTCGGGTCGTCGGTCGTGTCAGGGAAGCACCGCGATCGGCGGCGGGGTCGGCCAGGTCATGCGGATCAACCCGCCGTGTTCTCCCGCGGTGACCTCCACGTCGTCGACGAGGCCGCTGATGACCGCGAGGCCCATCTCGTCCTCCTCGGTCTCCACGTCGGGGTCCTCGCCCGCGGCTCCGGGTGCCCGGTCGCCGGGGGCGTGCCGCGGCGCCTCGTCGCCGACCTCGATGGAGAACTGTTTCTCCTCCTCGATCAGCACCACCTTCACCGGCGCGGTGATGCCGACGTGCTGATGCAGCCCGACGGCACGGGTACAGGCCTCGCCCACGGCGAGTCGGACCTCGTCGAGGACGGCCTCGTCCACTCCGGCCCTGCGCGCCACCGCTGCCGCCACCAGTCGGGCGGTCCGGACGTGCTCGGGCAGCGCGCTGAAGCGGAGTTCAACGGTGGCCATGCATCCCCCTCGGAACTACGGGCGTGCTGTCGGGGGACCGGGCCGCCGAACGCCCGGACCCCCCTCTTCAACTTCGGCCGTCCCGGGCGCGGACCCTTTCCACCGCGCCCGGACCGGTGCTCAGTCGGTCGCCGCCACCGCTTCCTCGACCGAGGTGTGGATCGGGAACACCTTGGTGAGGCCGGTAATGCGGAAGATCTTCAAAATGCGCTCCTGGTTGCAGACCAGGCGCAGCGAGCCCTCATGGGCCCGCACCCGCTTCAGTCCGCCGACCAGTACGCCGAGCCCGGTGGAGTCGAGGAAGTCCACGCCCTCCATGTCGACGACAAGGTGGAAACTGCCGTCATTCACCAGCTCGACCAGCTGCTCGCGCAGCTTGGGCGCGGTATATACGTCGATTTCGCCACCGACCCTGACGATCGTGCGATCGCCGATGGTTTCGGTCGACAGGGACAGGTCCACGGATCCTCCAGCACCTTGCTATCGAGCGGTCGTCCCTCGGGACACCTCGGCTTGAAGCTCCCAGGACGGTTCGCCAGCCGCGATGGCATTCAATCACTTACGGCAGGCGTGCACGACGCCTTGGTCCCATTGTCCGTCACGCCAGTGACACACTCGGTGCCGATGGCCAAGAATCACCGATCCGATCGACCCCGGACGGAACCCGCTTCCCGCCTCTCGCCAGGCACGGTCCTGGACCGGCTCGCGGCGGGGCCGAGCCGGGCTTCGCGCATCACTCATATGGAGCACTTGCCCCCGCGCGAGGGTCGCCATGCCGTCTGGCCGGACCGGATCCGTCCGGAGGTCATCGCCGCGGTGCAGGCCTGCGGAATCGAACACCCCTGGGCCCACCAGGCACGCGCGGCCGAGCACGCCCTGGACGGCGACTCGGTGGTCGTCGCCACCGGCACCGCGTCCGGCAAGTCCCTGGCGTACCTCGTGCCCGTCCTGTCGACGCTTCTGGACGGCTCCGAGGCCCCGAACGGCCGGGGCGCCACCGCCCTCTATCTGGCCCCGACGAAGGCTCTCGCGGCGGATCAGTGCCGCTCTGTGAAGGAACTTTCACAACCACTGGGCAATTCCGTACGCCCCGCGGTCTACGACGGCGACACGCCGGTCGAGGAACGCGAATGGGTCCGCCAGTACGCCAACTACGTCCTCACCAACCCGGACATGCTGCACCGCGGCATCCTCCCGTCCCACCCCCGCTGGTCCTCCTTCCTCAGGTCCTTGAAGTACGTGGTCATCGACGAGTGCCACACCTACCGGGGCGTCTTCGGCTCGCATGTCGCCCAGGTGCTGCGTCGCCTGCGCCGCCTGTGCGCCCGCTACGGCGCCTCACCCGTGTTCCTGCTGGCCTCCGCGACCGCCGCGGAGCCCTCGGTGGCCGCCCGCCGCCTGACCGGCCTCCCGGTGGTCGAGGTCGCCGACGACGCCTCACCGCGCGGTGAACTGGTGTTCGCCCTCTGGGAGCCTCCGCTCACCGAACTCCAGGGCGAGAAGGGAGCACCTGTCCGCCGTACCGCCACCGCCGAGACGGCCGACCTGCTGACCGACCTCACCGTGCAGGGTGTGCGGTCGGTGGCCTTCGTGCGCTCCCGGCGCGGCGCCGAACTGATCTCGGTGATCGCCCAGGAGCGTCTCGCCGAGGTCGACCGGTCATTGGCCCGGCGTGTCGCGGCATACCGGGGCGGCTATCTCCCCGAGGAGCGCCGTGCCCTCGAACAGGCGCTCCACTCCGGCGAACTCCTCGGCCTCGCCGCGACGACCGCGCTCGAACTCGGCATCGACGTCTCGGGCCTCGACGCCGTGCTGATCGCCGGGTACCCCGGCACGCGCGCGTCCCTGTGGCAGCAGGCGGGGCGGGCGGGCCGGGCCGGCCAGGGGGCCCTCGCCGTCCTGATCGCCCGCGACGACCCCCTGGACACCTTCCTCGTCCATCACCCCGAAGCCCTCTTCGACCAGCCCGTGGAGTCGACGGTCCTCGACCCCGACAACCCGTACGTGCTCGCCCCGCACCTGTGCGCGGCGGCCGCGGAACTCTCGCTGACCGACGAAGACCTGCCCCTGTTCGGCCCGGCCTGCGAGGAACTGCTGCCGCAGCTGGAGGCCGCGAAGCTGCTGCGCCGCCGCACGAAGGCCTGGCACTGGACGCGCCGGGAGCGCGCCGCCGACCTGACCGACATCCGCGGGGAGGGCGGCCGGCCGGTGCAGGTCGTCGAAGCCGGGACGGGCCGCCTGCTGGGCACGGTCGACGCGGGCGCCGCCCACACGACCGTCCACGAGGGCGCGGTGCACCTGCACCAAGGCCGCACGTATCTCGTGCGCTCCCTCGACCTGGAGGACTCGGTCGCCCTGGTCGAGCAGGCCAGCCCGTCGTATGCGACGGTCGCCCGCGACACCACGTCGATCTCCGTTCTGGAGACGGACATCGAGGTCCCCTGGGGCGACGGACGCCTGTGCTACGGCTCCGTCGAGGTCACCAACCAAGTGGTCTCCTTCCTGCGTCGACGTGTCATCACCGGTGAAGTGCTGGGCGAGACGAAGCTGGACCTCCCTCCTCGTACGCTGCGCACGCGTGCCGTGTGGTGGACGGTCACCGAGGATCAGCTGAACGCGGCCCGGATCAACCCGGAGATCCTCGGTGGCGCCCTGCACGCCGCCGAGCACGCGTCGATCGGCCTGCTGCCCCTCTTCGCCACCTGCGACCGCTGGGACATCGGCGGCGTGTCCATCCCGCTGCACCCCGACACCCTCCTGCCGACGGTCTTCGTCTACGACGGCCATCCCGGCGGCGCGGGCTTCGCGGAGCGCGCCTTCCACACCGCCCACGAGTGGCTCACCGCCACCCGCCAGGCCATCGCCTCCTGCGAGTGCGAGGCCGGCTGCCCGTCCTGCATCCAGTCCCCCAAGTGCGGCAACGGGAACGATCCGCTGCACAAGCGAGGGGCGGTACGGCTGCTCACGGAGCTATTGCGGGGGGCGTCGGAGAAGCCGGGCGTGGAGGAGGCTGGGCAGGCAGTGGGGGCTGCGCCGCCGGACCCCGGCCCGCACGGTCCAGCGACGGCGCCCGGTCCGACGGCATCACGGTCGGACCCGACCTCACAGACCCCACCGATCCCGCAGGCCCCGCAGGCCCCACAAACTCCGCAGGCCCCGCAGGCCCCGCCCGTGCCCTGACCTCCACCGTGAACGGTCCCCGTCCCGACGCCGCCGCCACGTCCGAGGTCTCGCCCACGATGGCGCACCGCACGAGCCGCGTGCCCTGGGCTCGCGCCACGTCGTCCGCCCGGGCGCAGGCCGCCGTGGTGCCGTCCGCCCAGTGGTCCGCCGCCGCGAGGGCCGCGAGATCCGCGCCGCCGGCCGCGCGATGCCGGGTCACGACGGCCTGCCCCAGGGCGAGCACCACGCCGAACACCACACACAGCACGGCGATCGCAGACACGCTCCACACTGTGGCGGACCCGCGATCCGAGGACCCGTCCCTCATCGAGCGGAGCCTCATCCCTCCGCCCCCACGGTCTCCTCCACCGACGCCACGGCCTCCTCCCGCACCTCGAAGGGCAGACCGTGCAGCGTCGGGGGCTTGGCCACGACCGTCACGCGGACCTGGTCGCCCTCCCGGCTGACCGTGACCTGCGCGTCGCGCGGTGCCGTCCGCCGGGTCACCTCGACGACGGCGTCGGCCGGGTCCTGGCGGGCCGCCGCGCGGGCGCCGGTCCGCGCCGCGTCCACGCACTGGATCTGCGCGGCCACCACGAGCAGCCCCCACACCAGTGCCATCGCGAACATCACCAGCACGGGCAGCACCACGGCCGACTCCGCCGTGACGAACCCCCTGTCCAGCTCCCTCGTGCACCTCCTGTCCGTTTCCCGCGCACATCTGCTGTCCGTCTCTGGCGCACGGCTCCTGCCCGTCTCTGGCGCACGGCTCCTGAACATCACCCCGCTCACGCCCCCTCATCGAGAGCCCGCTGCACGATGGCCTGTAGCTCCGCGCTGACCTGATCGCCCGTCACCACCTTGTAGAGGACCACCGCGAACGCCACCGCCGCGACGATCCCCATCGCGTACTCGGAGGTGACCATCCCCGCATCCCTCCGCACCGCACGCGCCGCCCCGCACACCAGGACACGCAGCCGCGCCCGCACCGCCTTGTACATCTCAACCCCCGTAAGGTTCAGTCCTGTTGACTACTCACTGCTCTCTGCCTGACTACTCACTGCTGTCGGCTCGACTACTCACGGCTGTCCGCTTGATCACTGACCGCTGTCCGCCGTCACCCCGCGCTCCGTCACCCACCACCCCCTCCCAGCACCCCTCCCGCCAGCCCGATGACCACAGGCAGGATGCCGACCGCGATGAACGCGGGCAGGAAGCACAGCCCCACGGGCGCGGTGACCAGCACGGCCGCCCGCCGTGCCCGTGCCGTCGCGGCGCGGCCCCAGTC
>NZ_NTGE01000071.1 GCF_002291145.1 Streptomyces sp. SA15
CTCGCCCCCCTGACGTCGGCGGATCCGGGGCTGTCCGACGGCGGTACGCTGTGGCCGGCCGTGTCACCCGCGCTGCTGGTGTTCGGCGGCGCCGGCGGGGTCGGCGGGGCCGTGGCCGCCGACCTGGCCGCACGTCGCCGCGCCCGGTTGCTGCTCGTGGGCCGTTCGGCGCCTGGCGAGCGGGTGGACGCCGTGCTGCGTGCGGTGCGGGACGCGGGCGGCGACGCGGACTACCTGGTGGGTGACCTGCGCGACGAGGCCGACGTCGACGCCGCCTTCGCGCGGTGCGCGGAACGCTTCGGGCGCGTCGACGGCGTTCTCCACGCAGCCGGTGCGGCGGAGAACGCCCTGCTGCACGACCTCACCGAGGACACGCTCGGCCGCCTCCTGGACGTCAAGGTGGACGCGATCGCGGCCCTGCACCGGGCCCGGTCCCGCTTCCCCGGGACTCCCCTGGTGTTCCTCTCGTCGTTCCTGGGCACCTTCGGCAGCCAGGGCGGCCTCGGGTACGCCGCGGCCAACGCCTGCCTCGACCGGGTGGCGGCCGCCCTGGACGGGCCGGACAGCCCCACCCGCACGGTGAGTTGGGGGCTGTGGCGCGACACCGGGCTGGCCCGGCACCACAGCGAACGCGTCCTCACCGCCTTCCCCGGCCTGGAGCCGCTCGACACGGCCGAGGCCACCCGGGTCCTCGAACAGTACGTGGCCGGACCGCACCCGCATGTCGTGGTGACGGGCGGTCGCCCTCGGGCGCTGGAGGCGTTTACACACGTGACGGGACACCCTGCGGAACACGCGGAGGAACACGCGGTGGAGAACGTACGGGAGGACCACGTACGACAGGACCACGCAAGGGATGACCACGTACGGCAGGAGCCCGTACCGCAGGAGCCCGTACCGCAGGAGCCCGTACCCCGGGAGCTGGAGGAGCGCATACGGGGGGTGGTACGCGGCGTACTGGGTGCCCGCCGCCCCCTGCCGTCAGCGCTGCCGTGGCGAGAACTGGGCGTGGACTCGCTGCTGCACGTGGAGCTGACCTCCCGACTGGGCGAGGTCTTCGGCCCGTTGCCGGGCACGACCCTGCACGAGTACGGCACGATCGAGGAACTCGCCCGGCACCTCGCGGAGCGCAACGACACTCCCGAGACGGCGGACACCGCGCTCGCCGCGCTCACCGCGAGGGACGACGCTGACGAGCCCCTCGAACCGGCGCGTCACCGCCGTACGCCGGACCGGCCCGCCTTCGCCACGACCGGCCGCGCCGGTGGCACGCAGCCGCCGGTGGCCGTGATCGGCCTGGCGGGGCGGTACCCGGGTGCACCCGACCCGGACAGCCTGTGGCGGCTGCTGTCGGAGGGGCGGAGCCCGGTGCGCGAGGTACCCGCGGACCGCTGGGACTGGCGGGTGGCGCACGTCCTCCACCCCGGCACGACCCGTTGGGGCTGCTTCCTGGAGGACTGGGACCGGTTCGACGCCGAGCGGTTCCGCATCCCGCCCCGGGACGCGGCCGTACTGGACCCGCAGGAGCGCCAGTTCCTGGAGACGGCCTGGGAGGCCTTCGAGTCGGCCGGGTACGCGCCGTCGTCGCTGTCCGGGCCCGGTGCCCCGCCGCGGGTGGGTGTCTACGTGGGCGTCACCTCCCCCAGCAACCTGCTCGCGCAGCGCGACGCGCGGCTGGTCGGCGCGGACAACGCCGAATACGGCATCACCGCCTTCTCCTCCGTCGCCAACCGGGTGTCGTACGCCTTCGGCCTGACCGGGCCGAGCATGGCGGTCGACACCATGTGCTCCGCCTCTTTGACCGCGGTCCACCTGGCCTGTCAGGCGCTCGCCACAGGTGACGCCGACATGGCGCTCGCGGGGGGCGTGCACCTGTTCCTGCACCCGGACCGGTTCGCCGCCCTGGGCTCGGTCGGCATGACCTCGCCGGGGCCGTGGACGCGGGCGTTCGGCGCGGGCGGGGACGGTTTCGTGCCCGGGGAGGGCGTCGGTGCGGTCCTGCTCAAGCCGCTGGAGCGGGCCGAGGCGGACGGCGACACCGTGTACGCGGTGATCACCGGCAGTGCGGTCAACCACGGCGGCCGGGGCAGCGGTTACACGGTGCCCAGCCCCGTCGCCCAGGCCGATCTGGTGCTGCGGGCGCTGGAGCGGGCCGGGACCGCTGCGCACACCGTCGGATACGTCGAGGCGCACGGCACCGGGACCGAGTTGGGCGACCCCATCGAACTGCGCGCCCTGATGCGGGCGTTCACGACGGACGAGCGGGTGCGCCCCCGCTCGGTGCGGATCGGCTCGGTCAAGGCGAACATCGGGCACGGCGAGGCCGTCGCGGGCGTGGCCGGGCTGACCAAGGCGATCCTGCAGCTGCGTCACCGCCGTGTGGTGCCGAGCCCGCACGCCCGTCCCGAGAACCCACGGCTGGAACTGACCGACAGCCCCTTCCGGATCCAGCACACGACCGAGGCCTGGCGGGCGGGCTCCGACGCGCCGGACGCGCGGCGCGCCGCGGTCAGCTCCTTCGGGGCCGGCGGCGCCAACGCGCACGTGGTCCTGGAGGAGTACCGGTCCGACGTGGCCGGGCGGGGGGCGTACGGGTCCGGGGAACGCGGGACGTACCAGCCCGGCACGGCGGATCCGGGCGCGGAGCCGTACGCGGTGCCCCTGGCCGCGCCGGACGGCGCCCGCCTCGCGGAGTTCGCG
>NZ_NTGE01000176.1 GCF_002291145.1 Streptomyces sp. SA15
TGGACGGCCTCCGACACGCCGATCCCGGCGGGCGATCCGGCCCGTGGCGTCTTCGCCCTCGCCTTCCGCGACCGCACGCACGGCCTCGCGGTCGGCGGCGACTACCGCCCGGACCAGACCTCGCCGCCGCCCGCGAGGCGTGGCGTGAGTTGCTGGAAGCGGCGCCCGAGGACGACCTGGACGAGGCCAACTTCTTCGCGGCGGGCGGTGATTCGGTCCTCGCCGTACAGCTGGTCGCGCGGCTGCGCCAGGCCGGCTTCGACCTGACCGTCCGCCGGATCTACCGCCACCCGACACCCGCCGACCTGGCCCGCTCCCTCGCCGAGTCCCCGGCGCCGGCCCCCGCGGTGACGGAGTCCCCGGCCGCGGACACCCCGTCACGGGGCCCCACGGCAACGGCGCCCGACACCGACTCGCCGCCCTCCGCCCCGGTCCCGGACCTCTCCCCCGTCCAGTCCTGGTTCTTCGAGAAGGTCTGCCAGGGCCGGGCGCACTGGAACCAGTCCGTCGCGGTGCGTCTGCGCAAGCCCGTGGATCCTCTGCTGTTACGTCTGGCCCTCCAGGTCGTCGTGACCGCGCACCCCGCGCTGACCGCGCGCATCGAGCCCGGTGGACCGGCGGGGCATCGTGTACGGCCGGCCGGCCCGCCCACGGGCCAGGGCGTGCGCGATCTGCTCACGGTGGCCGACGGGGCCGGTGCCGACGAGGCCGAGCGGCTGTGGCGGGAGGCCCAGCGGAGCCTGGACCCCGCCGTCGGCCGCACCGTCCGGGCGCTGCTGCGGCGCGGCGGTCCCGACGGCGACGAACTGCGGATCACGGCACACCACCTGGTGGTCGACGCCGTCTCGTGGGGCATCGCGCTGGCCGACCTGGACGCTGCGCTCACCGCGCTGGAGAACGGTGAGCTGCCGCGGCTCCCGCCCGAGGACACGACGGAACGGCAGTGGGCCGCCCGGCTCGCCCTCGCCGCCCGTGAGGCGGACGGCGCGGAGTACTGGCGGGCGGTGTCCCGTGCCCGGCAGGAGTGCGACGGGCTGCTCGCGTCCGTACCCCCGGGCCCGGAGGCGGAGAGGCGGCACGACGGCTTCTCGCTGGACCGGGACGCGACCTCGCGGCTCCTCACCGAGGTGCCCCAGCGCCTGGGACAGCCGGTGCACGCGGTGCTGACCGGCGCAGTGGCGCTGGCGCTGGCCCGCTGGCGGGGCTGCCGCATCGTGACGTTCGACGTCGAGACCACGGGCCGGCCCGCCGGGGAGCCGATGCGGGGCACCGACGGGCCCGGCCCGGCGGATCTGTCGAGGACGGTGGGGTGGCTGACGTCGGTCGACCCGGTGGTGCTGAGCGGCCCCCGGGAGGCCGGCGCCGAGACCTACCTGCGCGAGGTCGGCGCCGCGCTCGCCGCACGGCCGGACTGCGCAGGCTTCCTGACGTACCGTCACCTGTCGCCGGACCCGGAACTGCGTGAGGAACTGGCCGCCATGCCCGCCGCCCTGGTCTGCGTGAACCACCTGGGTCAGGCCGACCGGCTCGTCGTCTCCCCCCGGATGTCCCCCGCCCCGCCCCCGCCGGAGGACCGGTCCGCGCGGGCCGAGCGGCTGTACGCGGCCGAGGTGTACTCCGTCGTACGGGAGGGACGGCTGCGGGTCGGTGTGGCCTGGGCGCCGTCGCCGAGCGACGGCCTGGACGCCGACAGCGTACGGGCCCTGTCCGGCCACTTGCGCGCGGTCCTCGACGAACTCGCCGTCCGTGACACGTCCGTTGGCACGAGCCCTGCCGCCGACCTGACAGGTTCCCTCGCCCCCGCCACCGAATCCGGCCCCGGCGGTGCCCCACCGTGTGCCTGGCCGTTGACCCCGCAGCAGTACGGCGCGGTCGTGGAGGCGCTCGCCGCACCGTCCCCGGGGCGGCACGTGGAGCAGTTCCACTGGTGGTGGCGCGGCGCCTTCGACCGGGGCCGCTTCGAGCGGGCCTGGCGCGTGCTGTTCCGCCGCCACGCCGTCCTACGCGCCCGTGTGACGGACGGGGCCGCTCCCCTGCTGTCCGCCGCGCCGGACGTCGAACCGGCACTGAGCTGGTCCCGGGCCACCGCGACGCCGGGCAGCCCGGTGCCGTCCTGGCAGGAGGTGGTGCGCGCCGAACGGGACCGGGGCTTCGCGCCCGGTGAGGCGCCGCTGCTGCGGGTCACGGTCCGCGAGGAGCCGGAGGGGCACCGCGTCCTGCTGACGCTGCACCACGCCCTGCTGGACGGCTGGAGCATCGCGCTGCTGCTGGAGGAGTTGTACGAGGCGTACCTGGACGGCACCGACCCGGCGTCGGTCGTCGAGCGGCGCCCCGACCTGCGCGACCACGCGCGGTGGCTGGCGGAGCGGGACACCGACGGTGCGCGCGCCCTCTGGGGCCGTCGGCTCGGCGGGCCCGGTGCGGCGGACGCGGCGGTGCTGCCCGGCCTGCCG
>NZ_NTGE01000170.1 GCF_002291145.1 Streptomyces sp. SA15
GGAGATCACGCCGAGCAGGCCGTTCAAGGACCTGGGCTTCGACTCGCTGACCGCGATGGAGCTGCGCAACCGGCTGCAGAGGGCGACCGGGCTGCGGCTGCCCGCCACCCTCGTCTTCGACCACCCCAACTCCCAGCGCGTCGCCGACCTCCTGCACACGGAACTCGCCAAGAACGGGCAGCAGGGCATCGGCGACGTTCTCGACATCAGGCGGGAGCTGACGCGGATCGGCGAAGCACTGGACAACGTGGCCACCGATCCGCAGGCACGCGAGGACATCGCCGATCACCTCCGTGACCTCATCGCCCAGCTCAGCACCGCTGAGAAGGACGCCACGACGACCGATCTCGGCGCCGCCACGGACGACGAGATCTTCGACTTCATCGACCGCGACCTGGGCGTGTCCTGAACAGGTATCAGCCGGGCTCTCAACTGCTTCAGAGTGGGATTTCACGATGACCGAGGACAAACTCCGTACCTATCTGCGCAGGGTCACGGCCGAACTGCAGCAGACCCGTCAGCAGCTCAAGGACAGCCAGGACCGCGTTCGCGAGCCCCTTGCCATCGTGGGAATGGCCTGCCGGCTCCCCGGCGGCGTCGACTCGCCCGAGCAGTTGTGGCAGATGGTGATCGACGGGGCCGACGGGGTGAGCGGATTCCCCGAGGACCGGGGCTGGGACCTGTCCTCGCTCTTCGACAGCGATCCCGACCGGCCGGGAACGACGTACACCCGGGAGGGCGCGTTCCTGCGCGAGCCGGGCGCCTTCGACGCCTCCTTCTTCGGGATCTCCCCCCGCGAGGCCCTGACCATGGACCCCCAGCAGCGGTTGCTGCTGGAGACGTCGTGGGAGGCCCTGGAGCGCGCGGGGATCGACCCGCACACGCTGCGCGGCAGCCGCACCGGCGTGTTCGTCGGAGGCACCGCCATCGAGCACACCGTCAAGCTGATGAACTCCCCGACCGACCAGGGGTACGCGATCACGGGCGGCTCCGCGAGCGTGATGTCCGGCCGTGTCTCCTACGTGCTGGGCCTCGAAGGGCCCGCGGTCACCGTCGACACGGCCTGTTCGTCCTCACTCGTCGCCCTGCACTCCGCCGTGCAGTCACTCCGGCAGGGCGACTGCACACTGGCCCTCGCCGGCGGCGTCGCGGTGATGGCCACCTCGTCGGCCTTCGTCACCTTCGCCCGGCAGCGCGGCCTGGCCGCGGACGGCCGTTGCAAGGCGTTCTCCGACGACGCCGACGGCATCGGCTGGGGCGAGGGGGCCGCCATGGTCCTGCTGGAACGCCTTTCCGACGCACGCCGCAACGGCCACCCCGTGCTGGCGGTGATCCGCGGCTCGGCGGTGAACCAGGACGGTGCGTCGAACGGGCTGAGCGCGCCGAACGGCCCGTCGCAGCAGAGGGTGATCCGGGCGGCGGTCGCCAACGCCGGGCTGACCCTGGCGGATGTGGACATGGTGGAGGCGCACGGCACGGGGACGACGCTGGGTGACCCGATCGAGGCGCAGGCGCTGCTGGGTACCTACGGCCAGGACCGCTCGGACGGCCGGCCGCTGTGGCTCGGCTCCCTCAAGTCGAACATCGCGCACACTCAGGCGGTGTCCGGCGTCGCCGGTGTGATGAAAAGCGTCCTGGCACTCCAGCACGCCGTCATGCCCCAGACCCTGCACGTGGGCAAGCCCAGCACGCAGGTGGACTGGTCGGCGGGTGCGGTGGAGTTGCTGACCGAGGCCCGCCAGTGGCCGGAGACAGGGCAGCCACGCCGCGCGGGTGTGTCGTCGTTCGGGATCAGCGGCACCAACGCCCACGTCATCCTGGAGCAGGCCCCCGAGGAGAACGACGACGCGGAGCCGCAGCCCGAGGACGCCGCCGAGCCGCCCTTCACCGTGCGGCCCGTGCCGCTGCCCTGGCTGATATCCGGAAACACCGAGGCCGCACTGCGCGCCCAGGCCGCGCGCATCCAGGCACACCTCGACGCCAACGACGGCCTCCGGACCGCCGACATCGGCTACTCGCTGCTGACGAGCCGCTCCGTCCTCGCCCATCGCGCGGTGCTGTTCACCCACCAGGACACGGACCGGCCCACCACCCTCGCCGCCCTCGCCGACGGAGTCGACGCCCCGGGCCTGGTCCGAGGCTTCGGCGACGTGGGCAACGGTGTGGTGTTCGTGTTCCCGGGTCAGGGGTCGCAGTGGGTTGGTATGGGGCGTGAGTTGTGGGATGCCTCGCCGGTGTTCGCGGAGTCGATGGTGGCGTGTGAGCGGGCTTTGGCGCCGTTTGTGGGCTGGT
>NZ_NTGE01000028.1 GCF_002291145.1 Streptomyces sp. SA15
ACCGCGCTGCTCCCGCTGCGCGTGGCCGGCAAGACGGACGGGCAGCGCCGGGTGCTCGCCGCCGCGGAACAGATGGTGGTCGCCCTGCGCTCGGTCTTCGCCTGCGACCCCTCGCCCGGACGGATGCGCGCCCCCGTGCCGACCGGCTCCGGGCGGCTGCTCGGCGGCTGCGACAACCTCGCCGACGTGCTGTGGCGTACCCGCGCGGAGTGCGGGAAGCGGCACGGACTGCTCGTCGCCGCGGTGCGCGCCGGGTGCGCCGGCCCCGTCGCGGACCTGCTCGCCGAACCGCTGGCCGACGGGACCGTGCGGGCGGTGCTCGACCGGGGCGACGGGATCCGGACGGAGCTCGGGCGGCTGGGCGACGGGGAGTTGAGATACGTCGCCCTCGCGCTGGTACTGCTCACCGGGCCCGGCGTGCTGGAGCTCGACCCGGCCGGCGAGGTGCCCGCCGCCCTCCAGACGCTCACCGTGCTCGCCGACGGCCTCGACCGGGGCCTCGACCCCGGCCAGCGCGGCGAACTGCTGCGACTCGCGGCCCGGATGTGCGAGCGCGGCCACATCCGCCTGGTCGGCGCGGTGAGCGACGCGTCGTGGGCCGCCGGGACGGACGGGGTCACGGTGGTACACCTGAAGCCGTGACAGAACCTCTCGACGTGGCGAGACTGCAGCGCAGGCTGGCCGAGTTCGCGGCCGCGCGGAACTGGCAGCCCTACCACACCCCCAAGAACCTCGTCGCCGCGCTCAGCGTGGAGGCCTCCGAACTCGTCGAGATCTTCCAGTGGTTGACGCCGGAGGAGTCGGCCCGGGTGATGGACGACCCCGACACCGCGCACCGCGTCACGGACGAGGTCGCCGACGTGCTCGCGTATCTGCTCCAACTGTGCGAGGTCCTCGGCATCGACCCGCTGGCGGCGCTGGACGCGAAGATCGACCGGAACGAGCGGAGGTTTCCGACGCCATAGGAATCGTCACTTTGTGTAGTCAAGAATCGGTTCGTAACCGATTAGTTGTCCGCAGATTTCCGTCTTCCTCTGGCTTTTCGTCTCAGAGCCACTCACGCTGGGTAGTGGGCGAGTAGTGGACGAAGGAGTTCGGGCGGACGCGTCGAGGGCGCGTCGGGACAGACGGGGGCACCTCATGGACGCGGTGCGACTCATCGTGACGAGCAGGCGGGCCCTGGCGGGGAGCGCCGACCCGCCGGACGTCATGGCGGAGGTGTGGCAGGCGCAGGCCCTGGCCCAGGCGATCGGCAGCCGCCTCGCGGTCTCCGGACCGCCGGAACTACGGGGCGAGGCACTGGGGTTGACCGAGCTGGCGGGCAGAGGCTGCGGCGTCCTGGACCGGCCGGACATCGACGCGGAGGACCTGCGGGCCGCCCAGCTCACCGAACTGGGCGACGCCCGCCAGGCCCTGACGTACCTCGGCGGCCTCCTCGGCGAGGTCGGCATCGCCCTCGTCGGCCTCGCCAGCGCCGCGGACGACGAGAGCACGTACTGGCAGTGCATGGAGGCCATCGACGCGGCGGACGAATCGAGGGACCGGGTGCTGGAGATGCTCAGGAAGCTGGCGGACCGGGACGAGGCGCTGCCGGCGTAGCCGCGGGCAGTCGTGCCGCCGGGGCGCGGCTCCCGGTCCTCAGGCGTCAGAGCCGAACAGGGCGCACATTTCCTGGGGCGGCGCTGGGTCAGTCGTTCAGAGGCCAGGTCTCCCAGGTCCGGTCGACGGCGGCGCCGTGCCGCCGGGCGACGGCGAGCCCGCAGGCCCCGGCCAGGGCGCGGC
>NZ_NTGE01000038.1 GCF_002291145.1 Streptomyces sp. SA15
CGGCCAGTCGCCCCCGGCCGCGGACCGCGCGCCCGTCACCCGTTCCCCCGGCACCGGCCACGAGGGCGCCCTGCACCGCACGGCGGAGATCGTGGCCCGCGTGACCGGCCTCCCCGCCGGCCGGCTGGACGCCTCGACGGACCTGGTCTCCCTGGGTGTGGACAGCCTTCGCCTGGTCCGTATCGCCCGCGCGATCGGCGGCGAGGGCGGACGGGCTCCGACATTGACCGCCCTGTACGAGCAGCCCTTGCTGGGCGCGATCGCCGAGGCCGCGTTCGGCCGTTCCACGGACGCTCGGGCGCCGGACGCGCCCGGCGGGTCCGGCCCTCGCGACGAGCCGGCAGTACTGGGCGCGCCCGCCGCGCACCTCCCGCGTGACGTGCCCGCCCTCGCGGCCGATCTGGACATCGACGCCCTGGACGAGGCCGAGCTGGACGCGCTGCTGGCGCGCCACGCCGGATCCCGCCCCCTGCCCACCGCCGCCCCCATCCCCGTCGAGGAGACATGAGCGCGCCCGCACACCTCCCCACGACCGACCCGCCCGCCACGACCGTCGAGGCCAAGCGCGCGCGGCTGCGAGCCCTGCTGCACGGCGCCTCGGACGACACGGCGGTGACGCTCACACCGGAGCAGCGTGGGCTGCTGTTCCTGCACCGCCTCGACCCGGACGCGGGGGCGTACGACATCCCGCTCGCGGTCGAGCTGCGCGGCCCGCTCGAACCCGACCGGCTCGTGAGCGCCTTCGACGACCTGATGTCCCGTCACCCCGTACTGGCAGCCCGCGTCGAGGACCGGCCGGGCGGACCGGTGCTGGCGCCCGCCACGCCGGCACCGCGCCTGGAGCGCCGGGATCCGCGTGCCGAGGGCGGTGCACAGGACGACCCGCTCGCACCGGTGCGGAAGGAGGCGGCCCGGCCGCTCGACCCCGACCGCGCCGTGCTCCGTGCGGTCCTCTTCCGCCACGCCCCCGACCACCACCATCTGCTGCTGGTCGCCCACCACGTGGTGTTCGACGGCGACTCTGCGGTCATCGTGCTTCAGGACCTGTGGGCGCTGTATCGGGCGGGGGCGGACGGCACGCGGCTGCCGCCCGCCGGGGCGCCGTTCGCCGCGTACGCCCGCGCGCGTGCGGCGCGTTCCTCGGAGCGGGAGCGGACGCTGACCGACTTCTGGCGGAGGCGGACCGACGGGGTGACGGGCGCGCCCACGCTGCCGTTCGACCTGCCCGGGACCACGGTGCGCACCCGCGTCTCCGACCGTGTGCCGGTCCGTCTCGACCCGTCCGCCACGCAGGCCGTGCGGGCCTTCGCCGCCGAACACCGCACCAGCGTGTTCGCCGTACTCCTCGCCGCCTACCTGCTGGTGCTCGGACGCCATGACCCGGCCCGGCGGCTGGCCGTGGGCACGCCGGCGGCGATCCGCCACGACCCGCGCTTCGACCGTACCGTCGGCTGCCTGATCAACATGATCCCGGTCCGTGCTCCGCTCCCGGTCGACGCGGCCGGGCCGTCCGGGCCGACGGCCGCCGGGTACGTCCGCGCCGTCCGGACGGAACTGGCGGAGTGCCTCGACCACGCGGACCTGCCCTTCCCCCGGATCGCGGAGCTGCTGGACGGCCTCGACCCCGAGGACGGCTCCCCGTTCACCTGCCCGTTCGCCTTCCAGCGGTGGCGGGGCGACGCGGCGGGCGAGGTGGCGCCCGGGGTGCGCGCGGAGATCGTCGAGGAGGTGCACCAGCCGGGTGTGGGGCATGTGAACCTCACGCTCGTGGAGCACGACGACGAGGTCCGGGGCCAACTCAAGTACGACACGGAACGGTTCGAGAGGGCCTCGGCGGCCCGGTTCGCCGCGGAGGTGACGTCGGTGGCGACCGCGCTCGCCGCGCGCCCCGAGGCCCCGGTCGAGCGGGTGCTGCGGGAG
>NZ_NTGE01000055.1 GCF_002291145.1 Streptomyces sp. SA15
TCGACACTGTTGGCGAATCCGGCCCGTCGAGTTCTACTCGGCGGGCCGGAGGGCTGCCAGGTGGGATGTGCGCGTGCGGGCTCGCGGGACCTCGGTCCACCACGCGTTTAGGCGGTGGAAGTTCATCGCGGTGGCCGTAAGTTGATGCTGCAACCGGGCCTTGGCGAGGCCGTGATAGCGGCATCGTCGCAGGCCAAAGGATCGGACGCCTTGCGAAATCGTGCCCTCGACACCGGCCCGATGTGCGTATTGCTCCTTCCAGTCCCGGGTGTCCTCCCGGGACCGCGCCTGCTGGATCACCTCCTGTTCGGAGCGAGGCCGGAGGGTGAGGTGACGGCCCCTGTCCGCCTTGGCGTCGGTCCGGGTGCACTGCGCCCGGACCTCGCAGGGGCGGCAGGTGGCCAGCGGGAACCGCACTCTCACCACGGCTGCTCCCTGCTGGGAACGGTCTTCCCTCCACTGATCGGTGATTCTCCCGTTCGGGCAGGTCACCCGGCGGTTGTCCCAGTCGACGGCGAAGTCTGCCTGGGAGAAGCCGCCGCCGTCTTTCGCCTGCCAGCTGGTGGAGGCGAGGATCGGGCCCACCAGGTCGACCTTGTGATCCCGGCGGGCGGTGACCACTTCCCGGGCGGTCGCGTAGCCCGCGTCGACCAGATGGCGTTCGGGCAGGAGGTCGCGCTCGGCAAGGTGAGCGTGGATCGGGGCGACCAGCCGCACGTCCTGGACGGTGGAGTCGGTCGTGGCGACGTGCGTGATCAGGTTCGGGCTCTCCGGCTCACAGGTCTCGGTGAGATGGACCTTGTAGCCGTCCCAGAAGATGCCGCGCTTCACGCTTCCCCGCGCGTCGGTGTCGTAGGGGGTGACCAGCCGCTCCGCGCCCGGCGGGCGGTCCTTGAGATCCCTGCGGCGGACCTGCCCGTCGACGACGAGGTACTGCTGGATCCACATCTGCCGCAACGTCCTCACCCGGTCGAGCAGTCGCAGGGACACGGGGGCGTCCGGCCGGTGAACGGCCTCCAGGAGCATCAGCCCGTCGGCACCGATCCGCTCGATCAGCTCGGCCTGCTTGACCTTCCCCTTGGGCAGCCGGGTGTCCTCGAACCGGATCGCGTACCGGTCGAACCACTCCGGCGGCACCCAGCCGGCCAGCCACTCCGGCTCGCGGGCGGCGACGCTGTTCAACGCGGCCCGCAGAGTCTCACCGAGCCGCACCAGCCCGTTGATCTGACGGGCGGCGGACAGCACGATCGTGGAGTCCGTGCGTGCACGGCCACCGGCTTTGAGCAAGCCGCGCTGCGCGGCAGCCTCAAGGACCCGGTCCAGAAGCTCGATCCCGGCGTCTCCGGCGATCAGCCGGTCCCTGAACTCGGTGAGTACCGAGTGGTCGAACCCTGGATCAGCCAGCTCCAGCCCCAGCAGGTACTTCCAGTCCAGCCGCCCACGCACCGCGTCCGCGGCCTGCCGGTCCGAGAGGCCCTCGGCAAACTGCATGACCGACACCAGCGCCAGCCTGCCCGGCGACCACGCCGGCTTCCCCCTGCTCGGGTACAGCCCAGCGAAGTCCGCGTCCGAGAACAACTCGCCCAGCTCGTCACGGATCCGCATTGCCAGGCTGCCCTTGGGAAACGCAGCCCGTGCCACCCGGGCCGTCTCCTCAGGAACCCCGTCGATCTTCCTGGCGTGCAACGACACCGACACCCTCCCCCAAACACAACGTCGGCCTTCACGACCACAACGGGTCATGAAGGCCGACGTCACGTTCAGGCCCCGGATTCGCCAACAGTGTCGAC
>NZ_NTGE01000117.1 GCF_002291145.1 Streptomyces sp. SA15
GTCCCCGGCCACGACCGGCTGTCCGAGGTGATCGCCGATCACCTGGCCCTGCACGACGACTACCTCAACGGTCAACTGGCCGGCGCGCAGCGCCTGATGGGGATCCTCGAGCGGGCCGACGAGCAGGGCCGTGTCCACGAGGTGTTCCCGGGTGTGGCCAGCGTCAAGGAGCACGGGCTGGCCATCGGGCGCACGCATCTGCGGGCCAACGAGATCCTGCGGGACCTGGCGGCCATGGAGCTGGGCACGTCGGCGCCGACGGCACCGTCCACGCCGGTCACTCCCACCGAGCCGGTGGCTCCGGCCGCGCCGGCGGCTCCGGCCGCGCCGCCCGCTTTGACCGCGCCGGTCGTCCCGCCTGCTCCGGCGGCCCCGGCCGTCGAGCCACCTGCTCCGGCTCACCCGGAGGAGACCGAGACCGGGATGCCCGCGGCCGGTCCCGCTCCGGCTGGGTCTCCCGCCCCCGAGTCGCCGTCGTCCGGGGCATCGGCCGCCGACGTGGAGGCCGCGTTGCTCGCGGTGGTATCGGAGAAGACCGGCTATCCGGCGGAAATGCTCGACCTCGGCATGGACCTGGAGGCGGACTTGGGCATCGACTCCATCAAGCGCGTCGAAATCATGGGCGTCCTCCAAGAACGCTTCCCCAGCCCCACCCCCGTCGGCCCCGAACAACTCGCCGAGCTGCGGACACTGAGCGAGATCGTCGGCTTCGTCCTGAGCCTCGGCGGGCCGAGCGCCCGTCCGCAGGCCTCGGCCACCGCGACGCAGACCGCCCCGGCCCAGGTCGTCAACACCGCGGACGTCGCCGCCGCGCTGCTCGGCATCGTGTCGGAGAAGACCGGCTACCCGGCCGAGACGCTCGACCTGGGGATGGACGTCGAAGCCGACCTCGGCATCGACTCCATCAAACGCGTCGAAATCATGGGCGTCCTCCAAGAAAACTTCCCCAGCCCCACCCCCGTCGGCCCCGAACAACTCGCCGAACTCCGCACCCTGAACGAGATCGTCGGCTTCGTCCTCGAACTCCGCGAGCCGGGCGCCGCCTCCGCCCCTGCCTCCGCATCCGACCCGAGCACCACGACCGCCGCCGAACCCAGCCCGGCGTCGGCACCCACGCCCTCCGCCGACGACGTGCGCGGCGTTCTCCTCGACGTCGTGGCCGGCAAGACCGGCTACCCCGCCGACATGCTCGACCTGGGGATGGACGTCGAAGCGGACCTTGGGATCGACTCCATCAAGCGCGTCGAGATCATGGGTGTCCTTCAGGAGCGTTTCCCCAGCCCCACCCCGGTCGGCCCCGAACAGCTCGCCGAACTGCGCACCCTGAGCGACATCGTCGGCTTCGTCACGGGACTCTCCGGTGCCGCGTCCGGGGAGCGGCATGTTCCTGAGGTGACCACCGCCGAGCCGACCGTCACCGAGTCGACCGCCATCGAGCCGGCCCCCGCCGCGGCTCCCGCCACCGCCGCGCTCGGCCGGGGCCAGGCCGCGCTGGTGGACCTGCCCGTGCCGGACCGGCTCGTGGGGGCGTATCCGCAGGGTGCGGCCGCGATCGTCGTCGACGACGGCAGTGCGGTCGCAGGG
>NZ_NTGE01000197.1 GCF_002291145.1 Streptomyces sp. SA15
GGCCGGGCGTTCGCCCTCGCGCTGCGCGGCCGTCCGGCCGCGATCGGTCCGACGGTCCCGCTCGCCGAGGCCGCGCGGTCGCTGCACTGGGCCACCCGGGCGCTGGGGCTGATGGGGCTCGGGGTCCTCCCCCGGCAGGGCGTGGTGCGGTGTGCGGACCATCTCTCGACGCTGCTGCTGTACGGCGACGAGCCGCTGCTGGGCCAGTTGCAGGCGCGCGTCCTGTCCCCGCTCGACTCGGTCTCGGCGGGGCAGCGTCCGCGGCTCGCCGAGACGCTGCTGGCCTGGCTGCTCAGCGGCAGCAACGTCCCCGACGTCGCCGCCCGGCTGCACGTCCACCCGCAGACGGTCCGCTACCGGCTCCGGCAGCTGGAGAAGCTCTTCGGTGACGCCCTGCACGACCCGGACGCCCGCCTGGATCTCGTCCTCGCGCTGCGCGCCGAGGCATTGCGGGAGCAGGCGGGCAACCGATGAATCGGTCCGTGCGCCCCATACTCATGTGGGCACAAAAAGCTGCGGCAATTCCATAATCCCGTCCATAACACTCCGGAGGGAGACGCGAATACGTTCGGGACGTCCTTTTCACAGGCGCATCACGCGCCCCGCACGCGAAGGATTCCCATGCGTATCCGCTTATGCCTCGCCGCGCTCTCGCTGGTCGGCGGAGCCGGACTGGCCACCCTCTCGGCGCCCACGGCGTCGGCGGCCCCCTGCTCGGACATTGACGTTGTCGCGGCCCGCGGCACCTTCGAACCGGGCAGGCTCGGCCTGATAGTGGGCGATCCGGTGTTCTCCGCCCTGGAAAAGAAACTGACCGGAAAAACCCTTTCCAGCTATGCGGTGGACTATCCCGCCAATCTTTCCCTGACCTCGGCCGCGCAGGGCAACAGGGACCTGGTGAACCATGTCAATAGTCAGGCGGCGGCCTGCCCGAATCAGCGTTTCGTTCTGGTGGGCTATTCGCAGGGCGCGAATGTCGTCGACAATTCCATCGGCATCAGCAGCGCCGGCGCGGTGGTCGGCAGCCCGATCGTGGCCACCCTTCCCGCCGCGGTCGAACCGAAGGTCGCCGCGGTGCTGCTGTTCGGCAACCCGATCCGTGCTCTCGGCAAGAGCGTGACCGGCACGTACCAGAGCCGCACCTTCGACATCTGCGCCGAGGGCGACCCCGTCTGCGAGAACGGCGGTGGTGACACGGGAGCGCACCTCAGCTACCGGGACGACGCCGACGCGGCGGCCGCCTTCGCCGCGGGCAAGGTCTGAGCCGTACAAAGTCTGTGGGCCCGGGAGGATCTCCTCCCGGGCCCACGGCCGTGCGGGGACAGCTATTGGGGTGACCGTGCGAACCGGGCGAGGTTGGTGGACACGGGCTCGGGCCTGCCGTTGTTCTGTACGGGCGCCGCGGTCAGTACGTCGAGGTGCTGGTAGCCGTCGGCGACCACGGGGTTCAGGTCGGGCGGGACGCGGCCCGCCAGCAGGCCGTCGCCCGCGAGCACCGTGAGGGTCGGGTTGGCCTCGATGCCCTCGGGGTGGACGACGAGCCGCTTCACCTGGGGTGAGGTGGCGAGCTGGAGGTCGGTGACCAGCTTGGTGGGGAAGTACTGTTCGGTGAAGTCCAGCGGCAGCTCCGCCAGGCTGCGGGCCAGCTCCCGGATGTCGGTGACCTCCTTGCCGGCCGAGGTGAACGGCGTGCCGTCGGCCGACCGGTGGCCCGGGTCGTCGCGGTCGCCGACACGGTCGTAATCGCGCCAGGTGTACAGCGGTCCGTGGGGACGGTCGGGGATGGCCTTGTACTCGGTGCCGAACAGCCCCGGCTGCTGATCGCTGCCGTTGGCCGCGGGGAAGTTCTTGTCGGCGATCGGTCCGCCGTCGAAGAAGCCCACGCTGGTCTGCAGGAACGCCAGCGGTACGGAGTGGTCGTCCATCAGGGCTCCGAGCACGGCCGCGTTGGTGAGCCGGAAGTCCTTCACGCCGGGTGAGCCGGTGAGGAACGTGGCGGTGTCCTTGGAGAACAGGAAGCGGTTGGTGGCCTCGATGTTGACGCTGGAGGGCAGGTAGCGGGGCAGGTCGGCCTCGCCGTCGGCGTCTTGGAGGGTGCCCAGGCCGGCGATGGCGAGCAGGGTCATGGTCTCGGGGTTGAGCAGGACCGGCGCGGACAGGGAGCGCGGCAGCACTCCGGTGTCGAGGCCCCTCTGCACGGCGGCGTGACCGAGGCCGATGTCCGGCAGGTTGGTGTCGTCCGGGATGCTGCCGCTCAGGTCGGCCAGGGAGGTGGAGACGGTGGTGTCGAGGGCGAAGTAGCCGGCGCACTGGCGGTGTCCGGCGTCCGCGGTGGTGGTGCGGTCGCCGTCGAAGTCGGCGGTCGCGAAGTAGCCGGTGATCACGCCGCCCAGTGAGTGTCCGCCGCACAGCATCTTCTGCTTGCGCAACCCCTGGTCGGGTAACTCGGCGGTGAGCAGGTCGTATTCGTCGCGGACGGTCTGTTCGATGCCCAGCTCGGCCATCCAGCCCAGCCGGTCGTTGCCGACGAAGCCGTCGAAGGTCCGGCCGGCGACCTGCTTGTCCCGGTAGTAGTAGTCGACGGCCGTGTGCTGGTCGCCGGAGGCGATTCCGGTGCGGTCCTCCAGGCAGTTGGAGCGCCGGTCCAGGGCCCAGAACTCGATGTGCCTGCCCTGTTCGGCGGCCCGCGCCACGGTGTTGCGGGCGACGCTGTCGAACGCCCCGGCGCCCTCCAGGATGCCCGGCTGGGCGACGAGGATCCGGTCGGCGTCGGCCGACGCGTCCGGCCCGCCGGAGGAGCGGTAGCGCAGGTACGACAGCCAGTCGCACGCCTGCGGACGCGCCCCGAAGGACGCCGGCAGCGGCACCTTCACGCGCACCACCGACTCGCTCACCCCGTCGACCGGGGACGTCGACGCGACGGGCGTTTCCGTGCGCTCGTCCCGTGCCTGCGCGTCCGGGGCGGCGGCCGTGAGCCCGCCCGCGGTCAGCAGCGCCGCCAGCGCGGCGCATCGCCACGTTCTCACTCTGCTGCGACTCGTGTTCATAGCCGGACGGTAGGGCGAGGGCGACTTCCCGCTCAGGCGGTGCTCACAGGAACGCAGACCCCTCGGGATCCTTTGTCACCAGCCCACACAGAGCCTGCCCACACAGAGCCCGTGCGTCAGCGCAGCACGCTGAGCGCTCCGGGCAGCACCTTGGCGGTGACCGGGAGGACGGCCTCGACCTCGCCGTCGGCGCCGTAGGGCACCGCGCGGTCGGCCTCGATACGGATCTCCTTGCCGCGCAGGATGCGCACTTGGGGCCGGTGGACGTGGGCGCCTGTCCTGAGCTCGTTCATGAGGGCGAAGAACAGCCGGCGCGGCGCCTCGGCGATCATCACGATGTCCAGGAGGCCGTCGTCCATGCGGGCGTCGGGGGCTATGACGCGGCCCGAGCCGTAGTAGCCGGAGTTGGCGGCCACGACCGTGTAGCCGGTGTGCGGGTGTTCCACGCCGTCGACGGTGACCCGGTAGCGCGCGGGACGCCAGGTGGTGACGGCCCGCAGTCCGCCCGCGTAGTAGGAGGCGGTGCCGCGCAGGAGTTTCGCGGTGTTGGCGTGGCGGTTGGCGACCGCGTCGACACCGGCGTACACGCTGCCGAGGACGACCGTGCCGTCGTGCACGGCCGAGTGGAGCTCGATGGTGTCGACCGGGCTCGGTTCGTTGTGAAGCAGGATGCGGGCCAAGTCGGCCGGGGCGGTGGGCAGTCCGAGTGCCCGGGCGAAGTCGTTGCCGCGGCCCGCGGGGACGATGCCGAACAGCGTGCCGGTGCCGCTGAGGGCTCCCCCGACGCCCCCGGTGATGCCGTCGCCGCCGACTGCGAGTACCACCCGTCCCCGCTCCCCGGCGTGCCGGGCCAGTTCCTGGGCGTGGGTCAGGCTGCGGCTGTACTCGGTCTCGAGTGCGGCGCCGGCCTCCCGCAGCAGGCGCGCCACACCGAGCAGCGCCGCGGCTCCGGTGGATCCGCCCGCGGTGGGGTTGACGACGGCGGTGAACTGTCGCATCGGTGTGCCTCCGGGGCGGGCGGGGGGTGAGTCGTAGGGTGCGGGCGCGGGTTGAGGTCGTAGAGCGGGCGCCGGTTGAGTCGTACGGCGGGCAGGGTGAGAGTCAGTCCGCGGGGAGCAGGACACCGGGGTTGAGCAGCCCGGCCGGGTCCAGTCGCCGCTTGACGGCGCGCAGGGCCTCGACGCCGAGGGGGCCCGCTTCCCGGACGTACCAGTCCCGGTGGTCGGTGCCCACGCCGTGGTGATGGCTGATCGTGCCGCCCGCGGCGAGGATCGCCTCGCTCGCGGCGTGTTTGGCCCGTGTCCAGGGCGCCAGGGCGTCGTCGCCCTGGGCGCAGACCACCGTGAAGTACAGCGAGGCGCCGTTCTCGTAGACGTGGGAGATGTGGCACATGACCAGGGGCGGGGTGACGGCGCCGGTGAGCGTGGCGGTCAGCGCGTCGCGGACGGAGGCGTACAGCTCGGGGATCCGGGACCAGAAGGTCGCCGTCTCCAGCGTCTCGGCGAACGCCCCGGCGTCGAGCAGGGAGTCGCGCAGGTAAGGGGCGGAGTAGCGGCCTTGGGCCCAGCGCTGTCCCGGCTCCTCGCCCAGAGGGGTTCCGCCGCAGTCGCGCAGGACGGCCGCGGCACGGTTCCGGCGGTACGCGGTGTCCTCCTCCGTGCCCTCGAAGCCGGCGATCGCCGTGCATCCGGCGGCCTGCCGCGCGTCCAGGGAGCCGATGGCGTCGGGCCGGGCGAGGCCGATCAGCGTCTCGGTCTCGTCGGACAGCCGCAGGACGGTCGGCCGGGGTCCGTCCTGGGCGAGCCGGCGCAGGGCGGCGGCCCCCGCCTCGAAGGAGGCGAAGCGCCAGCCTTCGTAGACGCGGACCTGCGGGACGGGGCGGATCCGGACGGTCACGGAGGTGATCACGCCGAACGCCCCTTCGGAGCCGAGCACGAGCTGGCGCAGGTCGGGGCCGGCCGCCGTGCGCGGGGCACGGCCGGTGTCGAGGGTGCCCTCGGGTGTGGCGAGGGTGAGGTCCCAGCACCATCTCGGCATCCGGATACGGCCGTCGCGCGGCACCCACCTCGTGCTGCGCTCGGAGCACCTCGGCCCGCTGCCCACGGGACTGCACATCCCGGTCCCCGGGGAGAGCAACCGTTTCGTCCTCGTCCTGCCCCAGGGCGACGGCCGGGTCTACGCCGGGCTCACCGACGAACCCGTCGAGGGCGACATCCCGGACGTGCCGGAGGCACCCGAGACCGACATCGGCTTCCTGCTCGACGTGCTCGGCTGCGTCCTGGACATCCCGGTCCACCGCGGCGACGTCGTCGGGGCGTTCGCCGGGCTGCGCCCCCTGCTGGACACGACACCCGACGGTACGGCGGCCAGGACCGCCGACATCTCCCGCCGACACGCGGTGCTCACCTCGCCTGACGGTGTGATCACCGTGGTGGGCGGCAAGCTCACCACCTACCGGCGCATGGCCGAGGACGCCGTCGACGCCGCCGTCTCCGCCCGCCGCCTCCGCGCCGGGCCGTCTGCGACCGCCTCGCTCCCGCTCGTCGGCGCCGCAGCGCCCCACGTCCTCGGCGCCCTGCGGACGCCCGGCCGTCTGGTCCGGCGCTACGGCACCGAGGCACCGTCCGTCCACGCGCTCGGCACCCGCGACCCCCGCCTCGGCGAACCCGTGCTGCCGGGTCATCCGGTCACCCGCGCCGAACTCCTGTGGGCGGTACGCCACGAGGGGGCGCTCGACGCGGACGACCTGCTCGAGCGGCGCACCCGCATCGGGCTGGTGCCGGAGGACCGGGCGGAGGCGCTGGAGGTCGCGCGCGAGGTTGTGGGCGAGGTCTTGGCGGAGCGGGGCTGACGGCGGGGGCGGGGTGACGGACGACGGGCGGCCGGACGGGTGGCCTCCGGCCGCCAACGGGATGGCCTCCGGCTGCCGGCCGCTCAGGCGCCCGTGCGCCGGATCCGCCACACGTTGTCCTCGCGGAAGCCCTCGACCCCCTCCGGGGAAACGCTCTGCTTCCGGACCGTGTCCAGTGTTTCCACGCTCCAGCTCTCCTCCGGCAGCGCGAGTGCCGCCAGCGTGCCCTCCAGCGTGGGGAACTCGGCGTCGAAGGGCGGTTCGTCCTGCCACGACGGCCAGCCGGCGTGCATCACGATCAGCAGCGTGCCGCCCTGTGCCACGGCCGCGGCGGCCCGTCGTAGGGCTCCGTCCTGGTCCCAGGGCACCGGGGACTGCAGGAACTGAGCGCTGACCAGGTCGAAGGAGCCCTCCGGAAACGTCACGCCGAGCTCGTGCCGCTCCCACGAGATGCGGTCGCCCACACCGGCCTCGGCGGCGTGCCCGGCCGCGCGCTCCAGGGCCGTACGCGAGATGTCGACTCCCGTGACCCGCCAGCCTTGCGACGCCAGCCACACCGCGTCCGCCCCCTCGCCGCACCCCAGGTCGAGTGCCGTGCCGGGTTCGAGGCCCCTTACCTCGCGTACCAGCAGCGGATTGGGGCGGCCGCTCCAGATGCGCTCGACGCCCTGGTAGCGGGTCTCCCAGAACTCGGCGGCCTGGGTCGGTCGGATGTCGGTCATGGGCCCCTCCTGAACGGAACACGGCTGGTCGTGGACGGGTGCGGGCGAGCGTGAGACTCGTGCGTCCCGTTGCCAAGAAGCCTCCGCCGTGACAGGGCAGCGAGCAAACGAACTTGCCGCTACGGCAAACAAGTGGGGCCCGCCTCCCTTTCGGGCATTGGGCCCCACTCCGCCTGGGTGCGTCCTACTCCGGACCGGCGTGCCCCACGGCCGTCTGCACGTCCGCCTGTACCTCCTGCCGAGGCCGGCCCCGCTCCTTGGCGTACTCCGTCACCGCGGACTGGACGTCGCGGTCGAGGTCACGCCAGGCGCGCACCGCGGTCTCGTACGTCACCGTCTGCTGCTTGTTCCACTTGTGGGCGGCGGGCGGCCCGTACGTGTGGCGCAGCTCGGCGACGCGGTTGTGCGCCTGGTCCGCCGCCCGCTGCTTCGCCACGAGCTCGTCGAATACGTGTCCCACGTGAAGTGATGGTAGGCAGGGTGCCGCCGTTCCGCGCGTCGAGCGCTCGGCCGTACGCCGACCGGATCGGCCTCACTGGGAACCGCGCCTGGTGCGCCGGAGGAGGACGAAACCGGAGATCAGGAGGACCGCACCGGCGGCGGCCGGCCACAGCTGGGTGCCGGTGTCGGCGAGCCCGCCTCCCGTCGCCTGCGGTTCGGTCTGCGAACCGGCGGGAGACTCCGCGGCGGCGGCCGTGGCCGACGGGCTGCCGGCCTCGTCCGCCGGACCGTCGGCCTGGTCCCTCGTCCAGGCCTCGGGCGATGTCTCGGCGGCGCCTTGTGCGGGCGTGGGCGTGGCGTCGGCCTTGGGTTCGTCGGCGTCGGGTGCGGTGGGCGCGCCGTCGTCCGGCTTCGCCGGGGCCGGCGCGCTGGTCGCGGGGGCCACGGTCGGCTTGTCCGCGGAACCGGAACCGCCGGGCTTCTCGTCACCGCCGGGCTTCTCGCCGTCGTTCCCGCCGCCCGGGGCGTCGGGGGTCGGCTTCGGCTGCTCCTGGGGCTGCTCCGGCTCCTCATTGCCCGAGCCGTCGCCGCCGCCCTCGTTCGCGCCCGCGCCGCACCGGCGGCCGTCGTTGATGCAGTCGACCATGTCCCGCATGAGGGACTCGTCGAAGATGTTGATGAAGTCGCCGTGGTCGGTGACGGGCTTGTGCAGCTGCTCGGGGAAGGAGTCGACGGCGAACAGCGGAGTCGTCCGCCCGCCGTCCTTCAGGCTCGGCGCGTCGACGTCGTAGACGATGCGCTGGACCAGCTGCGGGATGGCCTTGAAGCCCTCGGGGCAGGAGCCGTCGGCCTGCGCGAACGCCACGTGCGTACGGTGGTTGGCGCTGTCGGCGTTGCGTCCGTCCCAGCAGCTCTGGAACTTGAAGGTGCGCACCACGTCGCTGCCCTGCGGACAGAGCGGGTACTTGTCCTTCAACTGCCGGTCCTCGAAGCCCGTGCAGCTCCAGGAGGCGTTGGCGTTGGCGGTTCCGTTGACGAACGCCTTGGCGTCGCCGGTGATGACGCGCAGCAGCCGGGGCATGGCCGTGACCTTGCTCCGCGGGTTGCCGACGAAGGTGAGGGTGACCGCCTTGGGCGTCACGATCTCGCCGACGTTGCCCTCGATGCCGCCTCCGGGGGCGTCGGCGTCCTGCTCCTGCGTGCCGTTCTGCAACCGCACGACAGGCCAGTAGTAGGAGGACTTGTCGCCCTGGTCCTGGCAGCTCGTGTCGCCGTTCGCCAGTTCCTGGTCGTCGGCGAAGGCGTTGTTGGCCTGGTTGCCGACGTAGTCGTGGAAGTGGTGGGCGCCGTTGGTGACACCGGGGGCGACGATCACGTTGTCCGAGTTGAACAGGCCGTTCTCGTTGACGCCGCAGTCGGTGACGAAGGTGCCGCGCGAGGCGTCCGCCCCGGGAGCGGGGCTCTGACCGGTGACCGGGGCGGTCTTGATGTCGGCGTAGTCGGCGGCGACGGGGCCGTTGCCCTGCGGCTGCTCCTGACCACCCTCGGCGTTGCCCGCCCCGTCCTGGGAGTTGTCCGCCTCGTCCTGGCCGCCGTTCGCGTCCTCGGACTGGTCGCCGTTCGCCTGGTCGCCGTCGGCCGCGTCGCCGTTCGCCGCGTCGACCTGGTCGCCGGTCGGGCGAAGTTCGCAGGCCGCCAAGGTGTCGAGGCCCTCCGGGCGCTCTCCCACCCGGTCGATGGCGGCGGCGATGCGCTCGATCGTCGCGGCGCGTTCCTCCTTCAGCGGATCGATGATCTCGCTGCCGACAGCACCGGAGTCGCCCTGCGCCGCCCGTGCCGGATCCCGCAACTGCCCGTACGCGTCCGCTATCTGCTGGTCGAGGAGCGCGAGGTCCTTGTCGACCTCCGCCCTCGCCCCCTGAGGCACCTCGGTCAACTCGGCCCCGACGTCGGGGCAGTCGATCGTCGCGGCTCCCGTGGTCCGGCCGGACTCCGCGTCGCCGGACTGCTGGGCCGACACGCCGCTGCCCGGGTCGCCTTCGGTCGCCGAGGCGTACACATTGGCCGCCACCAGCCCTCCACCGCCGAGCATCAGTGCCACTGCGGCAAAGGTCGCACGTTGTGTGCCTGTCGGGCGTCTGCGTCTATTGCGTCCCACGGAAGTACTCCTGCGCGTGTCGGGCCGTCCGAGCATGGAAATCCCCCGCCCCCATACGGAGGAGAGACCTCGCGTGTTCAAACGGCTCGGAAATTCACAGGAGTCTCTTACAAGCCCGGGCGCGGTCGACCGCGCCCGGGCTGCCGTTCCGGCGCCCTGAGCACGGAAAACGAGGTGCCGCGCACATGATCTCGTCCCTAGTCTTCCGCCATGAACAGCGAGGGAGCCGGGCGCCTGTTGAACGTCGTGGACGTCGAAGCCACCTGCTGGCCCGACTCGCCGCCCCCGGGCGTGGTCAGCGAGATCATCGAGATCGGATTGACCGTGGTCGACCTGGACGCCGCGGAGCGGGTCGGGCGCCACCGGATTCTGGTACGGCCCGTACGGTCCACGGTCGGCGCCTTCTGCACGGAGCTGACCGGTCTCACCCAGGACGAGGTCGAGGGCGGCGTGTCCTTCCCCGAGGCGTGCCGGCTGCTGGCGACGGAACACCGGTCGGGTGCCCGGCCTTGGGCGAGTTGGGGCGACTACGACCGTCACCAGTTCGTCCGGCAGTGCCGGGCCACGGGCACGCCGTACCCCTTCGGCCGGAGCCACACCAACGCCAAGGCGGTCTTCACCGAGGCACGCGGCCTGCGCAAACGCCCCGGGATGGCGCAGGCGTTGCGGATCGCGGGGCTGCCGCTCGAAGGGCGCCACCATCGCGGCGAGGACGATGCCTGGAACATCGCGGCCCTCGTCCTCCAACTGGCCGGGCGGGGCGGCTGGCCGCGCATGTGAGGTACGGCACTGCTGGTGGCCGAGTTGCAGGAGGGACGCGTTCGGTGCCCGGCGCGAGAAACGACACACGTTTACGCGGCGCGGAATCGGTCAGCCGACCGGGATGCCGCAGAGTGATCCCTCGACGAGTACCCGCGCAAGACACGCCGACCCGGCCAAGGAGGCGGGCGGCGCCGAACCGGCAGGGAACCGGGACGCGTTCTTCGACAACGCGAAGTACCTGGCCATCGTGCTGGTGGCGGTCGGGCACGCCTGGGAGCCGTTGCGCGCCGACAGCAAGGTCGTCACCGCGCTCTACACGACGGTGTACGCCTTCCACATGCCGGCGTTCATCATCATCGCCGGCTATTTCTCCCGCGGCTTCGACGCGGCCCCGAGGCGCATCCAGCGCCTGGTGACCGGCGTGGCCCTGCCGTATGTGATCTTCGAGGTCGCCTACACCCTGTTCACGAGGTGGAGCGACAACGTGCCGGACCGGCCGATCAGCGTGCTCGAACCGCTGTATCTGACGTGGTTCCTGGCGGCGTTGTTCATCTGGCGGCTGACCACCCCGTTGTGGCGGATCGTGCGCGGCCCGCTGCCGCTCGCGCTGGGCGTCGCGATGCTGGCCACCGTGTCGCCGGCCATCGGCGAGGACCTGGATCTGCAGCGGGCTCTGCAGTTCCTGCCGTACTTCGTGCTGGGTCTGTGTCTGAAACCGGAGCACTTCCAGCTGGTGCGGCATCGCACCGTGCGCGTCCTGGCCCTGCCGATTCTCGTGTCGGCTTTCGCCGTCGCCTACTGGTCGCGCCCGTACATGAGCCCCGCCTGGTTCTACCACCGCGACAGCGCCGAGCAGATCGGGGCGCCGGTGTGGGCCGGGCCCCTGATGACGCTCGCGGTCTTCGGCTGCTCCACGGTCCTGGTGATCTGTTTCCTCGCCCTGGTGCCCCGACGCCGCATGTGGTTCACGGCGCTCGGCGCGGGCACGCTGTACGGCTATCTGCTGCACGGCTTCGTCGTCCAGGGCGTCAAGCCCCTGCATGTGTACGACCACGCGTGGGTGCACGGTCCGGTGGGGGTGGCCGCCGTCTCGGTCGTGGCCGCCGTGGTCGTGACCTTGTTGTGCACCTCTGGGGTGCGCCGGGTCTTCCGGTTCGCGGTGGAGCCGAGGATGACGTGGTTCTTCCAGGGAGCGGCGGCCCGCCGTACGACAACGGCGTCGTCTCTGCAACGGCGTGTCGGTGTCGAATGAGCCCGTCCCCGTCGGGAACCCGGGGACGGCAGCAGGCACCCACATTCTGGAGAGGGTCATGAGTCTCTTGCGCTTGGTCGGCCGCCCCATGCTCGCCTCCATGTTCGTCTCCGGCGGCCTCAGCTCCCTTCTCGCGCCCGAAGAGGTGGCGCCCGCGGCCGAACCCGTCGTCCAACCGGTCACCGAACGCGTCGAGGCCCTGCCGGACCGCACCGAACAGCTCGTACGTCTCAACGGCGCCGTGCAGGTCGCGGCGGGCGTCCTGCTCGGCATCGGCCGGGTTCCCCGGGTGGCGGCCCTGGCCATCGCCGCCACCCTCGTCCCCACCACGCTGGCCGGGCACCGCTTCTGGGAGGCCGAGGATCCGGAGGAGCGGGCCCAGCAGCGCATCCACTTCCTGAAGAATCTCTCGATGCTCGGCGGCCTGCTCATCGCGGCCGACGACACCGCCGGCCACCCCTCCTTGTGGTGGCGCGGCCGGCACACCGCCCATGACCTGCGGCGCGAGGCGAACCTGGTACGCCGCTCGGTGCATGCCACCGCACGGCCCGCCGCCGCTGCCGGACGCCTGCGGGCGCGCCTGCCCGCCTGACCGCCCTGGCCAGGGCGGCCGATGGGCCGCAGGGGGTAGGGCCGCAGGGGTACGTCAGACGGTGTGCCCCTGCGCCGTCAGCCAGCGGTGGATCTTCTCCTTGTCCGCGGGAGTGATCCGGACGGGACCCTCGACGTGCCGGCCCTCGTCCTCGTTGAAGCCCGTGTCGGTGACCCGGGCGGTGACCCAGTGGGCCAGGTTCTCCGCGGCCTCGTCCGAGAGCAGGCCCCGCTCCCATCCGGCGCGGGCCTCGCGGGCCGCGGAGCTGTCGTGCCGTGCGGTCTCCTCCAGCCAGACCGGTGCGAGCCGCTCGACGACCGAGCGCTCCTCGGACGAAACCGGCTGCTGCTGATGCCTGTGTTCCATGAGGCACGAGTGCCCGGAAATCAGCCGGAAGTGATGCACTGCGCCTTCCGTACGGCGTTCGTGTCGAAGCCGGAGCACCGGGTACTCGGGCCTCCGTCACGGCCCTTCGACCAGGGAAGCCCTGCTACGGACCGGGCGACGGGCCGGCCAGGAAAGGGGGCAGCGGTGACGCAGCACGCCGATGACCACGCACTCGACCAGCACGCCGGCGTCGCGGAGCTGCGTCTGGCCTCGGGAGACCCCCAGCTCGTCCCGCAGAACGAGGCACTCGCGGAGGATCTGCCCCTGGACCGCAACCAGGCCATCCTGCAGGCCACCAAGCAGGTCGCCTCGATCCTGAAGCGGAAGGGTCACGCCTTCGCCCTCGCCGGCAGCGTCGCCGTGTACGCCCACGGCGGCACCCAGAACCTCCAGCACGACGTCGACTTCTGCTTCCGGCCCGAGGACGCGGAAGCCGTCACCGAGACGCTCCGCGAGGCCGGCCTGCCGGTGTACGCGCCACCGGAGGACTGGCTGCTCAAGGCCAACTGCCTCGGACAGCAGGTCGACCTGATCTTCGAACTGGCCCACCAGCCGGTCACGACGGAACTGCTGGCGCGGGCCGAGGAGCTGTCGGTCGACTCGGTCTTCATGCCGGTCCTGTCGCCGACCGACCTGGTGCACAGCCTCGTGGCCGCCTTCTCCGAGCACCACTGCGACTTCGGGGCGGTTCTGCCCATCGCCCGCACGCTGCGGGAGAAGGTCGACTGGGACGCCGTACGCCATGCCTGTGGGGACGCCCCGATGCCCGACGCGTTCTTCTACTTCCTGGAGCGGCTGGAGATCATTCCACCGAGGCCGAGGGAGTCGAGGCCGAAGGAGAAGCAGTGATGACCGAGCCCGTCGCGGACCACGCGGGCACAGCCGGCGACGCCGCCGGCACGGCCGAGAACGCCGAATACCGTGTCGCCCACCTGCGCGACCGGCTGGCCGCGGAGGAACTCGGCGAGCTGGGCGTACGGGCCGAGGTGCGGGCCGGCGCGGTCGTGGTGACCGGCACGGTCCCCTCGGAGCAGTGCCGCGAGACGCTGCTGCGGACCGTCCACGAGGCGCTGGCCGGGCTCGCCGTGCACACCGATGTCGTGGTGGCGGACAACGCCTCCCCCGACCATGCGGAGGACCTGCCATGATCCGCGTCGCCGCCGTGGGGGACATCCACATGGGGCCCGACACCCAGGGTCGGCTGCGGCCCGCCTTCGAGACCCTGCACGACCGTGCCGACCTGTTGCTGCTGGCCGGCGACCTCACCCGCCACGGCACGCCGGAGGAGGCGCGGGTGGTGGCCCAGGAGGTACGGGGGCTGCCGGTGCCGGTCGTGGCGGTGCTCGGCAACCACGACCACCACGACGAGCAGCCCGACAAGGTCACCGGCATCCTCCAGGAGGCGGGCGTGACGGTGCTGGAGGGCGAGGGCACGGTGGTGGAGTGCGACGGAACACGCGTCGGCATCGCCGGCACCAAGGGCTTCGGCGGCGGGTTCGTCGGACGCAGCGCCGGAGAGTTCGGCGAGCCGCTGATGAAGGCGTTCGTCCGCTACACCCGGCGCAGCGCGGACGGACTGCGCGCCGCATTGGAGGAACTGGACCGGCAAGGCTGCGCGCTACGGATCGCGCTCACCCACTTCTCCCCTGTCGCCGACACTCTCGCCGGTGAGCCGCCGGAGATCTACCCGTTCCTCGGCAGCTACCTGCTGGCCGAGGCGATCGACATGGCCGGCGCCGACCTGTCCGTCCACGGCCACGCCCACATGGGCTCGGAGCACGGGATGACGGCGGGTGGCGTACGGGTGCGGAACGTGGCCCAGCCGGTCATCCGGCGGGCGTTCAACGTGTACCAGCTGCACATCGACACGGAGATCGACACCGGCTGACGCCGCCCGGCGACTCACGGTGCGGCGGCCTCGAGGTCTCGCCAGGCCCGCTCCCGCACGTCCGGGCGCAGCAGGACCTCGACCGCCGTGCAGGCCAATGCCTCGGCGGCCGCCAGCATCACCTGCCGGGCGCGGTCGGAGCCCGCCGCGGCGGCGAACTCGGGTGTGTGGTCGGAGCACTGCGGATCCGTGATCGCCACGAAGGGGTGGATGGCGGGCACGCGCCCGCTGACGTTGCCAATGTCGGAGGAGCCCAGGTACACGCCCGGTTCGGGAGGCGTCACCCCGATGCCGGCTCGTGCCAGGTGGCCGGCGAACCGTCCGGACAGCACCGCGCTGTCGCGGAAGTGCTCGTAGCGGGGCGTGGCGCGTTCGACCGTGACGGTCGTCGCCGTCGCCCGGGCCACGCCCTGCGCGCAGGTGAGCAGTTCGCCCGCCAGGTCGTCCAGGGCGGCGGTCGTCGCCGCGCGCAGTCCGAAGAGGCCTTCCGCGTACTCGGGGACGACGTTCGTGGCCCGGCCGCCGTCCGTGACGATGCCCTGGACGTGCGAGCTCCGAGGCAGTCGCCGTCCGACCACGGCGAGGGTGTTGAAGAGCTGGATGAGCGCCGCGAGGGCGTCGATGCCCTCGGTGGGGTTTCCGGTGGGGTGCGCTGCGCGCCCGTGGAAGGCGACCCGGTACTGGGCCTGCGCGGTCAGGGGCGCCCACTGCCAGCTGTACACCCCCGGATGGAACATCAACGCGGCGTCGAGCCCGTCGAACACCCCGGCCTCGGCCTCGATGATCTTCCCTCCACCTCCTTCCTCGGCGGGCGTGCCCACCGCCCGGACGGTTCCCTCGTCGTCGGGCAGCACGGCCCGGGCCGCGAGGGCCGCGCCCAGGCCGGCCGCGGCGATGAGGTTGTGGCCGCAGGCGTGTCCGAGACCGGGCAGGGCGTCGTACTCCAGGAGCAGGGCAACCCCCGGCCGGGACCGCGTGCCCGCCCGCGCGGTGAAGGCTGTGGGCAGTCCGGCGATGCCCCGCTCGACGGCGAAACCCTCCCGTTCGAGCTCCGCGCACAGCCGTGCCGCGGCCCGGTGTTCCTCGAAGGCGTACTCCGGATCGGCGTGCAGCGCGCAGCCCACCGCCCACAGCCGCTCCGCCCGGTCGGCCACCTCCGCGTGCACCCGTGCGAGCACCTCGTCGACGGTGTCGGTCACATCGGCCTCCCCGGGAGTCGTACGCCTGCGTCGACCGTGCGGGTTCCCAAGGACGGCCCTTGCCCACGCCCACCGGGCGGCTCGGCGACGTTGGCGGACCTTGGCCGGGGGTACTCGGGGCCGGTCAGTGCCAGGGGTCGTCACCGGGAGGGCGGCATGGAGGGTTCCGCGGACCGCATCGCGCAACCGTGGGGCGACCGATCGCCCTACGGGCGTCATGAACCATGGCCGGCAAGGGTGGACACGTACCTGGCGGACGGGGTGGAGCCCGGCAGCGTACAGAAGTGGGTGCAGTCGGCGTCGATCCTGCACTCCGACGGCGACGCCATGGACATCGCCGTCGTCGACGGCCGTATGGCGGGCGTGCGGGGCCGGGCCGTGGACCGGGTCAACCGCGGCAGGCTGGGGCCGAAGGATCTGTTCGGCTGGCAGGCGAACGCCGCCGCGGACCGCCTGACCAGGCCCCTGGTCAGGCGTGACGAGCGGTTGACGGAGACGGACTGGGACACCGCGATGGAGCTGGTGGCCGCCCGCTCTCGGGAGCTGCTGCAGGAGCGCGGACCGGGATCGATCGGGTTCTACACCACCGGTCAGCTGTTCCTGGAGGAGTACTACACGCTGACGGTGCTCGCCCGGGCCGGGATCGGCACGAACCATCTCGACGGCAACACCCGGCTGTGCACGTCGACGGCCGCGGAGGCGCTGAAGGAGTCGTTCGGCTGCGACGGGCAGCCGGGCGGTTACGACGATTTCGACCACGCCGATGTGATCGCGCTGTTCGGCCACAACCTGGCCGAGACGCAGGACGTGCAGTGGATGCGGGTACTGGACCGGCTCGAGGGGGCCGACCCGCCGCGGCTGCTGTGCGTGGATCCCCGGCCCACGCGGGTGGCCCGGCACGCGACGGTGCACCTCGCGCCCCGGGTGGGTACCAATGTGGCGCTGCTCAACGCGCTGCTGCACGAGACGATCCGGCACGACCGGGTCGATCGCGACTTCGTCGCGGCGCACACCGTCGGCTTCGAGGAACTGGCCGAGCGGGTGGCCCACTGCACGCCCGCGTGGGCGGCGCGCATCTGCGACGTTCCGGCCGCACGGATCGCCGAGGCGGCCGAGATCCTCGGTACGGCGGACGCGTTGCTGTCCACGGTGCTCCAGGGCGTCTACCAGTCGCATCAGGCCACGGCGGCCGCCGTACAGGTGAACAACCTCCATCTGATCCGCGGCATGCTGGGCCGCCCGGGCGCCGGCGTCCTGCAGATGAACGGCCAGCCCACCGCCCAGAACACCCGCGAGTGCGGTGCGAACGGGGACCTGCCGGGCTTCCGCAACTGGCAGAACGACGCCCACGTCGCCGACCTCGCGCGGGTGTGGAACGTCGACACCTCGACGATCCCGCACTACGCGCCGCCCACGCACGCGATGCAGATGGTCCGGTACGCCGAGCAGGGCTCGATCCGCATGCTGTGGATCACCGGCACCAACCCGGCCGTCTCACTGCCGGAACTGGCCAGGATCCGCTCGGTCCTGAGGCAGGAGCGGCTGTTCACGGTGGTGCAGGACCTGTATCTGACGGAGACCGCCCGGCTCGCCGACGTCGTCCTGCCGGCCGCGACCTGGGGCGAGAAGACCGGCACGCTCACCAACGCCGACCGGACGGTGCATCTGTCGGAGAAGGCGGTCGAGCCGCCCGGCGAGGCACGGAGCGACCTGGACATCTTCCTGGACTACGCCCGGCGGATGGACTTCCGCGACAAGGACGGCGAGCCGCTGATCGGCTGGCGGGATCCCCAGGCGGCCTTCGAGGCGTGGCAGCGCTGCAGCGCCGGCCGTCCCTGCGACTACACAGGGCTGTCCTACGACAGGCTCCGCGGCGGCAGCGGCATCCAGTGGCCCTGCACCGAACAGGCACCGGAGGGAACCGAGCGGCTTTACACCGACGGCATCAGCTGGGCCCACCCGGACGTCTGCGAGAGCTACGGCAAGGACCTGGAGACCGGGGCCACGAGCAGCGCGGTGGAATACCGCTGCCTCAACCCGGTTGGCAAGGCCGTGATCAAGGCCGCCGCCTATGTGCCGCCGCACGAGATGCCGAGCGAGCGGTACCCGTTCCAGCTGTCGACGGGCCGCACGCTCTACCACTTCCACACGCGAACCAAGACCGGGCGGGCACCCCAGCTCGACCGCGCCGCGCCAGAGGTGTGGGTGGAGGTCTGCGGCGCGGACGCGTCCCGCCTCGACCTGGGCGAGGGCGACCTCGTCGAGGTCAGCACGGCGCGGGGGTCTTTGCGGGCACGGGTGCGGGTGACGGACATCCGGCCGGGGCTGCTGTTCGTCCCCTTCCACTACGGCTACTGGGACACCAAGGAGGGGTACGGGCCGGACAGCGACGGGCCGGGGCGAGCGGCGAACGAGACGACGGTCACGGACTGGGACCCCGCCTCGAAGCAGCCGCTGTTCAAGACCGCCGCCGCCGCAGTCACCCTGGTCGAACGCGGCCACGGCTCGTGTGCCCCGGCCCCCACCACGACCGCGTCGGCCCCGGCTGTCCCTGGCTCCGTGTCGGCCACCGCCGGCGGACGGGCGGCATACGCGGCCCGCGAGCCCGAACCGGCCCGGGACGCCCCTGGGAAAGGAACCCCGTGAACGGCATCACCCTCACCCTGCGCGTCCTGCACCACGGCGAACGACGACTGGCGGACGACCTCGTGGCCATGGCCGAGCGCCACGCCGTCGAGCACGAGATCCACCATGTCGCCACCGACCTGGCCGCGTGGTCGAACGCCCACGTACGGCGGCTCGCCGCCATGGCCGCCGATCACGGCCTGCACCTCGGCGGTCCGCACGACCCGTCCGGCACTCTCCTCGCCACGCTCAGAAGCAAGGCGTCGCAGGCCATGGGCCGTCGGCCCGAGCCGGGGCTGCTGCTCCTGCGTGACCTGCGCGAACTGCATCTGGCCGCCGCGGAGAACTCGCTGCACTGGGAGATGCTCGCCCAGGCCGCCCGGGCGTCGAAGGACACCCAGCTGCTGGACCTGGCTTCGGAGTGTCATCCGCAGACGCTGCGCCAGATGCGCTGGACCAACACCTTGATCAAAGAGCTGTCGCCGCAGATCCTGACGAGTCCGTGACGGCGTAGGACGCACAGCCCGGGGCACTCGGGGTCGTGGCGGGTCCGCCCCGGAGCCGCCGCCCCCTGGCTGGAGGTGAAGGGCATGGGACATGAAGGAAACGTCATCGACGAACTGGTGACCGATCATCGGGAGGTCGAGGACATCTTCGGCAGGATCGCGGCACTCCCGTCCGGTGACAAGGACCGCAAGGTCTACACCGACCAGGCCACCATGGAGCTCGTACGGCACTCGGTGGCCGAGGAGGCCTACCTCTACCCGGCCGTGCGGGAGCACGTGCCGAACGGGGACGCGATGGCCGACAAGGAGATCGAGGACCACTCCAGGGCCGAGCAGATCATGAAGGACCTGGAGGACTGCGACGCGGACGATCCCGAGTTCGACCGGCTCATCGGCATGCTGATGAACGAGATCCGCTCGCACGTGGCCGACGAGGAGGAGAACCTCTTCCCCAAGCTGCGCGCGGCATGCCCCGCCGACGCGCTCGACGACCTGGGCGACAAGGTCCGCATGGCCAAGAAGGTCGCGCCGACCCGGCCGCACCCGTCCGCGCCGGACAAGCCTCCGGCCAACAAGCTGCTGGCACCGGGGGCCGGCCTCGTCGACCGCCTGCGGGACGCGCTGACCGGCCGCGGCAAGCCCGTCTGACACCCACACCGGCACCCGCTCCCGTCCCGAAGGGCCCGTCGCTACGGCGACGGGCCCTTCTCTGTCTTTCACCGGCACCTGATGTGACGTGCGGCACGGAAGCGCCGCAGGAACAGTGCCCCCTCCGACGCTGTGAGCAACCGCACTCGGAGCGCCAAGTGCCGTAACCCGCCGGACGGTTGGGAAGACGTACGGCGGTGGAGCACGGTGCACCGGCACCGACTCACCCCTCCCCTCTGCCACGATGGTCCGCGCCGTACCCCGGCTCTCAGGAGCAGCCGCGCAGCGCAGCCGGCGTTCCCTCTTCTCGCCGACACCTCCACTGAGTCCTCCGACTCGTCTACGAGTAACGCACTGTGCCTTCTTCTCCTGCTTCGCTCTCCCCTGCGCCGGATTCCTCCCCCAGGCCGTCCGGCGGCGCCTCCCGCTCCCCGTGGCGGTCCCTTCGGTACCGCAGCATGCGCTGGTGGTCCTTCGCGAACTTCGTGTCGAACACCGGTACGTGGATGCAGCTCACGGTCCAGAACCTGCTGGTCCTCCAGATCACCGGGTCCGCCGCCGCGACGGGGCTGTCCATGTCCGTCCAGGCCGCGCCCGCGCTGCTCATGAGCCTGCTCGGCGGCGCGGCCGTCGATCGCCTGCCCCGCAAGGTGACGGCCGCCGTCAGCCAGGCCCTCCTGGGCACGGTCGCGTTCGTGATGGCGCTGCTCGTGGCTCTGGACCGGCTCGACATGACCTCCCTGATGGTGCTGGCCGCCGTGACGGGCATCGTCGCCACCGTCGACGGTCCGGCCTGCGCCCTGCTGGGCAACGACCTCGTCCCGCCCGAGGACGTCCCCTCCGCGATCGGCGTGGGCGCGCTCGTGCACAGCTCGGGCCGGCTGCTCGGGGCCGCCCTGGCCGGCGTGACGGTGGGCTTCCTCGGCACGGCCGCCGCGTACACCACCAACGGGCTGTCGTTCCTCTTCGTCGCCTCGGTCATTCCGTTCCTGCGTCCGGCGCCCGGTGCGGCCCCGCCCAGCAAGCCCGTCGGGCGCGCACCCGCCGGGCGGCGCGGCACGGGTGCCGACATGACCGTGCGGCAGGGGTTGGCCTTCTTCGCCCGCCGGCCGCGTCTCGTCGCCCTCGCCGGCGTCACCGGGATCAGCGCGGTCTTCGGGCGCAACTACGGGCTGACGCTGGCCGTGCTGGTCACCGGGCCGCTCGCGGGCGGCGCCGGAGCGTTCGGGACGGTCTCCACCGTCCTCGCCGTCGGCGGCATCCTCGGCGCGGTGCTCGGCGCCCGGCTGCGCCGCCCCTCGGTGCGGCTCGTGGGCACCCTGGCCGCCGCGGGCGGGTTGCTCCAGGTGGTGGCCGGGCTGTCGCCGTCGATGGCCGTGCTGCTCGTGCTCGTTCTGCCGATGGCCGTGGTGGAGTCCGTCTCCGACACGGCCGGGACGTCCGTCCTGCAGACCGACCCGCCCGCCCATCTGCGGGGACGGGTGCTGGGCGTGTGGGGCAGCATCTCCACCGTCTGGGGCCTGGGCGGGCCGCCCGCGCTGGGTCTCCTCATGGAGCTGGCCGGGGCACGCGGAGCCCTCGTCACCGGCGGACTGATCATCGCCGGCTCGATCGGAGCCGGCTTCCTCCTGCGGCGCCGCCGGACCCCGACGGTGGTCCTGCGCACCGAGGAGGGCGATGTGGCGGACCGGGCGAAGCTGAGCACGGCGGCGTGAGCGGCGGCAACGCGACGGCCTGCTCCGTCCGTCTTCGGCGACGGAATCCTCGTGTGCCGGGAGCCGACACGGGTACGCGGAGGTTCGTGCCCGACCTGAGTGAGGAGTGTTTCCCATGGCGCACGCGACGGTCCACGATGTGCTGGGCGCTCTGGAGGATGTGGACTTCCCCGCGGACAAGACCCAGCTGCTGGAAGCGGCCCGTTCCGCCGGTGCCTCCGGCGAGGTGATCTCCGCTCTGCGCGGTATCCCGCCGGAGACCTACACCAATCGTGACGACATCGCCCATTCCATACGGACCGACCCCGACTCGGACCTGGGACACAGCCCGGCCCAACGCGGCGAGCAGGCCCGCCAGGGCGGAAAACCCGGTATGTCGCAGCACCTCCGCGAGGTGCCCAAGCCTCCGGTGGAGGAGGAGCTGGACCGCTGACGTCGCCGAACGGGTCCGCACCGGACGTCGCTGTACTCGTGGGGCTTCAGGCATCCGGGAAGTCGACGTTCTACGAGCAGCGCCTGCTCGGGCGCTACGAGCTGGTCGGCAAGGACCTGTTCCCGCGGGCTGCACGCCACAAGCAGGCCCGGCAGATGCGCCTGGTGGAGGAGGCGCTGGCCTTGGGGAGATCGGTGGCGATCGACAACACCAATCCCTCTCCCGAGGAGTGGAGGCCACTGGTCGCCGCCGCGCACGCCCATGGTGCGACGGTCACCGCGTACTGGTTTCCCCCCGATCCGGAGGGCTCCTTGCGGCGCAATGCCGCGCGGTGGGGACGTGACCGTGTACCCGACATCGGTATCCATGCCACGGTGAAGCGATTGCGCCGTCCTACGCGGGCCGACGGGTTCGACGCCGTCCTGGAAGTACGGTTCGACGGCCGTGGCGGATTCCGCGTCAGGCCGACGCCGGACGGTACATGATCTCAGGCGCCCGGCTCGGCGGCACGTTCCGTGGGCAGCAGCTCGCGGATGTCAGTGGGGAGGGCGTCCGTAAGCTTCCGCATCTCCTCAGGTGAGACAGCGGCGTCGAGGACCTCCAGGACCGCAGCCGAGTACCGGAGCGCCGCTTCCTCCGTGGTACCGGCCCGGACCGCGACCCGGCCGGCGAAAGCCGTCAGGTCGAACGGCTCACCCGCACCGCTCGGCCGTCCCTCCGAGGTGGCCGAGGCGGTCGTCTCGCGGATGTGCGCCGCCAGGTCCGGCGGGAGCTGCGCGGCCAGGTGGTCGGCCAGCCCGGTCGGCAGCCTTTCCGCCAGGGTGCGCAGCACCGACTGTGTCGCGCGCTCGGCCGACCCACGATCCGGAAGCTGCGCAAGGGCCTGCACTTTGCCGATGATTTCGTCGTGCCGCATGTCCGCGTTCCTTTCACTGCCCTGGTGCTGTGACAGGGGACGCTGTGCTTCACGGGGTTGTCCTACCGCAGTTCAAGTGCCGTGGACCGGGTAACCACAGGGCCGCCCCTCACACGCGGGCGGCGTGCAGGCGGTGCCGACTCGACCTCAGGCGATGAGGGCCTGTCCCGGCCGGAGGCGCTCCAGCAGCTGGGCGTGGTGCAGTTCGGCCACGGGAGCGAGGAGGTCGGGGTGGCGCAGCAGTGCCGCCGCCCTGCGGTCGGCGGCGTCGGGCGCGATCAGGCGGCGGAACTCGACCGGCGTACCGGCCGTCTGGCCGCCGTCGGCGACCGCGGCCACCGCCAGGTCGGCCAGTTCCGGGTCGGTCAGCAGACAGGCCGCCCAGCTCGCGACGACTTCGTCGACCCAGGTGCGCCAGGCGCGGTCGTCAGTGTCGTCGGTGTCGTCGGTGTCGCGGGTGCAGGGGCCGTGGCTGTCGTCGGTGCCGCCACCGTCCGCGCCCGTGATCCAGTCCAGCCGGGCGGAACCGCCGGGGCCGGCCATGTGGACCAGGGCGGCGTCCATCGGCGTCGGGTACCTGAGCCACGCCGCGACCGTCACGGCCTGACGCGCCTGCACCTCGCACAGGGCGGAGGCCAGCGCGCCGCCGCCCGACGGGTAGGCACACGTCAGCCACTGGGCGGTCGCCGCGATCAGCGGGGAAAGGTCTGCGAGCACTGCCGGGCCGTCCGAACTGCTTCCGGGGACAGAGGGACTGCAACGGTAGCCCGACGTCCGATCGGGGGGACATGACCCGGACCTCGTCGGCGACGTGGCCTCGGCCACATCCGCCCCGTTGCTCCCTTCGAGTGGTGCGGCTCCCGTCACGGTCGTACCGTCGGTAGCGGCACAGCCGCACGGAGCGAACGGTCGGGAGCGGGCATGCTGAAATTCGCGGTGACCAGGACGGCCGCGCTCTGTGGCGCCGCGGCTTTCCTCGCGGCCATGGGCACGGCCTCCGCCACCCCCGCGACGCCGTCGGCGGCCCATTTCGCGGCTCAGCGGTCCGAGGACCCTGTGCTCGTCGACTGTTTCCACAAGCCCCAGGAACGCCCCGCCGACCTCATCCTCGCCTGCGGCGACGGCAACAGCCGTCTGACGTCGCTCGATTGGTCCCGCTGGGATGCCAAGTCGGCGGTGGCGAAGGGCCGCAACGTCGTGAACGACTGCGATCCGTACTGTGCGGCGGGCACGTTCCACTCGTATCCGCTCGTCGTACGGCTCGACCGGCCGGAGCCGTGGAAGAAGCACCCGCAGCTCCAGCACTACACGCGGATGACCCTCACCTACCCCGACGACCGGCCGGAGAGGCTCGCCTCTGTGGTGACGTATCCGCTGGGGAACTGAGCGTTCCAGCGGGGGCGAAACCGACCCTCGGTTGTGGTGTGGCGGGCCCCTGACGCCGACTGGCCGGTAATGAGCCCTCGCGGACCGCCGTTCCCCGGCCACACTGCTGCCCTGAACCGTTGCGATCCACCGGGTGCGCGGAGAGGGGACCTGATGGCCGAGGCGCAGGAGTCCGCACGCAAGACGGACCGGGGAGGCGGCCGGCCCGGCTGTCCGGTGGGCCGCGCCACGGACGGCATCTGGCAGGTGCACGACTACACGAACGCCCGGGCGGTGCTGCGCAGTACGGAGACGGCACAGGCGGGTCTCGGCATAGAGACGGTGGAGAAACTGCCCCCGCGCGTCCGCCGCCCGGTCCTGTACCAGGACGGACCCGAGCACCGGGAACAGCGGCGGCAGACCGCCCGCTTCTTCACCCCGCGGCGCGTCGACGAGCACTACCGCACGCTGATGGTGCGCATCGCCGAGGAACAGCTGACGGCGCTGCGTACCGCCGGTGAGGCCGAACTGGCCGAGCTGAGCTTCAATGTGGCGATCGCGGTGGCGAGCGACATCATCGGTCTGCGCCACAGCCGGCCGGGCATCCGCACCCGGCTCGAACGCTTCTTCCCCGAGGAGTTCGGCCGGCCGGGGCTGACCAGCCTGCTGGGCGTCTACTGGCTGCTGCGGCAGAACGCGAACTGGCTGCGCATCCACCTCGCCGACGTTCGCCCCGCGATCCGCGCGCACCGCCGCCAGGAGCGCGACGATCTGATCTCCCATCTGCTGGCCGAAGGGTGCTCGGACGCCGAAATCCTCGGCGAGTGCCTGACGTTCGCCGCGGCCGGGATGGTCACCACGCGGGAGTTCATCTGTGTCGCCGCCTGGCACCTGTTCACCGACGCGGAGCTCCTCGCCCGCTATCGCGCGGCGGATGAACCGGAACGGCTGGGTGTGCTGCGCGAGATCCTGCGGCTGGAGCCGGTGGTGGCACGGCTGCGCCGCAGGGCGACGGCTCCCCTCACGTTGCATACGCCGTCGGGCGAGGTCCCGGTCCGGCCGGGCGAGCTGATCGAGCTGTTCGTCGACGACGCCAACACCGACCCGCGGACCGTGGGACGGGACGCGCGGCTGCTGCGGCCGGGCCGGGACCTGGTGCTCGGGCCGGGACCGGCGGGCCTGTCCTTCGGCGACGGCCCGCACCGCTGCCCGGGGGCGGACGTCGCCCTGCTGGAGGCCGACGTGTTCCTCAGCCGGCTGTTCGCGCTGGACGGCCTGCGCATGGCCACCGAGCCGCGCGTGTCCTTCAACAACGACATCGGCGGGTACGAGATCAGGAACTTGACGGTGACCGTTCCCCGCCGGCGATGACACCGAGAAAGCGGTACGGCCGCGCGGCTCGCCGGAGTCGGCGGGCACGCCGGCCCGGTCCGCCACATCGCCCTACAGATCCCTGAGGTCGGCGATCAACCGGTCACTGGTCACGGTCCGGTCGTCCTTGTGGTCCCGCCACTGCTCGAAGGTCTCCGCCGCGGCGTCCGCGAAGGCACCCGGCAGGCCGACGCCGCGCCAGGCCTCGGCGATCTCCCGCATCTCCGGCTCCCAGCGCCAGGCCCTGTGCCCCGCACTCGCCAGCTGCTCCGGACCGGCCAGCGGGGTGCCGGGCAGCAGGTGCGCGGCGAGGTCACGGAGCTCGTCCAGGACGCCGTGTCCGTCGGCGAGGGCACAGGCCTCGGCGGCGAGCGCGTACGAGATCTTGTTGTAGGCGGCGAAGGCCAGCTTGAGCGCCGATGCCCGGCCGACCGGACCGGCGAGGACGACCGGGGTCAACACAGTGCCGTCGAACAACGCGCGGACCCGGGCCACCGTCACGTCGTCACCCGACAGATACAGCCGGGTGGTCCCGGCCTGGCGGGGAGGCGGCCCGGTGATGCCCGCGTCGACCAGCCTCGCCCCCGTGCCGTCCCACACCTCGGCGATCTGGGCCATGCGCCCGGGGCTGACAGCGTTGGCATCGACGTACACACCGCTGAACCCGGCCGCCGCCACCTGACGGGCCACGTCGAGGGCGGCCGCCGGAGGGCAGACGCTCAGGACCACCGTGCACTGGGCGGTCAGCTCGCCCATGCTGCCGGCAGGCCGCAACCCCAGCTCGGCGGCCCGTTCCCGCGTGGCGGCCGAACGCCCGCGCGGCAGCCACCAGACCCTCGCGCCGGCCGCCACGGCCTGCGCGGCCACCTGCGCTCCCATGGCACCGGGGTGCAAGATCCCCACGTCCGCATCAACCATGCCGGGACCCTATAAGGGGATCGATATAAGAGGGGATCGATCAGCTCTGACTCGCGTGTACGGGGCTGTGGGACACCTCGGGCGGGCAGGCCCACCGCCGCGCCCTGCGATCCCGCAGCCAGTCGCGCACCGCCACCCCGAGTGCGCACAGCACGGGCACGATTGCGGAGCCGACGGCGATGGCGACCGCAGAGCGGTAGGCGTCGCCGTCGGCGCCCAGCACCATGTAGAACAGTCCGGGCAGGGCGGCCGTACCGACGGCCCCGCCGAGCCTCTGTCCGGTCTGGAGTGCGCCTCCCGCCGCACCCGCCATCCGCACCGGCACGTCCCGCAAGGTCATCGTGACGTTCGGGGAGATGACGCAGCCGCTGCCCATGCCGCCGACGAACAGCGCGGGGGCCGCGCACCACACCGCGATGTCCTCGGGCGCGAACCGCAGGATCAGTACCGCCCCGCCCAGCCCGAGTGCCACGGCGGCGAGTCCCCACACGGTCAGCAGCCGGCCCAGCCGCTCCACCAGACGCCCGGCCACCAGCGCGGCCACGGCGGACCCGAGGGCGAAGGGTGTCACCGCGAGACCGGACAGCAGCGGCGAATACCCCTCGCCGTTCTGCAAGTAGAGGGCGAATACCAGCCACACGCCGCTGAAGCCGACGAAGTACAGGGTGGCGATGGCGGCCCCGGCGGTGTAGCCGCGCGTCTCGGTGACCAACCGGGGGTCGAGCAACGGCTGTCCGGCTCGCGCGGCGACCCGGCGCTCCCACCGTGCGAAGGCCACGAGAAACGCCGCTCCCACAAGGAAGAGCCACCACAGTTTTCGGACACCGCCGGACTCCGCCAGGACCAAGGGCAGCATGACCGCCAGCACGCCGCAGCCGAGCAGCGCGACGCCCGGCAGGTCGAGCCGTTCGCCGCGGCCGGGGGCCACTTCGGGCAGCAACCGAAGTCCCAGCACGAGCGCGATCACGCCGACCGGGACATTGACGTAGAAGATCCAGCGCCAGCCCTGCGGCCCGTCCGCGAGCGCGAGGACGAGTCCGCCGACGACCGGGCCGACGGCACTGGAGATGCCGACGGTGGCGCCGAAGAGGCCGAATGCCCGGCCGCGCTCGGCGCCCCGGAACATCTGCTGGATCAGGGCGGAGTTCTGCGGAGCGAGGCAGCCCGCGGCCACGCCCTGCGCCAGCCTTGCCACGACCAGCAGCGCGATCGTGGGAGCCGCGCCCGCCGCCGCGCTGCACACCACGAACGCCGTGAGCGCCAGCAGGAAGATCCGGCGGCGGCCGATCGCGTCGCCCACCCGTCCCGCGGTGACCAGGACGAGGGCGAACGCCAGGGCGTAGCCGGAGACCACCCACTGGATGGCGGGCGCCGACGCGTGCAGGTCCCGCTGCATGGACGGCAGTGCCACCGCGACGATGGTCACGTCGAGCAGGCTCATGAATCCGGCCACGAGCGTCACCCACAGCGCCTTCCACCGCCTGGGGTCGGCTCCTTCGGCCGCGTCCGCCGGGCCGTCTCCTTGCCCGCCCGCCTGTGTCTCGACGCCCACGCGCGCTCCTCTCGCCCCCTGACGGGTATCCCGCGCCACCGGCATACGCACGTGCCGCCACCCACGACCCTTCACACTTTCCGCACCCTTTAGTCACCGTGGCTTCACCAGGCGTGTAGGCTCCTCGCGCTCCATTCGCACAACTGGGGGGATTTCCCATGCGTATACGCCATGTCCTGGCGACCGCCGCCGCTGCCGGCTCGATAGCCGCGATGGCCGCCACGCCGGCGCAGGCCGCCGAATACTCGTCGGCGCTGAAGATCAAGGGTGTCCAGTACGACGCACCCGGCACGGATCGCAACAACTGCTCCACCGGCAACACCAAGGACGAGTACCTGACGATCAAGAACTACTCGTCCACGGCGACCGTGAACCTCAAGGGCTACGTCGTCAAGGACGCCGCCGGCAACCGCTTCAAGTTCACCGCGATCCACCAGCTCCAGCCCGGCGACTACGTGAAGCTGCGCGGCGGCAACGGCACCGACTCCGACGCGAAGAACGTCGTCTACCGCGACAACTGCAACTTCATGTGGAACAACGACAAGGACACGATCTACGTGTACAAGCCGTCCGGCAGCAAGGCCGACGTGCACTCGTACACCAAGACCGGTTCCGACCCCGACCGCAACGGCTACATCAACTTCCACGGCTGACGGACCGGCACGGCCCGCCCGGGACCACCGGGCGGGCCTCGGCCTGCCAGGCCCCGCGTCTGCGACCTGATCCGCCGGACAGGCCCTAGCGGATGCGGGCAGGGGCGCACGTGGCGCATTCTGGCTGTGGCGTCGTCCGGGCGGCGGCGCACGGATGGGGTAGGCCGATGAGTGGGAGCGCCGGGAGCGAACACGCGACGCCCGGGCGGCTGGCCGCGCTGCTGACCGAGGTCGCGGCGGAGGCGATCGACGCGGCCGACGGCCACGCCGGTGGCGTCTACCTGCGTTCCGGCACGCCCGGACTGCTGCAACTGGCCTCGCTGTCGGGCCTGCCCGGGCCGCTGTTCCGCCCATGGTGGCAGGTCCACGTCGACCGCCCCTTCCCGGTCGCCGACGCCTGTCGGCTCGGGGTTCAGGTGGTGCTGCCGAACGCCACGGAAACCATGCGCCGCTACCCCCAGTTCGCGGCCGGTCTGCCGTTTCCGTTCGGCTCGATCCATGTGCCCGTCACCCACGGGTCGACGACCTACGGTGTCCTGACCGTCCTGCGCGTGCCCGCCCCGGACGCCGCCGAGGTACTGGCGCAGCGCGACCGCACGGCACGGCTGGCCGAACGCCTGGGCGTGGCCCTGCACCGTCTGGAGCGCCACGGATCGCCCGTGACCTGGGACGACGAGCCGGTATGCGTGCGCCCACCGGCCACGGAACCTCTCACGGCACGCGTCGCGCGGTTCAGCTGGGACCCGGAGACCGGAGTCCTCACCACCGACCCGCACCTTCCCGCCCTCCTGGGCCTGCCGCCCGGAAGCGCGCTCACGGACGCGTCGGCGCTCGCGGCCGCCGTGGCCCCTGACGCGCCACACCAGGTCCTCGATCTGCTGCGGCAGACCGCCGCCGGACGGCCACCGCCCCTGCCGCTGCCCGTGCGCACCCCGGACGGCACACCCCGGCTGCTCCAGTTGTGGGGCGCTCAGCACGTGGCCCCGGGACCGTACGGTGTCCGTTCCGTCAGCGGCATCGTCCTCGAACCCGGCCCCGCCGGGGTGGCCGACGCGGCGGCCGACCTGCTCCCCGAGGGCGTGCTCTGCCTGGACCGGCTGGGGCAGATCGTCTACGCCAATCCGCGTGCCGCACAGCTGCTGCGCCGCCCGCGCTCCGAACTCCTCGGCCGTCCGCTGTGGGACGGCGTGCCGTGGCTCTACCAGCCCGCCTTCGAGGAGCATCTGCGGGCCGCCCTGCTCTCCCACGGGCCCGTGCACTGCCACGTCCGCCGCCCGCCGGGCGACAAGGAACCCGCCCCGCAGCCGGAGGAAGGCGACTGGCTGGCCCTGTCCCTGTATTCCGGCCCCGACATCCTCACGTGCACCGCCCGCCCCGCCGACCGGATGGCGGACAGCCCCGCCGAGCCCACGCTCGCCCACGTCGAGGGGTCGGACGGCGGCGCGAACGCCACGACGGCGTCCCCGTACCGGCCCATCGCCCTGGCCATCGCGCTCACCGAGGCCGTCACCGCCCGGCAGGTCTCCGCCGTGGTCATGCAGGAACTACTGCCCGCGTTCGGCGGTCGCCGGCTCGCCATCTACCTGATGCAGGAGAGGCACCTGTACCTGGCCTGGGAGCACGGTTTCCCGAAAGGGTTCCTCGCCCCCTTCGAGGGTGTGGGACTGGACGCGCACCTGCCGGGCGTCGAGACGCTCACCACGGGGCGCCCGCTCTTCTTCGACTCCATGGAGCAGCTGACCGCCGCCTACCCCGGCATCCCGCTGGACGCGACGGAGGGAGCCCGCGCCTTCCTGCCCCTGATCGCCTCCGGCCGCCCGGTCGGCTCCTGCATCCTGGGCTTCGACCGGCCCCGCAGCTTCAGCACCGAGGAGCGCACGGTGCTCACCGCGCTGGCCGGGCTCATCGCGCACGCCCTGGAGAAGGCGCAGCGCTACGAGACCGAGGCCGCGCTCGCCCGCGGACTGCAGCAGGCCCTCCTCCCCCGGCGCCTGTCGACGCATCCGCGGGTGGAGACCGCCGGACGCTATCTGCCCGGGACCCAGGGCATGGACGTCGGAGGGGACTGGTACGACGTCGTCGAGGCCGGGGACGGCCTGGCCCTGGTCATCGGCGACGTGCAGGGGCACGGGGTGCAGGCGGCGGCGACGATGGGTCAACTGCGCAGCGCCGTCCGGGCGTTCGCGCTCGGCGACCGGCCGCCCGACGAGGTCATGAGCGGCACCAACCACCTCCTCATCGACCTCGATCCCGGGCTCTTCGCGAGCTGCTGCTACATCCGGCTGGACCCCGCCACCGGTCTGGCCCGGGTGGCCCGGGCCGGGCACCCGCCACCGCTGCTGCGCCTCCCGGAGGGCCGCACCCACGTCCTGGACCTGCCCGGCGGGGTCGTGCTCGGGGTGGACTCCCGTGCCCGCTACCCCGTGGCGGAACTGCGGATGGACCCCGGCGCGATCCTGGCGCTGTACACCGACGGCCTGGTCGAACGGCCCGGCGGCGACATCGACGACGGCATCAGCGCACTGCGGGTGGCCCTGGCCAGGACCGGCGCCCCCGCGGCCCGCCCCGGCGGCCGCTCACTGGCAGGCGTGGCCGACAAGCTCACCGCAACGGCCCGCCACACGGTAGACCGCCCCGACGACATAGCCCTCCTCCTGGCGGCCCGCCGACCGGCACGGTGAAGGAAATGCGGGTCTGGGGCGGAACCCAGGACGAGGGCCACCTCTTGGCCGACCGAGTCGGGTGGTGGGTGGGCACAGGCCCGGGGCCCAGGGCGGAGGGGCGAAGCCCCTGGGGATGGGACGGGCTTGAGTTCCAGTGGTCGTTGCAACACCCGGCGCCGACCTCCACCCCGAGCCGCCGACCGAGCGAGGTCCGTCACCCCCTGTGACGCCCCTCGCCTCCAGAGGCCCGGCAGTGTAGACATGGGCACATGGTCCGACTCTTGGGGCGATCCGGGACCCGGTCGCCCCGTCGTCCCAGCGGTCCGCGCCCCTCGCACGCGCCCGACCGCGCCCCAAGAGCGCCCGAGCGGCGAGCGCGGCGCATCCCCGGCAGTCCGCTCACCCCACGGCCGCACGCAGCAAGCCGGTTGCGGTCGGCGCTGAGCGGCCGCAGCGTCGCCGGACAGGTGTTCGTCCTGCAAGTGGTGATCGTGCTGCTGCTGGTCGTGGCCGCGGTGGTGGCCCTCGTGCTCCAAGTCCGGCACGACACCACGCAGGAGGCCCGCAACCGCTCCGTCGCCGTGGCCGAGGCCTTCGCCAACGCACCTGGCACCGTAGAAGCATTGCGCGGCCCCGACCCGTCGGCGGTGCTCCAACCACGGGCCGAGGCGGCCCGCAAGGCGACGAAGGTGGACTTCATCGTCGTCATGAACACCGACGGCGTCCGCTACTCCCATCCCAAACCGGACCGCATCGGCAAGAAGTTCGTCGGCACCATCGCACCGGCACTCGCCGGACGGACGGTGACCGAGGAGATCACGGGCACGATCGGCCCGCTGGTGCAGGCCGTTGTGCCGGTCAGGGCGCCCGACGGCTCGGTCGTGGGCCTGGTCTCGGCCGGCATCACGACCGCGAATGTGGGCGGCGCCGCGAACCGGCAGATGCCGCTCGTGCTGCTCGCCGCCGCGGCGGGACTCGCCCTGGCCACGGGGGGCACCGCGCTGGTGAGCCGACGGCTGCTGCGCCAGACGCACGGCCTGGGCCCGCACGAGATGACGCGGATGTACGAGCACCACGACGCCGTACTGCACGCCGTACGCGAAGGAGTGCTCATCGTCGGCGGCGAGGGCACCCTCCTGCTCGCCAACGACGAGGCGCACCGCCTGCTCGACCTGCCGCAGGACGCCGAGGGGAAGCATGTGCGGGACCTCGGCCTCACCCCCGAAACGGCCGGCCTGCTGGCCTCCGGGCGGATGGCCACGGACGAGGTGCACCTGGTCAAGGACCGGCTGCTGGCCATCAACCAGCGGCCCACCGACAGCGAGGGCGGCCCGCCCGGCAGCGTCGCCACCCTGCGCGACTCCACGGAGCTGCGGGCACTTTCAGGCCGGGCCGAGGCGGCTCGGGAACGCCTCAACATGCTGTACGACGCCGGTGTGGCCATCGGGACGAGTCTCGACGTGACCCGCACCGCGGAGGAACTGGCGGAACTCGCCGTCCCGCGGTTCGCGGACTTCGCCACCGTGGACCTGTTCGACGCAGTCCTCAGCGGCGGGCAGCCGGAAGGGGCGACGACGCTGCGTCGTACGGCGAGGGGCGGGATCCGCAAGGACGCCCCGCTCTATCCGCTGGGGCAGCAGATCCGTCTCGTCGACTCCTCTCCGCAGGCCCGCAGCCTCAGGACGGGGCAGGCCGTCATCGAGCCGCGTCTGGGCGAGGCGGTGGGCTGGCAGGCACAGGACCTCGAGCGCTCCGCCCAGATCGTGGAGTACGGCATCCACTCGCTGATCACCGTGCCGCTGCGCGCGGGCAGCCTGGTGCTCGGGGTGGTCAGCTTCTGGCGGTGCGAGAAGCCGGAGCCGTTCGACGCGGAAGAGGTGGCGCTCGCCGAGGAGTTGGTCGCCCGGGCGGCTGTCTCCATCGACAACGCGCGCCGCTACACACGCGAGCACAGCATGGCGGTGACGCTGCAGCGCAGTCTGCTGCCCCGCACGCTGCCCGAGCAGGACGCCCTGGAGATCGCCTACCGGTATCTGCCGGCGCAGGCGGGCGTGGGCGGCGACTGGTTCGACGTACTGCCGCTGTCGGGCGCCCGCGTGGCGCTCGTGGTGGGGGACGTGGTCGGCCACGGGCTGCACGCCGCGGCCACCATGGGAAGGCTGCGGACGGCGGTGCACAACTTCTCGGCCCTGGACCTGCCGCCCGACGAACTGCTCGCGCTGCTGGACGAGTTGGTCGGACGCATCGACCAGGACGAGACGGAGGAGGGCGGCAGCGCCCCGGTCACCGGCGCGACCTGTCTGTACGCCGTCTACGATCCGGTCTCCCGGATCTGCACGGTCGCCCGCGCCGGCCACCCGCCGCCGGCCCTGATACATCCTGACGGCAGCGTGGAGTTCCCGGACGTGCCCGCCGGTCCCCCGCTCGGCCTCGGGGGCCTGCCGTTCGAGACGGCCGACCTCGAACTGGCTGAGGGCAGCCGCCTCGTCCTCTACACGGACGGGCTCGTGGAGGACCGGGAGCACGACATCGACGTAGGGCTCGAAGGGCTGCGCACCGCGCTGGAGCGGGCCGGCAAGTCTCCCGAGGACACCTGCCGGGCCGTCCTCGACTCCCGGCTTCCGGCCCGGCCGAGCGACGACGTCGCCCTGCTCGTGGCGCGCACCCGGGCCCTGCCCGCCGACCGGATCGCCGAGTGGCGGGTGCCGTCGGATCCGGCGGCCGTCGCCGAGGCCCGCGCCTCGATCACCCGGCAGCTGGCCCGGTGGGGACTGGACGAGGTGACGTTCACCACGGAGCTGATCGTCAGCGAGCTCGTCACCAACGCGATCCGCTACGGCGGTGACCCCATCCACGTCCGCGTGATGTACGACCGCACCCTGATCTGCGAGGTCTTCGACAGCAGCAGCACCTCGCCCCACCTGCGGTACGCGGCCATGACGGACGAGGGAGGACGCGGCCTGTTCCTGGTCGCGCAGCTCGCCGAGCGCTGGGGCACCCGCTACACACCCGCGGGCAAGGTCATCTGGGCGGAACAGTCCCTTCCCTCATAAATCCCCTCATGACAGGCGCTCATAAAGTGACCTTATGAGCTCATAGACCGGACCCGCGTACCGACTTAGGCTTGCCTTAGTTTAGGCTTCCCGTCGAGTCGATCTATCGCCGCTCGAAGGGAACCTGATCATGCCCCGCCCCCTGCGGGTAGCCATCGTCGGAGCCGGCCCCGCCGGGATCTACGCCGCCGACGCACTGCTCAAGTCCGACGTGGCCGCCGACCCCGGTGTGTCCATCGACCTCTTCGAGCGGATGCCGGCACCGTTCGGACTGATCCGCTACGGCGTCGCCCCCGACCACCCCCGCATCAAGGGCATCATCACGGCCCTCCACCAGGTCCTCGACAAACCGCAGATCCGCCTCTTCGGCAACGTCGACTACCCGACCGACATCAACCTGGACGACCTGCGCGCGTTCTACGACGCCGTGATCTTCTCCACGGGCGCGACGGCCGACCGGGAGCTGTCCATACCCGGTATCGACCTCGACGGCTCCTACGGCGCGGCGGACTTCGTCTCCTGGTACGACGGCCACCCGGACGTGCCGCGCACCTGGCCGTTGGAGGCCGAGAAGGTCGCCGTCCTCGGCGTCGGCAATGTCGCGCTCGACGTGGCGCGCATCCTCGCCAAGACCGCGGACGAGCTGCTGCCGACGGAGATCCCGCCGAACGTCCACGAGGGCCTGAAGGCCAACAAGGCGCTGGAAGTCCATGTGTTCGGCCGCCGTGGCCCGGCGCAGGCGAAGTTCAGCCCGATGGAGCTGCGCGAGCTGGACCACTCCCCCAACATCGAGGTCATCGTCGACCCCGAGGACATCGACTACGACGAGGGCTCGATCGAGACCCGGCGCGGCAACAAGCAGGCCGACATGGTCGCCAAGACCCTGGAGAACTGGGCCATCCGCGACGTCGGGAACCGTCCGCACAAGCTGTTCCTGCACTTCTTCGAGTCGCCGGCCGAGATCCTCGGCGAGGACGGCAAGGTCGTCGGCCTGCGCACCGAGCGCACCGCCCTGGACGGCACCGGAAACGTCAAGGGCACCGGCGAGTTCAAGGACTGGGACGTCACCGCGATCTACCGTGCCGTGGGCTACCTGTCCGACAAGCTGCCCAAGCTGCCCTGGGACATCGACTCGGGCACGGTCCCGGACGAGGGCGGCCGGGTCATCCAGGAGAGCGGCGAGCACCTGCAGTCGACGTACGTCACCGGCTGGATCCGGCGCGGCCCCGTGGGCCTGATCGGCCACACCAAGGGCGACGCCAACGAGACGGTGTCCAACCTCCTGGACGACTTCGCGAACGACCGTCTGCACACGCCGGCTTCGCCCGCCCCCGAGGCCGTGGACGCGTTCCTCGCCGAGCGCAACGTCCGCTTCACCACCTGGGACGGCTGGTACCGGCTGGACGCCGCCGAGAAGGCGCTGGGCGAGCCGCAGGGCCGTGAGCGGGTGAAGATCGTCGAGCGCGAGGACATGCTGAAGGCGAGCGGCGCGTAACAGCCGAACACGGCGGGTCCGGACCCGATGCTCCGGACCCGCCGTGCCGCTGTCACCACTCCACCTCAGTGGTCGACGGCGACCACGATCTTCCCCACCTGGGTGCCCGCCTCCAGATAGCGGCGCGCCTCGACGATCTCGTCCAGGCCGAACACCCGGTCCACGACGGGAGCTAAGGCACCGGAGCCCAGACCGGAGGCGACGAACGCCTCGCCCCGGCGCAGCCGCCGCGGATCCCTGGTGGTCTCATGGACGGTGTAGGTACGCATGTTCAGCGCGGGCATGCCGAGTTCGAACCACGGATAGGGGGTGGCCTCGCCGCTCAGCGCCCCGTACAGGAACAACGTGCCGCCCGGGGCGACCACCTGAGCGAGGTTCAGCACTCCCGGGCCCGCGACGGCGTCGAAGACGAACTCCGCGCCTCGCCCGGCGGTCGCGCCGAGCACACGCTCCACCACGTCCTCGTCGTCGGTGACGATCACCTCGGCGGCGCCGGCGCTCAGCAGCGCTTCCCGCTTGGCACCGGTGCGGGTCGTGGCGATCGGTACCGCTCCGACGCGCCGGGCGACCTGGATCGCCGCCAGCCCCACACCGCTGGAGGCGGCGGTCAGCACGACGGTGTCCCCGGCCCGCATCCCGCCGACCTCGACCAGTGCGCCGTACGCCGTCAGGTACGGCATCCACACCGCGGCGCCCGCGACGGCGTCGAGCCCCTCGGGCCGGGACAGTACCGCGGCGGCGGGGACGATCGCGCGCTCGGCGTAGACGCCGTAGTCGTTCATCGAGAAGGCCGGGACGACGCTGACCGCCTGACCGGCCTCGAACCCCGTCACCCGCGCGCCGAGGGCCTCGACCACGCCCGCCGCCTCGGCTCCGAGCCGGGCGGGGAGCTCCTTGACCGGCTCGATGTACCGGCCGCCACGGAAAAGCGCCTCGGCACGGTTGAGGCCGATCGCGTCCACCCGGATCAGCAACTCATCGGGACCGGGCTCGCCGAGCTCCACGTCCTCCAGCCGCAGCACCTCCGGCCCGCCGAGCTCATGGAAGCGCACTGTCCTGACCATCGGTCATCCCCCATCCGTGCGGTGACGGCGGCGCGGACGAGCCGCCGCACCCCACTCAAACCGAAAGTACGACGACTGTCAAACTTCGACATTTGTCGTACTTCGATGGCCGCCCTACCTCAATGACCGCCACAGGAGTCAGCGTGCGGCGAGATCGCGCCCTCCCACGACGGCCAGTGCCGCGACCAGCAGCGCCAGGACGCCGACATGGGCGAGGGCACCGGCGAGGACCACGGCGGGCAGGGGGACGTCGAGCCACGGGTACAGCGCGGCGAGGCGCACCGCGAGGAGCAGCAGGCCGAGTACGGCCAGGGCGACGCCGCCTCCGGCGCCGCTCCGGTCCCTGCGGCGGGTGCGCCACAGCAGCCAGCCGAGCGCGCCGACGGCGAAGCACGTGGCCGGGGCCCAGACCGCGTCGGCCACGGTGGGCAGCAGCACGACGGAGGCGCCCATCACCACGCAGCAGGCCATGAACACGATTCCGGGCGAGCCGAAAGGCAGGGACGCCGGCGGGGCGTCGCGATGCTGGCCCGCGCAGAGCGCGAGCGCCGGCAGCGCGGCGGCGGTGGCGTACGCGGGCTCCGGCGGAACCCATGTGGTCATCAGCGGAGCGAGGAGCGGCCAGAGCGTGGGCAGTGCGGCGATCAGCACGGACACGCGGGCGAGGCGCCGGCGGTCGTACGCCGAGCTGATGTCCGGGCCCGGTGCACGACACGCCGAAGGTGAACAGGACCCGCCCCGATGCGGATGGTGGGCGGGCCCTGTTCGGTGAGTCATTGTGGTGGGGGTGCCGCAGCGGGGACACGCGTGAACATATGCCTTCCGGAGTGGCCAGTTCGCGCCCCGAGTGCGGCGTGCGCCTCCCGTGTGCGGATGCCGTCAACCGGGCCGGTCGGCCTCCCGCGGACGGGGGTCGGGGACCCCCCGCGTGATCTTCGGCACGGTCGGCAGCGATAATGGATCTCACACGTGCCCCCATCCCCACATGGACTCATGCCGACCTCCACCAGCGTCCGCGCCACGATGCCCCCCACGGTGTGGCTGGCCCGTGGCCGCCATGTCGGACCCGCCCCGCGGGACGCTCTCCTGCGCCGTCTGCGGCAGCTCAAGGACAGCGGCACCATCGACGACTACCGCGATCCGTCCGAGGCCGAGGACGCCGGGGACTCGGGCAGCTCCGGGGACTTGGGGGAGCTCGTCCTCGAGGCCCGCTGGCGGGTCGCCGAGACGGTGACCGTACGCGCCCGGCTCACGCTCGCGCCCGCCTCGGACGACGGCCAGGAATGGGTGCTGGCGGCGGAGGCGGAACGCCCGTGGGACCAGCGGTGGCCCTCCCCCGCGACCATGTTCTGGCCCGAGGAGCCGGACGCCGACTGGGACCACGACGCCGCCACCGGCCTGCGCCTGGGGGACGTCAACCGGCTCCCCTCGGACGACAAGGCCATGCGGCGCGTGCTGCGGGACGCCGTACGCGGCAGCTGGGCCGTCAACGTCGTCGTGCACGAGGCGATGACACCGGACGAACGCGGTCTGCTGCCGCTGGCCCGGCTGCTGCCGGTGAGCCTGCGGCACCGTGTGGTGGAGCACCGCGCCGCACCGCACCAACTGCGCGCCGTCAACTGGGCCCTGCGGGGCATCGGCGTGGAGGTACCGCGCGGCGGGGCCATCGTCCTGCCCGGGCATCCGGCCCCGCCCGAGTACACCGGCGACGATTTCTCCGTACGCACTGTCTTCCTCGACGGCTCGGAGCCCTCCGAACTGATCGAGGCCCTGACGCGGTACGTCGCGTCGCCGAGGCCGTTCCCCGACGGCGCCGAGGACGCCGTCACCGCGCTGCGGGAGCAGTGGCGGCTGCTGACGCTCGAAGAGGAACTCGCCCGGGAGCGCGCCCTCGTGGCCATGTACGCCGAGGCGCTGGAAGCGATGACCAAGTCCCGGGACCTGTACCGGGAGGCCGCCGAAGCGGCCCACGAGGCGTTGGCCGCGTACCGCGAGAACGCGGCCTCCATCCCCGTACAATCGCAGCCGCCCGTCGGGCACCCCGCGTCCCCGCTCCAGCAACTGAGCCGGACGCTGGACCGGCTCAGAGGTACCGCGAAGGCCCTGCGTCCCACGCCCGGCCCGCGTGAGGAAGGCGACGCCGACGGCGGGGCGGACCGCTCCGACCGATAGTCAGGTCACCTGCTCCGCCTACGAGGCTTTCACGGCCGTTGTCCGGCCTCTGGGGGACGAGGAGTCCCGCAGCTGACGGAAGTCGAGGAACATACTCGGCACGCACCTCGCGGGTCGCCGGGTCAGTCCGCCGAACGGTGGGCCTCAGCCATCGGACGGAGCGGCGGGTCCGTCTGCCGCTGCCAGGCCAGACGCGCGATCAGGGCTGTCAACGCCGCCAGAGACGCGCATACGGCGACCGGGCCGACGAGCGAGGCAGGGGCCAGCATCAGATCCAGCGCCCGGGACAGGCCTGCGGAACGCGCCCTCTCCTCCAACAACTGCACCGCGGCCACCGCGGCCGGCAGCACGACGGCCGCGACGAGCAACGGGCCGGTCGGCCGTACGGTCAGCAACAGCGCCAGGAGCACGCACGCGGCCGACACCGCGAGGGCCAACCCGTAGACCCGGACGGACTCGCCGTCGCGGCGCAGCGGGAAACTGAGCGCTCCGCACACGGCGAGCGCCAGGACGACCAGCCAGACCGGCCGGTACGCGGGGCTCGGCGCCCGCTCCGCCACCCGGTACCGCCGAGGTTGCGCGGGACGGGTGGTCCTGCGGACCTCGCGGACGGGCAGCGGGTCACCGTCCTCCCCTGGCAGTTCCTCGGTCCCCTCCGTCGGCGGTGCCGGCTCCGGCTCGGGTTCCGGCAGGTCCGCGCGGGCCTGCCGTTCCTCCGCGAGCCGACCTGTCAGGTCCACCAGCTCCTCCACCGACCCGCCGGCGGCGGGCCGCACCGCCTCCTCACCGCGGTGGGGTTCCAGCGGTGTCCGGTGCAGCGACTCCAGCAGCCGGCTCACCTCCGCCACGTGCCGCCACTCGGCCGCCGCGCGGATCGCCTCGTCCGCGCCGGCGGCGTCGCGCGGCGGCCGGGTCAACAGGGCCACCAGCCGGGTGACGTCCTCGACGGTCCGGCCCGCGCCGACCGCGCGGAGTGCGGCGATCGTGGCCTCGGCGTACTCGGGTGACTGCTCCAACAGCGTGATGAGGTGGGCGATGTCCTCGAGCGGCCGGTCCGCCACGGCGGCACGCACCAGTTCGTCGACCGGATCGCCGTACGCGGACTCAACCGGGTCGTCGGTGGCGGCGGACTCGACCGGGTTGGTGATGGCGACGGATTCGACCGGGTCGTTGGTGACGGTCGGTTCGGTGTGGGGTATATCGGCTTTGTTCGACTGGGCTGATGAAAAGCCGGTGGTCATGCTCTGCTCCAGGGAAAGAGTGCGGCCGCTCTTGGCGCCCCGACGCGCGACACGCGACGTTTGACGACCATTACTAGGCGTCCCCGCCGCGGCGCGCCACCCGGGTGATCCACAGGGATGAGCGCCTGCCCCGCCGTGCGCGGGGCCCCGCACCGGCCGGTCGGCGCCGACGTTCTGACAGGCGTTCGGACGTACTGGACGCTCCGGCAGGCTATGTGGGCGCCAAATAAGGGAATTCGACAAGCAGCGCACGCATCGCGGCGCATCGGCTTGAGGAGGCCGCCGTGGATTCGACCACAGCAGTCATCGTCGTCGTCGCGCTTCTCGCGGCACTGGCACTGGCCGTCGCCGTCCTGCTGCTGGTCCGGCTGGTCCGGGCCCGGCGCAGTCTGCGGCGTGCGGGACTGCCGACCGGGCCGCGCTGGGTCTTCTGGGGCGCCCTGCTGTATTTCGTACTGCCCACCGACGTGTTGCCGGACCCGGTGTACCTGGACGACATCGGCGTCCTGCTCCTCGCGCTGCGCTCCCTGCGAGGCTCCCCGACAGGCGCCGGCCCCCGCTCGGACCATGACTACGTACCGTAAGGCAACCATTCATCCGTTCGATTCGTATAACTCTCTGGAAGCCCGAGGAAGTCGGCGGACCGAACGAGGCCGCAGGGTGACCGTCGTTTGATCGCAGCACCACCGGCGAGGGAGAGACGATGCAACCGTTCGCGCTCAACTACGCACGTCCGGCAGCGGAGTTGGAGGCCACCACTCCGTATTTCTACGACTCCGGACTGCAGTTGAACGTGTTGTTCGACGGGCGGATAGCCGCCTGCGACCACGGCCTGATGAGGGAGTTGGGGACCACGACCTCCACCGCGGGCTCCAAGACGCACTTCGACGACTGAACACGGGCACCCGACCATGACCGTGTTGATTCTTACCTGCGAAGAGGACGTGACCGCGGACATGGTGGTCGTGCACCTCAACGCAACGGGGGTTCCGGTGGTCCGGCTCGACCCTGCCGATCTGACCGGTGGTGTCGCGCTGTCCGGGGAGTATGTGCACGGTACGTTCCGCGGCCATCTGTCGGCCGCGGGCCGCCTGGTGAGCATCGGGGGGCTGCGGTCCGTCTGGGTGCGCAGGCCGGGAACACCGGCCGCGCGGGCGGCCGCGCCCTCCGCCTGGCTGACCGAGGAGGCCTCCCAGGCTCTCTACGGCATGCTGCGCGGCTGTGACGCGCGCTGGATGAACCACCCCGACGCGGCCCGCCGGGCCCGCCACAAGCCCTGGCAACTGCGGCTCGCCCAACGCTGCGGCCTGCCCGTGCCGGCCACTCTCATCACAACGTTCCCGCAGGCGGCACGGGAGTTCGCGGAACGCTATCCGGACCTGGTGGTCAAGCCGGTCTCCGGCGCCCATCCGCAGGATCCGCCCCGGGCGGTGCCGACCAGCCGTGTCGCCCCGGACACCGACTTCTCTGCCGTCGCGTACGGTCCCACGCTGCTGCAACGGCGCGTCGCGAAGCGGGCCGACATCCGCCTGACGGCTGTGGGCGAGCGGATGCTGGCCGCCCGCAAGGCCGGCCCCGACGACGCCGACGAGGTGGACGTCCGCTTCGCCGCGGCCGGCTCCCCCTGGCGTCCCACCGACGTTCCGCCGCGCGTCGCCACCGCCGTCCAGGCGTATCTGCGGGCCGCCGAATTAGCCTATGGCGCCTTCGACTTCGCCGAGGACGCGGACGGCACCTGGTGGTTCCTGGAGTGCAACCAGTCGGGGCAGTTCGGATTCATCGAGGTGGAGACGGGTCAGCCGATCGCGCGCGCCATCGCCGAGTGGCTGGCCCGACCGGGCCCACCACCGCCGCAGGCCCACGCCAACGGGGCGAACACGGCGGTGCGATGAGCCGGGTCAGTGCGGGCGCGGGCCGGGCAGGGCAGCCCGCTGCCAGCCCGCGCCCGGGGAGGCGGGGCGCTCGGCGGGGAGGCCGGGAGCGTGGGACTGCAGCGGTCGCATGACGTACTCCAGTTCCCTGCTCACACGCTCGGCCTCCCTGCGTGTCTGAGTGGGAACGTCGCCGTGCTCGGCGACGAGTCGGTCGTAGATGGGAGAATCCTGGAACACCCGTCAACGCGCCTTTCGTGTCACAGCCCACGAGCATGGGCACGACTGCCGAGTCTATGCGCCCCCGCACACCGAGATGTGCATTCGAGTGGTGGGCTTGACACAGGGCACGTGTACGCCCCGCGGTCAGGCTCCTGTCGTGGAGCCCGGCCGGACGATCATGAGGACGGTGACCGTGGCCCACAACAGGTTGAACAGGCCGGTGAAGATGGCCAGTTGGACGGTGCTGGCGCGCTCCACGGGCTGGTGCTCGGTCAGTTGGCCGAGGAGTTCGTCCTGGCGGGGCAGTACGAAGGCGACCAGGATCCCGGCGGCCGCGGCGGTCAGGGCGATGGACGTGACGAGCCAGCCGCTGCCGAGGACACCCATCGCCAGCGCCGTGGCGAGTCCGAGGACGGGTACGGCCAGGCCGATACCGGAGTAGACCCGGCAGATGCGGTGCAGCAGCCGCACGGTGCCGACCCCGTCCGGGCCCGCTAGGGCCTGTGTCGGAAGTGGCGTCGTCCGCCCGGCAGGCGCCGCTTCCGACACAGGCCCCAGGGCGCGGCGCGCGGCCGGCGGGAACATGCTGGCCGCGACGGTGACGGGTCCGACGGCGACGATGGCGGCCAGGACGTGCAGGGTCAGCAGGAACTTGGTCATCGGGTGGGGTGTCTCCCTGTGCTGCGAGCGGCGGTGTCCGGCCCACCCTAGGAACCCCGTGGGTGATCACACAGGGGCGGAAACGACAGGTTCCAACGGATTCTCGCCAACACGTCCATCAGCGTTTCCACCGCGGCTGCGGCGCCGTACAGGACTCATGCCGCATGGCGGGAACCTGCCTATCGTGGCGCTCATGCATACGGTGGCGATCCTGGTTCTCGATCAAGTGGTGCCGTTCGACATGGCCGCGCCCATGACGGTGTTCGACTGGACACGGCTGCCCGACGGCCGCCGCCCCTACCGGGTGCGGCTGTGCGCCGAGGCGCCGGAGGTGCGCGCGGACGGGGACGGTTTCGCCCTGCGGGTGGAGCGGGGACTCGAGGCGCTTGCGGACGCCGACACGATCATCGTGCCGGGCTGCTCGGAGGAGGCCGGTCCGCCGTCCGCCGACGTGGTGGCGGCGCTGCGGCGGGCCGCCGAGGCCGGCACCAGGATCGCGTCCGTGTGCGTGGGGGCCTTCGTGCTGGCGGAGGCCGGACTGCTGGACGGCTTGCGGGCCACCACCCACTGGGTGGCCGCCGATGTGCTGGCGCGGCGCTATCCACGCGTCGAGGTGCAGCCGGACGTGCTGTATGTCGACAACGGGCAGATCCTCACCTCGGCCGGAGCCGCCGCGGCCATGGACATGTGTCTGCACATGATCCGGCGGGATCTGGGGTCGGCCGTCGCCGCGCATGCCGCCCGGATGTCCGTCATGCCGCTGGAACGGGAGGGCGGGCAGGCCCAGTTCATCGTGCACGAACACCCGCCCGTGCCGCGCGGCTCGAGTCTCGAACCCCTCCTGGAGTGGGTCGAGGACAACCTGGCCCACGACATCACCCTCGGGACGATGGCGGCCCGCTCGGGGATGAGCGAACGTACCTTCAGCCGTCGATTCCGTGAACAGACGGGCACCACGCCGTTGCAGTGGCTGCTGCGGGCGCGCGTACGGCGGGCCCAGTACCTGCTGGAGAACAGCGACCACCCGGTGGAACGGATCGCGGGACAGGCGGGGTTCGGTTCACCCACCGCCTTCCGCGAACGGTTCCGCCGGGTGGTCGGCACCACTCCACAGAACTACCGCGCCGCCTTCCAGGGCAGGAAGACTGTCGTCCCGGCCGCACGCCCCTGAACGGCGTACGGCCGGGACGACGCGACGTCACACGGCCATCCGCAGCCTGTTCTCCTCGTCAGGGTCCGTCGCGCCGGCATCCGGGCGCGCGGCCTCCATCAGCAGGGCGTCGGCCTTGGCGACCGCGTCGTAGATGTCGCTCGTACCCATCATCACGCACAGTGTGTAACTGACGTCCGCCAGTTCACGTGCCGTCGCCTTCCTCTCCCTCTCCGCCTGAGCGATCCGCAGCGATGCGTACCGAGTCAGCAGCTTCCTGACGACCTTGGGGTCCGGAACGAGCACGTAGCGCCCCTCTCTCGAGTTTTCGCTGCGTATGCCCGATCCGTGCCGGACCATGCGTCTGAGTGGCCGCGCGGGGCGCATTTGGCGCAAAACCGTTACTTCCCGTCTTGCGCTCCCCGTGCGCCGTCAGGCGACCTGCCCGCTGTGCAGCGCCGTGTACGCCCCGCCCCGGCGCAGGAGTTCCTCGTGCGTGCCGATCTCCTGGATACGGCCGTCCCCCATCACCACGATGCGATCCGCGCCCCGTACGGTGGACAGCCGGTGCGCCACCACGAAGGTGGTGCGGCCGTGCAGCAACCGGGCGAGCGCCTGCTGTACGAGGGCCTCCGACTGGGTGTCCAGCGCCGAGGTCGCCTCGTCCAGGACGAGGACTCTGGGGTCCCGGATCAGGGCGCGGGCGATGGCGAGGCGCTGACGCTGCCCGCCGGACAGCCGGGCGCCGCGCTCGCCGACCAGGGTGTCCAGGCCCTGCGGCAGCCGGTCGACGAACTCCAACGCGTTGGCGTCGCGCAGGGCAGCCCGCACCGCCTCCTCGTCGGCCTCGTCCTCCATGCCGTAGGCGACGTTCTCCCGGATCGTGCCGTCGAACAGGATCGACTCCTGCGGTACGACGGAGACGAAGCGCCGGTACGTGCGCAGGTCGAGGGTGTTCATGTCGGTCCCGTCGAGCAGCAGCCGGCCCGAGGTGGGCCTGATGAAGCCGATGACGAGGTTGAGGACCGTGGACTTGCCCGCGCCGGACGCGCCGACCAGGGCGACGGTCTCGCCCGGCGTGACGGAGAGCGTGAAGTCCCGTACGGCGGGCCGGCCGCTGTCGTCGTAGGCGTGGCCGACGCCTTCGAAGGTGACGGCGCCGCGCAGCGCGGCGAGTTCGGTCTTGCCCTCGTTGTCCTCGAGTTCGGGCGCCTGAAGCACCTCGCCGACCGAGCGGACGGATTCCAGACCCTTGGTGATGACCGGGGCGAGCCCTGCCAACGTTGTCGTGGAGTTGGTGAGCGTGGTCAGGAAGGCGCTGAGCATGACGACGTCGCCGGGGGTGACGCCCCAGACGCCGTGGTACGAGATCAGCGCGGCGCCGGCCAGGACCAGCACGCCGACCACGTTGAGGACGACCCAGGCCAGCGAGGCGAACCGGCCGTTGACGAGATCGAGGCGCATCCCGGAGGTCAGCAGCCGGCGCAGGGTGCCGTCCATGCGGCGCAGCGCCTTGCCCTCCAGGCCGTGGGCGCGGGTGACCGGGATGAGCCGGGTCATCTCCGTCACTCGGGACGACAGTGTCTCGACCTCGTGCCGGAAGTGCTCGTTGTGGGTGCGCAGCCGGGCCCGGAGCCGGGCGACGACCATCGCGGCGGCGGGTACGACGACGAGGAAGACGGGGACGAACTCCGGTGTGCGGACGGCGATGATGACGAGGCCGCCGACGAGCACGGTGGTCGCTCCGAGCCCGGTCTCGGCGGTCTGCTGCACCATCTGCTCGACGGTCTCGACGTCGCGCACCACCTTGGCCTGGAGCACACCGGCGCTGACGCGGGAGTGATAGCCGATGGACAGCTGCTGCATGCGCGTGCACAGCGCGGAGCGCAGGTCGGTGCCCATGCGGCGCACGCTGCCGTACAGGAGGCGTACGTACAGGAGGTGCAGCGGGTAGTTGACCAGCAGGATGAACAGGATGATCCCGGTGCTCGTCCAGAGCCTTGAGACCGGCTGGTGCTGGACGACGGTGTCGATGATGGACGCGGTGATCAGCGGCAGCAGCCAGACGGGGCTGTGCTTGACCGTGAAGATGCCGACCGCCGCGGCGAGGCGGTGGCGGTCGGCACGGAACAGGTAGGCGAGGGTGCGTACGGGATGTTCGTCCCGGTAGCGATGGTCGAGCGGTCTCTCGAGCGACGACGCCATGGGCGGTGGTCCTTCGCGGTTGCCGTGGGCAGGGCAAGCGCTTTCCTTCCCTGGCGGACAAGGAGTACACCAGGCAGGGGAAGGAGCCTCGGAGAGGGTGCCGACGTTCTGGTGGGAGGCGTCACACGCCCAGCGTGCGGGCTAGCTCCGTCGTGGCGCGGGCGATCTCGGTGTCCTTCTCGGCCATCAACCGCCGCAGGGCGCCGCGCCGTTCGTGGACGGCCTGTCGCGCGGCGCGCTCCCACACCACATGGTTCTCACGGTGGTTGAGCAGCTTGGGATAGACGGCGGCCGTGCTCTCCCACTGCCGGGCGTCGGCGATGCTCTTGAGCAGCTGGATGATCTCCGCGCGGCAGGTGACGTCGGGCCGCTGGGCGAGTTCCCACAGGAAGGGGACCGTGGCGGCGGTGGCCTGTTCCACGACGAAGCCGTACTGGCAGACACGTCCCCGCAGTTCGCCGAGTGCGGCGCGGGCGGTGTCGGCGTCGCCCCGGGCGACGCGGTCGAGGAGCCGCGGGATGGCCGCCGCGCAGCCGGTGGAATCCTGGATCTCGCGCCACGGCACCCGGTCCAGGCCCGTCAGGGGCGTGGTTCTGGCCGTACCGGTGGGCGGCACGGGGTGGTCGGTGCGCTCGGTGCTCGGCTGGCGCTTCGGAGCGGTGCGCATGGCGTGGGGCCTTTCCGCGGCGGTCATGTCAGGGGGGAGGGAAGGTCGACAACTTGGCCCAGACGGTCTTGCCGGCCGGGGGTTTGAGGGTCCAGCCCCACTCCTCGGCCAGAGCGTCGACGATGCACAGGCCACGGCCGTGCTCCCGCAGACCGGAGCCGTCGGTGGCCGGGTACTCGGGCGGGTTGTCGCCCGAGTCGGAGACGGTGAGCATCACATGGGCTGGATCGAGCAGCAGGCCGAGCCAGACTTCCGTCTCGCTCGCGGGGAGCCGGGGCAGCGCGTGGGCCACGGCGTTGGCCGCGAGTTCGGTGATCACCAGGGCGGCGTCGTCGCTGCGGTGGTCGAGCGACCAGCAGTGCAGCGTGTCCCGGGTGAAGGACCGGGCCTCGGCGAAGCCCTCCCCGCTGCATCTGATGCGCAGTACGGCGGAGCCGGCGGCGTCGCTCGGGCGCACCGGCCTCAGGGACGGTTGCTCACTCGGGTCCACCGTTCGCGGCCGCGGCGGGAGCCCGCCGGTCATGTCCGCTCCACCTGCCCCGGGCAGCACCTCACCGGGCTGCCGGAGCACGTGGTTCGCAGGTGATGACACGACATCTCCCTGATGCGACGTCAAGACAGCGGGCCAACGTGGGGGTTGACGCCGGAGCTATTATCCACGCTGACAGCGTCCGCGTGCAATTGCACGAGAAATTGCACGAAAGACGGGTGGGGCGGGAGGGGCCGTGGAACGCGGTCCGTCCCTTCCCGTCAGGCCGGGCACGGCGCCCGGTGAGGAACGTGAACAGCAAGGAGACTGCGGTGCCACCAGTGCAGAACGGAGTGCGGGCGAGTTCGTTGGACGCCCGCTGGATCAAGAGCCGGCACAGCAACGCCGAGGGCAACTGTGTGGAAGTGGCCGCTCTGGTCGGCGGGAGCATCGCGCTGCGCAACTCCCGTGACCCCGACGGTCCGGCCCTCGTCTACACGCCGGCCGAGGTCGCTGCGTTCCTCGCCGGCGCGAAGGAGGGCGAGTTCGACCACCTGCTGTGACGGAGAGGTCGACTCCCTTGCGTACACGGATGGATGCGGTGAGGCACGGCGGAGTGCGATAATGTAAGTCGCCTCTATGCCGGTTTACTGGGAGTCAGGATGTCCGCCGAGTCGCATCGCATCTCCCGTCTGCAGCCGTATCTGGACCGCCCGGAGCCGGCTCCGACCCTGCTGAAGATGCTGGTCGGCGTGCAGCTTGCGGGTTTCCGCGAGGACGCCGGGTTCGCCCAGGACCAGGCGGCGCGCGCTCTGGGGTTCAGTGCGGCGAAGCTGTCCCGCATCGAGTCGGGCAAGGGCCGCCGTCCGCCCGCGGAGGGCGACGTCCGCGCGCTGCTGGAGCTGTACGGCACCGATGACTACGAGGCGTCGGTGCTGCTCCAACTTCTGCGGCGCGCCGGTGAGCCCGGCTGGTGGCAGCGCTACGACAAGCGGTTGATGCCCGAGTGGTTCGACCGGCTGGTCGGCCTCCAGGAGGCGGCCGCCGCGATCCGTACCTTCGAGATCCAGTACGTGCCCGGCCTGTTGCAGACCCCCGACTACACCCGGGCAGTGGTGGAACGCGGTCTGCCCGCCGCGGCCGCCGGCGAGGTCAGGCGCCGGGTCGAACTGCGCACGCGGCGCGCGGAGTTGCTGTTGCGCGCGGATGCCCCGCAGCTGTGGGCGGTCGTCGACGAGTCGGTGCTGCTGCGTGTCCTGGGCAGTCGCGAGGTGATGCGCGAGCAGCTCAAGCATCTGGTCGAGATGGCCGAACGCCCGAACGTGACCGTGCAGGTCGTGCCGCTGGACGTCTCGGGTGCCTCGGCGCCGTCCTTCCCGATCACGTATCTCCGTTTCGGCGGCTTGGACCTGCCGGACGTCGTCTACCTCGAGCACATCAAGAGCGCCAACTTCCTCGAGGACCGGGACGAGACGGAGGAGTACCGCCTCGCTCTGGACCGGCTGGCCGACGAGGCGCTCGAACCGAGGGATTCGCTGGAACTGCTGCGCGGGACGATGAAGCAGCGTTACGGCGCCTGAACCCGCAACGCCCCCCGCAGGAGTCCCGTGGGGGGCGTTCGTGGTTTCTCAGTGCTGTTCGTTTCTCGGGTGCTACGGGAGGCGGGCGACGCCGCCGAACTCGATCCATTCGTGGGTGAGCTGACGGGGCGCCACCTCGGAGTCCGGTCGCCAGGTGGAGACCTCCATGAGGCCCGGTTCGAGGATCTCCAGCCCCTCGAACCACTCGGCGACGTCCTTCTGCTGACGGACCCGGCCCCAGTGCCCCTGGGTGGCCTGGTCCATGAAGTTGGTGACGAAGTCACGGACTTCGGGGTCCTCGCTGACCAGCTGGCACATCACCATGAAGCTGCCGGGCGCCAGCCGTTCGACGACACGGCGGACCAGGGCGGGGGGACCGTCGGTCTCGCTGTCGGGGATGCAGTGCATCACCGAGTTGAACAGCACGGCGACGGGCTGGGAGAAGTCGATCAGACGCTTGGTGTCCGGGTGCGAGAAGATCGCGTCGGTCTCCCGCATGTCCGCGTGGATGACGGCCGTGCGCTCGTCCTGCTCCAGCAGGGCGCGGCCGTGGACCAGCACCATCGGGTCGTTGTCGACATAGATCACGTGCGAGGTCGGGTCGATGCGCTGAGCGACCTGGTGGACGTTGTCCTGGGTGGGCAGGCCGGAGCCGTGGTCGAGGAACTGCCGGATGCCGTGGTCCGCGGCGAGCACCTTGACGACCCGCTGCAGGAACCGCCTGTTGTTGATGGCCAGGCGACGCGTGCTCGGAACGACCTTGTCGAGTTCCTCGCACGCCGCCCGGTCGGCCGCGTAGTTGTCCTTGCCGCCCAGGTAGTGGTCGTACATGCGCGCGGCCGTGGGTACGGTGGCGTCGATCGACGTGGACAGCTGCTTACCCGTGTGCATCATTCCCCCAGCTTCGTGCCGCGCCAACTGGCCTGGCAGGACAGGGAGTCCATCCTAGGGACCCGACGATCGCCGATGCCAGTCCATGCGCGATCCTCCGCAGTGGAAGGGTGAGGTCGAGCGGGGATGGGGCGGGCGCGCCGTCCGTTTGTGAGCCGGCGCGTCGGCCGCGGTGGGCAGGCTGGGCTGCCGTCTCAAGCCCGGCTCCCCAGCCCGACACCCCTCACATCAGGCGGCATCCAGCTCCGCGACTTCCTCCGGGGTGAGGACGAGGTCCGCCGCGGCGGACGAGTCGCGGATCGTCTCGGGGCGGCTCGCGCCCGGGATCGGTACGACCACCGGTGACTTGGCGAGCATCCAGGCCAGGCACACGCGCTGCGGGCTGACTCCGTGGGCCGCGGCGATCCGGGCGAACGGGGCGTGGGCCGAGCCCAGTTCGCCGGCGCGGGAGATGCCGCCGAGCGGGCTCCAGGGCAGGAAGGCGATGCCGAGTTCGTCGCACAGGCGCAGTTCGGGCTCGCTGGAGCGGAACGCCGGGGAGAACTGGTTCTGCACGGCGACCAGCCGACCGCCGAGGATCTCGTTGGCCTGCCCGATCTGCTCCGGATCGGCGTTGGAGATCCCCGCCATGCGGATCTTCCCCTCGTCGAGGAGGTCCCGGATCGCGCCGACGGACTCCGCATACGGCACCTTCGGGTCGGGGCGGTGGAACTGGTAGAGGCCGATGGCCTCCACGCCGAGCCGGCGCAGGGAGGCCTCGCAGGCTTCCTTGAGGTGCCCGGGGCTGCCGTCCAACGTCCAGCTGCCGTCTCCGGGGCGCAGATGGCCGCCCTTGGTGGCGACCAGGACGTCCTGGCCCCGGTCGTGGGTGGCGAGTGCCTTGGCGATGAGGGTCTCGTTGTGGCCGACCTCGTCGGCGCCCATGTGGTAGGCGTCCGCGGTGTCGATCAGTGTGAGGCCCGCGTCGAGGGCGGCGTGGACCGTGGCGAGGGATCGTGCCTCGTCCGGTCGCCCCTCGATGGACATGGGCATGGCGCCGAGGCCGATCGCGCTGACTTCGATGTCACCGATGCGGCGAGTGTGCATGTGCTCGAGACCTCTTTCGGCTGTCGCGCGGAAATCGATGGTGTCTTACGCCGCCAACTAGTGCCCCGGCAGGCAACGTTTGCCCGTCAAGGAGCGCCCCACCGCGCAGCGGCCAAAGAACGTTGCCTGTCGGGGCACTAGGTTCGCGGCGCCGGGCGCTCACCAGCCTCTCCGCCCGCTGTCCCGTAGGTCCAATAGAAGAATGAGAACGCATTCAGCAGCCGGGCTGCTGAATCCCTGCGGCGGAGGGCGAGCGGGTCGCCGAACCCGACGGGGCTTGCCCATCCGCCCTGTCGATGTGCGACGCTCACCCTTGACCGTCGGCCACCCGGCACCGGTCGTCACCAGGTTCCACGGCGTGGAGAGGCGGCGGTATGCGCATAGGACTGCTCGGCACCGGTCCCTGGGCGCGGATGGCTCACGCCCCCGCCCTGAGCGGGCACGACGAGCTGGACTTCGTCGGGGTGTGGGGCCGCCGCCCGGACGCGGCCAAGGAGCTGGCCGGCCTCCACGGCACGCGCGCCTACGACGACGTGGACGCGCTTCTCGCCGATGTGGATGCCGTGGCCGTCGCGCTGCCCCCGACCGTGCAGGCCGAGCTCGCGGTGCGTGCCGCGGGGGCGGGATGCCACCTGCTGCTGGACAAGCCCCTCGCAGCGACCGTAGAGCAGGGGCGGGCCGTGGTCGATGCGGTCCAGGAGGCCGGCGTCGCCTCGGTGGTCTTCTTCACCACCCGCTACTGGACCGAGACCGAGGCGTGGATCACCGAACAGGCGGGCAGGGGCGGCTGGTTCACCGGCCGGGCGCAGTGGCTGGGTTCGGTGTTCACCGGTGACAGCCCGTTCGCGGACTCGCCGTGGCGGCGCGAGAAGGGCGCCCTGTGGGACGTCGGTCCGCATGCCCTGTCCATCCTCCTGCCGGTGCTCGGCGACGTCCGGCGTGTGACGGCGGCAGCGCACGGCCCCGCCGACACGGTGCACCTGGTCCTCGACCATGCCGGCGGCGCGTCGAGCACCCTGACCCTGAGCCTCATGGCCCCGCCGGCGGCAGCGGGAGTCGAGGTCGAGCTGCGGGGCGAAGCGGGGGTGACGCTGCTCCCGGACAGCCAGGAGGGCCTCCTGCCCGCCGTCACCCGCGCCGCGGACGCCCTGCTCGCCTCCGCCCGCACCGGCCGCCCCCACCCGTGCGACGCCACGTTCGGCCTGCGGGTCACCGAGATACTGGCGGCGGCCGAGGACGTACTGAACGGCGGCTGATCCTCGCCCATGGCCGTGGGGGCCGCGTCGCTCACCCGCCGGACGGGTCGTCGGCGAGCGGCTCGTCGCTCCAGCGGAACCACGCCCGGTCGCCGGCGATGTGCAGCAGGAACTCAGGGACGGGACCGTCCGGCGAGGACAGCGACACACGTCTGCGGATCTCGTCGTAGGCCGTCTCCCACTGCTCCCAGTGTTCCTCGTCGTCCCGTTCGGCCAGGGCTAGTTCACGGGCGAACAGTTCCTGTACGGCGCCGAACGCCGGGCCGGCCGTGAACCGGCCCGACAGCCACGGGAAGTCGGCGTCGTCGATCAGGATCTCCCCCACTGCCCCGTCGTCACCGCGCACCTGCCAGACCTCGCCGTCGAACCCCACCGCACCTCCGTCGCCCGCTGCCGGTCACACCGACGATCAGCATGCCACCCGGCACTGACAGACGGGCCTGACTGCCTGTCAGTGCCGGGGCGGACGACTTCAGTCCGTGGGCACGACCTCAGCCGATACGGGTCGCGTGGAAGTTGAGGCGTTCGCTCACGACGGGGTAGCCGGCCTTGGTGAAGTTCGCGGCCATGGGGAAGTTGCCCTGGTCCGTCGCGGCGCCGATGAACTCCGCGCCCCGCTCGACCAGGAAGTGGGTGCACTCCGCCAGAAGGTCGTAGGCGTAGCCGTGTCCGCGCTGTTCCGGCAGGACCCCGATGAAGCCGACGCACGGCCCCGTCGGATTGTGCGCCGGGATGTTGATGCCCACCGGATCCCCCTGCGGGGTGTGGGCGACCTGCCACCACTCCCTCGGCGACGGGCACCAGTGGAAGAAGTCGAGCTCCTCCTGGGCGGCCCTTTCGAGGCCGCCTTCCTCGATCGCCAGCAGGGCGTGGGCGTCCAGAGTGGCGGAGTGGATGCTGCGCAGCGCGTCGAAGAACACCGCGTCGTCCGGTTCGGGCCGGAACACCAGGCGGCCGGGCCGCTCCGGCAGGCCGCACTCCGGCGTCCACCGGTACAGGAAGCGTTCCACCAGGAGTTCGTATCCGGCCGTGCGTGCGGCGGTGAAGCGGGTCTCGGCGGCGGCGCGCAGGTCAGGGTCCTCGCGCCAGCCTCCGGGCAGGTTCAGTTCGAGTTCGACCTGCCAGGGAGCGGTGCGCAGGAGTTCCGCGCCCGCTTCCTCCTCCCCTTCGGCCACGTCGAACCAGTTGATGTTGACGGGCTCGGTGTCGTCGGGGCCGCCCCACCAGGCGCCGCGCGCCACGACCCTGCCGTCACGCAGGGCCACCCGCTTCCAGTCGGGGCGGTGCCGGGTGCGCCGGTGCCCTTCACGGGCGCCGAGCGGGTCCGGCAGGGAGTCGAAGAGAGGTGCGTCGCGCTCGTCGAGCGCGCGAATGACCAGATCGGTCATGGGGATGTCCTCCGGGATGCATGCTGCGTGGAGCGCTCCCGGTCAGACGAAGCACGCCGGGGCAACGGAAAGGGAGCGCTTGAACGGTGTGAACTGCACGGCACTCGCCTCCTTCCGTCGGTCTCGGGCGTGGCGCTTCACAGTACACCGATTAAGCGGCCCTTAAGGCCGGATCAAACGCTCACCGCTCTGTATACGGCGAGGACGGCCGTCCATACCATCGGGACCCAACTACCGCGTGAGAGCGCTCTCAAGGCCCCACCAGGCGCCCGCACGTCAACACCGTGCCCTTCAAGTGATCGAGGAGACCCCCCACATGACACCTCGTCATCAGCACCGTCTCGGTCGTCGCAAGCTGCTCTTCGCCCTGGGCGGTGCCACCGTGGCAGCGCCCGCCGTCGCCGCCCTGGCCCCCCACGCCCTCGCGGGCACCACCGACGGCGCGGACGCGCCCGCGGCGGCCGCCGCCCTGCCGCTGACGATCGTCAACGACAGCGGTTCCTTCGGCAACGCGAGCGTCCACGTGTACATCGTGGGAAACCAGGACGGCCGCCAGGTGCGGGTCACCCCCGACGGGGCCCTCGCGCCGATCGCCCTCTCCGACAACGGCGCCGACGGCTACACCGACTACGCGATCGGTCTGACCGGCAGCGGCGAGACCCGGCTGTCCCTGCCGTACATGTCCGGCCGGATCTATGTGGCGCTGGGCCAGAAACTCAAGCTCAAGGTCGTCACGGACGGCAACGGCGACCCCGCGCTGCAGTATCCGGCCGGCTGGGTGGCCTCGGACCCCAACCACGCGGTGCTGCACGACTGTGCCGAGTTCACTTACAACTCCGCCGGCATGTTCTGCAACACCACCATGGTGGACATGTTCAGCGTGCCGCTGAGCATCCGGCTGACCGGCGCGAAGGATCAGACGACGGGCACGCTGCGCCCCTCGGGGCGTGCGGACGCCTTCGCCGCCGTACGACGGATCGAGGAGTTCGCGCCGCTGGTCGTGGACGACACCCGGGTCATCGCCCCTGGTCACGGGCTGGACGCCGGCCTGTTTCCCAAGGACTATTTCGCGCCGTCCATCGACGAGGTGTGGAGTGCGTACACCGGCAACGACCTCACCGTGACCACGAACGCGGGCGCCTTCACCGGCCGGGTGCGCGGTGAGCGGCTCACCTTCGAGGGGCCCGCGCCGGTCTCCTTCGCCAAGCCGTCGACCCGGGACGTGCTCTTCTGCGACGGCAACCTCGCCGCCCCCAACGACGGCACGACCGGCCCGGTCGCCGCCGTGCTGGGCGCCGGGTTCAACCGCTCCACGCTGCTCAGCGCGCCCGCCCAGCCGACGACCGACGCCGCCTCCTTCTACCGGACCGCGCTCACCAACCACTATGCCAAGGCGATGCACGCGGCCACCGAGGACGGCAAGGCGTACGGCTTCGCCTTCGACGACGTGGCCGACTTCGCCTCGTACATCCAGGACACGGCGCCCACGGGGATACGGCTGACGCTCACGCCGTTCTAGGCGGCGCGGCCTGTGGGGACGGTCCGGCACGGGGTGCCTGGGCCGTGGTGGCAGCGCGGTCGTCCGCTCCCTCATGGGACCCCCATGGCCGGGCACCCGGGTCGTGGGTGTGCCGTTCCCGGTCTCTCGGGATGCACGGTGCGCCCGCGCGATGAATGGTGATATCGGGACCGGTGAAAATCCGGGACCGAGGAATGATCCGGATCCTAGGAGCAGACCATGCCGACGTCACAGCCCGACGTATCCGGGCCGTCCGAGGACCGCGCCACCCCGGACGCCCTGCTCCACACCCGCACCGGCACCGATGTGTCGCCGGAGGACGTGGTGCTTGCCTCAGGCAAGGACCTCACCCCGCGCACTCTCGAATGGGCCAGGCGGAAGCTGGAGGCGGAGGGACCGGCCGCTCTCGACAAGCTGCTGCCGTAGCCGGGCGGCACGGTAGTCGCGGGACCGCTTCCGGGGCCTCGTCCGGCCGGGGCTCCGGGGCGGTCGCGTCCTGCCCGTGGCAGTGCACCGCGGGCCTGTGCGGACTGTCCCCGTACCGTCCGCGCCCGGCGCAGATCACAACCGCCGCGCGCCCGCCGGGACTTCACCCACGCCTCGACTCTCTCCCGGCCAGGGCCGCCCCGCGCCTCGGCTCCGTCCCGTACGGCGGCTCCCCGCGCCCGGCAGTTGCCCGTTCGCCCTTTCGAAGAGCACCCCGGGGCTGTCAGACTCCGGAGCGTGCCCGACTTCGACATGCTTGTCATCGGATCCGGCCCGGGCGGCCAGAAGGCCGCCATCGCCGCGGCCAAGCTGGGCCGCCGGGTCGCCGTCGTCGACCGCCCCGACATGGTCGGCGGGGTCTCCATCCACACCGGGACGATTCCCTCCAAGACCCTGCGTGAGGCGGTGCTGTACCTCACCGGTCTGACCCAGCGCGACCTGTACGGACAGAGCTATCGCGTGAAGGAGGACATCACCGTCGCCGACCTGACCGCACGCACCCAGCACGTGGTCAGTCGCGAGGTCGACGTCGTCCGCAGCCAGCTCTCGCGCAACCACGTCGCCCTCCACTCCGCGACCGCCCGCTTCGTCGACGCCCACACCGTCGCCCTGCGCGAGGTCACCGGCCAGGAACGCCTGCTCAGCGCCGAGCACATAGTGATCGCCACCGGCACCCGCCCCGCCCGACCCGACAGCGTGGAGTTCGACGGGCGGACGATCATGGATTCGGACAACGTCCTCGCCCTGGAACGGGTGCCGCGCTCCATGGTCATCGTCGGCGCCGGCGTGATCGGCATGGAGTACGCGTCGATGTTCGCCGCGCTCGGCAGCAAGATCACCGTGGTCGAGAAGCGCTCCGGGATGCTCGACATGTGCGACGTCGAGGTGATCGAGTCGCTCAAGTACCACCTGCGGGACCTGGCCGTCACCTTCCGCTTCGGCGAGACGGTGGCCGCGGTCGAGCGGCATCCCCGGGGCACCCTCACCGTCCTGGAGAGCGGCAAGAAGATCCCCGCCGACGCCGTGATGTACTCGGCGGGCCGGCAGGGCCTGACCGACGACCTCGACCTCGACACGGCCGGGCTCTCGGCGGACCCGCGCGGCCGGATCACGGTGGACGAGCACTACCGCACCGAGGTGCCGCACATCTACGCCGTCGGCGACGTCATCGGATACCCGGCGCTGGCGGCGACCTCGATGGAACAGGGCCGTGCGGCGGCGTACCACGCGTGCGGGGAGCCCGTGCCCCGGATGCACAACCTGCAGCCGATCGGCATCTACACCATCCCCGAGATCAGTTTCGTGGGACGGACCGAGGACCAGCTGACCGAGGACCGGGTGCCGTTCGAGGTCGGCATCTCGCGCTACCGCGAACTGGCCCGGGGCCAGATCATGGGCGACTCGCACGGCATGCTCAAGCTGCTGGTCTCGCCCGAGGACCGCACCCTTCTCGGCGTGCACTGCTTCGGCAGCGGCGCCACCGAGCTCATCCACATCGGTCAGTCCGTGATGGGCTGCGGGGGCACGGTCGACTACCTGGTCGACGCGGTGTTCAACTATCCGACGCTGGCGGAGTCCTACAAGGTCGCCGCCCTGGACGCCACCAACAAGCTCCGTCTGATCGACCGGATCGGGGACTGAACGCCGCCCTTCTCAGGCCCCCTTGTCGTCCGGAAGCGCCGTGTCGTCCTCGACCACGTGCACGGCGGCCTCCTCCGCACCGGCGGCTCCCGCGTCGATGCCCACGTCGGAGGCGACCTCCTCCTTGGTGGTGTCGGCGTGGGCGCCCTCGTCGGGGGCGACGAGACGCCCGGCACGCTCGGTGCCCGCCTCCGGGTCGACCGGTTCGCCCTCGCCCTCGGGGGTGTCGCCGACCTCGTCACCGGGCGGCTCGCTCACTTCGGGCGCTTCTTGCGCGAGGCGCTGGTCGAGGCTCTCGCCGTCGTGTTGTTCGGCGGCCGTGGTGCCGTGCTTGGTGACGCCGAGCGGCTTCTCCGGCGGGGAGTAGCCCTCGGCGAGGGTCTCGTCGTAGGTTCGCTCGTCGACGGCGTCCTGCAGGTCGAGCGGCGCCGCGTCCTCCTGCTCCTCGTTGCTTCCGGTGGGCTGGTACGCGTCGTCCGCCATCGGTTCGGGGTCCGTCCGTTCGGTGCCCATGGCCGCCTCCCTCGCGCGCCGCGTCGACTCGCTTCACTCCGGTGTCCCGAACCGCGTTTCCCTTTGCGCCATGTCTAACCCCGGATGAGGCAGCCCTCCCCGGCCCGGGGAGACGGGCCAGGGAGACGGGCCGGGGAGGGCTGTTCGTCAGCAGGTGCGGCCGATGTAATAGGCGCCCTGGATCTTGCTTGCCGAGCCCAGCCAGGTCTTGCCGGGCGCGACGCACCGCTCGTAGTCGGGCGCCAGGGCGACCTCGACCTTGATGACCACGCGGGAGCCGTCGGAGGTGCAGTGGTTGTAGTAGGCGTCGGCGCTGGTCTCGAAGAATCCGCACGGGTCGGCGGCGGCCGGGCTCGCGGTGGTGGTCACGGCGCCCATCGAGGCGAGCACGAGGGCGGCGGAACCGAGGGCGTTGGTCACCATACGACGAACACGCAAGAGAATCTCCTTGGGTTGGATGTCCGCCCCAGGATGGCCACCCTGCCGCCGTTCGACGGACCGTCCGCCGTGCCGTTCACCCGGGGAATCGTTCTGCCGTTACGCCACTGGGGTGATCTTGTCCGGGTCACCGTTTGAGGCGTGGGAGTGGGGAGTCCAGGCGATGCGCTCGGCCACGAACAGCCGTGTATCCGGCAGTTCGGCGTAGCCTCGACCAAGTCGTCGGCGAGGGCCGGAGTTGGTCCCAACCTCGGAATGGTCAAGGCGTACTTGCCTTCTCGCACTCCGTCCCGGCGAGCCCCGCCGTCCACTTCTCCTCGATGCGGCCGAACTTCCACACCAGCAGGGCGACGATCCAGGTGGCGAAAAACAGGCCGACGATCACGAAGCCGAGCAGGTTCAGGTCGAGGCCGCTGATCCAGTTCCAGAAGGCGCCGTGCAGGCCGAGTTTCTCCGCGAGCAGGCCGAGCAGTTCTACCGTGCCGATGAGCAGGGCGACGGCGACGGACAGGCCGGTGACGGTGAGGTTGTAGTAGACCTTGCGGACCGGCTTGGAGAAGGCCCAGCCGTAGGCGAAGTTCATGAAGGAGCCGTCGATCGTGTCGAGCAGGGACATGCCGGCGGCGAACAGGACGGGCAGGCACAGGATCGCGTACCAGGGCAGGCCGGAGGCGGCGCCCGAGCCCGCCAGGACGAGCAGGGCGATCTCGGTGGCGGTGTCGAAGCCGAGCCCGAAGAGCAGGCCGAGGGGATACATCTGCCACGGCTTGGTGATCGACCTCATGACGCGGCCGAGCAGGCGGTTCATGAAGCCGCGGTTGTTCAGCTGCTCCTCCAGGGCCGCCTCGTCGTAGCGGCCCGAGCGCATCCGGCGGAACACCTTCCAGATGCCGGCCAGGACGACCAGGTTGATCGCCGCGATCAGGTAGAGGAAGGCCCCGGAGACCGTCGTACCGATGAGGCCGGTGACGTCGTGGAGGCGGGAGTCGTCGTCCTGGACCGGTCCGGCGAGGGTCTTCACGCCGAGCGAGAGCAGCAGCGCCAGGGCGAAGACGACGCTGGAGTGGCCGAGGGAGAACCAGAAGCCGACCGACAGCGGCCGCTGCCCCTCGCCCATCAGCTTGCGGGTGGTGTTGTCGATCGCCGCGATGTGGTCGGCGTCGAAGGCGTGCCGCATGCCGAGCGTGTACGCGGTCACGCCGATGCCGACACCGAAGGACTTCTCGCCGACGCTGTAGTGGTGCGGCGCGACGATCGCGACCAGGGTGACCCAGCCGATCACGTGCAGGGCCACCACCACGGCGGCCATTGCGCCCACCCTGATCCACTCCTGCCGCGTCATGGAGCCACGGACGCGGTGCCAGGCCGAGCCCCTGGCGGGGGCGGTGGCGGGGAGGAGGGACGGAGCGGAGTCAGGGGCGGCCGTCATCGGGCGGAGGGTCCTTCTTTCGGCTGAACGGCCGCGGTATGCAGCCTTTCGCCATCCTCCGGTACGTGCAAGACATGTGCAGTAAAGCCCGTGGCTGGTCTTCACCACGAGTGCGGAAAGTCCCCCGTCACAGCGCCCGCGTCACAGTTGCCTCCGTACATGGTTCCCGTCACGGAGTCGCGTTCGGCCCGTCCGGCCGGCTGCGGCGTTGCTCGATCATCTCCCGGCTCAGCTCCTCCGTCTCCGGCTCGGTCAGCCGCTCGAAGCCGTCCTCGGTGATGACCGACACGATCGGGAAGATCCGGCGGCTGAGGTCCGGGCCGCCGGTCGCGGAGTCGTCGTCCGCCGCGTCGTACAGCGCCTGGAGCGCGGCCAGGGCGGCCTCGCGCCGGTCCATGCCCTTGCGGAACAGCTTCTTCAACGCGCCTCGCGCGTACGGCGATCCGGAGCCCTCGGCGTGGAAGTCCTGCTTCTCGTACAGCCCGCCGACGACGTCGAAGCTGAAGATGCGGCCTCGCTCGCCCTCGGGGGCGGACGGGTCGTAGCCGGTGAGGAGCGGTACGACGGCCAGGCCCTGCATGGCCTGGCCGAGGTTCTGGCGGATCATGCCGGCCAGGCGTCTCGCCTTCGCGTTGAGGGTCATCGGCGTGCCCTCCATCTTCTCGAAGTGCGTCAGCTCGACCTGGTAGAGCTTCACCATGTCCACCGCGAGCCCGACCGTGCCGGCGAAGGCGACCGCGGTGTGGTCGTCCGCAGGGTGCACCTTCTCCAGGTCGCGCTGGGCGATGAGGTTGCCCATGGTGGCCCGGCGGTCGCCGGCGATCAGCACGCCGTCGCGGTAGGCGAGGGCGAGCACCGTGGTGCCGTGCGGCACCCGGTCGGGTGCGGCCCGTATGCCGTCCGGGAGGATCCGGCGCGTGCTCAGCAACTCCGGGCGGTGCTCGGCCAGGAACTCGGTGAAGGACGAGGTCCCGGGAGTGAAGAACTCCTCCCCCAACCGCCCGCCGTTGTCATTCCACGTCATGGCACTCCCCCTCGTCTCCGGGCCGACAACCGGTCTCCTACCAGAAGGCGGGGGACGGGAAACGCCGGTCGGGGTCACAGCGCCTCGCGCCGGGTCAGGAAGCGGAGGCGGCCACCGCGGCCGGTGCCCCGCAGCACTCGGACGTCACGCGGGTCCGTCCGGGCCCGGCGTCGGTGCGAGGTGGAGATCGAAGCCGGCGGAGCGGTGGACCTCCCAGTCGCGGGCGTACCCGGGTGGTGAGCCGCCCGGCTCGGTCAGAGCGGCGGTCGGAATCCGCTGGGCGGTGCGCAGGATCTCTGCCCGGGTGCTGTTGGCGTTGGAGCCGTGGGTCGCCGCCGAGGAGCAGCCGGCGTAGTAGGCGATGGGGAGGGACTGGTTTCCGGTCAGCAGGCAGGGCGGGCGGACGCCCAGGCGGTGCAGGTCGGTGGCGGTGCGGGCCCAGTCGCGGCGGTCGGCGGTGGTGCGGTCCACGGTGCGCTCCAGGACGACGTACTGCACCGCCAGGTGTCCGGCCAGCCCGATCGCGACCAGGGTCGCCGCCGCCGGACGCCACCGGCCGTTCGGCTTGGTGACCAGGTGGAACAGGGCGTCGGCGACCGGGATCGCCAGCAGCGCGTAGGCGGGCTGCAGGAAGCGGGGGGCGGCGTAGCCGATCATGAACAGGTAGGGGAAGGCGGCCGTCGCGGCGCACAGCAGTGGAAGAAGCGTGGGGGCCGTGCGCCGGGCCCGCACCGCGATTGCCAGGCCGAGGGCGGCGAGCAGGGGCAGGACGAACCACCAGGCGAACACCGCCGGGTTCGGCATCGGCGCGGTGCAGGGGCGGCACAGGGTCCGCCCGATCAGGCTACGCAGCTGGTCGTCGACGGCGAAGTACCAGCCGAGGCCACCCTGGATGTCGGAGCCCTCGGACAGGCGCTGCCCCAGGCCGCCGAAGGAGACGTACGCCTCGATCACCCACTCCCCCGCGCCCGCCACGAGTCCGCCCACGAGAGCGACCGTGAGCCGCCACTGGCGGGCCGCCGGCGCTAGGGCCTGTGTCGAAAGTGGCGCCTGTCGGGCGGACGACGCCACTTTCGACACAGGCCCTAGGACGAGCAGGGGCAGCGTGACCCACACGGCGTCGGTGGGCCGCATCCACGCCATGAGCGCGGCGCCCGCCACGACCCCCCACAGGGCCGACCGGTCGTGGCGGTCGGCCCTGGCCCGCAGGAAGCCGCCGACGCAGACCAGGGCGCCGATGGCGACCCAGTAGTTGGGCATGGCCTGCGGGCCGTAGTAGACCGTGATCCACAAGGAGGCGAACAGGGCGCCCGCGGCGGCCAGTACGCGGGCCGGGAACAGCCCTCGCCAGACGCGTAGGGCGAGGTAGAGGCCGAGGCCGGACAACAGGGCGAGGTAGACGCGGAGCAGCTCGGTGGAGGTCGACCAGGACGCGATCGGTGCCACCAGCAGCGAGACGCCCCGGGCGCGTGGTGCGCTGAAGAAGGACGCCGGTGCCTGGGTGCCGACCTGGCTGACGTACACCGTCTCGTCCCAGCCGAGGCCCATGCCGGGGCGGACGAGGGCCAGTTGGGCGAGCGTGAAGGCGCAGGCCACGGCCGCGAGCAGCCACGCGCCGCGCGTCCGCCAGGACGTGCCGGGCACGGTGGCCGGTTCGCGTCGCCGCATACCGACGAGCATGGCGTTCGTGCCGTGGGACATCGTCGACCCCTCACCCCTACAAGTCGTAGGGCTTCTCAGACCGCACAGCCTGGTGGGCTGAAGGTGACGCGAACAGAAAGCGAACAGAGAGCGAACTAGGATGCGAAAAACATAGCCAAACTAACCTGCATCGGACTGGTATGCAGGGCGAAGTTCGGCCGTACGGGGGTGGAGTGGCGTCAGCGGGCGTTCGGGCTCCGGTGCGGGGGCTGTTCCGGGGCGGGGCGCGTCTCGGGCGGCGGGACGGTGCGGACGACGGGGCCGTCGCCGTTCACGGTCAGCCTGGTGTCGTGGTGGCGGATCGTGAGGGGTTCCCCCGACAGCAGCGTGTACGTGGCCTTGTCCGGGCCCACCTCCACGCGCAGGCGGCGGTCGAGGTGTTGGACGGTGAAGGCGAGGCGGCTGAACCTCTCGGGCAGGCGGGGCGCGAACCGGAGCGAGTCGCCGTCCCGGCGCAGGCCGCCGAAGCCGGCGACCAGGGCCGTCCAGGTGCCGGCGAGGGAGGCGATGTGCAGTCCGTCGCGGGTGTTGTGCTCCAGGTCCGCCAGGTCCATCAGGGCGGCCTCGGCCGTGTAGTCGTAGGCGAGGGCCAGATGTCCCGACTGGGCGGCGACGACGGCCTGGCAGCACGCCGACAGCGAGGAGTCCCGTACGGTCAGCGGCTCGTAGTAGGCGAAGTTGCGGGCGATCTGTTCCTCGTCGTGGAACTCCTCGAAGTAGGCGCTGCACAGGTACATCGCCAGGACCAGGTCGGCCTGTTTGACGACCTGTTTGCGGTAGATGTCGAAGTAGGGGAAGTGCAGCATCAGCGGGTACTGGTCGGGGCCGGTGCCGGCGAAGTCCCAGCGCTGGTAGCGGGTGAAGCCGGCATGCTGTTCGTGGACGCCGAGTTCGTCGTTGTAGGGGATGTGCACGGCCTCCGCGGCGTCGCGCCAGGAGGCGCTCTCCTCCTCGTCGACGCCGAGCCGGGCCGCCTCTTCGGGGTGGCGTTCGCAGGCGTCGGCGGCGGCCAGCAGGTTCGCGCGGGCCATGAGGTTGGTGTACGTGTTGTCGTCGGCGACCGCGCTGTACTCGTCGGGGCCGGTGACGCCGTCGATGTGGAAGACGCCGTGGTGGTCGTGGTGGCCGAGGGAGCTCCACAGGCGGGCGGTCTCCACCAGCAGTTCGAGGCCGGTGTCGCGGGCGAAGTGGGTGTCCCCGGTCGCCGCCGTGTAGCGCACCACGGCGTCCGCGATGGCCGCGTTCACATGGAAGGCGGCGGTTCCGGCGGGCCAGTACGCGGAGCCTTCCGAGCCCTCGATGGTCCGCCAGGGGAAGGCGGCGCCGCCGAGGCCGAGTTGCTGGGCGCGTTCCCGGGCGGCGGGCAGGGTGTTCTGCCGCCAGCGCAGGGCCTCGGCCACGGCGGCGGGCGCGGTGTAGGTCAGCAGGGGCAGCACGAAGGTCTCGGTGTCCCAGAAGGCGTGGCCGTCGTAGCCGGATCCGGTCAGGCCCTTGGCGGGGATGGCCCGTTGTTCGGCGCGGGCGCCGGCCTGCAGGACGTGGAAGAGGGCGAAGCGGACGGCCTGCTGGATCTCCTCGTCGCCGTCGACCTCGACGTCGGCGCGCGCCCAGAAGTCGTCGAGACAGGCCCGCTGGTCCCGGAGCAGGCCCGTCCAGCCGCTGTGCCCGGCGGCGGCGAGGGCCGCCTCGACCTGGTCGCTCATCGCGGGCCGGGAGCGCGCGCCGGACCAGCCGTGGGCGACCGTCTTCTCCACCCGCAGCCGCTGGCCGGGTTCCAGGACGGAGGTGACGGTCAGCCGGGCCACGTCCACGTTGCTCTCGCTGCTCGTCGTGGTCCGCTCGGGGCCGTCGATGACGTGGTCGGCGGCGACGGCGACCCTCAGGCCGCTGCGGCGGGTGCGGTGCACCAGACGCAGCCGGGGGCCGTCGGCGAAGTCCTCCTCCGGCTCCAGCGGCGACTTCAGCGCCCGGGCGGTGCGCGGGTCGGCGTCCGGTTCGGGCAGGCTCTCGTTGGCGACGAGTTCCGACTGGATCACGACGCGCGTCCGGCTGTCGACGGGTTCCACCTCGTACGCCACGGCGGCTATGGCCCGCTGGGTCAGGGAGACCAGCCGCGTGGAGCGCACCCGTATGCGGGAGCCGGCCGGGGAGATCCACTCGCAGACGCGTTCCAGCACACCCCTGCGCAGGTCCAGGGTGCGTTCGTGGGCGACGAGCCGGCCGTAGCGCAGGTCGAACGGTTCGTCGTCGACCAGCAGCCGCAGCACCTTGCCGTTGGTGACGTTGATGATGGTCTGACCGGACTCCGGGTAGCCGTATCCGGCCTCGGCGTAGGGCAGCGGGTGCAGTTCGTGCACGCCGCCCAGGTAGGAGCCGGGCAGGCCGTGCGGTTCGCCCTCGTCGAGGTTGCCGCGCCAGCCGACGTGGCCGTTGGACAGCGCGAACACGGACTCGCTCTGGGCCAGGACGTCCAGATTGAGGTCCGTCTCGCGCACGGCCCAGGGCTCGACGGTGTACGACCTGTGGGTGATCACGCCGTGCCTCCCAGTTCGGCGAGGTCCTTCACGACCCGGTCGGCTCCGTGCGCGTAGAGGGCGTCGGTCTGTCCGACGCGGTCGACGCCGACGACGTATCCGAAGCGGCCCGCGCGGCCCGCGTCCATGCCGGCCAGGGCGTCCTCGAAGACGGCGCACCGCGCGGCCTCGACGCCCAGGTCGTGCGCGGCGGCCAGGAAGGTGTCCGGGTGCGGCTTGCCGGGCAGTTTCCGCTCGGCGGCCACCACGCCGTCGACGCGTACGTCGAAGAGGTGCTCGGCGTCGATGGCGCGCAGGACGTCACGGCAGTTGGCGCTGGAGGAGACGATCGCGGTGCGCAGCCCGTGCGCGCGGACCGCTTCGAGGTAGCGCAGGGTGCCGTCGTACGCCTCTACGCCGTCGGTGCGGATCTTCTCCAGGAGCAGGTCGTTCTTGCGGTTGCCCAGGCCGTGGACCGTCGGGGTCTCTGGTGGATCGTCCCGATCCCCTTCGGGCAGTTCGACGCCGCGGGAGGCGAGGAAGGTGCGGACGCCGTCGGCGCGGGGGCGGCCGTCTACGTACTCGTCGTAGTCGGCGTCGTCGAACGGCCGGAAGTGCTCGCCCTCGCGTTCGCGCAGGAACGCGTCGAACATCTCCTTCCAGGCGGCCGCGTGCACGACGGCCGTCTTGGTGACCACGCCGTCGAGGTCGAAGAGGCAGGCCAGGATGTCTTCGGGTAGACCGAGCTCCGTCATACAGGCACGGTTCCCCACGAGGGCGCGTCCAGTGGGTGGCGCACGCCACAGAGGGGGCATTTCAGGACAGATTCTTACCTGCCCTCAGTGGGGGTCAGTCGTGCGGGAACGAGTGGTGTTCGTGGGCGACCAGCCAGCGGCCCCCCTCCTTGCGCAGGCCGAGCGTCAGCCGTAGGCGCAGGGTGGGCTGCGCGGCGAGTTCCTCCGGCGTGCCGCACCGCAGCAGCGCGTGGGCGTAGGCCACGTCGGTGCCGGCTGTGACGTCGAGGGACTCGATGTCGAAGCAGGCACCCTGGGCCTGCCACTCGAAGAAGGGCGGCCAGGTCGCGCGGTAGGCGGCGAGGCCGTGGATGCCCTCGTGGGGCGGCGGGACGTCGAACATCACGATGTCCTCGGCGTGGTCCGCGAGGACGCCGTCGAGGTCGCCCCGGTGGACGGCCTCGGCCCACCGGGTGATCAGGGTGCGGACCTGCGCTGCGTCGTCGGTCACGGCGTCGCCTCCTTCCTGCCCTCTTCTTCACGAGACTGCCCTCCGCCGTCGAAGGCGTCGAATCGGCGCAGGGTGACACACTCTCCTGTGTGCCGCTGACCTTCGACGATCTCCTCGACCGCGCCCACGCCCTCACCCGGCACGGGCGCCGCGCGCTCCTCGGCATCGCCGGCAGCCCCGGCGCGGGCAAGACGACCCTTGCAGAGCACCTGGTACGAGCACTGAACGTGGCCGGGGACCCGTGGGTGGCGCACGTCCCCATGGACGGCTTCCACCTCGCCGACGTCGAACTCGACCGGCTCGGCCGACGGGACCGCAAGGGCGCGCCCGACACCTTCGACGCGGCGGGGTACGCGGCGCTGCTGCGGCGGCTGCGGGAGGAGGACGACGAGGTCGTGTACGCGCCCGGCTTCGAGCGGGTGCTGGAGCAGCCGATCGCGGGGGCGATCCCGGTGCCGCCGACGGCGCGGCTGGTCGTGACGGAGGGCAACTACCTGCTGCTGGACACCGGTGCGTGGGCGCGAGTGCGGCCGCAGCTGGACGAGGTGTGGTTCTGCGAGCAGGACGAACGCGAACGCGTCCGGCGCCTGGTCGCGCGGCACGAGGAGTTCGGCAAGACCCACGAGGAGGCTGTGGCGTGGGTGCTCGGCTCGGACCAGCGCAACGCGGAGCTGATCGCCGCGACGCGGGGACGGGCGGATCTGGTGGTGCGGGGCGTCGTAGGGTGGCCGGATGGGGCTGGACATCACCGTGCTGGCGGTGGACTGGGGGCAGTTGGAGCGGACGCCGGCGGGTGAGCGGGAGGAGCTGCTGTACGAGGCCATGTGCCCCGACGACGCCGTACTTGCCGCACAGCCCGAGGTGGGCTGGGTGTTTCCCGCCTCGCCGAAGGTTCCGTGGAGCGGGCGGTACGAGTTCCGCGACACACTCGGCTTGTACAAGGCGCACTTCTGGGCGGCGCCTGGCGGCCCCGCCTGCTGCTCGCGCGCGGAGCGCTGGATCGCGGACTTCGACGAGTTCGCCGCTCTTCTGCGCCAGTGGGCCGTCGTCGTCGATGAGACCGCGCGGCGCGGGTGGGGGCTGCTGGGGCTGCCCATCTGATGCGGACAGCCCGCTCGGCGTCAACGCCCGTCAGCCGCCGGCGCGACGCACCGTCAGCTCCGGCTCCCCCCGCGCGTCCTCGGCCCCGATGACCGCCGTAAAGGCGTCCGTCCGTACGTTCAGCCCGTCCTCGCCCCGCTCCACCGACACCGCGAACGCCTCCTCGGAGCCGTACCGCACCGCGAACACATGCAGGTCGTCCGGCGCGTCGGCGATCGGGCCGGCCTCCAGGGCCGTCGAGCTGACCAGGTGCCGCCAGCCCGCGTCCGGGTTGCCGTAACCGCGCGGGTCTTCGGCGAGGGCGAAGGCCGCCTGCTCCTGGGTGAGGTCCGCACGGGCGTCGAAGTGCTCCGCGCTCTCGTCATCGGGGTGCGTCAGGCGCAGAGTGCCCGCGCAGGACACGGCCGCCTGAGCCGTACGCCGGACCCGGTCGCCGTCGTCCTCGGCGTACGGCAGGCCGGCCAGCAGGTACGGCGTGCCGTCGAGGCGTTCGACGGCGACCGTCGTCCACAGGGTCGTCCCGTCGGTGACGTACAGGGAGCGCACATGCCGCAGGACGTGGTCGCGGCCCACGACCGGCTTGGTGACCAGCTTGGCCGTCAGTCCGTCGGCGCGGACGTCCCGGACGCGCACCTCGCCCATCGGGCGGCACAGCAGGAAGCCGTCGGTGACGGGGCCGAAGCCGTGCTGGCGGTTGACGGCCGCGGACAGGTAGTACGTGCCGCCCGCCTCGACCACCGCCGGTGTCATGCGGTCGTCGAAGGCCACGGAGACCGTGCCCGCGCGCAGTTGGTGCCGGGCGACCGCCGTGGACGGCTCACGGTGCCAGCGCGTGGCGTCCTGGATCTGCCAGACCAGCATCCACGCGAAGTGACCGTCGACCCCGCCGTCCGCCTTGACCGCGTGGCGGCCCCAACGGGTGTCGCCCCGGTAGCGGCCGAGGTCGGAGCCGATACGCCGGCTGAAGTAGCGAAGGCCCAGGACCGACTCGAAGCCGGAGTGCTGCTCGCTGTAGCGGGGACCGCCGTTGTCGAAGCCGCCGGAGGTCAGGCGGGCGTCGATGTAGCGGGCCAGCGCGTCGCCGTCCTCGGCGAAGATCTGCTCGCCGCTGACCCGGTGGGCCTGGGCGAGGAAGGACAGGGAGATCGGGCCGTAGTTGTTGTCGTAGGCGCCGCCGTGCTCGGGGGGCAGCAGGGCGCCCCGGTCACGGACCCGGTGGGCTCGGATCTCGTCGACGTACAGGCTGATCGCGCGGGAGCGGACCGCCTCCCCCTCCTGAGGCGGGAGATGGCGGGCCAGCATCAGGCCGCCGACCGTACAGCCGATGGCCTGGTTGCCCGCCTCCTGCGGATTGAAGTAGGTCACCTCGGTCAGCCAGCGCCAGTAGCCGCGCGCCACCTCGAGGAGTTCGGCGCGCTGTGCGTCCTCGACGAGCCCGTCCACCGTGTCCAGCAGGTTGACCGCCTGGAGCAGGGCCCACACCGTGCTCGGCCAGTCACCGATCGGATGGGCGCCCGCCTGAAGGACGTAACGGGCATACGGCAGACCGGAGTTGCGGAGCCTCAGGTTCGGGTAGCCCGGGTTGTCGTCGGTGTAGACCCGCTCGCGCAGATGGAAGGCGAGGCTGCGGCGCACCGCCTCGGGCAGCCGCGGGTCCTTGGTGCGCTGCCAGGCGAGCGCGAGGAGCGAGGTGATGCCCAGTGAGGTGTCGCCGATGTCGTCGACGCAGTCGGGGTGTTCGAGGTTGCCCTCGGGTGTGATGCGCGCGAGGGCCTGCTCGACGACGTCGGAGAGGACCGCGTCGTACGTCTGCGGGGTGTCCGGGAGGTCGTGCAGCGGGCCGCGCTGGTGGAGGAGGTGCACGGGAGGGGGCGTGAGGTGCACGGGGATCAATCCTTCATGCCTGGGGTGGCCATGGAGTGGTTCGTCGGGGTCACACGGTGGGTGCGGGCCGGCGGGCGCGCACCGCCACGGTCAGTGTCTGCGGGCCGTGTCCGCCGAGGTAGACGCGGTTCCCGGTCGTCGCGTCGGTGCCGCCCACCACGGTGTAGTCCTGGCCCGGGTCGTAGCGCAGTACGTCACCGCGGTCCGGTCCGGCGAGCGGTTCGCCCGCCTCGACGGCGGCCTCGACCCGGATCTCGTCGTCGCCGGCCCGGTAGGTCAACGGCTCGGTCGTCAGGCACCAGCGTCCGTCGCCGAGCGGTACGGCGCCCTGCGGCTCGCCGCCCGACCGGAAGGTCAGTTCGAGGGCCCAGGCCACCGGTGGGCCGCTGATGTCGATCCGCAGGTCGGCCCCGTCCTCCCGCAGGTCGACCTCGACTCGGGTCGTGTGGGAGACCTCGTCCTGAGGGCGGTCGGGGAAGGCCATCGCCGCGGAGAAGCGGCCCTCGTCCAGCAGGCGGTAGGCGCCGTCGTCGCGCCTCCGGTCCTTCGGGAGCGGCTGGTAGTAGGCGGTTGTGAGGGTTTGGGTGAGCCGGTACCGGTTGTCGGCGAGCTGTTCCATGTCGGCGGCGCGGAACGGGCCCAGGTCGAAGAACACCCGCGAGAGGCGGACCGCGTCGAGGACGGCGGCACCGGCGAACATGCGCAGGAAGGTGGGGTTGCAGGCGAGGCCCGAGCGGATGCGCCGGTGCTCGGGCACGTCGGAGCCGCCGTACACCACGGTGTGCGCGGTGGCCGAGGCGTGTGCGGCGAGGCGTGCGGTGGGGAGGTACCGGTCGCGCGGGAGCTTCTCCGCGTCCGGGGCCGGCAGGGCGCGGCACAGATCCGGGGTGAGGAGGGTCTGGGCGAGCAGGTCGGGGTCGTCGATGCCGTCGGCGGCCGCCAGGCGGGCCGCGCGGGCGAAGTCGCCCCGGCCTGTGCGGATTGCGAGCAGCCGGTAGTGCGGCAGGTAGGGCCACAGCGGGAACGAAAGCTTCTGGTCCTGGCGGCGTGAGTGGACGGTCTCCACCGTGCCGTCCGGCCTGGTCAGGTCCAGGGTCGTGGCAAGGTTGCGTTCGACGGCGTCCAGCAGGTCGGTACGCCCGAGCACCTCGGCCAGCAACAGCAGCGACGGGTTGGTCACGAGGGCCGCGTAGACGGCGCTGCGTTCCGAGTACAGGCCCTCCGCGTCGATGTCGACGCCCTCGGCGAGCCATTCCGCCACGCGGTCGAGCAGCCGGTCGTCCGGGAACGACCGGTGCAGCCGGGCCAGCGCCGCGCACAGCTCCCAGCGGTGGTTCGGAGTGTGCACCCCACCGGTCAGGAGACTGCCGGAGGCGGCGCCGGCGATCTCGGCGAGCGCGGCCGTGACGTCGCCCAGTTCCGGCCCCGCGCCGGCGGCGAGGACGTGCGCGTCGCACACGTCGTTGACGGTGAACGCGGAGTCCGGCGGCGACTGAACGTTGTCGCCGCCGGCGAAGAGGCCGGTGGTGGTCTGCGCGGCCCGCAGGGCGCGGAGGTGGGTCGTCGCGGCGGCGACGGCCTGCCCGCTGTCGTGCAGTGCCGAGTCCGGGGAACGGTACGCGGCGACCAGAGTCTTCACCCGGCGGGCCAGAACGCGGTGGGTCACACCGGCGGGTTCCTTGTCGGGGCCGGCCGCCAGCGGGGCGGCCAGCCGGTCGGCGGCGCGGGCCACCGCGCGGACGAACTCGTGGTCGAGCGGGGTGGGCAAGGTCAGTCCTTCAGTCCGGCGTTGATGTCGGCGTTCATGACGTAACGCTGGAACACCAGGAACACGGCGATCAGCGGGATCATGGAGATGACCGACGCGCCGAGCAGGACCGACCAGTTGATGTTCTGTGCGCCGACGATGCTCTGGATGCCGATCTGCACGGTGAACTTGTTGGGGTCGTTGAGCATCAGCAGCGGCCAGATGTAGTCGTTCCACCGCCACTGGAAGGACAGGATGGCGAGGGTCAGCATGATGGGCCGGGAGAGCGGCACCATGATCCGCAGGAAGATCGACAGTTCGCGGGCGCCGTCGATGCGTGCGGCTTCCAGGAGTTCGTCGGGCACCGTCAGGAAGAACTGGCGGAACATGAAGCATCCGGTCGCGGTGAGCACGGCGGGCAGGATGACGCCGCCGAACGAGTTGTAGAGGCCGAGGTCGCGGACCACCAGGAACTCCGGCGCGAGCATGACCTCGGACGGCAGCATCGTGGTGGCCAGGATGCAGATGAAGAACACCTTGAGCCACTTGTTGTCGTACTTGGCCAGCGCGTAACCGGTGCAGCAGCTGACTCCCACCGTGAGGATCGTCGTGATCACGCACACGATGGTCGTGTTGATGAAGTACTGGGAGAAGTTGGCACTGCGCCACGCCGTCAGGTAACCCGACAGGGTGGGGTTGTGCGGAACCAGCGTCAGCGGATAGGAGAACAGGTCGCTGGCCGGCTTGAGGGAGCTGAGGATGAACCACAGCACCGGCAACCCGTAGAGGCACGCCAGGATCCACAGCAGTGTCGTCGCGGGCACCGCCCGCCGGAGCCCACCGCTGCCCGCGCTGCGGGGCCGCTTCTTGGAGACGGCTCGTCCGGGATCGGCGTCGACCGGGCGTGGCATATCTGTGGTTGTCATCGGTTCTCCACCCGCCGGTTGACGATCAGCTGGATGATCGCGACGGCCATCAGGATGAGCATGAGCACGAATGACGCGGCGCTCGCGTAGCCGATCTGGCCCCGTTTGAACCCGGTCTCATAGATGTACTGGACCATCAGGTTGTTCGATGTTCCGGGTCCGCCGTTGTTGAGGGCGACGAACACCGGGTATTCCTTCATCGCGTTGATCGTGTTGAGCAGGATGACGATGAACGAGGTGGGCGCGATGCTCGGCAGCGTGATGCTGATGAACTGGCGCCATGGGCCGGCGCCGTCGAGCGAGGCCGCCTCGTAGTACGACACCGGTACGTTCTTGATCGCCGCGATGAACAGCAGCATCGAGAAGCCCGTCCAGGCCCAGGATGCCGCCATCACCACCACTATCAACGACAGGTCCGCGTTCGACTGCCACGGAACGGCACTTCCACCGAGCTTCTCGATGACGTAGTTGACCAGTCCGAAGTTCTCACCGAACAGCCACCGCCACAGGACACCCACGACGATGGGCGACAGAAGCCACGGGATGAAGAAGATGACGCGGGCTACCGACGTGCCCTTGGCGTGCTTGCTCACCAGCAGGTTGGCGGTGATCAGCGAGACCGCGAAGTTCAGCGGAACGAAGAGCACGGCGTACAGCAGCGTCCGGGTCAGCGCGGCGTAGAAGGTGGAGTCCCCGAACAGGTTGTCGTAGTTGTCCAGTCCGATGAACTGGAACGCCCCCACACCCGTGTAGTTCGTGAAGGAGTAGACGAGCCCGATCACCGCCGGCCAGACGAAGAACAGGGCGAAGAGCACGACATTGGCCGCGATGAGGACGAGCGGCGCGACGATGTACTTGTTGCGTCTCCTGGGCGGGCTCACGGACACGTCCGAGGCGCGTTTTGTCATCTTCCTGACTCCGTGCTGGTGGAATGGATTCCTGTGGGCTCACGCCATGAGCCCGGCATCACGTGGGCGCCCGCGGCCGGGCGGCGGGGTCGAGACACCGCCGCCCGGGCCTGGCCTACGCTCAGCCGCCGACCTGCTGGTTGTAGCCGGCCACGATGTTCTCCAGGGCCTTGTCGGCCGACTGCTGGCCGTTGATCGCCTTGCCGAGCTCCGTCTTGGTCGGGTCCTCGGTGAGGCTCTTGCCCTTCAGCACCCAGTTCGTCTGCGCGGTGTTGAAGTACCCGGAGATCGGGGCGTAGAGCGGGATCGACTCGTTGTACAGCTTGAACGCCGCCTGCGCCGCCTCGGAGGTGAAGGGGTACTTCGGGTTCAGACCGCTCTCGACCGGCAGGAACCCGGACGCCTCGCACAGCGCCTGGTAGTGGGCCGGCTCGTACAGCCAGGACAGGAACTTCGTCGCGGCGGTGGCCGCCTCGCCGTTGTTGTTGAAGCCCACCGTCAGGCCGCCGCTGTTGACGTCGCTGGCCTGCACCGGCTGGGCGGGAGTCGGGACGCTCGCCCAGTCGAACTTCTTGATGCTCTCCGCGAAGGCGGGAACCTGCCACACGCCGGACCAGTAGGCGACCACGTCACCGCTCTGGAACATGGCCGACGGGTCGGCGCCGCTGGTCCACACCGACTTCGGCATGGTCTTGTCGTCGTTCAGCCCGACGAAGTAGTTCACGGCCTTCTTGGTCGCCGCGTCCGCCGAGAACTTGCCGGAGGAGTCCGCGTGGACGTACTTCCCGCCCATCTCGTACACCATGGCGCGGAGCCGGGACGGCGACTGGTCGAACGTCAGGGAGTACTTGGCGCCGGTCTTCTCGCGGACCTTGTTCGCCGCGGCGATGAAGTCGGTCCAGGTCCAGGTCTTCTGGGGCGAGGTCGGGAAGGAGACGCCGGCCTTCTTGAACAGCGTCTCGTTGATGAACATGCCGGACGCGGTGACGTCCGAGGGGATGGCCAGCACCTTCCCGGACGAGTCCTTGGCGAGGAAGTTGGCGTTGATCTTGTTGCTCTTGTTGTTGGCGATGTCGCTGAGGTCGATCAGCTTGTTCGACCAGATCGGGTCCAGCGCCGGCACGGTCGCCACGTCGGGCAGCGAGTTCGCCTGCGCGGCGTTGCGCAGCTTCGGCGCGTAGCCGTCGTAGGGGATGTTGACGAGCTTGACGTCGACGCCGGTTTCCTTCTTGTACTGCGCCACCATCTTCTTCCAGCCCGCGTCCTGCCCCGGAACCGTGGAGATCCAGAACGTCAGCGACTTGGCGTTCCCGCCCGAGTCGGATCCCGACCCGCCGCAGGCGGAGAGCAGCAGGGCACCTGCCGTGGCCACGGCAGCGAGGCGAACCAGGCGGCGTATGCCGCCGCGGCCGAGTCGGCGGGAGCGCCGCACACCCACAGTGGTCATCTTCGATCCCTTTTCATCGTAGGAGACGGCCCGGCGCCGACCGAGGCGACACGGGTGCATTTGCAGGAAAGTCGCTTTCCGGGGGTGCGGCCTCGCCCGGCCGCATCGTCCACGCGGGGCAGGATCCCCGGCCGTTCTGGCCGTCACCGCACGGGCACGCCCTCGCGCGGCTGCCGTACTTCGCGTACGGCCGGGACGCTCACCCCAAGCCGGCGTCCCGGCCGACTTAGAAAGCGCTTGTCCGGACATTGGCAGACCGAGTCGGAAGCCGTCAATCCTTCGTCCCCGCGGCTTCGGTCACGGTTTGGACTCCCCGGGCGACCGCGAGCCGTGCGGCGCCCACGACTGTACCGAGATCCCCGATCGTGCTGCTGACCACCTCGGTGGGCCAGCTCAGCCGGGCCAGCTCGGCCCGCACACCGGGCAGGATCTGCGGGTCCGCGCCCGTGCTGCCGCCCAGGACGATCAGTCCCGGGTCCAGTACGGCGGTCACGGCGGCGGCGAGACGGCCGACGTCGGTGGCATGGCCGCCGATCACGGCGCGGGCCGCCGCCCGGCCCTCCCCCGCCAGGGCGAAGAGCTGCTCGGCGGTGCGGGGGCAGGGCCCGTCCTCGTCCGGCCAGGTCTCGGCCGCCCGCCGCAGGAGCGAGCGGGCGCCGATGTACTCCTCCAGGGCCTCCTGGCGCGGCTCCCGGCCGTCGTCCCAGGGGTAGGGCAGCCGGGCCAGCTCTCCGGCCGCGCCGTTCGCTCCGCGCAGCACCTGGCCGCCGACCACGATGCCGAGGCCGATGCCCACGCCGATCCGCAGATAGCCGAAGGTGTGCCGGCCGCGGGCGGCACCCTCGTGCAGCTCGGCGAGGGCGGCGCAGTTGACGTTGTTCTCCAGGTGGACGGGAACGCCCGGCGGCAGCGCGACGGCCATGGCGTCGAAGACGGGGCCGGCCTTGGCGGTCGCGGGGCGCATACCGGAGCCCTCCTTCTCCTGCGCGGTGACGTCGCCGACGGCGACGACGATGGTGCGCAGCGGGGCGCCGGCGGGCAGCGCGTCGAGGGCTTCTCGCACGACGTCGGCGGCGTCCTCCCGGGCGCCGGTGGCCTGGGCGAGCAGGGTGCCGTCCAGGGCGCAGCCGCGCACCCGGGTGAGGGCGGGGCCGAGGTCGACGGCGAGTACGGCTCCGGCGGCCGGTCCGAGACGGTAGACGGCGGCGGTGCGGCCGGTGCCGCTGGAGGCGGTGCCGGAGTGGGCGGCGAGCCGGGCGCCCTCCAGTTCCGCGACGGCGGAGGACACCGTCGGCTTGGACAGGCCCGCCAGGCTCGCGAGCTGCGGCCGGGTCGCCCTGCCTGCCCCGGCCAGCACGGCGAACACCGCGCTCGCGCTCTCGGTCAGGCGGGTGGCTTTCGCCACGTCGTGTTCCACAGTTCTCCCACACAGGTCAAGGCCGCGCTCCCGGGTCGGTCGTCTCTGTTCGACGGTCTCCGCGGGATGCGGCGATGGGATGCCCTGGCGTCACGCGTTCCCGCCTCGCGGCGAACCCGAGGGGTCGTTCCGGCGGTCGAGTGCGTGAGGCCTCTTGACGCACTGTACTTCGTTAGTTAGTTTCCTAACGAACTTCACGGTACTCGCCTGCCGTGCTCCGTCAGAGGCCTGTCCCGGGGCTTCCCTAGTTCCTCAACTCCCCATGTTCCCACCACGGTTCGCCCACCGTCGCAGCCCAGCGCAACGACGAAAGAGGTTCCGTGCAGGACTCCACGCCACCCCTCGTGGTCGGTATCGACGTGGGCGGCACCAAGACGCATCTCCGCGCCCTCGCGGGGGACGACCTGGTCGCCGACCACGTCCGCCCGAGCAGCGGCTGGCGGCCGCACGACCCGGTCGCCGCCGCCGGATGGCTGGCCGCGCTGGTCGCCGCCGCCCTGCCGGCGGGGGTACGCCCCTCGGCCGTCGCCGTGGGCGGGCACGCCTGCGAGACGCCCCGCCAGTGCGCCCAGATACGCACCGCGCTGCAACTGCACTTCGACGCTCCCGCGTCGGTCGTGGGCGACGCCGAACTGCTCGTCCCCGCCGCCGGTCTCGACCGGGGTGTCGGCCTCGTCGCCGGCACGGGTTCCGTCGCGGTGGCCCGCCTCGACGACGGCAGCCCCGTCCAGGTCGGCGGCTGGGGCGCGGTCCTCGGCGACGAGGGCGGCTCGGCCGGTCTGGTCCGCGAGGCCGCGCGCGCCGCGTGGGCGGCACATGACCGTGGTGATGAACCCGACGAACTCGCCAAGGGGCTCATGGCCGCGTTCGACGTCGCCGAGACACCGGCGCTCGGGGCGGCACTGGAAGGCGCGTCGGACGTCTCCGCCGAGTGGGGCCGGCACGCGCCGGTCGTGTTCGCCGCCGCCGAGGCGGGCTCGGCCCTGGCCCGTACGGTGATCGCCGAGGCCGGCCGCTCGCTCGCCGGGCTCGTCGAACGGCTCGCCGGACGCGGGGTGGTGGTCGACGACGTCGTGGTGGCGGGCGGCACGGTCCTCGCCCAACCCGCCCTGTACGGCGCCTTCGTGTCGGCTCTGGCCGAGAGCGTGCCGGGTGCGCGGCCGAGGCCTCTCGAGGTGCCACCGGTCGACGGGGCCGTGGCGATGGCCCGTTCACTCGTATGACACGTGGCGGACGCCTGGCCCTCCCCGTTCCGACACAACTCGCCCGTAGATCTTCGCTCGTACGGCTCGGAAAGCGCATTCGACCCATGCGTCACCTGCCATGTCACGAGCCGCGATCGATCGCACACCCTCCCGGCCGCACGGCCGAAGAATTCAAGAGAGGCATACGCATGCCGTCATCAGCCGGGCACCACTCCCCCGCGTCGGTCCGTGAACGCACCGTGAACCGAAGGGGGTTCCTCAAGACCTCCCTGGGCGCCTCGGCCGGTGTGCTGGCCGCACCCACCTTCGTCACGTGGCTGGCCGCCGCGGACGTGAAGGCCGCCGCCGGCGCAGCCGCGTTCGTCGACGACTACAAGACGAACATCGTGGCGAACCAGACGCCCGAGACCAACGCGGTGGTCCGCATCCTCGGCGGCTTCGCCGAGGTGTGGAAGACCGGCGACGCCTGGAACACCGGAGTGCCGCTGCGGGCCGAGGTGCTGCGCGCCAACATGCGCTACTGCGCCGGGATCACGTCCGCGCGCACCGAGGCGCAGGCGAAGGAGGCGTTCATCGTCGACCGCCAGCACCAGAGCTACTCGGTGATCGGCGGGCTCGGTCCGCTGGCCGACCTCTACAAGGCGGGCGCCAAGGCCGTCACGTCGATCACCAGCGCCCCGGACGGCACGCCCGCCGGCAAGATCAGCGACGCCGTGCCCGCCGACGCCCCCGCCGGTTCTGCCCTCGGCGCCGGTTCATACGACTCGGCGCTCGGCAAGGTGGCCAAGCTGGTCGACACGGTGCGCGGTCCCTTCGCCTCGGGCAACCCGGCCAAGTTCGCCTTCCAGTACCCGCGTCCGTGGCGCATGAACGAGGACAGCCAGGTCGTCGACACCGGCGCGAAGGACACGTTCGGCTACCCGGTGTACGACTCGAATGTGGTCGTCGCCCCGCAGTTGCTGCGGCAGCGCAGCGAGAACCCGGCCGACGACGGCGGCTTCCCGAGCGGTCACACCAACGCCCTCCACCTGGCGGCCCTGGCCTACGCCTACGCGGTCCCGGAGCGTTTCCAGGAGCTGGTGACGCGCGCGTTCGAGCTCAGCCACATGCGGATCGTGGCCGGCATGCACTCCACGGTCGACGTCCTCGGCGGCCGCATCATGGCCACCGCCCTGGCCGCCGCCGCGCTGTCCGACCCCGCGAACGCGCAGCTCAAGGCGGAGGCGCGGGCCCAGGCCCTGGCCTACTTCAAGGAGCGGACCGGCACCGACGCGCTGCTGGCGTACGCGCACTCGGCCGGCACCGACAGCGACCCGTACGCCGACCGGGACGCCAACGCCCGTGTGGTGGAACCGAAGTTGACCTATGTGCTGGAGCGGGAGGGCCGCACGGCGCCTCTGACCGTGCCGAAGGGCGCGGAGGTACTGCTGGAGACGCGGCTGCCGTACCTGGACGCGGCCCAGCGGCGCGAGGTGCTGCGCACCACCGGGCTGCCCGCCGGGTATGTCCTGCTGGACGGCTTCGAGCAGTGGGGGCGGCTCAACCTGTTCGCCGCGGCGGACGGTTACGGCGCCTTCGACTCCGACGTGACCGTCACGCTCGACGCGGCGGCCGGCGGCTTCCGGGCGGCCGACAGCTGGCGCAACGACATCAAGGGCGACGGCGGGCTGACCAAGCGGGGCAGCGGCACGCTCACCCTGACGGGGCACAACCGGTACAAGGGCGGAACCGTGGTCGAGGACGGCGTGCTGGTCGCCGGGTCGCCCAACGCGCTGGGTGAGGGCGACGTCCGGGTCGTGGGCGGCACGCTCCGCGCGGACAAGGTCCTGCGGCTGCGCGGTACGTACGTCCAGGAGGGCGGCGCCCTCGAGCTGTTGCTCCGGAAGAACCACGGACCGGCGCTCGAGGTGAAGCGCCGGGTCACGCTGGGCCCGGGCAGCGTGCTGGCTCTGCGGCTCGACGCCGAACGCCCGCCCGTCGCCGGGACCGTCGTTCCCGTACTCGACGCCGCACAGCTGCGCGGCCGGTTCGACCGCGTGGAACTCGACTCCGACACGCTGCGGGCCGTCCCCCTGTACACGGCGGAAGGTCTGTCCGTACGGCTCTTGAAGCGGTAACGCCCTTCGTGGCGGGAGCTGATGCAGAGTAGGCGCATGAAACGCCTCCGCATCGCTCCCGCCGCGCGGTCGCCGGGGCGGGTCGGCGGACGGTGGCTCGTGCCGTTCCTCGTCGTGGTGCTGCTGGCCCAGATGGCCGTCGCGATGGTGACGACGGCCGTGCGGCAGACGCCGACCATCGACGAACCCGTGTACGTGGGGACGGCCGCCGACTATCTGCACGAACACCGCCTGCGCCACAACCCCGAACACCCGCCGCTGGGCAAGCTGGTCATCGCCACCGGAGTGGCGCTCGCCGATCCGCACGTCGACGCCTCCCATACCGGCGGTCAGGCCCAGCTGGGCCGGCATCTGCTGTACGAGTCCGGCAACGACCCGTGGCGGCTGATGCTGTGGGCCCGTCTCCCGATGATCGTGCTGACGCTGCTGTGCGGTCTCGTCGTCTTCGCCTTCGCCCGTGAACTCGCGGGCGTCGCGGGCGGGTTGACGGCCCTCGCCCTGTACGCCTTCTCCCCCGACGTCATCGCGCACGGCTCGCTGGCCACCCTCGACGTACCGGCGGCCGGGTTCCTGCTGACGTCGGCATGGCTGCTGTGGCGGGCGCGCCTGCGGCCGCGGCTGTTCCTGCCGCTCGCGGGGGCGGCGCTCGGCGCGGCCGTGGCCACGAAGATGAGCGCGCTGGCGGCGGTTCCGGTGCTGGTGGCGCTCGCTGCCGTGTCGGCCTGGAACGGAGCTGCGGCGGACCGGCGCAGGGCCTTGCTGCGGGCGGTCGGGGGCGCTGCCGTGGTGGCGCTGGTCGCGGTCGCCGTCGTATGGGCGTCGTATCTGGCCGTCGATCCGCGGCTGCGCTGGGCGCCCGAGCAGCATGTGCCCGTCCTGCACGGGCGGCGGAGGCTGCTGGTCGAGCTGCTGCCGTTCCCGGAGGCGTACCGGGACGGGATGCGCGTCCAGTTCGGTCTGGAGAACCAGCCGTGGCAGGGCTTCCTGCTCGGCGAGGTGTACAACGGGTCTCGCTGGTACTACCTGCCGGTCGCGCTGCTGGTGAAGACGCCGCTCGGCATGCTCGCACTGTGGGCCGCCGGCGCCGTAGTAGTGGTGGCGGTACGGCGGCTGCGGCCCGCGGCCCCGTATCTGCTCGTGCCCGCCGCGGTGCTGCTCGTCGCGGCCATGGAGGGGACACGGGACTTCGGCACCCGCTACGCCGTCTTTCTGCCGATGTTCCTGGCGGTGGCGGCCGGCTGTCTCCTCGCCGTGCGGGGGCGGCGGGGGTGGGTGCCGGTGGTGGCGGGGGCGCTGGTGCTGTTCGTCGCGGTCAGCTCCGTGCGGACATACCCCTACTATCTGCCGTACTCCAACGAGGCGTTCGGCGGGCCGGCCAAGACCCGGCTGCGGCTGCACGACTCCAACGTCGACTGGGGCCAGGACCTCGGCCGGCTCGCCGACCGGCTGCGCGAGAGGTACGGCGGTGAGCGGATCTGGCTCGTGTACAAGGGCAGCGGCGTGCCGTCCTTCTACGGCATCCACGCGTGCGACCCGGGTGAAGCGCCCGTAGGGCGGGTGCGCGGGCTGCTGGTCGTGTCGAACTCCTCGGTCGCCAAAGCGAAGGGGCGACTGGCCGAGTTGATCGACAGCAGTCGGGCAATCGACGAGGTCGGCCATTCGATCACGATCTACCGCCGATGACGTCCGCTCGTGATGAGCCTTAAGTCGCCGTGTGCTGGAACCCCTCGGCGCACACGTGCGGCATCACGCTGCTGGCCACGCGGTAGCGGCCGTTGGGCACGTGCGCGGACCTGGTGATATGCACCGCGAGCGGGCCCGCCCACTCGTAGCCGTGGCGTTCGGCATGCCGTACCAGACTGTCGGTGAGCGCCTGGCCGACGCGGCTGCCGCGGCGCGAGAGTTCGTCGTGCACGAAGTCGGCGAGTTCGACGTCGTAGGCGTTGGGCACCACGATCCGGGTCTCGCTGCAGACGACCGCGTTGCTGTCGCACTCGCGGCGCAGCGCGTCGAGGAGTTCGACGGGTTCCTTGTCGAAGACCCTCGCCCACAGCGCCTCCCACCGGTTCTCCAAGGCCTGTTCCACCGCGCTGATCGCACTCATGCGTGTCGTCACTCCTCCCTGAAGTCGTCGGGGGCGGGTTCCCGTCCGGAGTGCCCGTATCCGTCCCTTCTGCCGGTCACCGAATGCTTTCGCGCAGACCCTGGTCACCACAGTGTGTGAGCTATGTTGAGTCTCTGTGGGAGACAAAGGAGGCGCACCGGTGCCATCGCCGCAGCACGCACGCGCCCAGGCATCCGCGATCACCTCGGGAAAGACCGCACCGGAGGCGGAGGCCTCCCCGACTTCCCAGCTCAGGGCGCTCTTCGACCGGCCCCGGCTGTCCCCGGGGCAGCGGCGCATCGCCCAGTACCTGATCGAGCACATCACCGAGGCGGCCTTCCTTTCGATCACCGATCTCGCCGAGCGCGTCGGCGTGAGCCAGCCCTCGGTGACACGCTTCGCCGCGGCGGTCGGCTTCAGCGGTTACCCCGCGCTACGGGAGAAGCTCCAGTCGATCGCGCTCGGCACCCTCGCCGGCGGGCCCGCGGCGGCGGAGGACAACGGGAGCAACGAGCTCCAGGCGGCGGTCGACGCCGAGATCGAGAACCTGGAGAACCTGCGGCGCGACTTCGCCGACCCCGACCAGGTGATCGACATCGGCCGCAAGCTGTCCCGGTCGACCCCGCTGACGGTCCTGGGTCTGCGCATCTCGGCGTCGCTGGCCGAGTACTTCGCCTACGCCGCCCGCCGAGTCCACCCGGACGTACGGCTCGTGACGCGGGGCGGCAGCGTCGCCTACGACGCGCTGCTGCAGTCGCACGCGGCCGGCGGCACCTGGGTGCTGGCGTTCTCGATGCCCCGGCACGCCCAGGAGACCCTCACCGCCGTCCGGGTCGCGCGCCACGCCGGACTGAAGGTCGCGCTGATCACCGATCTGGCGCTCGGACCGGTGGCCGACGAGGCGGACGTCGTCTTCGCCACCGGCACCGGCTCCCGCCTGGTGTTCGACTCCTACGCCGCGCCCGGCGTGATGGCCGCCGCGCTGCTGCAGGCCATGACCGACGCCGACCCCGAGCGCACTCAGGCGCGGCTGGAGGAGTACGAGCAGGTCTCCGACCAGCACCAGTTCTTTCTCCGGGACTGATTCTCTCCGGGTTCTCTCCGGGTTCTCTCCGGGACCAAAAGACACTCCACCCGTATCCGGGCATAGCGGAATCATCTATCCCAAATCGCGCATGAATGTTTTCATACTCCTTGAAAAGCGGACGGCATATATAAATACTGCTCACGGATCACACCCCGGGCCGCACCGGGACACGTTCCACACCCACGGACATCCCGAGCCGCCGTCTCCTACCCGCGTCGGCGCCGAGGATGTTCGGTCGTGGCGGCCCCGGCCATCCCCTGGACCGGGGCCGCCCACCCCGTCGGACCACCCTCACGACGCCGCACACCCGGAAGCGATGACCATGCCCCTGACGACCACACGGACGACCACGCGCATCAGCCCGGACTGGCCGTGCCAGGTCAAGTCCCCCGGCAGCTACGACTGGGAACGCTCGGCGGCCAAGTGGCTGCGCGAGCTGGTGCCGGCGCGCTATGCCAGCTACCCGGCCCTGATCCGCCACCCTGTGCTGCTCGCCCGGCACGCGCAGATCCAGGTCCAGCACGAGATCCGGGTCGCCCGTACCGCCCTGCAGACGGCCCGGGCCGATCTGCCCGGGCTCGGTCTGCCGGAGTCGGTCATCGAGCACACGATCAAGCTGTACGCGGCGGAGGTCATGCAGCTGCAGCACATCGCCCGCAGCGTCCGGGCGGTCACACAGGCCCTGGTGGAGCACGCGCACGGACGCTGATCGGCCCGTACGCCCCAGGAGGGGCATGACCCGCGTCTCGCGTGGCACACATGGTGAGCATGAGCACCACCGATGTGCGGCGGGGCGAGCCGATCACCACGGTTCTCACCTGGCAGGTGCGTCCCGGCCGGGAGCAGGAGTTCGAGGAGTGGACGCGCGGAATCACCCGCTGCGCCAGAGAGTTCCCGGGCAACGAGGGCGTCTCCTGGCTGCGTCCCGAGGACGGTCACCGCTTCCACGCGGTGCTGCGCTGGTCCGACCCGCACCGGCTCACCGCCTGGCTGGAGTCGGACGAGCGGGCCTCGTGGCACGAGCGGATCGAGAACGTCGCGACGGAGATCGGCAGTGAGCGGCAGTCGACGACGGGGATGGAGACCTGGTTCAGCCTGCCCGGCACCACCGTGCAGGCCCCTCCCCGCTGGAAGATGGTGCTCACCACGTTCCTCGGCGCCTATCCGTTCACCTTCCTGATCCAGTGGCTGGTGACGCCCCAGACGACCACGTGGCCCCTGCCGCTGCGCGCGGCCGTGTTCCCGATCGTGCTGCTGCCGGTGCTGACGTACCTGGTCATGCCGTTGCTGAGCCGGCTGCTGCGGCTGTGGCTGTTCCCGCCGCCGCATCGCTGAGCCGGCCCCGGCGGGCCGGGCAACCGCGGAGGCCGCCAGCCGGCCGCGTCGATGAGCGCGGTGGGAACAAGCCCGCGAACGAACGGCGCCCAATGTGCGATGCTCAACGCGTGACGAGCGAGCCCGCCGGCCCCGCCGAATCCGGCCCCGTGCCCGACATGGCGGCGCTGGCCAAGGTCGTTGCCCGGCAGCGCGCCGAGATGGACCGGATGCGGGACCAGGCGGCGATGTCGGCGGTCGTGGAACGGGCCAAGGGCGCGCTGATGGCGCTGACCGGATGCTCGCCGGACGCCGCGGGCGAGGAGCTGCTGCAGCGGGCCAAAGCCGGCAACCGCACGGTGCTGGAGGAGTGCTGGATCACGCTCGGGGGTCTGGTACCCCCGCTGCACCACACCTCGCGCCCCTCGCACGAGGAGCCCGATCCCGTCCCCGCCGGCACCGGCGACCCCCCGTCGGACCACCACCCGATGTCCGGTCTCCCGGCCGCAGGGGACACGTCCGAAGCTGACGACGCCGCGGGCTCGGCCCACGCCTCCGCCACGCTCGGCCGCCTCGGCGAGGCCCTGGTCCGCGTCGGCACTCCCCAGGATCTCGCCCGCTGCCTGCTGGAGCATCTGGCGCCGGAGGTGGCGGCCGACGCGGTCATGCTCTTCCGGTGCCTGCCGGCCGGAGGACTCGAACTGGTCGGGCACGCCGGCATCGACGACACCCTGGCCGTCCAGTGGCGCCAAGTGCCTCCACTGAGCGGGATCGCCGCCCTGGAGGCGCTCCGGGCGCGGGAGCCGCGCTGGCTGGAGGATCTCGCGGCGGACCGGGAGCGGTACCTGCTCATCGGGGATCCACCCGAGCGCTGGCGGTCCCGCGCCTGGCTGCCCGTGCCGGCCGCCGGGGACACGGCCGATGTCTGCATCGGTGTCCTGCGGGCCCACGGCGGGCCGTTCACGCCGGCGGCCCGGCACCTCCTGCGGGCCGTCGCCCGGCTGTGCGCGGGCCGGCTGCGGGCCTTCGGCACCGGGCAGGAGCACGCCGCCGGTGCCGTGCAGGCGGTGTTCGACGCGCTGCCGGGCGCGGCGGTGCTGCTGACGCCGCTGCACGCTCCCACAGGAGAGGTCGAGGACTACCGCGTGGACGCCGCGACGGCTCAGGCGGTCGACGGCGTCGGCCGCACCGGCCGTGAACTGGTCGGCCGCAGGATCCTGGAGTGCTTCCCGGAGATGGCGGGCGAGGAGCTGTGGCAGGGGTGCCTGCACACGCTGGCCACCGGGGAGCCGTACGAAGGCCGGTCGTTCGTCCACCAGGAGGTCGTGGCCGGTACCGCGGAGCCCCCGACATACGCGGTGCGGGCGTCCCGGCTCGGCGGCGGGCTGATCGTCACCTGGATCCGGGAGGACTCCTCGGGCAGGCAGGAGCAGCGGCTGGCGGACGTGCAACGGCTGGGTAACCTTGGCTGGGCGAGCTGGAATCCGGTCACGGACGAGGTCGGCTGGTCGCCCCAGGTCTTCGCCATCCTCGACCGGGACCCCGCACACGGCCCGGTCCGCCTCGCCGACCTCCCGGGCCTCGCGCTGCCCGAGGACGTGCCGCCACTGGCCCGCGCCGTGCGCGAACTTCTGCGCGCGGGGCGCCCGTTCGACGTCCCGTTCCGGATCAGGGCGGCGGACGGTATCCGGCATCTGCGGCTCGTCGCCGAGGCCGAGCGGGACACCGACGGCACGCCCGTCGAGGTGCACGGCTTCGTACAGGACCTCACCGCACAGCGCAGCGCGGAACTCGCCCTCGTCGAGAGCGAGCAGGCGGTCCTGACCCAGCACGGCGTGCTGCACGCCGAGCGGACGCTCGCCGCCCGGCTCCAGCACGCACTGCTGCCGCTGCCCACCCGGCCCGTGCGCCTGGCGGGACTGCGCGTGGAGGTCGCCTATCTGCCCGCCCAGTCGGGGATCCACGTCGGCGGCGACTGGTTCAGCGCCATCGAACTGCCCGAGGGCGACGCCCTGTTCGTCGTCGGCGACGTCGCCGGTCACGGCATCGACGCCGTCGCCACGATGGCGCAGCTCCGCTTCACCGCCAAGGGCATGGTCATCACGGGCTCGTCGCTGACCGGCGCGCTCGCCCGACTCAACACGCTTCTGCTGCACTCCCGGGACTCCCACGGCACGGCGACGATGGTCCTGACCCGCTACCACCCCGACCAGCGCCGTCTGGTCTGGGCGCAGGCGGGTCATCCGCCGCCGTTGCTGCTGCGTGACGGCGAGGTGCGCTATCTCGGCCGGCCGGGCGGGATGCTGCTCGGGGCGAGCTCCGCGCCGTTCTTCGAGGAGGCGGAGGTCCGCCTCGAACCGGGAGACCGGCTCCTGCTGTACACGGACGGCCTGGTCGAACGGCCCGAGGAGGGCATCGACCGGGGCCTGGAGCGCCTGGCCGCGGCCGTCGTGGCCCACCCCGTGGACCATCCTGGATCCTTGAGGCTGTTGCTCGCCTCGGTGCTGGAGGGCGAGCGGCGGGACGACGTCTGCGTCGTCGACATCCGGGTGCCGGCCGAGCCGGAGTGAAGGCGGCGTTCAGTCGTCCCCGCGGTGTCTCCAGTACCAGATCAGGCCGACAACCAGGGCCAGCAGGTATACGGCGGGCAGCACCAGGCCCGGAATGCGGGAGCCGCTCATCGGCGTGGCCTTCGGTTCGGGACGGGCGGGTCACCTCGATCGGAGGCCCATGGTGACGGCGGGCGGTCCCTCGTCACCGGCACTTTCCCGAGGCGTTGCCCCATGTTCGAGCCGCCGGGGCGAAAGGTCAGTCCACCGGGTGACCGGGCGCGATGGTGCGGGCGTCGTCGAGCCGCAGCAGCGGTCCGCCGTCCGCCCCCTCCCGCTCGCCCCACGCCACCGGGTCGAGGACGTAACCCACGTGATCGCCCGCGTCGGCGCGCAGTGCGACGCTGCCGACGAACCAGGCCTCCGCGTCCTCGAGTACGACCGCCCCGCCGTACTCCTCCCGCCGGCGGACGTGCGCGAACTTGTCCGTCCGGTCGCCCGTGCTGCCGCCGAACACCTCGGCCAGCGCGCGCTGTTCACGGGTCAGCAGATGCACGGCGAGGTGTCGCGCGGACCGTGCCACGCGGTAGGTGTGGTTCACCTTGGACAGCCACACCACGAACCGCAGCGGGTGGATGGAGCACTGGGAGGCGAACCCGACCAGACAGCCCGCCCACTCACCGTGCGCGGCGGCCGTCACCACGCACATGTCCGGGTTCAGCCGGCCGATGAACGCGTCCATGTCCGCCATGCTCACGCCGCTCCCGTTCGGTGCGTCTGCCGCGGTCGGTGTCCGGCTTCAGCTCATCACGGCGCGGGCGGCCGTGCCATCCCGTGTGCGGCGGCATGGCGTACCCGGGGGCGGGTGCTCCCTCTGTCGTCTCATTCCGCGCCGGTGCGGGACTCCAGTTCGAGCCGGGTGTCGTTGCCGTAGACGCCGGTCTCGTCGCCCCGGATGCCGTACCAGAGCTGGAAGCGAGCCACCGCCTCGGTCAGGACGGTGTCGTAGCTGCCGCTGGTGGAGCCGTCGTCGTAGACGTTCGGGATGCGCCGCAGGCGCTGCTGGAGGTCGCTCACCTCGGGGCCGCTGTCTCCCTCGCGGAGGGTGCCGGGGCCGTCGGGGTCGGTGGCGCCCGAGGGTAGTGAGGCGGAGGCGGTCGGGGTGGGCTCGGCGGACGGGGTCGGGCCGGAGGCCTGCGCGGAGGTGCCGTCGCTCCGGTCGGTCAGCAGGAAGGCGCAGCCGAAGCCGACCAGGGCCGCCGTGGCCACGGCGGCGGCGACGGCGAAGCGGCGCAGGCCGGGCACCCGGCCGCGTGGGGCGCCGCTCGGAACCTCAGGCGCGTGGTCGGCGACGGGCGGCAGCTCCTGCGTCCTGTCCTCGGCTCCGGACGGTGGTCCGGGCAGTGCCACGGAGTCGTATCGGCCGGTGCTCTCCTGGAACTCCCGGATGAGTTCCGCGAGGGCGTCGGTGCGGCGCGGGCGCAGCACCCGGACGGGTTCGAGTGGCGGGCCGTCGTGCGACCGCTCGCGGTCGGGCGGCATCGGCATGCTGCTCTCCTTCCGCCCCCTCGGCAGGGGCCTTGGCGTCCCCGAGGAGTCATACGTGTCTGCCACGCTGAGGGTTCAGTGCGCGAGGAACCGGTAGGTACTGCCTGCCTGAGGTCCGGCGCCCGGTCGCGGCCCTGCCGGAGCGTTGACGGGAGTCCTCGGCGGAGAGCACTCAGTTCCCCATTCAGTGAGCACTGAGTGCCACAGGCGACGGCCAAGTGCTACGTTCCGGTCCATGAGCTCCAGCAGCGCGGCGCCCCGTCGCGGCGAGAAGACGGAGGCGGCGGCCGCGAAGCCGCCCATGCGGGACGCGCTCGTGGCGGCGGCCTTCCAGCTGTTCCTGGAGCGGGGCTACGAGCAGACCACCGTCGACGACATCGTGGCGCTCGCCGGAGTCGGGCGGCGGTCGTTCTTCCGCTACTTCCCTTCCAAGGAGGACGTGGTCTTCCCCGACCACGAACGGTGCCTGGCCGACATGACGGCCCTCCTGGCCGCCGGCGACGACACGGACGAACCCGTCGGCCGGGTCTGCGACGCGGCCCGGCTGGTGCTGCGGATGTACGCCGAGAACCCGACGTTCTCCGTGCAGCGCTACCGGCTCACCAAGAAGGTGCCCGGCCTGCGCGCGTACGAGCTGTCGGTGGTGTGGCGTTACGAGCGCGCCCTCGCCGAGTACCTGCGGGGCCGGTTCGCCGGTCGGCGCGACGGGACGCTGCAGGCCGATGTGATCGCCGCCGCCGTGGTCGCGGCGCACAACAACGCGCTGCGTTCCTGGCTGCGTTCGAACGGGCAGGGCGACGCGAGCGCCACGGTGGACCACGCGCTGGGGTATGTGCAGTCCGCGTTCGGCGCGTCTTCCGGCGGCGAACGGCGAAGCGAGGACGCCGAGTCCACCGAGGACGTCGTGGTCGTCGTCTCCCGGCGTGGCGCACCGCTGTGGCGGGTGGTCCAGGAGATCGAGTCCACGCTCGGACGGGAATGACCGAGGCGCGCCCGGATATCAAGGGTTATCAAGGGTACGGAGTGCCTTTACGAGTGACACTGAGTGCCATACCCTGAGGGCGTGCACGGTGGCACGGCGACCGCGCACGTGCGTGCACGGTGATCCGCGCACGTGGGATTCCGGCCGAGTGCAGGGAGTTGACGAGCGTGTACCACCCCTCAGGAAGCGTTGCCCGTCAGTCAGCCGGTTCCGCGGCGGGCGTCCTGGATCCCAGGAGCGCCGATCCCAGGAGCCCGGACACGGAGGCCATCCTCTTCCAGCGCTGCACCTGGTGCGGCACCGCGATGTACCACCGGCTGCTGTGTCCGGTCTGCCAGGGCAGCGACCTGCGCACGGAGCGCAGCGGGGGCACCGGGACGGTCCGCCACTCCACGGTGGTGCACCGCAACACCCCCGCCGCCCGCAACGTGTCCTTGATCGAGATGGCCGAGGGTTTCGTCGTGCGCGGCCGGGTCATGGGCCCGCCCGTGGGCATCCACGGCGGGGACCGGGTACGGCTGTTCACCGCGAAGGACCCGGTCCGGGGCGAGCCGGTCTTCCAGCTGATCGACGAGCCCTACCGGGCCTGGAGCTGAACGGACCGCCACCGTCACGGCTGCCCGCACCGGCCTCCACCACTCCCCGCGCCGACGCGGCACAGCGGTCATAGCCTCGACACTGACGGGTGCTGACGACGCCGCGCGGCCCGCCGGCCGGTGACCCCGTGCGGCGCTCGATCCGGAGGACCGCGGATGCGTGACTGGACCTGGAAGTACGAGGGCTACGACCCGGCGCGGGAACGGGTGCGCGAGTCCTTGTGCACCCTCGGCAACGGCTACTTCGCCACCCGGGGCGCGGCCCCCGAGTGCGTGGCGGACCCCGTCCACTACCCGGGGACGTACGTGGCCGGCTGCTACAACCGGCTCACGTCCCAGGTCGCGGGACGCCAGGTCGAGAACGAGGACATGGTCAACGTCCCGAACTGGTTGCCGCTGCGGTTCCGCGCGGTCCCCGGCGGATGGCTCTCGCCCGACACCCACAAGGTTCTCGGCCACCGGCAGACCCTGGATCTGCGGGCCGGGACCCTGGAGCGCACGGTCCGGTACGAGGACGAGGACGGCCGCTACCTGGCGGTGCGGCAACTCCGGCTCGTCCATATGGCCGACCCCCATCTGGCCCTGCTGCGGACCGAGTTGACGGCCGAGGGCTGGTCCGGGGAGATCGAGGTCGAGGCCGCGCTCGACGGCTCGGTCGCCAATATGGGAGTGGAGCGCTACCGGCAGCTGGCCTCCCGCCATCTCATCCACATCCATGCCGGCTCCGCGGACGCCGAGACCGCATGGCTGCGCTGCCGTACCCGGACGTCCGACATCCGCATCGGCCTGGCCGGCCGTACCGTCGTCGACGTGCCGTCCGAGGCCTTCACGGCGCACGAGGAGGAGCGGGCCGTCCAGTTGCTGCGGATCCCGGTCGCCGACGGCCGGCCCGTGACCGTCGACAAGACGATCGCCCTGCACACCTCCCACGACCCGGCGATCAGCGACCCGTTTCACGCGGCCGTGGACCGGGTCCGCCGGGCCCCGGGCGTCGAGGTCCTGCTCGCCTCCCACCGCACGGCCTGGAAGCAGCTGTGGCGCAACGCCGAGCTGGAGGTGCCCGGCGACGCGGGCCCGATCCTGCGTCTGCACCTCTTCCACGTCCTGCAGACGCTCTCCCCGCACACCGCCGACCTGGACGTCGGCGTTCCGGCGCGCGGACTGCACGGCGAGGCCTACCGCGGCCACATCTTCTGGGACGAGCTGTTCGTGCTGCCGTATCTCAATCTGCACTTTCCCGAGGTCTCCCGGGCTCTTCTGACCTATCGCCACCGCCGTCTGGAACGGGCCCGCTTCGCCGCCGCCGACGCCGGGCACAGGGGCGCCATGTATCCGTGGCAGAGCGGCAGCGACGGCCGCGAGGAGACCCAGCGGCTGCACCTCAACCCGCGCTCCGGGCGCTGGCTGCCCGACCACACCCGGCTGCAGCACCACGTGAACTCGGCGATCGCCTACAACGTGTGGCAGTACTGCGAGGCGACCGGCGACACCGAGTTCCTGACCACCAAGGGCGCCGAGATGCTGTTGCAGATCGCCCGGTTCTGGGCCGGCCTGGCCACGTACGACGACACGCTCGCCCGCTACCGGATCCGCGGGGTCGTCGGCCCCGACGAGTACCACGAGGCCTATCCCCACGCGGCCGAGCCCGGCCTCGACGACAACGCGTACACCAACGTCACCGCCGCGTGGACTCTCGCCCGCGCCCGCGACCTGATGGACGCGCTGCCCGAACCCCGCCGCCGTGACCTGTTCGAACGCGCCGGTATGGAGCCGGACGAACTCGACGCCTGGGACGCCGTCTCCCGGAAGCTGCACGTGCCCTTCCACGACGGTGTCATCAGCCAGTTCTCCGGCTACGGCGACCTCGCGGAACTCGACTGGCCGGCCTACCGCGACCGGTACGGCGACATCCGGCGCCTGGACCGGATCCTGGAGGCGGAAGGCGACACCGTCAACCGCTACCAGGCGTCCAAGCAGGCCGACGTCCTGATGCTCGGATACCTCTTCTCGGACGCCGAACTCCAGGGGCTGTTCCGGCGGTTGGGGTACGACCTGGACGACGCCACCTGGCAGCACACCGTCGACTACTACCTGGCCCGCACCAGCCACGGTTCGACCCTCAGCAGCCTCGTCCACGGGTGGGTGCTCGCCCGGTCCCGGCGCGCCCAGGCCTGGGACTTCGTCCAGGAGGCACTGGCCGGTGACATCGCCGATCTGCACAACGGCACCACCGGCGAGGGCGTCCACCTGGGCGCCATGGCAGGCACCCTCGACCTCGTCCAGCGAGGTCTCACCGGTCTGGAGACCCGGGGTGGCGCCCTCCGGTTCGATCCCGTACCGCTGCCGAAGCTCTCGGAGTACGGGTTCTCCGTCCGCTACCAGGGCCACTGGGGCGTGCGCCTACGGCTGCAGCCGCGCCGGCTGCGCATCACCGTGCCGCACTCCGACCAGGAGCCGATCACCGTGGCCCTCGCCGATCGCACCGTGTCCGTGGCCGCTGGAGAGTCCTACGCACTCACCCTGCCCGACTGAGCCGACGGCGCTCGGTCGCCGCTTCTCGCCCCCTGTGTACAGAGAGAAACCCAAGCTCCTCGATGTCGCCGTCACCCGCGCCGAACGCCGCCTGTTCGTCATCGGCGACCACAGCGCAAGGCGGCGACCAGCGATCTTCGCCACCCTCTCGGACTCACTGCCCGTGCACGCCTGGCAGCCCGGCCGGCAAGGCGAGTGACGTCGGACCGTGTCGGGTCTGTCCCCGGGGCGGCCACTGGGGGTGTGGTCAGTGGCCGCCGGTGAGTTCGCCGCTGAGCGTCTTGTGGATGCGGGCGCTGGGTTCGTTCAGGCCGGTGATCTCGACGCTCTTGCCGCGCTGGGCGTACTTCGTCTCGATGGCGTCCAGGGCCGCGACGGAGGATGCGTCCCAGATGTGCGCCGCTGACAGGTCGATGACGACCTTGTCCGGGTCCCCCGCGTAGTCGAACTGGCCGACGAGGTCGTTGGACGAGGCGAAGAACAGCTCGCCGGTGACCCGGTAGACCACGGTGGTGCCGTCCGGGTCGGTGACGGCGGTGACCTCGGCGAGGTGGGCGACGCGCTTGGCGAAGATGACCATGGCGGTCAGGGAGCCGGCGACGACGCCGATGGCGAGGTTGTGGGTGGCGACCACGCACCCCACGGTGACCACCATGACGGTGATCTCCCCGGCGGGCATGCGCCTGAGCGTCTTCGGGGCGATGGAGTGCCAGTCGAACGTGGCGACCGACACCATGACCATCACGGCGACGAGCGCGGCCATGGGAATGTCGGACACGACCGGGCCGAACACGATGCACAGCACCATCAGCAAGGCTCCGGCCAGGAACGTCGACAGCCGGGTACGGGCGCCGGACACCCGGACGTTGATCATCGTCTGGCCGATCATCGCGCAGCCGCCCATGCCGCCGAAGAAGCCGGTGACGATGTTGGCGACGCCCTGGCCGACGGACTCGCGTGTCTTGGAGGAGTGGGTGTCGGTGATGTCGTCGACCAGCTTCGCGGTCATCAGCGACTCCATCAGGCCGACCATGGCCATGGCGAGCGCGTACGGCGCGACGGTCGTCAGCGTGTCCAGGGTGAACGGCACGTCCGGCAGGCCCGGTGCCGGCAGCGCGGACGGCAGAGCTCCCTTGTCGCCCACGGTCGGCACCGCGATCCCGGCCGCGACGGTGAGGACGGTGAGGATCACGATGGACACCAGCGGCGCCGGGATCACGGTGGTGACCTTCTGGAAGAACACCATCAGCGCCAGACCGGCGGCGATCAGCGGATAGACCGGCCAGGGCACGTCCGTCATCTCCGGCACCTGCGCCATGAAGATCAGGACGGCGAGGGAGTTCACGAAGCCGACCATCACACTGCGCGGCACGAACCGCATCAGCTTGGCCACGCCGAGTGCCCCGAGGACGATCTGGAAGACGCCGGCGATGATGACGGCGGCGACCAGGTAGCCGAAGCCGTGCTCGCGGTTGAGCGGGGCGATGACCAGGGCGACCGCGCCGGTGGCCGCGGAGATCATGGCCGGGCGGCCGCCGACGATCGCGATGGTGACCGCCATGGTGAACGAGGCGAACAGCCCGACCGCCGGGTCGACCCCGGCGATGATCGAGAACGAGATCGCCTCCGGGATCAGCGCCAGGGCGACCACGAGACCGGCCAGCACCTCGGTGCGCAGCACCTTCGGATCGGACAGCCACGTCGGACGTCGGGAGCCGCGCAGCCAAGCGGCCGGGGACAGGGCGGAGGAAGACAAGACGAGAGGAACCTGTCGTGCTCGGGCACACCCGGCATCACGGCGGGCGCGCAGGAAGGGGGAGGGCCGAGGCGGCGATCCACGAGGGCCGCGGGCGGCGGAAGGAAGTCAGTGGGCGGCGAAGGGACCCGCGACGGAATCGGGGGCTGCTGTAAGGCGAAGGGTCACGGCGGGCAGGCAGCGGCGCCGGGCACCACGGACATGCGCACGCACTCTCCCGCGGACATCGAATTCTTCGCCGGGGGCTTCGTCGGCCCCGACACGGCTGACGAGCTCCATCCTAACGTCGGAGCATGGCGGCGGGGTCGCCGCCCGGACGGAGCTGTCGCTGCGCCCACCCGGCCCTGGGAGAAGACCCCGGCCCTAGGAGAAGACCGGCCCGGTCATCCCCTCCGCCCGCGGCGCGACGTGATGCGGAGGTCCGCGTTGCATATGTGCAGGTATGTGAGATGGCTCGTTCCCCTGCAACGGTCTTACGCCGTCGGGTGTCTCATAGGTAAAGAATGCGCTCCGAGTACAACGCTCAGCGCACAACTCATGGGGGAATACGGGGGATTCGTATGAGTGATCGTCGTTTAGCCGCGCGCGACTGGCGTGTCCGGGCCGCCGAGGTCGAGTTCCAGCGCCATGTACCGGTCCACACAGCCAACGGGGAGGAGACGGACCACCCCTTCGTCGCCAACTACTCCAAGGGACTGCCGCACAACAAGTTCGGAGAGGTCGACCCGGCCGCCTACAACCTGCTGCGCCGGGCGCTGGCCACGGGCAGCTACGAGGACTTCGAGCGGATCCCGCTCGGGGACACCCGCAAACTCGTCAACCCGCAGGCGGGACTGGCCTTCGACTCGGAGGGCCCGGACGCCCAGGCGCTCTCCGTCCCGCCCGCGCCGCGCATCGACAGCGCGCAGAACTCCGCCGAGGCCGTCGAGCTGTACTGGATGGCGCTGTGCCGTGACGTGCTGTTCACGCGGTTCGGCGACAGCGAACTGGTCGCCGAGGCGGCGACCGAACTGAGCGGTCTTGAGGACTTCCGGGCGCCCAAGCAGAACGGCCTGGTCACCCCGCAGACCATCTTCCGCGGGGACACCCGGGGCGACCTGGCCGGGCCGTATGTCTCGCAGTTCCTGCTGAAGGACATCCCGTACGGCACGCTGCTGATCCCGCAGCGGCAGGACACGCTGGTCCGCCCGGTCGACCACCTGACCACGTGGGGCGACTGGCTGGAGGTGCAGAACGGTTCCGAACCCGAACCGGACGAGCGGGACTTCGCGACGCGGCGATACATCCAGACCCCGCGCGACCTGGCGCACTATGTGCACTTCGACGCGCTGTACGAGGCCTACCTCAACGCCGCTCTCATCCTGCTCGGCCTGAACGCGCCGGTGGACGCGGGCAATCCGTACAACTTCTCGCGCAACCAGATCGGCTTCGGGACGTACGGCGGCCCGCACATCCTCTCACTCGTCACCGAGGTGGCCACCCGTGCCCTGAAGGCGGTGTGGTTCCAGAAGTGGTACGTGCACCGGCGGCTGCGGCCGGAGGAGTTCGGCGGGCGGGTCCATCAGCAACTGCGCGGGCAGCGCGAGTACCCGATCGATTCCGGGGTGCTGGACTCCGTCGCCGTCAAGCGGGTCTTCGAGAAGTACGGCAGTCACCTGCTGCCCCAGGCGTTCCCCGAGGGCAGCCCGACCCACCCCTCCTACGGCTCCGGACACGCCACCGTGGCGGGAGCGTGCGTGACGATCCTCAAGGCGTGGTTCGACGAGTCGCACGTCCTGCCCGACCCGGTCGTGCCCACGACGGACGGCATGGCCCTGGAGCCGTACTCCGGACCGGACGCCGACCGGCTCACCGTCGGCGGCGAGCTCAACAAGGTCGCCGCCAACATCGCCACCGGCCGCAACATGGCCGGCGTGCACTGGCGTACCGACTACACCCAGGCCGTGCGGCTGGGTGAGGAGATCGCCATCGGTGTGCTGCGCGAGGCCAAGGAGTCGACCCTGGAGAAGGCGGAGTTCACGCTCAGCCGGTTCGACGGCACCACGATCGCGGTCTGACCACAGCGGTCACCATGGGGCCGGTGGCGTCCAGGCGTCGGCGATACGACGCCGGGCGGCTCCGGCCCCGTCGATGACCCAACCCGGTCCTGGGTCGTCGGGTCGTGCTGGACGCGGATCTCGTACCAGCCGTAGTAGGCGACATACGCGCCCACGCAGGACTCCCCCATCGTCCAGCAGGAGATCTTCGGTCCGGTCCTCGTCCGCCTGCCCCTCGACAGCGACGACGAGGCCATCCGCCTGGCCGACGACACACCCTACGGGCCGACCGCCTTGGCTGGACCGGCAACGTCGGATGGCATCAACCGCCGTACGGCCGTGGTGGCGGCCGGTGATCGGCGCGATGCGGCCTCAGCCGACGTCACGGTCGAGCAGTTCCCTCACCCCCTGAGCCGTCAGTGCCAGCTCCTCCGGTGCGCCCGCGTCGATGATCAGTGCCAGTTTCTCCGACGGCCAGCCATGGGCGAGCTCACCGAGCACGACCTGCCGATGCTGGGTGATCTGCGGCAGCGCCTGCCGCATGCGGGCCTGCGAGGTGAAGACCGGCACCAGTTCGGTGCCGTCCTCCTGCTCGTAGACAGGAAGGCTCACGGTGCCGGGCTCCTGGTCCTCGGCAGCGAGGCCGCCGGTGGGGATGAGAACCTCACCGCCGGCGAGGGTGTTCAGCGCCGTCTCGTCCGCCTCGCCTGCGACCACCGCCCGCAGGGCCAGCTGAACGGCGGAGGCCTCACCATCGGGAAAGTATTCCGTCATGACTGATCGGTCACCCCTACGACGCTTCGTCCGCGGCAGCGGGCCGACTCGTGGGTACGACGGCGACGGGGCAGCTCGCGTGGTGCAGTACGGCGTGCACCACCGACCCCAGACGCAGCCCGAACCTGCCCTCGGCCGGGTGCCGCGGAAGCACCATCAGGTCGGCCCGAGCGGATGCCTGCACCAGAGCGGCGGCCGGCGAGTCGACGGACAGCTCGGTGTCCACATGGACGTTCGGGTACTCGGCGACGGGACGGGCGGCATGATTCAGTACCTGGGCGTGGGCAGCCCGCTCCTCCTCGAGGTTGCTGACCTGAGGCACCATGATGCCGACGCGCACGAGCGGCGCCCAGGCGTGGACCAGACGCACGCCCGCCCGGCGCGAGTCGGCCTCGGCGAGGGCGAACCGCACGGCTTCCTCGTCCCGCTCGTCGCGCACGCCGACCACGACGACGCCGTGGTCGGCTTTCGCCGTGTCCCCCCGCACGACGACGACCGGTCGGTCCGCGTGGGCGGCCACCTTCCGGCTCACCGAACCCAGCAGCAACCCGGCGAATCCACCTCGCCCCCGGGTTCCGACCACGACCAGGTCGGCGTCCTGGGCCGCGGCCAGGAGAGCCTCGGCCGGATCGTCACGTGCGAGGGCGGTATCGATCGGCACGCCGGGATGAGCGGCTCCGAGTCGCGCCCGGGCGTGGTCCAGCACACCGACGCCGGCCTCGAGCACCCGCTCCGTGAGACCCACCCCTGTCTCCCCGTATGCGGCATCCGCGCTACGGCCGACGGAATGGACGATCTTCAACGCGCAGCCGCGCAGCTCCGCCTCGCCGGCCGCCCAGTCCGCGGCGAGCCACGAGTACGACGTGTCGTCGATCCCGAGGAGCACGCTGCCCGGTCCACCGTCGCCGGTCACCGCCGTGTCCTCTCCCGAGGGAAGCGCAGTCGCACGGCGGGTTCCCGTCCGGTCCGTCCACGGTTTCGGTGCTTCATGCCTTTCCACTCCTTCAGCCCCGTCGCGCCGGGTACCCACGCGCCTGTCCCCCACACCGCCCGCGCCAGGGCACCACGCACGGCGCATGGACTGCCCCGCCACGGGCACCCGTACCGTCGTGGCGCTACTGCCGAGGAGAGGACCGGATACTGGGCGGTGCGCATGGTCGGTGACACGGATGACGAGATCCAGGAGCGGCGGCGGGGCGGCAACGGCCACCGGGCGGTGCCGCACACGGCCGACGTGCGGATCGAGGCGTGGGGTGCGAGCCGGGAGCGCTGCCTGGTGGAAGCGGCGCTGGGGATGGTCGAGTCCTTCGCGGATGTCGCGGCGGTGCGGCCCACCTCGGTCGAACGCGTCCGGCTTGCGGAGGAGCAGGACGACGACATGCTGACGGCTCTGCTGGACGAGGTCGTCTTCCGCCTCGAAGTGGACGGCCAGGTGACCGTCGACCTGGAGGCGGACGCGGTCGACGACGGCCTCGACGTACGGCTGGCCCTCGCCGGCCTGGCGGACGTGGACATCATCGGTGCCGTACCGAAGGGCGTCTCCTGGCACGGGCTGCGCATCGGGCCGGACCCCTACGGCTGGTCGTGCGCGGTGACCGTGGACGTGTGAGGTACGGGGGTGAGGCACCGTACGACCCGCTCGCGACCTATCGCGGCCTCAGCCCTTCACCACCCCGAGGGGCACCAGCCGGGCGACCGTGCGGCACAGCCCCGCGCCCTCGCTCGCCGCGACCACCTCGCCCACATCCTTGTACGCCTCCGGTGTCTCCTCCGACAGCCCGCGCAGCGACCGCGGGCGCACCGCGATTCCCGCCGCTTCCAGCCGGGCCCGCAGCTCCTTCCCGGTGACCGCGCGTGCGGCCTGGTGACGGCTCAGCACCCGCCCCGCGCCGTGGCAGGTGGAGAAGAACGCGTCACCGCCGGGCACTCCGGCCAGGACGTACGAGGCCGTGCCCATCGTTCCCGGGATCAGCACCGGCTGGCCGACCTCTCGCAGGTCCTCGGGCAGGTCCCGATGGCCGGGCGGGAAGGCGCGGGTGGCTCCCTTGCGGTGCACGCACAGCCTGCGCCGTGCTCCGGCCACCGCGTGGGTCTCGATCTTGGCGAGGTTGTGGGACACGTCGTACACCAAGGACAGCCCGGCGCCCGCGCTGCGACGGAAGACCCGACGGGCGGCGTCGGACAGCAGCTGGCGGTTGGCCCGTCCGTAGTTGGCAGCGGCGGCCATCGCGCCGAGATACGCCTGTCCCTCGGGTGAGTCGACCGGGGTACAGGCCAGTTGCCGGTCGGGGACGGTGATGCCGTAGCGGGACATGGCGCGGTCCATCGCCCGGACGTGATCGGTGCAGATCTGGTGGCCGAGGCCGCGTGAACCGCAGTGGATCATCACGCACACCTGGCCGGCGGCGAGCCCGAACGCGGCGGCGGCCGTCTCGTCGTACACCTCGTCGACGCACTGCACCTCGAGGAAGTGGTTGGCGGACCCCAGGCTGCCCACCTGGCCCAGCCCCCGCTCCCGTGCCCGCCGGCTCACCTCGGCGACCTCGGCGTCGGCGACCGCCCCGCCGTCCTCGCAGCGGATCAGGTCGCGCTCCTCGCCGTACCCCTCCTGCACGGCGTAGCGGGAGCCGCCGCGCAGAATGCGCTCCAGCTGTTCCGGGCCGGACGGCTTCCACACCCCGCCGGGGCCCGCGCCGCGCGGGATCGACCGGTCCAGGCCGTCCATGACCGCGGGCAGCTCGGGCTCGAGCGCCCGCCGGTCGGTGTCGGCGGCCAGCAGCCGTACCCCGCAGGAGATGTCGAAGCCGACCCCGCCGGGCGAGACGACGCCTCCCTGGTTCACGTCGGTCGCGGCGACGCCGCCGATGGGGAAGCCATAGCCCCAGTGGATGTCCGGCATGGCGTACGACGCGCCGACGATCCCCGGCAGCGTGGCCACGTTGGCCACCTGTTCCAGGGACTTCTCGGCGTCCCTCAGCAGGGCCCGGGACGCGAAGACCACCCCGGGCACCCGCATCGCACCGTGCGGTTCGATGCGGAAACGGTGGTCGGCTTCCTGGACCAGTTCCATCGTGGCCTCCTGCGCCGGGCGTCCACAGGTCCGGGGGTACCCGCGCAGGCACTCGTCTATCGCCTCTCGGCACCACGTTTGCCCCGAACGCCCTCCGGTCACTCGGCGCGCGTCGGCGAGCCAACGGAGGATCGCCCCGTGAAGCGGTACCTGCGCGTACTCCACCGCGGGTGGGACCGGCTCGGCGCGACCGCCCTCGTCCGGCGCGGCCGCGAACTGGAGCTGATGCACCGGGCCCTGGGGTTCGCCACGCTCGCTCTGGTCACACTGGCGCCGTTGCTGATCGTGGTGGCCGCCGTCGACCCGCTGGGGCGTGGGGGCTTCGCGTCGTGGCTCGTCGACGGCATGGGGCTGTCCGGGCAGTCCGCGCGGGTGCTCACGGACATCATCAGCCCACCGCCCCGGGTGGTCGACACCACCAGCGTGTGGGGCGCGGTGGCGCTCGCCGTGTTCGGCGTGTCCTTCGCCGGGAGCGTGCAGAACGGCTACGAGCGGATCTGGAACCTGCCCTCCGGCCCGTGGCACCGCGTGTGGCGGCAGGCGATCTGGCTGGTCGCACTGACCGGGTACGTCTACCAGGAGGTGCAGACCGGCCAAGCCCTGCACGGCCCCGAGCGGATCATGCTGAGCACGGTGACCGGCGTCCTGTTCTTCTGGTGGGGTCAGCATTTCCTCCTCGGCGGTCAGGTCCGCTGGCGGGACCTGCTGCCGGGCGCGGTCGCCACCATGGTCGGGCTGATCGGCCTGAGAGGCTTCTCGTACCTCGTCTTCACACCACTCGTCATCAGCAACGCGATCAGTTACGGCACGGTCGGCATCGTCCTCGTCGTCGAGTCGTGGCTCATCGGTGTGGGCTTCGTCGTCTACGGCGGCGCGATGACCGGCCGCTGGTTCCGCGAGCACCACAGACCGGCGCGGGGCGACAGATGAAGAAGGCACGCGGTTGTCTCGCACTCAACTGCTGACGACGCCCGGGAGCAACTCGCCGGAGCATGGGCGAAGATCGACCGACACGAAGAACCCGAAGAGGCGGCCATGCACGACCGACGAGAACAGCCGGATCACGCGGACATCGCAGCGGCCCAGCAGCAGCATTGGCAGACGGTCTACGCCCAGCATCCCGAGATGTACGGCATGGAGCCCTCCGAGCCGGCCCGTCACGCCGCCGAGCTGTTCCGCGCTTCGGGCTGCCACACCGTGCTCGAACTCGGCGCCGGGCACGGCCGCGACGCGCTGTTCTTCGCCCGTCAGGACTTCACCGTGTACGCCACCGACTTCAGCGCCGTCGGGCTGGAACAACTCACAGCGGCGGCGCGCCAGGCCGGTGTGGCGGCGCGGGTGACCACGGTCACTCACGACGTACGCGATTCGCTGCCGCTGCCGGACGCGTCCGTGGACGCCGTCTTCGCCCACATGCTGCTGTGCATGGCCCTGTCGACCGAGCACATCCACGCGGCGGTGCGTGAGATCGCCCGCGTCCTGCGCCCCGGCGGCACCCTCGTCTACACCGTCCGCCACACCGGTGACGCCCACTACGGAGCGGGCACCGCACACGGCGACGACATCTACGAACACGGAGGCTTCGCGGTCCACTTCTTCGACCGGCACCTCGTCGACAGCCTCGCCTCGGGCGACTGGCAGCTGAAGGAAGTGCACGCCTTCGAGGAGGGCGAACTTCCGCGCCGCCTCTGGCGGGTCACGCAAACACGCCACTGAGGTCCCCGGAACCAGAGGCGCCATGGCGACGAACGGTGGCGGCTCAACCGTCGCGAGGGTATGCAGGCCGACGGCAGGGATTGACGGCGGGATTGTCAACAAAAGGCAGGCCGACGAAGCGGGCAGCTACACCACCTTCGGCATGTCGCTGGGCGCCCTGTCCGCGGCCACGGCACTGGAAGACGCCGCTCCTCAGGGCAGGAACGGACCCCAAACGTCCGAGGGCCCAGCTATCCCCTCCCCCGGACCGGCCTTCACCCTTCCCCCACCCCGGGCACCAGCTCACGGACGCGCACCGGCCGCCCCGTCTCGAAGCACCGGTTCGCCGCGAGGCCGACGGCCAGGGCGAGGGCGCCGTCGCGTTCGGTGGCCGTCGGGTGGGTCGTCGCGTCGGCGTCCGTCGGCTGCTGCGGGTCCACAGGACCGAAGAGCGCGTCGAGCATGCGGGGGTCGCCGCCGCCGTGGGCCTCGTGCGCGGTGACGAGCGGGACCTCCTCCGGTGGCCGCCACAGCGGACGGAGCGTGAGGCGCGCCCCGCCCGCGTGCTCGGCGGCCGTGTCGCCGTGCAGCGCGCCGCTGTCCGAGGTGATCCGGCTCCGGGGCGGCTGCCAGCGGCTCTCCTCCACCTCCAACTCCAGTCGGCCCGCACTGCCGTTGAACATCACCCGGTAGCCCTCCCACGGGGAGTAGGCCGTCAGGTGGTACGTCATCGTCGTTCCCCGGGTGTGGCGCACCAGGACCGCCATGTCGTCCTCGATGGTGACGGGCCCGTCGAAGACGTTGCGGTCACGGACGTAACCGTCGTCCTGCTCGGCGTCCAGATAGAGGGCGCGCAGGGTGTCGTCGGCCGCGAGGTCCAGGGCGAAGGGGTCGTCGGCGGCCGGGGCGGCGCCGTGGGCGCGGGCGTAGTCCCGGCGCAGTCCATGGCGTTCGCCCGCCTCGCGGCCGTAGAAGCCGAGCCGTCCGTAGCCGAAGACCTCCTGCGGCTCGTCGGCGAGCCACCAGTTGACCAGGTCGAAGTGGTGGCTCGACTTGTGCACCATGAGGCCGCCGCTGTTGTGCTTCTCCCGGTGCCAGCGGCGGAAGTAGTCCGCGCCGTGCCGTACGTCGAGCAGCCACTCGAAGTGGACGGACAGGACCTCGCCGATCGCGCCGTCGGCGAGCAGGGAGCGGACCTTCTCGTGGACGGGGTTGAAGCGGTAGTTGAAGGCGACCATCAGGGAGTTGCCGGTGTCCCGGACCGTGTCGAGGACGCGGGCGCAGCGGTCGGCGTCGACGGTCATCGGTTTCTCGGTGACCACCCGGCAGCCGGCCTTCAGTGCCGGGACGATGTAGCGGTCGTGCTCGGCGTCGACGGTGGTGACGACGACCTCGTCGATGTCCTCCTCGGCGAGCATCTCGGTGAAGCGCTCGGGCTCCCATACGGAGGCTGCGGGTTCACCGGCCGCGGCCAACAGCCGGTTGTGGAAGGCCATCCGGGTGGGGCTCGGATCGCAGAGGGCGGCGACGAGGTGGTCGGGGCGTGCGGCGAGGGCCCGGGTGAACATCTGGGCGCGGTGACCGGTACCGACGACGGCTGCGCGGTGACGTGGAGCTCTAGTCATGGCAAGCGCTTTCCCAGCAGGGGAAGCGACTAGTCATCGAGCAACTCCTGCTCCAGCGCGGCCAATTGGCTTGATCGCATCGCTCAACCTCGATCACCTCCCGTTCACAAACAACCCACAGAGACGCCTTACCGTCCTCCGTGGCGCGAGAGGCTCCCGAGACCGACGGGGTGCCTGCGCTCGGGGGTTTGAGGAGAGGACCATTGAGACGTGCCCGGCGAATAAGCGTGACCGCCGTGGCGGTACTGGCGGCCCTGGCGGGATCGCCCGGACTGGCACACGCCCAACAGCCTGCCGAGACACGGCCGCCCAGCACGACCAACGACATCCGGCTTCCGCCCGGCTGGCGGATCACCGGCGAGGGCGACGCACGTGAGCTGGTCTGGCGTGCGCCGAAGCCCGTGCCCATGGGGGACGCGCGCGTCGAGTTCCACGCCGAGGGCCGGCTGCTCGGGCTGCCGAAGCCGGGGAGGGACGGCCGGACGTTCCGGCTGGACCTCGACAAGGCCGGCGAGGCGCAGCTGACGGATCTTCAAGTGCTCGCCAGTGGCCGCCGGTTGGACGCGAAGGCCGGTGACACCGACAAGCCTCGCGACCGGGCCGCCGCCGAACCGCCGGCTCCGCTGCCGCCGGGCGCCGTCGACCCCGGCAAGCCCGGCTCGTACCGCACGGTCAGCGGCGGGTACGACCTGGACCCGGTGCGGCTGCCCGGGTTCAAGGCCCCGGTCGAGATGCGCGCCGAGGTGGTGGCTCCGAAGGGGGCCACCGGCAGCCGCCCGCTCGCGCTCTTCCTGCACGGCCGCCACCCCACCTGTTACAAGCCGGGCACCGAGGACGTGAACATCGACTGGCCCTGCCCGGCCGGAATGAAGCAGATCCCCAGCCACAAGGGCTACCTGCGCGACCAGAAGCTCCTGGCCTCCCAGGGCTATGTGACGGTGTCGATCTCGGCCAACGGCATCAACGGCCAGGACTGGGAGGCGGAGGACGCCGGCGCACAGGCCCGTTCCTCGCTGGTGCGGCAGCACCTGGCCCGCTGGGCCGGCTGGGCCGCCCACCCGGCCACGGCACCGGCCGTCGTACGCGACGCGCCGAAGACCGATCTGTCCCGCGTCCTGCTGGTCGGTCACTCGCGCGGCGGCGAGGGCGTGAACCGGGCCGCCATGGACAGCCTCTACCCGCCGCCCGCCGACCAGGACGGCTACCGGGGCCCGGTGCGCTGGAAGGTGCGCGGCACCGTGCTCATCGGACCGACCATCTTCGGCCAGAATCCGGTCGCGGACGTCCCGTCGGTGACGATCCTGCCGGGCTGCGACGGTGACGTCTCCGACCTCCAGGGCGAGGTGTACGTCGACGGGACGCGCGGCGTGAGCCGGGGCACCGCACTGCACAGCGCCGTGTACATGATCGGCGCCAACCACAACTACTTCAACAGCGAGTGGACCCCGGGCCAGGCCGAGGCGCCCGCCTGGGACGACTTCTGGGACGACGAGGAGCAGCCGGACCCGGTGTGCTCGCCCGGGACCGCGACCCGGCTGACCGCCGACCAGCAGCACCAGGCCGGCGCCACCTACATCGCCGCGGCGGCCCGGCTGTTCGTCACCGGGGACGACCGGGTGCGCCCGCTGCTCGACGGCTCGGGCAAGCGGGCCCCCTCGGCGGACCCCGCCCGTGTCCTGACGCACGCCGTGGGCGGCAAGCGGGGCGCCGGGTTCCTGCCCGACGGAAAGGTCACGGTGACGGGCGGCCGGCTGTGCTCGGCGGTGGACCCCGATCCGGCCGTCTCCTGTCTGGGCTCCGTCACCTCGGGGGCGTCCCCGCACTTCGCGATGTGGGACACCGAACGTGAGACCGGTCGCCGTGCGGTGGACCTGCGCTGGTCCGAGCCGGGGGCGGTGACCCGGGTGCGGCCCGCGGCGCCGCTCTCGCTCGCCGGCGCCGACAGCGTGGCGCTGCGGGTGTTCGTGCCGCCGAACACCACCAAGACCGAACTCGATGTGGCTCTCAGCGACTCCTTCGGCCGCCGCGCCACCCTCGGCCGGGTCCGCGTCGACGGGCTGCCGGGCAGCGAACGTACGGCCTCGTACTGGGCGCGCGAGGTGCGCGTGCCGCTCACGGCCGCCGTCCGGGCGGGTCTCGACCTCAAGCACGTCAAGTCCCTCGATCTGACGCCGCGTTCGCGGTCGGGGCAGGCCTGGCTGATGGACGCCTGGGGCTGGCGCCCGGGTACGCCCGCGGTGAAGGAAGCGGCGCTGCCGCGCGTCGACATCGGCCGCACGACGGTGCTGGAAGGCGACTCCGGCGTCCGTACGTACCGCATTCCGGTCCAGGTGACCGGGAAGGGCAGCGGCCAGGTCCGCGTCTACGTCATCGACCCGGCCACCGGCGAGGCGAAGGACCGGCTCGTGACGGTGCGGCCCGGCGGGCACGACATCGACGTGCCGATGGAGGTGAAGGGCAACACGCGCTACGCGTACGCCACGCAGCACGACATCGCCGTGAAGGCGGTCCGGAACGCGGTCGTCGGTGCGCACCGCGGTGGGATCTCCGTGGAGGACGACGACCCCAGGCCGACGGTCAGTGTGACACCGGTCGCCGACCGGGTCACCGAGGGGCAGCCGCTGGCCTGGCGGGTGTCGCTGTCCGAGGCCGCCGACGTGGAGCTGTGGAGCATCTTCGCGGTGACGCCGGTCGCCGAGGGCACGGAACTGTCCACGAAGGACGTCGACCCGGACTGGCTCATGGAGAACTCCGGCGCCTCACCGGATCCGGAGCGCCCGCTGTCCGAGGTGGAGGGCCTGGCCCTGTGGGCGTCCGTGCCCGCCGGCGAGACCAGCGGGGACGTGACCCTGCCTACCGTGAAGGACGAGGTGGCCGAGCCGGCCGAGTCCGTGCGCTTCCAGTTCGTCCCCGAGGAGGGCGAGCCGCAGGAGGACGGTCCGGTGCTGACCGGCACGGTGCTGGACGCGTCGTAGCCCTGGAATGACGCGGGGGGCGGGCCTGCGTGGCCCGCCCCTCTTGTCATGCTGCGAGTGTCACCCGTATGCCGACGGTCCCGTCCACCCCTCTGCGCAGTCGGCTGCCGAGCAGGATGAGGCGGCCGACGATGCCGTACTTGCGGGCGACGAGTTCGCGGTAGCGGGCAGTGGTCTCCGGGTCGCACAGTTCGGCGATGGCCGGTATCTGGTCACCGGTCGGATTGCCGCGGGCGTCGCAGGGGCCGACAAGGACGTCGGCGCGCGCCCGGATCCGCTTCACCTTCCAGGAGTCGGCGGCCGTCCACGCGCCGAGCGCGTCGCCGTCGCGCACCACCCACACCGGGGTGGCGACCGGGGTGCCGTTCCTGCGGTAGCTGGTGATCAACAGGTACTTGCCCGCACCGAGCCCGTCCAGCGACGTGTCATCCATGGCGGGCAGTCTAAGAGCCCCGAACGGCTGACATGCGGCCGGTCGTCATCGGTCGAGCGCCGCCGCCATCCGCCGTACCGCCTCCTCGAGGATCTGCGGCGACGTCGCGAGATTCAGGCGTACGTGCCCGGCCCCACCGGTGCCGAAGGGGAGCCCGGAGTTCAGCGCCACCCGGCCGCGGTGCAGGAAGGTGTCCGCCGGATCGCCGCCGAGGCCGAGCGCGTGGCAGTCGAGCCACGCGAGGTAGGTGGCTTCGCCGGGGCGGTAGGCGATGGCGGGCAGGTGCTCGGCGAGCAGATCCACGAGCAGGCGCCGGTTGTCGTCGAGCCCGGTCAGCAGGGCGTCCAGCCAGGCCGTGCCGTCGCGCAGGGCGGCGGTGTGGGCGATGACGCCGACGTGGCTCGGACCGTGGCCGACCTCCTCGGGCAGCCGGGCGAGGTCGGCGGCGGCCGCGGGCCCCGCGACGGCGAGCGCGGCCTTCAGGCCCGCCAGGTTCCACGCCTTCGACGCCGACATCAGCGACAGCCCGCTCTCGCCGCCCGGCACGCTCAGGTACGGCACGAAGTCCGCGCCGCCGACGACGAGCGGGGCGTGGATCTCGTCGGCCACGACGCGTACGCCGTACCGCTCGGCGAGGGCGGCGACGGCGGTCAGTTCGGCGGCGGTGTGCACGGTGCCGGTCGGGTTGTGCGGGCTGCACAGCAGGTAGGCGGCCCGCCGTCCGTCCGCGACCGCCCCCGCGAAGGCCTCCTCCAGGACGGCTGGGTCGATGCGGCCGTCCGCGCCGAGCGGGGCCTCGACCACTTGCCGGTCCATGTTCCCCACGAACTGGACGAACGGCGGATACACAGGCGGGTTGACGACCACCGGGTCTCCGGGGCCGGTGACCAGTTTGAGCATCTCGACGACGCCCAGCATCACGTCCGGCACGATCGCCGTGCGCTCCACCGCGAGCCCGTCCCAGCCCCACCGCTTGTCGGCGAACGCGGCGAGCGCCTCCGCGTACGCGGTGCCGACCGGGTAGCCGGTGTCCCCGAGCGCGAGGGCGTCGGTGACCGCGCGGACCACGGGTTCGGCGAGCGGTACGTCCATCTCGGCCACCCACAGCGGCAGGACGTCCTCGGGGTAGGTGCGCCATTTCATGCTCGTACGGCGCCGGAGGCGGTCGAGGTCGAGTGCGCGCAGGGGGTTCGGTTCACCGGACGTGTCGTGCGGGATCCTGGTCATGGGGCACAAGATAGGGGGCTGTGGTGTGACCTGGGAACGTGAGGACGCGGCGGTACGGGGGACGCGGCCGGTGCCGGCCGACGGACCGCTGGAGGTCGCCTGCGACGAGTCGGGGTCGGACGGCGAGAATCTGATCAGTGGCAACACCGACGTGTTCGCGCACGCGAGTGTGCGGCTGCCGGTGGAGTCCGCCGCCGCGTCCGTGCAGGAGATACGGGACCGGATCCGCTCGCCCGCCGAGGAGTACAAGGCCAACCATCTGCTGCGGGAGAAGCACCGGGCCGTGCTGGAGTGGCTGCTCGCGCCCGCGGGGCCGATCCATGGGCGGGCGCATGTGCATCTGACCGAGAAGGCGTTCTTCGTCGTGGACCGGGCCGTCGACCTGCTGCTCGCCGGCGCGTCCGCGGAGGCCGTCACGCTGTTCCGTGCGGGACGCCGGGAGTTCGGGGACGAGCGGTGGCGCGTCTTCCTGTCATCCGCCAACCAGCTGCTGCGGGTACGCAACGACGGTGAGCCGCAGGCGCCCGCCGACGTCTTCTTCCACACGGTCGACGCACTGCGTGGGGCGCGGTCCGGTACGGCCGTGTCGGGGATCCTCGAACGCCTCGCGGCGGCCCGGTCCCGTGCCGACGCCTATCGGGCGCGCCTGGTGGACGGGCCCACGCTGATTCCGGTCCTCAATCCCCTGCTGCCCGCGATCGTCACGACGGCCGTGTCCTGGAGCGCGGGCGGGCACGCGGTCCGGCTGGTCCACGACCGGCAGAACATGCTGACGCCCGATCGCATCGCCTGGATCGAGGAGTCCGCCCGCCTGGCCGGTGCCCGCCTCGGCGGACTGCGGCTGGTGGAGGCGCGGCGGGATCCACGGGTGCAGATCGCCGACTTCCTCGCCGGGATCGCCCGGAAGATCGCCTCGGACGAGCTGAACGGACGCGGCGACGCGACCCTCACCGCCCTGCTGCGCCCCTACGTCGACCCGGCGTCCGTGTGGGGCGACGAGCACAGCTGGCTCCGCCTCTGCCCGCCCCCGCGCACCACACCGGCCGACCCGGCCGTACACGCCGCCGGTTGACGACAGGGCCTAGTGCCCCGGCAGGCAACGTTTGCCCGTTAAGGAGCGGCGTCCGGTGCGTGCTCTCGGCGTGCCGGCCGGAAGTCCTCGTACTGGACGTACTTGGGCTTTCGGCCGGTGCGGCGAGAGTGCGTGCCGGGCGCTGCGACGGGGCGAACGTTGCCTGCCGGGGCACTAGCGAGGCGGATCACGCGAGCCGTGAACGCGCCCGTCCTCGGCCACGTATGGGAGGAGGGCACTCAAGTACCGCAGCGCCCCACGGTGTTGACCGTATGTTCGGGTTCGGGAGCCATGCATGAGGCACGCACGACGACGGGTCGTCCGGCGAGTGACACGGCTGGCGGCCGTCGGCGGACTCCTCCTCGGAGGGACGATGGTCACACGCGCCGTGGCGAGCGAGCCTCCTGACGCCTTGGCGGTCCCGCGCACGTACGCCCAGCAGACCGAGGACATGGGCGCGGGTCTCGTCTCGCGGCTCGGCACCTCCCGTACGGCGGGCACCTGGATCGGCGACGACGGCCGGCCGGTCGTCGCGGTCACCGACGAGGACGCGGCCGCCGAGGTCCGGGGAGCCGGCGCCGAGGCGAAGATGGTGTCGCACAGCATGAACGAGCTCAAGTCGGCGACGACGACGCTGCGTTCGGCGCCCCGGGTGGCCGGCACCGCGTGGGCGATGGACTATCAAACTAACGAAGTGGTGGTTCGGGGCGACAGCACCGTCTCCGCCACCGACTGGTCCCGGATGACTCGGATGGCGGACCGCATCGGCAGCTTCGTCCGCATGGAGCGCACCGAGGGCACCTTCACGACCCGGCTCAACGGCGCGCAGCCGATCCTGTCGACCGCCGGGCGCTGTTCGGCGGGCTTCAACGTGACCGACGGCCGGCGGGACTTCATCCTGACGGCCGGGCACTGCGGGCCCAACGGTTCCGTCTGGTTCTCGGACAACGGGGGCAACCGGCAGGTGGGTGAGACGACGACGCAGAGCTTCCCCGGCGACGACTACTCCCTGGTGGAGTACGACGGCGGCCGGGCGGGCGACGGTGCGGCCGTCGTGGCCATCGGTGACGGCAAGGGAGTGCAGATCACGGGCGCGGCCGATCCGGCCGTCGGGCAGCGCATCTTCCGCAGCGGCAGTACGAGCGGGCTGCGCGACGGTCAGGTGACAGCGCTCAACGCGACGGTGAACTATCCCGAGGGCACCGTCACCGGTCTGATCGAGACGAACGTGTGCGCCGAACCCGGGGACAGCGGCGGGCCGATGTTCTCCGAGGGGATCGCGCTCGGCGTGACCTCTGGGGGCAGCGGCGACTGCACGAACGGCGGGACGACGTTCTTCCAGCCGATCACCAAGGCGCTGGACGAACTCGACGTCCAGTTGCTCGTGGCGGCCCCGCAGGGCAACGCCGGCGGAAACGGTACGCCCTCACCGGCGCCGTCCGCCTCGGGCACGCAGAGCGCGGTCGATCCCGGCGACGCCTCGCCCGGGTCGTCGGCACCGATCGCGGGGGCAGCACCGCTGCTGAACCGGCTCACGGACCCCAGGAACATCGGGCCCGGGCTGCTGGTCGTCGCGGGCAGCCTGGTGGCGTTGGTGGCCACGCGGTACATCCGCGCGGAGCAGGACCGCAAGGCGTACCGGCGCTACTACTCGGCCACATGGAGTTGATCTCCCGTTGATCTCCCAGCGGGAGGTGGTCCCTTCATCCCACGCTCAGCAGGACGGTGGCCGCGGCCGCGCCCAGCAGGCCTGTCGTCTGCCATCGGGTGACCTTCTCGTGCAGCAGGGCGAGGCCGAGGATCACGGGGAGTGCCGGGTAGAGGGAGGCGAGCACCACGGCGACGGCGAGCAACTGCCGCTGGGCGGCGAGCAGATACAGGACGAGCCCGAGGGCGGCCCCCGCCCCGACCAGCAGCGCCTCGACGTACTGCCCCGACGGCATGCGCAGACGACCGGCGTGCCGCGCCGCGCTGGGCAGCAGGACGAGGACGGCGGCGACCCGGCCCGCCGCCACCGGCCACAGTCCGCTCGAGGAGTCCGCCTGGGCGAGCGCGATGTACTGCACGGCGACGCCCGCGCTGGCCAGCAGTCCGTCCGGCACTCCCCCGGCCCGGTCCGCGCCGCCGCCGGAGACGAGCCAGAGTGCGGGCACCGTGACGGCGATGCCCATCCAGGCGAGCGGTGTCGGCCGGTCCCCGAGGAGCACCCCGCACAGCACGGACAGCGCGACTGCGGTGACGGCGCTGACGGGCACCACCACGCTCATCGCGCCGCGGCTGAGCCCGCGGTTGAGGAAGTGCATGGCGCTGCCGCTTCCGGCGCCGGACAGTGCTCCCCACAGCAGATCCACCGGGCGCACGGCGTCGGCGGGCAGGAGCAGCGCGGCCACGCAGGCGAGCAGGAGGCCGCCGAGTTGGCCGAGGAAGGTGACGGCGGCGAAGTGGGCTCGCCGGGACAGCAGTCCGCCGGCGAAGTCGACGATGCCGTAGCAGACGGCCGAGGCCAGTGCGAGGAGGGGGCCCATCCGGTCAGGGGTGCCCCAGGAAGGCGGGCCGATGCCTGGCGGCGGCCCTCAGGGAGGGGTGGTCAGGCCGCCTGCACCGGCTGCTGGGGGGCCGCTGCGGCCCACTCCAGGACGAGCCGCCGGTACTCCTCGCGCTGCTCGCCGTTCAGTGTCCCGCCCGACCGGAGCCACAGGGCCCGGATCTCCTCGTTGACCTCGTCAGCCGATCTTTCGGTAGCGGGTTCAACAGTGGTGGACATGCTGTGAAGCATACGACTCCGGAGGTGAAGGCGACGTGAGTAATCACGAGCTAAGCGGACATTCCGGACCGTGTTACTGATCACGTCCATCTCGCCAACTCCCGTGGCGGACTTCACGCTTCCACCGCCCCCAGCACCAGCACCTGGATGGCCAGCACGGCGGCGCCACGGGCCCAGTCGTGAAAGTCGGACACCTTGGTCTCCAGGTCGATCGGGGCGGCCAGCGGGTGCCGCTGGGCGCGGACGCTCTCCTCGACGGTCTTGCCGGCCACGTCCATCAGTCCGACGCCCTCTCCGGCGAGCAGGATCTTCTGCGGCATGGCGAAGTTGGCGATCTGGGCTACCAGGGTGCCCAGGGCGCGGGCGGCCTCGTCGATGACGCGGGCGGGCATGGGCTCCCCGGCGGCGGCGAGGGCGAGGATCTCCTCGTAGGTGTGGTCGCGGCCGGTGGCGGCCCGGACCTGGTAGCGGATGTTGGGGATGGTCAGCAGCGAGACCGCGCTGCCGCGCTCGCCGTCGGGCGTGAGCGGGCCGTTGGGGTTCACGATCCAGTGGCGGCCGAAACCGCGGTCCTCCTCGGCGTACGGCACCCGCTTTCCGCCGAGGACGAGGCCGTAGCCGATGCCGGCGCCGATGGTGAGGACGACGAAGCGGTCGAGGCCCCGGCCGGCGCCGAACCATGCCTCGGCCTCGACCAGGGCGGCGACGTCGTTCTCCACGACCACCGGCAGGCCGGTGCGCTCCTCGACGAGGGCGGCGAGCGGCACGTCACGCCACCGCAGGAACGGCGACTCCCCGACCACGGCGCGGTCCCGCACCAGGCCCCCGACGCCGATGCCGACGCCGGCGATCCGGGGGTGGGCGCGGGCCAGTTCCTCGGTCATCTCGGCCAGCAGGTCGGCGACCTCGGCCGGATCGTGGGTGGCGAGGGGGCGGTCGTGGCGGGCGACGATGTCGCTGCGGAGGGTGGTGACGACGCCGTAGACCATGTCCTCGGTGATCTTGAAGCCGAGGAAGGAGCGGGACTCGGCGACGACGTCGAGCGGCTGCGAGGGGCGCCCCTGACGCGCCTCGGCCGGGGCACCGGCCTCGGGGACCTCGATCAGCAGGCCGGTCTCGATCAGCGGCTTGGTCAGCCGGGTGAGGCTGCCCGGCGAAAGATCCAGGCGCCGGGCGAGCTCGGTGCGCGACAGCGGACCGTGGACGAGCACCTCGATCGCCACCGAGCGTTCGCCGGGGCTCAGCGGAAGCCAGCTGGCGGCACCTGTGGTCATGAAGGTCAGACTCCCACAAAGATTTATTTCGCCGTGAAAGCAACATGGCCATTCTAGGCGCCCTGCCTGTCCTGGAGAAGATGTTTGCACGGCCCTTGACGCCAGGATTCTTCCGCTACAAAAGTAAGTGGCCGAGGACGAGCCGCCGCAGACGAGGGAGTCTCCCGATGACCATCGCCTCCAGCAGCCCTCCGTCGCGTGTGCCATTGGGCAGCGCCGAGAGGGCTGGGACCAAGTCGAGGACGGACCGGGCGGGGGCCGGTGAGAACCGGGGCGACGGGCGCCTGGCCGCGGTGTTCATCACGCCGGCCCTGCTGGGCTTCGTGGTCTTCCTGCTCTGGCCGACACTGCGGGGCATCTATCTGAGCTTCACCCGCTTCAACCTGCTGACCCCGGCGGAGTGGGTGGGCCTCGACAACTACGTCCGCATGGTCAACGACCCGATCTTCTGGGACTCGTTGTGGGTCACCGTCGAGTACGTCGTCATCAACATCGGCATACAGACGGTGGCGGCGCTCGCCATCGCGGTGCTGCTCCAGCGGCTGACCCAGTCGGCCCTGCTGCGGGGCATCGTGCTCACCCCGTATCTGATGTCGAACGTCGTCGCCGGCCTCGTGTGGCTGTGGATCCTGGACACCCAGCTCGGCATCGGCAACGAGATCATCGCCGCCCTCGGCGCCGACCGCATCCCCTTCCTCGCCGACGAGACCTGGGCGATCCCCACCATCGCGCTGATCAACGTCTGGCGGCACGTCGGCTACACCGCCCTGCTGCTCTTCGCCGGTCTCCAGGCGATCCCGAACGACATGTACGAGGCGGCCAGGGTCGACGGCGCGAGCGAGTGGCGGATGTTCTGGCGGATCACCATGCCGCTGCTGCGGCCGGTGCTGGCGGTCGTGCTGATCATGACGGTGATCGGCTCGTTCCAGGTGTTCGACACCGTGGCGGTGACCACGGCGGGCGGTCCGGCGAACGCGACCAACGTGCTCCAGTTCTACATCTACGGCTCCGCCTTCGGCCGCTTCCAGTTCGGCTACGCCTCGGCGATGTCCGTCGCCCTGCTGGTCGTGCTCAGCGCGATCACCGTCCTGCAGTACCGGCTCACCCGGGCCGGCCAGACCGACCTCGGCTGACGGAAGGGAGACACCGACATGGCTGCCGTGACCACCACCGCAACGACCGTACGACCGAGCCGGCGCAGGCTCTCCCTCGGCCGGGCCACCGCCTGGACCGTGATGGGCCTGATCGTCCTCATCACCCTGCTGCCGTTCTACTGGATCCTGCGCACCGCGCTCTCCACCAACGCGGGCCTCAACGCCGACCCCACCAACCCGCTCCCGGTCGACCTCACCACCAGCGGCTTCGAGCGGGCCCTCGGTCTGCAGTCGGCGGAGGAGGCCGTCGCACAGGGCGGCGCGGGCGGCGGGCTGGACTTCTGGCGCTATCTGCTCAACTCGGTGATCGTCTCGACGCTGATCACCGGCAGCCAGATCTTCTTCTCCGCGATGGCCGCGTACGCCTTCTCGCGGCTGCGCTGGCGGGGCCGGGACAAGGTCTTCGGTCTGTTCCTGGCCGGGCTGATGGTGCCGACCATCTTCACGCTGCTGCCGAACTTCGTGCTCATCAAGCAGCTCGGCCTGGTGGACACGCTGCTCGGGATCGCGCTGCCCAGCCTCTTCATGACCCCGTTCGCCATCTTCTTCCTGCGGCAGTTCTTCATGAACATCCCCCGGGAGGTCGAGGAGGCCGCGCTGCTCGACGGCGCCGGCAAGGTGCGGATCTTCTTCCGGGTGGTCCTGCCGATGGCGTCCACGCCGATCATCACGCTGTCAGTGCTGACGTACATCACCTCCTGGAACGACTACTTCTGGCCGCTGATGGTCTCCTACAGCGACAGCTCGCGCGTGCTGACCGTGGCGCTGGCGATCTTCCGGGCGCAGACCCCGGCGACCGGCGTCGACTGGTCCGGGCTCACGGCGGCGACGCTGATCGCCGCGCTGCCGATGCTGGTGCTCTTCGCCTGCTTCGCGCGCCGCATCGTCAGCTCCATCGGCTTCACCGGGATCAAGTGAGGGAACACTGATGCGACTTCGTACGCTCACCGCACTGACCGGAGCGCTGGCGCTGTCCCTGGTGACCGGATGCGCGCAGGGCGACTCCACCGGGTCGTCCCAGAACACCGTGACCTACTGGCTGTGGGACGCCAACCAGCTGCCCGCCTACGAGGCCTGCGCGAAGGGGTTCGAGCAGGAGAACCCCGGACTCGACGTCAGGATCACGCAGTTGGGCTGGAACGACTACTGGACCAAGCTGACCGCCGGGTTCATCGCGGGCACCCAGCCGGACGTGTTCACCGACCACATCCAGAAGTTCGGCCAGTTCGCCGATCTCAACGTGCTGGAGCCGCTGGACGACCTCGGCATCAAGGAGTCCGACTACCAGCCGGGGCTCGCCGCCAACTGGATCGGCCAGGACGGCCATCGCTACGGCGCCCCGAAGGACTGGGACACCGTCGCGCTCTTCTACAACGAGAAGATGGCGCAGGACGCCGGCCTCACCGCCGAGCAGTTGGGCGACCTCGCCTGGAACCCCAAGGACGGCGGCACCTTCGAGAAGGCCATCGCGCACCTCACCGTCGACAAGAACGGCAAGCGGGGCGACGAGCCGGGCTTCGACAAGAACAACGTCAAGGTGTACGGGCTGGCCACCAACGGCGGCGGCGACGGCGACGGCCAGACCCAGTGGAGCCCCTTCACCGGCTCCGCCGGGTGGAGTTACACGGACAAGGCGCGCTGGGGAACCAAGTACCAGTACGACAGCGAGACCTTCCAGTCCGTCATCGACTGGTACTTCGGCCTGGCGAAGAAGGGCTACCTGGCCCCCTTCTCCGACTACAACATCCAGTCCAACCAGGCCAACACGCAGGTCGCCGCGGGCAAGGCCGCCGCCGCCTTCGACGGTGCCTGGATGATTTCCTCGTACAAGGGCTTCAAGGGCAAGGACATCAAGACCGCTCCCACCCCGATCGGCCCGACCGGCAAGCGCGCCACGATGATGAACGGCCTCGCCGACTCCATCACCAAGGCCTCCAAGAACAAGGCGGGCGCCCGAAAGTGGGTGGCGTATCTGGCCTCCGACAAGTGCCAGAAGGTCGTCGGCGCGTACGGAATCGTCTTCCCCGCCACTCCGGCCGGCACCGAGGCCGCCGTCGCCGCCTACAAGAAGAAGGGCATCGACGTCTCGGCCTTCACCGAACCGGTGGCCGACACGAGGAACTTCAGGACGTTCTCCTTCCCGATCACCAACTACGCGGCGGACATGTTCGCCCTCATGCACCCCGCCATGGAGGACATCTACGGCAACGGCAAGTCCGTGAGCAGCCTCGACCAGACCAACGACCAGATCAACCTGATCCTTTCGCAGTGATCTCCCGACCCTGATCCCTCGACCAGGGATCTCTCTCGACCAGTGAAGGGCACGCCTTACATGACGTTCTCTCTCGGCATCGTCGGCGCCGGACAGTTCTCGGGACAGTTCGCCAAGCTGTTCCTGGCCCACCCCGGCGTCAGCGACGTCCACGTCACCGACCTGCTCCCCGAACGGGCCGAGCAACTCGCCGCCGCCGAAGGCCTCACGGGAACCTTCCCCTCGTACGAGGCCATGCTGGAGTCGAAGGCGGTCGACGCGGTCGCCATCTTCACCCAGCGCTGGACGCACGGACCGCTGGTCGTCCAGGGGCTGGGCGCAGGCAAGCACGTGTACTCCGCGGTCCCCATGGCGATCACCGCGGAGGAGATCGCGGCGATCATCGACGCGGTCAAGGCCACCGGGCTGACGTACATGATGGGCGAGACCAGCCAGTACAACCCGGCGACCGTGCACGCCCGCAACCAGATCGCCGAAGGCGCCTTCGGGCGGATCTTCTACGCCGAGGGCGACTACGTCCACGACATGGATCTGGGGTTCTACGAGGCGTACCAGTACAGCGGCGGCGAGAACTGGAAGGCGACCGCCAGCTATCCCCCGCTGCTCTACCCCACGCACTCGGTCGGCGGGGTGCTGGGCGCCTGGCGGACACACGCGGAGAGTGTGTCGGCGATCGGTGTCGTGGACGACCGCGGGGACGGGGTGTTCGACAAGGAGGTCAGCCAGTTCGGCAACGACGTCTCCAACGCGACCGCGCTGTTCGAGGTGGCGGGCGGCGGATCCTTCCGCACGAACGAGTTCCGGCGGGTGGGGTATCCCTCGCACATACGGGAGTCGCGTTTCCGGTTCTTCGGGACGGAGGGGAGCATGGAGCAGCTCGCCACGGTGGCCCTGTGGCAGGACAAGAACGGGGTGAAGGACATCAGCGAGCTCCTTGAGCCGAAGCCCACCATGTCCCCTGACGACCCGTCACTCCAGCACATCGCGCCGGACCTTAGGGCCGCCTTCACCTCCGGGTCCGCAGCCGTGCACGACCGCTCCCGCCTGCCACGGGAGTTCGACAACCTGCACAACGGCCACGAGGGCAGCCACCACTTCCTGGTGGACGACTTCGTGACCGCCGTCAACACGCGCTCGCTGCCGTCGGTGAACGCGTGGGTGGCCGCCCGCTACACCCTGCCGGGCATCGTCGCGCACGAGTCCGCGCGGCAGGGCGGGGTCAGGCTGGAGATCCCGGACTTCGGAGACGCGCCCGAGGCGTGAGCCTTGAGGCAGCGGCCGAGCCGGGTGCCTGTGCGCTGCGTCAGGTGCCCGGCTTGCGGCCGTACACGAAGACGTCGTCGCCGTTCTTCAGCAGCGACCAGTACTTCTTGGCGTCGGCCTTGGTCATGTTCACGCAGCCGTGCGAGCCGGGCGGGTTCCACATGCTGACGCCGACCGAGTGGAAGGCCTGGCCGCCGTCGAAGAACTGGCTGTAGGGCATCGGCACGTCGTAGATGGACGAGACGTGGTCGATGTCCCGCCAGTAGATCTTCTTCAGGCCGGTGCGGGTCTCGTAGCCGTTACGGCCGGTACGCACCGGCACCGGGCCGTAGACCAGCTTCTTGCCGTCCTGGATCCAGCTCAGCTGGAGGGTCAGGTTCACGCAGGCGATGCGGCCCTTGTTGACCGGGCACTTGCCGGCCTTGTTGGGGTTGTTCCCGACGGCCTTCTGCTTCAGCATCAGGTCCATCACGCCCCAGGTCACGGGACCCGCGTAGCCGATGTTCGGCGTGATGCCGTGCTTGTTCTGGAAGGCCTGGATGGCCTTGCAGTCGGCGGCGGACTGCTTGCCGTCGACCGGCCTGCCGAGGAACTTCTCCACCTGCTTCTGGTACGGCCCGGTCTGCGTGGTGCAGCTCGCGGCCTGCGCCGGCGCTGCGCCCAGCGCGAGTGTGAGCGGCGCCACCAGTGCGGTGGTCCCCAGTACGACGGCTCCCCGTCTGCGTATGTCCCCCATGACCTGTCCCCTTCACCCAGTGCTGCGATCTCTGCCAGCTAGACCGCTGCCCGGGGGAATCGGTTGTAGCCCCGCTCGCGCTGGGACGAAACGGTGACATTCGATACCGCGCGGCCGTCCGGCCGGGAGGCGCCGCATCACCCTCTAAGCGCCTGCCGAAGCGCATCCGTCCTCAGCGGTAGCCGGTCGTGTCGGCCGGTTTGCCCGCGTCCTGGACCTCGACGAGGTAGCGCCAGGCGTCGGGGCGGCTGCCGTCGAGGTCGGTGAAGCCGTACGCCTGGGCGAGGGAACCGCTGGAGAGGGACTGGCCGTTCCAGCGCGCCACATCGGGGTCGGCGGCGAGTGCGGCGACGGCGCGGCCGACGTAGCGGGGCGTCTCGGAGATGGCGAAGTGCGGGACGCGGTCGAGGGCCTCGCGCCAGTTGTCCTCGCGGACCCCGAAATTGTCGAGCATCATCTCCGAGCGCAGCCAGCCCGGGGTCAGCGCGACGGCGGTGGCGCCGCGGGGTCCGAGTTCGTGGCCGAGGGCGAAGGCCATGCGCAGGACGGACGCCTTGGCGAGGTCGTAGAAGAAGTTGACGCGGTAGTTGTCGCGGTTGTACTCGGCGGTGCCGTCGGTCATCTCGACCACCAGGCCGCCGGGGTGGCGCAGGAGCAGCGGCAGGGCGTGGTGGCTGGTGATCGCGTGCGTCTCGACGGCGAGCCGGAGCAGCCTGAGGCCCTTGTCGAGGTCGTGCTCCCAGACGGGGGTGTCCCAGGCGAAGAGCGTCTCGCCGCCCCAGATGTCGTTGACGAGGACGTCGAGGCGGCCCTGCTCGTCCGCGATGCGGTCCACCAGTGTGCGGACCTGCGTCGGGTCGAGGTGGTCGGTGGGTACGGCGATGCCGTGGCCGCCGGCCTCGGTGACGAGGTCGGCGGTGTCCTCGATGGTCTCGGGGCGGGCGTACTCGGAGCGGTGGGTCCGGGTGGTGCGTCCGGTGACGTAGACGGTGGCACCTGCCGCTCCGAGTTCCACGGCGGTGCCGCGTCCCGCTCCCCGGGTCGCCCCGGCGACCAGTGCGACCTTGCCTTCCAACGGTTGTGACATGTCCGACCTCCCGTATGCCCGATGTCGTTTCGAGCATGACGGGAAAGCCGGACAACCTCTGTCGTCTTTTTTGGGTCAGGTCACCCGGCCGCGCGCGGTTTCACGTCCAAAGCCGCCGACCCGCTCCCCGGGCACCGCGATCACCTGGGCGTCCCGCCCCGTATCGCCCCTCGATCAGTGGCCGCGGGCGATCCACTCCTGGAGGTGTGGTGCCTCCGCGCCGATGGTGGTCGGGTCGCCGTGGCCGGTGAGGACCTTCGTCTCGGCCGGGAGCGTGAGCAGGCGGTCGCGGATCGAGTCGATGATCGTCGGGAAGTGGGAGTAGGAGCGGCCGGTGGCGCCGGGGCCGCCCTGGAAGAGGGTGTCGCCGGTGAAGACGGTGGCCAGGCCTTGGTCGTACAGGCAGACCGCGCCGGGCGCGTGCCCGGGCGTGTGCAGGACCTTCAGGTCGGCGCCGGCGGCCTCGATGACCTGCCCGTCGACCAGCCAGGCGTCGGGCTCCCGGCCGGGGTGGGTCCGCTTCCACAGCGGCAGGTCGTCGCGGTGGAGCCAGATGGTGGCTCCGGTGCGCTCCGCGAGGGCGGGCGCGGCGTCGATGTGGTCGTTGTGGGCGTGGGTGCACACGATGGCCGTCAGCCGGCGATCGCCGACGGCCTCGGCGATGGCGTCGGCGTCGTGGGCGGCGTCGATGACGACGGCCTCGTGGTCGTCGCCGACGATCCATACGTTGTTGTCGACGTCCCAGGTGCCGCCGTCGAGCGTGAACTGGCCGGAGGTGACGAGGCGTTCGATGCGGGCGGTCATCACAGCACCACCACCGAGCGCAGGACGTCGCCGTGGTGCATCCGCTCGAAGGCCTTCTCGACGTCGGTGAGTTCGATCGTCTCGGTGACGAAGGCCTCGAGATCCAGGCGTCCTTGCAGGTGCAGGTCGATCAGCATGGGGAAGTCACGGGAGGGCAGGCAGTCGCCGTACCAGGACGACTTCAGGGCGCCTCCGCGGCCGAAGACGTCCAGCAGCGGCAGTTCCAGCTTCATCTCCGGGGTCGGCACACCGACCAGGACCACCGTGCCGGCCAGGTCGCGGGCGTAGAAGGCCTGCTTGTACGTCTCCGGGCGGCCCACCGCCTCGATCACCACGTCCGCCCCGAAACCGCCGGTCAGCTCGCGGATCGCCTCCACTGGATCACTCGTGCGCGAGTTGACCGTATGGGTGGCGCCCATGCCGCGCGCGGTCTCCAGTTTCCGGTCGTCGATGTCCACGGCGATGATCTTGGCCGCGCCCGCCAGGTTCGCCCCGGCGATCGCCGCATCGCCCACGCCGCCGCAGCCGATGACCGCGACCGTGTCGCCCCTGCCGACATTGCCGGTGTTGATCGCGGCGCCGATGCCCGCCATCACCCCGCATCCCAGCAACCCCGCCACCTGCGGCGCGACCGCCGGGTCGACCTTGGTGCACTGCCCCGCCGCCACCAGCGTCTTCTCCGCGAACGCGCCGATCCCCAGCGCCGGGGACAGCTCCTGACCGGTCGAGGCGAGGGTCATCTTCTGTTCGGCGTTGTGGGTGTCGAAGCAGTACCAGGGCCGTCCGCGCAGACATGCCCGGCAATTCCCGCACACCGCACGCCAGTTGAGGATGACGAAGTCGCCCGGCACGACGTCCGTGACGCCGTCGCCGACCGACTCCACCACACCGGCGGCCTCGTGCCCCAGGAGGAACGGGAAGTCGTCATTGATCCCGCCCTGCTTGTAGTGCAGATCGGTGTGACAGACCCCGCAGGCCTGCACCCGCACCACGGCCTCGCCGGGACCCGGGGCGGGCACCACGATCGTCTCCATCCGCACCGGCTCGTCCTTGCCCGGTGCGATCACGCCGCGTACTTCCTGCGCCATGGTGGCAGCCCCTTCCCTCGGCTGGTGTCGTCCCTGCTCCGACCCTACGTGTGACTGATCGGTAACGGCCTCCTCAGCCGGACTCCGGGCGCCGTGCGAGGAACACGAACTCTCGCCCCGGGCGGTCGGGAGCGTCGCGCACGTCCTCCACCACGTACCCCTGCGCGATCAGCTCCGTCTCGATCTCCTGCCGCTCGCGGAAACGCAACGTCGAGTCCGACGTCAGCACCTCCCCGTCCGCGGCGAACACATAGGTCCAGCGGAACGTCACCAGCTGCCCGCTCACGTCGGTCACCTCGACCCAGTTCTCGACCGCGCCGACGCCGGGGATCTCCGTGACCCCGTACGAAGCCTCCCGGTTCCACTCCTGCCAGGCGCGCCGGGCCGGATCCCGGGTCTCGAGGACCAGGTGCCCGCCCGGCCGCAGTGCCGCGTAGGCGCCCCGCAGCGTCTCCCGCCAGGTCCGTGGGTCGACGATGGCCTGGGCGACGTTCCCCGTCATGGTCGCGAGGTCCGCCCGCAGCGGCGGGAGCGCTGTCGCGTCACCGTGGATCCAGCGCACCCGCTCGCTGCCCGGCTTGCCCCGGGCCACATCGAGGGACGCCTCGGCGGGATCGACGCCGACGACCTCGATCCCGCGGTCGGCCAGCAGGAGCGCGAAGACACCCGTCCCGCAGCCGATGTCCAGCACACGGCGTGCTCCGACCTCCTCCGCGATACGGAGGTACGCGTCGAGATCACCGCGGTCGGGGTCGAGCGGGTCGTAGACCGCGGCGAGCCGTGGCAGCCCGAAGCACTCGTCAGCCATGAGGCCGAAGGTAGGGGGAGCCGCCTGCGAGGGCCACCCGGTTTCGCTGTCGGCGTCCGCTCCACCACCCGAAATCCCGGCGCCCCGCGCGAAGAGCCGACGTAGCCTGAAGGCTCCGCCCGATTCCCGAGGAGCACCGTGACGACCACCGCGACGGAGCAGAACCCGCCCACCTGGCGGCTGCTCCTCGGATACGTACGACCGCACCGGTGGGCCCTGCTGGCGGGCGCCCTGCTCTCGCTGGTCACGGGTGGCACCGGGCTGCTGCTGCCGCTGGTGGCACGGGAGTTGATCGACGACCTCTCGCACGACCGCACCATCACCGGCGCGTTGGTCGTCATGTCGGGGCTGGTGGTCGCCAACGCGGCGCTGGGGGCGCTGGGTTCGTACGTGCTGCGGCGCACCGCCGAGTCGGTGGTGCTCGGCGCGCGGCGCGCCCTGTCGTCGTATCTGCTGCGGCTGCGCATCGCGGCCGTGGACCGCAGCGAGCCGGGCGATCTGATGGCCCGCATCACCTCGGACACGACCCTGCTGCGCGAGGTCACCACCGACTCGCTGGTGGGCCTCGGCACCGGCGGGCTCACGCTGGTCGCGACGGTGGTCATGATGGGCCTGGTGGATCCGGTGCTGCTCGGTGTCACGCTGGCGGTGATCCTGGGCGCGGGCACGGTCCTCGGTGTGATCGTGCCGCGCATCAACCGGGCGAGCCGGCGGGCGCAGGACGCGGTCGGCGTGATGGGCGCCTCGCTGGAGCGGATCCTCGGCGCGCTGCGCACGGTCAAGGCGTCCGGCGCGGAGCACCGGGAGGAGCGCACGCTGCACGAGGCCGCCGAGGAGTCGTGGCGGCAGAGCGTGCGCGCCGCCAAGTGGTCGGCGGCGGCGGGCAATACGGCCGGGCTCGCGATGCAGATCGCGTTCATCACGGTGCTCGCGGTGGGCGGGGCACGGGTCGCGACCGGGGCGATCGACGTGGGCACGCTGGTGGCGTTCCTGCTCTACGTCTTCTACCTGATGTCGCCGATCCAGCAGGTCGTCGGCGCGATCACCCAGTACCAGACGGGCGCCGCGGCGCTCGCCCGCATCCAGGAGGCGCTGCGTCTGCCGTCCGAACCGGCGGCCTCGCCCGCGCCGTTGCCGTCACCCGAGGCGGAGCCCGCGGCCGTCGCCTTCGACGACGTCCGCTTCCGCTACGCCGACGATCTGCCGTACGTCCATCACGGCGTGACGTTCGCCGTGCCCGCCCGGGGCATGACGGCGTTCGTCGGCCCGTCCGGCGCGGGCAAGACGACCGTCTTCTCGCTCGTCGAGCGGTTCTACGACCCCGAGTCCGGCACCGTCTCGCTCGACGGCCGGGACCTCGCGGACTGGGATCTGCCCGAACTGCGTTCCGCCATCGGCTATGTGGAGCAGGACGCGCCGGTCCTTTCGGGTTCGCTGCGGGACAATCTGCTGCTGGGCAACCCGGAGGCGGACGAGGACGCCGTCGCCCGGGTGGTGAAGACGACCCGTCTGGACGGTATGGTCGCCCGGCTGCCCAGAGGCCTCGACACACTCGTCGGACACCGCGGCACCAGGCTGTCGGGCGGCGAGCGCCAGCGGGTCGCCATCGCCCGGGCCCTGCTGCGCCGCCCCCGCCTGCTGCTTCTGGACGAGGCGACCTCGCAGCTGGACGCGGTGAACGAGGCGGCGCTGCGCGACACGGTCGCCGATGTGGCCCGTACGACCACGGTCCTGGTCGTCGCGCACCGGCTGTCCACGGTGACGATGGCCGACCGGATCGTGGTGATGGACGCGGGCCGGGTGCGCGCTGTGGGCACCCATCGGGAACTGGTGAGCGCCGACCCGCTGTACGCGGAGCTGGCGGCGACACAGTTCCTGGCGACGACCGGGGACTGACCGCTCAGAGCCTGTGTCACATCCCCGGCCGGAGATGTGACACAGGCTCTCATCCCTCGAGCCTGCGCAGCCGCTCCGCGTCGCCCGTGCGGGGACAGGTGACGCATGCCTCTTCCGGCCGGATCTTGTAGAAGAGGCAGCAGCCGGCGCGTGTGCGCGTGGCGTGCCGTCGGCCGCTGTCTCCCACCAGGTACCGGAAGTCGGCTCCGGCCGGGTACGGAGGCACAGCGGTCGGCAGGATGTCGGTGGCGGCCCGCACGGCTTCGGCCTCCTGGTCGAGCATCCGGCCGAGGTACCAGATCCCGGAGACGAGATCGTCGCAGACCATGCCCCACAGAGTGCGCGCCCCGCGCCGCACCGTGGGACCGAGCGCGGCCAGGAGCGGACGCATGTGCTCCGCGACAGCCATGCGCAACGCGGCCCGCAATGGCTCTTCCTGAGGCAGTGTCAACGCTCCGGGCAGCCCTGCCAGGGGGTCGTCGGCCAGGCAGGCGAGGTCCGTGCCGGGGGTGATCGTGTACGTACCCGTGGCGAGATCCAGCCGGACGTCCTCGGGCCGGATCCGGGGGACCCGCCGGTCGAGATACCAGGCTCCGCCCATCAGCAGGCCGACCGACCAGGCGTAGTCGTGCAGGGCGCGGGAGGCGGCGACATCGGGGCGGGGGACGGTTCCGTAGCGGTCGCGGATGCGGGCCGACTCTGCCTCGACGAAGGCGTTCAGTATGTCCTGATCTGCCGTCAATTCGGCGATGCTGGCGCCTGGTTGAACCCCTTGGTAGCCCGGTTCCGCAACCCGCACGGCGAGCGCTTCGCACACGTCGGCCAGTCGTTGGTAGACGTCACCGAGGGCGTGCGCGACGGCACCGGCCGATGGTGTCTTGAGGGCCACGGACATGGGCGCTCCAGGGCAGAGTTGCGTGCGAGAATCCGAGTAGGCAAGGCTTACCTTACCTCGCGTGATCACGCAGGAGCGATCAAGGGTATTTTTGTATGCGATCAGAAGAACAGCACGCCAAAGGGGTAGCACGGTCGCTTGAACGTTAAAAGACGTCGCGAAGGCCACCGGCGTGGAGCTTCCCGAGAAGTAACTCCCGCTGATCCGGGGCGGGCCGCGATACGAGCGCGCCCCGCCCCCAACCCCACCCACTAGCGGAAGTTGCTCCTCAGCCATGCGTCTGTACCTGCTCGCCCTCAACCCGACGGACTCCGTCACCGAGGGCTTCCTGCCCGCCGCCGCCCGGCTGGGCCTGGACGTCACCGTCCTCACCGACCAGCCCGAGGCGCACCGCGCCACATACCCGGACGTCGAGATCCTCGAGTGCGACGTCCGTGACTTCCGGGCCGTGATCACCCGGGTCTCCACCCACCACCGGCCCGACGCCGTCTTCACCAACAGCGACCACCTCCAGACCCAGGCCGCCCTGGCCGCCGCCTACTTCGGGCTCCCCCGCAAGGACTGGCGGGCCACGCTTCGCTGCAAGGACAAGGCCGAGATGCGCCGCCGGCTCGCCGCCGCCGGCGTGGACACCGTCTGGTCGGCCGAGCTCACGGCGCCGGCCGCGCTCGACGCCCCGTACCCCTGTGTGCTCAAGCCGCGTGAGGGCGTGGCCAGCGAGGACGTGGTCCTCGTCGACACCGCGGAAGAACTGGTCGCCCGCTCGAAAGAGATCCTGGACCGGCGCCGGGACGCCGTCCTGGTCGTCGAGGAGTACCTCCCCGGCGAGCTCTACACCCTGGAGACCCTCGGCGACGGACACGTCCGCCATGTCCTGGGCGGCTTCCTCACCGAGCTGTCTCCGCCGCCGTACTTCGTCGAGGAGCGCCTCACCTTCGTCCCGGCCCACCCGGAGCCGGTCGTCGCACAGGTCCTCGGGCAACTGGACGCGCTGGGCGTCGGGTTCGGTGCCTGCCACACCGAGTTCGTGGTCCAGGACGGCCGGGCGCGGATCATCGAGGTCAACTACCGTGCCATCGGCGACCAGTGCGATCTGCTGCTGGCCCGCCTGCTGGACCTCCCGCTCTTCGAGCACATCCTGCGCACCCACCTGGGCGAGCCGCTCCCCGCTGACCTGGGTGCCAAACGCGACGGCGCCGCCCGCCTGGAGTACCCGTGCGCCGACCGCGCCGGAACCCTCATCGACGCCCCGGCCGTGACCGAACTCACCGTCGGTGGCGTCCATCTGACGTACCGTCCGATGCGCGAGCTGGGCGAGCGGCACGAGCTGTACCACACCAACCGGGACTACCTCGGCGTGCTGCGGGCCACCGGCACGGACCAGCCGACGGTGGACCGGGTCACGGCCGAGTTCCTGGCCGCGCGGCGCTGGGAGATCCAGCCATGACCACGCCGGACACCTCCGCGTCCCAGCTGCTCACCCGTGTGCTGAGCGCGCTCCTGCGCGAGGACGTCGTCGGGCTGAGGAGCCGGAACACGCTCGTGCACCGGCCGGACGGCGACTGGCTGCGGCTGCCGACACCGGAGGGCGACGCCCTGCTGCTGCCGGTCGCCGAGGACGGCTACCAGTGCGCGCACGCCGCCCGGCTGCCGCTCCTCGTCCGCGAGTCGGACGGCACGGCACTGACGTCGTACGAGAGTGTGCTCGACGCGCTGCGTGCGCTCGCCGAGCCCGAGGACCGGAGCGGCTTCGACGCGTTCGCCGAGGAGTGCCGCCAGACCCTGGCGACGATGCGGCTGCATGCGGCGACGCGGGCGGAGGTGGCGGGAGTGTTGACCGCCCGGCACGGAGACGACCCGGCGCGCTGGAGCGGCCTCACCGGCGGGCCGGCGTACGACACGCTCGCCGCCCGGCTCGACCACCCCGTCTATCCGACCGCACGGGGCCGCTCGGGGCTCGGCGAGGAGCAACTTCGAGCGTACGCACCGGAGTTCCATCCCCGTTTCACTCTGCGCTGGCTCGCCGTGCCCCGGGACGCGGTCACCCTGACGGGCAAGTTTCCGGAGTTCTGGCCGACGTCCGAGACGCTCGGGCTGCCGGAGGTGCGGGACACCCATGTGGCCCTCCCCGTCCATCCGTTGACCGTCGACGCCCTGCGGGCCGCCGGCCTCCCGGACGGCTCCGTCCTCTCCGACCGGGCGTACCTGGACGTCTTACCGACGCTGTCGATGCGGACCGTGGCGACCATCGCGGATCCTTACGTGCACCTCAAACTCCCGTTGGCCACCGCGACGTTGGGGCTGCGCAACAAGCGGACCATCAAGCCCGGCACCCTCGTCGACGGTGCGGCCGGGCAGCGGCTGCTGGAGGCGGTACTCGCCCGTGAGACCCGGTTCCGGGACTCGATCCTGCACGCCGACGAGACGACGTACGCGCACGCCGGGCACGAAATGCTAGCCGTCATGTGCCGCCGTTACCCGGCCGGGCTCGACGACGCGGTCGTCGTACCGATGGCGGCACTGCTCGCCGAAGCCCCGGACGGCCGGCCGGTCCTCGACCACCTCGCCGACCGCTTCTACGGCGGCGACCCGCTCGCCCTGCTCGACGCCTGTCTGACGCTGCTGTTCGACTGGCAGACCACACTGTTCGGGTACGGCATCGCGCTGGAGTCGCACCAGCAGAACATCTCGCTGGTGCTGCGGCCGGGCGGTGTGCGGTTGCTCTTCAAGGACAACGACGGGCCGCGCATCAACACCGACCGGCTGGACACCGTACTGCCCGGGCCATGGGGCTTCGACGACGCGCGGGTCTTCGGCCGGGACGACGGGCCGGTCGCCGACCTGTTCGCCACGATCACCGTCCATCTGTGCGCGGGCGCCTACGCGTTCGGGCCGGCTCGGCACCGTCATGCGCTGCTGGGCCTCATACGTGACCGGCTGACGGAGGCGGTGGACCGGCTCGGCTCAGACGCGGGGGCGGAACTGCGCGCCCGCGTCCTGAACGCGCCACGGCTGCCGGTGAAGGCGATGGTCACCGCCGGGACGCTGCTGTCCAAGGAGCGATCGGGCGCGGCCGACATCAACAAGCACTACACCACCGGCCCCAACTACCTGCTGCCCCCTGGGCGTTCGGCATGAGTGCCGGGGCCCTGGACGCCGCGTCCCGCGTGCCGTCGGTGCCACTGCCGCCGTCACCGTCCTCGCGATCACTCTCCCCCACTGAAGTTCCGCACCCGCTGGAGCCCTTGATGCCCTCGCTGACCCTCCCCCAGACCTCGTCCGGGAGGACCCCCATCTCGCTTCGCTCGCCCGGGAGCACCGCCGCCCCCGCCGACCTGCCCACCGCCGACGAGGTGGTGGCCCACACGCTCCTGAACTGTCTGCTGCGCGAGGTTTCGGGGCCCGAGCACCAGTCCGTCGTCAGCGACGGGCGACTGCTGCTGCGGCTGCCCCGTCGCGGAGTGCTGCTGCGCGTGGCCCTGCGCCGCACCTCGCTGCTCGGTGCGCACCGGTTCACCGGCCCGGTGAGCGAGCAGCGCGACGGCGGCTGGCCCGAGGTCGACTGGCGGCGGCTGGCCGCGTACACGCACGACGAGCTGTGGCTGCGCACCGGCGTGCGCAACGAGGAGTTCCTGGAGCAGATCGCCTCCAGCCACGAGGCGATCGCCACCGCCCTGTCCGCCGGGCGGGCCGACCGCGTCGCGGACGACCGGCTGTCGGCCTACCTCGCCTCCGAGCAGTCGCTGCTGTTCGGGCACCGCTTCCATCCCACCCCCAAGGCCCGCACCGGCGACCCGCGCGCGTGGTCCGCGTACGCGCCGGAGGCCGGGGCCGTCTTCCCGCTGCGGCACCTCGCCGTCCGCGCCCACCTGATCGCCGAGGAGTCCGCGGAGGCCGCCGCCACCGCCGCCCTGGACCGGCAGCGCCCGGACGCCCCCGACGGATTCCGGCTGCTGCCCGCCCACCCGTGGCAGTACGAGACGCTGCGCGAGCATCCGGCGCTGCGCGCGGCCCTCGCGAGCGGTGACGTGCTCGACCTCGGCCCGGGCGGACGGCCGTTCGCCGCCACCGCGTCCGTGCGCACCTTGTACGACGGTGAGACGTTCCTGAAGTTCAGCCTGAACGTGCGGATCACCAACTGCCTGCGGAAGAACAGCAGTTATGAGCTGTCCGGCGCGGTAGCCCTCACCCGCGCCCTGGCCCCGGCGCTCGCCGACCTGACCGAGCGCTACCCCGGCAGTGCCGTGCTCCGCGAGCCCGCCTACCGCACTCTCGCCCTGCCCGGCCCGGACGGGGCGCCGGACCGCGCGCTGTTCGAGGGCTTCGGCGTCATCGTCCGCGAAGGCCTGCCGCGCCGGCTCGCCCCGGGGACCACTCCCCTGCTCGCCGCCGCCGTCGCCGACGAGTACCCGACCGGCCCCGCCCACCTCTCCCGCCTCCTCGACGGCGCGGACGAGCGGGCGGCCCTCGACTGGTGGTCGGCGTACCTCGATCTGCTCGTCCCGCCCGTCCTGACCGCCTACTTCGACCACGGCCTGGTCCTGGAGCCGCACTTGCAGAACGTCCTGATCTGCGTCGACGGCGACGGCAGGCCCGCCCAGGTCCTCTTCCGCGACCTGGAGGGCACCAAGCTGGTGCCCGAGCACCACGCGGAGACCCTCGCCGCGCTGCCGCCCGAGGTCGCGGGCCCGCTGACGTACGACGCACAGCGCGGCTGGGACCGGGTCGTCTACTGCCTGCTGGTCAACCACGTCGCCGAGCTGCTCGCCGCCCTCGCCGACCTGTACCCGGGGGCGGAGGCCGCGCTGTGGGCGCGGGTGCGCGCCACGCTCCGGGCGTACACCGGCCCCCGCGGCTGTCCGCCCCGCCTGGCCGCCCTGCTCGCCGGGGTGCCCTTGCCCGCGAAGGCCAACCTGCTCACCCGCTGGGAGCGCAAGGCCGACCGCGAGGCCGGATACGTCCGGCTGCCGTCACCGCTCGCCGAGGACATCCTGCGCGACCCGGCCGGGGATGCCCGATGACCGACCCGACCCCCGCGGTACGCGACCACGTCATGTCCCTGCTGGCCACCGAACTGCCCGCGTACGTCTACGACTTGACGGCACTGCGCACAGACGCCGCCGCCGTGCGCGACGCCCTGCCGGAGCGGGTCGAGCTGTACTACGCCGCCAAGGCCAACCCGGAGCCGGAGATCCTCACCGCGCTCGCACCGTACGTCGACGGCTACGAGGTCTCCTCGGGCGGCGAACTCGCCCATGTCGCCGAGGCGGTACCGGGCCGGCCGCTCGCTTTCGGCGGCCCCGGCAAGACGCCGGCCGAGCTGACGGCCGCGCTGGAGAGGGGAGTCGACCGCTTCCACGTCGAGAGCGGGCACGAGCTATGCATGCTGGCCGAGTTGGCGCGGCGCATCGCACCCGGGCGGCGGGTGGCGGTGCTGCCCCGGGTCAACCTGCCGGTCGCCGACGGGACGTTGGCGGGCAGCTCGCTGGCGATGGGCGGTCGGCCCGCGCCCTTCGGCATGGATCCCGCCCACGCCGTCGAAGCCGTCCGCGCGCTTACCGACGGAACGTATCCGCACCTCGAACTACGCGGAATCCACGCGCACTTGGCGAGTGGGCTGGAGGTGCCGGAGCAGCTGGAGGTGGCCGAGACCGTCGTCGCGTGGGCGACGGGCCTCGGCGTGCCGCTCGCCGAGGTGAACATCGGCGGCGGCATGACCGTCGACTACGCCCGCCCCGAGCACCGCTTCGGCTGGGCGGCGTACGGCAGCGGGCTCGCCCGGTTGACCGAGGCCCACCCTGGGCTGACGTTGCGCATCGAGCCGGGGCGGGCGCTGACGGCGTACTGCGGCTGGTACGCCACCGAGGTGCTGGACGTGAAGCACAGTCACGGCGAGGAGTTCGCGGTCGTCCGGGGCGGCACCCACCACCTGCGGACCCCGGCGACGAAGGGGCACGACCAGCCCTGCTCGGTGCTGCCGGTGGACGCGTGGCCGCACCCCTGGCCGAGGCCGGGCGCCGAGGGGCGCAGGGTCACGCTGGCGGGGCAGCTGTGCACGCCGAAGGACATCCTGGCCCGGCGGGTGCCCGCGCCCGGGCTCAGGGCCGGTGACCGGGTGGTGTTCGCGCTGGCGGGTGCGTATGCGTGGAACATCTCCCACCACGACTTCCTGATGCACCCCAGGCCCGGCTTCCACTTCCTGGACACGCCGCCCGCATGACGTGACACAGCATCGTTCGCGAGGGGTCGCGGTGACACCGGTGATGCCGGCGGCCGCCGCGCTTGCCGAGCCCGCCGGGGCGGAGGAGCCTCGAAGGGAGAGGCCCCTCGCGGCCCGTACCCCAGCGGCCCGCACCCCAGCGGGCCGCGGCCCTCGAAGGAGGTCACCATGGGCACTGCGGCACGTCCCGGCTTCGACACGGAAACGCTGCGCCGGGGCATCGAAGGACAGGCGGAGACTCTTCTGTCGCTCTACGCGGACGACGCCGAACTACGCGTCGTGGACCGCAACACCCAGCCGAGCCACCCCAAGGTCCTGCACGGCCGTGACGAGATCGGCGAGATGCTGAACGACGTCTACAGCCGCGAGATGACGCACAAGCTGGAGCGGTGCGTCATCCAGGGCGACCAGGCCGCCTTCAGCGAGTCCTGCGAGTACCCGGACGGGGTCCGCGTCCTCGCCGAGTCGATGGTGTCGCTGCGGAACGGCAAGATCGTCGACCAGACCCTCATCCAGGCCTGGGACGAGTAGGAGGGACGACGCACCACCGGGCAGCGGCCCGCACCGTGGATGCCGTGCGCCTGGGCGATTCCGTTCGAACCCGCTCAGGAGTGGATCATGTCTCAGGCCCGGCTCATGGACGGCACCGCGCTCGCCCGGCGGATGGTGGAGGAGACCGCCGAGCGGGCGGCCGACCTCACGGGGCGCACCAGGCAGGGCGCCTTGCCGCAGCGCGATCCTGGACAAGCCGGTCGGCATGCTGCTGCTCGCCCGCGACGCGACGGTGACCTACTGCCACTCCCGTACCCAGGACCTGTCGGCGGCCGTCCGCGAGGCGGACATCGTGGTCGCCGCCGTGGGGCTTGCCGCGGCTGATCCGGGGCAGGACATCAAGCCCGGCGCCGTCGTGATCGACGCCGGCTACAACCCCGGCACCATCGGCGACGTCGACTTCGACTCCGCCGTGGAGCGGGCCTCGCTGATCACGCCGGTGCCGGGCGGCGTCGGCCCGATGACCATCGCCACGCTGCTGGAACAGACCGTGGACGCCGCTGCCCGGCAACTCGGGGCGCTCGGGGTGTGATCAGCGCAGCCAGATCAGGGTTTCCGATCCCTCGCGGCGAGGACGGCGTCGCTCCGATGGTGGACGCGGTGAGACGGCTCGGGGGTCAGGGACCGGCCGGCGATCAAACCGGAGCCGCGGGGCTCGGCAGGCCGTCCCCGCCCTGGGAAACGCCCGGTTCCCAGCCTGCCGGCCGCAGAATTCCCAGCAGCTGCCGGACCAGTTCGTCGACGACCTCGTCCAGCGTCGCGTCCACCCACCCGGCGTTCCAGTCGTGCAGCAGGCCGTTGACACTGCCGATGAACGCCGCGGCGGCGATCCGGTAGTCGCGCGGCACCGCCTCCCCGCGCGCCACGGCCGCCTCCGCCTCGGCGCACACCAGGTTCACCCAGCGGGAGCGGCGGGCCAGCCGCTGCTCCTCCAGGCGTGGGCTGACGCCGATGATCTCGACGAAGGTGATGCGCACGCGGCGCGGATCGCCGGAGACGTTCGCGGCGTAGGCGCGGAAGAGCGCGGCGACGCGTTCGGCGAGGGGCAGGTGCTCCGCGCCGGCCACGGCGGCCAGGACCGCCTCCTCTGCCCAGGCGTTGACCTGGAGGTGCAGGGCGGCCAGCACGTCCTCGAGGGTGCGGAACTCCTCGTAGAACTGACGGGTCGACAGGCCCGCGGCCTCGCTGAGCGCGGCAACGGTGGTGGCACGGTAGCCCGGGGTGTCCCCGAACAGTTGGAGCGCCGCGTCGAGGAAACGGCGGCGCCGCTCCGCCTGCCGTTCCTCGGCCGACTTTCCGCCGTACCGGCCGGTCGGCGCCTTGAGTCTGCCCGTCACCGATTCTCCCAACTTCCGCTCCACCGTACGACGATCCGCCCCGCGCCAATTTTGTCGTGTACGCAGTCTTGTGGAGAAGGCCGACCCTTCCTTACTTTGCAGTAAGTTGACTCTGAATCCAAGCGTGTTCAGATTCGCCGCTTTGTTTTGGCATGTCCTACTCACGAACCCCACCCGCAGAGGAGAGAGCAGTCATGCCTGCTTTCCGCCCCAGGCACCTGTGCTCGGTAGCCGCCGCCCTCGTCCTGACCGCCTCCGTCCCCGCGACCGCCGCCACCGCGGCCCAGGACTCCTCGGCCGCTCTGCGCGAGGTGATGTTCGTGGGCAACAACTGGGACGGCACCGCCGACGTCATCAAGTCCACCGGGGACTTCGCGAAGATCGGCCGTATCAATGTGATCCCCGACAAGGACCAGCGGATGGCGGAGATCAACGCCGATCCGATCCGGTGGATCGCCTTCATGACCATCCGCAACACCGTCGGCGAGGGTCACGACCAGTTCGTCGACGACATGTACTCCACGCCGGACGGCAAGTCGGTCGTCGTCTCGCGGCCGAGCTTCGCCGACGTCGTCTCGATCGACCTCGCCACCGGGAACATCAACTGGCGTTTCCCGGTGTCGGGTTACCGATCGGACCACATGGCGGTCTCCCCCGACGGCAAGCGGGTCGCGGTGTCGGCGTCGACCGGGAACACCGTGCACGTGCTGGACATCGTCACCGGAAAGCAGCTCGGCTCGTTCCCCACGGGCGACAAGCCGCACGAGAACATCTTCACCAAGGACGGCAAGTACATCTGGAACATGGCCATCGGCGACGTGAACACCGCGACGGACGCGCCGTGGCTGGACTGGACGAAGGGCAACCGGCGCATCACCGTCGTCGACGCGACCACGTACCAGCAGGTCAAGGTCATCGACATGCGGGAGCGGCTGGACGCGATCGGCCTCAAGGACTACTCCGACGCGGTCCGGCCCGCGGTCTTCTCGCCCGACGAGTCCAAGCTGTACTTCCAGGTGTCGTTCTTCAACGGCTTCTTCGAGTACGACATCGCCACCGACAAGATCACCCGAACGAAGACACTGCCGAAGAACCCGGCGACCAGCGACGACCGCACCACGTTCGTCAACGACTCGCGCCATCACGGCATTTCGATGAGCCCGGACGGCTCCAAGCTGTGCGTCGCGGGCACGATGGACGACTACGCGGCCGTCGTCGACCGCGCCACCCTCCAGGAGGGCCCGCTCGTCACCGCCTCCAAGCCCTACTGGGCCACCGTCAGCGGTGACGGCAAGAGCTGTGTCGTCTCCGAGAGCGGCACCGACCAGGTCACGGCGATCGACTTCGCCACCGGCCGCAAGACGGTGTCCGTACCGGTGGGCGACCATCCGCAGCGCGTACGGCTCGGTAACGTCGCCGCGAACTGGTCGGGCCCGGCTTCCTGACGCTCAGCCCGTCAGCCCTTCCACAGGTCAGGCCGTCAGCCGCTCGACGGCCTTGACCGCCTGGCCCGCTCCGTCCTCGGTCGCCATGTGCCGCGCGGCGATCGAGGCGGCGCGGGCACAGGCCTGCTGCCGCACGACCTAGGAGAGGGTCAAGCGGGTTCACTTGACGCGCTGAGCCGCCCACGCCGACAGCTCGGAGCGGGCCGCGTTGAGCAGGTCCGCCGAGGGCGCTGTCGCCCCGTTGGTGACCAGCGCGTAGTGCAGGACACCGTTGTCGGGCGCGGTGAGCAGGAGGCGGCGGCTGCCCGTGCCGCCCGGCTCGCGGGCGGCCGCGATCGGGGTGGTGCGGGTGTACGCCGGAGGGCCGTAGGACGTGCCCAGGTCGGAGACCACCGTGGTCGTCGCGGTCGGGAAGGATGCCGGGAGGTGCAGTTCGGTGGGCGCCGAGGTGCCGTCGGAGCGCCACAGCATGAGCCCGTACTGCCCCGAGCCCACCAGCCGGGCGACGTTCGGGAGCGAGCTCGGGACGGGGTTCCAGGTCAGGGTCGTGGAGCCGTCACGGGAGCGGTCCTCGTAGGTGAAGGCGACGGTCGTGCCGGCCGTGGCGCTCGGGTAGAGGCGGTCGAGGAGCCGGGCGTCCTGACGCAGCGTCGCCTTTCCCGAGTCGTCGAGGCGTACGGCCGACAGGTCCTCGTCGTTCCAGGCGTCGCCGGAGGTGAGCACCTTGTCGGGGTTGCCGTTCATCAGCTCGTGGTGGCGTCCGTTGTAGATGTCCCACTGCCACTGCGTACCGGACAGCACCGATCCGGAGCCGGCGGGATCCGACCACCAACGGGAGCCCGGCAGGCGGGAGTCGAGCGCCTGGTACATCCCCTTGAGGACCGTCGGGGCCTTGTCGGAGACGGTGCCTGCCAGGGGGTGGCCGAACTCGCTGATGATGCCGGCGGTGTCGGTGGCCTCCGCGCGGTCGCGAACCGTCCCGAAGTCGGCCGAGTACTGGCCGTCCGCGGCCTTGCCCGGCATGAAGACGCCAGAGATGGCCTTCTGGTCGTAGAAGTGGGTGTTGAAGACGTAGTCCGGGCCGAGGGTGCCGGCGTCCAGCAGTCCGCCCTCCTGCTTCTGGAAGCCGATGTTGGCGTTCCAGAACAGGTTCGGCTCCACGAAGGCGGGCTTGTCCTGCCAGCCGGCCGCGTCCATGCGGGAGCGGAACTTCTCGTAGAACGGCCACAGCACGTCCTGCTCCCAGGCGCGGCTGGTCTGGCCCGAGTCGTACACGCCTGCGTGCGGCTCGTTGTACGGGTCGAAGCCGACGACGCCCGCGAACTGGGCGGCGCTGACGTGCTGTTTGACGTAGGCCATCGTCTTCTGGGCGGTGGTGAGGAAGGCGTCCTGGAGACCGTACGCGTTGTGCCAGAAGTCGTACGACGCCCGCTTCACGGCCTCGTTCTGGGTGATGTTCTGTCCCCAGAACAGGCAGATCCCGCAGCTTTCGTCCGGGTAGTTCCCGGCGTCCACCGCCCACTTGGGGGCGCCGTCACCCGTGTACCAGCTGTCCGGGTCGAACAGGTGCCGGGAGTAGAGGTCCTGGTGGAAGTCGGGGTAGACGCGGATGCCGGCGTCGAGGAAGGCGCGCATCTGGTCGGTGGCGGCGGCCAGGTAGGCCGTGTCCACCTGGCCGCGCACGGGCTCGGCGTACGCCCAGGAGAGCAGGAAGCGGACCGAGTTGCCGCCGCCGAGGGCTCTGAGCGCGGTCGCCGACTTCTTGGCGTCGGCGACCGAGGCGAAGGGCAGGCCGTTGTTCTCGGCCAGCTTGGTCTCGCCGGAGACGTTGTAGCCGCGCAGCACGACCTCGCGGCCGAGGCCGTCGGTGAATCCGCCGTCCCGCGCGGTGACGGGGGTGTCGTCGAACCAGAGGGAGTCGGGCAGGGCTTCGGCGGTGGCGGGTCTGATGCCCCCCGCCGTCAGGAATCCGGAGAGGACAACCAGAACAACGAGCAGACGCGCGCGTATATTCGGCATGTCCACTACAGTCCGGTGATTTCAGGACACCGTCAACAGTGCTGACTCCGGAGTAAGTTCACGCAAGTTCACTCTCGGCCACCACGGAGGGCTCAACCACCGACACGGCGCGTCACGTTCAGCAGGTATTCCTTCCGGTCCAGCGGGTTGTGATCCGTGCGCGGACGCCTGGGCACTGCGCCCTGCGTGACGGGCGCGTAGTGGTCGAAGGCGCTCTCCCACTCGCCCTCGCCCCGGGTGAGCCCCGGCAATCGCTGCTCCAGTGCGTGTACCCGATCGGCCGGAATCACACCCTCCAGTACGCAGGAGTCGCCGCGCGTCTCGGTCGTCCGCGGCACGGCACGCAGTGCGGCCAGCACCGGCAGCAGGCCACCCAGCGTGTCCGCCGGGGCCTCGGAGCGGAAGCGGTGCATCGGCTCGTACACCACGGTGCCCGCCCGCCGCAGCGCCTCGATCAGGACCAGCGGGGTCAGCCCCCGGAAGTCGGCGCCGGTGCTGGACATGCTCTTGTCGAAGCCCTGGTGGGCGTGGCTCTGCCGGGGCGAGTAGCCGCAGTGGGTCATGGTCACCGTGCAGTCGGTGACCTGCCAGCCGTGCAGGCCCTGTCCGAGGGTGTCCCGCACGGTGTCCTCGACGGCCTTGAAGAAGGCGTACGGCATGGAGCCCAGCTCCACCTCCAGCCGGAAGTCCACCCCGGAGCCGGCCAGGGCGGGGGCGACGCGCAGGCCGACGGTCGCGAGGAAGGGGTTGGCGTCCTTCTTGTTGAACTCGACCGCCTCGCCCGTCCCCGCCGGCCGCTCGACGCACAGCGGCGTTGTCTCCCGGAAGGTGACGTCGAGCCCGAAGTCGTCGGCGAGAGTGGCCTGGATGACCTCCTTCTGCACCTCCCCGTACAGGGACACGGACGTCTCGTGCCGCACCTCGTCGTGCCGCAGGTCGATCAGCGGATCCTGTTCGGCCAGGCGGGTGAGGGCGAGATGGAGGGTCCTGCTGTCGGTGCCCGGCCCCGGGACGACGACCGTTTCCAGGGTCGGCGGGGCGAAGAAACGGCCGTACGCCTTGCGGGGTTCGCCGAGGGCGTCGCCGATCCGGATGTCGACGAGGCCCCACAGCCGGGCGATCCGCCCCGCCGGGACCGCGTCGCACCGGACGTCCGTGCCGTGGTCGAAGACGCCGATCGCGGTGATCCGGCCCTCCTCGCGGGCGTCGCCGAAGGGGACGCGGTCGCGGGTGCGCAGGGTGCCGGAGAACATCCGCGCGTAGGCGATCTTCTCCCCCGCCGGGCCCCGCTCGACCTTGAAGACGGTGCCGGAGACCGGGCCGTCGGGGTCGCCGTCGGCGGCGGGCAGCAGAGCTTTGATGCCGGTGATCAGCTCGTTCACCCCGGCGCCCGTGACGGCGGAGCCGAAGTACACCGGGTGGACCAGCGCCTGCCGGGTCTGTGCGGCGAGGGCCGTGTGCAGCCGGTCTTCGGAGACGGTGCCCTCGACGTAGGCGGACAGCAGGTCGTCGTCCTGGTCTGCGAGCACGTCGAGTGCGGCCGGGCCGAGGCCGGGGGTAAAGCGGGCGTCGCGCGTGCCGAGTCCGTCGGCCGATCCCATCGGTACGACGGACGGCGTGAGCCGTTCGGAGAGCGCCCGCAGCACGCCTTCGTACCGCGCACCCCGTCGGTCGATCTTGTTGACGAAGACGAGCGTGGGGATGCGCAGCCGTTGCAGGGTCCGCATCAGCACGCGCGTCTGTGCCTGGACGCCTTCGACGGCGGATACGACGAGCACCGCGCCGTCCAGGACGCCGAGCACCCGCTCCACCTCGGCGATGAAGTCCGGGTGGCCGGGGGTGTCGATGAGGTTGACGGTGACGTCGCCGAGCGCGAAGGAGACGACGGCGGACTTGATGGTGATCCCGCGCTGCCGCTCCAGCGCGAGGGAGTCGGTCTGCGTGCTGCCGGCGTCGACGCTGCCGATCTCGTCGATCACGCCGGCCGTGTGCAGCAGCCGCTCGGTCAGGCTGGTCTTACCCGCGTCGACGTGCGCGAGGATGCCGAGGTTGAGCAAGTGCACCAAGTGTCATGTCCTTTGAAATGGGGGTCATTCCTTCCTGGGCGGACATGAACGGTGCTCGCATTGCTGCTCCTCGGATGTTTCGACGACTCGTCCGTGCAGTGCAGCAGACGGGCGAGCGCGGCGGCAACGGATTAACGCTGGGAGTGTGACGGTCCGGATGCGACGCTTTCACCGGCCGATGGACCGGAGAGGAGCCGATGGTGCGTGACATCCTTCGGTGCTCGGCCGCTGGTACGCGGACCGGGAACCCTTCGGGCTCGCCACGGTCGTCGCGGTCAGCCGCAGTGCCCCGCGCGACCCGGGCGCGGCCATGGCCGTGGGGCCGGGCGACGAGGTCGTGGGCAGCGTGTCCGGCGGCTGTGTGGAGGGGGCGGTCTTCGAGCTGGCCCCCGCCTGGAAACACGCCCTTAAGGCAGTGGGCGGCGTGCATGGCGTCGCTGGGCAGGCGGGAATGTGACGACAGGACCTGGCGTGCGACCTGGTCCGCCCAGCGGGCGTAGCGCGGCAGCCGGACGGTGAGGTCGGGGCCGAGCCGGAAGGTGGCGTGGTCCATGCCGGAATGCGGGACCGGGGTGAGGGGAAGGTCCGCCCACCGCGGGAACTGGGCGGCGAGCAGCCTGCGTACGAGCGGGGAGTCGATCAGCACGTGCCCCGGTTCAGCCGGGCAACAGGCTGTGCCTCCACCGAATTTGGCGCGGGGCCGGCCTCCGACGATCGCCGGGCGCCGCCTTCACGTGTGGCCGCTGCTGCCCGCGAAGAGGACGGATTCGAGTTCGGCGTCGAGGGACGGGCGGACGTCGGTGCCGAGGGCCCCGTTGGTGGCCTCGTCCGCCACCTCGATGACGCAGCGGACCTCGTGGATGGCCTTGGGGTATGAGGTGCCGGCCCGCTCGGCGACCCGGGTGAAGAAGTCCGCCGGGGTCATCCGCTCACCGGTGAAGGGCTCGCCGGGCGCATGCGCCACGCGGCGCAGATGCTCACCGATCTCGTGCGGAAGCTGAGCCGCGGCCTTCTCGGCCACCGTGGACGGCACGCGTTCCCCCAGCGTCTCCAGACTGGCCCTGGTCACCCGTTCGGCGGACCCTCGGCTCTCCAGCCGGGCTCGGGCCTGCACTTGGCCGATGAACGCGTCGTGCTGCATGACTCACACCACCTCATGGTCGCTTCGGCTTCGGTGGCGACGCGGTTGGTCGTCGGGCGTCCCGGGTGCCCGGGTCGTTGCGCCCGAAACCGGCCGTCAGCGCGGCGGCAGCCGGTGCAGCGTCACGTCCGTGATCCGGCCGTCGGCCGCGGTCGCCGTCATGTACGTGCAGTGGGGCTGGCGGCGCCGGTCGGTCGGGGAGCCGGGGTTGAGCAGGCGCAGGCCGGTGGGGGCGGTGGTGTCCCAGGGGATGTGGCTGTGTCCGAAGACCAGCACGTCGGTGTCCGGGAAGCGGGCGGCACAGCGGGCCTCGCGGCCCTGCGCGGGGCCCGTCTCGTGGACGACCGCGAAGCGCAGGCCGGCCAGTTCGACGTACGCCACCTCGGGTAGCCGTGCGCGCAGCTCCGGCCCGTCGTTGTTGCCGTACACGCCGACGAGCCGGCGGCAGCGGTTCTCCAGCAGGTCGAGGGTGGCCGTGTCGACCCAGTCCCCGGCGTGGAACACGACGTCCGCGCGCGGGACCTCGGCGAGCAGCCGCGCGGGCAGTTCCCTGGCCCGCTTGGGGAGATGGGTGTCGGACATCAGGAGCAGGCGCACGAGGTCAGCCTAGGCCGATCGGCTCCCGGTGGACGGGCAAGGCTGCCACGCGACTTGGGGGAGCGGCAGCCCGGTGGTGGACTTCATGGGCGGTGGCGTTAGCATCTGCCCACGCGCAACCAGCCGCTCCGCCCACGGCAAGCGACTTGAGGGGGGCCCGCAGCCCGATGCCGGTCAAGGTCAGCGTCATCGTTCCCGTCTACAACCCGGGGACCTACATCGAGGACTGCATCGCCTCGTTGCTGAGGCAGTCGCTGCCTCCCGACGAGTACGAAGTGATCTTCGTCGACGACGGTTCCACCGACGGCACGCCCGCGCGTCTCGACGCGCTCGCGGCCGAGGAGGACCGGGTGACGGTCGTCCACCAGGAGAACTCCGGGTGGTCGGGCAAGCCCCGCAACGTCGGGATCGCCGCCGCCAAGGGCGAGTACGTCATGTTCGTCGACAACGACGACTACCTCGGCGACGAGGCCCTGGAGCGGATGTACGACTACGGGGTGGCCAACGGCGCCGACGTGGTGATCGGCAAGATGGCCGGCCGCGGCCGGCCCGTGCCGGTGGAGCTGTTCCGCCGCAACCATCCGCGGGCCACCGTCGAGAACACCCCGCTGATCGACAGCCTCACCCCGCACAAGATGTTCCGCCGGGCCTTCCTCGACGACATCGGCCTGAGGTTTCCGGAGGGCAGGCGGCGCCTGGAGGATCACGTCTTCGTCACCGAGGCGTTCCTGCGCGCGGACAACGTCTCGGTCCTCAGCGACTACGTCTGCTACTACCACGTCAGGCGGGACGACGCCTCCAACGCGGGCTTCCAGCGCTTCGACCCGGTCGGGTACTTCAAGAACCTCCGCGAGGCCCTCGATGTCGTGGAGCAGTACACCGAGCCGGGACCGGTGCGCGACAAGCTCCACCGGCGCTGGCTGCGCAACGAGATGGTCGAGCGCATGCGCGGCAAGCGCCTGCTCGCGCTGCCCGCGGACTACCGCAAGGAGCTGTTCGACGAGATCCACGGGGTCGTCGTCGAGCGCTTCGGGCCCGGTGTGGCGGCCGGGCTCCAGCCCACACAGCGGATCGTGGCCGCGCTGATCGGTGCCGACCGGTTCGACGACCTCGTGGCGTTCGCCGATTGGGAGGCGTCGATCGCCCCCAAGGCCGAGCCCGGAAGCATCCGCTGGGAGGACGGCTCCCTGCGGATCGACCTCGCCGCCGAGTACACGAGCGGCGGCCGGCCGATGACGTACCCGGCCCGCCCCACCGGCACCCGGCTGGACGGCCCGCCCAAGGACGTCACCGAGGCGGTCGCCTGGGTGGAGGCCGACAGCGTCGCCCGCTTCGGCACGGCCACGGCCGACTTGCTGCTGCGGGAGCGCTCCAGCGCCGCGCAGTACTTCCAGCCCGTGGAGTTCACCCGCGAGATCGTTCCGGCGGAGGAGGGCGAGCGCGTCCGGCTGGTGCTGCGCGCCACGGCCACCATCGATCCCGCCACCGCCGCCGGCGGCACCCCGCCGGGTGCCGGGCTGTGGGACGCCTTCGTCCGCGTCAAGCTGGGCGGCTGGACCAAGGAGTGCCGCCTCGGCCCGGTCCCCCGCAAGGACCGGACGGCCGGGTCCGCCGGACTGGTCGGCGGCCGTGTGGTGCTGCCGTACTGGACCGAGAAGCAGGCAAGCCTCGCCCTGGACATCGACCGGGCGAGCAAGCGCCTGGGCCTGGGCCGCCTCACACCCGAGGAGGTCACCATCACCGGCGACCGCCTGAGCGTGCCCCTGACGCTGCACGTCCCCGGCGACACGGAGGTGCGGCTGCGGTTCAGCGGCGGCAACACCTCCTTCGACGTTCCCGGCACGCTGTCCCCGTCCACTGACGGCTCCGGGGCCACGCTGGCGGCCGTGCTGCCCGTAGGGCGGCTGAAGGGCGCCGCCTGGCGGGTCGCGCTGTGTCCGGCGCCGGATGCCGACGAGCCGCGCTTCCTCGCGCTGCCGTTCGCCCTGCGCGGCGGGATGGGCGGCGTGCAGGTGGTGCGCAGGCCGCGCCCCGGCGTCGCACTGCGGCTGGCCCGCAAGGCGCGGCGTGTGCTCGGCAGGATCCGGGGGAAGGCGGTGTCCCGGATCAAGGCATGGAGGCGATAGAAGATGCGTTCCTTGGGAATCGAGGGGGCCTGGGTGCTGGAGCCCAAGGTCTTCCCCGACGAGCGGGGCACCTTCCACGAGTGGTACCGCGGGGAGGAGTTCCGCGAGGCCACCGGCTACGACCTGTCCCTCGCGCAGGCCAACTGCTCGGTCTCCCGCCGGGGCGTCCTGCGCGGGGTGCACTTCTCCGACGTGCCGCCCGGCCAGGCCAAGTACGTCACCTGTGCGCGCGGCGCCGTGCTCGACGTGGTGGTCGACCTGCGCGTGGGATCGCCCACGTTCGGGCAGTGGGAGGCGGTGCGGCTGGACGACGACAGCCGGCACGCCGTGTTCCTCGCGGAGGGGCTCGGACACGCCTTCATGGCGCTCACCGACGACGCGACCGTGGTGTACCTCTGCTCGACGGGCTACGCGCCGGACCGCGAGCACGGCGTGCACCCGCTGGACGCGGACCTCGGCATCGAGTGGCCCGAGGGCGTCCCGCCGCTGCTGTCCCCGAAGGACGAGCAGGCGCCGTCGCTGGCGGAGGCGGAGCGGTCGGGTCTGCTGCCGTCGTACGCCGTCTGCTCCGCCTACTACGAGGGCCTGCGCGGCGGGAACGCCGGAGCCTGACCCGGTACGACGGAACCCCGGCCGCTCTCACAGCGGCCGGGGTTCCGTGCGTGGGGCTTGCTCAGCTGGTGACGGAGATCTTCTCCAGCGCGGTGCGCAGCGGCTCCAGGCCGCGGGAGCGCGGCACGCCGAGGTTGCGGGCCTTCACCATGGCGCGCCAGAACGGCGCCTCCACCAGCGTCTCGGGCTGCACCGCCCGCACCCGTTCCAGGATCGCCTCGGGGACCTTCTGCGGGTCCGGCACGTTGTACTCGGCCATGATCTCGTCGTACTTGTCGTGCAGCACGGTGTTGCCGGGGTCGGCACCGAAGACGACGAGTTGTCCGGTGGGCTGGGTGTCGACCTGGACGGTGACCAGGTCGGGACGGTACCGGTTGAGGATCTCCTGGACCTTGTAGACGTCACCGGTCCAGGCGCCGGTGTGCCGGTCGCGGGCCGCCTCGTCGATGTTGCGCGGCAGCATGTCGTCGAGGACGATCACGCTCGACCAGTCGGAGTGCTTCTCCACGTTCATGAAGTCGCGCAGCGCGTACTCGAACAGGTGCATACCGTCGATGAACGCCAGGTCGAGGGTCGTACGCCGCCAGTACCCGATCGGGCTGCGGCCCCGGCGCAAATTGCGCACCGGGTGACGGCCGCCCTTCAAATGGGCCAGCGGATTGTCGCGGGCGAAGAAGTCGTCACTGGTGGCCTTCACCAGGTGGACGTCGCACTTGATTTCCGTGACCACCTTGAAGGCGGGGTCGATGGCGATACTGGGGACACGGGACAGCGTCAGGCTCCGGCCGTCGTTGACACCGATCTCCAGGTAGTTGCGGTTGGCGCTGACCTTGTGCAGCTCCCGCAGGAACTCATGGCGTTTCACGCAGGGACTCCTTGCGGATCCGGGTAATTGCTTCGTGCAGAGCGGTACGCCAGTCACGCAGCGGCGGCAGGCCGAGCCGCTGCCAGCGGCCGTGCGCGAGGGCGCTGTATGCGGGGCGCGGCGCGGGCCGTGGGAAGGCCGCGCTGCTGACGGGGCGCACCCGGTCCGGGTCGGCCCCGAGGTGCGCGAACACCTCGCGGGCCAGTTCGTACCAGGTGGCCTCGCCGGAACTCGTGGCGTGCAGGACGCCGCTCGCGTCGCGGCCCACCCGGGGGCCGAGGTCCGCGATGCGTTCGGCGACGTCCGCGCTCCAGGTCGGCTGTCCGCGCTGGTCGTCGACGACGTCGACGGTGTCGCGGCGGGCTTCAAGCTCGGTCATCGTACGGACGAAGCTGCGGCCGTGGACTCCATAGAGCCAGGCGGTGCGTACGACGACGCCCGCGCCGGGCAGTTCGCGCAGCACGGCCTGTTCTCCGGCCAGCTTGGTGCGGCCGTAGGCCGTGCGCGGGGCGGGCGGGTGGTCCTCGGGGTAGGGGGTGGTGCGGGTGTCGCCGGGGAAGACGTAGTCGGTGGATATGTGGACCAGTCGCGTACCCCGCCCGGCGGCGGCGCGGGCGAGCAGCCGGGGTCCGTCGCCGTTGATCCGCAGCGCCCGTTCCTCGTCGCTCTCGGCGTCGTCGACGGCCGTGTACGCGGCGCAGTTGACCACGATGTCGGGCCGGTGCTCGGCGAACGCCCCCTCGACGGCGTCGGCGCGGGTGATGTCCAGGGCGGTGCGGTCCAGCCCCGTCACCTCCTCGCCGCGGCGCAGGAGTTCGTCCACCATGTCGTGGCCGAGCATGCCGCCCGCGCCGGTGACCAGCCACCTCATGACAGTCCCTGGGCGCGTCGCTTCAGCGGCTCCCACCAGGCGCGGTTGTCCCGGTACCAGGCGACGGTGTCCGCGAGGCCGGCCGCGAAGTCGTGCCGGGGGCGGTAGCCGAGCTCGGTGCGGGCCTTGGACCAGTCGACGGAGTAGCGCAGGTCGTGGCCCTTGCGGTCGGTGACGTACTCCACGCTGTCCCAGTCGGCGCCGCAGGCCTCGAGCAGCAGGCCGGTCAGCTCCTTGTTGCTCAGTTCGGTGCCGCCGCCGATGTTGTACACCTCGCCGGGACGGCCCTCGGTCCGCACCAGCTCGACGCCCTGGCAGTGGTCCTCGACGTGCAGCCAGTCACGGACGTTGAGGCCCTCGCCGTAGAGGGGGACCTTCTTCCCTTCGAGCAGGTTGGTGACGAACAGCGGGATGACCTTCTCGGGGAACTGGTGCGGCCCGTAGTTGTTGGAGCAACGGGTGACGCGGACGTCCAGGCCGTGGGTGCGGTGGTAGGCGAGGGCCAGCAGGTCGGAGGAGGCCTTGGACGCGGAGTAGGGCGAGTTGGGGCTGAGCGGGTGGGTCTCGGGCCAGGAGCCCTGCTCGATGGAGCCGTAGACCTCGTCGGTGGAGATGTGCACGAAGGTCTCCACGCCCTGGCGCAGGGCCCCCTCCAGCAGGGTCTGCGTGCCCACCACGTTGGTGAGGACGAAATCGTCCGCCCCGCTGATCGAGCGGTCGACGTGCGACTCGGCGGCGAAGTGCACCACTTGGTCGGCGTCGGCCATCAGCTTGTCGACGAGTTCGGCGTCACGGATGTCGCCCTGCACGAACTCCAGCCGGGGATGGTCGAGTTGGAGATTGTCGAGGGTGCCGGCGTAGGTGAGCTTGTCCAGCACCGTGATCCTGGGCGCGTCGGGTTCGTCGGAGGCGAGGAGCCTGCGGACGTATGCGGAGCCGATGAACCCGGCGGCGCCGGTGACGAGGAGGTTCATGAATGGATCTGCACCTTGCTGTGGTCTCCGAGGACGAGGCGGTGGGCGCTGGGCACACTGGGTGCCGGGGTCACCTCGACATGGCGGCCGATCAGTGAGGACTCGATCCTGCCCACCCCGTGGATCGAGGAGTCGCGCAGCACGATGGAGAACTCCAGCTCGCTGTCGGTGATCCGGCAGTCCTCCGCGACGGAGGTGAAGGGGCCGACGTAGGAGTCGCTGACCATGGTTCCGGCGCCGATGACGGCGGGGCCGACGATGCGTGAGTTCACGATGCGCGCCCCTTCCTCCACCACGACCCGGCCGATGGTCTCGGTCGCCTCGTCCACCTCGCCGTCGATACGTCGGTCGAGGCTCTCCAGGACCATCCGGTTCACCTCGAGCATGTCCGAGACGTTCCCGGTGTCCTTCCAGTAGCCCTTGATGATCGTGGAGCGTACGTCGGCGCGGGTGTCGATCAGCTGCTGGATGGCGTGGGTGATCTCCAGCTCGCCGCGCCAGGATGGCTCGATGGAGCGGACCGCCTCGTGGATCAGAGGCGTGAACAGGTACACCCCGACCAGGGCGAGGTCGCTCTTGGGGTGCTCGGGCTTCTCCTCCAGGCCGACGACCTGCCCGTCGGGGTCGAGTTCGGCGACGCCGAAGGAGCGGGGGTCGGGCACGCGGGTGAGCAGGATCTGGGCGTCGGGCCGGTTCCCGCGGAACTCCTCGACGAGGTCGGTGATGCCGCCGACGATGAAGTTGTCGCCCAGGTACATCACGAAGTCGTCGTCGCCGAGATAGTCCCGGGCGATGTGTACCGCGTGGGCGAGTCCCAGAGGGCGTTCCTGTGGGATGTAGGTGATCTTCAGACCGAACTGCGATCCGTCGCCGACCGCCTCCTCGATCTCCGCGGCGGTGTCGCCGACGATCATTCCGACGTCGGTGATACCGGCCGCGGCTATGGATTCCAGGCCGTAGAACAGAACAGCCTTGTTCGCCACGGGAACCAGTTGCTTGGCCGAGGTATGCGTGATCGGCCTCAACCGCGTACCGGCACCGCCGGACAGCACGAGAGCCTTCATCTGCGCCACCATAGTGCGTCACCCAGGGAACGGACCATGGCGGGGGTGTGGCTTCTCGGTTACGGCAGCAGAGGGCTCCAGGTTACGGCGGCAGGGAGTCGTTGGTCACGGGCTCGGGTGGTCAGTCCTCGCCGCGGAAAATGTTCCCCTCGGATTCCGGGCGGGCCGTGCGCGGTGTGCTCCGGTCCTCTACCGCCGGGAGGCAGGTCCACAGGGCGCGTTCGCGCCGTAGGCGGCGGGCCCTGGACCAGCCCGTCTCGGGCCGTCGGACAACGGGTTTGTGCTCACTGGTCTGCGCGGTCACGGCGTTTCATCTTCCTTCTGAGTCCGTCGCCGCCGCCGGCCCTCTTCAGGGCCGGCGGCGCTCCGTCCTTGTCGTGCTGTGCCAACGAGTCCCCTGTGGTGATCCGCTCAAACAACAGGGCGTGGCGCGAACGGCTCCCCAGGTGGCGGCGGTAGCGTCGCCGCGGTCCAGAGAGGAGGACAATGACGGATTTGTCGGAACATGGCGGGGTCGCCCAGGGACCCGACGTCCGCGAGCGCTCGCTCGGCAGGGCGGTGCTGCGCTGGACCTCGACGACCGACCACAAGGTGATCGGCCGTCTGTACATGGTCACGGCCTTCGGCTTCTTCCTCCTGGGCGGTCTGCTGGCCATGGCCATACGGGCCGAACTCGCGGGCCCCGGGATGCAGTTCATGAACGAGCACGTCTACAACCAGCTCTTCACGATCCACGGCACGATCATGATGCTGCTGTTCGCGACCCCGATGTTCGCCGGCTTCGCCAACGTCGTGATGCCCCTGCAGATCGGCGCCCCGGACCTGGCCTTCCCGCGGCTCAACGCGCTGTCGTACTGGATGTACCTCTTCGGCGGGCTGATGGTCGTCGCGGGCTTCGTCGTCCCCGGCGGGGCGGCGGCGTTCGGCTGGTTCGCCTACGCCCCGCTGAACAGCGCCTACCACTCCCCCGGCGCGGGCGGCGACCTGTGGGTGATGGGGCTGGTGGTGACGGGCGTGTCGACGACACTGACCGCGGTCAACTTCATCGCCACCATCATGTGTCTGCGGGCCCCCGGCATGACCATGTTCCGGATGCCGATCTTCACCTGGAACGTGCTGTTCACCTCGATCCTCGTGCTGCCGTCGTTTCCCGTGCTCACCGCCGCGCTGCTGGCCCTGGAGACGGACCGGAAGTTCGGCGCGCACGTCTTCGACGCGACGAACGGCGGGGCGATCCTGTGGCAGCACCTGTTCTGGTTCTTCGGGCATCCCGAGGTCTACATCGTGGCCCTGCCGTTCTTCGGGGTCATCACGGAGATCATCCCGGTGTTCTCGCGCAAGCCGCTGTTCGGCTATCTGCCGCTGATCGGCGCGACCGTCACGATCACCATGCTGTCCGCGGTCGTGTGGGCGCACCACATGTTCGCCACCGGCGCCGTGCTGCTGCCGTTCTTCTCGCTGATGTCGTTCCTGATCGCCGTGCCCACCGGGATCAAGTTCTTCGTCTGGATCGGCACCATGTACAGGGGGTCGTTGTCGTTCGAGACGCCGATGCTGTGGGCGCAGGGCTTTTTGGTGTCGTTCCTGCTGGGCGGTCTGAGCGGGGTGATCATCGCCTCGCCGCCGCTGGACTTCCACCTCACCGACTCGTACTTCATCGTGGCGCATCTGCACTACGTGCTGTTCGGCACCGTGGTGTTCGCGATGTTCGCCGGGTTCTACTTCTGGTGGCCGAAGTTCACCGGGAAGATGCTCGACGAGCGGCTGGGCAAGCTGCACTTCTGGCTGCTGTTCCCGGCGTTCCAGCTCACCTTCCTGGTACACCACTGGCTGGGCGAGGAGGGCATGCCCCGCCGGTACGCCGACTACCTGGCCGCCGACGGCTTCACCGTGCTCAACTCCCTGTCGTCGGCGGGGTCGTTCCTTCTCGGGGTGTCCACCCTGCCCTTCCTGTACAACGTCTGGCTCACCGCCCGCTACGGGCGGCCCGTGACCGTGGACGACCCCTGGGGGTACGGGCGGGGGCTGGAGTGGGCGACCGGGTGTCCGCCGCCGCGGCACAACTTCTTCGCGCTGCCCCGGGTGCGGTCCGAGGCTCCGGCGTTCGATCTGCACCATCCTGGGATCATCCAGGAGGAGAAGGAGCGGGGGCTGCGATGAGGACCGAGGCCTTGCTGTTCGGTGTGGTGGCGTTGTTCTTCGCGGGAGTGGCCGCCCTGTACGGCTGGTGGTCCGAGGAGCCGGCCGGGACGGCGGTGCTGGTGATCGCGTTCCTGATGGCCGCCGTCGTCTCCTTCTTCAGCGCGGTGCAGTACCGCCGGAAGGGGCGGCGCCCGCAGGACCGCGGCGACGCCGAAGTGGCCGACGGCGCGGGCCCGTTGGAGTTCTTCCCGCCGGACAGCCGGTGGCCGGTGGTCACGGCCCTGGGTTTCGCGGTGGCCGCCACGGGGGTGGTCTACGGGCTGTGGCTGTTCCTCATCGGGTGCGCCGTGCTGGCCCGCGGCGTTCTGGGGCTTGTGTTCCAGTACGTCGACCGGGAGGGATGATCGGGGCTCCGGCCCGACCGGTCTTGAGCGGACGGTGGTCGCTCGCGTAGCCGCCCTCGACGGTCTGTCGCACCTCCCCCGATTCCACCCCCTCCCGGAGCCGTTCACGCTCGGCGGCCATCAGCGCCTGGCACAGCCGTCGCGTGAGCATGAACGCGACGACCGGGCCCAGGATCAGGGCCACGCGCAGCACCCAGGTCAGGGTGTTCACCGAGATCCGGAAGGTCTGCGCGACGACGTCGTTGCCGCCGGCCAGCAGCAGGACGCCGTAGAAGGTGATGCCGGCGACGCCGAGTCCGGTGCGGACGGGGCGTTCGCGGGGCCGGTCGCACAGGTGCTGTTCGCGCTGTCCCTCGCCGGTCAGGCGCTGTTCGACGAACGGGTAGAGGTACAGGACGAGGAACAGCAGCCCCGGCAGGACGACCGCCGGGAGCAGCACGTTCCACATCAGGGTGTGACCGGCGAGGTTCGTCTCCCACGGCGGTACGAGCCGCAGCGCTCCCTCCAGGAAGCCGACGTACCAGTCGGGCTGGGCGCCGGTCGATACAAGGTCGGGGCGGTAGGGGCCGTAGTTCCACACCGGATTGATCTGGGCGAGGCCGCCGAGCAGCGTGAGCACCCCGAAGACGATCAGGAACAGGCCGGTGGTCGTCGCCGTGAAGTGGGGGAAGAAGGGCTTTCCGACGGCGTTGCGCTGCGAGCGGCCCGGGCCGCGCCACTGGGTGTGTTTGAGGTGGAAGACCAGGATGAGATGCACGGTGACCAGACCGATGAGGGCGCCGGGCAGCAGCAGGACGTGCAGGGCGTACAGCCGGGTGATGATGTCCTCGCCGGGGAACTCGGCGCCGAAGGCGAACATGCTCACGTAGGTGCCGACGACGGGGATCGACAGCATGATGCCCTGTGCGATGCGCATGCCCGTGCCGGACAGCAGGTCGTCCGGCAGCGAGTAGCCCGCGAAGCCCTCGGCGAGAGCGAGCACGAACAGCGTGACCCCGATGACCCAGTTGAGCTCTCGGGGCCTGCGGAAGGCGCCGGTGAAGAAGATCCGCAGCAGGTGCACTCCGATCGCGGCGACGAAGACGAGGGCCGCCCAGTGGTGCACCTGCCGCATCAGCAGGCCGCCGCGCACGTCGAAGCTGATGCTCAGGGTGGAGTCGAAGGCGGCGGACATGCGTACGCCCTGCAGCGGCAGGTATCGGCCGTCGTAGATGACCTCGGTCATCTCGGGCTTGAAGAACAGGGTCAGCCATACGCCGGTCAGGACGAGGACGACCAGGCTGTAGAGGGCGAGCTCGCCCAGGAGGAACGACCAGTGGTCGGGGAACGCCTTGCGCAGCAGTCGGCCGCCGCCGTCGAGGACGGGCAGGCGTCCGTCCGCCGCGTCGGCGAACCGTGTCCCCGGATGTGTCCTGGACCGCTCGCGCTCCACCCCCGACCGCCTCCCTGCTCACCAGCACCGCCGTGCTGTCCCTCCCCCCACAGGGGCGGTACCGAGTACAGGGCGGCCGGAAAGCACCCGTTCGGGTGCTCAGGTGTTGGGCCGGGCCGCGCTGATGTCGCCGAGCGCCGACTCCGGGTCGCGTTCCATCGCCAGGTCACCGAGGGCGACGATGCCGACGGGGTGTCCGCTCTCGACGACCGGGATCCGGCGTACGGCGTGCTCGCGCATGAGCTCCACGACGTGGTCCAGGTCGTCCTCGGGGGTCACCGTCACCAGGTCGTCGCTGCACGCGCCTACGACGGTGGTCTGCTCGAGGTCGCCGCCCTCGGCGAGCGCGCGCACCACCAGGTCGCGGTCGGTGACCAGGCCGCGCAGTTCGTCGCCGTCCGTGACCAGGACGGCGCCCAGGTCCCGGTCGCGCATGATCCGGGCCACGGCCGTCACGGAGGTCTGCGGCTCCACGGTGACCGGTGCGCCGGTCATGATGTCGCTGACGTGCTGGGTCATGACGTATCTCTCCTCTCGGGATGTCGCGGCCTCGGGTACCCAGGTGCGTGGCCCGTCGTCACGCCTCCAGCGAGATCTCGCTCCACACCTGTTTGCCGCCGCTGACGGGCAGGGATCCCCACGCCGCCGACATGGCCTCGACGAGGAGGATGCCGCGGCCGCCGGTGGCCTCCCAGCCGATGCTGGTCGACTTGACGGGGGTGCGCGGGGAGGCGTCGGCGACGGCGACGTGCAGCCGGTGGCTGATGAGGGTGAGGTCGAGGCGGACCCGGCCATCGGTGTGCACGAGGGCGTTGGTGACGAGCTCGGAGACCACGAGGAGGGCGGCGTCCATGGCGTCGTCGGGGATGCCCCAGGTGCGCAGGGTGCGGCGGGTGAAGCGGCGGGCGTGTCGGACGGCCTCGGGGACGCGCCACACCGTCCAGCTCTCGCGCCGCGGGCGCACGGCCATGCCGTCGTAGCGCATGAGCAGCAGGGCGACGTCGTCGCTGCGGCGGGCGCTGCCGAGGAGGGAGTCGGCGACGAGCCCGAGGTGGGCGGGGTCGGAGACGGCCAGTTCGCGGGCGAAGCCGTCCATGCCGGTGTCGATGTCGGACTCCGCGGACTCGACCAGGCCGTCCGTGGTCAGGGCGATCAGCGTCCCGGGCCGCAGCCGCAGCGGGCTCATCGGGAAGTCGGCCTGCGCCACGACGCCGAGCGGCGGGCCGCCGTCCGCCTCGGGGATCTCGGTGCTTCCGTCGGCGTGGCGCAGCACGGGCGGCAGGTGTCCGGCGCGCACGTACCAGGCGGAGCCCGCCTCCAGGTCGATGTCGACGTAGGCGCAGGTGGCGAAGAGGTCGGTCTCCATGTCCGTCAGGAGCCGGTTGGCGTGCGAGACGACCACGTCCGGCGGGTGGCCCTCGACGGCGTAGGCGCGCAGTGCGGTGCGCATCTGGCCCATGAGGGTGGCGGCGCCCGCGCTGTGGCCCTGGACGTCGCCGATGACGAGCGCCACGTGGTGGTCGGGCAGCGGGATCACGTCGTACCAGTCGCCGCCGAGCTCCAGTCCGGCCGTGCTGGGCAGATAGCGGGCGACGGCGACCGCGCCGGGAAGTTTGGGCAGGCGGCGCGGCAGCAGCTGGCGCTGGAGCATGCCGACGAGTTCGTGCTCGGCGTCGAAGGCGTGGGCGCGCATCAGGGCCTGGCCGGCGAGGCCGGCGGAGGCGGTGAGCAGGGCGCGCTCGTCGGGGCCGAAGTCGTGCGGGGTGTCCCAGCCGATCAGGCAGGCGCCCGCCATACGGCCCCCGGCGGGCAGCGGCAGCACGGCGAGGCCGCCGGGGCCGACGTCGGCGAGGGCGGGCTCGAGGGCGGTGCCGGCGGGCCAGATCTGGGCGCGGCCCTCGCGCAGTGCGGTGGCGAGGGTGGGCATGGCCCGCACGGGCGCGTCGGGCCATTCGGAGCGCCACTCCAGGCGCCACAGCTCGGGCCAGACGTCGGGTTCGGGCGGGTCGAGGACGGTGACGACGAGCCGGTCGCCCTCCAGCTCGGCGAGCGCGATCCGGTCGGCCTGGAGCGGCCCCCGGAGCGCGGAGACGACGGCCTGACTGACGTCGCGGACGGTACCGGCGATGGCCAGGGCGGCCGCCAGGCGCTGGACGCGGGCCACATCGGTGACGTCGGAGCGCAGCTTGGAGGCGTCGCCGACGGTGCCCACGAGCCGCATCGGCCGGCCCTCGCCGCCCGGCAGGAGGCGGCCGCGCAGCCTGAGCCACTTGGGCGGGCCGGCGGGCTGCAGCACCCGGAACTCCAGCTCACGCTCGCCGATGGACATGTGGTCGGCCTCCACCACGGACATCAGCGAGGGCAGGTCCTCCGGGACGGTCAGGCCCAGCAGGGTCTCGACCTTGCCGTCGAACTCGTCCCGGGTGAGCCCGAACAGCTCCAGGATCTCGTCGCCGACCTCGAGGCGACCGGTGTCCATGGCGAGGCTGAAGGCGCCCGCTGGGAGTTCCTCGCGCTCGCCGGCCTGGGCCGGGACGGGGCGGACGACGGCGTCGGCGACCAGTTCGAGGCACTCGCGGTCGTCGGTGTCGAAGCCGGCGTGGTCCTCGCGCGCGGCGAGGAGGCAGGCGCCACCCTCGTCTCCCTGTGCGGGAAGGGCTGCCAGGAAGAACTCCCGCGAGAGTGCCCGCCGGGACTCCGGGCGGGCGGCGAGCTCCTCGGGGCCGAGCCACACCGGCCGGCCGGTGCGCAGCGCGTCGGCCACCGGGGACCGGCCGGAGCGGGTATAGCTGTCGCGCAGCCCGTACAGCGTCCTCGGCACGCCGACGGACTCCACCAGGCACAGCTGGTCGCCGTGCTCGCCCGGTGTGTAGACGGCGGCGAACGTCGCCCCGCTGAAGACGAGCGCCTGTTCGAGGACGCGGCGGAGCCGTTCCGGTGAGTCCGGGTCGGCCGTGAGCGTTTTCAGGGCAACTTCGGCACGCAGCGTTCTCGTTCTGCGTCCCGCCGCGCCCTCACTGACCACGTTGGCCATTACAGCGCGTATGGGGCACCCGCGCAGCCCCTGTGACCGTTCCGTGGAGCCGCGCGATCACCCGGCTCGCCGTGCGCGATGAGCCGCCAAGAGGGAGATCTGACCCCTGAGGGCCTGGCGAGAACAGACCGGTCCGGCCCTCCCGCCGGAGGGCCGGACCGGTCCACCACCGGCCGGAACCGCGGGGTAGGGCCGGGGTGGGTCTTCATCGTGTGGAACACCGTGTGGAACGGTTGAGGTGCCGAGCGGTTGAGGAGGGATCAGTTGGTCTGCGTCAGGCCCGAGCCGTCCTCGACGCCGGTGCCCGTCTCCTCACCCGTGCCGGTCTCCTCGCCTACGCCCGCTTCCTCGCCGACGCCTGCTTCCTCGCCGACGCCCACCTCTTCACCGACGCCTGCCTCTTCACCGGCACCGGCTTCCTCGCCACCGGCACCCGCACCGGCCTCTTCACCAGCACCGGCTTCCTCGCCGGCACCGGCCTCTTCGCCCGCACCGGCGTCGCCGCCGGCCGCGCCACCTGCGCCGAGCGTCGCGCCGACCGCCTCCAGGGCGGTGGTGACCGGCTGGAAGAAGGTCTCGCCGCCGACCGTGCAGTCGCCGCTGCCGCCCGAGGTCAGGCCGATGGCCAGGCCGTCCTGGGTGAACAGCGAGCCGCCGCTGTCGCCGGGTTCGGCGCAGACGTCGGTCTGGATGAGCCCGGTGACGGTGCCCTCGGGGTAGTTGACGGTGGCGTCGAGTCCGAGGACCTGGCCCTCGTTCAGCCCGGTGGTGCTCCCCATCCGCGCCACCTGCTGACCGACCTCGGCCTCCGCGGCCTGGGAGATCTGGACGGTCTGCCCGCCGCCGACGTTGACGTCGCTCGGCGCCTCGGTGGCCGGGTCGTCGTACTTCACGAGCGCGAAGTCGCCGTCGCCGGGGAAGGTCGACTGGTCGACCGTGGCGATCGGCTGGCCGCCCTCGGCGTCCGACCACTGGTCGCCGGCGAGCGTGCAGTGGCCCGCGGTCAGGAAGGCCGGCGAGCCGTCGCCCGCGGTGACGTTGAAGCCGAGCGAGCAGCGCGAGCCGCCGGCGAAGATGGCGTCACCGCCGGACGCGAACGTCTTGAAGGTGCCGGCCGACTTCGTGATGGTGGCCATGCCGGAACCGAGGCTCTGGACGGTCGATTCCAGTCTGTCCCACTTGGTGCCGGTGACCGTGCTGTCCGCGGTGACCCGGATCTTGTTCGTCCTGGGGTCGACCGCCCAGGACGTGCCCGCGATGGTCGCCTCGGACTTCAAAATCTGTGCGCCGGCCTCGAGTTCGGCCATGCTGTTGTCGACCTCGCGGACTTTCACGCCCGCCTGCTTCGCCTGGACGATCACGTTGTTGTCGCCGTTCACGACGTTGACGACCAACTGCTGGCTGTCGGAGTCGTAGTAGGAACCGGCGAAGGCTTCACCGAGCAGCCCGGCGACTTGCGAGGCGAGGTCCGAGGCGTCCGCCGCCTTCAGGGTCTTCGGCGTTGCGGCGGCGGTGTCGTCCGACGCGCCGTCCTGGGACGCGTTGGCGTTCGGGAGCAGGATCGCGGCTGCTCCGAGCGCCACCACGCTGCCCGCCGCTATCGCGGCCTTGCGCTTCGGAATTCGCTTGTGACTCAAACTTCTCGACCTCCTGAGGGACCGGAGTCTGCTGCCTTGTGCGGCAGTTGTTGGGGCGCCTGGATGGCAGGAGGTACGCATGGGTCGCGCGGGGCGTTCAATTCCGTTTCCGCGCGCACCGTTCGAAACATCGAATCGGCCATCGCCCGCGCCCGCCGGGCCGGTTCGGGGAACAATCCCCCATATGACGATGACCACCGCCGAAGCCGACAAGATCCTCGCCGACAACTTCGCCCCTTGGGTCCTCGCGCTGGGCCTGACCGTCGAGGCGTTGGGCGACGACCGCGCGATGCTGCGACTGCCCTGGTCGGACCGCTTGTCCCGGGAGGGCGGCGGACTGTCGGGGCAGGCCCTGATGGCGGCCGCCGACACGGCGACCGTGATCGCGGTGTCGGCGGCCCGGGGCGCCTATGGACCGATGACGACGGTCCAGCAGTCCACGTCCTTCCAGCGTGCGGTGACCGGTTCGGATGTCCTGATCGAAGCGGTCGTCACCAAGCTGGGCCGTCGCATGGCGTTCGCCGACATCACGATGACCGATGAGGACTCGGGGCGGATCGCGGCACGGGCGAGCACCGTCTACGCACTTCTGGGCTGACACGGTCGGCAACCGGCACGCGACGGTCTGTTGCGATCACGGGGTCGAATCCTGGCTTCAGGGAATCTGCACATCCACTGCCCAACGAAGTCACCGCGTGTGAAGGATCTGCACATGCCGGCGCCGCCGGTCACGTCATTGGCGCGGAGTGTCGGATTCGCCACCGCGACGACAAGGGGCCGCACGAACGCATGCCGCGCCGGGTGTGAAGATGTCGCCACCAAGGCGTGCACACACCTGCACGGATGGTTGCTCCTGAGGCGCAAGTGACCTGGTGAGACCGGTGGTTGATTAGAAGCGCGCACCCGCAGCGTGCTTTGATCCATCGCACCGCAGGGGCCGCTTTTGGCTCTTCCGGAAACGGGCGCCGCCCGGCACCTGTGGTCGCGGCCGTCCATCTGTCCCCAGAGGGGGCCGCTCCCCCTTGTGAATATCCATACGAAGGGAAGTTCCAACATGAACTCCACCCCCCAGGTTGAGACCGTCGAGATCTCCGACGCCGAGCTCGACAACGTCTCCGGCGGTCTGTCCGTGAACGCTCTGAGCACCGCCACCGGCCTGGTGGACGGCATCGCCCCGGTTTCCGGTCTTGTGGACACCGTCGTCGGCACCGTCGAGGGCGCCACCGGCCTGAACACCGCCCCGGTCACCAGCCTGGTCGCCGGTCTCTGATCGCACCTTTTGTGACCGTTGAGTCCCGGAGCCGTTTCCCGGCTCCGGGACTCTCGGATGCCGTAAAAGATCTCAGTAAAAGATCTCTCCCACAGGTGAGGGAAGTTCCGTGCAGTTCCGCCAACAGGCCCTCGCCAAGCTGCAGTCGCCCGAAGAGCTCGACCTTCCGGTGCGCTTCGCCCGCCCCCAGGGCTGGCTCGTGCTCTCCGTGACGGTGGTCGTCATGGCCGCCGCGTCCGTGTGGGCGGTGACCGGCTCGGTCGCCTCCACTGTCAGCGCGCCCGCCATCCTCACGCACGGGCAGGGCAGTTACATCTTGCAGAGCCCGGTCGCGGGGCAGGTCACCGGCGTCCTCGCCGAGGAGGGTAAGCGGCTGCCCGCCAACTCCCCCGTCCTGAAGGTCCGTACCGCCGAGGGCGACAGCGTGGTGCGCACCATCACCGCGGGCCGGATCACCGCGCTCGCCGCCACGATCGGGCAGATCATCCAGACCGGGGCGAATGTCGCCGCCGTGGAGAAGGTGGCGCGCGCCAAGGACCCCCTTTACGCCACCGTGTACGTGCCCGCCGAGAACGCGGCCTCCATTCCCGCGAACGCCGCCGTGGACCTGACCGTGCAGTCGGTGCCCACGCAGGAGTACGGCGTGCTGCGCGGCCATGTGAAGTCGGTGGACCGCTCCGCCCAGTCCGCCCAGCAGATCTCCGGGTTCCTCGGGGACAACCAGCTCGGCGAGCAGTTCACCAAGGACGGCAGGCCGGTGGCCGTCCTGGTCGAGCTGGACAAGTCCTCCGGCACGAAGAGCGGCTACAAGTGGTCGTCCGCGGACGGGCCGCCGTTCGCGCTCACCTCCATGACGATGGCCACGGGTTCGATCCGGCTGGCCGATCAGCATCCCGCGGATTGGCTGCTGCCGTGAGCGCCGCACAGGACACCCGCGGCAGGCGCCGCGCCGCCCCGCCCAAGCGCCCCGTCCCGAAGGGCAAGTCGAAGACCGTCCGCACGCCCACCGTCCTCCAGATGGAGGCGGTCGAGTGCGGCGCCGCCTCCCTGGCGATGGTGCTCGGCCACTACGGCAAGCACGTCCCGCTGGAGGAACTGCGCATCGCCTGCGGTGTGTCCCGGGACGGTTCGCGGGCCAGCAACCTGCTGAAGGCGGCCCGCAGTTACGGCCTGACGGCCAAGGGCATGCAGATGGACACGGCCGCCCTCGCCGGCGTGAAGACACCCGCCGTCCTGTTCTGGGAGTTCAACCACTACGTCGTCTACGACGGCATGGGCCGCCGCTTCGGCCGCCGCGGGGTGTACATCAACGACCCCGGCAAGGGCCGCCGTTTTGTACCCATGGAGGACTTCGACGGCAGCTTCACCGGTGTCGTGCTGGTGATGGAGCCCGGCGAGGGCTTCACCAAGGGCGGGCGCAAGCCGGGCGTGCTGGGCGCGATGCCGGCCCGGCTGCGCGGCACCGCGGGCACGATGCCGGCGGCGGTGCTGGCGAGCCTGCTGCTCGTCGTGGTCGGCGCGGCCGTGCCCGCGCTCAGCCGCACCTACATCGATGAGTTCCTCATCGGGAACCAGACCTCCCTGCTCTCCGTGCTGTTCGCGTCGATGGGCGCGTGCGTGCTGCTCACGCTGGTGCTGACCTGGCTGCAGCAGGCGAACCTGCTGCGCGGCCGCATCATCTCCTCCACCCTCTCCAGCGCCCGCTTCCTGCGCCATCTGCTGCGGCTGCCGGTGACGTTCTTCTCCCAGCGCAGCCCGGCCGACCTGGTGCAGCGGCTGCAGTCCAACGACCAGGTGGCCGAGACGCTGGCCCGCGACCTCGCGGCGGCGGGCGTGGACGCCGTGGTCGTCGTCCTCTACGCGGTCCTGCTCTACACGTACGACCCCCAGCTCACGTACGTCGGCATCGGCGTGGCGCTGCTGAACATCGTGGCCATGCGGGTCGTCATCCGGCTGCGCGCCACGCGTACGGCGAAGCTGCGCGCCGACAGCGCCCGGCTCACCAACACCTCCTACACGGGCCTGCAGCTGATCGAGACGATGAAGGCGACCGGCGGTGAGGACGGCTACTTCCGCAAGTGGGCCGGGCAGCACGCCACCACGCTGGAGGAGCAGCAGCGGCTCGGGGTGCCGAGCGCCTGGCTGGGTGTGGTCGCGCCGACCCTCGCGACGCTGAACAGCGCGCTGATCCTGTGGATCGGCGGTATGCGGGCGGTGGAGGGTGGCATCTCGGTCGGTCTGCTGGTCGCCTTCCAGTCGCTGGTCACCCGCTTCACCGCCCCGATCACCCGCCTCAATGGCGTCGCGAGCCGCATCCAGGACTTCGCGGCCGACGTGGCGCGGCTGAAGGACGTGGAGAACTTCGAGGCGGACCCGCTCTACGGCCGCCCCGGCGCCGGCGAGTCGACGCGCCGCCTGCACGGCCATGTCGAGCTGGAGAACATCAGCTTCGGCTACAACCCGCTGGACAAGCCGCTGCTGACCGGCTTCGACCTGACCGTCGGACCGGGTCAGCAGGTCGCGCTGGTCGGCGGCTCGGGCAGCGGCAAGTCGACGGTGTCCCGGCTGATCTCGGGCCTGTACGCGCCGTGGGAGGGCGTGATCCGTATCGACGGGCAGCGCCTGGACGACATCCCGCGCGGGGCGCTCGCGGCCTCCGTCTCCTTCGTCGACCAGGACGTGTTCCTCTTCGAGGGCACCGTCCGGGACAACGTGGCGCTGTGGGACCCGTCGATCCCGGAGGACGCGGTGGTGGACGCGCTGCGGGACGCGGCCCTGTACGACGTGGTCATGCGGCGGCCCGGCGGCATCCACAGCAAGGTCGAGCAGGACGGCCGCAACTTCTCCGGCGGGCAGCGCCAGCGCCTGGAGATCGCGCGGGCGCTGGTGCGCAGGCCCAGCATCCTGGTCCTCGACGAGGTGACCAGCGCCCTGGACGCGGAGACCGAGCTGGTGGTGATGGACAACTTGCGCAAGCGCGGCTGTGCCTGTGTGGTGATCGCGCACCGGCTCAGCACCGTGCGCGACAGCGACGAGATCGTCGTACTCGAGCAGGGAACGATCGTGGAGCGCGGGCGGCACGAGGAGCTGGTGGCGCGCGGTGGCGCGTACGCACGGCTGGTCAGGGAGCACTGAGATGACGACCGCGCACGAGGGGGACCTCGTCCTGGGCGCGCTCGGGTCGTTGGGCACGCCCATCGACTGCGCCGGCTTCAGCCGTATCGACCTCGAAGGACCACAGGTGCTGTGGCTGGTCGCGGCCGGAGCCGTCGACCTGTTCGCCGTGGACGCCGGGCAGCAGGGCCACTGGCACCACCTGGGCCGCCTGGAGGCGGGCTCCCTGTTGCTGGGCCCGGTGGCGGGACCCCAGCACACCCTGGTGGCACGCCCGTTGCGGGACTGCGTGGTGCGCCGCATCGGGCTGCGCGAGCTGTACCAGCCCGCGAGCACCCAGACCTGGTCGTACGACGAGTACGGCAACCCCCAGTACGTACCGCCGACGACGAGCCCTCTGGAGTACGCGCTCGCCCTGGGCGTCGGCCGCAGCCTGTCGATCCTCTTCCAGGCGCCGATGGCCACCGAGCGGGCCGCCGCGCTCACCGACGACGACGTCTTCTGGATGCAGGTGCCGCCGGGCAGCGTGCAGTACGGCTCGCTGTACGGCGCGGAGGCGGCCGCCGATCTGCTGATGGACCCGGCGGTCTGGCAGAGCATGGTCGATCAGCAGTACCGGCTGCTGACCACGCTGGACCGCTGGATCGAGGATCTGGAGCGCACCCACGAGAACCGCACGGCGGAGGGCATCCGGGCCGGCGAGGCGGTGCGCGCCCAGGCCGACCGGACGCTGCTGGCGTCGATCGGCAAGCGGTCCTCGCAGCGCACCACGGCCGCCGACGCGGACGCCAGTTACGCGGCGTGCAAGCTGGTCGCGCAGGCGGCCGGGATCACGCTCGCCGAACCCGCGCAGTCCGGCACGGAGAGCGACCGCCTCGATCCGGTCGAGCAGGTCGCCCTAGCCTCGCGGGTGCGCACCCGGGCCATTCGCCTGGAAGGCCGCTGGTGGCACGACAACGTCGGACCGCTGGTGGGCCACCGTGCCCTGTCCGGCGCACCGGTCGCGCTGCTGTGGCGGCGGGGCGGATACGTGGCCGTGCATCCGTCGACCGGTCGCGAGACACCGATCGAGAAGGCCAACGCGGAGGAGTTCGAGTCGCGCGCGGTGATGTTCTACCGTCCGCTGCCCGACCGGGGGCTGAGCCCGCTGCGGCTGCTGCGGTTCAGCATGCGCGGAACGCGCGGAGACCTGACGAACCTCCTGGTCAGCGGCCTGGTGACGGTGGCGATCGGGGCGCTGGTGCCGGTCGCGACCGGCAAGGTTCTCGGTGAGTTCGTGCCGAAGGCGCAGAGCGATCTGATCGTGCAGGTCTGTCTGGCCGTGATGATCAGCAGCGTGGTGGCGGCGGCCTTCATGCTGCTGCAGAACCTCACCATCCTCCGGCTGGAGGGCCGTATCGAGGCGACGCTTCAACCGGCCGTCTGGGACCGGCTGTTGCGTCTGCCGACGAAGTTCTTCACCGAGCGCTCGACCGGCGAGCTGGCGAGCGCGGCGATGGGCATCAGCTCGATCCGTCGGCTGATGGCGGGCGTCGGCCCGGTGGTCGCCCAGTCGGTGACCGTGGGCGCGATGAATCTGGGACTGCTGTTCTGGTACAGCGTCCCGATGGCGCTGGCGGCGATCGGCATGCTGGTCGTCATCGCCGGGGTGTTCCTGGGGCTCGGGCTGTGGCAGGTGCGCTGGCAGCGGCGGCTGGTGGTGCTCGGCAACAAGCTGAACAACCAGGCGTTCCAGACGCTGCGGGGCCTGCCGAAACTCAGGGTGGCCGCGGCCGAGAACTACGCCTACGCGGCATGGGCCTCCCAGTTCGCGCGCAGCCGCGAGTTGCAGCAGAGGGTCGGGCGCATCAAGAACCTCACCACGGTGATGGGCGCGGTGTATCTGCCGGTGTGCACGCTGCTGATGTTCATGCTGCTGGCGGGTCCGGCGCGCGGGACGATGTCGGCGGCCGCGTTCCTCACGTTCAACACCTCGGTGACGATGCTGCTGACGGCCGTCACCCAGCTGACCGGCTCCTTCGTCTCGGCGGTGGCCGCGCTGCCGCTGTTCGAGGAGATCAAGCCGGTGCTGGAGGCCACGCCCGAGGTACGCACGGCGAGCACCCGGCCGGGCCCGCTGTCCGGAGGGCTCGAGGCCCGCAGGCTCTCCTTCCGCTACTCCGACGACGGTCCGCTGGTGCTGGACGACGTGTCGTTCGAGGTACGGCCGGGAGAGTTCGTGGCGATCGTCGGCCCCAGCGGCTGCGGCAAGTCGACGCTGCTTAGGCTGCTGATCGGCTTCGACAAACCGGTCTCGGGCAGTGTGCTGTACGACGGTCAGGACCTGGCCGCCCTCGACCAGTCGGCCGTACGGCGGCAGTGCGGTGTGGTCCTCCAGCACGCCCAGCCGTTCACCGGCTCCATCCTGGACGTCATCTGCGGCACCGAGCCGTACACGCCGGAGGAGGCGATGGCGGCGGCCGAGATGGCGGGACTCGCCGAGGACATCAAGCGGATGCCGATGGGCCTGCACACGATCGTCTCGGGCAGTGGCGCCATTTCCGGCGGCCAGCGGCAACGCCTCATGATCGCCCAGGCGTTGATCCGCCGCCCGCGCATCCTCTTCTTCGACGAGGCGACCAGCGCCCTCGACAACGAGACGCAGCGCACGGTCATCGAGAGCACCAAGACACTCAACGCCACCCGGATCGTCATCGCGCACCGCCTGTCGACGGTGCTGGACGCCGACCGGGTGATCGTGATGGAGGACGGCAAGGTCGCCCAGCAGGGCGCACCGGCGCAGCTGCTCGCGGACACCGGGGGGCGGCTGCACGAGCTGGTGCGGCGGCAGATGGCGTGAGGCGTCCCTAGCGAAACTTTGCCGTTTCGCTGAAAGTGGTCTAGCCTCGACGCGTACGAAACAGTTTCGTTTACGTACTCATAACGTTCGGACGACTTCCCTGGAGTTCCCGATGTCCCAGAAGACTCTGCCCGAGAGCGGCCGGGAGGACGCCCTCGGCTCGTCGGCCGCCGCCTCGTCCAAGAAGTGGTGGATTCTCGCCGTCATCGCCCTGGCCCAGCTGATGGTGGTCCTGGACGCCACCATCGTGAACATCGCCCTGCCGTCGGCGCAGGCCGATCTCGGGTTCTCCGACGGCAACCGGCAGTGGATCGTCACCGCGTACGCGCTGGCGTTCGCCTCCCTGCTGCTGCTCGGCGGACGCATAGCCGACCTGTTCGGCCGCAAGCCGGCCTTCCTCATCGGCATCGTCGGCTTCGCGGCCGTCTCCGCGCTCGGCGGCGCCGCGACCAACTTCGAGATGCTGGTCACGGCCCGCGCCTTGCAGGGTGCCTTCGGCGCGCTCCTCGCACCCGCCGCACTCTCACTGCTGAACACGACGTTCACCGACGCCCGCGAGCGCGCCAAGGCGTTCAGCGTGTACGGCGCCATCGCCGGCGCGGGCGGCGCGGTCGGCCTGCTGCTCGGCGGCATCCTGACCGACGCCCTCGACTGGCGCTGGACGCTGTACGTCAACGTCGTCATCGCCGTGGTCGCCTTCGCGGGCGGCTGGCTACTGCTGTCCAACCACCGCGACGCCACGAACTCCAAGCTGGACGTGCCGGGCACCGTCCTGGTCGCCGCCGGTCTGTTCTCCGTGGTCTACGGCTTCTCCAACGCGGAGACGCACGACTGGAGCTCCGCGTCCGCCTGGGGCTTCCTGTTCGCGGGCGGTGTGCTGCTGGCCGCCTTCGCCTGGTGGCAGACCCGCGCCGCGCACCCGCTGCTGCCGCTGCGCATCTTGCTCGACCGCAACCGCGCGGCCTCGTTCCTGGCCGTGCTGATCTCCGGCGCGGGCATGTTCGGTGTGTTCCTCTTCCTCACCTACTACCTGCAGTTGAACCTGGGCTTCAGCCCGACCAAGACCGGCGTGGCGTTCCTGCCGATGGTGGCGGCGCTGATGGTGGCCGCGCAGATCGGCACCACGGCCCTGGTGCCGCGGATGGGACCGAAGGCGGTCATCCCGCTGGGCTTCGCGATCGCCGCGGGGGGCATGGCCTGGCTGACCGGCATCGGGACGGGTTCGCACTACGCGAGCGCGGTGCTGCCGCAGCTGATCGTGATCGGTGTGGGCCTCGGTCTGGTGATGCCACCGGCCATGCAGCTGGCCACCGGCGGAGTTGCCGCCGAGGACGCGGGCGTCGCCTCCGCCACGGTCAACGCCATGCAGCAGGTGGGCGGTTCGATCGGTACGGCGCTGCTGAACACGCTGGCCGCGAGCGCCGCGACCGACTACCTGGCCGGGAAGGACCCGACGAACAAGCTGACCCAGGCCCAGGCGACGATCGAGAGCTACACCACCGCCTTCTGGTGGTCGGCGGGCTTCTTCGCCGCCGGCACGCTGATCGCGTTCCTGCTGTACCGGCGCGGGGTGCCCGAGCAGGACGCGGACGCGGCACCGGTCGTCCACATGTGAGCGGCCTCGCCTGAGCCGCGCTTGGTCCGAGGGGCCGCCGTCTGCAGGGAGACGGCAGCCCCTCTTCGCTTGTCCCCTTCTTCGCTTGCCCTCTCTTCGCTTGTCCCCTCTTCGCTTGGCGTCTTTTCGGCTTGACGCCTCTTCGCTCGAATGTCGGACAGCCCCGCTGACGTTGGACGGTGCCGCGAGTGGGTACCCACCGGTCCATGCGAATCAGCGTGGTGGATGTCGGATCGAACACGGTCAGGCTGGTTGTGGCGGACGCGGAGGGTGGGGTGCCGCTGCCGGTCCACACCGCCAAATGGCGCCTGAGGCTGTCCGATCACGTGCGGCCCGGAGGCCCGGTTCCGGAGGACGCCGTGGAGCGGCTCGTCGACGCGGTCGACGAAGCGAGCAGAACCGCGACCCGATGGGGCGCGGCCGGCCCGCTGGCCTTCGCGACCGCCGTGGTGCGCGGCGCCCCGAACCGCCAGGAGGTGCTGCGTACCGTCCGGACGCGGACCGGGGTCGCTCTGTGCACCCTGCCGGGCGAGGTGGAGGCCGAACTGACGTTCCTCGGGGCCCGGCGCTGGATGGGCTGGCGGTCGGGGCCGCTCGCCCTGCTGGACATCGGCGGCGGCTCGCTCGAGGTGGCCTTCGGCCGTGGCCGGCTGCCGGACTTCGTGGCCTCGCTGCCGCTGGGTGCGGGACGGCTGACCCATGAGTTCTTCGACGACCAGGACCCGCCGCCGCCGGAGCTGGTGCGGGCGCTGCGCCGCAAGGTCCGCCACCAGCTGAGGGACGTCGCCGCCCGGATCCGCTGGGAGGGACCACGCACGGCGGTGGCCACCTCCCGCACCTTCCAGCAACTGGGCCGCCTGTGCGGAGCCCCGCCCGGCCGCCACGGCCCGTTCGTGGAACGGCTGTTGCACCGCCCCGACCTGCGGGAGGCTGTCGACCACCTGGCCGCCCTCCCCGCCGTCGAGCGCGCCGCGCTCCCCGGCATCTCCGCGCCGCGCGCGGCACAGAGCCTGGCCGGCGCGGTGGTCGGGCACACCGCGATGAAGCTGACCGGGATCAAGACGCTCACGGTCTGCCCGTGGGCGATCCGCGAGGGGGTCCTGTTGCGCCATATAGAGGACGGGGCGGCCTGGTGGGCGGAGATCGCCCGCCGCAACGAGGAGGCCGCGCCGTCGGATCCGGTGCCGCTGCGCATCGCGACCCCTTCGAGCCGGACCGAGGAAGGAGACAGCTGTGTCCCACGACCGGAACCGGAACGACAAGCAGCCCGAGACGGCGCTTGAGGAAGTCCTGCGCGAGATCGAGGACGCCGAGCGGCGCACCGGGGACTCCGCCGAGCAGCGACGCCACGGGGGTGAGGCCGGGGAGGCCATCACCCCCGACCCCGATGCCCAGGAGGAGTCCCACGGGGACTGACGCGGGCTCTACGAGGACGGCGCCCCCACGGGCCGCGCCTGGAGGGCCCGCGCCACGCCGTACAGGTTGGCGGCCATGGCCCGCCCCGTCCGGTGCGACCACTCACGACCGCGCTCGTCGTCGAGGTAGTCGGGGCCGGGGCCGGGCCCGAGGTGCCAGTAGGTCCACGCCTGGCCGGGAACGGTGTAGCCGAGGTCGGTGAGCGCGCCGGAGATCTCGCTGATCACATGGTGCGCGCCGTCCTCGTTGCCGGTGACGACCACGCCGGCGACCCGGTTGTAGGCGACCGGCCTGCCCTCGTCGTCGGCTTCGGACATCAGCGCGTCCATCCGCTCCAGGACACGCTGTGTCACGGAGGACGGCCGGCCGAGCCAGGTCGGCGAGGCGACGACGAGGATCTCGCAGCCCAGCAGCTTCCGGTGCATGTCAGGCCAGTCGTCGCCCTCGTGCACGGGCTCGCTGACCACGCCCGGCGCGATGTCCAGATCGACCGCCCGGACGACCTCCACGGCGACGCCGTCCTTCTCCAGCTGCTCCACGACGACCCGGGCGAGCGCCTGGGTGTTGGACGGCTCCGGCGACTTCTTGAGCGTGCAGTTGATCACAAGTGCCTTCATGTCGGCCCGGAGTACCCCGCCCGGCCGACTCCACGCGGGTGGGTGTCCCGGCACCGGCGGGGTACCCGGGGCGCATGCCGTACGACATCGCGGAACCGCCGCTGCCCGCCGCCCGTGGCCCGGTCTCGGCAGCCGTCGAGGAGTACCTGCTGGACTCGGGACCGCTGCCGCGTCAGGAGGACGTCGCGGGATCGGCCGTGTACGGCGACGACCTCCAGCTCGCCCTCTACCTCTGCTACGAACTGCACTACCGCGGCTTCGCGGGCGTGGCCCCGGAGCGCGAGTGGGACCCGGACCTGCTGCGCACGCGCGCGGCACTGGAGCACCGTCTCCTGTCCGCCCTGCGCGCGGACACCGCCGTCCACGACAGCGTCGAAGAGGCCGTCGAGGAGCTCCTGGTCGAGCCGGTCGACGGTACGGGCGTCACCCATTACCTGTGCAAGGAGGGCGAGTTGTGGCAGCTGCGCGAGTACGCCGCCCAGCGCTCCCTCTACCACCTCAAGGAGGCGGACCCGCACGCCTGGGTGCTGCCGCGGCTGTGGGGAAGGGCCAAGGCGGGCATGGCGGCGGTGGAGTTCGACGAGTTCGGCGGCGGCCGCCCCGACCGCGTGCACGCGCGGCTGTTCGCCGACCTGATGGCCGACCTGGGCCTGGAGACGACGTACGGCCGCTACCTCGACGCGGCCTGCGCTCAGGCCCTGGCCACGGTGAACCTCATGTCCCTCTTCGGCCTGCACCGGGCCCTCCGGGGCGCCCTGGTGGGCCACTTCGCCGCGGTCGAGATCACGTCCTCCCCCGGCTCCCGCCGCCTGGCCGACGCGATGCGCCGCACGCACGCCGGGCCCGCCGCCGAGTTCTTCTACGACGAGCACGTCGAGGCCGACGCGGTCCACGAGCAGGTCGTACGCCACGACGTCATCGGCGGACTGCTGGCCGAGGAGCCGCATCTCGCCGCCGACGTCGCCTTCGGCATCGACGCCACCGGCCATGTCGAGGACCGGTTCGCCGCGCGGCTGCTCACCGACTGGCGTGAGGGACGGTCGTCCCTGCGCACACCTCTGGAGTCGCAGTCGCGCACGCCCCCACCCCCACCCCCTTCGCCGCGAACGCCCCTGCCCCTGCGCCGCGCACACCGCACGCTTCCGAAATCCCCGGTATCTCCTGAATGCCGGGGTACCCGGGCGCAGTGACCCCTCTCGTGCCGCCGCTCGCCCTCCCGGGTGTCTACACCCCGCAGGAGGACACCGCCCTGCTGGTCGGGGCCCTGTCCGAGGAACCGCTCCGGCCGGGCGCGGACGTCCTCGACATCGGCACCGGGACCGGCGCGCTGGCCCTCGCGGCCGCCCGCCGCGACACCCGGGTGACCGCGGTGGACGTGTCCTGGCGCGCGGTGTTCACGGCCCGCCTGAACGCCTGGCTGGCGAGGGTGCCGGTGCGCATCCGACGCGGGAACCTCTTCGCTCCCGTCCGCGACCGGTCGTTCGACCTCATCCTGACCAACCCGCCGTACGTACCGACGCCGGAGACCGGACGACCGCCCCGGGGCACCGCCCGGTCCTGGGACGCGGGCCTGGACGGGCGGTTCGTACTGGACCGGATCTGCCGGGAAGCCCCCTCACGGCTGCGTCCCGGCGGCGTCCTGCTGATCGTGCACTCCGCGCTGAGCGACCCCGGCCGGACGGTCGAGCGCCTGCGCGCGGCCGGCCTGAAGGCCGCCGTGACCCGCCGTCGTCGGATCTCCTTCGGTCCGGTGCTGCGCGCCCGGCAGGACTGGCTGCGGGAGCGCGGACTGCTGTCCCCCGTCGAGCAGAAGGAAGAGCTGGTGGTCGTCCGTGCCGAACTCCCCGTCTGACCGGCCCCGCCGGATCACGGTGCGTCGCCGGGGCCCGATCCTGGTGGAGGGCCCGGTGGAAGTGGAACTCGAGGACGGCACCACGGTGTCCTCCGACCGCTTCCGCGTGGCCCTGTGCACCTGCCGCCGCAGCCGCCGCTATCCCTGGTGCGACACCAGCCACCGCGACAGAAGCGACACCGGTCGCCGCTGCGAGGACTGACGACAGTGACCCGAGGGGTCGGCGGGCGGCCCCACTCCGCCCGCCGACCCCCGGTGCGAGATCACAGGTCCCCGTGCCAGGGGCACACACACTCCCCAGCTGCGGGCCCCCCGGGAGGGTCACGGGGACCGTGCGATCCCGGTCCTCAGAACGTGAAGACGCCGCTCCCGTAGGTGCTCTTCACGCACTCGTTGGCAAAGGTGCGCTCATAGGAGACGCGCTGGCCCCGCCAGACGCCGTCGACCGTGACCACCACGGGTTCGTACTCCTTGGTGCACGCGACGCCGCCCCTGACCGTCAGGGCGTCGAAGTCCCCGTCGGCGGTGCGCAGTTCGGCACACGCCGGGGCCACGGCCGGATGGGTTCCGGATGCGGTCGGGGCGCAGGTCAGGGTGACGGCGCGGTGCGGGGTGGCGGTGGCCGCGCTCTCGCCGTGGCCCAGGGTGAGTACCAGGGCCGAGGGGGCGTAGAGCGTGGTCGGGGCGTTGGACGGGACTGTGGCCGGGGCGGCGAGGGCGGCCCCGGTGAGGGGTCCGCAGACGGCGGTGGCCGTGATGCCGAGGGTCGCTGCCCAGCGCGCGGTGTTCCGCATTGTGTGCATCCTTCCGCTGATTCGAGGGTGTGCCGCACCGGCTCGATCCGTGCCGGAACGGCGAGCGCGAGTCTGCCGAGTCCGCCGCCGAAACTCACATCGACCCCATGGGTTTCAGTAACATTGCGTGTTGAATCAGTGGCGCGAAGTCACGGAAATCGAACGCACCAACCCTTTGAGTGGGCGATTCTTGATCGCTCGATCGGGCCGATTGGCCGGATTTCCCCGCTCGGCAATAGGCCTGAAACCTTCCGATTCAGCCGTCAGCGCAGTCCCTCGTGACCCCTTGTGTTCACATTCGATCGGAGTAATCGTGATTACATGATTACGAACGAGCAACACGAGAAGCTGCGCGGCTGGTTCGCCGGCCGCCTGCCGGACGACCTCTTCGAGGGTCTGGTCGAGGTGACGGCCGACCGCGAGGAGATCACCGTGATCGGCCGCATCCCCGAACCCCGGCTGGGCGAGGAAGCCTCGGCCGCCGAGCGGGAGGCGGCCGTCCAGGGCCGGATCCAGGAGTTCCGGGAGCGCACCCGGGACGCCCGGATCGCCGTGGCCCGCGAGGCCGAGCACCGGTTCGACCGGAAGGTCTCCTGGGGCGTGGAGTGCGGCGGGCAGCGGGCCCTGTTCACGCATGTGGCGGCGCCCGTCATGACGCGGCTGCGCCAGCCCGAGCGCCAGGTCCTCGACACCCTCATCGCGGGCGGCGTCGCCCGCAGCCGCAGCGACGCCCTCGCCTGGTGCGTCCGGCTGGTCCAGCGGCACGCCGACGAGTGGCTCACCGAGCTGCGGGAGTCCCTCGAACACGTCCAGCGGGTGCGGGCGCAGGGTCCCGACGCCGAACCGGAGGACACGCCGACCGACGACAAGTGAGGGAGGAATCGTCCACATCTGCACCCGGCGCGGCTGGTACGACCCCGAGGCGCTCCAGGCCGTCCGCTACGTTGCGGGCATGACCAACTTCGTACTGGTGGCCGGTGCCAGGCTCGGCGCGTGGGCGTGGGACGAGGTGGCGGCCGCGCTGCGTGAGTCCGGGCAGGTTGTCCATCCTCTGACCCTGTCCGGCCTCGCCGAGAAGCAGGGCGCGCCGACGCCCGGACAACAGACCCACGTCGACGACATCGTCGCCGAGGTGGAACGCCTCGATCTCCGCGACATCGTCCTGGCCGGCCACAGCTACTCGGGCATACCGGTGGGGCAGGCAGCGGTCCGGATCGTTGACCGGCTGAGGCGTGTGGTGCTGGTGGACGCCAATGTCGCCGTCGATGGGGAGTCCTTCCTGTCGGGCTGGCCGAGCGACCATGTGCGGGCGGAGATCGAGGAGAACGGCGGCTTCTGGCCGTCGCCCACCGCGGACCACTTCGCGGGTCAAGGACTGACCGACGAACAGATCGCCCGCATCGTCGACGGCTCCACCCCGCACCCGGGCGCCACGCTCACCGAACCGGCGGTCATGGCACGCCCGTTGGACGAGCTCCCCGGCACGTACATCAAATGCCTCCTCGACGGCGACGAGCCGTGGGGCGCCGCGGCCGAACTCCTCAAGAGCGACCGCTGGGAACTGGTGACCATGGACACCGGGCACTGGCCGATGTTCTCCCGGCCCCGCGAACTGGCCCGGATCCTGCACGAGTCGGCCGCCGGATCCTGATTCCTGGCCCGCCCCTGGTGGACGGGCTGCCGCCGGCTCGCCAGGATCGTCGGGACGACGCTGCTCGACGAGGAGAGGCGGGGCGGTACGCATGGGCAAGCACTGGGCGGACTTCCAGTACGAGATCTATCTGAACGGGATGTCGGGCGCCGTACCGCGGCTGCCCACCGATCTCAACCGGCTGGAGGAGATGGCCGAACAGCGGCTCGGCCCCGGCCCGGTCGGCTATGTGGCGGGCAGCGCGGGCGACGGCAGCACCGCCCGCGCCAACCGGGCGGCGCTGCGGCGGCGCCGGATCGTGCCGCGCATGCTGCGGGACGTGCACGAACGGGATCTGTCCGTGGAGGTGTTGGGCCGCGCGCTGCCCGCCCCACTGGCCCTGGCGCCGGTCGGCGTGCTGTCGATCATGCACCCGGACGCCGAGCCGGCCGCCGCCCGGGCCGCCGCCGCGCAGGGCGTGCCGTACATCCTGTCGTCGGCCTCCAGCACGCCGATGGAACAGGTAGCGGAGGCGATGGGGGACGCCGAGCGCTGGTTCCAGCTGTACTGGCCGAAGGATCTCGAGGTGGCCCGGAGTTTCCTGGACCGGGCGAAGTCTGCCGGGTTCACCGCGCTGGTCGTCACGCTGGACACGCCGCTGCTGTCCTGGCGGCCGCGCGACCTCGACCAGGCGTATCTGCCGTTCCTGCGCGGCGTCGGTACCGCCAACTACTTCTCCGATCCGGCCTTCCAGGCGGGCCTGGCCAAGCCGGTGCACGAGGATCCGAACGCGGCGGTGATGCACTTCGTGGGCATGTTCGCGGATCCCGGCAAGACCTGGCCGGACCTGGCGTTCCTCAGGGAGAACTGGGACGGCCCGATCGTCCTCAAAGGCATCCTGCACCCGGACGACGCCCGCCTCGCCGCCGACGCCGGGATGGACGCAGTGGTGGTGTCCAACCACGGCGGCCGCCAGGTGGCCGGCTCGGTCGCGGCGGCCGACGCGCTGCCGCGAGTCGCCAAAGCGGTCGGCGACCGCCTGACCGTGCTCTTCGACAGCGGCATCCGCACGGGCGACGACGTGTTCAAGGCCCTCGCGCTCGGCGCGCGGGCGGTCCTGGTCGGACGGCCGTACGTCTACGGGCTCGGCCTCGACGGACAGCCCGGCGTCGAGCACGTGATCCGCTGCCTGCTCGCCGAGTTCGACCTCACGCTCGCCCTGTCGGGCCACGCCACGCCGGCCACCGTGGGTCCCCCCGACCTCGTGGAGGACTCGGCGTGACCGGAAGCTGGACGCGGTCCGACAGTTCCACCGCCCGCGCCGACGGCGATTGCGTCCCGGTGACCGACAGCGAGCCGGGGCTGGCCGTCGCGGGTGGGTCGGTCAGCCAGCGTTGTCCGTCGGAGCCGTCGCGGACCTTGACGACGATGTCGGCGCCCGGGTCCTCGGTGGTGGGGGTGAGGGCGAGCTGCTCGTCCCAGCGGGGCAGCAACTCCCCCTGCACGGTGAGGTCGTAGCGCACATCGTCCGCTCGCTTCGCCTTCTCGCCTGCGCAGCTGCCGAGGACGACCACGCCGGCGTCCAGGTGCGAGTCCAGGCACAGGTCGGGGTCCGCCACGCTGCGCAGCAGTCCGTCGTCCTCGTACGACCACTGCTGGGTCGCCGCCGACGAGCACTCCGCCAGCTCGGTGCCGCCTCCGGCCTCGGGTCTGCCGGTGATGTCGACACACAGGTCGGCGGCCGCGTTGCGCAACCTGGTCCGGTCCGGGACGGCCGGAAGCTGGGCGGTGCCCGGCGCGGGGGACGCCGTCGGCGGGGTCGGGCCGTTCCCGGGTGCCGCACCGACGCCGCCGGTCGCGCTGGTGGAGGCGGCCGGGTCGGCACCGTCGTCGTCCGACCACAGGCTGGCGACGAACACCGTCGCGAGCAGCCCGGCTGAGGCCAGGCCCACCCCCGTCAAGAGCGTCCGGGAGGAGCGCGGTCCGCCCGGAGTCCGGCGGCCCGGCGTGGGGATCCCCGGCAGCAGACGGCGGCGTCCGCCGCCGTGCCGGGCGGAGCCGCGCGTCCGTGGCGTCTGCTGGGAGCGGCCCGGGCGGGTGTCGAGATAGCGCCGGGCGCCCCAGCCGAGCACCGCCTCGGCGAGCAGGACACCCAATCCGCCCTCGAAATGGCTCAGTTGTTCGGCGGCGTTACCGCAGTGCCGACACTCCCCCAGATGTTGCCGCACATCCGGCAGCAGGGCTCCACCCCGGCGAATCGGAACATCGAGGAGGCGGTTGTAGAAGCGGCAATCCTTGGTCGGCGCGAGTTCACGATGGGCATGTACACAACCCTCACGGAATTTTTCACGCGCCTGTTCGAGAGCCACCGACGCGGTGTCGGTATCCATGCCCAGGAGACCGGCCGGTACGGTTATGGGCTCCGCCTCCACCTCGACGTGCCACAACAGACACCGGGCGAGTCCGGGAAGCGTGTGGAATGAACGCTCGGCCAACTTGCGGTTTTCGGGCGTCAAGGACTTGGCCGCGCGCAAACCGCGCCCCCCGGCCGGTTTCCCCAAATCCGGCATCACTGCGGATATTCGGTCCTCGGCCGACCACTCCCGGACGGTGTCCCGGACGGCCACCAGGAGCCGGGGACGTAACGCCACGCCGGGCTCGCCGAGGGCCAGCCGGTCGAGAACCTGGTGGTAGGCGGCAGCGGTGACCATGGAGGCGGTGTCCGCCGGAGAGGCGAGGCAGATCACCGCGTAGTCGTGGACCGGCTGCCAGTGTCGTGCCATGAGCAGCGCGACGGCCGGCCCGGCTTCACCGTCCGGACGGGCTCTCAGCGCGGCGCCGAGGCTCTCGTCGGATTCTTCGGGAACCCCGCTGGGCGGAGGGTAAGGCGGGCGAGGGGGGTGGGGGGTGGGCACTGAGTGGATTCCTTCCCACGGACATGGGACTGACAGAAGTCATGGCTGCCGAAAAGGAACCCGGATCGGCGCGTACCTTTTCGGCCGCGGTCGCGGGGAGCACGAATTCACCGACATCCATCCGCCCCGGTTCCCCACGGGACGAATGCGGGTCGGCCCTTACCCCCCACACCGGCTGTTCACCCTTCCACAAGTCACACAGAGCCAACAAGGCACTTGGACAACATCCATACCGTTGAAGGAAAGTCAAATACACATCAACTCATCGGACTCGTACTGGCTTTCGCTCTCGCGCACGCGTCCCGTGCGAAACCCGAGCACGCGGGGGCGTGCGACCGGCCGCCTCCGGTGGGACCGGATCTGCGCAGGGGTCAGATCTGCCAGGAGCGCAGCCGGTCGGCCGCGCCGTACACATCGGTCTTACCGGAGATCAGATCGCGGGCGAGGTCGACGAGGGCGCCATACGGCGGGTCGATGCCGACGCCGCTGACGAACATGTAGGCAACGGCCGTCGCGCAGGCGAAGCGGGCGTTGGCCGACGGCAGGGGCTTGAGCAGGGCGAGGGTGTGCAGCAGTGCGGCGGCCCGCCAGGCGGGGTCGGAGTCCACGCCGAGGCGCGGCGGATCGACGCGGTGGCGGGCGACGGCGGCGACCAGGGCCGAGAAGTCGTTGATCGTGGGCTGGTCCGGCAGGACCTCTTCGTGCCGCTGGAGCAGCCAGGGCACATCGATGTGGACGACGGGAGCCATCGGTCAGGCGACCCGTCCCTCGCTCTTGGCGCGCGGTTCGTCCTCGGGGAAGGCGGCCGCGAACTCGTCGGCGTGGGACGCGAAGAACCGGCGGAAGGCTTCCGCGCCCTCCTGCAAGGCCCGGTGCCGGGCGATGTCGGCGGCGGCGGCCTCCCGCACGAGGGCCTTCATCGACGTACCGCGCTCCTTGGCGATCTGCCTGAGGTCCTCTAGCTCGCGGTCGCTGAACTCCACGTTGAGAGCTGGCATGCCCCTCACGGTACCGCGCGGGTACTTACTCGTAAATACCACCAGGTCAGGGCAGTAGTACGGCGGTACCGATCCGGTGGAAGGGCCATGTCCGATTCCCGCCGGACGCCGGGCGGACGGGGCAGCAGACTCGTAGCCGGGACAGGGGAAGTACAGACGAAGAAGAGGGGCGAGCCCATGACCCTCACCACCGACCAAGCCCACCGACGGGTCTCCGGCACCGACTGGACCGCGCTGGCTTCGGAGTTGGACGTGCACGGGTGCGCGCCGACCGAGCGGCTGCTGACGCCCGCCGAGTGCCGTGATCTGGTGGCGCTGTACGAAGAACCGGAGCTGTTCCGGACCACCGTCGACATGGCGCGGCACCGCTTCGGGTCCGGGGAGTACCGCTACTTCACGCACGACCTGCCCACCGCCGTCGCCGCCCTGCGCGAGGCCCTCTACCCGCGGCTGCTGCCGATCGCCCGGGAGTGGGCGGCCCGGCTCGGCCGGCCGGCGCCGTGGCCGGACTCGCTGGAGGAGTGGCTGGAGCGCTGCCACACGGCCGGGCAGGACCGGTCGGCGCAGATCCTGCTGCGCTACGGGGAGGGCGACTGGAACGCCCTGCACCGTGACGTGTTCGGAGACATGCTCTTCCCGCTCCAGGTGGTCGTCGGTCTCGACGTGCACGGCACGGACTACACGGGCGGCGAGTTCCTGATGGTGGAGCAGCGGCCCAGGGCCCAGTCGCGGGGCATCGCGAGCGTGCTCCGGCAGGGCCACGGCCTGGTCTTCACGACGCGGGAGCGGCCGGTGCGCACGCGGCGCGGTTGGTCGGCCGGACCGATGCGGCACGGGGTGAGCACGGTCCGCTCGGGCCATCGGCACACCCTCGGGATCGTCTTCCACGACGCGTCCTGAGCCTCGGGCGAGGGGCCTGCGCAGGAGCCGGTCAGCGGGGCGGGTGCGGCCGGCTGCAAGGCGGAGCAGGCTGTGACATCAGCCGCTGCCGCGGCAGGCGACGCAAGGGGGGTCCCCCGCGCGAGGTTGTTCGAGCGCGTGATCCGCCGGGCAGGCCTCAGGCCACGGGCGGCCGCACCCAGGGCGCGAGGCGCTCCCCGGCGTTCAGATGTGCGCGCCGGTACCGGAAAGACGGTGCCCGGGACGATGTCGAGCTGTCCGGCGGCGATCAGGCAGGAGGCGCGGGCCGGGCCGCCCGCGTCCGCTTCGAAGGCCAGGACCGCCCTTCCTCGTCTTCCGCAAGACCTCACTGAGACGTGGGTCACATTCTCCCGTCCCGTGTCACATTCGGGCCCCCACCGGCCCTCGCAGTAGTGAGCGCCACTGGGGAGGGCCATCCATGTCCGAGAGCACCACGAGCACCGTTTCCGACACCGACGACCCGCTGGGCGAGGCGACCGGTGTCTTCGTCGAGCACCGTGAGCTGTTCGGCCTTGTCTACAACATGCTGGGCAGTGTCGCCGACACCGAGGACGTGCTCCAGGAGACCTGGCTGTCGTGGACGGGGCGGGCCGGCCGCTCTCCCCTCGACGGCATCGCCAACCCCCGCGCGTATCTCGTGCGTGTCGCCGTCAATCACGCGCTGGCGCGGCGAGCCGCTGGGCTGCGCCCGGTGCACGGCCGCGACAAGGCCGTCCGCCTCATCAGCGGATACGCGTCCCGGGGCCGTCGCGCCCGGCGGCAGCTGGACCTGCGCTACCGGCGCGTCAACGGCGACGACGCGGCGGTGCTGTTCGAGGGGGACTCGCCGTACGCGGTGATGGTCATGGACCTCACCCCCGAGGGCGATCAGGTCTCGGGCGTCTACATCGTGTCCAACCCCGACAAGCTCACGCACGTGCACCGGGAGGAGCAGTGACGACCAAGGGCGAGCGGGTCGCCGACTGGTTCGACGGACGGCTCGGCATCCACACACTCGGCAAGCGGTACCTGCGCAAGGTCTTTCCCGACCACTGGTCCTTCCTGCTCGGCGAGATCTGCCTGTACAGCTTCGTCGTACTGATCCTCACGGGCGTGTGGCTGACGCTCTTCTTCCATCCGTCGATGAACGAGGTGACGTACCACGGCAGTTACACCCCGCTCAACGGCGTCCGCATGTCCGAGGCGTACGCCTCCACGCTGGACATCAGCTTCGACGTGCGCGGCGGGCTGCTGATCCGGCAGTTGCATCACTGGGCGGCGTTGGTCTTCGTCGCCGGGATGCTCACGCACATGATGCGGCACTTCTTCACGGGGTCGTTCCGCAAGCCCCGTGAGATCAACTGGCTGTTCGGCTGGAGTCTGCTGTTTCTCGGCCTGTTCGAGGGCCTGTTCGGCTACTCGCTGCCGGACGACCTGCTGTCGGGGACGGGCCTGAGGTTCGTCGACGGCGCCCTGCTGTCGGTGCCGATCGTCGGGACGTATCTGTCGATGTTCCTGCTGGGCGGGGAGTTTCCGGGCGACGACATCGTGCCCCGCCTCTACTCGCTGCACATCCTGGTGATCCCCGGCATCATGGCCGCGCTGATAGTGGCCCATATCCTGCTGGTCGTCTACCACAAGCACACGCAGTTCGCCGGCCCCGGGCGGACCGAACGCAACGTCGTCGGCGCGCCGTTCATGCCGGTGTACATGGCGAAGGCGGGCGGCTTCTTCTTCCTCGTCTTCGGGGTGCTCACCCTGATCTCGGCCGTGGCGACGATCAACCCGGTCTGGAGTTACGGCCCCTTCCGCGCCGACCAGGTCTCCACGGGCGCCCAGCCCGACTGGTACCTGGGCTTCGCGGAGGGACTGGTCCGGATCATGCCGGGCTGGGAGATCACCCTGTGGGGCCACACGCTGGTCCTCGGCGTGCTGATCCCGATCGTCGTCTTCCCGCTCCTGCTGGTGTTCATCGGCGTGTACCCGTTCCTGGAGGCCAGGATCACGGGCGACAAACGCGAGCACCATCTGCTGGACCGCCCGCGCAACCGGCCGGTGCGTACGGCGATCGGCGCGGCCTGGATCAGCCTCTACCTGATTCTGCTGGCGGGCGGCGGGAACGACATCGTGGCGACCCGCCTGCACCTGTCGATCAACACGGTGACGTGGGCGGTCCGTATCGGGATGTCCGTGGTCCCGGCGGTCGTCTTCGTCGTCACCCGCCGCATCTGTCTCGGACTTCAGCTTCGGGACAGGGAACTGGTGGTGCACGGTCGTGAGACCGGCGTGATCAAGCGGCTGCCGCACGGTGAGTACGTCGAGGTGCACCAGCCGCTCGATCAGGCCCGGCTCCACACCCTGACCGCCCATGAGCGGCCGGGTGAGTTCGTGGAGCGTGAGCGCGTCAGCCTTGATCCGCCACGAAGGACGCCATCCGGGTCAGGGCCGAGTTCCAGTTGATGGTGTGCTCGTTGGTCGACCAGGACTGGATGTCGTCGATGAAGCAGAACTGGCCGACGCAGCCCTGGAGTTTGCTCTGTGCGTAGGGGTCCTGGATGCTCGAGTTAGGCCCGCCGGCGAGGGTGCCGTCGGGCGGGTTCGGCAGCTTCGGGTCGAGCTGGCGGGCGTACCAACGGCTGTGCTGGTTGTGGGCGTTGACCTCGCCGTAGCCGGTGACGTACGAGATGTTCAGCGCGTTGCGGCCGAACATGTAGTCCATGCTCTGCAGGGCTCCGTCACGGTACTTCGAGCCGCCCGTGATGTCGTAGGCGGTGGCGATGACGACCGCGTTGTGCAGGATCTGGTGGTTGGAGCCCCAGTCGTAGAGGTTGTCGGCGGGGGCGTACGGCATGCCGTACGGCTGTGCCTGGAGCGTGGCCAGGTAGCGGTCGGCGCCCTTGACTACGGACTGGCGGACCTTGTCCCGGCCAGGCAGCTTGCTCGGCACGGTCGCCAGGTCCAACCGGGCCGCGGCCGCCGTCCGGGCCCAGTCGTAGCCGAGGGGGCCGAAGATGTCGGCGGTGTGGACGGGTGAGGCGAGGACGTGGTCGGCGAACTGCTTCTCCCCCGTGGTGAGGTACAGCTCGGCCGCCGCCCAGTAGAACTCGTCGGTCGCGTCGGAGTCGGAGTAGGCGCCGCCGCCGATGCCGTCGTTCGGGTCGGCGTACATCTCAGGGTGGGCGAGTGCCGCCGTCCACGCCTTGCGGGCAGAGGCGAGAGCCTTGGCCGCGAACGCCTTGTCGTAGGGCTTGTACAGGCGGGCCGCCTGCGCCGCCGTCGCCGCCAGGTTCAGCGTGGCCTGGGTGCTCGGCGGGTGCAGCTCGCGCTTTTGCGGGTCTTCGCTCGGCAGCAGCGGCAGGCCCGTCCACTGCTCGTCGTGCATCTTGTGGTGGGCCATGCCGGCCAGCGGTTGCCCGTCGGGCACCTGCATCTTCAGCAGGAAGTCCAGCTCCCAGCGGACCTCGTCGAGGATGTCCGGCACCTTGTTGCCGCTCTCCGGGATGGCGAGCGTGCCGTCGCCCAGCTTGGACGGCTGTCCGGTGCGGGCCGTCAGGGAGCGTTCGTAGGTGCTCAGCAGCTCCCAGGTGGAGATGCCGCCGTTGACGACGTACTTGCCGTGGTCGCCGGCGTCGTACCAGCCGCCGGTGACGTCGAGTGTGTAGTCGCAGACGCCGGGCTGACACGGCACGTCGGAGTCGCCTTGGTTCGGCGCCACGTCGACGTGGCCGGCGGGGCGGCCGTAGCCCGGGCGCAGGTCGTCGCGGATCGCGATGCCGCTGCGCTGCGTGTAGTAGTACTTCGCGGCATCCAGGCGCAGCTTGTCGTAGGCGCTCGTGCCGATGTCGAAGGGGCGGCTGGTCTCGCCGTCCACGACCAGGGTGAGGCCGGTGCCCTGCTTCTTGTAGGCGCCGAAGTCGATCGAGTGGACGTTCTGCGCGGAGGAGGCGTCGGTGCCGCGGGGCACGGTCCAGCCCTGGGCGACCACCGCGCCGCCGGAGTTCTTCAGCTGCCAGGGCAGTTTCGCGGTCGCGTCGGTGACCAGCGTGGCGTTCTTCGGGCCGGCCGGCAGATAGGCGACCTGGTTGACGCGCACCCGGGGTCCGGTGTCGGGCTCGTACACCTCGGGCGGCACCCCGCCGAGCAGGGACACGTCGTCCATGCAGAAGCGGAACGGGTCGGCGCTGCCGCCGAGTTGGAAGCCGACCTGGGCCTGCGTGGTGTCGACGGGTGAGGTGAACGTGTAGGCGTACGAGTTCCCGGAGACGCTCAGCTGCGGAGTGACCTCGAAGTAGGTGTCGTAGGGGGCCACCGACAGACCCACGATCGCCCGGACGACGTGCCCGTCGGGCGAACCGTTCGCGGTGAAGGCGAACTTGTACGACTCGCCCTTCACCAGGGTGATGTCGTTCTGGCCGACGGCGGCGTCCCAGCGGTTGGCGGTGCCGCCCGGCACGTCCGCGCAGAGCTGTCCGTCGGACAGGCCCGCGGTGACGTTGCTGGTCGTCCACCAGGGGGCGGTGGTGGTGTCGAAGGTGCCGTTCTTGACCTGTTCGACCTCCTCGGCGGCGGCCCCGGGGGCGGGAAGGCCCACGAGTGCCGCCGCTAAGAGGGCCGTCAGGGACAGCAAGGTGGTTCTGCGTCGTTTCACGTCTGGGCTCCTCGGGAGAGGTGCGGGTGACGCTCGGGATGGGAGCGCTCCCAGATGCGGACGCAGGCCATGCTTGTTCGAGGTATGACACTCCGTCAACGGTCCGGACGGGACTGGTTCCCGTCCGGACCGCACGAGGGTCGCCTCAGCGGGCCGCTCAGCCGGCCGGAACCTCCAGCTTGCTGATGCGGATCGCGCCCTGGACCTCGCCCGGTTGGCGGCTGGTCAGGGTGAGCCGCAGTCGGGAGCCGCGGACGGCGTCGAAGGTGATCATCGTCGGCTCGTCGGAGGCGGTGGCCCAGTCGACGGCCGCCCCCTTCACCGGCATGTACCGGCGGCCGTCCCACACCTCGGCCTCGACGGAGGCGGGCAGGCTGTGGGTCGCGCTCAGTGTGAAGGAGACCTCCACGCGGTCGAAGGTCCTGCTCCGTCCGAAGTCGACGGAGACCCAGTCCTCTGCCCGTGCGCCGTTGAAGGCGGGCAGCAGGGCGGTGGCGGCCTTGTTGAAGGCGTTGGACCAGCCGGTGGCCGGGTCGCCGTCGAGCATCGCGGCGGGCAGGGTGTCGGGGCGGCCGGAGTAACTGGCGTCCGCGTACGGGTGGTTCGGGGGCGCCGGGTGGTCGGGCTGGAACGCGGCCGCCTCAGTGGTCGCCGCCGACCGGGCGGGCACGGTCCGCACGGTCACGGTGTCCGACCGCAGGCCCTCCACGCGGGCGGCCACCTTCAGGGTGCCCGGCTTCGTACCGGACCGTACGATCGCGAGCGCCTTGCCGTGGAAGGCGGTCCGGGTGCTCGCCTGGTAGCGCTCGGCGCTCTCCTCGCGGCCGTTGTCCAGGCCTGCAAGGGAGCCGCCCGTCACGTCGAAGGAGATCAGGTGCTCGGCGCCGGGCACCACCACACCGCGGGCGTCGACGATGTCCGCGGTGACGAAGACCAGCGAACGGCCGTCGGCGGCCAGGGACTTGCGGTCGGCGGTGAGGCGTACGGCGTGCGGCGCCCCGGCCGTGCGCAGGACGTCGGCGGCGACCACCTTGCCGTCGCTGAGCGCGACCGCCTTCAACTCACCGGACTTGTACGGCACTTTCCAGGTGAGGTGCAGCTTGCCCGCGCTGCCGTTCGGGCTGGTGTAACTGCCCGGGTAGGGGCCGTCGGTGAAGGTCTTGTCGTCGCCCGTGGCCTCGGTGGTCTCCAGGTACTCCCGGCCGTCGGTGGTCTTCTTCGTGTCGAACCGCCGGGTGCCGAGGGACTTGCCGTTGAGGAACAGCTCGACGGTGTCGACGTTGGAGTACGCCCACACCTCGACCGTGTCACCCTCCTCGTGATTCCAGGTCATCGGCAGCAGATGGACCATGGGCTCACTGACCCACTGGCTCTGGAACAGGTAGTACATGTCCTTCGGGAAGCCGGCCGTGTCGACGGCGCCGAAGAAGGAGGCCTTCACCGGGAAGACGTCGTAAGGCGTGGGCTCGCCGATGTAGTCGATGCCCGACCACAGGAACTGCCCGGTGAACCACTTCCGGTCCCGGTCCTTCTTGTGGCCGTACTCGCCGCTCATGGTCCAGGAGGCGAGGTTGTTGTCGTACGACGAGGTCGCCCGCTTGCCCGGCGTGTAGTTCTCGCCGGTGTTGAGGCGCTCCGGCTCCTGGTAGGTGCCGCGGGTCGACGTCTCGGAGGACGACTCCGACTCGAAGAGGAACAGGTTCGGGTAGCGGGCGTGCAGGGCGTCCACCGACTTGGCGGTGTTGTAGTTGAGCCCTAGGCCGTCGAGCTTGGCGAGGATCAGGTCTCCCGGGGAGCCCACGGCGGGCAGGCTGCGGTGCCGGTGGGAGCCGATCACGATCGGACGGGTGTCGTCGGACGCCTTGACGGCTGCGATGAGCCGGTCCGCCATGGCGAGGCCGGCGGTGGAGGTGAACTCGGAGACCTCGTTGCCGATCGACCACATGATGACGGCGGGCGAGTTACGGGCGGCCAGCACCATCTCGGTGACGTCCCTGTCGGCCCATTCGTCGAAGAACCGTCCGTAGTCGTACCGCGTCTTGGGGCTCTTCCAGCAGTCGAACGCCTCCACCATCATCACGATGCCCAGCTCCTCGCAGACCTCGATCATCTCCGGCGAGGGCGGGTTGTGGGAGGTGCGGAAGGCGTTGACGCCCATCGACTTCATGATGGTCATCTGTCTACGGATCGCGTCGATGCTGACGGCCGCGCCGAGCGCGCCGAGGTCGTGGTGCAGGTCGACGCCCCTGAGCTTGGCGTAGGTGCCGTTGAGGTGGAAGCCCTCGTTCGGGTCGAGGCGGAAGGTGCGGATGCCAAAGGGGGTGCGGTAGGTGTCGACGGCCTTGCCGCCGACGCGCAGTTCGGTTTCCAGGGTGTAGCGGTGGGGCGATGCGAAGTCCCACAACTTCGGCTTGGCGACGGTGAGTTCGTGGGTCTCGGTGGCCTGGTCGGTCACGGAGACCGTGGTCGCCGTGCGCGCGACCGTGCGGCCGCCGGCGTCCTTGATCCGCGACCGGACCTCGACCTCGCGCGCGGTGCCGGTCTCGTTCACCACCGAGGTCCGCACCTCGACCAGCGCCCGGTCCTTGGTGATGTCCGGGGTGGTGACGTACGTACCCCAGCGCGCCACGTGCACCGGCTCGGTGACGACGAGGCGGGCCTCGCGGTAGATGCCGCTGCCCGAGTACCAGCGGCTGCTGGGCAGCCGGTTCTGCACCTTGACCGCGATCACGTTCTCGGTGGTGCCGTCCGTGTGCAGCAGGTCGGTGACGTCGAAGGCGAAGCCGGTGTAGCCGTAGGGATGCCGGCCGACCTCGGTGCCGTTGCAGTAGACGTACGAGTCCATGTAGACGCCGTCGAACTCCACCGAGATCCGCTTGCCGGCGAGGGCGGGCGGCAGGGTGAAGCCGAGGCGGTACCAGCCGAGGCCACCGGGGAAGAAGCCGGTGCCGCTGGTGGTGCCGTGCTGTGTGGTGGGGGCCTGCTCAATGCTCCAGTCATGCGGAACCGCGACCGTGCGCCAGCCCGAGTCGTCGTATCCGGGAGCGGCGGCGTCGGCGTATTCGCCGGTCGGGTCGGTGATCCCACCCGGATTGACCAGCGCGAAGCGCCAGCCGTCACGCAGGCCGACCGTGCTGCGGCCGGACGCGCCCCCGGCGGCCCCGGCGGCGTCCGCGGCCCATGCCGCCGGGGCGCCCAGAAGCGCTCCGGCCGCCGGCGCGGCCGCGGAGGCGAGTAAAACCGATCTGCGAGTGACCGACATGGCGGCTCTCCCTCATCAGGGCCCAGAAGTACTCACAACTGATCGTGAACAAACAGATTCTTTCTGTTGGTCATGTACGGCCGTCAAGGGTGCGGTGAGGACCTTCTGCCCCAGGCGTCACATCGGCTGGATTTGCCCCTTGACCACGGGTTGGGCGGCGGTGCCGCATGAACCTGGTTTTTCCCGGCCGTGCGGGGCGGCGACGCATTACGCTGAACCCCGGTGACACACCCCGTTCACTGTGAGTGTGCACGTTGGAGTGGCGACGATGAGCCCGGTGTACCCGTTCGACGATGCCGCGACGGCGCGCGCTGTCATCGACGAAGCGGGCACGCTGGTGGAGTGGAACGACGGTGCCCGCCGGCTGCTCGGCCACTCGGCCGCCGACGTCGTGGGACGTCCCGCCGCCGAGCTGCTGGCCGACGAGGGTGCGGCCGACCGGGACTCCGTGCCCGAAGGGTCCCGTTGGGACGGCACACTCACGCTGCGTCACCGCGACGGCTCGAAGGTGTCGGTGTGGCTGCTCGCTCACCACAAACGGCCGGAGGGCGAGAACCCCGGCCACTGGCTGGTGGTCACCCCGCTGGAGGGTGACGGTCGGCGCTCGCCCGACGACCCGCTGGACAAGGCCGAGCTCGTCCAGTCGCCGTGCGCCGTCGCCATCTACGACGAGCGGCTGAGGCTGCGCCGGATGAATTCCGCCATGGCCGAATTGCTCGGCCTGCCCGAGGAGCGGGTGCGGGGACTGCGGGTGCCCGAGATGAGCGCCAGACCGCAGAGCGCGGACATCGAGCGGCATCTGCACCACGTGCTGACGACCGGCCGGGGGCACGACGTCCGGACGTATCTGCCGATCGGCCAGGACGGCCGGATGAACGCCTGGCTGGCCCGGATGGCCCCGATCACCGACGCCGAGGGCCGGGTGCGGGGCGTGTGCGTCGCCGCCCACGACTTCAACGAGCAGTACATGGCCCAGGAACGGCTCCAGCTGGTGAACGAGGCCAGCGTCCGCATCGGCACCACCCTCGATGTCACCCGGACGGCTCAGGAACTGGCGGACGTGTGTGTCCCCGCCCTCGCCGACTTCGTCAGCGTGGACCTGCTGGACCCGCCGGAGGCGGGGCGCGAACCCGCGGCACAGCTGACCGCGCCGATCAGTCTGCGCCGGGCGGCCCACCGGTCGATCAACTCGGGCAACCCCGAGGCCGTGGCCAAGCCCGGGCAGGTGGACATCTATCCCGCCGCCTCCCCGCAGGCCGACTCGCTGCTGGTGGGCCACACCATCGTGGCCTCGATGGACACCGGCGACCTCGCCGAGTGGCTCGCCTGGGACCCGGTGCGCGGCGATCGCGTCAGGCAGCACGGCATCCACTCCACGATGTCCGTGCCGGTCCAGGCCCGTGGCGTGACCCTCGGCGTCGCCGTCCTCACCCGGTTCCGGCGGAAGGACCGCTTCACGCCCGACGACGTGCTGCTGGCCGAGGAGGTCACGGCCCGGGCAGCCGTCTGCATCGACAACGCCCGCCGGTACTCGCGCGAGCGCGAGACCGCCCTCGCCCTGCAACGCAGCCTGCTGCCCCGCTCGCTGCCGCGCACGGCCGCCGTGGAAGCGGCCTCGCGCTACCTGCCGGCGGCGCGGGCCGGGGTGGGCGGGGACTGGTTCGACGTGATCCCGCTGTCCGGGATGCGGGTCGCGATGGTCGTCGGGGACGTCGTCGGCCACGGCATCCAGGCCTCGGCGACGATGGGCCGCCTGCGCACCGCGGTACGCACACTCGCGGACATCGACCTGGCCCCCGACGAGCTGCTGACCCACCTCGACGACCTCGTCGTACGGCTGTTCACGGAGGCCGGCGTGGAGGGCAGCCCCGGCGAGGTCGGCGCCACCTGCCTGTACGCGGTCTACGACCCGGTGTCGCGGCGCTGCACGCTGGCCCGGGCCGGACATCCGTCGCCCGTCATGCTCCCGCCGGGCGGCGCGCCCGTGGAGGTCGACCTGCCCGCCGGGCCGCCGCTGGGCCTGGGCGGGCTGCCGTTCGAGTGTGCCGAGCTCGAACTGCCCGAGGGAACCGTGCTGTCCCTGTACACCGACGGGCTGATCGAGAGCCGCGACCGTGACGTCGATGCCGGCCACGCGCTGCTCTGCGAGGCCCTGGCGTCCTTCTCGGGCTCGCTGGACGAGACCTGCGACCGCGTCCTGCACGGACTGCTGCCGCCGGGCGGCGCCCTGGACGACGTGGCGCTGCTGCTGGCCCGCACCCTGGGGCTGCCCGCCTCCCAGGTCGCCACCTGGGACATCCCGGCCGATCCGTCGCTGGTCGCGCCGATCCGCAAGCAGGTCGTCTCGCAGCTCGGCATCTGGGCCCTGAGCGGGGTGGCGTTCACGGCCGAGTTGGTGGTCAGCGAGCTCGTGACCAATGCCATCCGGTACGGCTCCCGGCCCATCCGGCTGCGACTGATCCACGACGCGACGACGCTGATCTGCGAGGTGTCCGACACCAGCCACACGGCTCCGCACCTGCGCCGCGCCAAGACGTGGGACGAGGGCGGACGCGGACTGCTGCTCGTCGCCCAGCTCACCCAGCGCTGGGGCAGCCGGCACACGGCCGACGGCAAGACGATCTGGGCGGAGATCGCTCTCCTCGACGAGGAGTGAGGGTGCGCGCCGTGGCCGGCGGCCGAGGTGCCGGGGCCGGAGCGGACTCCGAGTGGCCGGTCAGCGGCGGCCGTCGGGGGACCCGTATCCGTACCCGTTGTACCCGTTGTACCCGCCCCAGCCGTACTGGCCGTCCTGCCCATTCCACGAGCAGGCGTACGGGTTGTAGTAGCAGGACGCGTCGCCCGTCGGGTACGGGTTCGTCGGTGTCGGCGAGGGCTTCGGTGTGGACGGGGTCGCGGACGGCGTCGGTGTGGGTGTGGGCGTCGGTGTCTTCGGCGGCTCGGGGGTGGTGGGCTCGGGTGCCTTGGAAGGGGTGTCGGCCGTTTCCCAGTTGACCACCTCCATCTGGAGGTCCGTCTTCGAGGTGTCGATGACCCAGCGCTGGGCGGAGCCGTCGTCACGGGTCTTCAGGACCAGCGCGCCCCCTCCGTCGGTGGCGGCCGGGGCCAGGGCCAGGTCCTGGCTCCAGCGCGGGACCAGGGTGCCCTGGAGGGTGAAGTCGTAGCGGACGTTCTTGGTGTCCGGCTTTTCCGCGCCGGTGCACGGGGCCAGCCGCACCGAGTAACCGAGGTGGGAGTCCAGGCAGAGGTCGGGGTCCTCGGCGTTGCGCAGCAGTCCGTCGGGCTCGTACGACCACCGCTGGGAGGGGTCCGAGGAGCATGTGGTGAGTTCGGTCTCCGCGCCCTTGACGGCCTTGTTGCCGGCGACGCCGACGCACAGCCCGGAGGAGACGTTGTGCAGCCGGCCGCGCAGGGTGCCCTGCTTGGCGTCCTCGGCGTCGGCCCAGGACGGGTCGGAGGTCGAGGTGCCCGTGTCGGCCCCGGGCGTCTCGGCGGCGCGGCCGTCTTCGGCCGGGGCGGTGCCGTCGGAGGAGTCGAGCGAGGACCACAGCACCAACGGCAGGACGATCAGTCCGCTCACCGTCATGACGGCCACGGCGAGGTTGCGGCGGGCGGCGCGCCGGGCGGCCTTGTGCGCCGAGCGGCGGGAGGCGGGGCGTGGCCCGCCGGTACGGGCGGCTGCGCGGGCGGCGGTACGGGGACCGGTGCGCGGGGCCGGCGCCTCGGGGCCGAAGGTCTCAGCTCTTGAACCGAAGGTGTCGGAACCGAAGGCCTCGGAACCCATTGCCGCGGAACCGAAGGCGTCACCCGTGACGGCCGCAGGCGGGCTCGCCGGCATGGGAGGAAAGGGCGGGAACGGCCCGCCCGATGCGGCCCGCGGCTCGGCGACCGCATCGGAGAAGAAGGATTCACCCGCGATGGCCGGCGCGGGCGTCTCCGCCTCCTCGGGCACGGCGTGCACGCGCGCGCGTGCCTCCTGATAGGCCCGCGCACCCCAGCCGAGCACGGCTTCCGCCAGCGCCACGCCGAGACCCTGGTTGAACTGCCGCAACTGGTCGGCGGTGTACCGGCAGTGCCGACATCCGTCGAGGTGGCCACGGAGATCGGCGTCGATGTCGACGCCGCCGCGCCGGTAGGTGACGTCCAGCAGCCGGAGGTAGTGCCGGCACTCCTGCTCGGGGGCGAGTTCGCGGTGGAGCTGGAGGCACTCCTCGCGCAACCGCTCGTGGGCGCGCCGCACTTCGACGCCGGCGTCCTCCTCGTCGAAGCCCAGCAGGGCGGCGGGTATGCCGAGCGGTTCGGCCTCGACCTCGGTGTGCCACAGCAGGCAGCGGGCCGACTGGGGCAGCCGCTGGAACGCCCCGGACAGCAGCCGACGGTTCGGCGGCGGCAGCAGGCGGGCGGCGACGCGGTCTGAGTCGCCCTCGGTTCTCAGTTCCGGGTGCAGCTGTTCGCGTCTGCCGTCGGTGTCCCACTCCGCCGCGATACGGCGCACGGTGACGAGCAGGTGGGGGCGCCAGGCGGACGTCGGTCCGGTCTGCCGCAGGGATTCCCCGAAGAGCCTCGTGAATGCCGCGGTGGTGAGCATTCCCGCGGCGCGTGGGCCGTCGGTGCACAGCCGTGCGTAGGCGAAGGCCGCTTCCCAGTGCCGGTCGAGGAGTTCGCCGACGGGCTGGACCGCGGGTGTCGCCCCACTCCACTTCTTGAGTTCGGCGCTCAGTTGCTCGTCCGTGGCTTCGGACGGCCGAGCGGGAGTCGGGGAATTCGACAGGCCTGCGTCATGCACGGCGGCATTCCTCCCGAGGGCTTGCTTCATAAAGTCCATACCAATGGGTATGCGAACCCGTCGACGACGAGGCGGGCACACCCGCACAGAGTTCGGCATCTCGAACGCCCGCCAGGGGCAGCTCTTTTGAAGCGTGGGGGACGTACGGGAGCGGCCTCGTGCGCACAGGGGAATTGTTTTGTCCGTGCGCCGACAGGGCACACCTTTGCACAGGCCAGCGAGCCGGAACAAGGGATCTCGCGGTTTTGTGCATTGCGTGCACGGCTGAGGGATTGACGAAACGTCAATAGGGATGCTTTAGAGATTGCCGCGGAATCGGCATCCGAATCGATAACGAGATTCACTTGGCTCCGCCCCAACCATTGAACGGCCACTCCACCGCGCATTCGGCCGGTCTGAACACGTCACGTTCCAACCATTGGGCGGCCGGCCCGGTAGGCACCCGGCGGCATCCCGTAGCGCTCACGGAAGACCCGGTTGAAGTGGAAGGGGCTGGCGAAGCCGGAGGCCGCGGCCACGCGTTCCACGGACAGGTCGGTGTTCTCCAGCAGCCGGGCGGCGTGATGCAGACGTGCCTCGCGCAGCGCCCGCATCGGGGACCGGCCGAGCTGCTCGGTGAACAGATGCGCGAACCGGGAGGGGGACAGCGACACGGCGGTGGCGAGCGAGCGGACGGTGTGCGGGGCGCCCGGGTCGGCCGCGATCAGCTCCTGGGCCCTGCGCACCCGGGGGTCGACGCCGGGCGGGGGCGACGGCGTGCGCGCGGCGCCGACGGTGAGCAGGACGACCTCCTCCAGCGCGCACAGGGCGAGTTCCCTGGCCGCGCTGCCGTGCGCCACGGCGACCCGCTCCCGGTCGTCCCCGGGTTCGGTGACGGGCGGTGTGCCGGTCCCGGTCCATCGGGCGTCGGTGAGCATGCGGCGGAACGCGGCCTCGATCCGGCCGTCGGCGTCCCGGTTCGCCGGGGTGACGACGTACATGCCGTCGCCGGCGTCGTACGGCCGCAGCCAGGCGGGCCAGGACGGTCGGGCCTGGCAGTGCACCCACCAGAACCGCCAGTGCGCCGCGCCCGGTTCGGTCCCGTAGTCGTGCCGGACGCCGGGGGCGAGCGCCACCAGGTCCCCGGCACCGGCCCGCGTCTCGCTCGCACCCTGGCGCAGCCGGCCCCGCCCGCCGGTCGTCCAGGTGAACAGCCAGCTGTCGGCTCCGTGCGGCCGGTGCACGCCGTAGCCGGGCAGCTGGTCGAAGCGGCCGATCGCCACCAGGCCCGGCGGCGGGGCGGGATCACCGTGTGCGGCAGCGTCGGGCAATCCGTCAGCGGTCACGGGCATCCTCCTTCGACGTGCGTCCGCCTAGCGTGACGTACAGAGACCACCTCACCGAGGAGCGGACGCATGACAGCCACGGATATCGGCGCCGCCGGCGCCCCCATCCTGCCCGAGGCCGGGCTGCGGCAGTTCCGTGACGACGGCTTCACGGTCGTGCGGGGGCTGTTCGAGTACGACGAGATCGACCGGCTGTGTGCCGAGTTCGCGGCGCTGCACGCGGCCGGGCCGGTGCCCGGGCACTTCGAGCCGCGCGCGTCCGCGGACCCGCTGCACCGGTACCCGAGGGTGATGCACCCGCACGAGATCAACGACCTCGCGCGGCGCGTCCTGCTGGACCCGCGGCTGCGCGACGTGCTGCGGGGGCTGCTCGGCGAGGAGGTGCTTGCCGCGCAGAGCATGTTCTACTTCAAGCCGCCGGGGGCCCGGGGCCAGGCGCTGCACCAGGACAACTTCTATCTGCGCGTCGAGCCCGGCACGTGTGTGGCGGCGTGGGTGGCCTGCGACGTGATCGACCGGGACAACGGCGGTCTTGAGGTCGTGCCCGGCACGCACCGGATGGAGCTGTTCTGCCCGGAGGAGGCGGACGCCGAGCTGTCCTTCGCGCGGGAGTACGTGCCTCCGCCGCCGGGGCTCACGCCGGTGCCGGTCGACATGGAGCCCGGGGACGTGCTGTTCTTCAACGGCAGCCTGGTGCACGGCTCGCAGCCCAACCACACCGCCGACCGGTTCCGCCGCTCCTTCATCGGCCACTACGTCGGCCGTTCCACCGAGCGCATCGGGCAGTACTACCGCACGTTGTCGATGAGCGGCGAGCGGGTGGCGCTGCCGGAGAGCGAGGGCGCGGGCCCGTGCGGCACGGAGTTCGCGCCGACCGGGCCGCACTGACCCTCGCTCCCCCTCAGCTCCCCCTCAGGAGTGGCCGACGATGGGCCGCGCGGTGTAGGGCTGCTCCAGCTCCTCGATCTCCTTGTCGCTGAGGTCCAGTTCGACGGCGGCCACCGCGTCCTCGATGTGGTGGGGCTTGGCCGCGCCGACGATCGGCGCGGCCACCGTGTCCCGGTGCAGCAGCCAGGCGAGGGCCACCTGGGCGCGCGGGACGCCCCGGTCGTTCGCGATGCGGGTGACGGCCTCGACGATGGTGCGGTCGCCCTCCTGGTACAGGCGGCTGCCGAAGTTGTCGCCCGCGCTGCGCTCGGTGACGGTGCCCCAGTCCCGGGTCAGGCGGCCGCGGGCGAGCGGACTCCACGGCAGTACGCCCACCCCCTGGTCCGCGCACAGCGGCAGCATCTCCCGCTCCTCCTCGCGGTAGAGGAGGTTGTAGTGGTTCTGCATGGCGACGAACTTGGTCCAGCCGTGCCGCTCGGCCGTGTACTGCATCTTGGAGAACTGCCAGGCGTACATCGAACTGGCCCCGAGGTAGCGCACCTTGCCCGCCTTCACCAGGTCGTGCAGCGCCTCCATCGTCTCCTCGACGGGCGTGTGCGGGTCGAAGCGGTGGATCTGGTACAGGTCGACGTAGTCGGTGCCGAGGCGGGCCAGGCTGTGGTCGATCTCGGCCATGATCGCCTTGCGGGACAGCCCGGCACCGTTGGGCCCGGGCCGCATCCGGCCGTTGACCTTGGTCGCGAGCACGATCTCGTCCCGGCTCGCGAAGTCGGCGAGCGCCTTGCCGACGATCTCCTCGCTGGTGCCGTCGGAGTAGACGTTGGCGGTGTCGAAGAAGTTGATCCCGGACTCCAGCGCCTGCCGGATCAGCGGACGTGACGCCTCCTCGTCGAGGGTCCACTCGTGCACACCGCGGTCGGGCAGGCCGTAGGTCATGCAGCCCAGACAGATCCGCGAGACGTCCAGGCCCGTCGAACCGAGCTTCACGTACTGCATCGTTGCCGCTCCTGCCTTCGGGGGGTGGGTACGAGGGGGAGCGTACGACGCCGTACGCATTCCCTGTCATACGCGACTTCGCCAGGCCCGGTACGACCTGACTCACCCCAGCAGGTCCAGCGCCCGCTCCCACCCGAACTCCGGCCGCCTGCCGTCCTCCCCCACCTCGCCGGAGTACGGCTCGCCGAAGCGGACGCCCATCCCGCGCAGGCGTACGAGACTGTCCTGGTAGGCGGGATGGGCGGCCAGCGTGTCGGCGACGCACGGCAGGACGGCGACGGGGACGCCCAGTCCGTACGCCTCGCACAGGGTGGCCACGGCGAGGGTGTCGGCCAGGCCGGCCGCCCATTTGTTGAGGGTGTTGAAGGTGGCGGGCGCGACGACCACGGCGTCGGGCGGCGGAAAGGGGCGCGGATCGCCGGGGCTGCGCCAGGCCGAGCGGATCCGCCGTCCGGTCTGGGCCGCGACGGCGTCCGTGTCGAAGAAGCCGTTCATCGCGACGGGCGTGGCGATGACGCCGACCTCCCAGTCCCGCTCCTGGGCGGCGATGATCAGTTTGCTGACGTCCGCGGCGATCCCGGCGGCGCAGACGACGACGTAGAGGAAGGGTTTCCCGGCCTGTTCGCTCACCCGGGAACCCTACTCAACCGGCCCGTGCGATCTGCCTGTTCGTGGGCTATTCGACGGGCAAGGACCGCCCCCGCTCGGCTTCCGGCCGCGGCCCGAAGATGCGCCGCTGCCCCTCCTCGATGGGCTGGGCTCGTTCGACGAGGCGGAGGACGCCGTCCAGGGGGCCTGGCTGCGGCTGAGCCGTACGGGCGACGACGGCATCGACAACCTGGGTGGCTGGCTGACGACGGTGGTCTCCCGGATCTGCCTGGACATGCTGCGCTCGCGTGCGTCCCGCCCGGAGGCGCCCTACGGCCAGGATCTGCCGGTCTCATCTGCCGGTCTGGAGGCGGGCGGCACGAACCCGCCCGAGGAGGCGGCCGTGCTCGGCGACTCCGTGAGCCTCGCCCTGCTGGTGGTCCTCGACCGGCTGGGCCCCGCCGAGCGGGTCGCGTTCGTGCTGCACGACCTGTTCGGCCTGCCCTTCGACCGGATCGCCCAGGTCGTGGACCGCTCCCAGCCGGCCGCGAAGAAGCTGGCCAGCCGGGCCCGGCGCATGGCCTGTCCGGCGGATCAGGCAGGAGTAAAGCAGCGGCGCCTCGTCTACGCAGGTGAGCGGGGTCTGGTGCGGCCAGCTGCAAGGCGGAGGAGGGCGGCGACGCGATGGGGGTCCCCCCGCGCAAGGTTGTTCGAGCGTGGGGGAGTCGACAACCGACGACAACGCCGCAGATGGGCGTGCCAGACCCCGCGTCTCCGGCCTGATCCGCCGGACAGGCCCTGGGTACGGGGCACTCCCGCGGTCCCGGGTGCCGAGGTCGACCGGCATCGGCGGGTCGTCGAGGCGTTCCTGGCGGCCGCGCGGGACGGCGATCTCGGCGGGCTGCTGGACGTGCTCGCCCCCGACGTCGTGCGCCGGGCCGATCCAGCCATCCTGCCGCCCGGGGTGGCGCCCGAGCTGCGGGGTCCCCGGGCGGTCGCGGAGGGGACCGTGGCGCTGCGCGAGCGGTCCCGGTTCGCGGCGGTCGCCCTCGTCGACGGCGACGTCGGTCTCGTCGTCGCCCCGCACGGCCGGTTGCTGCTCGCCCTCACGGTCACCGTCGAGGACGAGCGGATCACCGCGTACGACGTCATCGCCGACCCGGCCCGGCTCGGCCGGCTCGACCTGGGCGTCCTCGACCTGCCGGAGATCAGCCCACCGCCTCGGACACCGTGATGGCGCCGACCGGGCAGGCCCTGGCGGCCTCCCGCACCATCGGGTCGCCGCCGCCGTCCTCCCGGCCGGGCAGGATGGTGCTGTAGCCGTCGTCGTCCTGGGTGAAGACGCCCGGGGCGGCCAGGGCACACTGGCCCGCGCCGACGCAGGTGTCCGTGTCGATGTCGATGTGCATGAACGGAAGCCTCCTACCAGGTCACGGGGAGTTCCAGCATCCCCTGGACCGTGTCGCCCGGTTTCCACGCGATCGCGTGCGCCGAAGCGGCGAGACGGTGCGCGGGCAGCCGGTCGAAGAGCGCGCACAGGGCGAGCTCCAGCTCGGCGCGGGCGAGGTTCTGGCCGAGGCACTGGGGGATGCCGAAGCCGCAGGGGGACGTGGTGGCGGGCCGGGCGGTGCCAGTCCAGGGTGTCCGGGTCGGCGTAGACGTCCTCGTCGCGGTTGATGACCGAGGTCGCGAAGATCACGCCGTCGCCCGCCCGGATCGTCGTCCCGGCCAGCTCGATGTGCAGGTTCGCCCTGCATCTGAAGTAAGGGCGGGGCGGCACCCTTTGGGGCCGTGGGGGAACAAGGTATGGATGAATACAACACGCACCGGTGTTCAACTACGGTGCGAGTCAGCCGTAGTCGACGACGATGGGACGGATGCCATGCCTCTTGAGGGCGAGTACGAACCCAGCCCGACGCAGTGGGTGCGCGAGCAGGTGGAGCTGTACGAGAGCTCCGGCGGTACCAAGGGGACGACCCTGATGGACACGGGGATGCCCGTCATCCTGTTGACGACCCGGGGTGCGAAGAGCGGCAAGATACGCAAGACGCCGCTGATGCGTGTGGAGCACGAGGGGCGGTACGCGGCCGTCGCCTCCCTGGGCGGGGCGCCCAAGCACCCGGTCTGGTACCACAACGTCAAGAGCGATCCCCATGTGGAGCTGCAGGACGGGCCGGTGAAGCAGGACATGACGGCCCGTGAGGTCACCGGCGCGGAGAAGGCCGAGTGGTGGGAGCGTGCCGTCGCGGCGTATCCGCCGTATGCCGACTACCAGAAGAAGACGGAACGGGAGATTCCGGTCTTCGTGCTGGAGCCCGTGGACGGGAGCTGAGCCTTCGGCGAAAAATCTCTTGCCCGGGGAGGCATGGACCCGCGTCCGCCGGGCACCCGAGCGTCAGGCCCCGCCGCGTTCCCCCGTCGCGGCGGGGCTTTCTCGTGCCTCGGCTGCGGGACGGTCGGTCACGTCGAGGAAGATCTGGTCCGCCTCGGCGATCGTCCCGGAGATGGACCGCTTGATGCGCACGGCGACCTCCTCGACCCGCTCGCTGTCCAGGCCGGGCACCAGGTCGATCCGGGCGGCCACCAGGACCGAGTCCAGGCCCATCTTCATCGTTAACAGCGCCTCCACGCTGTCGATCTCGGGCTGCGCCTGAAGCAGGGCGCGGATCCGGCGGCTGGACTCCGGGTCGGCGGCCTCGCCGATCAGCTGGTCGCGGGCCTCGCGTCCCAGCCGGTAGGCCACGTAGACGAGCAGCGCGCCGATCGCGAACGACGCGAACGCCTCCCACACGACCTGGCCGGTGGCCAGGTGCAGCGCCATACCGGTGATCGCGAGGGTGACGCCGAGCACCGCCGTGCCGTCCTCGGCGACGACCGTGCGCAGCGCCGGGTCGCGCAGGCCGTCCATGCCGCGGCCCTGCCGGTGCGCCTGGTAAAGGGCCCGGACCAGGGACACCCCCTCGGCGAGGAGGGCGACGCCCAGCACGATCAGGCCCGCCACGTATCCGCTGAGCTTCTCCTCGGAGCCGCGGCTGAGGGCCTCGAAACCCTGGAAGAAGGAGAAGCAGCCACCCATGACGAAGATCCCGACGGCGGCGAGCAGCGACCAGAAGAACCGCTCCTTGCCGTAGCCGAAGGGGTGGCGCCGGTCGGCGGGGCGGCGGCTGCGCCGCAGTGCGGCGAGCAGGAAGACCTCGTTCATGCTGTCGGCCACGGAGTGCGCGGCCTCCGACAGGAGCGCCGGTGATGCGGCGAGCAGGCCGCCGACCGTCTTGGCGACCGCGATCAGCAGATTCGCCGCGAGCGCGACGAGCACGGTGACGCGTGTTCTGTGGTCCGCCTTCCTGTCCGTGGCCGACGCCGTCGTGGCCGGCGCGGTCGTGGCGGGCTCGTTCCTGGATGTCCGGTTCGTGGATGTGCCACTCACCTTCGCCGACTGCCCCGGTCGGTACGACTCACACCGTGCCGTCGTCCGAAAACGGGGAACGCGTTCACCACAGAACAGGCGCGGAGAGGGAGGAAGCATGGGCGTCGCGGACGGCGCGGACGGCGCGGACGGCGGTAACAGCGCGTACGGCAGGAGGGCGTTCAAGCGGTCCAAGAGCCATTTCACGGACCGGATCACGGCGGACGGCCGGGGTGGCTGGCCGGTGGTGCCCGGCCGCTACCGTCTGGTGGTCAGCCGTGCTTGTCCGTGGGCGAGCCGGTCGCTCGTCTCCCGGCGGCTTCTCGGTCTGGAGGACGCCCTGTCCCTCGCCGTCGCGGACCCGATCCAGGACGACCGCAGCTGGCGCTTCACCCTGGACCCCGACGGCCGCGACCCGGTCCTCGGCATCCGCTATCTCAGCGAGGCGTACGACCGGCGGGAGACCGACTACCCGGGCGGGGTGAGTGTGCCCGCGATCGTGGACGTGCCCAGCGGGAAGCTGGTCACCAACGACTTCCAGCAGATCACCCTGGACTTCGCCACCGAGTGGACGGCCCTGCACCGGGAGGGCGCGCCCGACCTGTACCCGAGGGCGCTGCGCGACGAGATCGACGCGGTGATGACGGACGTCTACGAGGACGTCAACAACGGCGTGTACCGGACGGGCTTCGCCACGGACCAGGAGGAGTACGAGGCCGCGTGCGCGGGCGTGTTCCGGCGCCTGGACCTGCTCACGCCCCGGCTGGCCCGGCAGCGCTACCTGGTCGGCGACACGATCACCGAGGCGGACATCCGACTGTTCACCACCCTGGTCCGCTTCGACGCCGTCTACCACGGCCACTTCAAGTGCAACCGCTGGAAGCTGGCGGAGAACGAGGTCCTGTGGGCGTACGTCCGCGACCTCTACCAGACGCCGGGCTTCGGCGACACCGTCGATTTCGACCACATCAAGCGGCATTACTACCAGGTGCACACCGGCATCAATCCGACCGGCATCGTGCCCCTCGGGCCCGATCTGTCGGGGTGGCTGACGCCGCATCACCGGGAGGAGCTGGGCGGCCGCCCGTTCGGCGACGGGACACCACCCGGGCCGGTCCCCGCGGACGAGGAGGTTCCGGCGCGGGGGCGGCCCTGACCGACGAAGGAGACGTACATGGCCAAGAAGAAGAAGTTGAAGCTTCCCTTCGCCTACCAGCCCATCGGCTTCGTGCTGGGCTGGTCGAGCGGCTGGCTGGCGGGGCTCGCCTTCCGCAAGACATGGATGGCGATCCGGCACGAGGAGGACGCACCCGATGCGCTGGACCGGGACCGCGGCTGGGGAGAGATCCTGCTGGCCGCCGCGATCCAGGGCGCCATCTTCGCCGCGGTACGCAGCGCGGTGGACCGCACGGGCGCGAAGGCCATCGAACGCAGGACCGGTGTGTGGCCGACCGGTGAGAAGGGCGGCCGGGACTGACGGGAGCAGGGGCTTTGCGCGGGGGGGCCGACGGGGTGAGCCTGCCTCCGGCTCCGGCCCTGCTCGGGACCGGTGTGCCGGCCCGGGGCTCTGCGCGGGCACGGTCTGCCGGGGTCGGCCTGCGGGCCGGGGCCCCGCCCGGCCACGGCCGGCCGGAGTCAGCCTGCGAGCCCTGTGCGGGCCGGGCCTGTCGGGATCAGTCATCTGGCCTCGGCGCTGCGCGGCCGGGGTCTGCCGGGCCCCCGGCTCCGCCTGGAAACGGCGTGCGCGGCATCACCCAGCTCGACACGCCCTCCCCTGGTCCTCGACCCCAGCCGACTGCGGTGTGACGAACCCCAGGCCCCGCCCGGAACGGCGGTGCACGCCCCCGGCTCGACACGCCCTCCCCCGGTCCTCGACCCCAGCCGACTGCGGTGTGACGAACCCCAGGCCCCGCCCGGAACGGCGGTGCACGCCCCCCGGCTCGGCGAGGCTTGCCAGGCCTCGGCCCTCCCGGGCGCGGTGTGACGAGCCCATGCCCCGCCCACTGCCCGCTCAGCCCTGCTTGGGCGCCGTCGAGGCGACCAGGCGCAAGGTGAACGAGTGGCCGGCCGGGTCGGCGTAGCCGCGCTCCTCGTACGGGCCGGTCGCGTCCTTGGTTTCCAGTGGGCGGCCGCCGAGGCCGACCACCTTGCGCTCCGCCTCGTCCAGGTCCTCGACCATGAAGTCCAGGTGGGCCTGGAGGGCGTTCTCGGGGCGCGGCCAGCTCGGCGGGGTCGCGTTCACGTCGCGGCGGAAGGCCAGCCGGATGCCGTCGGCGCCCCTGATCTCCACCCGGTTGGCGTTCTCCTCCGTCTGCTCGGCCTCCAGCAGCTCCTTGTAGAACTCCGCCAGCTTCTCGGGCTCGGCACAGTCGAGCACGACGACGCCCGCTTTCACCAAGGCCATGTCTCCTCCGAAAGGTCCGGGGCGCGGGGCGTCGTGCCCCGCCGCCCTCTTCCTTGCGGATATCCCGGCCCGGCCGATTCAGTCGGCGACCAGCCACTCCCCGTCGCGCATCAGCTCACGACCGTCCAGCTCGTTCGCCTCGCGCCAGGCCTGGATCCGCCGGGGCCGGACGCGGAAGTACAGGTAGGGCGTGGCGAGTCGGCGGGGATCGAACCCGGTCTTGGTGGCGAAGAGATCGGCCTCCTCCTCGGGCAGCTCGGCGGGGGTGATCGTGTCGGCGGTGCCCTCCACGAGGACGACGTCGCGGGTCGGCCCGATGCCGAGGCGTGCCTTGCCCGTCGTCTTCAGGTTGCGTCCCGTGGGGCTGGCTGCCGGGGTGGCCAGCAGCAGGGTCGAGCCGTCCCAGAGGAAGGAGAGCGGGACGAGGTACGGCCCCGAGCCGTCGCCGTCGGCCGTGGCGACCCAGGCGTCCTCGTCGTGCTCCAGTCGGTTCAGGGTGTCCTGCTTGCGCTGCTTGGCGGGGCGTGCGGGTTGCCGGGTCATCGTTGGGCAGCCTCCTGGCGGGTCGTAGGGCGGACGTTTCAGCATGACAGTCCGGCTTCCTTCCTACCCCCGGATCTCCGCCAGTCGCGTCGCCGCCGCGCTCAGCAGAAGGTCCAGGGCCGCCGGATAGGAGCTGTGCCGCATGTCCGCGACGAGATGGCGGGCCGTCGCGGCGATGTGCGGGTGGGTGTCGGCGGGCAGCCGGGCGTACGTCGCCCGCCACACGGCCGCCTCCGTCTCCCGGGCGGACTTGGGCATGGCGGCGCTCGCCGAGTCGAGGGCGCCGAAGGCGAGCGCCTGGTCGACGAAGGCGTGGTAGATCCGCACCGCCTCGGCGTCGGGGAAGCCTGCGCGGCGCAGCACGCCGAGGATCGTCTCGACGGCCTGGATCTCGAACACCCGCCCGGTCACCCGGTAGGAGCTGAGCACGGCCGCCCGGGGATGCGCGAGCGCGCCGGCGTGCATGCGCAGGCCGAGATCCCGCAGGTCGGCGAGCCAGTCGCCGCTGGGACGCCAGGTGCGCAGCGTACGGCCGATCAGCTCGTCGGCGATGGCGAGCATCAGGTCGTCGGTGTGCCGGAAGTAGCGGTACAGGGAGCTGGGGTCGGCGCCGAGGGCGCGGCCGAGACGACGGACCGACAGGGCGTCGCCGCCGTGCTCCTCGATGAGCCTCAGGGCCGTCTCGACGATCAGTTCCTCGGACAGGACGACGCCCTGTTTGGTGGGCCGCCTGCGCTGTCTGGCAGCCGGCGGGACGACGCGCTCGGTCATGGATGCCTCCGTGGGGCCGATGGGGCACCTTACGACAACATCGTTGACCTGTTGAGCCCCCGGCGAGTTTCATGTGCGGTCACCGGGGCCGACCAGGCCCCCCGGTGCGAGCGGAGAGCTGGCCATGTCCGACAAGCCCTACGGTGTCGACCCGCCCGCGCGGCCCGTGCTGCGCAAGTCCCTCGGCGTCGTCGACTCGGTCGCGATCGCCGCGTCCAGCACGGCCGCGACCACCAGCATCGGCATCGGCCTCGGCGTCACGGCCGCAGTGGTCGGGCTGCATCTGCCGGCGATCATGCTCCTGGCGTTCCTGCCGGTGCTGGGCATCGCCGGCGCCTACTCCCGGCTGAACCGCGTCGAGCCGAACGCGGGCAACGGCTATGTGTGGGTGGGCCGTTCCCTCACGCCGTGGCTCGGCTTCATGGTCGGCTGGGTGACCATCGTCGCGACGGTGGCGTTCCTCGCGTACACCACGGCGGTCACCGGCTCGGCGCTGATCCAGCTCGCCGGGGACGCCGGGCTGCACCGGGTCGGCGGGCTCGCGCTGGATCCGGGGTCGACGGCGCAGACGACAGCGGTCGGGATCGTGGTCCTGACCGCCGTCACGCTGACCGCCGTAACGGGCGTACGGACGGCGGCGCGGCTGCAGGCCGGGCTGCTGGTCTTCGAGTACGTCGTCCTGCTGGGCTTCTGCGGATACGGCATCGTCACCGGCCCGCATCCCTTCAGCCTGAGCTGGTTCGACCCGTTCGCGATTCCCTCGGCGTCGGCGCTCGCGCAGGGGATGCTGCTGTCGGTGTTCTGCTACTGGGGCTTCGAGGCCGCGTTCAGCGTGAACGAGGAGGTCCGCGACCCACGGGACGCCTCCCGGGCCGGGATCACCACGCTGGTCACGATGCTGGGGCTGTTCCTCCTCGGCTCGGTCGCCTTCCAACGGGTGCTGTCCGAGCCGGAGTTGGTGGGACACGGTGCCGAGGGGCTGGCGTTCTTCGGCGACCGGCTGGCGTCCCAGCCGCTGGCCGCGCTCCCCCTGGTGGCGCTGATGTTCTCGGCGGTCGCCTCACTACAGGCCGGGGTGATCCCGACGGCTCGGGCGATGTTCGCGATGAGCCGGGACCGTACGCTCGGGCCGGTGTGGTCCAGGGTCAGCCCCCGGTACGGGACTCCGGCGGCCGGCACGCTGCTGATCGGCGCGCTGGCGACGGCGGTCGCGGCGCTCGCGCTGGTCATTCCGCGACTCGCGGACATGATCATGGCGACGGTGAACGCGGTGGGCATCGTGGTCGCCCTGTCGTACGCGCTCACGGCTCTCGCGGCCGCCGTGCGCTTCCGCTCCCTGTTGCGCGAGGACTGGCGGCAGGGGGTACGGGCGGTGGTACTGCCCGCACTGAGCGCGGCCGTTCTGCTGAGTCTGGGCGGTTACCTCGGCTGGTCGTTCTACTCCTCCGCCGACCACTTCGAAGTCAGCGCGGACAACGGGTGGTTCCTGCTCACCACTCCCCTGGTGATGATCGCGTCCGGCTTCGTGGCCGCCGCGTGGGCCAGGTGGGTGCGCAGATCGCCGTACTTCCGCACCGGCGAGGGCACCGACGCCGACGCTCCGCAGCTGCTCGCCACGCCTCACTAGCCCTACCAGGAAACGGGACATGTACGCAGATCTGCTCTTCACCGGCGGCCCGGTCCTCACCCCCGAGGGCCGTACCGCGACCGCCGTCGCCGTCACCGGCGACCGCATCACCGCCGTAGGACGGGACGAGGTGCACGAGCTCGCCGGGCCTCGGACGGACGTGGTCGACCTCGGCGGGCGGCTGCTGCTGCCCGGCTTCCAGGACGCGCACGTCCATCCGGTGCCGGCGGGTCTGGAGCTCACCCAGTGCGACCTGACCGGGACCAGGACGGCGGCCGAGACCGTCGCCGCCGTGCGCGCGTATGCCGCCGCGCATCCCGAGCGGGAGTGGATCACCGGTGGCGGCTGGTCCATGGAGGCCTTCGAGGGCGGTACGCCGACGAAGGAGCTGCTGGACGCGGCCGTTCCCGACCGGCCGGTCTACCTGCCCAACCGCGACCACCACGGTGCCTGGGTCAACAGCCGCGCCCTCGCCCGCGCGGGCATCACACGGGACACGCCCGACCCGGCCGACGGGCGGATCGAGCGGGACGCCTCCGGTGAGCCGAGCGGGACGCTGCAAGAAGGTGCGATGCAGCTCGTCGGGCGGCTCACTCCCCCGGCCACGCCCGCCGACCGGCTGGCGGCCCTGCTGCACGCCCAGCGCCATCTGCACGCACTCGGCATCACGGCCTGGCAGGACGCCCTGGTCGGGGAGTTCCTCGGCATGGACGACCCGTCCGAGGCATACCTCACGGCCGCCCGCGACAGCTCGCTCACGGCGCGGGTGGTCGGCGCCCTGTGGTGGGACCGCGAGCGCGGCGCCGAGCAGATCTCCGAACTCGTCGAGCGCCGGGCAGCATTGAGCCACGGCCGGTTCCGCGCGGGCACCGTCAAGCTGATGCTGGACGGGGTCGCCGAGACCGGCACGGCCGCGCTGCTGGAGCCGTATCTGGACAAGTGCGGCTGCGCCACGACCAACCGGGGCACCAGCTTCATCGACGTGGATCAACTGCACAAGTACGTCACCGAGTTGGACGCGCTCGGTTTCCAGTGCCACTTCCACGCCCTGGGCGACCGGGCCGTACGCGACGCGCTGGACGCGATCGAGGCCGCGCGGGCCGCGAACGGGCCGAGCGACACCCGGCCGCATCTGGCGCACCTTCAGGTGGTGCACCCCGACGACGTTCCGCGCTTCGCGCGGCTCGGTGCCACCGCGAACATCCAGCCGCTGTGGGCCGCGCACGAACCGCAGATGGACGAGCTCACGATCCCCTTCCTCGGGGCCCGACGGGCCGCGTGGCAGTATCCGTTCGGCGCGTTGCTGCGCTCCGGCGCCACCCTCGCGGCGGGCAGCGACTGGCCGGTCAGCAGCCCGGACCCGCTGCACGGGATCCATGTCGCGGTCCATCGGGTGGCGCCGGGCGGCGAGGCGCCGGTGTTCCTGCCCGCCGAACGCATCGGCCTCGCCGAGGCGTTGACCGCCTACACGGCGGGCTCGGCGTACGTGAACCACCTCGACGACACCGGTCAGGTGCGCGTGGGCGCCTTGGCCGATCTGGTGGTGCTGGACCGCGACCCGTTCGAGGGGCCGCCGGAGGCGATCGCGGAGGCACGGGTGGCGCTGACCTATGTGGGGGGCGAGGCAGTATACGCAGCTCAACTGGCATGAGCAGTAACGGACATCACGGCCAGGTCACGGTATAGATCATTTACGCTCTGGGCAGTCTCGTACCGCTTCTCGGTTCAACTTTCGGCCAGAGAAGGCCAGTTCGAGTGCGCGGGCGGTCAACTCGACCGCCCGATCGCAGGGGTGGGGGGACTCTGCGTTCCGTCTCCCGAAAGGAAACGCATGCCTCAGGACGTCACGTTCGACCTCCCTTTCGACACCCCCGTCAGCGAGCATCTGGAGTACGCCCGGGCACGCCATCTGCGCTGGATCTGGGACATGGGCCTGGTGCGCAGCGTGGCCGGCTTCGAGGAATACAAATCCTGGGACCTGCCCCAGGCCGCCGCCCGCACCTACCCCCACGCCACGGCGGACGACATGGTCGTCCTGATGAACTGGTTCTCTCTCGCCTTCCTCTTCGACGACCAGTTCGACGCCAACCAGCCCGACCGCGCGGACCGCATAGCGGAGGTCGCGCGGGAGCTCATCGTCACTCCCCTGCGGCCGGCGGGCTTCCGCCCTCGGGTGGTCTGCCCGATCACCCTGGCCTGGGCGGAGGTCTGGAAGCATCTCTCGGATGGCATGTCCTTGAACTGGCGGACGCGGTTCGCCGCCTCCTGGGGGCGATTCCTCGTGGCGCACTGCGAGGAGGTCGACCTCGCGGCCCGGGGCCTCGCGGGGACGCTCGGGCTGGACGAGTACGCCGAGTTCCGGCGCCGTACGGTCGGCATCCACCACAGCATCGACGCGGGTGAGCGCAGCCGCGGCTTCGAGGTGCCCGCACAGGCGATGGCGCATCCGCTGATGGAGCGGTTGCGCGATCTGGCCGCCGACACCATCGGGTTCATGAACGACATCCACTCCTTCGAGCGCGAGAAGCGCCGGGGGGACGGCCACAACCTCATCGCCGTGCTGCACCGGGAGCGGGGCTGCTCGTGGAAGGAGGCGGCCGACGAGGCGGTCCGTATGACGACCGCGTGCCTGGACGAGTACGTCGAACTGGAGGCCCGCGTCCCGCGGATGTGCGACGAGCTGGGCTTCGACGAGGACGAGCGGGCACGGGTGCGGATGGGGGTGGAGGCCATCCAGCACTGGATCAACGGCAACTACGAATGGGCGCTGGTGTCGGGCCGCTACACAGCGGCCAAGGACGGTCCGGCGGCCGACGCCGAACTGGCCGGGCGCGGATCGGTGGACGACCTGCTGGCCGTGTGAGCGAACGGCGCTGCCCGGTCGGTGACCGACCGGGCAGCACAATCGCACGCCTTAGAGCCTGGCCGGGGATGTGACACAGGCTCTTAGACGGGGAATTCGACCGGCAGGCTGTCGAGTCGGGACTCCCAGGTGGAGGCGGTCGAGGTGAGCTCCTCCGGTGGCACGGCCAGGCGCAGGCCCGGCAGCCGGTGCAGCAGAACGTCCACGGCGATCTCGATGATGGACTGGCCGATGCTCTGCCCGGGGCACTCGTGCGGGCCCGCGCTGAAGGCCAGGTGCGACTGGTTGCCCTGGACGGAGACGCCCGGGTCGGGCCGGACCTGCGGATCGAGGTTGCCCGGCGCCAGCCCGAGGACGAGCAGGTCGCCCTCCTGGATGTGGTGACCGCCCAGTTCCAGATCGCCGGCGGCGAAACGCCCCGGCAGTACGGCCAGCGGCGGGGAGTTCCACATGACCTCCTCCACCACCGCGGAGATGTTCAGCTGGCCGCTGATCAGTCCGGACAGCCGGGAGGTGTCGGTGAGGATCAGTTGCAGCACCCGGGCCAGCAGGTTGCTGGTCGTGGTGTGCGCGGCGATGAGCACCAGACGCAGATGGCTGACGACCTCCTCCCCGTCGAGCGCCGCGGGGTGCTCCAGGAGGGCCGTGGTGAAGTCGGAGCCGGGTTCGGCCCGCTTGCGCTCGGCGAGTTCGCCGAGGATCTCGATGATGCGGTCGTTGTGCGCGACGGCGTCCTCACCGCCCTTGAGGACCTGGGCGCAGGACTCGACCAGCCGGCGCCCCTCCGCCTCGGCGAGGCCGAGGATGCGGGTGAGGACGAGCATCGGCAGGTATTCGGCGTAGTCCGCCACCAGGTCGGCCTGCCCGGACTCCGCGAACGCGTCGATCTGCTTGTTCGCGAAATGCGTGGCGTGGCGCCGGACGCCGCGACCGGATGCGGCCAGCAGTCCGTCGGTGACGGCGCCGCGCAGCCTGCGGTGCGGTTCGCCGTCCTGGGAGACGCAGTCGGGGCGCCAGGCGAGCATCGGCACCAGCGGCGAGGTCTCCTCGACGCGGCCGTCCAGCCAGTCCCGCCAGATCCTGGCGTCGCGGCTGAACTGGCGTGGGTTGTCCAGGACGCGCCGGTTGTCGCGGTAGCCGAGGACCAGCCAGGCGGGGATGTCCCCCTCCAGCAGGACCGGCGCGACGGAGCCGTGTTCCTTGCGCAGCCGCTCGTAGATGCCCAGCGGGTCGGTCGCCGCCTCCGGCCCGTACAGCCGGGTCGTATCGGCCGGGCCGTGCGCGACCGGGCAGCCGCGTGGGGCGTCGGGGCCGTTTAAGGTCTGGTCGCTCATCGGGACTCCAGTGCGACGGCGGAGCGTTCCTTCAAGTGACGTATCAGGGCGACGAGTACGTCACGGCTGGAGGCCCGGTCGCGGGCGTCGCAGGCCACGATCGGGGTGTGCGGGGAGATGTCCAGAGCGTCCCGGATCTCTTCGATGGGGTGCTCGGTGGAGTCCGGGAAGATGTTCAGGGCGATGACGAAGGGGACGTTCTGCCGCTCCATCTCCTCGATCGCCCGGAAGCTGGAGGCGAGTCGGCGGGTGTCCACCAGGACGACCGCGCCGAGCGCGCCCTTGAACAGGCCGTTCCACAGGAACCAGAAGCGTTCCTGGCCCGGCGTGCCGAACAGGTAGAGCACCAGCTTCTCGTTGATGCCGATCTTCCCGAAGTCCAGGCTGACGGTGGTCTCCGTCTTGTCGGCGACGCCGATGAGGTGGTCGACGTCGGCGCTGGCCTGGGTGAGGGTCTCCTCGGTGGTGAGCGGCTTGATGTCGCTGACCGAGCGGACCATCGTGGTCTTGCCGGTGCCGAAGCCGCCGGCGATCATCACCTTCACCGAGCGGGTGCCCCCGGCGTCCGGCTCGCCGGGATGGTCAAAGCCTTTCAAGTCCACTGAGTACCTCCTCAAGGAGCGCGAGGTCGGGCCCGCGACCGGCGTGGTGCGCCGGGATGGGGTCACGGGCTTCGACGCGGCCTGCCTCGAGCAGATCCGCCAGCAGCACCGCGAGAATGTTGAAGGGCAATCCGAGGTGGGCGCCGAGTTCGGCCACCGACAGCGGATCGCGGCAGCGCCGGAGGATCTCCTCGTGCTCGTGCTGCATGCCCGGCAGGGGGTCGGTGCGGGAGACGATGAGGGTCGCCACGTCGAGGCTCGACGCCGAACCGCCCGGTCCGCTACGTCCTCCGGTCAGGACGTAGTAGCGCTCGAGACCGGACGGGTCCGTGGGCCGACGGGGAGCACTCATCCAGAGTGCTCCTCCAGGCGCGGAGTGGTGCCGAGGAGCTCGCCCATCCTGCGGGCCAGATCCCTCATCTGGTGTCCCAGCAGGCCCTGGTCGAGGCCTTCCCGGGCGAGGACACCGAGATACGTCTCCACACCCGCGCGGACGACGAAGAGGTGGCCGCCGTCGACCTCGATCATGGCCAGCCGCAGCTGCCCCGCGTATGTGGGGAACTGCTCGGCGACCGGCTGGGCCAGCGCCTGCAGTCCGGCCACCACGGCGGCGAAACGGTCCACGTCGTCGGGGTCTTCGGCACCGTAGGAGGTGATGGCCTTGCCGTCGCTGGAGGCCACGAGGGCGAAGCGGATCTCCGGGATGGACTCCACCAGATCGCGCAGCGCCCAGCTCACGTCTGTTCCCTGTTGCGTCATGTGGACTGGTCGCTCTCTTCAGTGCGGTGCTCTGCGGACTCGCGGCCGTCGGCCGTACCGTCTGCCTCGGTGGGCTCGCGTCCGGCGGTGGCGAAAGCGGCCAGGCCGGTGAAGGACGCGTCCGGCGGGACGGCGGAGACTCCCGTCTCCCCGGTCCGCTCGGTGCGCTCGGCCGGCTGGTGCGGCGCCTCCTCGTTCCGCTTGCTCCTGCGCCGGGGCAGTCCGCCGGGCGTGGTGTCCACGGCGTCGGTGGTCTCGACGGCGGCCGGTCCGCGGGCCGGAGCCGCCGCGGCCTGGGCCACCGGGGCGGTGGCCGCGGGGGTCGCGGGGGTCGCGGGGGCCGCCACGGGCAACTGGCTGAAGTACTTGTGCGGTACGACGACGACCACGGAGGTACCGAGCCAGGGCGAGTCCGCGAAGGTGACCCGGATGCCGTAGCGGCGGGCGAGGGCTCCGACGACCCGCAGGCCGATGCTGGCGTCCTCGGAGATGCCGCCGAGGCCGGGGCCGGTCCCGGTGCCCGCGAGGGCATGCTCGGCCTCGCGCTTCTTCTCCTCGCTCAGGCCCTTGCCGGAGTCCTGGATCTCGATGCCGACGCCGTTGGGGACCTCCTTGCCGGAGACGACCACCGGCTCCGTGGGCGGCGAGTAGCGGGCCGCGTTGTCGAGCAGGTGGGCGAAGATGAGCGTGAGGTGGTCCACCAAGCCGCCGTCGACGCCGAGTTCGGGCAGATGGCGCACCTCGACCCGGTGGAAGTCCTTGATCCGGCCGATGCCGCCGCGCACCACGCTCAGCAGGCGCTGCGGCTCCTGCCACTGCCGGCCGGGCCGGTCCGAGCCGCCCAGCACGCCGATGCTGGCGGCGAGACAGTCGGCGGGGCCGATCTCCTGGTCGAGCTCCATCAGACCGCGGGCGACGGCCGGCAGACGGCCGTGCTCGCCCTGCATCTCGTGCAGCCGACCGCGGAGCTTGCTGGTCAGCACGTGGATGCGGTTGCCGATGCTGATGACGGCCTGCTCGGCGGAGGTCGACCGGTTGAACTCCTCCTCGACGCCGATCAGGGCGGTCCTGAGGATCTTGCGGAGTTCGGCCTGGAGGTCGGCGCTGACCTTCGCGCACTGGCTGGTGGTGGGCAGGAGGTCGTCGATGGCCTCACCCTCCCGCAGGCGCCCCAGCGCGTCCGGCAGCTGCTCGCCGCCGAGGCGGGCGACGGCGTCCTGCTGGTGCGCCAGCTGCTCCTGCCAGACCTCGGCCTGGTCGGCGAGCTGGGCCTCGTAGGACTTGGCCTGGTCGGCCAGCCGCTCCTCGTACGCCTGGGTCTGCTCGGCGATCCGTTCCTCGAAGGTCCGGGACTGCTCGGCGAGTTGCACCTCGTAGGCGCCCGCCGCGTCGGCGAACTGCGCCTCCTGGGCGGCGCGTTCGGCCGAGTACTTCCGCTCCAGGCCGGCCACGTGCTGCTGCCACTGCTGGGAGTGCTCGGCCTGCGAGGTACGGAAGGAGCTCTCCGCCCGCTGCAGTTGGCCACGTGTGCGCACGAGGAGACGTACGCACACGGCGCCGGCCGCCGTCGCGGCGGCGCCCGCGACGGCCGTGGTTATTCGCTCGGAGCTCATGAACGTGGCGGCGACCGTCCCGCCTCCTAAGGCCAGCGGCATCAACCACCAGCTGTACCAGGCGACAGGGGCCCGCGCCGCCGGGGGCGGAGTGGCGAGTTCCATCTGCATCCTTCGAACAACACGATCGAACAAGGGGGGTGTGCAAGGGGGGACCGCACTCATGAGTACGCACCGCGGGACGAGCGATCGCTCACGCGTCAACTCGCGGCGCCGCACGGGAGCTTATCGGGTTTGAAGCAGAAAGGATCAACCTCGCGGCAGGGCGGACGTGAGGGTTCCGTCACTGTCCGCCAGGAACCCACACATCGACAAATTCCCTTACGGACCTGCGGCGTTGCGCCGGAGCGTCTTCTGCGTCGGGCATCTCCTGGACAGCTGTCCAGCTACACTGGACACCCGTCCAAGAAACAGAGGAAGCATATGGAGATCCTGGCCTCCGTGCTGGTCGGCCTCGTGGCCGTCCTGCACGCGTACATCCTGGTGATGGAGATGTTCCTGTGGCAGAAGAAGCCCGGCAGGGCGCTGCACGGGTTCGAGCCGGAGATGGCGCGGGCTACCGCGCCGATGGCCGCAAACCAGGGGCTCTACAACGGCTTCCTCGCGGCGGGTCTGGTCTGGGGGCTGGTCGCCGCCGATCCGACCGGCTTCCGGGTCCAGGTGTTCTTCCTGTGCTGCGTGGTGGTCGCGGGCGTCTACGGTGCCGCCACCGCCAACCCCCGCATCCTGTTCGCGCAGGCCCTGCCGGGCGCGCTCGCCCTGGGTGCCGTCCTGCTCGCCGGATGATGAACCGGGAACGGCCCGAGGACCCGCGGTCCGCGCGCACCCGGGCGCGGCTGCGTGGAGCACTCCTCGACGAGTGCGCCGAGCGCCCCCTGTCCGAGGTCGGCGTGGCCGCGCTGGTGCGCCGCGCCGGAGTCGGCCGGGCCACGTTCTACGTCCACTACGACGGCCTGGAGGCACTCGCGGTGGACGCCTGCGCGGACGTCGTACGGGAGGCCGTGGAGGCGCTGCACGCCTGGCGCGGACGGCCGGACCCGGTGCACGCGCCGCCCGCGCTGGCGGAGTTCTTCGCCTCACTCGCCCCGCATGCCGCGCTGTACCGGGCCCTGCTGGCCCCGGGCGGTGGTGGCCCTCTCGGCCGCGTGCTGCACCGGGATCTGCGCGCCTACAGCCTGCGTGAGCGCGAACTCGCGGGCGCGGCGGACGCCCCGCTGGTGGCTTCGGCGGTCGCCGCCACCTTCGCGGGGGTGCTGGCCGACTGGCTGCACGGACTGCTCGAGGCCGACCCCGGCGAAATCGCCGACCAGGTCTGGCAGTTGCTGGTCGCGCTGCACGCGAGTCGGTGACGGGTCACATACAGGCCGTCCTCTGCCCGTGTCCTTCAGGACGCGGAGCGTTCAGCGGGCCACCGCCTGGAACGTCCGCCGGTACGCCTGCGGCGAGACGCCGATCGCCGCGTGCAGATGCTGCCGCAGCGAGGCGCCCGTGGCGAAGCCGACCTGGCCGGCGATCCGGTCCACCGACAGGTCGCTGGACTCCAGCAGGTGCCGGGCCCGGGCGATACGCTGCTGGATCAGCCAGCGGCCGGGGCTGAGGCCGACCTCGTCGTTGAAGCGGCGGGCGAAGGTGCGCAGGCTCATCCGGGCGTGGCCGGCGAGGTCGCCCAGGGTCAGGGGTTCGCCGAGGTGTTCCAGGGCCCAGGCGCGGGTCGCCGCGGTGCTCGCGGCGCCCTGCTCGGGGACCGGCTGCTCGATGTACTGGGCCTGGCCTCCGTCCCGGAACGGCGGGACCACACAGCGCCGGGCGACGGTGTTGGCGAGGTCGCTGCCGTGGTCCTTGCGGACGAGGTGCAGGCAGACGTCCACGCCGGAGGCGGCGCCCGCCGAGGTGAGGATCCGGCCGTCGTCGACGAAGAGGACGTCCGGGTCGAGGGCGATGTGCGGGTACATGCGCCGGAACCGGTCGGCGAGCTGCCAGTGGGTGGTGGCCTTGCGACCCTCCAGCAGCCCGGCGGCTGCGAGGATGAACGCGCCGGTGCAGATGGAGACGATGCGCGCGTCGGGGCGGATGCGCGCGAGGGCGGCGGCGACCGCGTCCGGGAGGTCGGCGGTCACCCGGGACGGCGAGATCGGCGCGATCACCACCGTGTCGGCCGTGGCGAGGACCTCGGGACCGTGTTCGACACCGATCGTGAAGTCCGCGTTGCTGGGCACCGGCCGGCCGTCGACGCTGCAGGTCAGCACCTCGTACCGGCCGTCGGCCGCGCCGAAGATCCGGCTGGGGATGCCCAGCTCGAAGGGGTACACACCGTCCAGGGCCAGCACCACGACCCGCTCGACCCGCTCCATTTGCTGCATGGCGCGATCCTATCGAAGGTTGGCAATCACGCCATTTCCTGGGCGGGCGGTTCCCGGCAGGCTGATTCACCATGAGCACTGTGAACACGATGCGAGCGATCAGCCAGGACGTCCTCGGCGGCCCCGAGGTCCTGAAGACCGTGGAAGTGGAGCGTCCGCAGCCGCGCCCGAACGAGGTGCTGGTCCGGGTCCGCGCCGCCGGGGTCAACCCGACCGACTGGAAGCACCGCGCCACCGGCGGCTTCCTCGGCGAGCCGCCCTTCGTACTCGGCTGGGACGTCTCCGGCGTGGTCGAGGCGGTCGGCATCGGCGTGGCCACGTTCCGGCCCGGCGACGAGGTCTTCGGCATGCTGCCGTACCCGTTCGGCCACGGCTCGCACGCCGAGTACGTGATCGCTCCGGTCCGCGCCCTCACCCACAAGCCGTCCCTGATCGACCACACGCAGGCGGGCGCGCTGCCGCTGGTGTCCCTGACCGCGTGGCAGGCGCTGGTGGAGACGGCCGACCTCCAGCCGGGTCAGCGGGTGCTGATCCACGCCGCGGCCGGCGGGGTCGGGCACGTGGCCGTGCAGATCGCCAAGGCCCGGGGCGCCTACGTGATCGGCACCGCGAGCGCGGGCAAGCACGACTTCCTGCGGCGGCTGGGCGCGGACGAGCTGATCGACTATCGGGGGACGGACTTCGTCGAGGCGGCGAAGGACGTGGACGTGGTCCTGGACACGCTCGGCGGCGAGACCTCCCTGCGCTCGCTGCGCGTGCTGCGGCCGGGCGGGCTTGTCGTCTCGATCCTGCCGGTCGGCTCGGACGACCTCTACGAGGAGGCCGAGCGACTGGGCGTACGGGCCGTCAGGATGCTCGTGGACGCCGACCGCGCCGGTATGAAGGCGATCGTGGATCTCGTCGAGAAGGGCGAGTTGCGCGCCACGATCGCGGGTACCTTCCCGCTGGCCGATGCCGCCGAGGCGCACGCGCTGGGCGACACCGGCCGGACGACCGGGAAGCTGGTCCTCACGGTGGACTGATGCGGTGGACTGATTCAGAACGTGAGCACGGGCTTGATGGCCTTGCCCGCGCCCATGTCCCGCACCGCCTGGTCGATGTCCGCGAACGGGTAGGTGCTGATCAGGCGGTGCAGCGGGAGCCGTCCCTCCTTCACCAGCCGGACCAGGGCGGGGATGAAGGTCTGCGTCTCGGCGTCGCCGAGGGTGAGACCGACTACCTGCTTGCCGCCGAGCAACCCGTTGACGTCCAGGGCGACTTCGGTGCCGAACGGTGGGGCGCCGACGACGACCAGGGTGCCGCGGGCGGCCAGCGCGTCCACGCCCTGACGCAGCACGGCGACGCTGCCCGTGGTCTCCACGATGCCGTCCGCGCCCTGGCCGCCGGTGATCTCCGCGAGGGCCTCCACGAGGTCGGACTCGCCCGCGTTGACGGTGTGCGTGGCACCCAGTTCGCGCGCCATGGAGAGGCGTTCGCCGACCTTGTCGACGGCGACGATCGTGGTGGCGGGGGTGAGAGCGGCGGCCATGACCGCCGACAGGCCTACGGCTCCGGCGCCCAGGACGACGACGGTGCTTCCGGTGACCGGCTTCAGTACGTTCCATACGGCGCCGACGCCGGTCTGCACACCGCAGCCCAGCGGGGCGATCGACTCCAGCGGTACGTCGGGGTCGACCTTGACGAGGCTGCGCTCGTCCACCAGGGCCCGCTCGGCGAACGAGGACTGGCCGAAGAAGTGGCCGCCGAGCGGCTCTCCGTCGCGGCTGATGGTGCTGGTGCCGTCGGCCCGGCGGCCGCCGATGAGGTTCAGCGGCAGCCAGGTGGCGCAGTACGCCGGATGGCCGCCCCGGCAGTTGCGGCAGTCGCCGCAGGAGGTGAAGGACAGCACGACATGGTCGCCGGGCGCGACACCGGTGACGGCCGGTCCGACAGCCTCGACGACGCCGGCGCCCTCGTGGCCCAGGACTCCGGGGAGGGGGAAGGGCAGTCCCCCGCCTGCGACGCCGAGGTCGGTGTGACACAGACCGGTCGCCACCATACGGACGACCGCCTCGTGCGGTCCGGGCTCGTCGAGGACGACATCGCTGAGGGTGAAAGGCGCTCCGCCGGACTCGACGACGGCGGCGCGGGTGGTGAGGGACATCGCAGGAACTCCTTGTTGATGGTGAGCCTCCGGAGCGCTCCAGCCGGGGTCGAGACCGCGACCGTGCTCGACCCTGCGGGCCTCCGCGCGCTCGCGGTCTCGACCCCGGCGCGCTCCTACGGCTTGGTGGGCGCGCGCTCAGTCGAGCGAGACGACGACGGACTTGACCTTGGTGTAGGCGGCGAGCGCCTCGGGCCCGTACTCGCGACCGAAGCCGGAGTCCTTGACCCCGCCGAAGGGCACGGCCGGGTCGAGCATCGCCCAGTCGTTGATCCAGACGATGCCCGCCTGGAGCCGGTCGGCGACGCGGTGGGCGCGGGCCAGGTTGGTCGTCTGGACGCCCGAAGCCAGGCCGTACGGCGTGGAGTTGGCGAGCGCGACGGCCTCGTCCTCGGAGTCGAAGGGCTGCACGGTGAGGACCGGGCCGAAGATCTCCTCCTGGACGACCCGGGAGTCGTTCGGCAGGTCGGCGATCACGGTGGGCTTGTAGTAGTAGCCTCCGTCGAGGTCGAGCCGTTCGCCGCCGCAGACGATCCGGCCGCCCTCCTTGCGGGCCAGCTCGACGTACTCCTCGACCTTCTTCAGGTGCTTCTCCCCCGCCATCGGTCCGACGACCGTCTCGGGCCGGCGGGGGTCGCCGACCGGCACGCCGGGGACGGCGTCGGCGAGGATGCCGAGCAGGGTGCTGTACACCGAGCGCGCCACCAGCAGCCGCGGGCCGCCCATGCAGAACTGGCCGGTGTTGAAGACGAAGCCCTTGATGACCGCGCCGACCGCCTTCTCCAGGTCGGCGTCCTCGAAGACGACGTGGGCCGCGTTGCCGCCGAGCTCCATGGTGACGGGCTTGAGCGACTCGCCGGCCACGCTCGCGGCGTGCCGGCCGACGGCGGTGGAGCCGGTGAAGGCGATCTTGTCGACGCCGGGGTGTCTCAGGAGCGCGTCGCCGGCGACCGGGCCGGTGCCGGTGACGACGTTGACCACGCCGTCCGGGACGCCCGCCTCCTGCAGCAGCCTGGCCATGAAGAGGGCGCTGAGCGGGGTCTCGTCGGCCGGCTTGTGCACGATCGTGTTGCCGGCCGCCAGCGCTGGGGCGATCTTGGAACCGGCCAGGATCAGCGGGAAGTTGAACGGCGTGATCGCGGCGACCACGCCGAGCGGCTCCTGCCGGGTGTAGGCGACGGCGTTCATGGGCGTGTCGCGGTGCGCACCGTGCAGGGAGTGGGCGAGGGCGGCGAAGTGCTCGTAGTCGTTGGCCGCGTTCGTCACGTCGACGGCGTGACACAGTGTGATCGGCTTGCCCACGTCGAGGCTCTCCAGCCGGGCGAGCTCGTCGGCGTTCTCGCGGATCAGTTCGGCGACGCGGTGCAGGATCCGGCCGCGTTCCCGGCCGCTCAGCCCGGACCAGGCGCCGCCGTCGTAGGCCTCGCGGGCGGCGCGTACGGCCGCGTCGACGTCGGCGGCGCCCGCCGCCGCGACGGTGGTGACGACCGTGCCCCGGGACGGGTCGACCACCTCGGTGCGCGCTCCGTCCGCGGCCTCGCGCCACTGTCCCCCGATGAACAGCTGTCCGGGTTCGATCTCGAAGGTGGTCATCACCACTCCTCAGCGTCATTGCCAAGATTTCAATGAACAGGTTTCCTGTTGGTTCGCAGTCTCTTTACAGACAGGTTTCCTGTCAATGCTCTAGTGTGAACTCATGCTCGACACTCAGGCAACCAAGGCGCCGCCGTCGCTCCTCTACATGGTGAAACAGGTGGAGCTCGTCGTGCGCTCCCACCTGGACGAGCTGGTCAAGCCGTCCGGGATCACCGCGCTGCAGTACACGGCGCTCACCGTCCTGGAGCGGCACGACGGACTGTCGGCCGCGCAACTGGCCCGTGACTCGTTCGTCACCGCCCAGTCGATCGCCGATCTCGTACGGTCCCTGGAGAGCCGCGGGCTGGTGTGCAGGGAGCGCAACCCCCGCAACCGTCGCGAGCTGCTGATCCTGCTGACCGACGCGGGTCGCGAGCTGCTCGCGGAGCACGAGGGGCCCGTACGGGAACTGGAGGAGCGGATGGTGCGGGACCTCACGGCGCACCAGGCCCAGCAGTTCCGCCAGGCGCTCACCAAGGCCTGGCAGGCTCTGTCGTAAGCAGGCCCTGTCGTAAGGCGACCTTCGCAATTCGAAGACATATGTCAATCGAACATGCTCAAATTCTGTCCATCGGGGGTAACTTGCAGGGCGGGGAACGGGTTCGGGCCCGGTGACGCTGGGAGGGGATGTCGTCATGGAGCAGGAACCCGCACCGCTGACCCGGCATCTGCGCGTCCACCAGGACCGGGGACACACGGTGCTGGAGTTTCGCGGGGAGATCGACATCGCCGCGGCCGTGGAGATCATCCCGTACCTGGACCGGGTGACCGGGCGTCCCGACGTCCGCCTGGTGATCGACCTCAGCGGCGTGGAGTTCTTCGACTGCTCCGGATTACGCCTGCTTCACCGCGCCCGCACCCGGGTGCTCGACAACGGCGGCCGACTGCTCCTGGTCTGCACCCATCCGCTCACCCTGCGGGTCCTGCGCGTCACCGGGCTGTCCCGGCTGCTGCCCCCGATGCCGACGCTGGACGCGGCCCTGAGCCAGCCCGAGGCCGCGTCCGGTTCCCTCTGACCGTCGTGCGCGTAGTGCCGTTCCCGTCTGTTTTCCCGTCTGTTCGGTCTATTCGGTTCGTGGCGCGTCGAACAGGGCGCTGACGGACTCACCGTTGTGAATACGGCGTACGGCCTCGGCGAGCGCCGGGGCGACGGTGAGGATCCGCAGCTTGTCCGTGCGCTCCTCCTCGGCCACCGGCACGGTGTTGGTGCACACGATCTCCAGTACGTCGGGCTGCTCGCCGATCCGCTTCAGCGCGCGGTCCGCGAACAGCCCGTGGGTGCAGGCGACCCGGATCGACCGCGGCCCCAACTCCCTCAGGCGTTCCAGGAGTTCCAGGACGGTGCTGCCCTTGGCGATCTCGTCGTCCAGCACGATGACGTCCCGTCCGGCGACCTCGCCGATGACGGAGTTGATGCTGACCCGGTCGTCCGCGAACCGCTGTTTGGCGCCGGCGGCCACCTGGGCGCCGAGCATCCGGGCGAACGCGGCGGCCTCCTTGGCGTTGCCGAGGTCCGGCGAGACGACGGTGGTGCGGGTCAGGTCGTACTGCCGGAAGTGCGCGGCCAGTTCGCGCAGCGCGTGCAGGTGGTCGACCGGGACCGAGAAGAAGCCGTGGACCTGCGGCGAGTGCAGCGTCATGGCCAGCACGCGGCTCGCGCCGGCCGCCACCAGCAGGTCGGCGACCAGCCGGCCGCCGAGGGAGATGCGGGGTGCGTCCTTCTTGTCGGAGCGGGCGTACGAGTAGTGCGGCATGACCACGGTGATCCGGCTCGCGGACGCCCCGCGCGCCGCGTCGCACATCAGCAGCAGCTCCACCAGGTGCTCCTGGACCGGCTTGACCAGCGGCTGGATGAGGAAGACGTCCCTCTCCCGGCAGTTGGCCTGGAGCTGCACCTCCAGACAGTCGTTGGCGAACCGGCTGACCCGGGTGGGGCTGAGCGGCACCCCGAGATGCGCGCAGACCTCCCGGGCCAGCTCGGGGTGGGCATGACCGCTGAACACGGCGATGTCTCGCACATGCGCTCCTCACATGATCATTCCGGCTGCCGGGGCTCATGCTACGGGCCGGACGAAGCCCGGTCGCCGCGCCAGTGCGCCCTCCCTGCCTCCGTCATCGGTACCAATCGGCCAACGGAACGGTCTGGCAAGACCTTTGGGGGGCATTGGCATCAGTAGGAAGGAGGGCCGTCGCCATGACGACTCCCATCAAGGGCATGTCCAAGCGCATGCCCGGCTGGGCGAAGGTGGTGAGCGCCGTCGTATTGGTGCTCGTCGTGTTCTTCGCCGGCATCCGGCTGAGCGTGCTGCCCGGCCTCAAGGACCTGTTCGGTACACAGACGCACGACCGTTCCGGTCCCGCACTGCTCGAGTCCATCCAGGACATCAGCCGTTACGACGCCGCCTCCGGCAACTTCCAGGTCGTCGTGGACCTGGAGAAGGACGCCAAGTTCCTGCCCGACGCGATCCGCGGCTCCCGCACCCTGTACGTCGGGGCGGGCACCGTCGACGCCTTCGTCGACCTCGGCAAGGTCGGCGAGAGGGACGTGACGGTCAACGACGACCGCACGTCCGCCACCCTCCGGCTGCCGCACGCGGCACTGGGCAAGCCGGCCCTCGACACCGATCGCTCCTACGCCGTCTCCAAACAGCGCGGTCTCCTCGACCGCCTCGGTGACCTCTTCTCGGACAACCCCAACAGCGAGCAGGCCGTGCAGAAGCTGGCCGTCCGGCACATCAGCGACGCGGCGAAGCAGAGCGAGCTGACCGAGCGCGCCGAGACCAATACCACGAACATGCTCCAAGGCCTGCTGCGTTCCCTCGGCTTCAAGGAGGTGAAGGTCAGCTACGCCGGCTGATCAGGCGTCGAGGACACCGGGCAGGGCCAGGACGCCGAGCAGGGTGGTGCCGACCAGCACCCAGGCCACGTAGTCCCCGACGTGGCCGGACTGCAGACGCCTGAGCGGCAGCGCCCACTCCGGTGCGGCGAGCAGCTTCGGGCGATTGACGGCCACGGCCGCGAGGCCCACGGCCAGAGTGGCCGAGGCCAGGCCCAGCAGGATGCCGACCGGGGTCCAGTGCACGGGGGCGACCACGACCCCACCGGACCCGGCTTCGTTCACGGCGTGCGATACGACGTCGGCGAAGCCGGGTGCCAGTCCGACGGCGAGCGCCCCGGCGAGCAGTACCGCGGGGACCGTCGTCATGGTGTCGGGGATCCGGCCGAGCCGGTGCCGGGTCTCGGGCCGCTCGCCGGAACCGGTCGTCTCGTACGCGTCGCCCTCCTCGGGCGCGGGGCCCAGGCCGAGAAAGACGCGTGCGGCGACCCGCAGCACCGCTCCGGCGGTGACCGCGGTCGCCACGACGTAGAGCACGGTGAGCGGGCCGCCCACGGCCTCCTCCGTGACGGACTTGCCGAGCGCCGTGCCGAACGGCGGCAGCCCCGCGAGGCCCAGGGCCGCCACGGCGAACAGCACGGCCACACCGCGCAGCCCCCGGGCCCTGCCGTGCAGCGCGTGTTCGTCGACGCTGCCGTACCGGTCGAGGAGGATGCCGGTGCAGGCGAACAGGGAGGCCTTCACCCCGGCGTGGCCCAGCAGGTACAGGGCGATCCCGTCGTCGGCCTCGGGCGTCAGGACGCCGATGCCGACCACGAACAGGCCCATGTGGGCGACCGTCGAGTACGCCAGCAGCCGCTTGATGTGCCTCTGGTACCAGCACATCAGGGCGCCGACCGCCGCCGTCAGCGCGCCCAGCACGACCAGCGCCCGTTCGAAGTTCTCGGCCGGAACCCCACCGGGCCCGGAGAACACGGTGCCGTACACGCGCCACACGCCGTACACGCCGAGCTCGACCATCACGCCCGACAGCAGCATGCACACGGGCGTGGGCGCGACGGCGTGCGCGTCCGGCAGCCAGAAGTGGAAGGGCACGGCGGCCGCCTTGACCAGCAGTCCGGTCAGGACCAGGACGAAGGCGGCGAGGACCAGCGCGTCGGGTTCGCCGTGCGCGTCGAGCCCCCGCCCGATCTGCGTCATCGCCAGCTCGCCGGTACGGCCGTACAGGAGCCCGATCCCCATCAGCATCGCGTACGCGCCGAGGGAGTTGACGACCGCGAAGGTCAACGCCCCCTGCACGGCCCTGGCCTCCTCGACCCGGTGGCCGGTCAGCGCGTACGCGACGACGCTCATCAGCTCGAACCACACGAAGGCGTTGAACAGGTCGCCCGCGACGGCGAATCCGCACATGCCCGCCTGGAAGAGCAGCATCAGCGCGGGGAACGAACCGGCGTGGCGGCGCGGCGGTTCGTCGAAGTAGTGCCAGGAGTACGCCAGGGCCGCCAGGGTCAGCAGCGAGGCGAGGGCCGCCATGCCGAGGCCGGGTCCGTCCCCGACCAGGACGATGCCGACACTATGGCCGTTGACGGGCACCCAGCCGCCGACCCACTCGACCATGGGCGGCGAGGAGTTCAGGAGCAGCACGAGCGCGAGCGCGGCCGTGCCGCCGGAGACGGCGCAGCCCACCGACTCGGCGACGACGCGGGGCACGCGGCGGCCGCAGGCCACGAGCAGGGCGGCCCCGAGCAGGGGGACGGCGACGAGGAGCGGCAGCAGGTCGTTCATCAGCCGCGCAGCTCGGAGAGTTCGTCGGGATCGAGCGTGCCGTGGCGTTTGGCGATCTGCACGACGAGTGCGAGCAGCAGGGCGGTGACGGTGGCGCCGACGACGACGTCGGTCAGCGCCAGGGCCTGCACCACCGGGTCGACCACCGGCCGGGAGCCGGGCTCGACGTCGGAGAAGACGGGCGCGGTGGCGTCGTCGCGGTAGCCGACGGCCAGCAGCAGGATGTACGTGCCGGCCTGGCAGACGGACAGGCAGCCGACGGCGTGGATCAGGTTGCGGCTGGTGGCCAGGCCGTGGCAGCCGGCCAGGAAGACCCACACGGCGACCAGGTACGGCAGGACGTGCGTCACGGCGCTCTCACTTCCTTGGAGTCCTCGATCTCCACGGCCTGGTCGAGGAAGCGGGCGAGCAGCACGACGACCGCGCAGGCGACCTCCATGCCGATCGCGGCGTTCAGCAGCGGCACGGTGCCGCCGGAGGACAGCGTGTTGAACGTGCCGTAGGGCAGCAGGGTGTTGGCGAGGAAGGCGCTGCCGCCGATGAGCCCGGCGACGCCGGTGACCAGGTAGGCGGAGGCGGCGACCGCGTCACCGACCTCGTACAGGCCGACCGGGCGGATGCGTTCCAGGGCGCGGTAGTCGGCGCCCAGGTAGAGCAGGTGCAGGGAGGTCGCGGCGACGACACCGCCCTGGAAGCCGCCGCCGGGGCTGAGCTGCCCGTGGACGATCACATACAGGCCGGTGAGCAGGGCGACGGGCAGCACGATCAGGGCATACCGGCGTACGGGGCGGGCCACCGGCTCGGGTTCGGGCCGGGCGCGTTCTTCGTCGCGGGTCTGCCGCAGCAGGACCACGCAGCCCAGGACGGCGGAGAACAGGATGATCATCTCGCCGAGGGTGTCGAAGGCGCGCTGGTCGAAGTTGACGGAGGCGACGGTGTTGGCGGTGTGCCGGGCGAGGGCCTCGCGCACCGCCCGGTCGCCGTAGGGGTGGCGGTCGCCGCCGAAGTCCGGAAGGTCCAGGCACGCGGCGACGAGCAGGGCGGCCAGCCCCGCGCCGCCCACGGCCACGAGCCACAGCCGGATGCGCCGGCTCACCGGCGGTGTCCCTCTTTCTGCTTCCGGCCACGCCGTTTGACCTTGCGGACCGTGAGCAGAAGCAACAGCGGGGTGAGCGCGGAGCCCACCGCCAGCTGCGACAGCGCCACGTCGGGCGCCTGCACCACGGTGAACAGCACCGCGAGCACCACACCGAGGACCGCGAGGACGAGGGCCTGGCGCACCGGGTCGCGGACCGCCACCGCCGTGGTCGCGGACGCGGCGACCAGCAGCAGCGCGACGACGATCACCGCGTCAGCCACGGCCGACCCCCCGGAACCCGCCGGACAGCGCCCGCGAGGCGACGACGTTCCCGCCGATCAGCAGCGCCCCGACGACCAGGAGTTTGACCATCGCCCGGCTGGGCCCGGTGGCCACGCACAGCGCCAGGACGACCGTCGCGCCGACGCCTGCGGCCGCGTACGTCACGCCCCAGGCGCGTGGCGGGTCCTCGGCCAGATCGTCGGCGAGCAGCCGGGCGAAGACGAGCGTGCCGACCGGGCCCAGCAGCGCGAGGACCAGGGCCAGATCGACGTAGGACGGGCGGTCGTAGCCCTGGGAGAGCAGCAGCAGGGCGGGGCAGGCCAGCGCGGTGGACAGGTTCTGTGCGACGACCCGGCGCCGCAGTGGTCCGGTGGCGACGCCCCAGAGGGTGGCTCCCACGCCCCCGCCGAGCGTCACGGTGGCCGCGAGCATCCAGCCGTTCACCGTCCGGCCACCGCCCGCCGGGCGGCCCGGGCCGCGAGCGCGCCCACGGCGGCGACGCCCGCGCCGACGGCGAGCTCCAGTGCGTCCACCGCGCTGATCAGCACCAGCCACAGCACCGCGAGCCCGGCCCACCAGGCGGCGAGCTCGGCACCGGTGAGGAGCGTCGTACGCGGGTTCAAGCGCCACCTCCTCGGAGCCTGCGCGGCGGTTCATGCACCCCCCGCAGCCATGCGCTTTGCAGGGAAATATCCGTTACGCGTTTTCCGCGCCATCCAAACACCGCTCCGGGTGCGGGCGGTGGCGACGCGCGGGTCTCAGCCCGGAGTGCCCCGACAGTACGAAGGGAAACCGGGGGCGCCTGCGGACCGGGTGCGGCGCGGCCGCATTCTCGGGCGGTTCGCGGGTAATCGCCTTACTACGCAGGGAAGTTGAAGACTGGAGGACCGCATGGCCCGTGCAGCCGCACGTCCGCGTGTCTCGTCACGCCTGCGCACCACCAAGTCCAACAAGCCCAAGTCCGGCAAGCCCAAGTCGGACAAACCCAAGTCCGGCAAGCCCAAGTCCGGCAAGCCCACCAAGCCGAGCGGGACGACCGGACGACGCCCTCTTCCCTTCCTTCTCCGTCTGCCGGCGATGCTGTGCGCCTTCGCGGTCATGGTGGCGTTCGCCGTGGTGCTGGCCCGACTGACCCTGCAGCCCTCCCCCGCCTCGGAGGCGCTGACGCACACCAACATGCGTCCGGGACGCTCCCTGCGGGCCTATCTGGACCAACCCGCACTGCGGGACGCCGTCAAGCAGATCGGCGGAAACCTGCTGCTGGGCGTCCCGTTCGGCATCCTGGTGCCGGTCCTCGCCCCGCGCGCCCGCGGGATTCTGCGCGTGCTCCTGCTGACCGCGTTCGTGATGCTCCTGGTCGAGTTCGCACAGGGCGCGCTGGTCACCGGCCGGGCCTTCGACATCGACGACGTCATCCTCAACACGACCGGGGCCCTGGTGGGCTACCTGCTGCTGGGGCGGCGGATCAGCCGGGCGGTGCATAGCTGAGGTCGGTGGCCGTGAGCGAGGAAGGCGTCAGACACAGCCACGTGGTGCCTCGCTCACCGGGATCGTCGTACAGGTAATGGAGGAAGCGCGCGTCCCATCGGCTCTCGTCCGTGCCCAGGTACCGGACGAGTTTGCGCCGCCCGCGCTCGACGTCGAAGGGCACGAGCCGGGCGCTGCCGCGCGCGATGACCTGCCGCACCAGGCCGGTCGCGAGGTCGCATTCGTCGACGACGAGCGCGATGTCGGGGTCGTTTCGCACGCGCGCGAACAGTCGGGTCCACGGTCCCGTCAGAACCCAGAACGTCTCGTCCTCCCACAGGAACCAGACGGGGCGCACCGTCGGGCCGTTCGTGGCCAGGCGTGCGGTGAGCGGCTGCCGGAGAAAGGCGTCCACGTCGAACGGAGGTGAGGTCATGGGCTCATCCTGCCGTCGCGGGCGTTTCCGGCCCGGCGGGGGCAGGTCGACGCGGTCGGTTCAGTGCCGGGTCCAGGTGAACTTGTCGCCGCCCACCCAGCGGACGACGTCCGGGTCGTCCAGGTCGTGGACCGTGATGCCGAACGCGGCGGCGGCCTCCAGGACGTCGGTGACGGTCTTCGCCTCACCGACCACCTGGCCGTCGATCTCCACGATCCGGAAGGGCGGCGTGCCCGGCTGTACCCCGAGCACCAGGATCCGCGGATACGTCATGTGCGGGCTCGCGATTTCGGTCATGGATAGAGCGTAAAGCGCATCCCGCCGGAGGGAGAGGCGTGCGTCACCCGTCCTGAGCGTCGGTTCAGGGGCGCCGCCACTCGTCGCTGCCCAGGTGCGATCCGGCCTGCGGGCCCATCCGGAGCATGCCGCCGTCCACGCTCCAGGACGCGCCGGTGACGTATGTGGCGTCGGGCCCGGCGAGGAAGGCGATCACGGCCGCCACCTCGCGGGCGTCGCCGGGCCGTCCGAGCGGGACGCCGGGACGGTTCTCGGTGTGCGGGTCGATGTCTTCCTGGCCGGTCATCGGCGTGGCGATCTCGCCGGGCGCCACCGCGTTGACGGTGATGCCGTGCTCGGCGAGTTCCAGCGCCATGACCTGGGTGAGTAGACCGAGCCCGCCCTTGGCCGCGCAGTACGGCGCGGCCCCGACCCGGGGCTGGTGTTCGTGGACGGACGTCACGTTGATGATCCGGCCCCCGTCGCCCTGCCGGATCATGTGCCGGGCCGCCTTCTGCCCGCACAGGAAGGGGCCGACGAGGTCGACCTCGATGACCTCGCGCACGTCGTCCAGTTCCAGGTCGAGGAAGGGCGTCATGGTGCCCGTACCGGCGTTGTTGACCAGGACGTCGAGGCGGCCGAGCCGGTCGCACAGCTCGTCGACGGTGCCTGCGGCGACGGGCAGCCGGGTGAGGTCCATCTGGGACACGGCGGCCCGCTGCCCGTGGGAGCGGACCTCCTCGGCCGTCTCCTCGGCGCCCTTGAGGTCGCTGTGCCAGGTGATGCCGATGTCCATCCCCGCCCGGGCCAGCCGGACGGCGGTGGCCCTGCCGATGCCGGAGTCGGCACCGGTGATCACGGCCACCTTGCTGCGCGGTGCGGTGGGGGCGGACATGGCAGGCCTCCTCGTGGACGCGTTGCGCGGGTGATGAGGCATCGCAGTACCCGGCCGCGTACCCGACAAACCGGCCGCCCGCAGTGCGGCCCCCGTGCTCCTGGGCAACTCTGGAGGTGGAGGTGGCGATGGATCCCGTCGAGGCCCTGGACCGGATCGCCTTCCTGCTGGAGCGGTCCCGCGCGCCGACGTACCGCGTGCGCGCCTTCCGTACGGCGGCTCGGGTGCTGGCCGCCCTGCCCGAGGACGAGGTGCGCGAGCGGACGTATGCCGGGACGCTGGAGTCCCTCCGGGGTGTCGGCCCGAAGACGGCGCTGGTGGTGCGGGAGGTGCTGGACGGCTATGTGCCCGGGTACCTGGAGAAGCTGGAGGACGAGACCGACGCGCCGCCGGCCGGGGGCGGGGCGCGGTTGCGGGCTCTGCTGCGCGGGGACTGCCATGTGCACTCGGACTGGTCGGACGGCGGCAGCCCGATCGAGGAGATGGGCCGCACGGCGGCGGAGCTCGGCCACGAGTGGGCGGCGCTGACCGACCACTCGCCCCGGCTGACCGTGGCACGCGGCCTGTCGCCCGAGCGACTGCGCAGACAGCTGGACATCGTGGCGGAACTGAACGAGACGTGGGCGCCGTTCCGGCTGTTGACCGGCATCGAGTGCGACATCCTCGACGACGGCTCGCTCGACCAGGAACCGGAGCTGCTGGACCGGTTGGACGTCGTGGTGGTGTCGGTGCACTCCAAGCTGCGCATGGATGCCCGCTCGATGACCCGGCGCATGGTGGCAGCCGTACGCGATCCGCATGCCGACGTGCTGGGGCACTGCACCGGGCGGCTGGTGAGCGGGCGGGGACGGCCCGAGTCGGAGTTCGACGCGGACGAGGTGTTCGCCGCGTGCGCCGAGTCCGGCACCGCCGTGGAGATCAACAGCCGGCCCGAGCGGCTCGATCCGCCCCGGCGGCTGCTGCGGCGGGCCGTGGAGGCGGGCGTGCTGTTCTCGATCGACACCGACGCGCACGCGCCCGGCCAGCTGGACTGGCAGATCCACGGGTGCGCCCGGGCGGAGGAGTGCGGGGTGCCCGAGGAGCGCGTGGTCACCACGTGGTCCTTGGAGGAGCTGCTGGCCTGGACCCGGGAGGGACGCGTTCCGGAACGGGTGGCGAGCGGCTGAGGTGGTACTCGAGGCGTGCTCGAGGTGTCTCGGCGTGGTGCTCGGGCGGTGCGCGGAGGAAGGGACGGACGCATGGGACGGGCCGCCGTGTTCGACGTCGACGGGACGCTCGTCGACACCAACCACCTCCACGTGGCCACCTGGTGGGAGGCCTTCCGGCAGGCGGGCCACCAGGTGCCGATGCACGCCATCCACCGGGCCGTGGGCCTCGGCTCCACCGACCTCGTCGCCCACCTCCTCGGCGACGACCGGGACAAGGACCGCGACGCCGAGCTGAGCGCCGCGCACAAGACGCTCTACGGGCAGTACTTCGACCGGCTGCCCGCCCTGGAGGACGCCGGGCGGCTCCTGCGGCGCCTCGACCGCGACGGCTGGTCGGTGGTGCTCGCCACCTCGGCGGGCGGCGCCGAGCTGTCCGCGCTGCGCCGGGCGATCGACGCGGACGACGCGATCACCGCCACGGCGAGCGCCGACGACGTCGACGCGGGCAAGCCGGCGCCCGAGCCGGTCGAACACGCCCTGGAACTGGCCGGCGTGCCCGCTGAGCGCGCGGTGTTCGTCGGCGACACCGTCTGGGACATGCGCGCGGGCAGCCGGGCCGGGGTGCGCTGCGTGGCCGTGCTGTGCGGTGGCATCCCGCGCGCCGACCTGGAGGCAGCGGGAGCGGAGGCGGTCTACGACGACCCCGCGCACCTGCTGGCATCGCTGGCGAAGAGTCCCTTGGCGTGAGGGCCCCGATCGACCGTCCCCCGTGAGGTGCCGGCTCCGTCTGAGTGCCGGCTCCGTCGCGGGCGGCTCGTCGCGGGCGGCTGCGCCGCGTGAGGCGGCGGGCGGTGCGGATACCCGCAGCCGATGACCCGTGTGACGGATACCGTGCGAAGGGAAGCCGATTACGTCGGCAGAGCCACCCGGGCGGCCCTGCGGGGTCCCGGCCGTGAGCGCGATCTGGTCGTGCAGTCGCTCAAGGCCGCCGCGGCCGCGCTGCTGGCCTGGTTCGTGGCGAGCGACTGGCTGGGCGACCCGCTCGCCCTGATGGCGCCCTGGGTGGCGGTGGTGCTGGTGCAGGCCACCGTGTACAGCTCGCTGCGGCAGGCCGCGCAGCAGTTCGCCGCGATCTGCGCCGGGACACTGCTGGCGTCGGCGGCGCAGGGGCTGACCGGTGACACGCTGGGCGCGCTGGCCCTGTCGGTGCCGGTACTGATGCTGCTCGCGAACTGGCCGCGCTTCGGCGACCAGGGCATCTACGCGGCGACCACCGCGCTGTTCACCCTCACCTCGGGCACCGTCTCGGCGTCGGCGGTCGGGCACCGTGTCTCGCAGGCGGCGCTGGGCGCGGTCATCGGGGTCGCCGTCAACGCGCTGATCCTGCCGCCGATCCATCTGCGGGACGTACGGGAGAACCTCGCGGCCCTCGCCGGGGAGGCGGGGGACGTGCTGCACGGCGTCGCCGACGACCTGCGGGAGGACGAGTGGGACGCGCAGTCCGCCGCCGGCTGGTCGAGTGCCTCGGCGCGGCTGGAGCGGCGTCTGGACGCGCTGCGGTCGGCGCGCGGGTGGAGCCGGGAGAGTCTGCGACTGACCGCCGGCCCGCTGCGTGCCGTCAGCCGGGCCACGTCGGCCGTCCCGTCCGAGGAGGAGGACGAGCGGTGGAGCCGTATCACCGGACACATCAGGGCGCTGACCCGGACCCTGGCGGTGGCGGCCGACGCCGACCGGACTCCGTCCCCGCCCGACGGCCAGGCGCTGCGCTCGTACGGAGAGTTGCTGGAGTGGATCGGGGACGCGTGCCACGCGGAGAGCCGCCGTCTGCTGGACGGCGGCGACGGCACGCGGCCGGACGGGCGGGCCGAGGAGGCGATGCGGGGGTTGCACGAGCGGCTGCAGGAGGGGTTGCGGGACCACGCCGCACAGGAGCCCGACCGGACGGCCGTCCTGGGGACCCTGCTGCTGCAGGCGGAGAACCTCTGGAGTGAGGCCGTTCCGAGGGCTTGGCGGCGGTGACGCACATCACCGCGCCAGGCGGCGGAGTGCGGAACATCCAGGGGTAGTTGCCAGTTGAACAAACCGTGGGTGCGGATGGGACAGTGTCCCCGGGCCTCACCTTTTGCCCACAGGGACGATCGTTCGGCTGAAGCCCTGTGGAGCCCTTCGCCGAGAGGCGACCGCCATCCGCGCCCACGCACAAGCCCGCCCCGACCGTGATTCCCCCGTCCCGGTCGGGGCTTCCTCATGTCCACCGGACATGGCCACCCGGGGTCGACCGGACACGGCCGCCCGGCGGCTTGACTTCGAGAACGCTCCAATACGTAGCGTTCCGGGCATGAGCACCGCACAGCACAAGATCGGCTCGGGCTTCGACGCCCGGAGCACCGCCGACGACGTCCTGGCCGGCCTCGACCTGACCGGACGGCTCGCGATCGTCACCGGCGGCTACTCGGGACTCGGCCTGGAGACCACCCGCGCGCTCACCAAGGCCGGCGCCCGGGTCGTCGTCCCCGCCCGCCGCCCCGCTGCCGCGCGGGAGGCGCTGGAAGGCCTCGGCGGCGTCGAGGTGGACGAGCTGGATCTCGGTGACCTGGACAGCGTGCGCGCGTTCGCCGAGCGGTTCCTCGCCTCGGGCCGCACGCTCGACTTCGTCATCGACAACGCCGGGATCATGGCCTGCCCCGAGACGCGGGTCGGACCCGGCTGGGAGGCGCAGTTCGCGACGAACCACCTCGGCCACTTCGCCCTCGTGAACCGCCTGTGGCCGGCGATCGAGCCCGGCGGCGCCCGCGTGGTCTCCGTGTCCTCGCGCGGCCACCACTTCTCCGGCATCCGCTGGAACGACATCGACTGGCGCCGCGGCTACGACAAGTGGGAGGCGTACGGGCAGGCGAAGACGGCGAACGTCCTGTTCGCCGTGCACCTCGACCGGCTCGCCCGGGATCGCGGCGTACGGGCCTTCTCACTCCACCCCGGCGGCATCCTCACGCCCCTCCAGCGGCATCTGCCGAAGGAGGAGATGGTGGCGAACGGCTGGATCGACGAGGACGGCAACCCGCTGGACGTCGCCGGCATGAAGACACCGGAGCAGGGCGCGGCGACCCAGGTCTGGGCGGCGACGTCGCCCCAGCTGGCCGACCTGGGCGGCGTGTACCTGGAGGACTGCGACATCGCCGAGCCGGCCCCGGCCGACGGCGAACGCAAGGGCGTCAAGGACTACGCCATCGACCTCGAGCAGGCGGCCCGCCTGTGGGAACTGTCGGCGGAGCGGACGGGCGTGAACGCTTTCGCCTAGGAAGCGTCTCGGGCATCTAGGGAGCGCCGATTTCGCTCGGCCCGTACAGCGCGGCGGGCGCGCCGGTGGCCAGGGCCCAGTAGCGGTCGCCGTAGGACCAGTGCCACCACTCGGTGGGGTAGTTCACGAGGCCCGCCGCGCTCAGGGCTTCTCCCAGGACGGCGCGGTGGGCCCGTGCCTCGTCGGTGATGCCGGCGGCTGCCGTGTAGCAGGCGCCGTCGCTCTGTTCCGGGGTGGCATTCATGGGGGTGCCCAGGTCGAGCTCGCGGTCGTCGGTGTCGACCAGCGTCAGGTCCACGGCGGCTCCCGCGGTGTGCGGGGCGATCTCGGGCGGGGAGATATAACGGCCGGCCGCCGAGCGAAGGCGGTCGGCGGACCAGTCCGGGTGCTCGGCGCGCAGTTCGTCCGCGTAACTATCGAAGTAGCGGCGCTGAAGTACCGGCGGGCGGTATCCCTCGACGAAGAGCAGGCGCAGGCCGTCCGGCAACAGTGCCTGCGCCCGAAGAAGCCGGTCGAGCACGCCCCGCCGCACATGGACCTCGGCGCCGTGGGAGTCCTCGTGCTTGCGGTCGTCGACCTGGAGGAAGCCGCGTACGTCGACCAGGGGCTCCCCGCACTCCTCGACCGGAACGGCGGCGACCCTGGGGTCGGACATCAGGATGATCTCGCTCATGAGGTGATCATCTCCCGGCCGGAAGTGACGCTCATAGGCCGCGTGCATCGCCTTTCGCCGGGTACTCGGGGCACTCCCCCGTCGACCGAGCGGCCGTAAGGAGTCGAAGGTGACCACTTCAGCGGGCAGCAGGATTGTCGTCACGGGCGCCACCGGCAACGTCGGCACCAGCCTGGTGCGCCTCCTCTCCGAGGACCCGGAGGTGGGGTCCGTGCTGGGTGTGGCCCGGCGGATTCCCGAGTGGGCGCCTGCGAAGACGGACTGGTCGGGGATCGATCTGGCGTCCGACCAGGCCGATCTCGTCAAGGAGTTCGAGGGTGCCGACGCCGTGGTCCATCTGGCCTGGGCGTTCCAGCCGACGCACGACCCGGCGGCGACCTGGCGCACCAATGTGCTCGGCGCGATGCGGGTGTTCGACGCGGTGGCCGCGGCCGGCGTGCCGGCGCTGGTGCACGCGTCGTCCGTCGGCGCGTACTCGCCGGGGCCGAAGGAGCAGGCGGTGGACGAGTCGTGGCCGACGCACGGCTGGCCGGACGCCGCGTACTGCCGGGAGAAGGCCTATCTGGAGCGCGCCCTGGACACGTTCGAACGCGAGCACAAAGGCGTCCGTGTGGTGCGGATGCGGCCGGCGTTCCTCTTCAAGCGGGAGTCGGCGAGCGAGCAGCGCCGGATCTTCGGCGGACGCTTCCTGCCGGGCCCGCTGGTGCGGCCGGAGCTGCTGCCCTTCCTGCCCGACATCCCGGGCCTGCGCGTCCAGGCGCTGCACACGGACGACGCGGCGAAGGCGTACCGGCTCGCGCTGCACTCCGACGTCCACGGCGCCTTCAATCTGGCGGGCGAACCGCCGGTCGACGCGGAGCTGCTGGGCGAGATGCTCGACGCCCGTCCGGTACGGCTGCCGCGCACCGCGGCCCGCTCGGCGATCGCCGCCGCGTGGGGACTGCACCTGCTGCCGGCCTCGCCGCATCTCTTCGACGCGGTGCTCAGGCTGCCCCTGATGGACTGCACGCGCGCGCGTACGGAGCTCGGCTGGCGCCCGGAGCACACGGCGACCGAGGTGCTGGAGGAGTTCCTGCAGGGCATGCAGCAGGGCGCGGGGATGAGGACGGAACCGATGAAGGGCCGCAAGGTCGGCTGACGGAAGTCACACAGAGGTCATCCAGAGGTCATCGCACAGAGGTCAGGCACAGAGGGTCAGGCACAGAGGTCAGGCGGAGGACTCGTCCGGCACCGGGTTCTCGGGGTGCACGGAGCCCGAGTGCGGCGCTCCCTGCCTGCCGGTGCCCGCCTCGTCGGTGTCGGGGACGTCGGTGGTGGACTCGGTGGTCTCTTCGGGTTCCTCGGCGTCGCCGCTGTCAGCCTCCCCGCGGTCGGGAGTGACGTCCCAGGGGTCCTCGCCCGCGTCTGCCTGCTGGTCCGGCAGATCCCGAGGGACGGGGTCACCGTGCTCACCGGGTGTTTCGTGACGGTGGTCGACCACGACGAACTCCCTTCGCGTCGGTCGGGCGACACGCGAGTACCTCCGCGATGACCAGCGAAACGTAGTGCGGGGCCCGCTCTCGCACGGCCGTGCGCCCGTGCGAGAGCGGTCAGGAGACGGAGTCCTCGATCTCGTCGAGGGCCGCGACGAGTTCCGGGGCGACCCTCTCCTGGACCCACCGCTCCTGGCCGACGTCGACCGCCCGGGGAACCGTCTCCGTGAGCATGATCAGGTAGAGGTAGGCGCGGTAGAGGGCGAGGCGGAGCCTGGCCGGGGCGTCGAACTCGGCCCGGCCGCCGGCCTCCCGGTAGCCCGCGAGGAATGCCTCGTCCTTCTCGATGTCCCCCAGCAGTGCCAGGGAGACGAAGTCGGCGAGCGGATCGCCCCAGAACATGCGCTCCCCGTCGATGAGCCCGCCGATACGGGGCTGCTCGCCCGCCGCCGGCCGGTCCACCAGGATGTTCCCCCGCCACAGGTCGAAGTGGACCAGACACGGAGCGGTGACCTCGTCGAGGGCGGGGAAGGCGGCCCGGAGCGTACGGGCCACCTCGTCGGCGGGGCGGGGCAGTCGCGCCCGGTAGTGGCGCGCGTCGGCGAGAATCGCTTCGATCATGACGGTGAAAGCGGTGCGCCAGTCGGGGGCGAGCGGGCCGAGGGCACCGGACGGGTAACCGTAGCCGGGTCCGGTCACCCGGTGGAGGCGGGCGACCTGGCGCCCCAACTCCGCCCGCAGATCCGCCTGTTCGGCCTCCGTGAGCGCATCGTCCCAGGTCTCGCCCGGGCACGCCGTCATCAGCATGTGTGCTACCCCGGTCTCCTCGCCCACATCGACCACGCGCGGCGCCTGGACACCCGCCTCGGCGGCCCCGCGGTAGAACTCGGCCTCGGAGACCAGGAGCCGGCTCTCGTACCGCAGGGCGGGGGCGGTCGGTGCGGGCGCGACCTTCAGCACGTAGCGGCTGCCGTCGGTGAGGAGAAGCTCCTCGACGGCGTTGTACGTGCCGCCGGACAGCGGGCGGAGGCGGGTGAGGCGTTCGGGGTCCACGCGCGCCCCTTCCAGAACGCGCCGCGCCCGCCACCAGGAGTCCGACGAGCCCGCCGGCTCTGTCGAGGCCACTGGGTCTGTCGAGTCCTCTGGGTCTGTCGAGTCCTCTGGGCCCACGGAGTCCACCACCTGCACCCACCCCCTTCTCGTTCCTCCGGTCAGCGGGCCGCGCACACGTCCTCGACGTAACGCCCGGCCCCCACCACCCTGTTGAGCCACCGCCCGGCTTCCGGCGCGCGCTCCCGGTACAGCGTACGGAACGGAAATCCGCTGGCTCCCCCTCACTCTGCCTGCCTAACCTAGTCCTTTGTTTGCCTAGGCACCCTAGGTTTCCGCACGATTCACGGGAGGCTCCCCATGAGATCACTCACCGAGCAGGACATCCGCAACTCATTCATCAACTGCTCGAAGGGCGAGGCCAAACGCCTGGCCGTGCCCCGGGACCTCGACGAACGCCCGTGGGGCGATCTGGACTTCCTCGGCTGGCGGGATCCGGGAGCACCCGACCGCAGCTGTCTGGTGACCGAACGGGACGGTCGGCTCGCCGGCGTGACCCTGCGGTTCCCGTCCTCGCAGCGAGGGTTTCTGCACCGCAGCATGTGTTCGCTGTGTCTGACCACCCACCCGGGTGGCGGCGTCTCGCTGATGACGGCCCGCAAGGCGGGCGCGGCGGGCCGCGAGGGCAACTCGGTGGGCCTGTACATGTGCACCGACCTCGCCTGTTCCCTGTACGTCCGCGGCAAGAAGGTCCCCGAGTCAGGGGCCAGCTTCGAGGAGAGCCTCACCCTGGAGGAGCAGATAGCCCGGACGGCGGGCAACCTGTCCGCCTTCCTGGACAAGCTCTACGTCTGACCTGGTCGGCTACTGGTCCCGTAGTCGCGCCGCCTCCACGTGGTGAAGGTGGATCAGGACGTCGTAGCTGCGGGCGAGCGCGATGTCGTGCGGGCCGTCCGGACAGGCGGTGCCTATGCCGCGCGTCGGCCGGGCGCGGTGCAGCCACTCGCGGGCCGGTGATCCGGCGGAGCGCAGGTCGAGTACGTAGTCGCGGTGGCGTACCCGGTCGAGGGTCCGCTCGTTGCTGCCCGCGCCGGGCGGTCCCAGTGTCCAGCGGCGGATGGCCGCGCCGTCCTGGCCGGTGGCGTGGAACGAGCCGTGGTGGAACGTCAGACCGACGCTCACATACCCCGCGCCGAGGCTGTCGCGCAGGAAGGCACCCTGCACCTTGGGGTTCTCGGCGGGTTCCTCCGGCACGTAGCCGACATGGTTGTTGTGCGCCGACAGCAGCACCTTGGTGCCGGTGTGCCGCTGCCACCGGACGACGTTGGCGGCCATCGTCCTGTCCCGGTAGCGCATGGCCTCGGCGGCCTGCGTGGGATCCTCCACGTCGAACGCGTACTGTCGGGCGGTCTGGTCGATCGCCGTCGCGTTCCGGACTGCCCGGTCGTGCGCCTGCCGGTCAGCGCCCGGGGCCAGGCTCCTGAGCAACTCGAGCGCCCGGCCGGTGCGGTCGGCCATCTCCCGGCGCTCGGCGTACGGCTTGTTCAGGTACTGCTCTATGTACGACCCCGTCGCCACGGTGGGCCGCAGGCCGCGGTAGAGCTCGGCGAGCCGGGCGCTCGACTCGGGATGCGCGGCGGCCACGTGGTCCGCGACCGCGGCGTACACCTCGGGCCCGGTCCAGGCGCTGTCGTCGCCCATGAAGCGGACGGGGTCGTCGGGATGGCGGATGTTGTACGCCCGCATCCACTCCACGAGCCGCAGGTAGTCGGTGTTGTTCCACCACAGGTAGTCGCGCTGGAACTCGTCGCTCATGATGCGCCGGGGGTGGCCCTCGCCGTGCACCACGTAGTCGTCGAGGCGCAGGCCGGTGCTCCAGGGGGCCTCCAGGGCGAAGGTGCGGAAGCCCTTCTCCTCGACGAGGTGGCGGAAGACGCGGTCCTTGAGGGCGAAGAAGTCGTGAGAGCCGTGGGTGGCCTCGCCCAGGCCGACCACCTCAGCGTCGCCGATCATCCGGTCGAGGGCGCGCAGATCACGGGGGTCGCCCTCCGGTTCGACGGTCCTGAGGGGGTGGGCCGCGCGGTCGAGCGCCTCGACGACGGTCGGGGCGGGTGCAGGGGCCGCCGTGGCCGGGACGGTGGCCACGGCGGTGGTACCGAGGGTGAGGAGCAGGGTCAGGAGTGCTCCGGTCCGTTGCCATGTCATGATCCAAGGCTTTCGTCCCGGAGCGGCGGGGGCCATCCGGCTGTCCGCAGAAAAGGGGTGCGGACAACCACGGGGCGAGGACTGAGGTTTTCCTCAGGGAACAGGCCACCCCACTCCCCAGGCGTACCGGAATGACAATCTACGCTTCCCTCCGGACAGTCGCGGACAGTCACGGTCCTCAATGAGTACCTTCGGTCCATCTGTGGAAGGGGACAGCCCGAGGATGCGAGATGTACGTGAGGGGACGACGTTCCTCATGCGGCTGGGGAAGCTGCGCCGGGATCCCCTGGCGGTCCAAACGCTGCGGTCGGCGGCCGCGGCGACGATCGCGTACGTCATCGCGCTGCGCCTGAGTCCCGAGGCGGCGCCGCTGACCGCCCCCCTGACCGCGCTGCTGGTCGTCCAGGTCACCTTGTACGCCACGCTCACCAACGGCATCCGCCGGGTGACCTCCGTGGTGGCCGGCGTCATGGTCGCCATCGCCTTCAGTCTCCTGGTCGGCCTGACCTGGTGGAGCCTCGCGCTGCTGATCGTGGCGTCGCTGGTGGTCGGGCATCTGGTGCGGGTCAACGAGTACGTGCCCGAGGTGGCGATCAGCGCGATGCTGGTCCTCGGAGTGACGACCCACGGGGACACGGCGTGGGCGCGGGTGCTGGAGACGCTGATCGGCGCGGTCGTCGGGCTCGGCTTCAATCTGCTCCTCGCGCCGCCGGTGTGGGTGGAGGAGGCGGGTGAGTCGCTGGAGGGACTGGCCCGCCGGCTGCGGCAGTTGATGCTCCGCATCGGCGAGGAGGCCGCCGGCCGCACACCGGTCGAGCGGGCTGCGGCGCGGCTGCACGAGGCGCGTCGGCTCGACCACGACATCGTCGAGGTCGACGCGGCGCTGAGGCAGGCCGAGGACAGCCTGCGGCTCAATCCGCGCGTGAGCGAGGGTCTGCTGCACCGAGTCGTGCTGCGTACCGGGCTGGACACGCTGGAGATCTGCACGGTCGTCCTGCGGGTGCTCGCGCGTACCCTCACCGACCTGGCGAAGGAGCGTGAGCCCGAGCCGCTGTTCGCGAAGGAGACGGGCGCCGTCGTGGAGCAGTTGCTGTCCGAGATCGCCGACGCGGTGGTCAGCTTCTCGGTGCTGGTCACCACGCACGTCAGCCTCAACGCCGACGCGGCGGAGTCGCGGCTCGCCGCGGAGTTGCGCTCGGCGGTGGGCACCCGCGACAGGCTGGCCCTGCTATTGCGTGAGGAGGCCGAGCGCGAGATCCGGCACTGGCAGTTGCTCGGCGCCGTGCTGACCGAGGTGAACCGCATTCTCGACGAGCTCGACACCGAGCACCGTTCGCGTCGCCTGCTGGAGGAACTGGACCGCGTGTCGCGGGAGCAGCGCGCGCGGATGCCGCGGCTTACCCGGCTGCGTGAGCGCATGGGCGTTCAGGAGCGGCTGTGGCGGAACCGTACCGGGATCGGCGGGCGTTCTTGGTGAGGGGACGCCGGGACAGGGCCGGCACCGGACGCGAGGGAGCGGGCCGATGACCGACACCACCGTGCGGATCGACGGGAACACACTGCGGTTGCCGGGCGGTGTGGCCGTACGGTTCGTCCGCACGCTGCGTCTACCGGAGACGGGCACCCATCCGCTGCCACCGGGCCTCGGCGAGTTCCCCCTGCGCCGGGTCTCCGACTACCCGGACACGGTCCCCGAGCGGTAGCGGGCACGGGGCGGGGTGATGCTGCCGGTGTACCTGCGCGAGGCGATGTGGCTGAGCTTCGCGGGTACGACGGAGCCGGCCGCCCTGCAGGTCGGGGCGGGCAAGGTGTGTGCCGTCTCGGGCCTGCCGTGGAGCGGCCGGCTCTCCCGCGAGCCGCAGAACTACGTCGTCCTGCCGCGCCAGCCATGGCTGGACGGGATCAACTCCGGCAAGGGGACGGTCCGCCAGTTCGTGGCGGTGCCGCTGGGGCTGGGCGCGACCGTCGAGGGCCAGGTCACGGGCGAGGAGGTGTGGGGCGGCGTACAGCTGCAGTCGTTCCGGCTGAACGACGGGGAGCTGGCCCGGTGGCGCGAGGAGGAGCGGCTGCGGGTGGAGCGGGAGAGGTCGATCACCCTGCCGCCCCCGGGGTACGGAGCGGCGATGCCCATGGCGGCCCCGTCCGGGGGCGCGGCCCCCGCGCGCCGGCCTCGTCAGGCGGCGGCCGCGATGGGTCTGGGCGTCGGCGGTTCGATGCGGCAGGAGGTCTACCGGGACGACCGGCCGCTGAAGGACTGGTCCGAGCAGCCCGCCGGGCTCGTGTTCGTGCACCTGGTGACGCCTCCGGAGTGGCGCCGCATCACCGGCGAGGCTCCCCCGCCCTCGCCCGTGGACCGCGCCGCGTACACCCGCGCCGGGCTGCCCTGGTTCGACTACTACGACCAGGACGCGGAGGATCTCGCTCCCACGGACACCCTCGGGGGCGTCAAGCCGGTCGGTGACTGGATCGGGGACGACCACGACCACTGGCAGGAGCCCTCGGCGCAGCAGGTGCGGCCGCTCAAGGACGCGCCGGGTAAGCCGGTCGAGGACGGTGACTGGTAGACGCCGCGACGAACCCGGGCCTGTTGCGCTTACGCAACGCAGGGTGCCGTTGTTGCACGTGGCGGGTGATCCACGCCAAGGTGGCTGTCGCGACCGGGACGATGTGACGACCTGAGGTGTGGACATGGGCAGTGGTGGCTGGAGCAGGCGCCGGTTCGTCGGCGCCCTCGCGGGAACGGCCGCCACGGCCGCCCTGCCCGCGTGCGGTGACGCGCCGTCGGAGACGGAACCGCCGGCGTCCGAGCCCGGCCCGAGTGCCCCGCGAGCCACGACGAGCGCCCCGCGCGGCACCGGCAAGACCTCCGGCCCCCGCCCGCTCTACCTCGGCACCTACACCTCGGTCGAGGGCGGCGGCACGGGCATCGGTTTCGCCACGTACGACGCCGAAAGCGGCCGTATCACGGGCGGCGGAACCCTCACCGGCGTCGCCAACCCGTCGTACCTCGCGCTGCGACCGGACGGCCGCACGCTGTACGCGGTGAACGAGCAGGATGACGGTGCGGTGACCGCCGTCCGGCTGTCCGACCGCGAGGTCCTCGGGAGCCGGAGCACCGGAGGCGGGGGGCCCTGCCATCTGTCCGTGCATCCCGGCGGGCGCTGGCTGCTCAGCGCCAACTACACCTCCGGCAGCGTGGCCGTGCACCCGATCGAGGCCTCGGGCGCGCTCGGCGAGCGCACCGACCTGGTCAAGCACTCCAGCCCGCCGCCCGGTCCCGGCCAGGACGGCCCGCACGCCCACCAGTTCATCACCAGCCCCGACGGCGGCCATGTCCTCGCCGTCGATCTGGGCACGGACACCGTGTACACCTACCGCCTGGACGAGAAGACCGGCAGGCTCACCGAGGTCGCGCAGGCCCACACCCGGCCGGGCGCCGGGCCGCGTCATCTCACTTTTCATCCCGGGGGCCGGCACGCGTATCTGGCCAACGAGGTCGACAACACGGTCGCGGTCTGCGGCTACGACCCCGGCACCGGCCGCCTCAGCGTCGGTGAGGCCCAGTCCACGGGAACGGGGTCGGGCACCAGCTACCCGGCGCAGATCCTGGTGACCTCGAACGGCGCGTACGCGTATCTCGCCAACCGGGGCCACAACAGCCTCACGCGCTACGCGGTGGAGGCGGACGGCGCCCGGCTCAGGCTGCTGGACACGGTGCCGGTGGCCGGTGACTTCCCGCGCCAGATCGCCTTCTCGCCGGACGGATCGCTGCTGTTCGCCGCGAACCAGAAGTCCTCCACCGCGAGCGTGTTCCACGTGAACACGCGCAGCGGTGAGCTGCGGCTCGCAGGCGAGCCGTTCGCCTCACCCGTCGCCGTCTGTGCGCTGCCGCTGTAGGGCCCGCGGACAGGACGCGGCGCCGGCCTGGGTGAGCAGGACGTGCATGCGCTCCGTGAGCTGGGCCATGTCGTCGGCGGGCGTGTGGAACGCCAGGCGTACGTCTCCGTGGGCGCGGGCGCGTTCGATGCGCAGCGTCAGTCCGTGCCGGTCGACGGCGAGTGGCTGGACGCGGACCGCGCCGTGTCGGGCGCGGCGGCGGAAAACTCGTCGAGGTCGACGACGACCGCACCGGACGGCGGGCGCAGCACCACGCGTGTGGCGCGGAACGCCAGGTGGCCGTCCTCGTGGACGAACCATCCGGCCATCCAGAGCCGGGCCCGGATCCGGCTGCGCACGGGGACGGGCGCCACGTCGGCGAACTCCAGGACGGCGGACGGCTCGCCGCGGGGTGCGCAGATCGCGGCCGCGAGCAGAGTGCTGTCCTCCGGCACGTGCAGGAGCACCCGGCCGTCCTCGGCCACGGTGTGCGCGCCGACGAACTCCTCGCGGCCGCCCTCCGCGGTCACCGCGCAGGACCACGCGGCGGCGAGCACCGACCGGGCCCGCTCCGCCGCGGAAGGCACGGCCGTCCAGCTTTGGCTGTCACCCATCCCAAACCTCCTTAGGTAAGCCTTGCCTAACCTATCGGAGATCGGAGATGAAACCAACCATGAGGTGACCATGAACCGGTGAATGTCAGGAGGAGATGACACCCAGCAGCGCCCGTGCGCACAGGTCGCGCACCTGCTCCCGCGAGAGGTCCGAACCCCGCAGCCACTCCAGGGAGACCGCGGTCATGAAGCCCAGCCACCCGCGGACGGCCAACTTGAGGTCGGCCCGCGCCTGGGACACCGCCCCGAACTCGGGGTCGGCGGCCAGCGCCTCGAGGATCTGCCTCTCCTGTGCGGCGAGCGCCCGCTGATAGACCTTGCGCACGGCCTGGTCACCCGCCGCGTCGGCCCGATGGAAGGCCCGGTAGCCGTGCGCGTGGGCCTGGATGTACTCCAGATACGCGTCGAGGCCGGCGGCGAGCTGCTTGCGCACCGGAACTCCGGGCACGACCTGACTCATGCTCAGCATCCGCTCGCTCTCGCGCTCGACGACCGCGGCGAAGAAGTCCCGCTTGGTCGGGAAGTAGTGGTAGAGCAGCCCGCGCGAGACCCCGGCGATCTCGGCGACCTGCTCGATCCACACGTCGTCGTACGGACCCTCCGAGAACAGCCGCGCCCCCACTGTCAGCAGCTGCTCACGGCGCTCCTCGGTGCTGAGCCGGCGGCGTGTGCGCCCGCCCTGGTTCGCGGCCATGCCCGCACTTTACTTGACGTCGGTTCAACAGCGGGATCAGACTGAAGCCGCTCTATTGAATCCACGTACAACACGCTTCAGCACCCTCAACATGCCGCTGCTGCAAGGGAGATCGCGTCATGGCGGAGACGTCGACAGGGACCGGGCTGCCCAGGGGGTTCCGTGGCGCCGAGCAGGGCTGGCCGGAGTTGCGCCGCATTCCGCGTCCGCCGGGCCGGCTCCCCCTGCTCGGCGACGTGCTCGGCGCCAGTCGGCGTACGCCGTTGCAGGACACCCTCCGGTACGCCCGGCGGCTGGGGCCGATATTCCGACGCAAGGCCTTCGGCAGGGAGTTCGTGTTCGTGTGGGGCGCCGATCTGGTGTCCGACCTGGCGGACGAGTCGCGCTTCGCCAAGCATGTGGGCCTCGGGGTCGCCAATCTTCGGCCGGTCGCCGGGGACGGGCTGTTCACGGCGTACAACCACGAGCCCAACTGGCAGCTGGCGCACGACGTGCTGGCCCCGGGTTTCAGCCGGGAGGCGATGGAGTGCTACCACGCGATGATGCTGGCGGTGGCCGGGCGGCTCACCGACCACTGGGACGGCGAGCTGGCGGCGGGCCGGGCGGTGGACGTGCCCGGTGACATGACCAAGCTGACGCTGGAGACGATCGCGCGGACCGGATTCGGCCACGACTTCGGTTCCTTCGAGCGCACCCGGCCGCATCCCTTCGTGAGCGCGATGGTGGGCACGCTCACCTATGCGCAGCGGCTGAACACGTTGCCGTTCCCGCGGCTGCTGCGTGGTGCCGCCCGCCGCAACGCGGCCGACATCGCGTACCTCAACCGCACCGTCGACGACCTGGTCCGCGCCCGGCGTACGGCGAGCGGGGACGGGGACCTGCTGGACCGGATGCTGGACACGGCCCATCCGGAAACCGGGGAGCGGCTGTCGGCGCGGAACGTCCGCCGGCAGGTCATCACCTTCCTGGTGGCGGGCCACGAGACCACCTCGGGCGCCCTGTCCTTCGCACTGCACTACCTCGCCCGCCATCCCGACGTCGCCGCCCGCGCCCGCGCCGAGGTGGAGCGCGTCTGGGGCGGAGCGGCCGTGCCCGGCTACGACCAGGTGGCCAAGCTGCGGTACGTCCGCCGGGTGCTGGACGAGTCGCTGCGGCTGTGGCCGACCGCGCCCGCCTTCGCCCGGGAGGCCCGGCAGGACACGGTGCTGGCCGGGACGCACCCGATGCGACGGGGCGCGTGGACGCTGGTGCTCACGCCGATGCTGCACCGCGACCCCTCGGTCTGGGGTGCCGACGCCGAACGGTTCGACCCGGACCGCTTCGAGGCGCGGGCCGTACGGTCCCGTCCCCCGCACACCTTCAAGCCGTTCGGGACCGGGGCGCGGGCGTGCATCGGGCGCCAGTTCGCGCTGCACGAGGCCACGCTGGTGCTCGGCCTGCTGCTGCGCCGCTACGAGCTGCGGCCCGAACCCGCCTACCGGCTGCGGGTGACCGAGCGGCTCACGCTGATGCCGGAGGGGCTGCGGCTGCGCCTGGAGCGACGGGCGGCCACCGGCACGGTCCCGCCCGCTCAGGACCCCGACGAGTCCGCGTCAGAGCCGCGCTGTCCAGTGCGCGGGGCGGGTGACTGACTGCGGCAGGCGGGTGCCCGCGCTGCCCCTGGCCGCGTTCAGCTGGGGCTGGGTGAGGAAGAGCGCGCCGGTCAGGTCCGCGTCCGTGAGGTCGGCGTCGCGCAGATCGGCGCCGATCAGGTCCGCGCCGCGCAGATCGGCGCCGGTGAGGTCGGCGGCGATCAGGTAGGCGCCGCGGAGGCTGGCGCCCCGCAGGTCGGCGCCCTTGAGGCGGGCACCGATCAGGTCCGCGCCCCGGCGGTTCTTCTTCTTGCCGCGTATGCCGGCTCGGGCCAGCTCGCTGGTCTTCAGCAGGAGCACGTTGACCTCCTGCCGGTGGGCGGGCACGTCCAACGCGCCGAGTTCCTCGGGGGTTCCGCGGGTGAGCGTCTCGGTCCGCTCCAGAGCCCGGCGCAGGTCGGCGTGGAGGGGACGGGCCGCCGGCAGGGTGAGCGCCTCGGTGAGGTAGCAGAGCAGTTCGTGGAGCTGCCGCACGACCGGGAAGACGTCGACCATGCGCCGCGCGTCCTCGCGCGAGCCCGAGCGCCAGTCCCGGCCGCCGAAGGTGACCTGCGAGACCTTCTGCCCGGCGCCGAAGCAGTCGTAGACCGTGCAGCCGGTGAAGCCCTTCTGCCGCAGTTTCGCGTGGATGCCGCACCGGTGGTCGCCCTGGAGGTTCGGGCAGGGCTTTCCGGCCTGCTTGTCGATGGCGAAATCCGCGGAGGCGGCGAAGGGCAGGGCGACACAGCACAGCCCGAAGCACTGCTCGCAGTCGCCGCGCAGGTCGGGCCGGTTCGCTGTCTGATCTCGCATGGCGTTCAGCATACGGAACGAAAACTCACCGCTGAATTTCCGGCCTTGTGGGGGTCCCCTCATCCAACGGAAAACAAGCTCGGCTACTACAGAGATACGAGCCGACGAAGGCAGGAGCCCCACCCGGACCGAGGAGAGACGTCATGTGCAGCCACCAGCCCGCGTGCCCGACCGCCGACAGCCCCGACCACCACGCCGCCGTGATCGTGTCGGCCCACCCCGAACAGGGCTGGAGCCTGCTGTGCAACGGCACCATCGTCTTCGACGACACCGGTGAGCTCCTGCCGGACGGGCGGGTCGTGAGCCCGCACCGCACGCCGGGCACGCTGGCCGTGGCCGCCTGACTCATCCGAGGGCGTCCGGCAGTTCCAGGCCGGCCAGGCGCTCGGGGTCGGCCAGGATGTGCATCGCGACGATCCGGCCGTCGGCGACGGTGACGCCCATGACCGACTGCAGCCGCCCGTCGGGGGCGTTGACGAATCCGAGCGCGCCGTTGACGAGCGCCACCCGCGCCGTCGGGGCGAACTGCCGGAACAGCATGGCCTGTTCGGCGACGCCCTTGGCACCGCGCACCACCTTCGACGCGGCCGCACCGCCGACCAGGGCCCCGGAGTCGACGCGCAGCACGACGTCGGGGTGGAGGACGGCGACCAGCGCCTCGAAGTCCCCCGCGTGACTGGCGGCCAGGAACGCGTCGACGACCTCGCGCTGCCGGCCGAGGTCCGGGTCGGCCGAGGGAGTGGCCCCCTGCACCCGGCGCCGGGCACGGCTGGCCAGTTGGCGGGTCGCCGCCGAACTGCGGTCCACGATCGGCGCGATGTCGTCGAACGGCACCGTGAACATGTCGTGCAGGACGAACGCGAGCCGCTCGGCGGGCTCCAGCGTCTCCAGGACGATCATGAGGGCGAGCCCCACCGAGTCGGCCTGGAGGACCTCCTGTTCCGGGTCGGTCCGCGTCAGGGGCCGGATCAGGGGGTCGGGGACGAAGGTGTCGTCCAGGGGGTCCTCACGGCGTGCGGTGCGCGAGCGCAGCATGTCGAGGCAGACCCGGCCGACCACGGTGGTCAGCCAGCCGCCGAGATTCCTGATGTCCCCCGCGTCGGTACGGCTCAGCTTCAGCCAGGTCTCCTGGACGGCGTCCTCGGCCTCGGCCAGAGAGCCCAGCATGCGGTAGGCCACCGCCCGCAGATGCCCGCGGTGCTCTTCGAAGCGCTCCGCCAGCAGCTCGCTGTCACTCATCGTCGGCTCCCCCTCCGTCGTCATCTGCCGAACAGCTCGAACGCCACCGCGGGCCTGCCTCCGAACCGCTCCCCCGTCGCTTCGGCGTGGCCCGTCAGGAATTCCCGCACGTACGTCTCCGGATCCTCGCTCGTCAACGCCTCGATGTACGTGCGGTGTTGGAGCAGCGAGCGCACCGCCCGCTCCAGTCCCGGTGTGGCGTCCACGGCGTGCGTGGGCGTGCTGGAGCCGGCGACGGCGACCCAGCGGACGCCGTTCCAGGGCTGAAGGCCCTGCTCGACGAGTTCCGGGAAGATCCAGCGGTTGCCCGCGTCGCCGGCCGCGTCCAGGGTGGCGCGGCCGACGGCGACGTGGTCGGGGGTGTTCCAGGCGACGCCGCCCCAGGTGTCCCGGTGGTTGAGGGTGATCACCAGTTCGGGCCGGTGCCGGCGGATCGCGGCGGCGATGTCCCGGCGCAGGGCGGTGCCGTACTCGATGACGCCGTCCTTGTGGTCGAGGAACTCCACCGCCGACACGCCCACCACGGCCGCGCTCGCCCGCTGCTCCCGCTCCCGCAGCGGGCCGCACTCGGCGGGCTCCAGAGTGTCGATGCCCGCCTCGCCACGGCTCGCGAGGACGTAGGCGACCTCGCGGCCGGCGTCGGTCCAGGCGGCGATCGCGGCGGAGCAGCCGTACTCGAGGTCGTCCGGGTGCGCCACGACCGCGAGGGCGCGCTGCCAGTCGTCGGGCATGGGCTGGAGCTGAGTGATCGTCGGCTCGGTCATGTTCCGCAGACTAGCCCGCGCCTACGACATCCACGGTGGGATCACACCTCGTCCCGTGTCAGTGCCAGCAGTCGGTCCAGGACGGGGGGCCCGCCCGCGCGTACGCCGTCGTGCTCGAACTCGTCGGTGGCCCAGGTGCGCAGGCCGCGGATCGCGCGGGCCGTCTCCAGGGAGTGGGCGGTGTCGACGTACATGTCGTCGTGGTAGACGGCGGCCGCGACCGGCACCTCGTTCTCGGCGAGCCGGGCGGGGTCGTACAGGAGCGTCCAGCCCCTGTTCTCGGCCAGTTCCTTCGCGGTCTCGGGCAGCGGGCGCAGGGCCGGGTCGTTGTCGAACATCCACGGGTGCACGGACTCACCCGTGAACAGCAGCGGTCCGTCGCCCGTGAGCGTCTTGGCCGCGTCGAACTGCGGGAACTCGGCACGCACCCGCTCCGCGGCCCAGTCGGTGGGCCCAGGGTCCTGCCCGTAGCAGGCCTCGTGGACGAGCGCGTACAGCGGGTGGCCCGCGAACGACAGGAGCCCCTGGACCTCCTCCTGGAAGGCGTCGGAGAGGGCGGGGCCCTGCGGGGTGCGGACGAAGGCGTCCTCCAGGAGGTAGTGGAGGCGGTGGCTGCCGTCACTCTTGCCGAGGACGATGCCGAGCGACTGGAAGGCCTCGACGGTGAGCCGGTAGCCGTTCGGCAGGACGACCTTGTGCGCCAGCAGGTGCTCGGCGATCCGCCGGGCCCGTCCGACGTCCACGGTGAAGTGGCGGTCGGTGAGGACGACGCCGGGCTGGCGGTAGCTGACGGTCAACGGGGCTCGGTGCGGACGGACTGCTGGCGGCGTCCCAGTTCCGCACATGTCCGGCCGGCTGCCACCTCCAGGGATCATGAACGACTGCTGAATGCCGGCTCAGTAGGCCGCCGTCGTACGGCGGCTCAGCGGGCCGACAGGCTGGAGCGCCGTACCACCAGTTCGGGCTGGAGCACGACCCGGCGGTGCTCGTGCCTGCGCGGCGAGGTCTCCGCCTCCGTCTCCTCCAGCAGGAGTTCCGCGGCCAGGGCGCCCATGGTGACTGCGGGCTGCCGGACCGAGGTGAGCGGGACGGCCGCGGCGGCCGCGAACTCGATGTCGTCGTAACCGACGATCGCGAGGTCGTCGGGGACGCCGACGCCGGCCGCGTACATGGCCTGCAGGACGCCCAGGGCGAGCAGGTCGTTGGCGCAGAACACGGCGGTCGGCCGGACGGCGAGGCCGAGCAGGCGGGCGCCCGCGTCCCGGCCGGCGGCCACGTCGAGCCGTTCGGTGGGCAGCTCGCGCAGGCACTCCGGGCCGAGCCCCGCCTCCGCCAGGGCGTTCAGGGCGCCCGTACGGCGGTCCCTGACCTGGTTGAGGCCGGGCGGGCCGCTGACGTACGCGATGGAGCGGTGCCCCGCATCGACAAGGTGGCGTACGGCCAGCGCGCCGCCGGCCACGTCGTCGACGGAGACCGAGCACTCGGTGGTGCCCTCGGCGACCCGGTCGACGAGGACGAAGGGGATGCCGTGCCGCCGGAACGACTCGATGTTGCGGCCGGTCGCGTCGGCGGGGGTGAGCAGCACGCCCCGCACCCGCTGCTCGGCGAAGAGCGACAGGTACTCGGCCTCCTCGCTCGGGTTCTGGGCACTGTTGCAGACCATGACGCCGAGCTGGGCCTCGCGCGCGGCCCGTTCGGCACCGCGCGCGACGTCGACGAAGAAGGGGTTGCCCATGTCGAGGACGAGCAGGCCCATGATCCGGCTGCGGCCCGCGCGCAGCTGGCGCGCGGACTCGCTGCGGACGTAGCCCAGACGGTCTATCGCGGACAGCACCCGCGCCCGGGTCTCGGTCGCGACCGTGTCCGGACGGTTGATGACGTTCGACACCGTGCCGACGGAGACTCCGGCGGCACGGGCGACGTCCTTGATACCCACCGACTGGGCCATCAGGCAGGTACCTCCAGGGGAGCAAGGGTTGGCCGGAAGGCCTTCACATTACCGTCCTTCTTCACGCATCAGGCCCGGTCACGCGGGCAACGCGAAGTCGACGACGTGCAGCGCCGAAGGGGTCGTGCCGCTCGACTTCTCCTGGTACATGACCGACAGGACGTTGTCCTGGGCGATCCGGGTCTCGTCGATGACGACCTCGCCGAAGGCGTTGAGCCCGGAGCCGTCGAACAGGATCCTCCAGTCGGTGTGTCCGGAGGCCGCCGACGCACCGGCGATCCGGCCGAACGGGAAGATCGCGTAAGCGTTGTTGTACTTGTCCATGACCAGCTTGGTGCGCTGGCTGGAGTTCAGCGGCACCGGTATCTCGGTCTTCTGCCAGGGGCCGGAGGAACTCTTGCGGACGAGGAAGGCTCGGCCGTTGGCTGTGCGGTCGGCGACGTAGTTCGTCGTGCACTGGCCGAAGCGGCCGGGGACGTAGCTGATGATGGCGTGCGGCCGGCCGGCCGAGTCGGTGAACTGGCTCTCCTGGTTCATCAGCGAGTGGTCGGGGTTGAGGGGGTCCACGACGAGACCCGCGTCGTTGACGGAGACCCGGTCGGAGCCGCCGGTGGTGCCGACGACGGTGCCCGCGTTGTTGCGCCAGGTCCGGCCGCGGTCGTCGGAGTAGACGTAGCCGGTGTCGTGGTTGGTGATGCCACCGCTGTTGCACATGACGGAGTTGCTCTGCTCGCGCCACGTGAACATGGCGTGCAGACGCCCGTTGCGGTCGTAGTCGATGCCGTGCAGGTACATGTTGCGGGCCGTCGAGGAGCCGTGCTCGCTGGTGTACGTGCCGGTGGAGCTGGTCCACTCGCCGAGGTTGGTCCAGGAGGTGCCGTCGTACTCGGCGAGCGCGTTGCGGCCGTTGCCGGAGATCGCGACGCGGTAGCTGAGCTGGAGCCGGCCCTCGGGGGTCGAGATGAACTGTGGGTAGGTGAACTGCGAGGTGAGCGCGAGTCCGTCGAGAGTGGACTGCGGTGCGCCGAAGCGGCTGGTGGTCCAGCTCAGCCCGGCGGGGTTGTCCATGAGGCCGGCCACGGACTTGACGTAGGTGAAGCCGTCGCTGTGCGAGTCCATGTTGAGGTGGAGGCGGCCGTCCACCTTGGAGACGCCCATGGAGATGACGTTGTGGGAGTCGTTGTAGCGGAGCGTGTGGCCGACCTTGACGGTGGACCAGGTGCTCGCGCCGAGCACGCGTCGGCCGACGACGGCGTTGCGGTCGGCGGTGTACCAGGCGGCGTACTGGTAGCCCTTGTAGGTCAGCAGGCCGTTCTTCTGGAACGAGTTGTTGTTGACCAGGCCGTCGTACGACACGAAGAAGATGGCCTGGCTGTCGAGCGTGGTGGTGCCCGTCCGGGTGACCGAGGGGCCGGGGTCGGCGGCCCGGGCGGTGCCGGACGCGAGGGTGGGGGTCATCACGGCTCCAGCGAGGGCGGCGCCCAGCAGCGTACGTCTCTTCATCTCGGGGGACTCCATTGTCTGCGAGGGGGAAGCACGGGAGGTACGGGAGGGGGTCAGGCGAGGTGGAACACCTCGGTGAGCGGTTTCATCGCCTCGTCGGGGCGCTCCCCGTCGAGGGATTCGAAGAAGGGGCCCATCTCGGCCTGCCAGCGGGCGTTGACCTCGGTGGCCTCCATCCCGGCCTTGGCGGCCTCGAAGTCCTCGGTCTCCAGGTAGCCGACGAGCAGGCCGTCGTCGCGCAGGAAGAGCGAGTAGTTGTGCCAGCCGGTGGCCGCGAGTGCCTCAAGCATCTCCGGCCACACGGCGGCGTGGCGTTCGCGGTACTCGGCGATCCTGTCCTGACGGACCTTGAGCAGGAAACAGACGCGCTGCATGAAGTACCGCTCCCCTGGGGTGAGTTGGTGCTGAGTCGGTGATCAGAAGTTGAACTGGTCGATGTTCTTCTTGTCGAAGACGGTCGGCTTGCCGAGGCTGATCACGCCGTCCTTGCCGATGGTGTACTCGCCCATGTCGCCGGCCTTGAAGGTCTCGCCCTCCTTGCCGGTGATCTGCCCGGAGACCAGGGCGACGGCCGTGCGCGCGGCCAGCTCGCCCAGCTTGGACGGGTCCCACAGCTCGAAGGCGTCGACGGTGCCGTTCTTGACGTACTTGCGCATGTCGTTCGGGGTGCCGAGGCCGGTCAGCTTGACCTTGCCCTTGTACTTGGAGCCCGACAGGTACTGTGCGGCCGCCTTGATGCCGACCGTGGTCGGGGAGATGATCCCCTTCAGGTTCGGGTACTCCTGGAGCAGGCCCTGGGTCTGCTGGAAGGACTGCTGGGCGTCGTCGTTGCCGTACGCGACCTTGACCAGCTTGATGTCCTTGTACTTCGGATCCTTGAGCTCGTCCTTCATGAACTCGATCCAGGTGTTCTGGTTGGTCGCGGTCTGCGCGGCGGACAGGATCGCGATCTCGCCCTTGTAGCCGATCTGCTCGGCGAGCAGCTGCACCTCGGTACGGCCGAGGTCCTCGGCGCTGGCCTGCGAGACGAAGGCGTTGCGGCAGTCGGGGTTGGTGTCGGAGTCGTAGGTGACGACCTTGATGTCGTTGCTCATGGCCTGCTTGAGCGCGGTGCACAGGGCGCCGGGGTCCTGTGCGGAGACGGCCATGGCGTTGACCTGCTGCTGGGTGAGGGTGTTGACGTAGGACACCTGGCCCGCGGTGTCGGTGGCGCTGGACGGGCCGACCTCCTTGTAGCTGGAGCCGAGCTCCTTCACGGCCGCCTCGCCGCCCTTGTCGGCGGTGGTGAAGTACGGGTTGTTGACCTGCTTGGGCAGGAACCCTATGGTCAGGCCCTTCTTGATGGCCGCGTTCGGGTCGGCCTTGCCGGCCGAGGCGGCGCCGCCGGAGCTCTCGCTCTTGACGTCTTCCTTGGTGGTGCCGCCGCAGGCGGTGGCCGCCAGGGCGAAGGAGGTGACGGCGGCCAGGGCCGCACAGGTGCGGCGGAGGGTCGACTTGCGCATGGCTGTGATTCCTTTACGAGGGTGAGCTGAGTGACGAGGTCGGAGTCGAGGCGGCCCTGCGGCCCGCCCTCGCTACGGAGATCTGCCGTGCGACCCGGGGGCCGAGCACGGAGAGGACGAGCAGAACGCCGGTGACGACGATCTGCGACTGGGCGGAGACGTCCTGGAGGCTCATCACGTTCTGCAGCGCGCCGAGCAGGAAGACTCCCGCGATCGCGCCGCCGAGCGTGCCCTTGCCTCCGTCGAAGTCGATGCCGCCCAGCAACACCGCTGCCACGACGGACAGTTCGAGGCCGGTGGCGTTGTCATAGCGGGCGCTGGCGTAGTGCAGCGCCCAGAAGATCCCGGTGAGGGAGGCCATCAGTCCGGTCACCGTGAACAGGATCAGCTTCTGCCGCTTGACCCGGATGCCGGCGAACCGTGCGGCCTCTTCGCTCGCGCCGGTCGCGAACAGCGACCGCCCGAACGGGGTGGCGTGCAGGGCGACGACGGCGATGGCGAGCAGGACCAGGAAGGGCAGGAAGGCCTGCGGGATGAACGTGTCGCCGACGCGCCCGGCGGCGAAGTCCAGGTACTGCGTGGGGAAGTCGGTCACGGCGTCCGAGCCGAGCACGATCTGCGCGATGCCCCGGTAGGCGGCGAGCGTGCCGATGGTGACGGCGAGGGACGGCAGCCCGAGCCGGGTCACCAGCAGGCCGTTGATCAGTCCGCAGATCACACCGAGCAGCAGGCAGATCGGGATGATCGCCTCGATCGTCATGCCCTCGTTCCACAGGGCGCCCATCACCGCGCCGGACAGGCCGGCCGTGGAGGCGACCGACAGGTCGATCTCGCCGGAGACCACCAGCAGGGTCATCGGCAGGGCGATCAGCGCGATGGGCAGGGTGTTGCCGATCAGGAACGACAGGTTGAGGGCGTTGCCGAAGCCGTCGACGGTGGAGAAGGACAGCAGCAACAGGACGATGAGAAGGGCGCCGACGACCGTGTCCCAGCGGATCGCGCGCGAGAGGGCCTCAGGCATGGCGGGCGTTCCTCTTCTTCAGGGCGGAGGCCACGCGCAGCGCGACGACCCGGTCGACCGCGATGGCGAGGATGAGCAGGATGCCGTTGATGGCGAGCACCCAGACCGAGCTGACACCGAGGGCGGGCAGCACACTGTTGATGGAGGTCAGCAGCAGCGCACCGAGAGCAGCCCCGTAGACGCTGCCGGAGCCGCCGGTGAAGACCACGCCGCCGACCACGACCGCGCTGACAACGGTGAGTTCGTAGCCGTTGCCGGTGCCGGAGTCGACGTTGCCGAACCGGGCCAGGTACATCGCGCCCGCGAGGCCCGCGAGGGCGCCGCAGAAGGTGTACGCGGCGAGGATCCGCTTGCGGACCGGGATGCCGGCGAGGCGGGCGGCCTCGGGGTTGGAGCCGAGGGCGTACAGCTCGCGGCCGCTGCCGAAGTGCTTGAGGTAGTAGGCGGTCGCCACCAGTACGACGAGGGCGATCATCGCCAGCCACGGCACCGCGGAGATGCCGCCGGAGCCGAAGTCGACGAATCCGCCGGGCAGGTCGGCCGCCGTGATCTGGCGGGAGCCGACCCAGATGGAGTCGATGCCGCGGATGATGTAGAGCGTGCCGAGGGTGACGACGAGGGCCGGCACCTGGCCGAGGCTGACGAGGAGTCCGTTCAGCAGGCCGAAGCCGATGCCGAGCAGGACCGCCAGGACCACGGCGACCACCGGATTGCCGCCGCCCTGGAGGTACGTGCCGGCGGCGAAAGCGGTGATGCCGAGAGTGGAGCCGACCGAGAGGTCCACGTTGCGCGTGATGACGACCAGCGACTGGCCGACGGCGACCAGCACCAGGATGGTCGCGTTCAGCAGCAGGTCCTTGATGCCCTGCTCGGACAGGAACTCGCTGTTGCCGGCCTGGGTGACGGCGATCATCGCCAGGAAGACGATCAGGATGGCGAGTTCGCGCATCTTGAAGACGCGGTCGACCAGCCGGGTGCCGCTGGACTTGGGCACGTCGGCGACGGGGGTCTCGTTCGGGGTGAGGACCGTCATGCGGCGGCCCTCCCGGTGGCTGCGGCCATCACGGATTCCTCGGTGGCTTCGGCGCGCGGGATCTCGGCGGTGAGGCGGCCCTCGTGCATCACGAGCACGCGGTCGGCCATGCCGAGGATCTCGGGCAGGTCGGAGGAGATCATCAGCACGGCCACGCCGTCGGCGGCCAGCTGGCTGAGCAGCCGGTGCACCTCGGCCTTGGTGCCGACGTCGATGCCACGGGTCGGCTCGTCGACGATCAGCACCTTGGGGCCGGTGGCGAGCCACTTGGCCAGGACGACCTTCTGCTGGTTGCCGCCGGACAGCGTGTTGACGGTGTCGGCGATCCGGGCGTACTTGACCTGGAGCTTGACGGCCCAGTCGAGGGAGCGGCTGCGTTCGGCGCCGCGGTCCACGAGGCCGGCCTTGACCGTCGTACGCAGACCGGTGAGCCCGATGTTGCGTTCGATGGACATGTCCATCACCAGGCCCTGGGCGCGCCGGTCCTCGGGGACGAGGGCGAGCCCGGCGGCCATCGCGGTGGACGGGGCGCCGTTGGTCAGCTTGCGCCCCTGGACCTCGACCTCGCCCGCGTCCCAGCGGTCGATGCCGAAGACGGCCCGGGCGACCTCTGTACGGCCGGCTCCGACGAGCCCGGCGAGACCTACGATCTCTCCGTGCCGCACGTCGAAGGACACGTCGGTGAAGACGCCCTCCCGGGTCAGCCGGCGCACGCTCAGCGCGACCTCTCCGGGCCGGACCTCCTGCTTCGGATACAGCTCGTCGAGGTCGCGCCCGACCATGCGGCGTACGAGATCGTCCTCGGTCATGCCGTCGAGCGGTTCGCTGGCGATCCAGGCGCCGTCGCGCAGGGTGGTCACCCGCTGGCAGATCTGGAAGATCTCCTCGAGGCGGTGGGAGATGAAGAGGACGGCGGCGCCCTGTTCGCGCAGGGTGCGTACGACGCCGAAGAGCCGGGCGACCTCGCTGCCGGTGAGGGCGGCCGTCGGTTCGTCCATGATGAGGACGCGGGCGTCGAAGGAGAGGGCCTTGGCGATCTCGACGATCTGCTGGTCGGCGATCGACAGGCCGCGGGCGGGACGGTCGGGGTCGAGTTCGACACCGAGGCGCCGCATCAGGGCCAGGGTCGCGGTGTGCGTGGCCTTGTGGTCGATGCGGCCGAGGACGCGCCGGGGCTGGCGGCCCATGAAGATGTTCTCGGCGATCGACAGGTCGGGAAAGAGCGTGGGCTCCTGGTAGATCACGGCGATACCGGCGTCGCGGGCGTCGCCCGGGCCGTGGAAGAGGACGGGCTCACCTTCGAGCAGCACCTGGCCGGCGTCCGGTCGGTGCACCCCGGCGAGCGTCTTGATGAGGGTCGACTTGCCCGCGCCGTTCTCACCGGCGAGGGCGTGGACCTCGCCGGGGAACAGCTCCAGGGACACGTCCCGCAGGGCGCGCACCGCTCCGAAGGACTTCGATACGTCCTTGAGCGACAACACCGGGGCCGGACCCGCTTCGGACGGGTGGGTCATGAGGGGCTCCTGGACGACGCCGGCGGAAGGCCGTCTCAGCGTCGTGAAAGGTTTCAACTTGGTTGCCGGGACGTTAGGCGTGCCAGCCATGTCACGTCAATGGGTCCGGGTCGAAAAACTTTCGACAGCCGTTCGATAGACAAAGGTCACGGTCAGGGCACGGGAGACGGGTGGGAGGCTGGGTTTGCCGGAACTCTTGACACCCCTGCGGACGCGCCATAGCTTCGCGCTTTGAATCGATTCATACGAAGGAGCACCCAAGTGACCGAGCTCGCTGCGGTGAAGGCCGCTCTCAAGACCCAGGCAGTCGAGACGCCGTCGTGGGCGTACGGGAACTCGGGCACCCGCTTCAAGGTGTTCGCGCAGGCGGGTGTCCCCCGAGACCCGTGGGAGAAGCTGGCGGACGCGGCCAAGGTGCACGAGTTCACCGGCGTGGCTCCGACGGTCGCGCTGCACATCCCGTGGGACAAGGTCGACGACTATGCGGCGTTGGCGAAGTACGCCGAGGAGCGCGGCGTGAAGCTGGGCGCGATCAATTCGAACACGTTCCAGGACGACGACTACAAGCTGGGCAGCATCTGTCACGCGGACGCGGCGGTGCGGCGCAAGGCACTGGATCACCTGCTGGAGTGCGTCGACATCATGGACGCCACCGGGTCGCGGGATCTGAAGCTGTGGTTCGCCGACGGCACGAACTATCCCGGGCAGGACGACATCCGGGAGCGGCAGGACCGGCTCGCGGAGGGTCTGGCCGAGGTGTACGAGCGGCTGGGCGACGGGCAGCGGATGCTGCTGGAGTACAAGTTCTTCGAGCCCGCCTTCTACACCACCGATGTGCCGGACTGGGGGACCGCGTACGCGCACTGCCTCAAGCTGGGCGAGAAGGCGCAGGTCGTGGTCGACACCGGGCACCATGCGCCCGGCACCAACATCGAGTTCATCGTCGCGACGCTGCTGCGGGAGGGGAAGCTGGGCGGGTTCGACTTCAACTCGCGGTTCTATGCCGATGACGACCTGATGGTCGGGGCCGCGGATCCGTTCCAGCTGTTCCGGATCATGTACGAGGTCATCCGCGGTGGTGGCTTCGCCCCTGAGGTCGCGTTCATGCTCGATCAGTGTCACAACATCGAGGCGAAGATTCCGGCGATCATCCGGTCGGTGATGAATGTGCAGGAGGCCACGGCCAAGGCGCTGCTCGTGGATCGGGAGGCGTTGGTTGTGGCTCAGCGGTCGGGGGATGTGCTGGGTGCGAACGCCGTGATCATGGACGCGTACAACACGGATGTGCGGCCGCTGCTTGCTTCGCTCCGCGAGGACATGGGGCTCGACCCCGACCCCATGGCCGCGTATCGCCGGTCCGGGTGGGCCGAGAAGATCGTTGAGGAGCGCGTTGGTGGTCAGCAGGCCGGTTGGGGGGCGTAAGCGTCTGCCCCGATCTGTCGTCTGCGGACTGCGGGCCGTCTGTGGCTGGTCGCGCCACGCGGCGGAGCCTCATATCGATGCAGCCCCGCGCCCCTGAAGCTCCACTCACCCTCTCTCACGTAAGGACTGAAGGTTCATGGCACCCCATCCCGAAGCCGCCGCCCTCCTCGCCCGTTCCCATCGGCTCGGCGCCGACCCCCGTAACACGAACTACGCCGGCGGCAACGCCTCCGCCAAGGGCACCGACACCGACCCCGTCACCGGCGGTGACGTCGAGCTGATGTGGGTCAAGGGGTCCGGTGGTGACCTCGGCACGCTCACCGAGGCCGGGCTGGCCGTGTTGCGGCTCGACCGGCTGCGGGCGATGAAGGGGGTGTACCCCGGGGTCGAGCGCGAGGACGAGATGGTCGCCGCCTTTGACTACTGCCTGCACGGCAAGGGCGGTGCGGCCCCGTCCATCGACACGGCGATGCACGGGCTGGTCGAGGCCGCGCACGTCGATCACCTCCACCCCGACTCCGGCATCGCGCTGGCCTGCGCTGCCGACGGGGAGAAGCTGACCGCCGAGTGTTTCGGCGACACCGTGGTGTGGGTGCCCTGGCGGCGGCCCGGTTTCCAGCTCGGGCTGGACATCGCGGCCGTGAAGGAGGCCAACCCGCAGGCGATCGGGTGCGTCCTCGGCGGGCACGGGATCACGGCCTGGGGTGACACGTCCGAGGAGTGCGAGCGCAACTCGCTGCACATCATCCGCACCGCGGAGGCGTTCCTCGCCGAGCGCGGGAAGCCGGAGCCCTTCGGCCCGGTCATCGAGGGATATGCGGCCCTCGGCGCCGCCGAGCGCCGGGAGCGGGCCGCCGCTCTCGCCCCCGTGATCCGGTCGCTGGCCTCCCAGGACCGCCCGCAGGTCGGCCACTTCACCGACTCCGAGGTCGTCCTCGACTTCCTCGCCAGCGCCGAGCACCCGCGCCTCGCGGCCCTCGGCACCTCCTGCCCCGACCACTTCCTGCGCACCAAGGTGCGGCCGCTGGTCCTCGACCTGCCCCCGACGGCTCCCCTGGACGAGGCGATCGCGCGGCTGAAGGAGCTGCACGCCGAGTACCGCGAGGAGTACGCCGCCTACTACCAGCGGCACGCCGAACCCGACTCCCCCGCGATGCGCGGCGCCGACCCGGCGATCGTGCTCGTGCCGGGCGTGGGCATGTTCTCCTTCGGCAAGGACAAGCAGACCGCCCGGGTGGCCGGCGAGTTCTACGTCAACGCGATCAACGTGATGCGCGGGGCCGAGGCGGTCTCGACGTACGCGCCGATCGAGGAGTCGGAAAAGTTCCGCATCGAGTACTGGGCGCTGGAGGAGGCCAAGCTCCAGCGGATGCCGAAGCCCAAGCCGCTGGCGACGCGCATCGCCCTGGTCACGGGCGCGGGCAGCGGGATCGGCAAGGCCATCGCGCAGCGGCTGGTCGCCGAGGGCGCGTGTGTCGTGATCGCCGACCTCAACGCGGAGAACGCCCAGGCTGTCGCCGAGGAGCTCGGCGGGCCCGACAAGGCCGTCGCCGTGACCGTCGACGTGACGTCCGAGGAGCAGATCGCCGAGGCCTTCAAGGCGGCGGCGCTGGCCTTCGGCGGCGTGGACCTGGTGGTCAACAACGCCGGCATCTCCATCTCCAAGCCGCTGCTGGAGACCTCGGCGAAGGACTGGGACCTCCAGCACGACATCATGGCGCGCGGCTCCTTCCTCGTCTCGCGCGAGGCGGCCCGCGTGATGATCGCGCAGGGGCTGGGCGGCGACATCGTCTACATCGCCTCGAAGAACGCCGTGTTCGCCGGGCCCAACAACATCGCCTACTCGGCGACCAAGGCCGACCAGGCCCATCAGGTGCGGCTGCTGGCCGCCGAGCTGGGTGAGCACGGTATTCGCGTCAACGGAGTCAACCCGGACGGCGTCGTGCGCGGCTCCGGGATCTTCGCGGGCGGCTGGGGCGCCAAGCGGGCGGCCGTGTACGGCGTGCCGGAGGAGAAACTGGGCGAGTTCTACGCCCAGCGGACCATCCTCAAGCGCGAGGTGCTGCCCGACCACGTGGCGAACGCGGTCTTCGCGCTGACCGGCGGGGAGCTGTCGCACACCACCGGGCTGCACGTCCCGGTCGACGCCGGCGTCGCGGCCGCCTTCCTGCGGTGACGGCCGTGAAGTCGTACGCCGCGGTCGACCTGGGCGCCTCCAGTGGGCGTGTCATGGTCGGCCGCGTCGGCCCCGACAGCCTGGAGCTGACCGAGGCGCACCGCTTCCCCAACCGGCCAGTCAGGGTGCCGCCCGAAGGGCTGCGCTGGGACGTGCTCTCGCTGTACGGGGGCGTCCTGGACGGGCTCCGGGCGGCGGGGCAGGTCGACTCCGTCGGCATCGACAGCTGGGCCGTGGACTACGGCCTGCTGGACGCCGACGGGGCACTGCTCGGCAACCCCGTGCACTACCGGGACTCCCGGACCGAGGGGATCGCGGAGAAGGTGTGGGCGACGGTGCCCGCCGACGAGCTGTACGCGGCGACCGGGCTGCAGTACGCGCCCTTCAACACGCTGTACCAGCTGCTCGCGGCCCGGTCGTCGGCTCAACTGTCGTATGCCGAGCGGTTGTTGCTCATCCCCGACCTGCTGACGTACTGGCTCACGGGCGAGCAGGGCACCGAGCTGACCAACGCCTCCACCACCCAGTTGATCGACCCGCGCACGCGCACGTGGTCGTCCGACGTCGCCTCCCGGCTCGGCATCGACCTCGGCCTGTTCGCGCCGCTGCGGCAGCCCGGCGACCCGGCGGGTGTGCTGCGGCCGGCGGTGCTGGAGGAGACCGGGCTGGCCGGACCGGTCCCGGTGACGACGGTGGGTTCGCACGACACCGCGTCCGCGGTGGCGGCCGTCCCGGCGGGGGGCGAGCGGTTCGCGTACATCTGCACCGGCACCTGGTCCCTGGCGGGCCTGGAACTGGACGCGCCGGTGCTGACGGAGGAGAGCCGCCGGGCCAACTTCACCAACGAGCTGGGGCTGGACGGCACGGTCCGGTATCTGCGCAACATCATGGGCCTGTGGCTGCTCCAGGAGTGCGTACGGGCCTGGGGTGACCCCGAGTTGGGCGGGCTGCTGCTCGACGCGGCCAAGGTGCCGGCGCTGCGGTCGGTCGTGGACGCGGGTGACGCGGCGTTCATGGCGCCGGGCCGGATGCCTGAGCGGATCGCCGAGGCCTGCCGTGCCTCGGGGCAGCCGGTGCCCGAGTCCCCCGCCGAAGTCACGCGCTGCATCCTCGACTCCCTCGCCCTGGCCCACCGCAGGGCCGTCGAGGACGCGCAGCGGCTGGCCGGCCATCCGGTCGACGTCGTGTACGTCGTCGGCGGCGGGACGCGCAACGCCCTGCTGTGCCAGCTGACGGCCGACGCCTGCGGGCTGCCGGTCGTCGCGGGCCCGACGGAGGCGGCCGCACTCGGCAACGTCCTGGTCCAGGCCCGGGCCCACGGACTCGTCGGCGACCTGGCGGGGATGCGCGGACTGCTCACCCGTACGCAGCCGCTGACGCGGTACGAGCCGCGGGGCGACACGGCCCGGTGGCGCGAGGCGCAGGCGAGGCTCGCCGTGGGGTGACGGGGACTCCCCCGGGCCACCGGCCCGGACTACGCTGCACTCATCCGATGATCGACCACTAGGAGCCGCGATGCGTGTCGCCCTGTTCCTGACCTGTGTCAACGACACGCTCTATCCGGACACCGGGCGCGCCGTGGTGAAACTGCTGACCAGGCTGGGCGTCGAGATCGACTTCCCGATGGCCCAGACCTGCTGCGGGCAGGCGCACTACAACACCGGGTACCGGCATGAGGCGGAACCGCTGGCCCGGCATTTCTCCGATGTCTTCCGGGACTACGAGGCGATCGTGACGCCGTCCGGGTCCTGCGGGGCGATGGTGCGGGAGCTGTATCCGCGGATGGGTGAGCGGGCCCGGGCCGAGGGGCGCGGGGACACCCTCTCCGCCACCTTGGCGCCGGTCGTGCCGAAGACGTACGAGCTCACGGAGTTCCTGGTGGACGTGCTGGGGGTGACGGACGTCGGGGCGTACTACCCGCACACGGTGACGTACCACCCGACCTGCCACGGGCTGCGCGGGCTGGGCCTGGGCGAGCGGCCCCGGCGGCTGCTCCAGGCCGTGAAGGGGCTGGAGCTGGTCGAGTTGCCGGGGGCCGACGAGTGCTGTGGCTTCGGCGGCACCTTCGCGCTGAAGAACTCCGATGTCTCGGCGGCGATGGGTGCCGACAAGGTGCGCAACGCCGAGTCGACCGGTGCGGATGTGCTGTGCGCGGCGGACAACTCCTGTCTGATGCACATCGGCGGGACGATGACCCGGCTCAAGACGGGCATGCGGCCCGTGCACATCGCGGAGATCCTGGCGAGCACGGAGGAGGAACCGGCGGCATGAGCGGCACGTTCGTAGGGATGCCGGCCTTCCCGAAGGCCGCGCACGAGGCGGTCAACAACCCGACCCTGCGTGGCAATCTGCGCCACGCCACGCACACGATCCGCGCCAAGCGGGCCAAGGCCGTCGCGGAGGTCTCCGACTGGGCGGAGTTGCGGGACGCGGGCAAGCGGATCAAGGACCATACGCTCCGTCATCTCGACCGCTATCTGGAGCAGTTGGAGGAGTCGGTCACGGCGGCCGGCGGCACCGTCCACTGGGCCGCCGACGCCGACGAGGCCAACCGGATCGTGACCGAACTCGTCCAGCAGACGGGCGAGTCGGAGGTCGTCAAGGTCAAGTCGATGGCCACGCAGGAGATCGGGCTCAATGAGGCCCTTCTCGAAGAGGGAATCCACGCCTACGAGACCGATCTCGCCGAACTGATCGTGCAGTTGGGCAAGGACCGGCCCTCCCACATCCTCGTCCCGGCGATCCACCGCAACCGGGGCGAGATCCGGGACATCTTCGCGCGCGAGATGAGCGAGTGGGGGCGCCCGGCGCCCGAAGGCCTCACCGACACGCCCGCCGAACTCGCCGAGGCCGCCCGCCTCCACCTCCGTGAGAAGTTCCTGCGCGCCAAGGTCGGCATCTCCGGCGCCAACTTCATGGTCGCCGAGACCGGCACGCTGGTCGTCGTGGAGTCCGAGGGCAACGGGCGGATGTGCCTGACCCTCCCCGAGACCCTCATCTCGGTCGTCGGCATCGAGAAGATCGTGCCGACCTGGCGGGACCTGGAGGTGTTCCTGCAGACACTCCCCCGCTCCTCGACGGCCGAGCGCATGAACCCGTACACCTCGACCTGGACGGGTACGACGGACGGGGACGGGCCGCAGACCTTCCACCTGGTCCTGCTCGACAACGGCCGCACCGACACCCTCGCCGACGAGGTCGGCCGCCAGGCCCTGCGCTGCATCCGCTGCTCGGCGTGTCTCAACGTCTGCCCGGTGTACGAGCGGGCCGGCGGCCACGCCTACGGCTCGGTCTACCCGGGCCCCATCGGCGCGATCCTCAGCCCCCAACTGCGGGGCACGGCAAGCGAGATCGACGCCTCGCTGCCCTACGCGTCCTCACTGTGCGGGGCCTGCTACGAGGTGTGCCCGGTCGCCATCGACATCCCAGAGGTGCTGGTGCATCTGCGGGAGCGGGTCGTGGAGGGCGGGCCGGTGACGCGGGAGGGCAACAAGGTGGTACTCAAGCCCGCGAAGGGGCATGCCGCCGAGCGGGCGGCCATGCGCGCGGCACGCTGGGCGTTCACGCGCCCGGCCGCCCTGCGCACGGGCCAGCGGCTCGCGTCGCGCACCCGACGCCTGCATCCCCGCACCCTCCCGGGCCCCGGCAGCGCGTGGAGCGGCACACGAGACCTGCCACCGGTACCGGCCGAGCCGTTCCGCGACTGGTGGCAACGCACACACGGCGGAAGGGACGGCGCGAAGTGAGCAGCAGCAGGGAGCGGATCCTGGGCCGGGTGCGGCGCGCGCTGGCGGACGTAGAGGACGTACGACAGGACGACACTCCCCCAGTGCCTGAACGGCCTGGGAGGGACCCCGAGTACGAGCGGGCAGTTCCGCGCGACTATCTGCGCGAGCACGGTGACCGGAGTGTCGAGCAGACGGTGGATCTGCTGGCCGAGAACCTGGCGGACTACCGGGCGATCGTGCACCGCTGCATCGCCGCCGACCTGCCGGCGACGATCGCCGGCATGCTGGCCGCGCGGGGCGCGAAGGCAGTGCTCGTCCCGCCGGGCCTGGATCCGGAGTGGCTCGCGGAGGCGGAGGCCGAGCGGGTCCCCGACCGTGCGGAGAGCACCCCGCACGAGCTGGACCGGGTCGACAGCGTGGTCACGGCGTGCGCGGTGGCCGTCGCCGAGACCGGCACGATCGTGCTGGACGGTTCGCCCGACCAGGGGCGCCGCCGTATCACCCTCGTCCCCGACCACCACATCTGTGTCGTACGGGTCCCCGAGCAGGTCGTCTCCTCGGTCCCTCAGGCCCTCGAACGCCTCGACCCGGCCCGCCCGTTGACCTGGATCTCCGGGCCGTCGGCGACCAGCGACATCGAGCTGGACCGGGTCGAGGGGGTGCACGGTCCGCGCACCCTGGAGGTGGTGCTGGTGAGCGGTCAGCACCTGTAGGCCTCGTCCTTGCGCCTTCAGTGCCCGTAGGCAGGCTCGACGCAGCCGCCCTCCATGTAGGGGCCGTGCGCCTCGACGGTGTTCCGGTGGCTCGGCACCAGCGTCCCCGTGACGCACACGCCGTCCAGGCCGATGACGAACTGGACGGTGTTCTCCACGGTCCGGAGCTGCTCGACCTCGTAGCCGTAGCCGAGGCGGGAGAGTTCGGTGTCGACTGGGACCTTGTCGACGGGGAAGTCCTTGAGCTTCTCGGTCAGCCGCTTCACGTGGGCCTCGCCACGGCAGACGGAGAGACCCTTCAGGGGCGTGGCGCGCCGGTAGGCGTTGTTGTCCGCGTAGTTGGGGGGCTGGTCCCCCACCGCTTCCGTCGCGGGTGGTGAGGAGGTCCCTTCGTCCGACGGCCGCGGTGCCGTCGTACCGCAGGCGGTGTCTTCCAGCTTCCGCAGCTCGGCGCTGATGTGACGCGGCTGCGGCGATGACGACGTCGGGGCGGAGCTGCTCGGGCCGGAGGTCGTGGGCCGCGACCCGCCGTCGGCGCGGGTGCTTCCGCACCCGGTCAGGGCGAGGGCGACGGTGGCGGCCAGGGTCGCCACGGCGGTGCTTCTGTGCATCCGCCGAGTCGATCAGGACGGCGCCGATCGGGCTATGGCGGAGGCCATACCTCCGGTCACGGCCCTGTCACGAATCCTGCAGGAGGAGCGTGGGCAGGGACTCCCGGCGTGTCACTGAGTACACCCCCCGATACGGGTCCTGCGTGACCGCTCTGGACGGGGTCACCCTCTGCCTCGGTCGCGGCACCTTCAACACCCGCGCGCCGGCGCGGGCGCCGGCGCCGTCGAAGACCGTTTCGGGTGACAGAGGCGGTGAACAAGCGCTTAGATAGATGACCGACCAGGTATCGCCGCCGAGCGGGAGGCCCCGTTGTTCACATCCGTCGACGACGTCTCCGCGCGTCTCGCCGAGACCGGTTACCTCGCGTCGCCCGCGGTCGCCACGACCGTCTTCCTCGCCGACCGTCTGGGCAAGCCACTGCTCGTCGAGGGGCCGGCCGGGGTCGGCAAGACCGAGCTCGCCAAGGCCGTGGCGCAGGTCGCTCAGGCACGGCTGGTGCGCCTGCAGTGCTACGAGGGCGTCGACGAGTCCCGGGCGCTGTACGAGTGGAACCACGCCAAACAGTTGCTGCGCATCAGCGCGGGCCGCGACGAGTCGTGGGACGAGACGCGCACGGACATCTTCAGTGAGGAGTTCCTGCTCCCCCGCCCGCTGCTGACCGCCATCCGCGGCGACGAGCCCAAGGTCCTGCTGATCGACGAGACCGACAAGGCGGACGTCGAGGTGGAGGGCCTGCTCCTGGAGGTGCTCAGCGACTTCCAGGTCACCGTCCCCGAGCTGGGCACGATCACCGCGACCCGCCGTCCCTTCGTCGTCCTCACCTCGAACGCGAGCCGCGAGCTGTCCGAGGCCTTGCGCCGCCGCTGCCTGTTCCTGCACATCGGTTTCCCGGACGAGGAGTTGGAACGCCGGATCGTCCGGCTGAAGGTGCCCGGACTGGACGAGGCGCTGGCCCGCTCGGTGGTCCGCGTCGTGGGGGCGTTGCGGGCCCTGGACCTGCGCAAGGTGCCGTCGGTCGCGGAGACCATCGACTGGGCGCGCACGCTTCTCGCGCTGGGCGCCGACACGCTGGACGAGACAGTCGTCCGCGACAGCCTGGGGGTGCTGCTCAAGCATCAGGACGATGTCCTGAAGGCGACCGCCAAACTGGACCTGGACGCCCTGTGAGCACACCGGCAGGCGTCGCCGAGCGGCTGACGTCCCTGGTCGGGGCGCTGCGCGCGCACGGCATCCGGATCGGCACCGGCGAAACCGTGGACGCGGCCGAGGCGGTGGCGGCGCTGGGCCTGGCGGACCGTGAGCGGCTGCGGGAGGGGTTGGCCGCGACGCTGCTGCACGGCACCGCCCAGCGGCCGGTGTTCGACCCGGTCTTCGACCTGTACTTCCCGCGGGGCGTGGGCGGGCCCGAGCAGGAGCCCACGGACCGGGACGACGTGCGTGACCGGCTCGCGGCCGCGCTGGCCGCCGACGACCGGGCCTTGATGGGCCGGCTGGCGGCCGAGGCGGTCGACGGCTTCGGCGGATACGGTTCCTCTCCGGCGTCGGACGGCTGGTCGTCGCACCAGACGCTCGACCGGCTCCGCCCGCAGACACTGCTCGCGCGCGTCCGCGACAACCTCCGTGCGCAGCACGGCGGTTCGGGATTCACCGACCGGCTGCTCGAGGACGAGATCCGGCGGCGCATCGAGGCGTTCCGGGGGATGGTGGCCGATCAGGCGCGGCGCCGGGTCGCCGAGCGGCGCGGCCGGGACGAGATCGCCCGGCGGGCGGTGGCACCGACCGCCGACCGGGTCGACTTCCTGTTCGCGGGCAAGGCGCAACTGGCCGAACTGCGCAGGACGGTACAGCCGCTCGCCCGCAAGCTGGCCACCCGGCTGGCGGCCCGCCGGCGCCGGGCGGCACGCGGCACGATCGATCTGCGCCGCACCCTGCGCGGGTCGCTGTCGACGGGCGGCGTGCCGATGAAACCCGTGCTGCGCCGACGCCGTCCCGTCCGCCCCGAACTGGTGCTGCTGTGCGATGTGTCGGGCTCGGTGTCCGGGTTCTCGGACTTCACGATGCTGCTGGTGCAGGCGCTGCACGATCAGTTCAGCAAGGTGCGGGTGTTCGCCTTCGTCAACCGGATCGACGAGGTGACCCGGCTGCTCGTACACGGCGCGGCCGACGCGGAGGGACTCGGAGCCCGGATCCGCGCGGAGGCCACCCTCACGGGCTGGCACGGCAGCAGCGACTACGGCGTCGCGCTGGGCGAGTTCGCGGAGCGGTACGGCGACGCGGTCGGCCCGCGCACGACCGTGTTCGTCCTCGGGGACGCCCGTACGAACATGAGCGACCCGAACCTCCCGGCCGTACGCCACCTCACCGAACGGGCCCGCCGCGTCTACTGGTTGAACCCGGAAGCACGCTCCCAATGGGGCACGGGCGACTCCGCGGCCCCTGCCTACGCCGAACTGGTCGAAATGCACGAGTGCCGCAGCGCGCGGCAGCTCGGGGACATCGTCGGACGCCTTCTGCCTGTCTGACTACGCCGCCGACTGCGGGTACAGCACCGCGACCGGGGTGGGTTTCCGGGTTTTCTCCGGGAGAACTGGGGCTTGTCCCTGATGTCCGTGCCGCCTCTTTGTCCCTACGCTCCGCAGTAACAAAGGGGGGACCCATGAAGGCAGTGATCCAGCACCGGTACGGCACGGTGGACGAGTTGGAGTTCAGAGAGGTCGATCAGCCGGTGCCCGCGGCCCGCGAGGTGCTGGTACGGGTGCACGCGGCCTCGGTCAACGCGTACGACTGGCACCTCATGCACGGCGATCCGAAGATCGCACGCCTGGTGCTCGGGATCCGCGCGCCGAAGGCGAAGATCCGGGGCAGGGACTTCGCGGGCCGGGTGGAGGCGGTCGGCAGCGAGGTCAAGGGGCTCCACCCCGGTGACGAGGTGTTCGGCGAGGCCGACGGGGCGTTCGCGGAGTTCGTGTGTGTCCAGGACGGCGCGGTGGACCTGAAGCCGGCGGGCTTCACGTTCGAACAGGCCGCCGCGATGCCTCTGGCCGCGAACACGGCCCTCATCGGTCTGCGGGACGTGGCCGGGGTGCGGGCGGGTCAGACGGTCCTGGTGAACGGGGCCTCGGGTGGGGTCGGCACGTTCGCCGTGCAGATCGCCAAGGCGTACGGCGCGGAGGTCACCGGCGTGTGCCGGACGAGGAACGTGGAGCTCGTCCGGTCGCTCGGCGCGGACCACGTCGTCGACTACACCCAGGAGGATTTCACGCGCGGCGGGCGTCGGTACGACGTCGTCCTGGACCTGGTGGGCAATCGCTCGCTGAGCGAGTTCCGGCGTGCGCTGACCCCGACCGGCACGCTCGTGCTGTCCGGCGGGGGCGTGTACGAGGGCGGCAGCCTCCTCGGCCCCATGTCGCTCTTCTTCAAGCGGCGCCTGGTGTCCCCCTTGGTCCGTCAGCGGTTGCTCGAGCTCCCGGCGAAGGCCCGCAAGGAGAACCTCGCGGCGCTCCGGGAGCTCGCCGAGTCGGGGAAGATCACCCCGGTCATCGAACGGACGTATCCCCTCAGTGAGGCGGCCGCGGCCATCCGGCACGTGGAAGAGGAGCACGCACGCGCGAAGATCGTCGTCACCGTGTGAGGCGCGCGCCCGCGAGCAGGATCAGTCCGACTTCGCGTACTCCTTCGCCATGGCTCCCGCGAAGTCGTACGCGACGACCTGCTCGTCGCCGACGACCCAGGCGTCGTGCCCCGGCGGGCACACGAAGACGTCACCGGGACCCAGCTCGCCCTCGGCACCGTCGTCCATGCGGACGCGCAGACGTCCCTGGACGATGTAGCCGTTGTGGTGGATCTGGCAGCTGTCCGTGCCCGCTATCGGCGCCACGGACTCCGTCCAGCGCCAGCCCGGTTCGAAGGTCGCCACGGCGAAGTCCAGTCCGGTGAGGTGGACGGCTTCCAGGTGGCCCCGGGGGAAATCGCGGCGCTCGTCCGGCTTGTCGAGCGTCTTTATCTCAAGCATCACGGGTCTCCCTTCCGGCCGTTGTAGGTACGGCCGGGGCCGGTCTCCGTCGCCCGCTCACCACGAACGGCACCGGCGGGGGCCGCGCCCCACCACTCCATCGTCCGCCTGTCCACCCGGCGCCGCCATTCGGGTGACGGCCAGGGCCTGTCCGGCGGATCAGGCCGCAGGAAAGCAACGGCGCCTCGTCACCGCAGGTGAGGGGGCGATGGGGTCCCCCGCGCGAGCGCATTCGAGCGTGGGGGAGCGTCCAGCTGCAAGGCGGAGGAGGCTGTGACATCAGCCGCTGCCGCGGCGGGCGACGCGATGGGGGTCGCCCCGCGCGAGGTTGTTCGAGCGTAGGGGAGTCGGCAACCGACGACAACGCGGCAGATCGGCGCCCGCCGCGAAGCGGCTGGTGTCACGGCGACCCCGAGTCTGCGGCATGATCCGCCGGACAGGCCCTGGGCCGGTGTCAGGCCACGGTCCGGCAGAGCCGGGCGAAGCGCTCGGCGTCGACGTTCCCTCCCGAGATGATCACGCCGACCCGGCGCGGGAGGGGGCCCGCGCGGCCGGCGAGCAGGGCGGCCAGCGGAGTGGCACCGCTGGGCTCGACGACGATCTTCAGGCGTTCGAACGCGAAGCGCATGGCGTCCCGGATCTCGTCGTCGGACACCAGGGCGATGGCGTCGACGAGCAGCCGGTTCATGGAGAAGGTCAGTTCGCCGGGGGTGTGCAGCGCCTGGCCGTCGGCGATGGTGTGCGGCACCGGGATCGCGACGCGCCGACCCGCCTCCAGGGACCGCTTCGTGTCGTCCCCGGCCTCCGGCTCGACGCCGATCACGCGGATGCCCGCGTACAGACCCTTGGCCGCCGTGGCGCTCCCGGCGATCAGTCCGCCGCCGCCGACCGGTGTCATCAGGGCATCCAACTCCCCCACTTCTTCGAGGAGTTCGAGAGCGGCGGTGCCCTGCCCGGCGATCACGTGCGGGTGCTCGTAGGGCGGGATCAGCGCCAGGCCCCGTTCGGCGGCCAGAGCCTCGGCGATGGCCACACGGTCGCCGGTGTAGCGGTCGTACGACACGATCTCGGCGCCGTAGCCCGCGGTGGCGTCCCGCTTGGAGGGCGGAGCGTCCTCGGGCATGACGATCACCGCGGTGGTGCCGAGCTCCCGGGCGGCCAGGGCGACGGCCTGGGCGTGGTTCCCGGAGGAGTAGGCGGCGATGCCCCGGGCCAGTTGCTCCGGGGCGAGCCGGGAGGCCGCGTTGTAGGCGCCGCGGAACTTGAAGGCCCCTACGCGCTGGAAGTTCTCGCACTTGAGGAAGACCTCGGCGCCGACGAGCGCGTCCAGCGTGCGCGAGCGCAGCACCGGCGTGCGGTGCGCGACGCCCTTGAGCCGGGTGGCCGCGTCACGGATGTCGTCGAGGGTGACCGGCGGGGTGGTAGTCGTCACGCGTGCCCTCCAGCGGAGTCGGAAGCGGTGTCCGAACGGGTGTCGGACGTGGTGTCGGAACGGGTGTCGGAGGTGGTGTCGGACGCCGCCCGGGCCTGGGCGAGGTAGCTGTACGCGGAGGCGCGGGAGATGCCGAGCCGGCCGGCCACCTGCTCGACCGAGCGGCGCACCGCGAACACCCCCCGCTCGTCCAGGCTGCGGAACAGCTCCAGGCGTGCCGCACGGTCGAGGCCCGCCCAGCTCTGGTGCCGCCCCAGGTGGTGGTCGTCGAGGATGACGTCGACGACGGAGTCGATGTCGTTGCCGAAGGTGGTGACGGGCAGCTCGGCGGAGGTCCCGCCGATGCCGGCGAGCGCTCCGAGCAGGGTGCGGGCTTCGGTGACCGCGGAGACGTCCAGGTTCACGCACACCGCGCCGAACACCGCGCCGGTGGAATCCCGCAGCACCATCGTGGACGACTTGACGGTCTTCCCGGTCCGGGTCCGGGTGACGTAGTTCAGTTCGTCGCCCGCGTCCTCGCCACGGGCGACGATCCGCATGCCGATCTCACTCATCGCCCCGCCCACCGCACGACCCGTCACCGAGCCGGCGAGGGCGACCACCGACTTCTCCGGCCGTCGGTAGTCATGGAGAACCACCTCGCACATCGGGCCGAAAGTCGCCGCGAGCCCGTCGATGACGGGCGTCAGCGTGGCGATGATCGCGTCCCGCTCGGGCTCGACGCTCGCTTCGTCCACCGACACCCTCCTCGCTGCCACATCCAGGATCACTAGACTACACGTCCAGCTCCTGGACGAACAGTCCAATCCGGGACAGTCCGATTACCCTCTCCGTCCACCTCCGTCTACCTCCGTCCAGAATCTTGACGCGCCGAATGTTACCGGTAACATCACTGGCTGTCGGACCCAACGAAAGGTGTGCCGTGCCGGGGGAAAAGCGCGTCGTCGACACCAGGCCCATGGCATCCGCACAGCCGGACGCCCCGATCTTCAGCCCCGCCGCCGTGGTCGCCTCCTGCGTGGGCTTCGTCCTCATCGGCGCCCTCCAGGCCCTGTACGGGCCGGCCATCCCCGCCTTCCGCGAGGAGTTCGGGCTGACGCCCTCGGCCGCCGGGCTGGGGCTGAGCGCCCACTTCGTCGGCGGCGTGGCCGGTGTGCTGCTGTTCGACCGGCTCTACGGCCGGCTCGGCAACCGGCAGATCCTCGGCGCCTCGTATCTGCTGATGGCCGTCGGTGCGGCGGGCTTCGCGCTGGCGCCGAACTGGCCTTCCGCGCTGGCCATGGCCCTTCTCGCCGGGCTCGGCTTCGGCGGCATTGACTACGGCCTCAACCAGCTGTTCGCGGTCGGCTTCGGCCACCGGTCGACCGCGATGCTGAACATCCTCAACGCGCATTTCGGCATCGGCGCGATCCTCGGCCCGGCGCTGATCGGCGCGGTCGGCTCCACGCACTATCCGGCCGTCTTCCTCGGGTTCGCGCTGGCCAACCTGCCATTGCTGCTGTGTCTGAAGGGCGTACGCAACCAGGCGCCGCAACCGACTGACGCTCCGGCTTCCGCCGGTGCGCGAGTCCTCGGCCGCAGCCTGGGCTCCGTCCTCGCGGTGTTCGTGGCGCTGTACGTCCTGCATGTGGGCATCGAGGCGGGCGTAGGCGGCTGGGAGCCCACGCACCTGGAGACCGTCGGCTACGGCGCCGGGGCCGCCGCGACCGCCACCTCCGTCTACTGGCTGATGATGACCGTCGGCCGGTTCCTGGTCGCCCCGATCGCCCTGCGCTTCTCGGCACAGACGATCATCGCGGTCTCCTGCGCGGGTATGACGGTCTGTCTGCTGCTCGCCTCGATACCGGCCCTGGCCCCGTACGCGTACGCCGGTGTCGGTCTGTTCATCGCCCCGATCTTCCCCACCGGCCTGCCCTGGCTGCACCGCGCGGCCCCGCGTGCCCGGCGCGCCGGAGCCCTGGTCATCGCCGCCTCCATGGTGGGCGGAGTGGCCGCGGGCCCGGCACTCGGCAAGGCCATCGAAGAGGCCGGCATCCGCGCGGTCCCGCTGCTGCTGTGCGGCGTCTCGGCGTTGTGCCTGGCCGCGACGCTCTGGCTGATCCGCAGCACTCGAACCCGCTGAACCTCACCGCACTATGCCCGCTGAACCCCCAACGCGCTGAAACCGCTGAACCCCCACCGGCCGAACCCCGTTCGACCCCCTGGAGCAAGGCCCCGCATTCCGAACCCGAAGGGAAGCCCCGAATGCCCGCTCTGACCACGTCGTCCGACGGTTTCCTCCTGCACGGCGAGCCGTTCCGGATCATCTCCGGGGCCCTGCACTACTTCCGCGTCCACCCGGACCAGTGGACCGACCGGCTGCGCAAGGCCCGGCTGATGGGCCTCAACACCGTCGAGACGTATCTGCCCTGGAACCTCCACGAGCCCGAACCCGGCACGCTCGTCCTCGACGGACTGCTCGACCTGCCCCGCTTCCTCAGCCTGGCGCGGGCGGAGGGCCTGCACGTCCTGCTGCGCCCCGGGCCGTACATCTGCGCCGAGTGGGACGACGGCGGGCTGCCCGCGTGGCTCGTCTCGGACCCCGGCATCCGGCTGCGCACCAGCGACCCGCGCTTCACCGAGGCCTTCGACCGTTACCTCGACCAACTGCTGCCTCCGCTGCTGCCGCACCTCGCCGCGAACGGCGGTCCGGTGATCGCCGTGCAGGTGGAGAACGAGTACGGGGCCTACGGCGACGACACCGCGTACCTCAAGCACGTCGAACAGGCCCTGCGCTCCCGTGGTGTCGACGAACTGCTGTTCACCTGCGACCAGGCCAATGCCGAACACCTGGCCGCCGGCAGCCTGCCCGGCACGGTCGCCACCGCCACCTTCGGCAGCCGGATCGACGAGCATCTGGCCGCATTGCGCGCCCACCGGCCCGAAGGCCCGCTGATGTGCTCCGAGTTCTGGATCGGCTGGTTCGACCACTGGGGCGGGCCGCACCACGTCCGGTCGGCGGAAGACGCCGCGGCCGACCTCGACCGGCTGCTGTCCGCGGGCGCCTCCGTCAACCTCTACATGTTCCACGGCGGCACCAACTTCGGCTTCACCAACGGCGCCAACCACCACCACACCTACGCGCCCACCGTCACGTCGTACGACTACGACGCCCCGCTCACCGAATGCGGCGACCCGAGCCCCAAGTACCACGCGTTCCGCGAGGTCATCGCCCGGCACGCGCCGGTCCCCGACGAGCCGGCGCCGGCGCAGGGAGCCAAACTTCCGCCCGTCGCCGTCGACTTGGACCGCCGGGCGCCGCTGCTGCCGTATCTCCGCACACTGGACGGAGCGGTGCGCACCCAGGACCCGGTGACGATGAACGAACTCGGGGTGCACTCCGGGTACGTCCTGTACCGCACCACCGTTCCCGCCTCCGGCGACGGTCTGCTGCACTTCGCGGGCGGCGTCGGCGACCGCGCCCAGGTCTTCGTGGACGGCGCCTCCGTCGGCGTACTGGAACGCGAGCGCCACGACGAGACGCTGCCCGTGCGGGTTCCAGAGCCCGGTGCCGTCCTCGAGGTCCTGGTGGAGAACCAGGGCGGGGTCAACTACGGGCCGCGCATCGGCGCGCCCAAGGGGCTGCTCGGCCCGGTGTCCTTCCAGGGCGCCGCCCTGCAGGGCTGGGAGTGCCGGCCCGTCCCGCTGGGCGACCTGGATGCGGTGCCGTTCGTGCGGTCCGACGCGGACACGGACGCCGTTCCCGCCTTCCACCACGGCACGTTCGAGGTGGACACGCCGACCGACACGTTCCTCGCCCTGCCCGGCTGGACCAAGGGCCAGGCGTGGGTCAACGGCTTCCACCTCGGCCGCTACTGGAACCGCGGCCCACAGCGCACCCTGTACGTCCCCGGCCCGGTACTGCGCCCCGGCCGCAACGAGCTCGTCCTGCTGGAGCTGCACGCCACGACCGGCACCCGCGCCCGGCTCACCGACACCCCCGACCTCGGACCGGAGAACAACTGATGGCCCACCCGCACCACCTGCGCGTCCCCTTCCCCGCCGGTCCCCCGCTGACCGGGCATCTGCCCTTCGCCGACGCCCCCGGGGTCCCCGATCCCATCGAGGTCAACAGCCGTTGGCTCACGCGCGGCGGCCGCCCCTGGTTCCCGGTCTCCGGCGAGTTCCACTACTCCCGCTTTCCGGCCGCCGAATGGGAGGAGGAGCTGCTGAAGATGAAGGCGGGCGGGGTGACCGCCGTCGCCAGTTACATCATCTGGATCCACCACGAGGAGATCGAGGGCCGCGTCCGCTTCGACGGTGACCGCGACCTGCGCCGCTTCGCCGAACTGTGCGCCCGGCACGGCCTCGACTTCATCCCGCGCGTCGGCCCCTGGTCCCACGCGGAAGTCCGGGGCGGAGGCCTGCCCGACTGGCTGCTGGCCCGCGACTGCACCCCGCGCACCGACGACCCGGCCTATCTGGAGCCCGTACGCACCTGGTTCGCGGCCATCGCCGAGCAACTGCGAGGCCTCGACCGGGCCCACGGCGGCCCGATCGTGGCGATCCAGATCGAGAACGAGCTCTACGACCAGCCCGGCCACCTCCTCACCCTCAAGCGGATGGCCCAAGAGGCCGGCATGAGCGCCCCGTTGTGGACGTCGACGGCCTGGGGCGGGGTCCAGCTCCCGCCCGATGAGCTGCTGCCGCTGTACGGCGGCTACACCGAGACGTTCTGGACCGAAGCGGACGGCGGCTGGCCCGACACCTGCCGCAAGCACTTCTTCTTCACCCACCAGCGCGACGACGAGGGCATCGGCGCCGATCTGAGGCCCACGACCGTGCGCGGCGGCGACCCGGACGCCTTCGCGGACCGCTTTCCCTGGACCACCTGCGAGTTGGGCGGCGGCATGGCGGTGTCGTACCACCGGCGGCCGCGCGTCGACGCGGAGGACATCGGCGCGCTGGGCCTCACCAAGATCGGCTGCGGTTCGGTCTGGCAGGGCTTCTACATGTTCCACGGCGGCACGAACCCCGCCGGTGAGCTCACCACCCTGCAGGAGTCCCACGCCACCGGCTATCCCAACGACCTGCCGGTCCTGACGTACGACTTCCAGGCGCCGCTCGGCGAGTACGGCCAGTACCGGCCGACGTACCACGAACTGCGGCTCCAGCACCTGCTGCTGGCCGACTTCGGCGACCGCATCGCGCCGATGGAGTCCGTGCTGCCGGAGCGCCGGCCGAGCGGGCAGGACGACCGGGACACCCTGCGGTGGGCGGTGCGCACCGACGGCACCTCGGGGTTCCTGTTCGTCAACAACCATCAGCCGCACGAGCCCCTGCCGGACCACCCGGAGACGTCGTTCACGGTCGAATTCCCCGGTGACGGGGGCCCCTTGACCCTGCCGGCCGCTCCCGTCACCGTGCCGCGCGGTGCCTACTTCTGCTGGCCGCTGCGGCTCGACGTGGCGGGGCTGCGGCTGGAGTGGGCCACCGCCCAGCCGGTGTGCACGGTCGACGTGGACGGTCGTACGGTCCTGGTGCTGGCCGCGACCGAGGGCATCGCCCCCGAACTCGCCCTGGACGCGGCCACGGTGACGTCGGTCAGCACGCCGTCCGGGGACGTCACCCCCGTCGGCGGCCGGGTCATGGTGACCGGGCTGCGGCCCGGTACCGGCGCTCTGGTCAAGGTGGAGACGGCGGACGGCGGCCGGGTCGGTCTGCTGGTCCTGGACGCGGCGACGGCACGCACCGCCTACCGGGGCATGGCCTGGGGCGCCGAGCGGCTGGTGCTGTGCGAGGCGGGGGTCGTCTTCGACTCGTTCGGCCGGGAGGAGGTACGGCTGCACGGCTCGGCCGCGCCGGTGTCGTTCGCGGTGCTGCCCGCGCCGGAGCGGGCGCCGGTGGTGGACGGGGCGTCGATGAGCGTGTCGGCGGACGGGGTGTTCACCCGTTACGCGGCCGATGGCGGCTTCGCTGCCGATGGCGCCTGCGTCCCGGTCACCCTGGTCCGGCCCGCCGGTCCCGCCCCCGACACCGCCACCGGCGTGCTGGACCGGGCGAGCGCGCCCGCGGACAAGTACTTCGACACCGTGGCCGCCGAGTACCGCGTCGACGTACCGGACGATCTGCCGCCGGGGACGATCCTGCGCCTGCACTGGAGCGGGGACGTGGGGCGGGCGTATGTGGGCGACACCCTCGTGGCCGATCAGTTCTTCTCCGGGCGTGTCTGGGACATCGGCGTCGACCGGCTGCCCGCCGACGCCCTGCGCGCCGAGGGGCTACGGCTGCGTGTGCTGCCGTTGCACCCGGACGCACCCGTGTATGTGCCGCGGGAGGCGGTCGGTGCCGGGGAGAGCGCCGCCGTCACGCACGCCGAGTGGATCACCCGCCGCCGCTGGACGGTCCGGGCCGGCTGAGACGCCGACCCGGGGTGCTCCCGAGGGCTCGGCGCGCCTGAGTCCTCGGGACGGTCCCGCCTATGCTGTGGTCCTGCCGGGCGGGACGAGGCCGCCGTAACGATGTCGAGGAAACTGTCACCATGACCCGAAGTGCCGCCGACGGGGCGGTTCCGAAGGGGCGCAGCAGACGGAACTTCGCGGGCGCGCGTCCCGTGATGGACGACGTGGCCCGGCTGGCCGGTGTCTCCAAGCAGACCGTCTCCCGCGTGCTGAACGACCATCCGTCCGTCCGCCCCGCGACGCGCGAGGCGGTCGTGGAGGCCATGCGCACGCTGGGCTACCGGCCCAGCCGCAGCGCCAGGTCGCTGGCCAGCGGCCGGACCCGGATGCTCGGGGTCATCTCCTTCGACGCCGCCCGCTACGGTCCGGCCTCCGTCCTCACCGCGATCAACACGGCGGCGCAGGAGGCCGGTTACCTGGTGAGCTCCATCGCCCTCGACACGGCCGACCACGACACGGTGATCGAGGCCGTGGACCGGCTGTCGGCCGAGGGCGCGGACGGCGTGATCGCCATCGCCCCGCAGCTGTGGGTGGGCCGGGCCCTGGCCGACACCCACCTGGACACCCCGCTGGTGGTGCTGGAGAACGGCCTCGACAGCGAGACCCACCTGGTCACCGGCGACTCCCGGGCCGGGGCCCGCAAGGCCACCGAGCACCTCCTCGGGCTCGGCCACGCCACCGTCCGGCACCTCGCGGGTCCGACCGGCTGGACCTCGGCCGACCACCGGATGGCCAGTTGGCGCTCGACCCTGGAGGCGGCCGGTGTCGAGATCCCCGAGCCGCTCGTCGGTGACTGGAGCGCCGACTCCGGCTACGACCTGGGGCGCCGGCTCGCCGCGCGGCCGGACGTCACGGCGGTGTTCGTCTCCAACGACCAGATGGCCGTCGGCGTCCTGCACGCGCTGCACGAGGCCGGGCGGCCGGTGCCGGACGAGGTCAGCGTGGTCGGCTACGACGACATCCCGGAGGCCGCCCATCTGCTGCCCCCGCTGACCACCGTCCGCACCGACTTCGCGGAGATCGGCACCCGGTCCCTGCGGCTCCTGCTGAACCGCATCGACGGCTCCACCGAGCCGCCGAAGCCCGAGTCGGTCGTTCCCGTCGACCTCGTCGTCCGCCGCAGCAGCGGACCAGCGCCGCGCTGAAGGGTCAGCAAGCCGACCTGATCCGCTGAGGAGGCGGACGCCAGGTGCGTCGAGTCGATCCGATACGAGTGGTGGACCAGAGCCGAGGAGACGCTGGGAACCATCAGCCCCGCCGGTTGCGGCACCCCCTATGCTCGCGGGCCGGTGTAGCGGGCCGCGAGGGTGGACTGGTTGCCGCCCGTGACCAGGGCGGTCTCCGCGGCGAGCAAGGCGTCTAGGGCGGCGTCCTGGTCCTCCAGGCCAGGGGCGCAGATGGTCTCGCCGAGGCGCAGCCCGGTCAGACTGGCCGAGGCCACATCCTCGGGCGACATCGCCCAGGGGATGCTGCGGCCGGCGCCACTGTTCCAGTCCGTGGCCACAACGCCGGGGCACACCACCTGGACACGGACCGGGGTGTCGGCGAGTTCGCCGGCGAGTGTCCGAGTGAACCCCAGGGTCGCGGCCTTGGCGGCGGCGTACAGCGTGCGCCGGGGCACTCGCGGGTCCATGCTGCCCGCGCTGAAGGCGAGAAGTGAGGCGACGGTGACGATCGTGCCTTCACCTGCCGCGAGCATTCCGGGAAGTGCGGCGCGGACGGTGAATGGGGGCGACGGCGTTGAGGGTGAGCAGGGGGTCGATGTCGGCCACGTCGACATCGGTGAGCGGGGAGTAGCCGCCGGCGCCGGCGTTGCTGATCAGCAGGCCCACGTCCCCGGCTGCCAGGCGGCCGGTAACAGCGGCAATGCCGTCGTGGGTGGCGAGATCGGCGGGCAGCACCTCGACGGCTGCGCCACGGGAGCCGAGCTCCTCGGCGAGACCGCTGAGCCGGTCGGCGCGCCGGGCCACCAGGACGAGGTCGTGGTCGTCCACGAGGAGACGGGCGTAGGCGGCGCCGATGCCGGAGGAGGCGCCAGTGATCAAGGCAATGGTGCGAGTCATGGGACCAGCATCTTTCAACGATGATTGGCTGTCAAACGTTTGATGACTATGAAGTGCCGTATCCTTCTCGCGTGATACGGAATGATGAGGAGCCGGTTGGGCTCGACGCGCTGGACCGGGTGACCTGGGCGTTGCGCCGCGCGGAGCTGGCGGTGCAGACACTCAAGGAACAGCGGCTGCGCCCGCTCGGCATGGCAGTCGCGCACTACGCGCTCCTGATGTCGGTGCACGCGGAACCCGGGCTGGCCGGCGCGGAGCTGGCCCGTCGGCTCAACGTGACTCCCCAAGCTGTCGCTTCGCTGGTGGCGCGACTGGAGGGCCGTGGACAACTGGAGAGACGCGAGCACCCGCGCCACCGGCACGTGCAGGAGCTGCACCTCACCGATGCGGGACGGGAGGCGTTGCGCGCGGCCGACGGAGTGATCGCCGACGTCGAGCGCCACATCACCGATGACCTTGGACCGGACAAGACCGCGCAGCTGCGGGCACTGCTCGACCATGTGACCAAGACGGTCCGCGACCTCTGAGCCCGGCGTCGGGCCACTTTCGCACGTCAGTTTCGCAGCACGGCGGCCCCACAGCATCGGGTGCCGGATGTCCGGTTTCGCGGGCGGCATGGCCAGGGTGCGCGGGGTCACGGGCGGGTCGGCGCGCCAGGAGCCCCGCCCGCACAGCGGTTCTGAGGCCGGTCGAGGAAGCCATGGAGGAGCTGCACCGACGGTGCTTCAGCCCAGGAACGCGCACCCCACCAGGCCGCCCAGGCGATGCCCCTGGTAGCCGAGGCCGGCCGCAAGGTACTCAGCGAGATGCGGGGTCTGCCCGACCGGTTCGCAGGCTCCTGTTCCGCCGAGTGCAGCGTGCACCGATTGCCCAACCCGGACACCGGCGAAAGACAAACCCATCCGCGGCTGGACCGGCTGACCGGGCGGGAGTGCGAGATCCTGCTGCATCTGGCCGAAGGGCTCAGCAACTCGGAACTCGCCGACCGGCTCAAGCTGGCGCCGGGCCGGGCGGCTCGCGCCACGCGCGGCAGTCGACAACCGGAATCGGCGGCCGCGCAGCAGGGCTCTCCCGGGCAGATTACCCACGGCCCAGACGCGCAGGCCGCCGTCCGGGTGCTTACCGCCGTGGCTCACCATCCCCGGGCTGAGTCCGCACTTAGCGTGCTGAGCACTCCTGTCTCCGGAAAGGGAGAAGAAACGTGCTCAAGGGCTTCAAGAACTTCCTCATGCGCGGCGACGTCATCGTGATCGCCGTCGGTCTGGTCACCGCGCTGGCCTTCTCCACTCTGATCAAGGCGTTCACCGACTACGTCATCAACCCGATCGTCGCGCGGTTCCAGGGCGGTGACTCCGCCGGACTGGGCTGGCAACTCGGGGAGGCGGGGAACGACGCGACGTACCTCGACATCGGGCAGTTCATCTCGGCGCTGATCTACTTCCTCATCTTCATGGCAGTCGTGTACTTCCTGATCGTTGTGCCGTACAAGCATTCCCAGGCTCGCCGCGGTGCCACCGTCTTCGGTGAGCCAGGGCCGGTGAAGACCTGCCCAGCCTGTATGGCAGAGGACATCCCCGAGGCGGCGACCAAGTGCCGGTACTGCGGCAGCCAGCAGCCGCCCGCGGGTGTGCCTGCCTGACAGGGCCCTCGTTCGAACGGCCCCGGGGCCCATGAAGCGAAACAGGTCCCGTACGACCGAAGTCGCGCAACACCTGTGGCGTGAAATCAGCTGTCCCGACTCCACACAACTCAGGACAGGCCCGAGACTCCGAGACCGCCGCCCCGGCTCCATTTCGGAGCCGGGGCGGTTTCTCGTCGTGTGCGGTCAGGACTGGGGAGGGTTGCGGCACAGGCAGAACGGATGCCCGGCCGGGTCGATGTAGACCTGCCAGCCGTAGCCGGACTCGCCGACGAAGTTCTTTTGGAGGGTGGCGCCCAGCTTGATCACCCGGCGCTGCTCGGGCTCGAACTCGTCCACTTCGAAGTCGAGGTGGAACTGCTGCGGATGCTCCTGGCCCGGCCAGCTGGGCCGCTGGTAGTTCTCCACCCGCTGAAACGACAGCTCGACGCCGTCGTTGCGCAGGTTGACCCAGTCCTTCTGGCTGATGTCGGTGTTGATCTCCCAGCCCAACAGCTCAGCATAGAACTCGGCCAGCTTCCAGGGGTCGGGGCAGTCGAGAATGACATCGGTGAACCTCAGCATCCGATCATCATAAATCGCGGCGCCGGATGCCCGCGATGCATTTGGCGGTGCACCCCAAGACTTAGTTCGTGGCGCCGTTCACGGCGTATCTGCTCGCCGAGCTGATCCACGCCTCGGGTGTCCTCGCGGTCCTCGTGAGTGGACTGATCATGGCCCAGGTGGCTCCGAGTCTCATCCGCGCCGAGCATCGTCGCCAGACACTGGCCTTCTGGCACCGGGCACGCACCGTCAGCGGGTTCGCGGGCTTCCGGGGCGCGGTGTCGCTCGCCGTGGCGCACTCGGTACCGGAGACCCTCGACTCGGGCGAGCCCTTCCCCGACCGTGCCTTCATCGTCTTCGTCACCTCGGGCGACTGCGGTGAACGACAGCCGCCCCTGGCGCACTGCGTCAGACGGCGCCGCCCAGCCCTCCTGGCGCCATCTCGATCTGCGGCAACGGCCATGGCGTTCCACGCCAGAAGGCCTGTGTTGCGCCCGATGACGAACCCCGCCGTCAGGGTGAAGTCGTCCAGCAGGTACTGCATCTGCGGCTGGACCTCTTGCCGAGTGCTCCGGTTGACCGCAGGCAAGGTCCCCGCGAGGGTCAGGACGTACTCGCGCTGATCGCCGTCGAGGCGGAGAACCTGCGGGAGGGCGTCGAGGACGGCCATGGACGCCTGAACGCGGCCCTGTTCGAGCCGGGTGTGATAATCAGTGCTGATCGCGGCCGGCTGAGCGACTTCCCCACGGCGCAGACCGGGGAGGGGAGGCCCTGGCCCCGGTGCGTGACCAAGTGGTGATCGCCTCCAAGTTCGGATTCCGCATCGAGAACGGTGCCTCAGTCGGACTCAACAGCCGGCCCGAGCAGATCCGGGCCGTCGCCACGGCCTCCCTCGAACGGCTCGGGGTCGAGACGATCGACCTGTTCTACCAGCACCGCGTTGATCCGGAGGTGCCGATCGAAGACGTCGCCGGCACGGTGGGCGAGCTCGTGCAGGAGGGCAAGGTCCGGTGCTTCGGGCTCTCGGAGGCCGGCGCGGAGACCATCCGCCGTGCTCACTCGGTCCACCCGGTGACGGCAGTGCAGAGCGAGTACTCGCTGTGGACCCGGGATCCCGAGCCAGAGGTCCTGCCGACGTGCGCGGCGCTCGGGATCGGATTCGTGCCCTTCAGCCCGCTCGGCAAGGGGTTCCTGACCGGGGCGGTGGACGCGTCGACGTCGTTCACGGCCGGCGACGTCCGCACAACCATTCCACGGTTCACGGCCGACAATCGGGCGGCGAACCAGGTTCTCGTCGAGCACATCGCAACGCTCGCGCAGGCCAAGGACGCCACACCGGGGCAGGTCGCGCTGGCCTGGCTGCTCGCGCAGCATCCGTCGATCGTTCCGATTCCCGGAACGCGACGCATCACGCGCATCGAGGAGAACATCGGCGCCACCCAACTGCCGCTCTCCGCCGACGAACTGGCGGACCTCAACGAACTCGCTGGTCGGGTCGGGGTCCGGGGAGACCGCTACAACGAGCACCACATGTCGCTGGTCGACAAATAGCGGACGAACGGCAGACCAGCCGCGAAGTCTCGCGAGTTCGTCTGCCAGGTCCTGCAGCCGGTCGGCGCGGCGGGCCACCAGGACCAAGTCCGAATCGGCTGCGAGGAGGCGGGCGTAGGCGGCGCCGATTCCGGAGGAGGCGCCGGTTAGGTGCCGTATTCTTGCAGCCTGGGCATGGCGGCAGCGCATGCCAGTCACCTCCTCCACGCCGCCCCTCGGTCACCTCCGCCTGTCCGACCACCCGTCGTTCATGGACAAGGTGGACACATTCACAGGCCCTTTTCGATGCGGTCGATGAGCGCTTGCACCGCCGTTCCCTGGGAGGCTGTCAGCGTTCCCTGGTCCACCTGCCGGGCGGTCCAGTCACCGATGTCGAGCAGACGTGTCCGGGCCCGGTCCACGTGTTCGTCAGTGCTCTGCGCACCACCCGCCCCGTAGGTGGTCCAGGCGGCCTCGACGGAGGTCTGTACCTGACCGGCTTGCTCGCGTGCCGTCGATGCGCCCGGAGCGTCCAGGCTCGCCACCAGGTCACGCAGTTCTCCGGCGGCTTCGTTGGCCTCACCCAGGCCGCCGAGGACGGTGTCGACGCCGAAGCTGTAGGACCCCGACCCGACCTCGAACACGGCTGCCCCGTCCTCCATCCGCAGGAACCGGACTCCCTTGGCGGCGTCGGCCGGTCGGCCGCCCTCAGTGACCGCCCAGCGGCTCTCAGACGGCACGTGCACCTCCGCGACGGTGTTGACCGGCACCGTCACCTTCAGGCCGAACGTGCCGTTGTCGGTGCTCCACTTCGACGACAGAAGGCCGTAGACGGTCTTGAGGCTTCCTGAGCCCTCCGTCAGGTTTCCGCCGGGCACCGGCGCGATCCGGGAGCGCTTGTAGCCGGGGTCGATCGCCGAGAGGCCGCCGAGGTTCTGGAACATCCAGTCGCCCACGGCGCCGTAGGCGTAGTGGTTGAAGGAGTTCATGTCGACCGGGCCGAAGCTGCCGTCGGGCATGATCGAGTTCCAGCGCTCCCACATGGTGGTGGCGCCGCCTGCGACCTCGTAGCCCCAGGACGGGTAGTCCTTGTGCAGCAGCATCTTGTAGGCCAGGTCGTCCCGGCCGATCTTGCTCAACGCGGGCAGCAGCAGCGGGGTGCCGATGAAGCCGGTCCGCAGGTGGTAGTCGGTGACCGCCAGTTTGGCCACGAACTTCTCGCCGACCTTCTCGACCAGTGCCGGATCCCTGACCAGGTCCATGCCGAGGGCCAGCGCGTATCCGGTCTGCGAGTTGCGCTTGACGGTGCCGTCGGCTGCGACGTAGGCCTTGGTGAAGGCGTCGCGGATGTCGGCGGAGAGTTTGCTGTAGTCGGACGCCGCCGCGTCATCGCCCAGGGCCTTGGCCGTCTCGGCCATCATGCGGGCGTTCTCGGCGTAGTAGGCGGTGCCCAGGATGCCCTGCTCGGTCGGGTCGTCCAGGTGCAGCCAGTCGTTGGTGAAGAACGTGGTGCGGCCGGGCTCGAGAAGGTCCGGTCCGGCGCTGTCGCGTACGAACTGGAAGAACTTCTGCATGGCGGGGTAGTTCTCCCGCAGGATGCGGGTGTCGCCGTAGGAACGCCACACCGAGTACGGCACGGTGATCATCACGTCCGACCAGCCGACACCGCTGTCGCCGAACTGACCCTGAGGCGTCGGTACGACCGCCGGCAGGTCACCGTTGGCGTACTGGGAGTTGCGCACGTCCGCCATCCAGTGGGACAGGAACGCGCGGGTGTCGACCAGGTAGTTGGCCGTCGGCGCGAACAGGCTGATGTCTCCCGTCCAGCCCAGGCGTTCGTCGCGGGCGGGGGTGTCGGTGGGAATGGAGAGGAAGTTGCCGCGCTGGCTCCAGGAGATGTTGCTCACCAGCTGGTTGAGCATGGTGTCCGAGGTCTTCAGCGTGCCGGTGGACGGGAGGTCGGATCCCCACACGACGCCCTTGACGTCGAAGAGCGCGGGAGGCTCGTTCAGCCCGGTGATCTCTATGTAGCGGAACCCGTGCTGGGTGAAGGTGGGTTCGTAGGTCACCGTTCCGGTCTCGGCGAAGACGTAGCGGTCGGTGACGCGGGCGCTGCGGAAGTTGTCGGTGTATAGGGTGCCGTTCTTGTTGAGCACCTCCGCGTAGCGGATCTTGACCGTCTGGCCGGAGGAGCCGGTGAGGGTCAGCCGCGACACGCCGACCATGTTCTGACCGAGGTCGTAAACGTAGGTCCCGGGGGTCGGCTCGGTCATCTTCTGCGCCTGGAGCACTTGGGTCTGGCGTACAGGCTCGTCGCTCTGCGGGACCAGGAGGGCGGTCCGGGACGTAAGGCTCGCGGCGGGCTCCCACTTCGCGTCGTCGAATCCCGGTCGGCTCCAGCCCGACGGCTCCAGACGGGCGTCATAGGTCTCGCCGTCCTGCAGATCGGCCTTGACGTAGGGCCCGTCCGACGCCTTCCACGAACCGTCCGTGGCGATCCACTGGATGGAGCCGTCGGTGTAGGTGATGCGCATCTTCGCCACGAGTGCGGGGGTGTCCCCGTACTGGCGGCTCCAGCCGAGCCCGACCTTGCCGGCCCACCAGCCGTCCGCCAGGGAAGCGCCGATCACGTTGTCGCCGCCTTCGAGCAGCTTCGTGACGTCGTAGCTCTGGGACTGGATGCGCTTGTGGTAGTTCGTCCAGCCCGGCGCGAGCACCTGGTCGCCGACCGGCTTGCCGTTGAGCTCCAGTTCGTAGAGGCCGAGTGCCGATGCGTAGATCCGCGCGGAGGCGACCTCCTTGCCGGCCTTGGTGGCGAAGTCCCTGCGCAGCAGCGGCAGCGGCCGGGCCGCGGGTCCGTAGAGGGCGTCCGTGGTGCCGGACACCACGAGGGCGGAGTCGACGATCTCACCGCCGGTGAACGGGTTCCGGCCGGAGGCGAAGTCGGTGTCGAGCAGCGTGCCGCCGTCGGTGCCGGTCACGACGGCGTCGTAGACGGTTCCGCGTTCGCCGCAGCAAGCGTGGGTGCGGAAACCGATGTAGCCCTTGGTGAAAGTGGAGTCCGTGAAGGTGCTGACCAGCTTGCCGTCGAGGGTCGTCTTGATGGTGGTGCCCACCACGTCGTAGCGGACCGTGTGCCGGCCGGCGAGGAGAGCGGCGTCGGTGAAGCCGAAGGGCGCGAGATCCACCTGCTGAGCCACTGTGTAGGTGCCCTTGACCTGCTTGTGCAGTCTCAGCATCGGGGTCGGGCCCGTGACGTTGAACTGCCACATGTACCCGTTGCTCGCATCGGAGGCACGCAGGAACATGCCGAAGGCAGCGCTGTCCAACTTGAACTCGACCGTGGCGGTGTAGTCGGTCCACTTGTCCAGCTCGCTGGGAGCCGCAGGGCGAGTGATCCACTGGGCCCCGTCCCAGTCGCCGGCGTCCAGCAGACCCGTCTCGAAGTACGCGTGCGCGCTCCACGGGCTGGCGACTCCCTTGTCGTCCCAGGCCCGAACGCGCCAGTAGTAACGGGTGGCCGCATCCAGGTCAGGACCGCCGTACCGCACGCCGACCTGACGGTCGGTCGCCACCTTTCCGGACGACCACACATCGGCAGACCCCGGCGTGCGTCCGACCTGGATCTCGTAGGCCTGCTGCGAAGTCGCCCGCCTGTTCGACGCCAACTGCCAGCCGAAGACCGGGTCCTCACCGTCGATGCCCAGCGGGTTCGCCCGGCCGTTCGTGGTCAGAGCCTTCACGGAGAACGGCACGTCCGGCACCGACGCCGCGGAGGGCACGGACGTCGGCAGGGCGGCCATGCTTCCGAGTACGGCGAGCACTACGAACCCCCTCAGGAGTACGAGCACGACTGAGCGCTTTTCGCTCATGGCAACTCCGCATTGAATCGTTTCAATCACTCAGGTTGCCCGGACGTTACTGATGTGACGCGTAACACGTCAATAGGCTGTCAGCAGGTGAATCTCGCGATTGTTGGGGAGTTCGGCGCCGACCCAGCTTTTCCGGCAGACCCGCGAGCGGGACCGGCCTGTGCGGATTGCTCTGTCCGGCACTGAAGGCGAGCAACGAGGCGACGGTTTGACGGTGCCGTCGCCGGCGGCCAGGCGCTCGGTCACCGTGGCGAGGCCTTCGGGTGTCCCGAGATCTTCAGATGCTTGTCGAGCACCAAGAAAATTGATGCTTGCTCACGTGCCGTATTGTCGCGGCGTGAGAGTGGATGACGAGGAGCCGATCGCTGCCAACGCACTGGACCGGGTGACCTGGGCGCTGCGGCGTGCGGAGTGGGCCGTCCAGGCCCGCAAAGACCAGCGGCTACGGCCGCTGGGCATGGCGGCCGCGCAGTACTCCCTGTGATCTGCGTCCATACCGATCCCGGGCTGACCGGCGCGGAGCTGGCCCGTCGCCTGAACGTCACGCCCCAAGCGGTGGCCTCCCAGGTGGCTCGTCTGGAGGAGCGGGGCCAACTGGAACGCCGACCACACCCGCGCCACCGCCACGTGCAGGAGCTCCACCTCACCGACGCGGGCCGCGACTCCCTGCGCCGTGCCGATGCCGTGATCGTGGAGATCGAACAGCAGATCAGCCAGAAGCTGGGGCCCGAGAAATCCGCACAGCTGAGGACACTGCTCGATCAGGTGGCCGACGTGGTCCGGGAGGCGTGAGGTCACGCCCCCAGGAGCACATACGTCTCCTCATGGCAGGCTCGGCCGCGGCAGGCATCAACGGCTTCCGTCGGGTGGGTGCGGCGTCGTCCCGGCCGCCTCCAGCGCCCTGATCACCGCCCGTGCCGATCCACGCGTACGGTGGCGCATTCCACCCCGCCCCAAGGAGAACCGGTGGATTTTCCCACGCTCGGCCCCCTCGATCCCCTCGACCTGAAACTGCTGCAAGCCCTGCAGCTCGACGGGCGCGCACCGTTCAGCCGTATCGCCGCCGTCCTCGGGGTCTCCGACCAGACCGTCGCCCGGCGGTACCGACGGCTGCGCAACACCGTCAACGTGCGGGTGCTCGGCATGACGGACGAGAACCGCCTCGGCCGGCAGAGCTGGATCGTACGACTGCACTGCACCCCGGACGTGGCGGAACAGCTCGCGGACGCACTCGCCAAACGCCCGGACACTCTCTACGTGAATCTCATCTCCGGTGGCACGGAGGTCGTCTGCGGCATGAAACCACGCAGCCGAAAGGAGCGGGACGAGCTGCTCTTCGACCGGCTCCAACGCACCCGGCAGATCGTCACGGTGACCGCCCACTGCCTGCTGCACCCCTTCTACGGCGGCTCGCTCGGCTGGCTGAACAAGTCCAACGCGCTCACCCCCGACCAGGAAGCCGCTCTGCGTCTGCCGCCTCCAGTGTCGCTCGATGCCGCCGTCACCCTGGACGCGGCCGACGAGGCGCTGCTCGCGATGCTCCGCCACGACGGCCGGGCCACCCTCACCGACCTGCAGAAGGCCACCGACCAATCGGAGTCCGCGGTCAAACGGCGGCTCGAGAAACTGCGTTCCACCGGCGTGCTGTACTTCGACCTGCAGTACGACCACGGGCCCCTGGGGCAGGACGTCAGCGCCATGCTCTGGCTCACCGTGGCGCCCCGCGTGCTCGCCGACGTCGGCCGCAGCCTCGCCGCACACCCGGAGGTGCATTTCGCGTCCGCCACCACCGGCCAGGCCAACATCGTCGTCTCCGTCCACTTCCGGAGCCCCGACGAGCTGTACACCTACCTGAGCGAGAAGATCGGTGCCCTCGACGGCATCCAAGCGGTCGAGTCGGCCCTCGTCCTGCGCCAGGTCAAGCAACTCACCTACGAACCGAACCGCTGACGGCATGCGCTCGCGTCGAGGTCGGCACGTCGTGGTCCGGGACCGGAAAGGGGCTGCGGATCGGGTGGCCGGCTCAGCACTTCGGGTGAGCCAGCTCCACGTCGAACTCAAGTCCCTTCCCGTCCACGACCACCGGCGCGGCAACCGGCGGATAGCCGCCGGCGATCACCGAGTAGTCGCCCGTGTCCAGGTCGGTGAAGGCATAGCCGCCGTCCGGCCCGGTGGTCGCCGTGCCGATCACGTTGCCCGCCTTGTCCACGAGCGTGACCCGCGCGTCGGTCAGCGGCCGGCGATCGGCGCCCGCCCGCACGGTGCCCCGAAGCACTGCCCCCGGCCACAACGCCACGTCCAGACGGGCGAGTCGAGGACCGAACACCCGCACCGGGAGAGCGGCAGGCCGGAATCCCGCCGCGTTCACCACCACCGTGACATCACCTTCCGGCAGCTCGCCGAACGCGAACGCACCTGACGCGTCGGTCGTTTCAGCGGCCAGTGCCTCTCCCCGCACGTCCGTCACCGCCACCGTCGCGCCCTGCAAGGGCGCCCCGTCCCCGGCGGTGACGACCGTGCCGACCAACCCGCTGTCCGCGGACAGCAGGATGTCGTGGGACAGCGGCTCCTCCCCCACCATCACGGTGGACGCCTGCGGTTGGTGGCCCTCCGCCGCGGCGATCAGCACGTACGATCCCGCACTCGGCGCGTCGAGACGGTAACGGCCTCCGGAATGCGCCACGGCCCGGCCCAGTTGTCGCCCGCCCAGTGAGATCAGCGTCAGCGTGGCTCCCTCGACGGGCTCCTCTGCCGTCCCGAGTATCCGGCCGTACATCGCGGGGCCCGATCCCCCGTCAGGGTCGAACGTGTCACCACCGGTTGCGGAACCGACCGCGCCCGGCCGCTGCCCAGGCTCCCCCGACCGCCCCCGGGCATGGGCACCGACCAGCACCCGCTCCGGCTCGAACTCGACGGAGGGCTCGGCGTCCTCGGGTGCCGCCTGATCCGCAGGGCCGGCGACAGGCGTCATGGTGGGCTGCGGAGTCCGCAGCAGTACAGCGCCGACGAGTGCAGCGAACAAGGCCAGGCATGCGGCCACGATCAGGCACAGGTAGAGGCCGTCGAGGAAGGCCTCACCCACCGCGCCCATGACCCGGCCGGTGTCCTGGCCGAAGTTCAGCCGGGCCGCCGCCCCCAGGCCGCCGGCATCCACGGCGTCGGTGATCCGGTGGGCCACGGGTCCGGTGAGGCCGACGTCGCGCAGGTGGCCGGGCAGGGCGTCGGCGCTCTTCGTCGTCAGCAGGGTGCCCAGCACGGCGGGGCCGAGCGCGCCGCCGACCTGCCGGAAGGCGTTGTTGCCCGCCGACGCCATACCGGCCAAGTGGTGCGGCACCGCCGCGACCGCCGTGGCAGTCATGGGGGTGATCACCATGCCGAGACCGAGGCCGAGCAGGGCCAGCCGCCAGGCCAGCGGACCGAAGCCGGTCCCGGCGTCGATCGCGGTCAAGGACAACAGCGATCCCACAGTGACCAGCAGGCCAGTGGTGATCATGATTCGAGGCGGGATCCGGTGCATGAGGCGGCCTGCCAGCGCGCCCACGACCAGGGACACCACGCTGACGACCAGCAGCCGGTAACCCGCGTGCAGGGTGTCGAGGCGCTGCACCAGGCCGAAGTAGAGGCTGAGGACGAAGAAGAAACCGATCAGCCCCAGGAACGTGATCATGGCGATCAGGGTCGTCGCGCTGAAGGCCGCGCTGCGGAAGAGCGACAGGTCCAGCATCGGGCTGGGGCTGCGCCGCTCGGCCAGGACGAAGGCGATGGCGCTGACCGCCGCGAGCGACAGGGCCGCGATCACCCGCACCTCGGTGAACGATGCGGCGCCGCCCTCGATGACGCCGTAGACGAGCGCGGTGACCGTCACCGCTGCCGTGATCTGGCCGGGCCAGTCCAGCCGACGCTCACCGGGAGCGCGGGAGTCGGTCACCAACGGTGCCGCGACCGCCAGCGTGATGACCGCAACCGGTATGGCCGGCAGGAAGATCCACCGCCAGGTGGTGTGGTCGAGGATCACACCGGCGATCATGGGGCCGACGGCCAGCGCGGCCATCAGGGACGCCGCCCAGAGCCCGACGAACGTGGCCCGCTTGCGCGGATCGGGCACGGCATGACTGATCAGGGCCAGCGTCGACGGCAGCAACGCGGCCGCGCCCAACCCGGCGCACGCCTGACCGACCCACAGGACCTCGACCGACTGTGCCGACAGTGCGATCGCGGCTCCCGCACCGGCCAACACGAGGCCTGCCAGGTACACCTTCTTGCGGCCGTGTACGTCACCGAAGACCCCGGCGGTCAGGATGAAAGCGGCCATGGGGAGCTGGAACGCGGCCGAGACCCAGGTCAGTTGGGAGGTCGACGCGTGCAATGCGCTCGCGATGGCGGGCAGGCTCGCCGAGACGGTGGTCACTGGCAGATAGGCGACGAACATCCCGAGACAGGCCATGACCAGCGTGGCCACTTGCCGTTCTCGGGGCTCGTTCACCGTTGGCGCGACGTTCACGAAACTCTCCCTTGTGGCGCGGCGAGGCCGCACTCGGCTTACAGGCCGATACCTTCCGGCCACCCCCGCCTCCCGAGCCAGTCAGAGCGGCCAGAACCAGGAAAACCGACATCCGGAGCGATCTTGCGCGGGATTTCCGACGGTCAACGCCCGGGCTCCCCAAGGAAGTAGGCGGTCCGCCCTCGACTTCGGTCTGCTGAAGGCGTCCAGCCGCTTCCCGCGCGCGGCGGCCGCGTGCTTGCGATGGCCCGGGTCCACGGGCGGGTCTTCACTCGGCGCGGGTTGCCGGCCCAGGTGTGGGGCGAGGACTTCTTCGGCGACGAGCGCGTCATGGTGCTCCTCCTGGCACTGGCGGCCATGGGGGGGCGACCACCACCCCCATCACCATCCTGCGCGGCCAGATCGAGGGCTTGGCCGACGGCATCTTCGTCCCCGACGACGCGAGTCGGATGACGACGAGCGTCACCCCACGGTCGCTGCCGCCGCAGCGGCGTACCACGGTCGTGGTACACGCAGTGACCGCCGTAGGGCGACGCAAAAACCGACCGCCTTGCAAGAACCTTGAGTCCTCAACAACTCGGAGGTGGATAGTGATCGACGTGAACAACCTCAGTAAGAGGTACGGGGACAAGCTGGCGGTCGACGCGCTGAGCTTCACCGTACGTCCTGGAGTGGTGACGGGATTTCTCGGTCCCAACGGGGCGGGCAAGTCGACGACGATGCGGATGGTCATGGGTCTTGACCGCCCGTCGTCCGGAACGGTCCGCGTCAACGGCCGCCCCTACGAGCAGCACAAGGCCCCATTGCAGGAGATCGGGGCGCTGCTGGAGGCGAAGGCGATCCACCCGGGACGCTCGGCCTATCACCACCTGCTCGCGCTGGCGGCGAGCAACGGCATCGGCAAGCGGCGGGTGCTGGAGGTGATCGACATGGTCGGCCTGACGGAGGTGGCCCGCAAGCGGGCGGGCGGCTTCTCGCTGGGCATGGGGCAGCGGCTGGGCATCGCCTCCGCACTGCTCGGCGACCCGCACATCGTCATGCTGGACGAGCCGGTCAACGGCCTCGACCCCGAAGGCGTGCTGTGGATCCGCAACCTGCTGAAGGACCTCGCGGACCAGGGGCGGACCGTCTTCGTCTCCTCCCACCTGATGACCGAGATGGCGTTGATCGCCGAGGACCTCATCGTGATCGGGAAGGGCCGGCTGCTGTCCGCGGGTCCGCTCGCCGACTTCGTCGCCCAGTCCTCCAGCCGCAGCGTACGGGTACAGTCGCCGCAGGCCGCGGCCCTGCGTGACCTGCTGGTGGGTGACGGCGTCTCGGTCACCAGCAGCCGGCCCGGCGTGCTGGACGTCCAGGGGCTGGAGGCCGCCGAGATCGGCGAACGCGCCGCGGCCGCCGGGCTGGTCCTGCACGAGTTGTTCGTTCAGGAGGCATCGCTGGAGGAGGCCTTCATGGAGTTGACTCGCGACGCCGTCGAATACCACGCCTCCACCACCGAGTTCGCCACCGCCGGAAGGACGAACCGATGAGCGCCACCGCCCTCGACACACAGGACACACAGAAGACGACCGGGACCGCCGGTCGGCATGCGGGCGGTCTGCGGGTGACCTTTCCGCGGGTCGTCCACATGGAATGGATCAAGCTGCGGTCGCTGCGCTCGACGCTCTACACGCTGGCGATCACCGTGGCCCTGGTCGTCGGCCTCGGGCTGCTGTTCAGCAGCCTGGTCGGCTCGGGAGACGGCCCAGGAGAGGATGATTTCGGTGACCCCACCTCGATCAGCCTGGGCGGGGTGATGCTCGCCGCGCTGGCCGTCGCGGTGCTCGGGGTACTGATGAGTGCCGGCGAGTACGCCACCGGGTCCATCCGCGCCACGCTGTCCGCGGTCCCCTCACGCCTGCCGGTGCTGTGGGGCAAGGTGATCGTCTTCGCCGTGGTGAGCTTCGTGCTCATGTTCGTCGCGGTCCTGGGGGCCTTCCTGGCCGGTCAGTCGGTCCTGTCCTCCCGCGGTCTGGACACCACCGCGCTGTCCGATCCGGGGGTGTTCCGGGCGCTTGTCGGCGCGGCGGTCTACCTGACCGGTGCCGGGCTGATCGGCCTGGCGGTCGGCGTCCTGCTGCGCAACACCGCGGGAGCGATCACCCTCGTGGTGGGCGCGCTGTTCGTGGTGCCCGGCCTGGTCCAGCTACTGCCGAGCAGCTGGAACGACGCCATCGGCCCGTACCTGCCGTCGAACGCGGCGAATGCGGTCATGACAGTGCAGACGGCAAGTGACTCGCTGTCACCCGGGTCCGGGCTCGCGGTGTTCGCCGGCTACATCGTCGTGCTCCTGGCCGGCGCGGCCGTGATGCTCAAGCGACGCGACGCGTGAGCCCGGTTGCCGCGGGCCCCCCGCCAACCCGCTCTTACGCGTTCAGGCGTGAGGACGGGCCGCCACATCCGCCCGAACCAAGGATCCGTACGAAGGAACGGTGAAGCCGTGATCGGACCGGCGTCGCTGCGACGGGTGACCGGCGCTCACCCGCGCCTGCTGGATGCCGCCCTCGCCACCCTCGTGGGCGGTGCCGGCATGCTGCCCCTGCTGCTCGGACAATGGCCCGACGGCGAACGACCGACAGACGCCGACGCCGTCGCCGCGGGGGCAGCGTTCCTGCTTCTGCTGGCCCGCCGCCGGGCACCGCTGCCCGTCCTGGCGCTGACCGTGCTCGGGGAGGTGGCCTTCACCGTCCTCGCGTCGTATCCGTCGCGGGTGCTGAAGATCGCCGCGTTGATCGCGGTCTACACCGTGGCCCGAACGGTCCGCCGGCGGATCGCCTTGATCGCCGTCTCGGGCACCGCCCTCGCCCTGTACGCCGTCATCACCTATGCGACGGATTCGGCCGCCGGCCCGGAGGCCGGCGCCGTGTTCGCCTGGACCGGGATGTTCGCCGCCGTCGGGGGCACCGTACGCACCTGGCACGACTACGTCGCCGCGATGGAGGAGCGAGCGCTGCGGGCGGAGGCGAGCAAGGAAGAAGAGGCCCGCCGCCGGGTCGCCGAGGAGCGGCTGCGCATCGCCCGGGAACTCCACGACGTGATCGCCCACCACATCGCCCTGATCACCATTCAGGCGGGCGTCGCCGGGCACTTCCTGCGTGACCGGCCCGACCAGGCCGACGCGGCGCTAGGACACATCCGCGACGGCGGCCGTACCGTCCTGGACGAACTGGGATCGCTGCTGCACGTACTACGACAGTCCGGCGACGAGACGGACGAGACGCAACCGTCCGAACCCGTCCCCGGCCTGTCCCGCCTCGGACGGCTCCTCGAATCGCTGACCGCCGCCGGGCTGAGCGTCCGCCACCGGCAGGCCGGCCACCCGCGCCCCCTGCCGACCGCCATCGGTCTGGCCGCCTACCGCGTCATCCAGGAGGGGCTGACCAACGCCCACAAGCACGGCGCGAACGCCGAGGCGGACCTGCTCGTCGACTACGGGCCCGACGAACTGCGCATCCGGATCACCAACCTGCTGCACATCGGCCCGTCCCCGGCGCCGGCCGCGATGGGCACCGGACACGGGCTGACGGGCATGCGCGAGCGCGCTCACACGGTCGGCGGCAGCCTCCATGCCGGAGCGGGTGTCGACGGTCGTTTTCGCCTCGATGTGCGTCTGCCACTGCCCGAAGCCGGACCACCGACCGACACTCGCACGTCGGATCGGTCCGGTACGGGCCTGCGCGCGACCGCCACTCAGGGGAGGCAGGGATGACCATCCGTGTTCTGCTCGCCGACGACCAGGCCCTCGTCCGTACCAGCTTCCGCATGATCATCGAGTCGGAGCCGGACCTGGAGGTCGTCGGAGAAGCGGCGACCGGCGAAGAGGCAGTCGGACTGGCCCGCACCACCCGTGCCGACGTCGTGCTGATGGACATCCGGATGCCCGACATGGACGGCCTCGCCGCCACACGCGCCATCTCGGCGGACGAAGACCTCGCGGGCGTACGAGTGCTGATCCTGACGACCTTCGAAGCCGACGAGTACGTCTTCCAGGCGCTACGCGCCGGGGCCAGCGGGTTCCTCGGAAAGGGCGTGGAGATCTCCCACCTCCTCGACGCCATCCGGCTGATCGCCCGCGGAGAGGCGCTGCTGTCACCCAGGGCGACCAAGGCACTCGTCGCCCAGTACCTTGCCACACCCGACAGGACGAGCACTCCGGCCCCGGAGCTGACGAGCCTGACCGAACGCGAGCGCCAAGTGCTCGTCCTCGTGGCCGCGGGCCTGTCCAACGACGCCATCGCCGAGCAGCTCCATGTCTCGCCCTGGACCGCCAAGACCCACGTGAACCGCATCATGACCAAGCTGGGCGTCCGCGACCGCGCCCAACTCGTCGTGATCGCCTACCAGACCGGCCACGCCCACCCCGGCGGATAAGCGACCACGTCGGTGTGAGGTCACGGCGCCGTCGCCAGGCCGGGCGGAGGCTGCGCGGGGTGGTGGATGGGGACGGTGCCGTGCGACAGGGGCAGGCCCGTGCCGCGGGTGGCGTGGGCGATGGTCTCCGCGTGGGTGACGCCGGCTTCCTGCTGGTCGCCGACCTGATGAGCGGATGCGGTATGCGCAACGGCGAGGCATTCGTAAGTCGACCCGCCACTTGAGCATCTGACGGCGCCGCGCCGGTCAGGTCGTGGAAGCGGCGGGACCGGGCGGCAGGTGGACCGTCATGATCAGGCTGCAGGTCTCGGTGCCCGAGCCGCGGTACGTGTGCGGGGCATCGCCGTCGAACGTGGCGGTCTGTCCGGCTTCCAGGGTGTGTTCGGTGCCGTCGACGACCAGGGTCATCCGACCTGAGGTGACGCTGACGGTTTCCACGACGCCGGCCTGGTGGGGATGGCTGGGGTATTCCTCGCCCGGTTCCAGTCGCCAGCGCCAGACCTCCACAGGAGCCGGGCCCGAGGTCGTCAGCATGAGCCGGGCCTCACTTCCCCGTTCTCCGGTCCACAGTGGTGCCACAGCGTCGGCGGCCACGACGCGCACGCGGCCTACCGGCGGTCCCTGCATCAGGGCGGACACCGAGATGCCGAGGGTGTCGGCCAGCCGGACCAGGGTCGCCAGATTGGGGTTGCCCTGAGCCTTCTCCAATGCCACCAGGGCTCCCTTGCTGACCTGGGCGCGTCGGCCGAGTTCCTCAAGGGACAGGCCCGCCCGGGTACGGGCCGCCCGGACGTTGTGCGCGACCGTCCGCAGGGCTGCGGCTGTCTCGGCCATCTGATCTCCATCCTCACCACTGACCACTTCAATGCACCGCGCGGTCGTTCGGTTGACACCGACCGGTCGTTGCGTTGTACGGTGCGGTCGTTCCAATGAATAGTAAGGGATGTGCTGTGATCGCTCTGCTGCTGGCCCTGGGCAGCTCACTCGCCTATGGATGCGCCGAACTCCTCGGCGGCCTCGGCCCCCGTAAGGCTCATGTGCTGCGTACTGTGATGATCGCGGCCCCGGCCTCTCTCGTGGTCGAGCTGCGGCTGTGGCCGGTCCTCGGCGCCTCCTGCTCGCCCGCGGCATGCTCGCCGAACGCATCCAACGCGGCCGGCTCGTCGGCCTGGGCACCGGCGCCGTCGCCGTCAGCCTCCTCGCGCTGACCTGAGCAGCCCGGTAGCCCACCCCACAGCTGACGACGCAAGGAGACCAGCATGTTCACCCAGCCCCGGGACGCCGGCCTCGACGAAGCCGAATGGCAGACCTGGATCGCCGAAGGCCACGACTTCGGGCAGCTCAGCGTCAATGGCCTCCGTCGACGACCCCGAGGCCAAGGCAGAACTGCTGCGCCGCCAGCTCACCCGCTTCCAGCCCGACGGTGACCACGCCCCCGTCGCCGTCGACCTGCCGCCGTACGGCCGGATGCTGCCCGGCATCCGCGGCCTGCGCCTGGAAGTCACCGACATACGGGCCAAGTTCAAGTACGACGACCACAAGCACACCAGCAGCGCCGCCGCCTGGACCGCATCGGCCCCTGGAAGCCCTGACACCCGCCCCCACCGCCCACGCCCGGACACAGGAAACGGAAACCCCGCCCATGCCCGCCTTCCGCATCACCCCCGCCGTCGCGGATGCCTTCCCCGACACGCTCATCGCCCTGGTCACCGCCACCGGCCTGCGCGGCCAGGACCCCTGGCCCCACACCACTACAGCCCTGGAAGATCTGGAGCAGCAACTCGCCGACGGCACCTGGCACCCCGCCGACGAGACCGACCCCCGCATCGAGGCCTGGCACACCGCCTATCGCTCCTTCGGCACCAACCCCCGCCGCATCCGCCCCAGCGTCGACGCGCTCGGCCGCCGCCTCGCCAAGAAGGGAACGCTGCCGCGCATCAACCCGGCCGTCGACTCCTACAACGCCGTCTCGGTCCGGCACGGCCTGCCCGCCGGCGCCTTCGACCTGGACCACGTCACCGGCGACGTCGACATCCGATACGCGGACGGCACCGAGCTCTTCACCCCGCTCGGCGAACCCGACACCGCCGAAACCCCTAAGCCCGGCGAAATCATCTACGCCGACACCACCGGCGTCCTGACCCGCCACTGGAACCACCGCGACGCCCACCGCACCCGCGTCACCGAGGACTCCACCCACGTGACCTTCGTCCTCGAAACCCTCCACGCCACCCGCGACGGCGCCCTCCTCAAGATCGCGGCGGAGGAACTACAGGGCCTGCTCGCCCCGCACACCGCACAGACCGCCGTGCACTACCTCAGCCCGGCACAACCCCAGACCACCACCTGAGACCTCCACACCCACGGCGTGGGGCTGCTGATTGCAGCAAACTCACGGACAGCGTCGCTGAGCTGAGCCGACGGGCCCCGACGAGGCCCGTCGACAGTTGTGGCACAGCGCCGCGGTCAACACCTGAGCGCCCCGCAGGGTAGCGGTGGTGCCGGTGGGTTCCTGACGTTGCTGCATGCCGACTGCACGTGATCACGTGTACAGCGCGCGTCCACGACAGCCGGCGTGCTGCTCTACCAGCGGGTCTGCGCCAGGTTGGCGTTCGTCTTCGGGTGGTTCCCGCGGGTGTCCTGCGCGTTCCCGGAGTTCGCGTGACCGGGCTGCTGGGGTATGCCGCTCGGCGGCAGAACCGCCGCGAAGGTGCTTGCGATCACCTGGTGGCCAAGAGGGTTCGCGTGGGGGTCCCGCATGGTGCAGGCCCAGGTCAGTCGGCAGATGGTGGCCACGTTCGCGGGTACCTCGCCGTAGCCGGGCACACTGACGGGGGTGACATCGTCCGAGGAGAAGGCTCCGGCCACGTCCGCGACCTTGAATCCGGCGGCGGCGTACACCTGCGAGATGGCCCCGTTCTCGGACTTGACCAGGCCGACGGAGCCCTGGGCGGTCTGCTGCCCGGCGGAGCCGCGGAGCCATTGCGCCAGGAACGGGTTGTAGTACGTCGCGCCCGCGTACTGCGTGCCTTGCGTACCCGCCTGGCGCAGTGCGCGCGTGATCTCAGCCAGGTTCTTCGGGATGGCCTGAATGGCGGGGTTCACACAGTTCTGGTCGATGGCGCCGGTCGTGTCGTCGGCGCATTCCAGGATGTCGTTGGCGCCGATGTTGATGGTCACGTAGCTGACGTGGCCGCGGTGCTTGGCCAGGGCCTTCACGGCGGCGTCCAGCTGTGACCTGGCGTTCGGGTAGTGGCACGTACCGCCCTTGAGCAGCGAGGCGGTGGTCTCCCCGGTGCAGCCGAGGCGGATGTGCTTCAGGCCTGGCTGACGCTGCTTGAGCTGTGCGTAGAGCTGGTCGGTGTAAGCGATGCGGGTGTCCTGGTTGACGTCCGGCTGGTAGCCGGAGGCAAGCGAGTCACCGAGGGAGATGTAGTACGCGGTGGCGTCTTTGCCGCTCTTCGGTGAGTCGGCGGCGGCCACACCGGGCGCGCTCAGTACGACAGCCAGGGCGGCGGCGACGAGTTGGGACGACTTGTGCGGGGTCCACGCTGTTGTGCTCATCGGTTGCGTGTGCTCTTTCTTCTGTTTTTTTTGCGGGGGTTTTGGGGGCTCAGCGCACACGGTGACCTGCCCGGTACACCGCGCGGATGTCGGCGACGGCCGAGATGTCGTCGATGGGGGAACTCCCGAGCACGAGGAGGTCGGCGTCCGCACAGGGGAGCAGTACGCCCTTGCGTCCCGCCCGGCCCACCGCTTTGGCGGCCTCGGCGGTCGCGCAGCGCAGCACTTCACGGTTCGACATCCCCAGCTCGGCGAGCTGCATCAACCCGTATGGGTAGACGCCGTGCGGTTTGCCGGGACTGATGCCTGAGTCGGTTCCGGGAACGACCCGGGCACCCGAGGCGATGACCTTGGCCACGATGTCCATCAGGGCTGCGAAACGAGCGACCACGGCCGGAGGAGTCGGTGCCTTGCCGGGCCTCATGCCCACCGTGAGGCTGACGAACGTTCCTCGCCGTACGACCTCGTCCAGCACTTCCTGCCGCAGGCCGACGCCTTCTGGAGTGAAGAAGGAGAAGTGCTCGATGGTGTCGAAGCCGGCGTCGACCACGTCCGCGATCGCCTGGACGGCGTGGGCGTGGGCGGCCACGCCGAGCCCGAGCCGGTGCGCCTCGTCGGCGATCAGTCGCAGGTCGGACCGGTCGTACTGCTGGTCGAGGGCGCTGGAGCCGGGAGTCATGGCGCCGCCGCTGGCCATCACCTTCACCACGTCGCAGCCGCGCTCGGCGCGTTCGCGTACCGCGGCCCGCAGCGCGTCGGCCCCCTCGGTCTCGCCGCCGAGGAACCAGCAGTGGCCGCCGTGAGCGGTGATCGGCGGGCCCGCGGCAACGATGTCGGGGCGCTGCGTGGGCGGCACCTGCTCCCGCAGCGCGAGCGTGAGGTAGTCGCGGTCGCCGAGGTCCCGGACGGTGGTGACCCCCGCCGTCAGCGTGGTCGCCGCGGCCGCGCGTGCGGTCTCCAGCACGGTCTCGTGGTCGTCGGTCGTCACATGCGCCACGGCGTCGTCGGTGCCGTCCCAACACAGATGCACGTGCGCGTCGATCAGCCCGGGAAGCAGCCACGCGTCCGGCCCGAAGTCCGTCACCGTCGCGTGCTCCGGAGGTGCCGCTCCCGTGAAGTCCACGTCACGGATCACGCCGTCCTCGACCAGCACCATGCCCGATTGCCTGACGTCCACGCCGTCGAAGACGTGCCCTGCCCGTAGCGCCAGCAGCTCGCTGCGCATAACAGTCATCTCCAAGAAACCGCAAAGTGGGGGGATAAGCTCAGTTGTTGCTGAGCAGGCCGCAGGCAGATGCGCCGTACCGGTCGTTGGGACAACACGGACGACTCGTCGTGCGTCAATGGCGTGCCCGCGTGTCCAACTCTCGCCGCTGACCAGGCGTTTGGGGAACGAGAGATCGCTGATGGCGGGTATAGAGGAGATCGATACCGTCGTGCAAGCCTGATCTCGGGAGCTTTGGGACCGGCTGAAGCCATGGATGCGCTGCCACAGGGGCACAGCGCGATGTTCAAGTCCACCATCCGCCGCAGGCTTCCGCTGCGCTCGTCCCGAGCAGCGGCACGCAGGTTGATGTCCGATCAGCTCTGCGGTGTGTCGTGCGATGCGATCTGTGCCGTATCGGCGGCGACCAGTCGGCCGGCCTCGACCGCGGTCTTCCTCAGCCAGATGTGCGCGGGGTCACGATCGTGCAGGGGGTGCCACCACAGGGATTCCACCAGCCGCCCCCTGCCGAACGGCAGCTCGACAACGGCCGCGCCGCAGCCGGCGGGGAAGAGGCGGGCGGCGCGTTCCGGGACCACTCCCACCCGGTCGGTGCCGACGATCAGGAACGGCATGGTCAGGAAGTTCTCGATGGCGATCTCGACCCGCGGTTCGATGCCCTGGGCGTGCAGCCCGTGCAGGGGCGAGAAGCCCGTCGCCGGGAAGTGGTAGGGCAGCACCCAGGGACGTGCGGCTAGTGCCTCCGGGGTCAGCGGCGCGGAACTGACCGTGTCGGCGGAGACTACGCACACCCAGCGATCCTCGTACAGGTCGATGGCCGGGGCATTCGCCAACAGGCCCTGCGCCAGCAGCATGCCGTCAACGGTGCGCAGATGCTCCGGTGCGTGGCGGACGATGTGCGGGGTGTTGTGCTCGAACCGCAGCCGCACCCCCGGTGCCGCCTCGCGCACCAGGCCGGCCAGCGTCCGGCCGAAGGTGGCCAGATGCATATCGGTCACCACCAGGGTGAATTCGCGCCGTGCGTGGGCGGGTTCGAAGGCGGGGCGGGTCTGGAAGACCCGGTCCGCCGAGCCGAGCGCCTGCGCCGTGTGCGCGGCCAAGCGCTCGGCCAGCGGGGTGAGCTCGTACGCGTTCCCCACTCGGGTGAGCAGTTCGTCGCCGAAGTGGCGGCGCAACCGGGCCAGCGCGGCACTCACGGTGGGCTGACTCAGACCCAGCCGCTGAGCCGCCCGGGTCACACTGCGCTCCTGCAACAGCGCGTCCAACGGCACCAACAGGTTCAGATCCAGACCCACGCCGCCAGGCCTCCGCGCACTATTGCTGTTGTCCATGGCCAGCATAGGCGGTCTCGGATGTCCGAAACTCCTGGCGAGCGGCGGGGATTGGGCCCGCAGGCACGCCGGACTGGATGGGCGGTTGGAGCTGTTGGCCGCAGTAGCGGCCGCTATTGTGGACGCCCACCGCGTCGCACCGAGGCGGAGCCGCATGGCTGCCGGCCGATCGCACGGCTCTTCGAAGCCGTCACCCGGCGCTGGCTCAGCCTCCTGCACGACAACCTCGCGGCGGTCGCGGCCGACACCCGGTCATCAGCGCCCGAACGGTGGCTCCCAGGTGGCTCGGCGATGTCGAGAACACCGCAGCTCTGGGCCTGGTCTTGCAGGTGTCCGGACAGCTGTGCGGAAAGATTGAAGACAAAAGCAAAGTGGCGCGTGCCCGCATTACGGTGGGCACATGCCGCCGATACCGGAGCAGTCAGGCCCCTCCGAGGACGAGTTTCATTCACACCGACACGTGGCGGAGTCGTTCGGTGTGGACGCGAGCGTTATGACCGGACGCGGCCCCGCTATCCCGACGCCCTGGTGGAGCGGATCGTCGCCGCCAGTCCTGGACCCGACATCCTGGACGTCGGCTGCGGTACCGGCATCGCCGCCCGGCAGTTCCACGCCGTCGGCAGCCGGGTGCTCGGCGTCGAGCCGGACGGCCGCATGGCCGAGTTCGCGCGGCGCAGCGGGCTCACGGTCGAAGTAGCGACCTTCGAAGCCTGGGACCCTGTCGGCCGGACCTTCGACGCGGTCGTCTCCGGGCAGGCCTTGGCACTGGGTGGACCCGGTCGTCGGCGCGGCCAAGGCGGCCCGCGTACTGCGGCCCGACGGCCGGCTGGCGGCGTTCTGGCACGGTTTCCAGCTTCCCCCCGACCGGCGGACGCCTTCGCCGCGGTCTACCAACGGGCCGTGCCCGATGTGCCGTTCGACCTCCAGTTGGTCAAGCGCCCTCTGGAGGCGTATCAGGCGACGTTCACCAAGGTGGCCGACGCGTTGCGAGAGGTGGGCGGGTTCGGTGACCCGCAGGAGTGGCGATACGACTGGCAGCGGTCCTCCACGCGCGACGAATGGCTGGACCAGCTGCCGACCCTCGCGGAGCTCACCCAACTCCCGTCGGACAAGCAGGCGCAGGTGTTTGCCCTACACCACGGTGGCCGTCACAGCGGCGCGAACCGGCGCCTCGGACCCGTTCTGACGATCCGTGCGCCGCGCGCGAGGACGTCGGCTTCCCGCTACATCACTGGCCGAAGTAGGTGATCGGCGACTCCGGCGAATCTGCCAGGCCTACGGTTTCCGACCGAGCGGTCGTTTTATTGTACTCTAGGGTCACCTTAGTGAACTGGAGTTCCCTGAAGCTTGTTGCCTGAGCGGCCTCGGGGTCATCCCGGGGCCCGTCCGACGGCAGCAGCCGGATTGCTCCACCAACCACCGGGGCACAGACCGACCACAGTGATCCGAGGAAGTCCCATGCCGAACCCGAGCACTCCGCCCTCCCGGCCCGACAAGCACGATCCGGCCACGCTCGCCTTCCAGTCCCAGGCGGTGCACTGCGGGAATCAGGCCGACGCCGGCACGGGCGCGATCCGTACACCGATCATCATGGCGAACTCCTACAGCCTGCCGGAAGACCCGTTCACGCTCGACCCGGACAATCCCGACCTGCTCGTCTACACCCGCGAGTCCGGCGCGAATCAGCTAGGGCTCCAGGCCAAGCTCGCCACCCTGGAGGGAGGCGAGGACGCGGTCGTGCTGGGCAGCGGCATGGCGGCTTTGTACGCCGCGTTCTTCACGCACCTGCGCGCCGGGGACCATGTCATCGTCTCCGATGTCACGTACAGCGCCGTGTGGCGGCTGTTCGCCGAACTGCTGCCGGTCAAGTCGGGCATCGAGGCGACGTTCGTCGACGTCACCGACCTCGATGCGGTGCGCGCTGCGATGCGTCCCACCACGCGGATCATCCACACCGAGGTCATCGCCAACCCGACCGTCAAGACAGCCGACATCCAGGCCCTGGCGGACATCGCCCATGCGGCAGGCGCGCTGCTGACCGTGGACTCCACCTGTACGCCCCCACCGCTGTTCCGCCCCCTGGAGCACGGCGCCGACCTGGTGATGCATTCCCTGACCAAGTACATCAACGGGCACGGCGACGCGATGGGCGGTGCTGTCATCGGGCCGCGGGAGCTGGTCCTCCCGATCAAGGCCGAGGCCATGATCAACGTCGGTGCCGCCATCTCCCCGTTCAACGCATGGCTGATCTCCCGCGGTTCCATCACGCTGCCGCTTCGCCTGCGTCAGCACTTCGCCGGCGCCCAGCGCGTGGCGGAGTTCCTCGACAGTGACCCCCGCGTGCCGCACGTCGCCTACCCGGGACTTCCCTCGCACCCTCAGCATGAGCTCGCCAAGCGGCAGTTCGCCGGGCAGGGCTTCGGCGCGCTGATCGCGTTCGCTCTCGATGCCGAGCACGACACCCGCAATGCCTTCGTCAACAGCCTGCGGCTGATCACCTCCGCGGTGTCTCTGGGCCACGACGAGACCCTCATCGTCTACGAGGACACCGCCGCCGACCGCGCCGCCATGTTCCCCGAGGAGTTCCGAACCCACGGCCTGCTGCGTCTGGCGGTGGGGCTCGAAGACCCCGACGACCTGATCGCGGACCTGGCCGCAGCCCTGGACACGGCGGTGCCCACGCCCTGACACAGGTCCCGGGCGGCGACGCGGAGAAGTACCGCCGGTTCGTTGCCCCAGACATGGCCGGGGCAGTGCGGCCCGTCGGCGTGCGCCTGGTGTCCGCCGGCGGGCCGCACTACGCAGCCACCTCACAAGAAGGCCCTCTCCATGACCGGCAGCCACGACATCGCAGAGGGCAACACTCGGCCTCTACCGGAGCTCAAGATCCCTGGGGTACTTCATCGGCGGCACCTTGCCGGTCGCCGTACTTCTCGGCGAGTCCGCGGTAGCGCCAGATAACGGCGGCGGAGAGCCAGGAGGCCGCGAAGACGGCGACGACGATGTAGCCGAGCAGTTCGAAGTGGTCGGCCAGGGAGGCGTAGGCGGTGAGGAATCCCCTGGTTCCGGTGGCGTCGGCCACGAGTCCCGCGACGTAGACACTGGCGATGACCGCGGCCACGGCCACGGTCATGCCGGTGGTGGCGATGTTGTAGTAGAGCCTGCGGGCGGGGCTTCGGTACGCCCACGAGTACAGGCGTGTCATCAGCATGCTGTCGGCGGTGTCGAAGGCACTCATTCCCGCGGCGAAGAGCAGCGGGAGGGAGAGCACGGCGAGGATGGGCAGGCCGGTCCCGTGCGTCGCTGCGCTGGCGGACAGGGCGAGCAGGGTTATCTCGCTGGCGGTCTCCAGGCCTAGGCCGAACAGGATCCCGACCGGGTACATGTGCCATGACGAACGGATCAGCCCGTGGATGCGGCGGCCGAGGAGGCGGTTCATCAGGCCCCGGTTGAGCAGGTGCAGTTCGAGTTCGCCCTGGTCGAGCCGACCCTCCGTCATACGCCGCCACAGACCGACGATGCCGGTCAGCACCATGAGGTTGAGCACGGCGACGAGCAGCAGGAACAGCACGGCCACGATCTGTGAGACCAGGCCGCCCACGTGACGGAAGGTGCCGATGCCCGAGCCGGCGGCGCCCGCGGCGAGCGCGACGACGAAGGCGAGGGCGAGCACCACGGTGGAGTGACCCATGGCGAAGAAGAAGCCCACGCCGACGGGTCTGCGTCCACGTTGCATCATCAGTCTGGTGGTGTCGTCGATGGCTGCGATGTGGTCGGCGTCGAAGGCGTGCCGCACCCCGAGTGTGTAGGCGAGGGTTCCGGCTCCGGCGAAGGCCCCGGCGCCGGCCGGGCCGCTCGCGTAGAAGAGGTACAGGCTCCATCCGATGACGTGCAGGGCGGCGATGACGCCGACGATGCCCGTGATGCGCAGCCGTTCGGCGCGGGTCCATCGGCCGGCGGTGATGGTCGTTGTGGTCACACACACATCCTTGGCAGGGGCACCGCGCGGTGCCGTGGGTCAGCAGCGAGAGGGGGCGGGCCGCACCCGCTGGACGTGAGTCACTTGCGGGTGCGGCCTGGCGGACGGGAGGAAACGGACGTCCTGGTGGTCCGGGCCGTGGAACGGGTTACGCCTCGAGCTGGGCGCGTATGTCGTCCTGGGCGACCAGATCGTGATCGACCAGTACGCGTTCGAGCGCGGCGAGCCAGTGCTCGTAGTACTGCCAGCTGCCCTGCTCGGCCGCGTGGGCGGACTCCCATGAGCCGATGGCGGCGATGAGCCGCTGCTGGAACGCGTCCCAGGGGTAGTGGCCGAACTCCGAAAGGGCGACGGCGACGCCGAACGCGCGGCGCTGCCAGTCGGCGTCGAAGGTGGGTGCGTTCGTGTCGGTGACGCAGCTTTCGTGCAGGGGTGCGGTGGTGGCGGTGGCCTCCATGGGATCCCCTTTCTGTGTTTGTGGTTTCTCTGTGTGCGGGTGCGACTCAGGCGGCGGGTGAAGGGACCTCGGCGATGCCGATCATCGATTCGGTGGTGACCAGGGCGGCGAGTTCCTCCTCGGTCATGCCGTCGGTTCCGGCGGGCCGCTGCGGAACGACGAACCAGCGGGAATGACCGCTGCTGTCCCACACGCGCATTTCGACGGACGGGTCGAGGTCCAGCCCCATCTCCTTGAGCACCACACGGGGTTCCCGGGCAGCTCGGGCGCGGAAGGTCGGGTCCTTGTACCAGTACGGCGGGAGGCCCAGCACGGGCCAGGGGAAGCAGGAACACAGGGTGCAGATGACCAGGTTGTGCACGCCGGGGGTGTTGGCCACGGCCTGCAGGTGCTCGCCTTCGGCACCGTCCATGCCGATGGGGAGGTCGAGTTCCGCGACCGCGGCCGGCGTGTCCTTGACTAGCCGTTCGGCGAACTCCGGATCGGTCCAGGCACGGGCGACGATCTTGGCTCCGTTGAGCGGCGTCATGTCGGTCTCGAAGTAGCCGAGCACCTTGTCGACGGTGGCGCCGGTGATCACACCCTTCTCGATGAGCAGGGCTTCCAGCGCCCGCACGCGGGCGGCGTTGCGGGCTTCGCGGTCCTCGGGGTAGCCGAACTGCACGGTCACTGCTGTTCCTCCATCACAGGGGTTAGGTAGGCCTGGTAGAGCTCGCCGTAGAGCACGGCGCCGGGTTCGGCGAGTTCTCCCCAGATGCCGGCCGGTTCGAAGCGGACGGCGTAGACGGGCATGGGCTCTCCGATGCCGTCGGGGCCGGTGGAGCAGAAGTAGCCGTAGTTTCCTTCGAAGACGCGCTCCACGGTGCCGGTGCGGCCGCGCAGGTTGCCCGGCAGCCGGGTGTGCTCGGTGGGCGGCACGTCCTTGACGGTCACCCGGTCACCGACGGCGAAAGCCGGGGACTCGGCCGGCCCCTGGCAGGGGGAGTCGCCCGCGCGCAGGTAGCGGATGACCTGGTCGTCGATGCCTTCGTCCCCGCCCCCGGGCAGTTCGAGTTCCGGCTCCTGGAGATACTCCGCGGCCTTCGCCTCCAGTTCCTCCTCGGTGATGTAGCCCTGGGAGACGAAGAACCCGCTGATGCCGCCGAGCCACTTCTCGTAGTAGCGGTACTGGAAGTAGGCGAAGGGGTGCATCGCCTCGGCGCCCTTGCGCAGGTCCGCCCAGGTCCAGATGGACGAGAGGGCGGTGGGCACTTCCTCGATCGGGTACCGGGGCACGGCGTCGCCGAGGTGGGCGCTCAGGCCCATCATCGCGACGTGGACGCCGAAGATGCGCTGCTCCCAGTCCTCGACGAAGACGCGGGGTTCGTAGCTGACACGGCCGAGGTTTTCCAGGCCGCCCAGGTGGTGCTGCAGCTTCATGACCGTCCTTCCGGGGTCGGCTCAGCGGCCGGGCGTGCGGTCATCGCGGCTCCCCAGTACTCCGAGGCGATGCCGAACACCGCGCCCAGGACCATGGACAGCGCCGCGACGAGTGCCGGGTTGCTGATGGCCGCGGTGGTGATGCCGTGGCCGGTGGCGGCCACCGTGCCCACCGTGGAGGCGAAGCCCCACACGACGGCCGGGATCTTCGACAGCAAGGGAATCTTCGACGCCTGCACCATGGCGGCGCTGCCTACACCCACGGCGACGGCGGCGACGGCGGTGCCACCGCCCAATGCGTGGATGACCAGCAGTGTCAGCGAGGCGATCACAATGCCGGTCAGGTTCGAGGCGATCGACCTCACCAGGCCATCGGTGCCGGCTCCGAGGATGAAGAAGGAGGCCCAGGCGATGAAGATGACCCAGACCGGAATGGTCAGGACGGTCGCGGTCATCAGCGTGGCGACTCCTCCGAGTACGCCGATACTGATTGACAAAGCATCTAGCTGGCGCATGGCCATAACACTCCTCTGACACCGAGTTCTTACGACTCGGCGAAAATTCGTGACCGAACATGGGCAGGCAAAAATGGCCCGCTGAGGTGCGGAAGAGGATGGGGTGCCCTGACGTGAAAGGTTCATATAAGGCCCGGCCGGCGGTACCGAATCCGGTACTTCGAATGCCTCGATTCTTGCCGCATAGCTACTGGCGGGGGCACGCTCGACCGCAGATGCCTTCGGCGCCGATTGTGTCGGCTATGGCACGGCAAGACACCAATAGGTTCCGGCCACTTTGTTTCAGTTAAATTAACTGCGACTCAACAAATGATTTCTGCTGTTGACGTTCACAGCCTTCTGATATAGACGCAGAAAAGCCACCCAAGCCTGTCGGTGAGGCATTGGGAGGCCATAGGTCGATATGAGGCTGGAACCATCAGGTCTTGGTGCGGTTAATATTCCTTCCCATCCAGGATTCAGACCCCGGACACCCGGGATTCGCTCGGCTTCCACGCTCCCGCCTTGCGGGACTGGAGCCAAGGGCTGCAGCGGACATACGAGCCACGATTACGGACACGCGGGGAAGCCCCACACTCCCCCAGAGGAGGGCGGACCATGAACCGGAACATCGCGGCAGCGGACAGCGGCACCGAACGGACGATGGTCTTCGTGCTGTACGACAAGGTGACACTGCAGGACGTGGCGGCACCGCTGGAGATCTTCGCCCGGGCCAACGACTTCGGGGCCCGCTACCGCGTGCTGCTGGTCTCGCCCACGGGGCAGCCGGTCGGGACAACCGCGTTCACCCGGCTGAGCGCGGACATGCCCGTCGCCGACGCCCCCGACTCCATCGACACCCTCCTGGTCCCGGGAGGTGTTCCGGCCGACTTCACCTTCGCCCCGGGCACGCATGACATACCGGAGGAGCTGACCCCAGACACGGTCCCCGAGGCACTGACGGCGGTCCGCGAGCTGGCGCCCCGGGCGTCGCGGATCGCCTCCGTCTGCACCGGGGCCTTCGTACTGGCCGCCCTCGGGATGCTGGACGGACGCCGAGCGACGACCCACTGGGCCCACTGCGCGCGGCTCGCCCGGGAGTACCCCCGCGTCAAGGTGGATCCGGACGCCCTCTTCGTCCAGGACGGCCCCTTCGTCACCGGCGCCGGCATCAGCGCCGGCATCGACCTGGCCCTGGCCATCGTCGAGAACGACTACGGCACCGCCCTCGCCCGCAGGGTCGCCCGCTGGATGGTCGTCTTCCTACAACGTCCCGGTGGGCAGGCCCAGTTCAGCGTCTGGTCCGAGGCCGGCGCACCCGCCACGCGCGGCCTGCGCCAAGTCCTGGACACGGTGGTCCTCGAACCCGCCGCGGACCACTCGACTGCCGCGATGGCCGCCCGCGCCGCGGTGAGCGAACGCCACCTGGCGCGGATGTTCCGCGAGGAAGTGGGCATGACGCCCGCCCGCTACGTGGAGCAGACCCGGCTGGAGGCGGCCAAGCTTCTCCTGGTGACCGGCGACGAAAGCCAGGAGTCCGTCGCACGGCGTGCCGGCTTTGGCTCGCCGGAGACGATGAGACGGATCTTCCGCCGCAATCTCGGAGTCTCGCCGGGCAGCTACCGCAGCCGGTTCCGTACCACCGGCATCGACCCCCGGGAGCCGGAGTCCAGTCAGCATGACGGATCCGGTGATCTCCTTTGATCGACCGATAACGGACCACGCAGCGGCCACGGTCAGTACCGCCGCGCTCCCTGCAGCGCGCCGCCGGGGACGCCCAGTGACCTATCGCAGTTCGGCCGAGGGATGCCAGCCCAACTTGCGGGACACGGCCAGACCGGAGGCGATCACTGCCGGCCGAACGGCCCGCGGGTCCCTGTCGGCCATGGCACCAGCCTGCTTTCAACACCTGGCTGCTGCCATCACCTTCCAGCGGTCGACCGCGCAGGTGGTGGCCGCGCCTCGGATGGTGGGTGGCAGGGTGCGGAGGGTGCGGCACTGCCCTGGCGTTCGCCTCGGCCTCGCACTCGCCTTGTTCCTCTTGCTCCTCCCCGGCGAAGTGGCCAACGACGGCGGCCCTAAACCCGACGTGAGGGCAGGGCCGGCGACGAATGAACACGGTGGGGGCGGACCTGGCCGGCCCGCCCCCACCTTGCGGGGTAGGGGGGTATTACCCCGCGTCTGTGGCGGACGCGCCCGCAGGGGCGAGGTTCGGCCCGGGCGTGTCGGCGCCGTCCTTGCTCTCCCGTTCGTCGGCCTTGCGCTCGCGCTCGGCATGCTTGCGGTCGCGCTTGTCCTTGGCCTCCTGCTTCCTGATCTCGTCGGCCGCCTTCTCCATCGCCTTCAGTTCGGCCCGCACGTCGTCGGCGGGGCGGCGTTCGAGGGCCGCGCCGTAGCGCGTGGCCAGCAGGTCCATAGCCTCCATGTCGGCCTCCTCGACCCCGGCCAGGATGACGGTGCCGCCCGGCGGGACATGCGGCGTGAAGGCACCGACGGCCTCGGCCGCTTCGGTGGCCCGCTTGTAGTCGTGGCCTCCGCCGATCAGCGCACCGATGCCCCAGCCCATCAACAGGCCGAGGGGACCGCCGAGGATGCCAACAAGCGAACCGACCAGCGAGCCGACCGCGGTGCCGCGTCCGGACTCGGTGTCCATGCCCTCGGGGAAGTGGACGGTGCCGTCCTCCATGCGCTCGATCAGGACGGCGCCGCGGACCTCGATGGTGGCGGAGGTGAGGTGCTTCAGCTCGCTGAGCGCCTGGTAGGCGGTGGCGCGGTCGGCGAAACGGAGGGCGATGGCGTTCTCGTTCATGGTCACAGGCATGAGCTGTCTCCTTGGAGCCTCAAGGGGCGGGTGAATTGCGGGGCCCGCTGCCGCGGGTTCCCGCGCCACCTGTGAGACAGTATGTATCAGAGCCAGTTTGTGAGTCAAGTCGTCTCACAAGCTGCTCGAAGGAGAGGTGCCCCGATGCCCCGCACGAACGACGACCCCCGCGCCCGCCGCAGCCGCGCCACCGCCCTGGCCGCCGCCACCGAACTCCTCGCCGAAGGAGGACCGGGACACCTCACCCACGCCGCCGTCGCCGCACGAGCCAAAATGGGCCGCGCCACCGTCTACCGGCACTGGCCCGACCTGCGGGCCCTCCTCCTGGACACCCTGACCACCGCCGCCCACCCCATGCTCACCCTGGGCCACGGCCCGGTCCGCGACGAGCTGGTGACACACCTGCAGCAACAGGCCGACTGGCTCAACCAGCCGGTCTCCGCTTCCGTCATCGCCACCGTCATGGAACGCGCGGAGCGGGACCCGGACGTACGAAGCCTGCGCGACGAGATGTTCACCCGCGCCGACGAGCACCTCACCGACGCACTCGCCGCCGCCGTCGCACGCGGTGAACTACGCGCCGGCATCGAAGAACACACCCGGGACCTGGCCTCCCGGATCCTCGGCCCCCTGCTCTTCCTGCGGCTCATGCTCGGCGCGCAGCCGGACAGGGAGACCGTGGCCGACACGGTCGACGCCGCCCTCGCGGCCTGGCAGCCGCACCCATGACAGCCGCACACAGTCCGATACCGAACGGTTCGAACAGCAGCCGACCGGCACACCCACTCCTCACGGCCGCATCCGGCCGCATCCCCCAGGAGCGCGCCATCGACGGCTGAAGCCGACGCTCAGAGCAGGGATATCCCTGCCGCCGCGCTCAGTGCCCAGTGATCACTTTCACCATCACCACGCCCGAGCCGATCGCCGCGTCCATCAGCCCCGCCACGCCGGAAAGCAGTACCCCACCGCCCATCCGCCGCCCGCCCGCGAAGCCCCAGACCGCCATCGAGGCGACGTCCACGCCGACCGCGATCCACAGCGCGGTGGACAGACCGAGGGCGCCGCCCGCCGACAGGGCGATCATCAGGAGC
>NZ_NTGE01000127.1 GCF_002291145.1 Streptomyces sp. SA15
GTCCGCGCCGCCGACCCGGCCGCCCGCCGACACCGCGCTGCTCGGCGACCTCACCGCGTTCCGCGAGATCGCCGCCCGCGCGGCGGAGGCTCGCCGGGACGGCCGCGCGGTTCCGGCCCTGGAGCGCGAACAGCGGCGGCTCGAACGGGAGATCCGCTCCCGGACCCTGCACATGCGCGGCGACGCGCCCGGCGACGGAGACCGGTTCGACCCGGCTCGGTTGCTGCAACGGCTGGGGGACGATGTGCGGCTGGTGGAGCTGGCCGTGCTCGACGGGCGCGTCCACGTGCTGCTGTGCGGGCAGGGCCGGGTGCGGCGGTTCGAGGCGGGGCTCCTCGCCGAGGCGGAGACCGAGGCCGAGCATGTGCAGGCCGGGCTGCGGCGGCTGGCCCATCCGGGGGCGGAGGCAAGGCTTCCGGTGGTGGAGGCGGCGGGCCGCCGGCTGGAGGAGCTGCTGCTCGGTCCGGCGGCGGCCCAGCTGGGCTCCGGGCCGGTCGTGGTGGTACCGCCGGGCCGGCTGCACCGGGTGCCGTGGGCGCTGCTGCCCTCGCTGCGGGACCGGGTGTTCAGCGTGTCGCCGTCAGCGAGCAGCTGGCTGCGGGCCCGGGAGACGGCGCCGCCGCCCGGCGGACGGCAGGTGCTGGTGCGCGGCCCGGGCCTGGCGACCGGCGGTGCGGAGGTACCCGAACTGGCCGACCGGTACGGCGGTTCCACCGTGCTGGAGCACGAAGAAGCGCGTGTGCCCCGGGTGTTGGAGGAGCTCGACGGCTCGGCGCTGGCGCACATCGCCGCGCACGGCACGTTCCGCGCGGACAGCCCCCTGTTCTCGTCCCTGCGGATGGCCGACGGCCCGCTCATCGTCCACGACTTCGAACGCCTGGACCGCAGTCCGTACCGGATCATCCTTTCCTGCTGCGACACCGCCCGGTTCGCGTCCGTCGGCGCCGACGAGCTGCTCGGCCTGGTCACCGCGCTGCTGCCGCTGGGCACGGCCGGGGTGGTGGCGTGCAGCGCGCCCGTCAACGACGCCGCGGTGGTGCCGTTGATGCTCTCGCTGCACAAGGGGCTGAGCGCCGGTCTGTCGCTGGCGGAGGCGTTGCGCGACGCGCGGACCGCGCTGCCGGGCGACGCGACGCACCAGGCGACGGGGTGGGCGTTCTCGGCGTTCGGTGCGGCCTGACCCACGCGTGCCCTTGACGTTGTGGCCTTGACGTTGGGGGGCGGCCTGACCCCTCCCCCGATCACGGGGGTCAGACCGCCGGTCCAATGGGCGCAGTTCAGGCGGACTGCGCTGCCGGCAGTTCCACCAGCCACGGCAGGGCACCGCGGTCACTCGCGCCGAGCCGGGCGTAGGCGCTGTAGAGGTGGTTGCCGACGGTACGGATGGACAGGGTGAGCTTCTCCGCGATCTGCCGGTTGCTGAGGCCGGCGGCCGCGAGGGTGACGATCTGCCGTTGCCTGGCGGTCAGTTCACCCAGGACCAGCCCGGACAGCGCCGGGGTACGGGCGCCCTGGCAGCGCCGGGCGAGCGCGACGGCGCGGGTACGCGAGGTGCGGGCGGCACGCGGGTCGCGGTGCGCCCGTACGGCCTGGGCGTGCGCCTCGGCCGCGAGG
>NZ_NTGE01000062.1 GCF_002291145.1 Streptomyces sp. SA15
AACGACGCCCCCGAGGTGCTCGCCTTCCACGCGCTGCTCTACGGCACTCCCTCCCTGGTCGCCCGCCTGTACGGCTACCAGGAGCGCTCCGAGGCCGCGCTCGCCGAGGCCCTCGGCGGCGGGCTGGGGGGCTGGGGGGTGGGGGGGGGGGGCGGTGGGGTGGGGCGGGGTCGCGGCCCGGGGGGCGGGGCGCGGGGCGGCGCGGGCGCCGCTGGTTCACAGCTGAGGGAGCGGCGGCCAGGGGTCGCGGGCGGACGAGTCGGAGCCTGGAGTCGCGCGGGATACGGGACGTCACGGGTGCAGTCTTCCGGTTGACGGTCCGAAAACCCAAACGGAATGCCAGGGCGGGCGACAGGGAGGGCCGGCGCCGGGCCCGTGCGGGTGGCCGGAGGCCGAGATCAGGCCAGTGGTACGGCGTTAAACGGAACCTGTGGGACCGGGCGGAGTGGGGCGACGGCGGGATGTCGGGAGGGTGGCGCAGCGGTGTCGAGGCGGTCGGTCACATCAGCGGGGTCAGGAAGCGGCGCATCGCCTCTTCGTAGGCCGTGGGGTCTGCGTTCCACATGGCCGCGTGGGGAGCGTCGCGCACCGTGTGCAGGGCGACCCGGTCGGGGCGGGCGGCGGCGAGGCGGCGGGAGTGGTCCCAGCGGGCCACCCTGTCGTCGGGGCCGTGGAAGATCAAGGTCGGCGCCGGGAGCTGGTCGGCGGCATCGGCCTCGGCTTCGGCGAGGCGGTCGCCGTACATGCCCGTGCGGCCCTGCGCGGCGCGTACCGCGAGCGGCAGCAGGGCGGCCGGGGTGTGGCGGGCGGCGGCGAGGGCGCGCAGGGTCGTCTCCCAGCTGAGCACCGGGGAGTCCAGGACGAGCCCCGAGATCCGGTCGCGCAGGCCGGAGTGCGCGCCGGCGCGCAGTGCCATCGTGGCGCCGGTGGACCAGCCGAGCAGGACGACCTGGCGGGCGCCGGACCGGGCGGCGTAGCCGATCGCCGCGTCCAGGTCGCGCCACTCCGTCTCGCCGAGATGGTTCAGTCCGTCCGGCGGGCGGGGGGCGCCGGGGTCGCCGCGGTAGGCGAGGGCGAGCACCGGGAAGCGGTGGCGGTGCAGGAACTCCATGACGTTCATGGGGTGTTCGCGAGTGGTGCCCAGGCCGTGCACCGCGATGATCCAGGTGTCCCGGACGCCGGGCACGAACCACGCGGGCAGGGAGCCGAGTTCGCCGGTGATGTCGACGTCGGCGTGGTCCAGGCCGAGGGCGGCGCTCGGGTTGCCGACGTGCACGTTGGGGGTGAGCCAGACCTTGTCGCCGGGCTTCAGGGTGCCGTACGAGACGCGTTCCAGGCGGCGTACGACGGTGTCGGCGGAGCGGGACTCCGCGCCGAGGACGGGCCCGACGACCGCGTGCGAGCCGTCGCCGCCGAGGCCGTAGATGCCGGGGCGCAGGGAGGCCAGGTCGCGGGTGAGGGCGATCCGGCCCGCGGCCGTCGCGTGCACGGTGAGCCGGGGT
>NZ_NTGE01000075.1 GCF_002291145.1 Streptomyces sp. SA15
CTGTCGCTGGCGGCCACCCGGGCCCAACTCGAGCACCGTGCCGTCGTGTTCGGCACCGACCGGGGCGAACTGCCAGCCGCGTTGGAGGCGTTGGCGGCCGGTGAGAGCGACCCGCGCACCGTGCGCGGCCGGACCGTGCCGAGCGGGACCCTCGCGTTCCTGTTCACCGGGCAGGGGGCGCAGCGGGCCGGCATGGGCCGGGCGGCGTACGCCGCGTTCCCCGCGTTCGCGGCGGCGTTCGACGCGGTGTGCGCGGAGCTGGACGGACTGCTGCCCCGGCCGCTGAAGGCGGTGCTGTTCGCCGAGCCGGGCTCGGCCGACGCCGCTCCGGTCGACCGGACGCTGTACAGCCAGACGGGGCTGTTCGCCCTCGAAGTGGCGTTGTTCCGGCTGCTGGAGGAGTGGGGCGTCCGCCCGGGAGTGCTGCTGGGGCACTCCGTCGGCGAACTGGCCGCGGCCCACGTGGCGGGCGTCTGGTCGCTGCCGGACGCCTGCCGCGTGGTCGCGGCCCGGGCCCGGCTGATGCAGGCCCTTCCGGAAGGCGGGGCGATGCTGTCGGTGGCCGCGAGCCTGGAGCGGACCGCCGAACTACTGGGCGACCTCGCCGACGTGGACGTGGCCGCGGTCAACGGTCCCGCCGCCACGGTGCTGTCGGGCCCCGCGGCGGCGATGGCGGACGCGGAGGAGCGGCTGGCCGACGCGGGGCTGCGCACCAAGCGCCTGCGGGTGAGCCACGCCTTCCACTCGGCCCTGATGGAGCCGATGCTCGCCGAGTTCGAGCGGCAGATCGCCGACGTGACCTTCCGGCAGCCGGAACTGCCGGTCATCTCCAACCTGACGGGTGAGCAGGCCGGCGCGGCGGAGCTTGGCTCCGCCGCCTACTGGGTGCGCCAGGTCCGTGGCACCGTACGGTTCGCGGACGGTGTCGGGCAGCTCGCCGCGCACGGCGTCACCGCCTGCCTGGAACTCGGCCCGGACGGCGTGCTGACCGCCATGGCCCGCGACTGCCTCACGGCCGGCGCCCACGACGTGGCGCTGGTGCCCGCCCTGCAACGCAACCGTGACGAACCGGCCGCGCTCCTCGCCGCGCTCGCCGAACTCCACGTGCGGGGCGTCGAGGTGAACTGGGCCGCGATGCTGACCGCACGCGGCGGCCGGCGCGCCGCCCTGCCCACCTACGCCTTCCAACGGGAGCGCTACTGGCTGCCCGCCACCCCCGCCCCGTCCGCCGCCCCGGCGCCCGCCGGGCAGGCGGACCGGCTGGTGTACCGCGTGGGCTGGTCGCCGGTCACCGGGCTGGACACCGAGGCACGGCCCGAGGGC
>NZ_NTGE01000212.1 GCF_002291145.1 Streptomyces sp. SA15
CTTAGAGGTCGTTTCTTATGGTGCAGGTGAGGGCTCAGCGGCCTGGGGGAAGCCCAGCTCGTCGAGCAGTGTGCTGAAGAGGTCTTCCACGGGGGTCTCGTGTGAGCGAAGCAGCTCTTCGATCCTGACTGTCTGTGGCGTCACGGGAATGCCGGCGGCTGCGGCCCATACAACTGCGCCCTCGGCGTCGGTGGGAATCTCCGCGTCGAGCTCCGCGTGCTTATGTCTGACTGCGTCATGGAACTCTGGTGTGTCCAGCCACAGGAGCTGATCTTCGAGATCTTCGGGCTCCTCGGCCAGAAGCCTGGCGGCGATGTCCAGGTTGAGCCATGCCTGCCAACGCTGGCCGGTGGCGTCCAGCCCGGTCACGAGAGCGAGGTCACTGTCGGAGACCTCGGCGACACAGGCCGGTGCCCTGCTCCACTCAACTAGGGCGGGCAGGTCGGCGTCGTCCCATGTCCCGAAATCGAACCGGAGCGTCTGCCAGCCACCCGGCCGTGACTCCCATGTGCACACAGTGGCCTTGAGTTCTTCGTCGAGGCTGTCGAACACGGGAGCTTCGAGCAGAGGCCGGCTACTGCGAGCAAAGACCAGGTGACCCGAGAATCCCACGGCAGTTCCTCCTTCAAGATGTTGGGCGCACCTTATGGGCTGTCGCTGACAACGCAGGCATGGCTGGCATCTGCTCGCGGTCGGTCCGGCTCATCTGCTGAAACGGCGATGCCCGATGAGGGCTGCGGCGATGGCAACGAAGGCGAGGAAGTGCTCGGCCTTGCGCTCATAGCGTCGATGCAGACGTCGGCAGCCGGCCAGCCAGGACACGGTCCTCTCGACCACCCAGCGATGACGGCCGAGCCGCTTGGACGACTCGATGCCCTTGCGGGCGATGCGGTGGCGGATACCCCTCTTACGTAGCCATTTCCGCAGGTGGTCGTAGTCGTAGCCCTTGTCGGCGTGGAGCTTGGCAGGGCGTCGGCGGCGGGGGCCGCGGCGGGAGCGGATGGGCGGGATGCCGCGCACGAGCGGCTTCAGGCCGAGGCTGTCGTGCATGTTGGCGCCGGAGATTCCCAGCGATAGCGGCAGACCGTTCCGGTCCGTGATGAGGTGGATCTTCGATCCCAACTTGCCACGGTCGGTCGGATTCGGTCCGGTTAGTGGCCCCCTTTTGCCGCCCGCACACTGACCGAGTCGATCGCGCACCGCGACCAGTCCAGCTCACCCCGACTCCCGAGTTCATCCAGGACGACGCGGTGCAGCCTGGCCCAGACCCGGTCCCGGCTCCACTGGGCAAAGCGCCGGTAGACCGTGGGCCAGGCCGGCCCGAACACCGGCGGCAACTGCCGCCAGGTGCACCCCGAGGTGGCCACGAAGATGATCGCGGCGAGCGTCTCCCGATCACCGGCCCGACGCCGACCCCCGCCCTGCGGACGCTTCACCTCCACCGGCGGCACCACCCGCCGGAACAGCACCCACAACTCCTCCGGCACCAGCCGCTCAACCAGATCC
>NZ_NTGE01000027.1 GCF_002291145.1 Streptomyces sp. SA15
ACCTGCGTCGGGTCGGCGGCGCCGGGGACGCCCGGGACGGCCGCGGGGGCCGGGTCCGGGGCCAGCAGGGCACCGACGCCCTCCGCCGCGGCGATCTGCGCGGAGTTCGCGTGCACGCCGATGCCCTCGGCGACGACACGCAGCCCGCGCGCGAGGTTCTCGGCGCTGGGCCTTTCGTCCGGGTTCTTGCGCAGACAGCGCTCGATGATCGTCCACAGGGGGTCGGGGACCGTGGACGGGCGGCGCGGTTCGGCACTCAGGTGCTGGTGCAGGACTTCGAGGGCCGAGCCGCCGGAGAACGGCGGGCGGCCGGTGACCAGCTCGTACAGCAGGATGCCGGCGCCGTAGATGTCGACGGCGGAGGTCTGCGGGCGGCCCTCGGCCGACTCGGGCGCGATGTACGCGGGCGTGCCGACGAACTCGTGCGTGCGGGTCAGCCCCGGGGAGTCGGCGAGCCGCGCGATGCCGAAGTCGGTCAGCATCGGGTGCATCTGGCCGCCGTTCTGCCGCAGCAGGACGTTGGCCGGCTTCAGGTCGCGGTGGACGACGCCGTCGGCGTGGCTGGCGGCGAGCGCGTCGGCGATCTGCGCGGTGAGCAGGGCGGCGGCGACGGGCGTGAAGGGCCCGTTCTCGCGCAGGTAGCGGTGCAGGTCGGGGCCCTCGACGAGGTCCATGACCAGCGCCAGCAGATCACCCTCGACGACCAGGTCACGGACCCGGACGATGTTCGGGTGGGTCAGCCGGAGCAGGACGGACCGCTCCCGCAGGAACCGCATCACGACGTCCGCGTCGTTCGCGAGCTCCTCCTTGAGGACCTTGATCGCGACGGTCTCACCGGGCTGACCGGGCACGGCCGCCTCGGCGCCCGCGGTCTCTCGCTGGCGGGCTCGCCAGACGGTGCCCGTGGCGCCGCGTCCGAGCGGCTCCTCGAGCAGGTACTTGCTGCCTACCGGCCGCACGTCATGCGCTCCCTGCTGCTTGCCTGTGTTCCGACCCACTGTAGTGCCGCCGCGTCCAGTGGCCATGTTCGAAGGAAAGACGCTCGACTCGGTCCGGTTGGTTGCCCGACCCCGACGTGACCGATCTCAAGCGGTTCTCAAACGGTCGCCGGTGCGGCACCGGTCAGGCACTTTTGCGGGCAGAGCCGACCAATCAAGATCATTTGATGCCGCGCGGCGGGCGCTTTGTCAGTGGCAGGTGCGAGGATGCCTCCAGTACTGGCCGACGTGCTCATGTGCGCAGAAGGGACAGCTGACGGCGATGCAGATCCGGCTGACCGTCGTGGACCCGCTGGACCCGCCTGCTCAGGCCGCGCGGGGCCGCGCCGCGAGCCGCGACGTGCTGATCACGGCGCCCGCGGGCACGTCCCTGGCCGCGGTGGCGTCGGCGCTGGCCTCGGCGGTCCCAGCGG
>NZ_NTGE01000202.1 GCF_002291145.1 Streptomyces sp. SA15
TAGTACTCCAGCAGCGGTTCGTGTCCTGAGCTGGTGGTTGTCGTTGTTTTGGTATGGAGGGGATGGCTGAAGTCAGTTGCTGGGCCGCTGAGTTGGAGTCGGTGTTCGGGCGGGTGGCGGGCAGGTTCGGTCGGGCGGATCTGCGGTGGCGGATGCGTGACTATGTGCGTGGTCTGCTGGGCCAGGCGGCACGCAAGAACGGCTGGCAGCTCGCGGAATGGGCAGGTCACCGCACTCCGGACGGCTTTCAGCGGTTGTTGAACAGCAGTGTCTGGGACGCGGATGCCCTGCGTGACGACGTCCGTTCATACGTCGCTGAACGACTCGGACCGGACGGCGTGCTGATCATCGACGACACCGGGTTCATCAAGAAGGGCACCACATCGGCCGGGGTGGGCCGGCAGTACACCGGCACCTCGGGAAAGATCGACAACTGCCAGATCGGAGTGTTCGCCGCCTACGCCACCCGCTCCGGCCGGGCTCTGGTGGACCGTGAGCTCTACCTGCCGAAGTCCTGGACATCCGACCGGCAGCGGTGCCGGGCGGCAAAGATCCCTGACCAGCGAGGCTTTGCCACCAAGGGCGAGCTGGCCCGGGACATCGTCCGCCGCTGCATCGCCGCCGGCCTGCCCGCCGCATGGGTCACCGCGGACGAGGCCTACGGTCAGGACTGGCATTTCCGCCGCCTGCTCGAACAGCTCGACCTCAGCTACGTCGTCGCCGTGCCCAAGTCACAGCAGATCAAGTCGCTTGCTGGGATCTGGCGCATCGATCAGCTCATCGAGGAGGCCCCTGCCGATGCCTGGCAGCAGCTGTCCTGCGGCGACGGGGCGAAGGGCCCGCGCATCTACGACTGGGCCGCGGCCAAGCTGCCCGCCAACCTGGTCTTTGATCCCGATCCGCCCACTCACCACCGTTGGGTGATGGCCCGTCGCAGTCTGTCCGACCCCGGCGAACTCGCTTACTACCTTGCCTATGCACCCGTTGATGTCGAGATCGCCGAGCTGGTCCGGATCGCCGGCTCCCGCTGGGCGATCGAGGAGTGCTTCCAGGCCGCGAAGAACGAGTGCGGCCTGGATGAGTACGAGGTCCGCCGCTACATCGGCTGGTATCGGCACATCACCCTGGCGATGCTCGCCCACGCCGTCCTGGCCGCACTCGCCGCCCAGGCCACTGGCGACGCCGCAAAGGGGGGCGCAGAAACGGATCAGCCCTCGTCCCCCTCACCGTGGCAGAGATCCGGCGACTCCTGGACGCTCTCCTGCCCCGCCCACGAGCCGACCGCGATCCCGTCATCCACGCACTGAACTGGTCGGCCTGGAGAAGACACCGCCAAGCCATGGCCCGCCGCTGCCACTACCGAAAACGCAGCTCAAGACACGAACCGCTGCTGGAGTA
>NZ_NTGE01000109.1 GCF_002291145.1 Streptomyces sp. SA15
ACCGCCCTGCGTCGGTTTCGCCGCGGGGCGGCCGCCGCGCCGCGCCTCGATCAGGCTGACCGCCCGCTCGGGCAGCCACGCCGACGCCGTACCGCTGTCGTCGGAGCCGGAGCCGAAGAGGTGGGGGGCGAGCTGGGCCTGGAGGTCGGCCGGGTTGGGGCGGGCCGTGGCCTCCATCTGCATACAGGATTCGATCAGGGGGCGCAGCTCGTCCGGGAGGCCTTCGAGGTCCGGGCCCTCCCGGAGCAGCATGAAGACCGTCTCGACCGGGTTGGCGCCGTGGAAGGGCGGGTGTCCCGTGGCGGCGAAGACCAGCATGGAGCCGAGCGAGAACACGTCACTCGCGCCCGTGACGCTGCGCGAGTCCTTCGCCTGCTCCGGCGACATGTAGGCGGGCGTACCGACGGCGACGTTCGTCATCGTCAGACGTGTGTTCGATACACCGGACGCGATACCGAAGTCGATCACCCGCGGCCCGTCCTCGACCACGAGGACGTTGGACGGCTTGAGGTCGCGGTGCACCAGACCGGCACCGTGAATGGACTGCAGGGCTTCCGCCACGCCCGCCGCCAGCCAGCGCACCGCCTGGGCCGGGAGCGGCCCGCACTCGTTCACTATTTCCTCGAGCGAGGGCGCGGGAACGTACGCGGTGGCCAGCCACGGCACGGCCGCGCGAGGATCGGCGTCGACCACGGCCGCCGTATAGAAGCCGGAGACCGCTCGGGCCGCCTCGACCTCACGCGTGAAGCGGACGCGGAAGAGCTGGTCCTCGGCGAGCTCCGTGCGGACCGTCTTGATCGCCACGCGCCGGCCGGACGCCGAGCGCGCGAGATAGACCAGCCCCATGCCGCCGGCACCCAGCCGTCCCAGCACCTCGAACGGCCCGATCCGCCGCGGATCGTGCTGCGTCAGCTGATCCACCACTTGCCTGCCACCTCCCCGTACGGGCCACGTCATTCCACATATGTACGCGACCCCGTGCAGCGTCTCACCACCGCACCGCCATGGCGGCACGCACCCCGATTCTTCCTGGCCGGGGCCCTGGTTGCGAACCCGGTGACAAATGGGGTGTCTCACATCAAAGCAGAATGATCTACGTCTCCGGCACCACGATCTCCCGCTCCGGCACCGCGAACGACCGTTCCAGCACCGCGAACGACGCCCCCTGATTGTCGGTGACCACCGCCACCCTGCCGTACGACGTCTCGAAGGGTGGCGCCTGGACACGTCCACCGAGCCGGTTCACCGTCCCGAGGACGGCCTCGCAGTCCTCGACGCCGAAATGGACCAGGAAGTGAGGCGGCATCTCGGCCGGGAAGACCTCGGAGACGAGCGCGCGGCCGAAGTCGGGGTGGGCCTGCGGCCCGAAGAGGGCGTCGTGGAAGAGCCCGCCGTAGAAGGCGTTGGCGGTCTCGATGTCCCGGGTGTACAGCTCGGCCCAGACGAAGGTGCCCGGCTCGTGCCGGCTGCCGAAGCCCGCGTGGCTGCCCGGCTGCCAGAGACCGAAGACGGCGCCCTCGGGATCGGCCACCAGTGCGGCCGCGCCCAGGTCACCGACCGGCACCGGCGCGGTGACGACCTGACCGCCGGCCGCCCAGACGCGGTCGGCCAGCCCCTCGATGTCCGGGGTGGCGAAGTACACCGTCCAGACGGTCGGCATACGTCCGTCCACCTTGCGGTCGAGAGCTGCGACGGGCCTGCCCTCGCGACGGGCCCACACCGAACCGCCGTACGCCTCCTCGAAGGTCCACCCGAAGAGCTCGCCGTAGAACCGCTTGCCCGCCTCGACGTCGGGAAGCTGCGCGTCGACCCAGCAGGGGACACCCTCTCCGTAGACGTCCTCTCCGTACCACGATGCCCTGTTTTCGGCCATGTCGCCAAAGTAACGGCGTCGCACGCACCTCGCAGACCAGGCACACCATCCCCCGCACCTTCGCGCACCCCATTTGCAGTCGGCCGAATAGCGCTCCCATCACCCCTCGGTAAGCTGACTTCATGACAGGACAAGTGCGTACCGTCGACGGCCGCGTGGCCGGTCGGCGTGGGCAGGCGACCCGGCAGAAGCTGCTCGACTGCCTCAGCGAGATGCTCAGCTCCTCTCCCTACCGGGACGTCAAAGTCATCGATGTCGCCCGGAAAGCGGGCACTTCGCCCGCGACCTTCTACCAGTACTTCCCGGATGTCGAGGGCGCCGTCCTGGAGATCGCCGAGCAAATGGCCGCCGAGGGCGCCGGGTTGACCGAGTTGCTCGAAGGGCGGTCCTGGGTCGGCAAGGCCGGCTGGCAGACCGCGCAGCAACTCGTCGACGGATTTCTGGAGTTCTGGCGCAAGCACGACGCGATTCTGAGAGTCGTCGACCTGGGCGCCGCCGAAGGCGACAAACGTTTCTACAAGATCCGTATGAAGATCCTCAATTCCGTGAACAACTCGCTGGTGGACGCCGTCTCCGAGTTGCAGGCCAAGGGCCGGGTCGACAAGGACGTCAACCCGGCTGCCATCGCGGGCTCGATCGTCGCGATGCTCGCGGCCGTCGCCTCGCACCAGAAGGGGTTCCAGACATGGGGCGTGAAGCAGGCTGAACTCAAGCCGAATCTCGCCCTGTTGGTGCATCTGGGCGTGACCGGCAAGAAGCCCACCAGGTAATACCTCTTTTATTCAGGTTCCCAAGTCCTGTCACGCAGGCGGCAGTCCACCCGGTGGGCTGCCGCCTGCGGCGTTGTGTGCGGCGTTGCGTGCGGCGCTGTGTGCGCTCACTTTCGTACGATCCTGAAGAGCCGTATCTCCCGCTCCACCCGTGCCTGGTACGTGGCGTACGGCGGCCAGAAGGCCAGCACCGCCTTCCAGGCGGCCGCCCGTTCCTCGCCCTCCAGCAGCCGGGCCCTGACGGGGATGTCCCGTCCCTGCCAGCTGATGGAGGCGTCCGGATGGGCGAGCAGGTTGCCGGTCCAGGCGGGATGACCGGGCCGCCCGAAGTTGGAGCCGATGAGAATCCAGCTCTCGCCGCCCTCCTCCGGCATACAGGCCAGCGGCGTCCGCCGGGGCAGGCCGCTCGTCGCCCCCGTCGAGGTCAGGATCACCCCCGGCAGCAGCTGCGCGCTGAGCAGCACTCGGCCGCGCGAGAGCCGGTGGACGGCACGGTCGAGGGCGGGGACGACATGGGGGGCGACCTTGGCGAAGCCACGGGTCGACGAGATCTTCTGTACCGCCTTCTGGATCATGTTCTGGGCCACGTTCCGGGCCGTCCGGACGTCGATCACACCGTCACTTCCTTCACCTCGAAGAGTTGGGCCGCGTCGGCGGCGTGCGCCCGCAACCGGTGCATCGGACCGAACAAAAGTTCGTCTCCCGAGGCCCGCTTGAAGTACAAGTGAGCCTCGTGCTCCCAGGTGAAACCGATGCCGCCGTGCAGCTGGATCGCCTCGGCGGCGGCGGACCGCAGTGCCTCCAGGGCCTGCGCGAGGGCGAGTCCTGCGACGCGCTCTCCGTTTGCGGTGGCCCAGGCCGCGTAGTAGGCGGCCGAGCGCGCCGCCTGCACCTGCACGTACACGTCGGCGAGCCGGTGCTGCACCGCCTGGAAGGACCCGATCGCCCGCCCGAACTGCTCCCGCTGCCGGACGTACTCGACGGTCCGGGCCAGCGCCTGATCGGCGGCGCCCACGGCCTCGCCCGCGAGGACGGCGGCGGCGGTGTCGCCGACGGTGGCGAGGGGGGCGAGTACGCCTGTCTCCTCGTCGCCGCCCAGCAACTCCGCTTTTACGTCCCGCAGTTGAATCCGCGCCTGCGGCCGGGTCGCGTCCAGGGCGGTCTGCCGTACGCGCATGAGCCCGTCCGCGTCCCCGGGCACGAGGAAGAGCAGCGTCCGCGAGCGGGCGAAGCCGCCGGCGTGTGCGGCGACCACGAGGAGGCCCGCACTGTGTCCGTCGAGCACCTGGTCGGCCTGCCCGTACAGCCGCCAGCCGTCCCCCGCCCGCCTGGCCTGCACCCCCCCGGCGCGTCCGCCGCCGGCCCAGTCGCCGCCGTTCTCCCCCGTGAGCGCGAGGGCCGTGGCGAGGGAGGTGCCGGGTACGGCGAGGGCGGCGGTGAGGGAGCCGGAGGCGATCCGCGGGAGCAGTTCGGCCCGCTGGGCGCCGGTCCCCAGGGCGAGGATCAGCGGCCCGGCGAGTACGGCGGTGGCGAGCAGCGGCGAGGGGGCCAGCGCGCGCCCCGTCTCCTCGCAGGCGAGGACGAGCTCGGTCGCCGAGCAGCCGACACCCCCGTAGGCCTCGGGGAGGGCGAGTCCGGGCAGGCCGAGGCGTTCGGCGAGGGCGGTCCACAGGGCGGGGTCGTGTCCGGCGGGGCTGTCCACGGCGGCCCGTAGCTCACCCGGTCCGCACCGCTTGCGGAGCAGTTCGCGGAGGGTACGGCGGATCTCGTCCTGCTCGGCGGTGAAGCCGGCGTCCATGGGGACCCCCTTCTCCGATCTGACGGTGCGTCATATTAGGGCGCGGGGATCGGGATGCCCAGGGGTACGACACCTGCCGACGCCGCCCCTATCTGATGTACCGTCAGTTTCATGACGAGGGCATCACGGAATGTCGCGATCGTCGGTGTCTCCCTCTCCGACTGCGGCCGCGTGGACGACGCCACCCCGTACGCCCTGCACGCCCAGGCGGCCCGCCGGGCCGTGGCCGACGCGGGCCTGGACCACTCACTGATCGACGGCTTCGCCTCGGCCGGCACGGGCACCCTCGCGCCGGTGGAGGTCGCCGAATACCTCGGCCTGCGCCCCACCTGGGTCGACTCGACCTCGGTCGGCGGCTCGACCTGGGAGGTCATGGCGGCCCACGCGGCGGACGCGATCGCCGCCGGGCATGCGAACGCGGTGCTGCTGGCCTACGGCTCGACCGCCCGCGCGGACATCAGGGCGGGACGCAGGACCGGGAACCTGTCCTTCGGGTCCCGGGGCCCGCTCCAGTTCGAGGTCCCCTACGGCCACACCCTCATCGCCAAGTACGCGATGGCCGCCCGCCGCCACATGCTCGAACACGGCACGACGATCGAGCAGTTGGCCTCCGTCGCCGTCCAGGCGCGGGCCAATGCGGCACTGAACCCGGAGGCCATGTTCCGCGATCCGATCACCGTCGACGACGTGCTCTCCGGCCCGATGATCGCGGACCCGTTCACCAAGCTGCACTGCTGCATCCGTTCCGACGGCGGGGCGGCGGTGCTGCTGGCGGCCGAGGAGTACGTACGGGACTGCCGTACGGAGCCGGTGTGGGTGCTCGGGAGCGGGGAGCACGTCTCGCACGCCGCCATGTCCGAGTGGCCGGACTTCACGGTCTCCCCGGCCGCGGTGAGCGGACGGCTCGCCTTCGAGCGGGCGGGGGTGCGGCCGGACGAGATCGACTTCGCCGAGATCTACGACGCCTTCACCTACATGACCCTGGTGACGCTGGAGGACCTGGGCTTCTGCGCGAAGGGCGAGGGCGGGGCGTTCGTGGAGAAGGGCCGGCTGCTGGTCGAGGGCGGGGAGCTGCCGGTGAACACGGACGGGGGTGGGTTGTCGGCGCAGCATCCGGGGATGCGGGGGCTGTTCTTGCTGGTGGAGGCGGTGCGGCAGTTGCGGGGGGAGGCGGGGGAACGGCAGGTACGGAAGGCGGGCGGGCGGCTTCCGGGGGTGGCGGTGGCCTCGGGGACGGGTGGGTGGTTCTGCTCGTCAGGGACGGTGGTGCTGGGGCGAGGGTGAGACGGGCAAGGGCCACCCGTTTGGGTGAATCAGGCCTGATCAGAGCCTCGAGGTTAACACTTGCATTAATCCTCTTCTCATGGCTCAATGGGAAGTAATTCTCGTCGCGGAAGTGGCGACGTGGTTCGACGAGCTGGCCGAGTCCGACCCTGCCAGCGCCAAGCAAGTGGAAGTCGCCGTGGACACGCTGGTGGACGAGGGCCCGTCGCTCGGCCGTCCGTTGGTCGACCGGATCAAGGGCTCTGAGCAGCATCACCTTAAGGAGTTGAGGCCCGGATCCGCCGGACGCAGCGAGATCCGCATTCTGTTCGCCTTCGACCCGGTGCGCCGCGCTGTTCTACTGGTTGCCGGGGACAAGGCGGGGAACTGGAACGGCTGGTACGACACCAACATCCCCATCGCCGAGAAGCGCTACTGGGACCACATCGCCGAGCTGCACACAAGGGAGTATGAATGAGCACCGTTCCCTGGGAGGAAGTCAAGCGCCGGGCACACGAGCGGCAGCGGGCCGCTGGGATCCCGGTGATGACGCCGGAGGAGAAGCAGGCGGCGAAGGAGCAGCTCCTCGCCGAGGTCCGCGCCTACAAGCTGGCGGAGATCCGCCGCGAGCAGGAACTCACCCAGCGCGACATCGCGGACTCGATGGGTGTCTCCACGCCCAGGATCTCGGCCATCGAGCACGGCGAGATCGACCGTACGGAGGTCGCCACCCTGCGCGCCTACGTACGGGCTCTGGGCGGGGAGCTCCGGGTGGTGGCGGACTTCGGCGACGCCGCGTACACGGTCGCCTGAACCAGGGCCGCGTAGGTCGGCGTACGGCGTCGGAGGGGAACACGCTCCCGCGGGGCAGGCGTTGTTGTGAAGTAAAGGCCCGAGCCGCTGGAGGAGACCGACATGGCCCTGACCCGCGAACAGCGTGAACAGTTCCTGGCCGAGCCGCACGTCGCCGCGCTGGCGGTCGACGCGGGAGCGGGGCGCGCCCCGCTCACCGTACCGATCTGGTACCAGTACGAGCCCGGCGGCGACATCTGGATCACGACCGAGCTCGACTCCCGCAAGAACCAGCTGATCAGCGCGGCGGGCCGGTTCTCGCTGATGGTCGACCGGCTCGAACCCACCATCCGGTACGTGTCGGTCGAGGGACCGGTCGTCGACACGACGCCCACCACCCTCGAACAGCTCCGGGAGATCTCGGCCCGCTACCTCCCGGCCGAGCAGGTCGACGCCTATGTCGACTTCTCCTGGAAGAACCACGGCGAGCAGGTCGTCATCCGCATGCGGCCCGAACGCTGGGTGTCGTCCGACCTCGGTACCGCGGACGACTACGCGCCGGAGTGAGCCGGGCCCGCATGACAATCGTGGGATGACAACGGATCTTGACGAGCTGCTGAGGTCACTACGGGTGTGGGCCCCGGACGTCACCGAGCTCCCACCCTTCGACCCGGCCGCCGCCCCCGCCGACCCCCTGCCCCTCTTCACCACGTGGTTCACGGAGGCCGTGGCGGCCGGGCAGACCGAGCCGCACACCATGTCCCTCGCTACGGCGGACGAGGGCGGCCTGCCGGACGTACGGACCGTGATGCTGCACGGCGCCGACACGGACGGCTGGTCCTTCGCGAGCCATGCCACCAGCCGCAAGGGCCGCCACCTCGCCGCCCGCCCGTACGCCGCCCTCGGCTTCTACTGGCCGGTCCTCGGCCGCCAGGTGCGGGTCCGGGGCCCGGTCACCGCGGCTCCGGCGGAGGCGGGCCAGGCGGATCTGCACGCGCGGTCGACGGGAGCGCTGGCGGCCGCGCTGACCGGGCGTCAGAGCGAAGTCCTCGATTCCCTGGACGAGTTGGCCCGAGCATCCGAGGCGGCCTGGGAGCACGCCCAGCGGGAACCGGACTCCCCGGTGCCGTCCTGGACGCTCTACCACCTCCAGCCGGAGGAGGTGGAGTTCTTCCAGGGCGATGAGCGACGGCGGCATGTGCGGCTCAACTACCGGAGGAAGGGGGGACGTTGGGCCAAGGAGTTGCTGTGGCCGTGACCCTTTGCCGGCCTTGCCCTTTACCCCACCGCCGGCTCCGGGTCCGTCGCCAGCCGCGCATGCAGGTGCATGTCGCGGAACGCGTCGTGCCGGCCCGCCTCGAACATCGCACCTCTCAGCGTCCCCTCGTGGACGAACCCACACCGCTCGGCCACACGGCAGGAGACCTCGTGGCCGACGACGTGACCGAGTTCGAGGCGGTGGAGGCCGAGGTCGGTGAGGGCCCAGTGGGCGGTGAGGGCCAGCGCGTGGGTGGCGACGCGGCGGCCTCGGGCCTCGGGGAGGACCCAGTAGCCGACGCGCGCGCAGCGCATGTCGGGGTTGATCCCGTTGACGCCGATGTGACCCAGGGGCGTACCGGTGTCGGTGTCCGTGACGCAGTACGACGCCGCTCTCCCCTCCGCCGCCTGCATCGCCCTGAAGCGCAGCGACTCGCGTGCGCCGTCGGCGTCGCTGACCGGCTTGAGAGGCGTGTTCCAGCGCCGGAACTCCGGGTCCGTCGTCCCGCGCAGCCAGGTCGCGACGTCGGCGTCGGATTCGGGGTCCCAGGGGCGCAGGCGTATGCCGGGGCCGTGCAGGTCGGGGAAGGGGTGGGCGGCGTACTGCTCGTCGACGTGGGCCATCAGGCCATTGAAGCCGCTGCGCCCCGCCGGCTGCCGCTCGGCCTCGGCTGTCGCCCCTCGCGGGCTGTGGCCCCTCGCGACCTCACCGGCAGGCCCGGAACACGGGCACCCCGTCCCGGAAGGCGACCTCCAGCCCCATCCCCGCCCGCAGCTCGTCTCGGCCGCACTCCACGATCTCCGTCATCATCCGCGGGCCCTCGGCGAGGTCGACGACCGCGGCGACGTACGGTGTGCGCCCGGTGAAGGGCGGCAGGTCGTTGCGGTGGACGACGGACCAGGTGTAGAGCGTGGCCCGGCCGCTCGCCTGCTCCCAGGTCACGTCCTCGCTCCAGCAGTGCGGGCAGAACTCGCGCGGGTAGTGGTGGGCCCGCCCGCACGCCCCGCAGCGGCGCAGCAGCAGCCGCCCCCGCTCCGCCGCGTCCCAGTAGGTCCGGGTGAAGGCGTCCGCCTCGGGGAGGTCGTAGCGCGCGCTCTGCGGGGTGGGCGCGCTCACTGGAAGAGCCCCAGCGCGTTGTCGATCGACCAGGACTGCCACGACATCCCGAACAGGGCCACCAGGGAGATGAGGGCCATCATCGAGTTCTGCCCCTGCTCGGCCCAGTCGTGGATCATGAGGGTGAAGTAGAGGACGTTGAGCAGCAGGCCGCCGACGAGCGCGAGCGGGGTCAGGAAGCCGAGGATCAGCCCTAGTCCCAGGGCCAGTTCGGCGTAGGCGACGACGTACGCCATGGTCCTCGGGCGCGGCGCGACGACCACGTCGAAGCCGCTGCGCACCGCGTTCCAGCGGTGTTCGGCCGCCACGTCCGCCGCCCAGGTGATCCCGCCGCCCTCGAACCAGCTCTTCTTGTCCTTGTGCCGCCAGCTCTCCAGCCACCACAACCCGAGTCCTATGCGCAGGACCGCCAGCCACTGCGCACCGGTGAGCCAGATCGTGTCCATGGATCTGACGGTACGTCAGATTCTGGGGTTCGGGAAGCCCGCTGCGTTCATGAGGCTGCCCATGAGAGCAACCTGTGCATTCCCGGTGAAGCTGTGCGTCCACAATGAATCGGACTGGATTGTTGGCAATTTTGTCGGCGCTTGCCTTACGTTCACAGACGCAAGCACAACCGCAGCCGAGGAGACCACATCGTGAAGCACAGGGCAGTCAAGCGCAGGAACGTCGTCATAGGCATCGGGGCAACCGCCGGTGCCGCTGCGGTCGGCGGCATCGCGTTCAGCGCACAGGCCTCCAGCGGAACGAGCGGCTCGTCCGCCGCCTCCTCGTCCGCCTCGTCCTCGGACGCGCTGGCCTTCGACCCCGACGGCTACACGAAGCTGACGACGACCATCACCGACGCCTCCGGCACCGACCGCGAGGTGACCTACCACTTCTGGAAGGCCCTCACCTACGTCGCCGACCCGGTCGACGAGACCTACCAGAGCCTGAACGTCAGCGTGCCGGTCGAGATCGACGGCAAGGCGGTCGACGCCTCCGACGCGCCCATCATCCTCGCCAACTCGGTCGGCGGTTACATGCCGTCCAGCGTCTCGGACGCCGACGGGGTGGGCGGTGGCGGCATCGCCGGTATGCCGCCCGCTGGTTCTACCGGCGGGTCCACGGGCGGGTCCACCGGCGGGTCCACGGGCGGCGGCGTCGACACGTCCAAGATGCCCGGCATGGCGGAGCTCGGCCTGGCCGCCGGGTACGTGGTCGTGGAGCCCGGGGCCCGCGGCCGTACGCTGAAGAACGCCGACGGCGAGTACTACGGCACCGCCCCGGCCGCCATCGTGGACCTGAAGGCCGCGGTGCGGTACGTGCGGTTCAACAAGGGCCGTATCCCCGGCAACACCGACCGGATCGTCTCCACCGGCACCAGCGCGGGCGGCGCCCTGTCCTCACTGCTCGGCGCGTCCGGCGACAGCGGGATCTACGACAAGTACCTCGCGGAGCTCGGCGCGGCCGCCGCGTCCGACGCGATCTTCGCGACCGGCGCCTGGTGCCCGATCACCGACCTGGAGCACGCCGACGGCGCCTACGAGTGGAACTGGGGCTCCAACGTCACCCAGTCCACCGGCAAGGTCGTCGATCAGACGGTGTCCAAGGCGCTGCAGGCGCAGTTCGCCGAGTACCAGGCCTCCCTCAAGCTCAAGGGCCTGAGCGGCTTCGGTCCGCTGACCGCCCGCAACTACGACGAGTACCTGGTCGAGCAGTACCTGGAGCCGTCGGCCACCCGGTACCTCAGCCAGTTGTCCGACTCCGACCGCGCCTCCTACCTCGCCGACAACACGTTCATCACCTGGAAGAACGGCAAGGCCACCTTCACCTGGGCCGGCTTCCTCACCCACGTGGGCGCCCGCAAGAAGACCACGCCGGCCTTCGACGCCTTCGACCTCTCCACCGGCGAGAACAACCTGTTCGGCACGGGCACCACCGAGTCACGCCACTTCACGGCATACAGCCTCAAGAACGACACCACCGGCGCCACCGGCAAGCGCCTCGCCGCCGACATCCCCGAGAAGCTGCGGCTGATGAACCCGATGTACCACCTCGGGCAGCGGAACCCCGGCCGCTCGAAGCACTGGTGGATCCGCCTCGGCACCAAGGACACCGACACCTCGCACACGGTCTCCGCCAACATCGCCGCCGCCGCGGCCGGTCTGGGCGACGACGTCAACCACTTCTACTACTGGGACGAGGGCCACGGCGCGAACACCGACCCGGCCGACTTCTTCACCTGGGTCGCCAAGGTGTCGGGCCAGAAGAGGAAGTAGCCGCCGACAGGCCACTCCCCCAGAACGCGGTACCGGTTTCCCGTCATACCCGGTCACCGCCCCACGGCGCCGAGCCCTTCGCACCGGTCGGGCCCGGCGCCGTGGCATGCCCCCGTACCCACGCCGCCACCACAACCACGCGCCCTACGCCACGAGCCCCACCCACTCCTCCTACAGCCGTGATCAATCCGCAACCAATTCCGGTCTTGACCGAGACCCATCAACCCCGCTCGTGATTACGCTCCCGCACATGGCCGACTCCCCAGCGCCCGCGAACCCCGCGGAGCCGACGAACCACACAGACCGCCCCGTGTACGTCATCGGCGGCGGACCGGGCGGGCTCGCCGCCGCGTACGCGCTGCGCGCCCGGGGTCTCCGCGCCGTCGTCCTGGAGAAGTCCGACCGCGTCGGGGCGTCCTGGCGGCGCCACTACGACCGGCTCCACCTGCACACCACCCGCCGCCTGTCGGGCCTGCCCGGGCTGCCGATGCCCCGCCGGTTCGGGCGCTGGGTCTCCCGGGACAACATGGTGCGCTATCTGGAGAAGTACGCCGAGCACCACGAACTGGAGATCGTCACCGGCGTCGAGGTCTCCCGCATCGACCGCTCGCCCGACGGCACCGGCTGGCTGCTGCACGCCACCGGCGGCCGCGAGCTGACCGGCGCCGCGGTGGTCGTCGCCACCGGCTACAACCACACCCCGCGCATCCCGGACTGGCCCGGCCGCGACACCTACACCGGCGAACTCCTGCACGCCGCCGACTACCGCAACGCGAAGCCCTTCACCGACCGTGACGTCCTCGTCGTCGGCATCGGCAACACCGGCGCCGAGATCGCCGTCGACCTGGTGGAGGGCGGCGCCTCGCGCGTACGGCTGTCCGTCCGCACCGCTCCGCACATCGTGCGCCGCACGACGGCGGGCTGGGCCGCCCAGTACACGGCCGTGCTCGTACGGCGGCTGCCGGTCGGCCTCGTCGACCGGCTCGCCAGGCCCGTGGCCAAGTTGAGCGTGCCCGACCTGTCGGCCCACGGCCTGCCCCGCCCCGACACCGGCCTGTACAGCCGGGTGACCGAGGGCTCCATCCCGGTGCAGGACGTCGGCCTGATCGACGCCGTCCGCAAGGGGCGGGTCGAGATCGTGGCCGCCGTGGAGGCCTTCGAGGACGGCAAGGTCGTCCTCGCCGACGGCACCCGCGTCGAGCCGGACGCCATGATCGCGGCCACCGGCTACCGGCGCGCCCTGGAGGGCCTCGTCGGCCACCTCGACGTGCTCGACCCCCATGGCAAGCCGGTCGTGCACGGCGCCCGCACCCCGGACAACGCCCGCGGCCTCTTTTTTACCGGCTACGCCAACCCCATCAGCGGCATGCTCCGCGAACTGGCGATCGACGCGGAGAAGATCGCGAAGGTCATCGCCAGGGACGGCGGACGACAGGTCTCCCGACTCCCCCGTCTGACGTAGACACCGTCACTGGGCCGTACGAAACCTCCGAATACTGGAGCGGCTTCATGCACGGGGCGGCACACACGACGGTGGGCCGATGGCATGATCGCGGGCGACGGCAGGGCCAGGACGACGGGAGTACGGAGTTCATGGCACAAGGCGTGGAGACCATCCTCCGGGATGTGTGCGAGGCTGCTGGACTGGACCCGAACAGATCCCAGTTGCTGCGGCTTGGGTCGAATGCGGGTTACCAGCATGCGTCCTTGCCGGTCATCATTCGGGTGCTCGTGATTCTGCGGTCCTGGCGGAGACATAGCGTGCCGTGTCGGTGGCTCGGTGGCTGGAGTTGACCGACTTCCCGGCCACGCGGCTGCCGACAGGCATAGCACAACCGCTCCTGATCCGCGGCGGAGTAGTGACCTTCTGGAAACACGCGCGATAGCTCGGCATGAGACATGTCCGTACGAGGATGTCTCATGCCTCGCTGGGTGTCGAGAGGTTCACGTGCTGAACGACATGGAGCTTCCGTGTCTCACGTTATTCTGACGGATCGTCTGCCTTCGGATTGTCTTCACCTGGCTGCGTCGTAGATTGACTTGGTCGTCCCCGGAAAGCCGAACCCTTCATGACCCTGGATTCGACTCGCTCAACGACGCGGTCGATGACCCGCTGCGGGTCCTTCCACTTCATGGCCAACCGATCGTGGTCCATTCCGTGCTCGGCGATGACGTCACGCAACTGTTCGAGGTTAAGCTCCTTGAGCCGCGAGCGTAGGCCCGCCTCGCCAGACTCAGCGAAGATTGCAAATGGCTCGATTACGCCGGGGGCTCGTCTGCTCGGACGCCTCGGACGTTCAGTCGAGCGTGACGCCGTGGGCGGCTCAGGACTGGCCAGTGCTTTGTTGAGCGCCTTGGAGAAGCGTGACGTGCGTGCGGCTTCAGATGCGACTACGCCGAGGACGCGCGCGAGCGTTCCTGCAAGCTCCGGGTCGGATGCTCCGAGTTTCAGCAGGGCTTCGCCGGCCTGCTGCACTTCCGCGTGCAAGGTGCTACTGCCGCTCTGGTTCAGAGCGCCTTCGGTGGAGAGGTCATCGCCCACGGTATCGGACTGGCTATTGCTCCGCTCGGTCATGCGTTCTCCTCAACCAGCTCGATGAATTGCTTCGTCATCGAACGGAATGCATCGTACTCGCCTTGATACCCGTATTTCTGTCGGAGGGTGCTGCGGTCGACGAAGTCAGCCGAACCAGCGATTTTGTCTCTCTCCGGGATATAGGTTGGCAGCACAACTGGAAGTTCTTCGTCATCTTCAAGCCTTAGGACGGTGTTCCGGTGTACGGGAGAGTTTGCCTTGTATTTCGTCACGACGATTCCGATTTCGGTGATCGTCTCCCCAATGCCCTCCGCATAGGCTCGCACACGCTGTTGGATCTGAGGAATTCCGTAGGTTGAGAGAACATCCGGAATCGTTGGGATGATGTAGCCATCGGAGATTCGCAGACCATTCAAGGTGACGATTCCGAGGTTGGGCGGGCAGTCCACCAGCACATAGTCATAATCGTCGAGGATCTTCCGTACCGCCTTGCGTAGAAGATCGGTCGGGTTGTTGGAGTAGAAGCGTCCCGAAGGCATGGACGCCAATCGGTCCTGGACATCGATCAGGTCAAGCGAGGAGGGGAGGAGGTCGACCCGTCGGACCGAGTCGACCGACGAGACATTTCGCTGGAGGGTCTTCCCTAGGTCAAATTGCGGAGACTCACCTTCGGGGCGGAGGGCATCCCGGAACAGGGTTGCCAGTGTGTACCCACTGTCATTGAGGTTCTCCCACTTCTGTTCTCCGATAAGGACCGTCGTCAGGTTGGTCTGCGGGTCGAGGTCGATGACTAGGACTCTCTTGTTGAACTCTGCGGAGAGAAACTCCGCGAGCGCGGCCGTGGTGGTGGTCTTTCCGACACCACCCTTCAAGTTGATGGTCGAGATGACATGGGCCATATGCTTCTTCCTCCGCTTGAGGTAGCGACGGATCTGGCTCGCCCGGAAGACTGGGCCGCTGCGTAGATCCGCGATGGGGGCCGGGAAACGCTTGTCGCGCGTGCGCCAATTCGCAATGACTGTCCGGCTGACTCCAGCCATCTCGGCCACTTCGAACAGTCCGACGAGCTGGTCGCCCGACTCGGATGTGTCCGGCAAGACACCTCCCTGTGAACGCTGTTCACGATTGCCGGTCAAGCGTGAATGACGTTCACAGCACCTGTCAAGACTCCAACGCCCCTCTGACATTGGTCGGTTGAGACGGGAGCGTGTAGATCTCGGCATCCGCAGCGGCAGCCAACTCCCTTCGGAGCAAGGAGATCTCGTCGTACTGGGGTGCGATCTGGGAAAGTGCCTCAGCCTTGAAGCTCCGGAGCGTATCGGCGCCGATCGGCTGGGTTCTGCCTATAGACGCTTGCACAGAGCGATGGGGACGAGAGCGTCCAGCAAATGGTGTTCGCTGGCTTCAGTGGTCGGGAAGCGGCGGGTGTCGGCAAGCTCACCCGGGTCACCGTGAGCGTCGGCGTAGACAGCGTGGGCCAGCGCTACTGTCAGGGGACTGGCCAGGGCTTGGGCAACCGCGCCCTGAGGCTCTTGCGTCAGACGTTCGGCCAACGCGTTCCACGGTTCTTGACGCGGGCCGGGCGCAGTGGCCAGGCGTAGCAGGACCAGGGCGTCGTCGGGGCGTACGGGCGCGGGGGTTATGACGGCCGCGCCGATCAGGACGCCTGCCTCGGCCACAGCGGTGATGAGAGGGCGGTGCGGCAAGTGAGCACCATGGGGGTGTGCGGGTCGAGGGTGTCGTTGAGAACCGTGACCACTGCCGCGCGGCCGGGCTCGGAGCGGTCATCGAGGGCGTCGAGTGCAGGCAGGACATGGCCTTCGGCGAGCAGGTCCTCGATCGCGCTGGGCCCGTAGGTGTCGGTGTCGGCCAGTACGGGGTAATCAGCGGTGAGCTGGCGCCGCAACCGCGCTTGCACGCTGTCGCAGAACGGCTCAAAGGAAGCCAGCGAGAGCAGCACGAGACCGGTTGGTTGGCGCCGCGGTCGCGGAGCAGAGCGTCCGCTGGCAGCACCGCCTGCGGGCCGAGGAGCAAGAGGGCTCGCAGGAAGGACCCGTGCAGAACGGGAAGGACCGGCCGAGGCGGCCGGCTCAAGATGACCTGGAACGTGGCGACCCGACGATGGCCCGGGGCAGCGGCTGCTGGAGATCCTGTTCGGCCCACGCACTGACAGTGGCACCCCATAAGATCTGCGCCACATGGGTGACCCCGGCGGTACGCCACATACCCCGGGGCCTGGCCAGTCACGGAGGGACTGACATGACCAAGCTTATGCGCCGCCCCAAACCTGCCACGACGGAGACGGAGATCATCGCACTGGCCTACAAGCGGGCCTCTACAGAGGAGCAGCTAAAGGGCTACGGGCTCGACGTCCAGGACGATGAACTGCGCGCCTGGGAGGCCGAAGACGCCAGGCGTACCATCCTGGAGACCTTCTCCGACGAGGGTGTCAGCGGCGCTCTGGACCGCCGCCCAGACATGCTCCGCCTGGAGGAGCGGGCCCGGGAGGGCAAGGCGAACCGCATCGTGGTCCCGAAGGTGGACCGCGTAGGCCGTACGGCCCGCGCTGCCTTCAACTGGGCCTGGCGCATGCAGGACATCGGCGTCCACTCCATCTCCATCCAGGAGCGCATCGACACCAGCACCGAGCTGGGCTGGACGATGTTCCAGCAGTACATGTTCTTCGCCGAGATGGAGTGGAACCGCATCCGCCAGCGGACGCTGGACGGCCGGAACAAGAAGATCGAGTACGGCGGATGGCCCGCTGGCCCGGCGCCGTACGGCTACCGGATCGAAGGCAAGGGCCAGAAGGGCTCCTTCCTCGTCGTCTGCGAGGACGAGGCCCGCGTCATCCTCAAGGCCGTGGCCTTGCTGGTCGACGACAAGAAGAGCTTCGAGAAGGTTGCAGACGAGCTGAACCGGCTGGCGATGTACACACGCAGCGGCAAGCCATGGACGGCCACCAACCTCTACCAGCGCATGCACTCGGAGACCTTCGACGGCTACACCACATACCGCAAGACCAACCGCGGCGACCGCAAGAAGGCCACCAGGCTCTACGAGGACGGCACGCCGGTCTACGGCGAGCCCGTACGCATCGCCGTACCGCAGATCCTCACTCCCGACCGGACCGAGGAGCTGAAGGCTGCCCTCAAGAAGCGGTCCATCAACAAGCCCCGTAAGCCCACCCGGGTCTACTCCCTCAGCGGCCACATCGCCAGCGACTGCGGACGGGTCTACGTCGGAGGAGGGCGGACGGGGCAGCGCGCCTACCGCTGTCAGGGCAACAGCTCCACCAAGTCGGGCTGCGGTTGCACGAACCTGGATGCGACCGAGACCGAGAACGCTGTCTGGTCCAAGGTGACCGAGCTCCTTGCGGACGAGGCCCGCCTGAGGGCTCTCGCAGACCGCTGGGTCGTTTCCCTCCCGGGCGACCGGCACAAGTACCTGGAGCGCCAGGAGAGCCTGGCCACGAGCATCGAGAAGCAAGAGAAGCTGATCGAGGACGCCGTACCCGAGTACATCAAGGCGGGCATGGAGCCTGCCGTGGCCGCGGCCGCGGTCAAGAGGCTGCGGGAGGAAGTCGAGGGCTGGAGGAAGCAGCTCGAAGAGGTGCAGCACTGGCTGTCCGAGTATGAGCAGACACAAGCCAGGGCGAACGCCATCGTCTCGCTCGCCCGCTCCTCCCGGGAGCGGCTGGCGAAGCTGGATGCAGCCGAGAAGGCCGAGATCTTCGACATGTTCCGCATCGCCGTTCTCCCTGAGAACGGCCGCTTCGTCAAGCGGTCCGGAGCCCCCTGCAGGTCACTACCTGGCACCACCAAACCGGCACGCTCGTGCCGCCGGACGTCAGCGCGACACAGTGGAAGGCAGCACGGGAAATCATCGCTCAGTACCACGGTCCCCGGCACTTCTCGATGACCAACCTGGACCTGCGGCAGGCCCTGAACGGGATGCTGCACCGCCTCCGCCATGGGGCGGAGTGGTCCGAGATCGAATCCTGGGGACACGCAGAGGCGATCCGCCAGCGGCAGGGAGTCTGGTTCCGCAGCGGCGCATGGCAGGCCCTCATGGAGTATCTGACCACCGACGGGCGGGGGACGGTGGCGTACCACCACCCGATGATTCCGCTGCTGCATGTGGTGGGTGAGATCCGTTCTGGTGTCCTGACCCTGTTGGGAGCCGCGGCGGACGACCTCACGGAACTTACGGATGGTGGATCAGGCAACCCCATCAGCGGAATGTTCCGCGAACTGGCCATCGACGCACAGAAGATCGTGAAGGCGATCGCCGGGAACGGCGACCGGAAGGCGTTCCCGTTGTCGATGACATGACCGCAGCCGTCGGTACCCAACTTTGCCTGCACAGCCGTTCCTGACACAGCGTCAGTTCAGTAATCTGACAGTGCGTCAGTTAATCGCTGTCACACAGGAGCGGGCGGACCGATGCTTGGATCAACCCACGGCACCCTCACCACCGACTCCCGCCGGGCCCGGGTCATCGCCTGCGGCGAGCAGCCCGGGCCCGCCGTCCACGGCCGCCCGGCCGAGGTCGACGATCTCGATGTCAGCGGCCGGCCGTTGTATACGGACGTCCCCGATCTGGACCGCCTCTTCCGTCCCGAGTCCGTCGCCGTGATCGGCGCCTCGGACACCGAGGGCCGGCCGAACACCGGTGTCACCCGGCAGCTGATCACCTGGGCCGAGCGCGTCGGGGCGCGGCTGCACCCGGTGCACCCGAGCCGCCCGTCCGTCTTCGGCATCCCCTGCTCCCCTTCCGTCGCCGACCTGCCCGAGCAGGTCGATCTCGCCGTGCTGCTGGTCGCCGACCCCCTTCCCGTGATCGAGGAACTGGCCGAGACCAAGGTGAAGTTCGCGGTCGTCTTCGCCTCCGGTTTCGCGGAGACCGGCGAGGAGGGCGCAGCCGCCCAGGACCGGCTCGCCGCCGCCGTCGCGAGGTCCGGGATACGGATGCTCGGGCCGAACACCAACCTCAACGCCTTCGAACGGTTCCGGGAGGACCTGGACGGCCCGGCGATAGCCCTCATCACCCAGTCCGGACACCAGGGCCGGCCCGTCTTCGCCCTCCAGGAACTCGGCATCCGTCTCTCCCACTGGGCGCCCACGGGCAACGAGGCCGACCTGGAGACCGCCGACTTCCTCTCCTACTTCGCCGAGCAGCCCGAGGTCGGTGTCATCGCCTGCTACGTCGAGGGGTTGAAGGACGGCCGCTCCTTTCTGCTCGCCGCCGACCGGGCCGCCCGGCGCGGCGTGCCGATCGTCGCCGTAAAGGTGGGACGCACCGAGACCGGCGCCCGCACGGCCGCCTCGCACACCGGCAAGCTGACCGGTGCGGACACGGTGGTGGACGCGGCGATGCGGCAGTACGGGGTGATCCGCGTCGACGGTCTCGACGAACTCCAGGACACCGCCGCCCTGCTGGCCCGCGCTCGGCCGCCCCGCGCCGACGGAGTCGTCGTCTATTCGATCTCGGGCGGCACGGGCGCGCACGTCGCCGATCTGGCCACCGAGGCGGGGCTGCGGCTGCCCGTCCTGTCGGACGCCAAGCAGGCCGAACTGCACCAGTGGATACCCGAGTACCTCAGCGTGGCCAACCCGGTCGACAACGGCGGGCACCCGGTCGGCGACTGGCGCGGGCGGAAGATCATCGACGCGATCCTCGACGACCCGGAGGTCGGCGTGCTGATCTGCCCGGTCACCGGTCCGTTCCCGCCGCTCAGTGACCGCCTCGTCCAGGACCTGGTGGACGCGGCCGAGCGGACGGACAAGCTGGTGTGCGTGGTGTGGGGGTCGCCGGTCGGCACCGAGCCGGCGTACCGCGAGGTGCTGCTGGGCTCCTCGCGCGTGGCCACCTTCCGCACGGTCACGAACTGCCTCACCGCCGTCCGCGCCCACCTCGACCACCAGCGGTTCGTGACCGGCTACCGCTCCCCCTTCGACTCGGCCCCCCGCACCCCCTCGCCCTCCTTCCGCAAGGCGCAGGAGCTGATGCGGCCAGGACAACAGCTGAGCGAGCACGCGGCGAAGCAGCTGCTGCGCGCGTACGGCATCCGCGTACCGCGCGAGCAGTTGGTGACCAGCGCGGCGGCGGCCGTGCGGGCGGCGGGGCTGGTGGGCTACCCGGTGGTGATGAAGGCGTCCGGCGCGCAGATCGCCCACAAGACCGAGCTCGGCCTGGTGAAGATCGGGCTGACCTCGGCCAGCCAGGTCCGGGACGCCTACCGGGAGTTGACCGACATCGCCCGCTACGAGGGTGTCTCGCTGGATGGCGTACTGGTGTGCCAGATGGTCGAGCGGGGCGTGGAGATGGTCGTCGGCATCGCCCACGACGAGCTGTTCGGGCCGACCGTGACGGTCGGGCTCGGCGGGGTGCTCGTCGAGGTGCTGCGGGACGTGGCCGTACGCGTGCCGCCCTTCGGCGAGGAGCAGGCGCGGGACATGTGCGCCGAACTGCGCGGGCGGGCCCTGCTGGAGGGGGTCCGGGGGCGCCCCCCGGCGGATCTGGACGCGCTCGTCGAGGTCGTGCTGCGGGTGCAGCGCATGGCGCTGGAGCTCGGGGACGACCTCGCGGAACTCGACATCAATCCGCTGATGGTGCTGCCCAGGGGGCAGGGAGCCGTGGCGCTGGACGCGCTGGCGGTGTGCCGCTGAGATGAACATGTCTGGGTCGAACATGTCTGAGTTGAACATGCCTGATTCCCCCCGTACTTACGCAAACCAAGAGCAGCCGGAATGTCCCGACACGACGGAAAATTCCATTGAGTCATTGGTACAGCACGCCACTGACAATCACGTCTCGCACATCACCCTCAACCGGCCCGAGACCCTCAACGCCATCACTCCTGACCAGCGGGAACGCATCATCCGGCTGCTGTCGGAGGCCTCCGCCGACCCGGACGTACGGGCGGTCGTGATCACCGGCACGGGCCGTGGGTTCTGCGCCGGCGCGGACCTCCGCGGCACGTCCGTGGCCGGGGAGCGGATCGCCGGCGATGTCGCCCGCACGATCCGTTCCGGCGCCCAGCGGCTGATCGCCGCCGTCCTCGACTGCGAGAAGCCGGTGCTCGCCGCCGTGAACGGGACGGCGGCGGGCATCGGCGCCCATCTCGCGTTCGCCTGCGACCTCGTCCTCGCCGCGGAATCCGCCCGGTTCATCGAGGTGTTCGTACGACGCGGGCTCGTCCCGGACGGCGGCGGCGCGTATCTCCTGCCCCGTCTGATCGGCCCGCAGCGGGCGAAGGAGCTGATGTTCTTCGGCGACACGCTCGCCGCGAAGGAAGCCGAGCGTCTGGGCCTGGTCAATCGCGTCGTACCGGACGGGGAGTTGGACAAGACGGCCCGCGCGTGGGCCGAACGCCTCGCCACGGGCCCCACCCGCACCCTCGCCCTCACCAAGCAGCTGGTCAACGCCTCCCTCGACACCGACCGCACGACCGCCTTCGCCGCCGAGGCCGCCGCGCAGGAGATCAACATGACGACCGCGGACGCACAGGAGGGGGTGGCCGGCTTCGTGGAGCGGCGAGCGCCCGAGTTCAGGGGCCGTTGAGGATCAGGCAGCAGCCATCACCCTCCCACCTCTTCCAATCTGACGGAGCGTCAGTTTCAATGGATGGCGTGATGGGACAAGCAGGGATGGCGGCAGCCGCCGTCCGTTACCTCCAGGCACGACCTGTCGAGGCGTTGCCGCGCCCGGAGCTGCGATGCGTCCGCGAGGACGAACGAGCGCCGGTGAACCAGGACGACTTCCGGCGCGTACTGGGGAACTTCGCGACCGGCGTCACCGTTGTCACGGCACCGCCCGCCGAGGGCGAGACCTCCCCCGCCGGCTTCGCCTGCCAGTCCTTCGCGTCCCTCTCCCTCGACCCACCCCTGGTCGCCTTCATGGTGGGCCGTACATCAGCGACGTGGCCGCGCATCGCCCGCGCGGGTGTCTTCTGCGTCAATGTCCTCAGCGCGAGCCAGGGGGCACTGTGCCGCGCCTTCGCGGTAAGCGGCGCGGACAAGTTCGCAGGCGTGCACTACGACCCCGCCCCCGCGTCCGGCGCCCCGCGCCTGACGGGCACGCTCGCATGGATCGACTGCACGATCCACGCGGTGCACACAGGCGGCGACCACCTCATCGTCGTAGGCCGGGTGAACGCCCTGGGAGCGCCCGACACGGACGAGCCGCCACTGCTGTTCCACAAGGGGCGGTTCCTCTGACAGCCAGAGCGTCGGCACCTGCTGAGCGCCTACGACCAGCCACCAGAACAAGGCCGTGGCTCAGTGGCCGACGTCGTGGTCGCCCGCTTCGACGAGGCCGCTCTCGTATGCGCAGATCACGATCTGGATGCGGTCGCGCAGCCCGAGTTTGGTGAGGATGCTCGACACGTGTGATTTGACGGTGGCGGCACCGATGACGAGCTGTTCGGCGATCTCCGCGTTGCTCGCGCCGCGGGCGACCGCGGTCATGATCTCGCGTTCGCGGCCGGTGAGCCGTTCCAGGCGGGCAGCGGCGGCGGTGTTGACGATGCGACGCCGCGTGAACCGGTCGATGAAGCGCCGGGTGATCGAGGGGGCCAGCAGCGTCCCACCCTCGGCCACGGTGCGTACGGCGGTGGCCAGTTGTTCGGGGGGAATGTCCTTCAGCACGAAGGCACTGGCGCCGGAGCGCAGCGCCTCGTAGACGTACTCGTCCGGGTCGAACGTGGTCAGGATCAGTACCCGAGGACCCCAGTCGGCCTCCTCCAGTATCCGGGAGGTCGCCTCGAGGCCGTCCATCTCGGGCATGCGGATGTCCATGAGGATCACGTCCGGGCGGTGTCGGCGTGCCGCCTCGACCGCCTGGAGGCCGGTGCCCGCCTCGGCCACGACCTCGATGTCGTGGTGGACGCGGAGAATCATGGTGAAGCCTCGCCGTACCAGTGCCTGGTCGTCGGCCACGACGACGCGGATGCTCACGCGGGCTCCCCCTTGACGGGCAGACGGGCGGTGAGGCGGAATCCGCCGCCGGGACGAGGCTCGGCGTCGAGGCTCCCGCCGAGCAGGTGGGCTCTTTCCCGCATGCCGACGATGCCGTGGCCGGGCGGGCCCTTGTGTGCGGCCGGCATGGACTGGACGGTGGCGCCGTGGCCGTCGTCGAGCACCTCGATGGTGAGGCCGTCGCTTTCTTCGCGCAGGTGCACGTGGGTGTGGGTGCGCGGTCCGCTGTGTTTGAGCACGTTGGTCAGGGCCTCCTGGACGATGCGGTACGCCGAGAGATCGACGCGGGCCGGGACAGGGCCCCGGATGCCGTTGGTGACCGAGACGTCAAGGCCCGCCTCGCGGACCTCGGCCACGAGCCGGGGCAGATCGGCCAGACCCGGCTGGGGCCCCAGACCGTCGCGCTCGGAGTCCGGCCGCAACACTCCCAGCAGGTGCCGCAGTTCGTCCAGCGCCTGGCGTCCCGCCTCCTCCACCGCCGCCATCGCCTCCAGGGCGCCCTGCGGATCCTCGGCGGCCACCATCCGGGCCGCACCGGCCTGCACCGTCATCATGCTCACCCGGTGGGCGACCACATCGTGCAGTTCACGGGCGATGTGGGTGCGCTCCTCGGTCACGATCCGCCGCGCCTCGGCGGCCCGGTCCTCGACGAGCCGGGCTTTTCGCTCGGCTCGAAGCCGCAGGCGCCGGCCGAGATACCAGGCCCCGGACATGACGAGGGCGCCGAAGAGGTCCCCCGAGGGAGTGTTGAGGAGAAGGCCGTCGATGACGAGGCCGGCGACGGCCGCGACGACGGCGAGCGGGCCCCACCGCTGGTCGTCGGCGTGCCGCCCGACGCTGTACAGCGCGACGATCACCAGGACGCCCAGCGTGGAATAGCTGCTGCCCAGCGTCGGCGCCCACATGGCCAGCACCACGTACGCGACCGCGACCGGCCGCGTACGGCGGACGTAGAGCGTCGCACCGGCCACCATGGAGAGCAGCAGGGCGGGGTGGAAGATGCCGGTGGCCGGGCGGACGGCCATCGAATCTCCCGCGGCCTCCTCGAGGAGCGCCACCCACAGGAACAGCGCCGCCGCGAGGACGGCGTCCGCGGCCCGCGGCCAGCGCGTGAACGGGCCGCGGAACCTGCCCGGCACGCTGCGGCCCGGCGTCTCGGCATGCGGCGCCCTGCGATTCATCGTCGCTCCATCAAGAGGCGTCCGGGGCCTGGCGCGGGTCTTCGGGACGCACCGGGCAGGTCATCGTAAGTCCGGCTCACAGGCACCGTCACCCGCCTGTGGACGGATCCGGTCCTCCGCCGCCGGCAGGAGGCAACCGCCCTGTTCTCCCCGTCGCGCGCGGGAGGTCCGAACCCGCCGTGCGGCGGGAGACGGCACCGGTGCCGGCGCCCACGATGGGACTGCCCGCTCCCACTGCTGCCGAACGCCGGTCCGGTGCGGCCGGCCGGCGGCCAACCACGGGATCCAGGCCGACAGTTGACGTCGCTCGGCAGCAGACCGCAGGAGCCCGGCCGACACGTGCCGCCGGTCGGCACCCGTCCCACAGGAGCCCACCACCATGAACCGACTCACGCGCCGCATCGGCGACGCGAGCGCCCGCCGACCGTGGGTGACCATCGCCGCCTGGCTGGCCGCCCTGGCACTCGTGCTGCCCCTGGCCGGCCTTGCGGGCGGCTCGTTCGTCGACGACCTCGTCGCTCCCGGCAGTCAGAGCGAGGAGGCGATGGAACTCCTCGAAGAACGCTTCCCCGAAGCATCCGGCGGCAGCGCCACGACGGTGTTCGCCGCGCCGGAAGGGGAACGGATCGACCGCCACCGGCCCGCCATCGAGGCGGCGGTCGCCCGGATCGCCGATGTGGAGCACGTCGCCAAGGTCACCGATCCCTTCACCACCGGCACGGTCTCGCCCGACGGGCGGATCGGCTTGGCCCACGTCACCTTCGACATACCGACGATGGACGTGCATCCCGACCAGATCGATGCCCTGAACAGCGCGATCGAACCCGTACGCGGCGACGGTGTCGTCGCCGAACTCGGCGGCGACACCGTCTTCATCAACGCCGAGACCCCGACATCGGGCTCGGAGGCCGCGGGCCTGCTGGCCGCCCTGGTCATCCTGGTGGTCGCGTTCGGCACGATCGTGGCCGCGCTGGTCCCGATCGCGCTCGCCCTCGTCGCCGTCGCCGCCGGACTGGGCGGCATCACGCTGCTGGCCCATGCGATGGACGTCTCCACCGCCGCTCCCACGATCGGCGCGATGATCGGCCTGGGCGTCGGCATCGACTACGCCCTGTTCATCGTGGCCCGCTACCGCGAGAACCGCGCCGCCGGTCAGGACAACTCCACCGCGCTGTCGAACGCCATGGGATCGTCGGGCACGGCCGTCCTGTTCGCCGGCGGCACCGTCGTCGTGGCGATGACCGCGCTCGCACTGACCGGCCTGGGCTTTCTGACCTCGATCGGTCTGAGCACCTCGCTGGTCGTGCTGCTCGCCGTGGCGACCGCCCTGACGCTGCTGCCCGCACTGCTGTCCCTGCTGGGCGACCGCATCCACAAGGGGCGGCGCCGGGGCTCCCGTACGCGCCGGGTGAAGCACCTCGACAACCCTGGGAACCCGGAGAACCCCGAGAGCACGGACAACCCCGAGAACCCTGGGAACCCTGGGAACCCCGAGAACCCTGGGAACCCTGGGAACCCCGAGCACCCCGAGAACACGGCATGGTGGCGGTTCGCCCACCGCGTCTCCGGCCGGCCGTGGCCGTATCTGCTCGCCGCGTCCGCGGCGCTGCTGGTGCTGGCGCTCCCGGCGTTGCGCATGGAGACGGGCTTTCCCGACGCGGGCAACGACGCGACCAGTACCACGCACCGCCGTGCCTACGACCTGCTGGCGGAGGGCTTCGGTCCCGGCTTCAACGCCCCGCTGCTGATCGTCGCCGACCTGCGCGGCTCCGGCGTGGACGCCGAGGGCATTCCCGAGTTGTCCCGCCGCCTTGCCGACGACCCCGGCATCGCGTCGGTCGGCGAGCCCCTGATCTCCACGGCGGGGGACACCGTCGTACTGCCCACGCTCCCCACCACCGCCCCCGCGGACGCCGCGACCTCCCACACCCTCGAACGCATCCGCGACATCGTCCCCGACAACGTCGCCGTGTCGGGCCTGACCGCCATGACCGACGACCTCACCCGGCAACTCGCCGACACTCTTCCGGTCTTCATCGCCGCGATCATCGTGGTGTCGTTCCTGCTGCTGATGCTGGTGTTCCGTTCCATCGCGGTACCGCTGAAGGCCGCCGTGGTGAACCTGCTGTCCATCGGCGGCGCGTACGGCGTCGTGGTGGCCGTCTTCCAATGGGGCTGGCTGGGCGAGCTGTTCAACCTCGACGAGACCCTGCCGATCGCCTCACCCCTGCCGACGATCTTCTTCGCGGTTCTCTTCGGCCTGTCCATGGACTACGAGGTGTTCCTGCTCTCGCGCGTCCGCGAGGAGTACGCCGCCACGGGCGACACCACCGAGTCGGTGGCACGGGGCATGGCGGCCACGGGCCGCGTCATCACCTCCGCCGCACTGATCATGACGGTGGTCTTCCTCAGCTTCGTCGCCAACCCCTCACCGCTCGTCAAGATGATGGGCCTGGGCCTGGCGACCGCGATCGTGCTCGACGCGACGATCGTCCGCATGGTGCTCGTGCCGGCGGCCATGGCGCTGATGGGCCGCGCGACCTGGTGGCTGCCCCGTGCCCTCGACCGGCGACTGCCCCGCATCGGCGCGGAGGGCGCCGACGTCCCGTCCCCGCCCGAACCCGCGCTCGTCCCCAACCGCCAGTAACAGGGAAGTCCTCACCCCCCGTGAAAGCCGTCCACGGCTGGGCCCGGGACGGCCACCGGCGCCCAGGCCCAGCCGGTGCGGACTATGTCCGCCTGCGGCTGGACTTGGGCCCCTTCGGTCCGGACCGTGCCCAGCCTGCCCAGTAGTGCTGTGCGTCCTGATCCGCCGGGCAGGCCCTAGCCGCGGCGCCCCGACGGATCGTGCGCGGCCGTGTCCCGGCCTTCGCCGGAGGCCGACCCGGAGGCCGACCCGGAACCGTTGGTTCCGGCGCCTGTGCCGATGGCCGCTTCCTCCGCCCGGTCCCCGTGCCCCGGCCACCACGCCGCATGGCCGATCAGCGCGGTGAGACTCGGCGTGAAGAACATCGCCATCACGAAGGCGGCGATGGCGATGCCGAAGGAGACCGCGAAACCCATCTCCGTGAGCAGCGCGTTGCCCGCCAGCATCATCGTGGCGAAGGTCGCCGCCAGGATGAAGCCCGCCGCGGCCACGGTCGGTCCGGCGTGTCGCAGCGCCATGCCGGCCGCCTCGCGCGGTTCGCGGCCCTCGCGGGCCTCCTCGCGGAGCCGGGCGATCATGAGGATGTTGTAGTCGGTGCCGATGGCGACCACGAAGAGATACATGATCACCGGGAGCATGAACATCAGGCCCGAATGCCCCTGCCCGTCCTGGAAGATCCACACGGTGGCACCCAGCGTGGCACCGAACCCGAGACCCACCGAGGCCATCAGATACCAGGGGGCGACCACACTGCGCAGCAGCAGCCCCAGGATGACCATGATCAGGACGGCGGCGACGGGGAAGACCGTCTTGTAGTCGTGGTTGACCGCCGTGTCGATGTCCTTGTAGATCGAGGACATGCCCCCGACCAGGGCTTCCGTGCCGTCAGGAGCGTCGGCGTGCGCGATGTCCCGGACCCGCTCCACCGCGTCGATCGCCTGGTCCGTCGACGCCTCGTACTTGAGCGTGACGGTGAAGTCCGCGGTGGTGCCGTCTTTGTCGACCTGGGTCATGCTCGCGCTCGCGACACCGTCCACGGCGCCGAGTTTCTGCGCGTACGCGTCGAAGGCGGACCTGTCCAGCGGCTTGCCGTCGGTGCTGGAGAGGTAGACGTCGGTGGGTGCGGCGGCGCCCGCCGAGTACGCCTTCTGCATCTCGTCCTGGACGACCATGGACTCCTTGGTCTTGGGCATGGAGCCCGACGCCAGGTCGAAGGTGGCGTTGAAGCCGAACGTCCCCAGCGACAGCACGACCAGGACGAGGCCGGACACCACGGCGAACAGCGCGGGGCGGCGCTGCACGCCGCGACCCATGGCGGCGAACCGGGCGTTCTCCGGCTCGCGTTGCCAGGACTTCGACGGCCAGAAGACCTTCGGGCCGATCAGCGAGACCGCGGCCGGGATCAGGGTCAGGCCCGCGACCAGGGTCGCGCCGACGGCGATGGCGAGCGCCGGGCCCATCTGCTTGAGGAAGCCCAGCGTGGACAGCACCAGCGCGAGGAAGGCGATGATGACCGCCCCGGCGGCCGAGGCGATGGCCTCGCCGACCCGGTCGACCGCGTTGATCATGGCCTGCTTGGGCTCGTCACCGAGACGCAGACGTTCGCGGTAACGGAACATCAGGAACAGGAAATAGTCCGTGCCGACGCCGAACAGTACGACGATCAGAATCGCCGAGATCGAGCTGTTGGCCTGGAGATCGAACAGCTTGGTCGCGTACGCAATCAGCCCGTTGGCGATCGCGGACACCAATCCGATCAGAATCAGGGGCAATACGGCGAGGATCGGCGCCCTGAAGATGATCAGCAGCGTCACCAGAATGATCACGAAGGTGCCGATACCGATGAGCGCTTCACCGCGCTCGGACGAATCCTGTTGGTCGAGGGCCTGCGCGGCGGAACCGCCGAGTTTGACGTCGAGATCGCTGCCCTTGGCCAGCTCCTTCGCCTGCTCGCGCAACTCCTCGGCCGCCTCCGCCTGTTTGGGCTGGCCGGCGTACTTGTCGTCCATCTGGACCAGGGTCAGGGCGTATTCGCCGTTCTTCGACGGCTGGCCGGGGACGACCTTCTGCACCTGGTCGATCTTCTTCCGGCCCAGTTCGGTGGTGATCCGGGCGACATCCTGCTTGTCGGCGGCGGTCAGCTTGCCGCCGTCTGTGCGCTGGTACAGCGCGATCGCGGACGGGGTGAAGGCGCTGGGGAACGCCTCCTGCTGGACATCCGCGGCTTTGATGGATTCATAACTCTTGGGGAGGAAACTGCTTTCGTCGCTGGTTGAGGGGAGACTCGGAGCGGTGGCGACGATCGCCACCGCGGCGATTAACCATGCCACGATCGTCCAGACGGGATGTCGGACGACAGTGTTCCCAATACGTCGGAACATGCGGGAGGTCCTCCTGTGTAGGAAGATCACCGCAGCCCGGGGAGCGGACCCTGGCATCGGCGACCCCGACCGGCACTCACCATCGGGCCGGCCGAACGGTTGTCTTGGTGTCTTGGACCCGATCGTAGTGACCACAAACCAAGATCATTCCCTCGGGCGTCATCGTGGCATCAGAAGCCCGTCTTCTCCCCATCACGGCTGCTGAGTTCCCGCTGATGACGAATCAAACTGCGGCGGCAGGAGCTTCCGCCCGCCGCCGGATCACCAACGCCATCAGCGCCGCCGCCGCGCACAGCGCACCGGACGCGTACCAGACCATGTCGTACGAGCCGGAGACGTCCCGGACGACGCCCCCGAGGAAGGCCACGAGCGCGGCGCCGACCTGGTGGGAGGCGAGCACCCAGCCGAAGACGATCGCGCTGTCCTCGCCGTACTGCTCCCGGCACAGCGCCACGGTGGGCGGGACGGTGGCGACCCAGTCCAGGCCGTAGAAGACGATGAAGAAGAGCATCGGCGGGTGGACGCTCGGCGCCAGCAGGATCGGCAGGAACAGCAAGGAGATCCCGCGGAGCGCGTAGTACACCGCGAGCAGCCGGCGCGGTTCGTAGCGGTCGGTGAACCAGCCGGAGGCGATCGTGCCGACCACGTCGAACACGCCGATGACCGCGAGCAGCGAGGCCGCCGTCGTGACGGGCATGTGGTGGTCGTGGGCGGCGGGCACGAAGTGGGTCTGGATCAGGCCGTTGGTGGAGGCGCCGCAGATCGCGAAGGTGCCGGCCAGCAGCCAGAAGGGGCCGGTGCGGGCCGCCGAGAACAGGACCGTGATCGCCCGGCGGGCGGCCCCGCGCGCGGGCGGCGGTTTCGGTACGAACTCCTTCGCGCCGTACGGCTTCAGACCCACGTCGGCCGGGTGGTCGCGCAGCAGCAGCCAGACGAAGGGGACGACCGCGAGGGCGGCGAGAGCGACCGTGACGGCGGCCGGGCGCCAGTCGTGCGTCTCGACCATCCAGGACAGTACGGGCAGGAAGATCAGCTGGCCGGAGGCCGAGGCGGCGGTGAGGATGCCGGTGACCAGGCCGCGCCGCTCGGTGAACCAGCGGTTGGTGACCGTCGCGGCGAAGGCCAGCGCCATCGAACCGCTGCCCAGTCCGACCAACAGCCCCCAGCACAGCAGCAGTTGCCACGCGGCCGTCATCCACACCGTCAGGCCGGAGCCGATCGCGATCACGGTCAGCGCGACCGCGACCACCCGCCGGATCCCGAACCGGTCCATCAGGGCCGCCGCGAAGGGCGCGGTCAGCCCGTAGAGCGCGAGGTTGATGGAGACCGCGGCGCCGATCGTGCCGCGCGACCAGCCGAAGTCCTGGTTCAACGGGTCGATGAGCAGCCCCGGCAGGGAACGGAAGGCGGCCGCGCCGATGATCGTCACGAAGGTGACGGCGGCGACGAACCAGGCGCGGTGGATGCGGCGCTTCGTCGTGGGCGGGGTTTCCTCTATGGCAGTGGCGGCTTCGGTCGTCTGAGTCACGACATAGAGCTTCCATTCAGATCACTCCTCCCTTCCACTGGCCCGAAGGACAGCATTCGCTAGGATCGGGCCATGGATACGGCCAAGGGCCCCACAGGCTCCACCACCTCCTCCACCACCTCCCCCAACACCTCATCCACCGGCTTCCGTCCCCACCGCGTAGTCGTCCTCGCCCTCGACGGTCTGCTCCCCTTCGAACTGGGCATCCCGCACCGCATCTTCGGGCGGCCCAAGGACGCCGAAGGACGGCATCTGTACGAGGTCGTCACCTGCTCGATCCGGCCGCCGGGCCCGGTCGAGACCGACGCCGACTTCGCCATCCACGTCGGCAACGGCCCCGAGGCCCTGGCCACCGCCGACACGGTCGTCGTCCCGGCGTCGTACGAACTCGGCCCGGTCTACGAGCAGGGCGTGCTCACCGACGAGCTGGCCGCCGCCCTCGCCCGCATCCGGCCCGGCACCCGCCTCGCCTCCATCTGCACCGGCGTCTACGTCCTCGCCGCCGCCGGCCGCCTCGACGGCCGCCCGGCCGCCACCCACTGGTCGGACGCCGAGCGCCTCCAGCGGCTCTTCCCGCAGATCGCGGTCGACGCGGACGTCCTGTTCATCGACGACGGCGAAGTGCTCACCTCCGCCGGGGTCGCGGCCGGAATCGACCTGTGCCTGCACATGGTGCGCCGCGACCACGGCACGGCGGTCGCCAACGAGGTGGCTCGCCGCACGGTCGTACCGCCGCACCGCGACGGCGGGCAGGCGCAGTACATCCACCGTCCCGTGCCCGACCCGCAGCTGGCGTCCACGACCACCGCCCGCGCCTGGGCGCTGGGCCGTCTGCACGAGCCGATCCAGCTGCGCGACATGGCCGAGCAGGAAGCCATGTCCGTACGGACCTTCACGCGCCGCTTCCGCGAGGAGGTCGGCGTCAGCCCCGGACAGTGGCTCACCCAGCAGCGGGTGGAACGCGCCCGGCACCTCCTGGAGTCCACCGACCTGTCCGTCGACCAGGTGGCCAGGGACGCGGGCTTCGGCACGGCCCAGTCGATGCGGCAGCACCTACAGCAGGCGCTCGGCGTCACTCCGACCGCCTATCGCCGGACCTTCCGGGCCGGGGGCGACGGGATCGGAAGCGGCGGAACCGGAGGCGGCGGGACGGGCGGCGGCGGGACGGGCGGCGGCAGGACGGGAAGCGGCAGGACCGAGAGTTACGGCGGTGTCGGCTCCCGGCGCTGAACGGCCGGCCCGGCGCACCTCGCCCCACCAGCCGACCCCCGTCAGCACCAGCGTCAGGCCCACCCCCGCCAGGATGGCCGTGGACGGTGCCACCACCTTGAGGAGGGCACCGGCGAGCGACCCCGTCGCCGCGTAACCCGCACCCGCCGCCGCGTACATCACCGAGTAACCCGCGGCCAGAGCGCCCGGCGGAAGTGCCTCGCGCAGGGACAGGTTGCGGGTGAGCATCGCGCACGACTGGAGCGTGCCCCCCACGACCAGCGCGACGGCGATCCCGGCCGTGCCCGGTATCAGCGCGGCGAGGGCCACGCAGACCGACGTCCCGCACATCAGCACCACACTGCGGGTGCGCAGCCGCCCCGGCCAGGAACGAAGACCGTGGACGAAGGCACCGAGCCCCCCGCCCACCGCCATCCCCGTCAGCAGCGGTCCGGACCAGCCGACGCCGACGCCGCGCTGTTCGAGCAGGGCCGGCAGAACGAGTTCGGCCAGACCGAGCAGGGCCAGACTGGCCGCACCCATGACGTACACCGGCCAGGCACCGATCAGGAGTCGGAGCATCGACGTACCCGTCCGGTCCTCCCCGCCCGTGTCGTCCGCGCCCCAGCCGGCCGGAAGAAGCCACAGGCCCGTGACCGACGACGCCATCAGGGCGGCGGCGAGGAGCAGCGGGACGGGCGGTGCGACGCCGAGGGCCAGGCCGGCGACCGCGGCCGGGGAAACGGCCCATACCCCGGCCGTCAGTATCGACTCGACGGACAGCGCCTGGGCCGCCGCACGCTCCGGGACGAGCACGGTGAGCAGCGTGCGCAGGCCACCGGTGGCGGCGGCCGGGGCGGCACCGGCGACAAGCGCGAGCCCGGCGAGGACTGTTGAGTGCGCGTCGGGGAACACCCCAAGCCCCGTGAAGGCGGCGGCTCCGACCGCGAGGCCGACGGCCAGGTGAACGCGGGCATGGTCGGGGCGCAGACGCATCCCGAGGAAGGGGGCGCCGACGATCTCGCCGATGACATAGGCCGCCGCGAGGATGGCGCCCAGCGAGTAGCCGCCCGGCCGCTCGCGCACCAGGAAGACCAGGGCCAGCGGGGCCATGGCCACGGGCATGCGGGCGCCGATGGTGGTGCAGGCCCAGATCAGGACCTGTTTGGAGGCGACGTCGCGGTAACTCATGCAACGACGCTAAAGGCCGGCACTGACAACGCCCCAGAGGATTTCCAGCGCCTGTGGAAAACTCGTGAGCACCGCTTCAGAAAGTCAGCACCCCGCTCAGAAAGTCAGCACCCCGCGCGCCACCCGCCCCGCCTCCGCGTCCCCCACCGCCTTCTCGAAGTCCTCGACCGGGTAGGTCTCGGTCACCAACTCGTCGAGCAGCAGCCGCCCTTCCCGGTACAGCTCGGCGTACAGCGCGATGTCCCGCTGCGGGCGCGACGACCCGTACCGGCAGCCCAGGATCGCCTTGTCCAGGTACATGGAGGAGACACGGAAGGACGCCTCGGCCGACGCCGACGGAACACCGAGCAGTACCGCCTGGCCGTGACGGTCCAGCAGATCGACCGCCTCCCGGACCAGTTCCACCCGGCCCACGCATTCGAACGCATGGTCCACCCCCGTCGGCAGAATGTCCCGCACCCCGTCCGTCGAGGTCAGGAAATGGGTGGCACCGAACCGTCGCGCCACCGCCTCCTTGGCCGGATTCGCGTCCACCGCCACGATCCGCAGCGCGCCCGCGATCCGCGCCCCCTGGATGACGTTCAGCCCGATCCCGCCCGTCCCGATCACCAGCACGCTGTCCCCGCGGTCCACCTTCGCCCGGTTGAGCACGGCACCCACCCCGGTCAGCACCCCGCAACCGATGAGCGCCGCCGACGGCATCGGAATGTCGTGCGGGATACGGACCGCCTGCACCGCCTTCACCACGGTCCGTTCCGCGAAGGCCGAGTTGGACGCGAACTGGTACACCGGCCGCCCGTCCCGAGTGAACGGCTGCCCCGGCCGCCCGATCGCCTGCCGGCACATCGTCGGCCGCCCCCGGTCGCACTCCGCGCACGCACCGCAGTTGGCGAGCGTGGACAGGGCCACATGGTCGCCGGGGCTCACATGGGTGACGCCGTCCCCCACCGCCGCCACGACCCCCGCCCCCTCGTGGCCGAGCACCACAGGAACGGGAAAAGGTATGGTCCCGTCCACCACGGACAGATCGCTGTGACACAGCCCCGCCGCCGACACGGCCACCTGGACCTCACCCGGACCCGGATCCCGTACGACGAGATCGTCCACGACCTCGACCCGCTTCCCGTCGAACACGACGCCTCGCATCACGCAGCTCCCTGTCAGCCCTTGTCAGCCCTTGTCGGCCCTGTCGGCCTTCGGCTCTCTCGGCAGGCCGAGCACGCGCTCGGCGATGATCGTGCGCTGGATCTGGTCGGAGCCGCCGTAGATCGTGTCGGCCCGGGAGAAGAGGAACATGTGCTGAAACGCGTCGAGTTCGTACGGCGCCGAAGGCGACCAGTGCGACGGTCCTACGACCGCCTGGGCGCCCCGCACCTGCATCGCCAGCTCCCCGAGCCGCTGATGCCACCCGCTCCACAGCAGCTTGGCCACGCTCGGCGCGCCCGGCTCACCCGAACTCCCCAGCGTGCGCAGGGCGTTCCAGCGCATCGTCCGCAGCTCGGCCCACTGACGGACGAGCCGCTCCCGTACGACGGGATCGCGCACCGCACCCGTCTCGACAGCGGTCCGCACGACCCGCCCCAACTCCTGTGCGAACCCGATCTGCTGGGCGAGCGTCGAGACCCCGCGTTCGAAGCCGAGAAGACTCATCGCGACGCGCCAGCCGTCGCCCTCGCCTCCGACGACGTCCTCCACGCGCGCGCGTGCCCCGTCGAAGAAGACCTCGTTGAAGTCGCTCGTGCCGGTCATCTGGCGGATGGGGCGGGCCTCGATACGGCCCGGCTGGTCCATGGGGACGAGGAGGAAGCTCAGACCATGGTGACGCCGTGAGCCGGGTTCGGTACGGGCGAGAACGAAGCACCAGTCGGCCTCGTGGGCGAGCGAGGTCCAGATCTTCTGCCCCGTGACGCGGTAATACGCCCCCTGCGGCTCACGCACCGCCGTGGTGCGCACGCCGGCCAGGTCCGAGCCGGCGCCCGGTTCGCTGTAGCCCTGGCACCAGAGTTCCTCACCGGCGGCGATCGGGGGGAGGAAGCGGGACTTCTGGTCGTCGGTGCCGTGGGCGAGGAGGGTTGGGGCGAGGAGGTTCTCGCCGATGTGCCCGGAGCGCGGAGGTGCGGACGAGCGGGCGTACTCCTCGGCCCAGGCGACCTGCTGGGTGAGGGTGGCGGTGCGGTTGCCGTAGCCGGGCTCGGGCCATCCGAGGCCTATCCAGCCGGCTTTGCCGAGGGTGCGTTCCCAGGTACGGCGGTCCGGGGCGCCGTCGGCATGGGCAGCGAGCCATTCTCGCGCCTCGGCTCGAAATGTCTCGTCCTCTACGGTGAATCCGAAGTCCACGGGTCTCCTCTCAGCATGGGGTGCGTCCAGCGACCCCAGGGGCGCGGGGCTGTGACATATGCGGCTCCGCCACGTGGGCGCGAGCAACCACAACGAACCCGCAGCCGCCCTACAACGCGTCCCCCCGAGCCATCAGGCGTTCGGCCGATCTCCCCGCGCCGCCGCCTTCTCCATCCCCGCCACCCGCTCAAGCAAAGGCATCGGATCCACCCCCACCGTCCCCGGCAGAAAATCCGCGATGCGTTCCGGCGTCCAAGAGCCCTCGGTGTACGCGGCACGCAGTTCTCTCGGCTGGGCCCATACCGCGAGCTTGGGGCCCGCGATCGTGTAGACCTGGCCCGTCACACCCTGCTCCTTCGCCCGCTCCGAGAGCAGGTAGACCACCAGTGCCGCCACGTCTTCGGGTTCGCCGATCTCCGTCAGCTCCATGGGGACGTTCGCCGACATACGCGTACGGGCGACCGGGGCGACGGCATTCGCGCTCACCCCATACTTGTGCAAGCCCAGCGCAGCGCTCCTCACCAGCGAGATGATCCCGCCCTTCGCCGCGCTGTAGTTGGCCTGCGACACGGACCCCTGATGGTTGCCGCTGGTGAACCCGATCAAGGTCCCCGCCCGCTGCTTCCGCATCACCGCCGACGCCGCCCGGAACACGGTGAACGTGCCCTTCAGATGGGTCGCCACGACCGGATCCCACTCCTCCTCGGCCATGTTGAACAGCATCCGTTCCCGCAGGATCCCGGCCACGCACACAACCCCGTCGATACGGCCGTACGACGTCACCGCCGCATCCACGACCCGCTGTCCACCCGCCATCGTCGAGATGTCGTCGGCCACGGCAACCGCTTCCCCGCCCGCCGCCTCGATCTCCTTGACCACGGACTCGGCGACCTCGCTCGTCGGCGAGGCACCGTCGACCGCCACGCCGTAGTCGTTGACGACGACCCGCGCCCCGTCGGCCGCCGCGGCCAACGCCACCGCCCGCCCGATCCCCCGCCCGGCGCCCGTCACGGCGACGACCTTGCCTGCCAAGAAGTTCCCCACGCCCGGCCCCTTCCCGCGGTTTCTGACGGTCCGTTAGATTTTAGGGCCCGCCACACCGACGCACACAAGCCCCGGGGAGGACAGATGTCATCGCCTGCGCTCCATCCCGCGTTCCAAGACATCGCCAAGCGCGTGAACAACTGGGGCCGTTGGGGCACCGCCGACGAGATCGGCACGCTGAACCTGATCACCGACGAGGTCGTGCGTGAGGCCGCCGCGTGCGTCCGGAGCGGGCGGCGCGTCCCCCTCGCGCTTCCGCTCCGGCAGGACGGCGTGCAGACCGGGATGATGCCGGGGCGGGTGAACCCCCTGCACGCCATGGTGCAGATCAACCAGGAGATCTTCGGTCCGGGGACGGTGGCGTGCAGCGACGACGCCGTGACCATGGGCCTTCAGGCGGCCACCCACTGGGACGCGCTGACCCACGTCTCCCACTCGGGCAGGCTCTACAACGGCCGCCCGGCCGACTCCATCACCCCGCACGGCGGCGCCGAGTTCAGCGGCATCGACAAGGCGCGGCACGTCGTCTCGCGCGGGGTGCTGCTCGACGTGGCCCGGGCGCGCGGCGAGGACCGGCTCGACGGCTCGCACGCCGTCACCCCCGAGGATCTGGAGGCCGCCGAGGAACTCGCGGGCACGCGCGTGCGTGCCGGTGACATCGTGCTCGTACGGACCGGACAGATCCAGGTGTACCTCGCCGGCGACAAGCACGCGTACGGCTATCCGTCGCCGGGGCTGTCGATCCGTACCCCGGAGTGGTTCCACGCGCGCGATGTCGCCGCGGTCGCGAACGACACGCTCACTTTTGAGATATTTCCGCCCGAGATAGAGGATTTGTGGCTGCCTGTGCACGCGCTCGATCTCGTGGAGATGGGGATGCTGCAGGGCCAGAACTGGAATCTCGAAGAGTTGTCCACAGCCTGTGGACAACAGGGCCGCTACACGTTCCTGCTGTCGGCGATGCCCGAGCCGTTCGTCGGCGCGACAGGGACCCCGGTGGCCCCGGTCGCACTGCTCTGAGGAAGGCCGACTGGCGGCGCGCCCCTGCCCGCCCCGAGCACGGCATCGCGCGCCGCCATCCGACTCCGGCGTACCCTCCCCCGCTCTCGACTTCGCTCGAGCGGGGGACCCCCATCGGCCCCCCTTGGCCCCGAAAGGGAGCCGACGCCGAATCACGACCCACACTCGTCGAGGGCTTCCGTCACCGAAACCCTCGTCGTCCCCTCGCGGCGAATCGCTGACCATAAGCGTGATCAAACGGACACGCGGCGTCAACACCCGTACGGGGATTTATTACTTATGCCCTCTATGTCATGGGCGCGCACGGAAGCACATCCCGGCGCACGGATTTACCGATGATCAGAGGGGACAGCGCTTTCTGCGACCGTGCGCCGAACCACCGGGACTTATCGAGCCGTCACCGGACCGCCGCACCTGTGCGCCGGCACCCGTGCGCCGGTCACACCGCCTCGAAGGCCAGCCCCTCGTACGCCGAAGCGCCGCCCCCGCAGGCCGCCGCGGCCTCCCGGGACTGGGCGCACCGGTCCAGTTCGCACCAGATGCGCTTGCCCGCGCCCTCGGGGCTCCACCCCCACCGGTCCGCGAGGCCGTCGACGAGAGCGAGGCCTCTGCCGCCGGTCTGCTCGCCGTCCACGCACCGGGGCACCGGGGCGCGGTCACTGCGGTCGGCCACCTCGAGGCGGACGGTGGCCGACTCCGCCGCTCCGGACGGCAGGGACAGCCGCAGTACGGCCGGACAGCCGGTGTGCACCACGGCGTTGGTGACGAGTTCGGAGACGAGCAGGATCAGCGTCTCGGCGAGCGACTCGTCGTCCTCTATGCCCGACCCGGCGAGGCGCGAGCGGGCCCATTTCCGAGCTCGCCCCACCTCCGCGGGGTCGGGCCGGATCTCCAGCTGCACTTGAAGCACCTGCACCGCTCACACCATCCGAACCGGTGGACACATAGCCTCGCGCCTCACGGGGGCCACGAGGGCCACGATCGTAGCCATTTTTTGCATGGCCAGAACAATGGCCAAAGTCGGGGTCACGGAACGTGAATCCCTTGTGGGACAGCATGGTTGACGTACAGTCACGCCAACAAGCGCTTCGGGCATATTCCAGCGCGAAGGAGTACCCGTGCGGCATACTGTGCGACGCTCGTCGCGGGGAGTCGAACAGGCGGGGTCAACAGGCCTTCCCACCCTGCGAACAGCGGCGCGCACCGCCGGATCCGGAGCCGCCCCAGGGGCAACACCGGCCTGGCTCATGCTCGGAACCACTCGCATCCCACACAAGGTACCCGAGCAAGCGGCCGACTCCGGGACGTGACGAGTCACGCATAGGACACAAGCCGATATCAACGCTCCGTAATTCCGGTATGCCACGATCCGTGACACCCGTCCCGGCCGGCCGCGTGATGTCGCAGCCCAGCGCCCTCGACGACTCCTCAGGCCGGCAGATCGGCCGCGAGCACTTCCTCACTCTCCGTAACTTCGCTGCCACGTCGTGTTCGCACCCATGTCCGTTTCAGATGCAGGTGGACCTCGCTCTCCCAGGTGAAGCCCATGCCGCCGTGCACCTGGAGACAGTCCCGCGCGCCGCGTACGGCGGCCTCGTCGGCGAGCAGCCGGGCCGCCGCGATGTCGACCGGGTCGGCGGTGACGGCGGCCGCGTACACCGCCGCGCGGGCCACCTCCGCCCGCACCAGCATCTCGGCGCACAGGTGTTTCACCGCCTGGAAGGCCCCGATCGGCTGCCCGAACTGCTCACGCGCCCGGGCGTGTTGCACCGCCAGCTCGCACGCGCGCGTGGCGGTGCCCAACTGCTCGGCAGCGGTGAGGAGCACGGCGATCGGATCCGGAGGGTCTACGGCGACCGGATCCGGAGGGTCTACGGCGACCGACTCCCGAGGGCATGCGGCGGCCGGCTCCGCACGGGTTACCCCGGCCGCCTCCGAAGGGCTTACGACGGCCGCCTCCGCAGGGCTTACGACGGCCGGCTCCACAGGGCCCCCGGCAGCCACCTCCGCAGGGCCCCCGGCGGCCACCTCCGCAGCGCTCCCGACGGCCACCCGATGCAGCGGCGTCAGCGGATCCACCGACCGCAGCGCTACGGCCCCCGACGCGTCCCCCCGCACGACGTCCGCCTCCGCCAGCCACTCCACCAGCCCGCCGTCCACGGCGGTCACGACCGCTTCCCCGGTGGCCGCGCCCGGCACGGTCCCGGCGGCGAGGTGTGTGGCCACCAGGGGACCCGGCAGCAGCGCGCGTCCCGCCTCCTCGAAGGCCAACACCGCCTCCGGCAGGCCGAGTCCGACCCCGCCGTCCTCCTCCGGCAGCCGCAGCGCGAAGAACCCGGCCTCGCCCAGCTCCCGCCACAGCGCCCGATCCAGCCCCGGCGCCCGAACGGCCGCCCACAGCGCCTCGCGGTCGAACCGCCGCGCCAGCAGCTGCCGTACACCGTCCCGCAACGCCCGCTGATCATCGGTGAGTTGGAATCGCATGCTCGCTCTCACCGCCCCTTCGGCAGTCCGAGGATCCGCTCGGCCACGATGTTCCGCTGGATCTGCGAGGTGCCGGCCGCGATGGTGTAAGACAGCGAGGACAGCCGGTCGAGCACCCACGGCCGGTCGAGATCGAGGGCGTCCGGCCCCAGAACCTCGGCTGTGGTGTCGTACAGCTCCTGCCGCGCGTGCGAGTACCTCAGTTTGAAAACCGAACCCCCCACGCCCGGTACGCCACCCGTGCGTTCCGCCTCGCTGACGTTCCACTGCGTCAGCCGCCACAGGGCGCGGAACTCGGCGTTCAGCCGGCCCAGCCTCCGCCGGAGCGCCGGATCGTCCCAGCGGCCGTTCTTCCGTGCCGTACGGGCGAGTTCGCCCAGCACGCGCCTGCACGCCACGACCTCGCCGACGAACGCCGTGCCGCGCTCGAAGGACAGCGTCACCATGGTCACGCGCCAGCCGTCGTTCTCGTCCCCGACCCGGCCCGAGACCGGAACCCGCACCTCGTCGAGGAACACCTCGGCGAACTCGGCCGAGCCGGCGAGGGTCTTCAAGGGCCGCACGGTAATGCCCGGGGTGTCCATGGGCAGGGCGAGCCAGGTGATGCCCCGGTGCTTCGGCGCCTCGGGGTCCGTCCGCACCAACAGCTCGCACCAGTCGGCGACTTCGGCATGAGAGGTCCAGATCTTGGACCCGCTCACCACGTAGTGGTCACCGTCCCTGCACGCGCGCGTGCGCAGCGCCGCGAGATCGCTGCCGGCGTCCGGTTCGCTGAACCCCTGGCACCACACCTCCTCGCCCCGGAGGATCGGCGGCAGCCAGCGCGCCCGCTGTTCGGCGGTCCCCTCGGCGGCGATCGTCGGCCCCGCGTGCAGCAGTCCGACGAAATTGGCCCCCACATAGGGGGCGCCCGCCTTCTCCGTCTCCTCCAGGAAGATCAGGTGCTGGGTGGGGGTGGCGCCCTGGCCGCCGGCGTCGACGGGCCAGTGCAGGCCCGCGTACCCGGCGTCGTAGAGCATCCGCTGCCAGCCGAGGTCGTAGGCGCGACGGCCCGGCCAGTCGTCGGGGGACGGCTTCCGGGGCAGCGTGGGCAGCACCTTCGCCAGCCACTCCCTCAACCGCGCCCGGAACTCCCGCTCTTCGGGCGTGTCCGCGAGGTCCATGCACCCACCCAACCCGATCTGATGGCTCGTCAGATCTCTGACTCTCCGGGAAGGCTAGCCCCGCACCTCTGGACCGACAAGGCGCCGAGCCCTACGCTCTGCCACGATCTGACTAGCCGTCAGCTAACTGCCACAGGGGGCCGCTGTGAACGACACCGCCCACGAGCTCAGCACCTCCCGCACCCTCTGGGACCTGGCCGCCCGCCGCGCCGACCTCACCCCCGACCGCCCCGTCCTCCTCCAGGACGACCGCTCCCTGACCTTCGGCGAGCTGCGCGCCCGGGCCGAGCGGGTGGCGGCCGGGCTGTACGGCATGGGCGTGCGCCCCGGCACGGTCGTCGCCTGGCAGCTGCCCACCCGTATCGAGACGGCGGTGCTGTCCTCCGCGCTGGCCCGCCTGGGCGCCGTACAGACGCCGGTCATCCCCTTCTACCGGGACCGCGAGGTCGGGTTCGCGCTGCGGGAGTCCAGGGCGGAGTACTTCGCCGTACCGGGCGAGTGGCGCGGCTTCGACCACGCGGAGATGGCGCGGCGGCTGGGCGCGAAGGGGGTCTTCGAGGCGTACGACCGCCTGCCGGACGGCGATCCGTCCGCGCTGCCCCCGCCGCCCGCCGAGGGCACCTCGGTCCGCTGGATCTACTGGACCTCGGGGACGACGTCCGCCCCCAAGGGCGTGCTGCACACGGACCGTTCGCTGATCGCCGGCGGCTCCTGCCTCGCCCACGCGCTACGGCCCTCCGCGTCCGACGTCGGCTCGATCGCCTTCCCGTACGCCCACATAGGCGGCCCGGATTACATGGTGATGCAGCTGCTGTACGGCTTCCCGGCGGTGATGTTCGAGCAGTTCACGCTGCCGGACGCGCTGGAGGGGTACCGCCGGCACGGGGTGACGATGGCGGGCGGGTCTACGGCGTTCTACTCGATGTTCCTGGCCGAGCAGCGCAAGCAGCCGGGCGTCCCGGTCGTCCCGACCCTGCGCTTGCTCGCGGGCGGCGGGGCGCCCAAGCCGCCGGAGCTGTACCACGCCGTCGTACGCGAGATGGGCGTGCGGCTCACCCACGGCTACGGCATGACCGAGGTGCCGATGATCACCATGGGGGCGCCGGACGACACGGCGGAGAACCTGGCCACCACGGAGGGGCGACCGCCGGAGGGGATGGAGATCCGGATCGTGGACGGGGAGGTGCGGCTGCGCGGGGAGGCCGTGTGCCAGGGGTATCTGGATCCGGCCCAGACGGCGGAGGCCTTCGACGAGGAGGGGTTTCTGCGCACCGGTGACCTCGGGCGGCTGACGGACAGCGGGCATCTGGTGCTCACCGGGCGGCTCAAGGACGTCATCATCCGCAAGGGCGAGAACATCTCGGCCAAGGAGATCGAGGACCTGCTGCACCGGCATCCAGCCGTGGGGGACGTGGCGGTGATCGGACTGCCGGACGCGGCGCGCGGGGAGTTGGTGTGCGCGGTGGTCGAACAGCCGCCGGGGGCCGGGGTGCTGACCCTGGAGGCGGTGACGTCGTATTTGCGCGCGGAAGGGCTGTCGGTGCACAAGCTGCCGGAGCGGCTGGAGGTGGTCGACGCCCTTCCGCGGGGCGAGACGCTGCGGAAGGTGCTCAAGTACAAGCTCCGGGAGCGGTTTTCGAGGACGGCGGGGGATGGTGACGTGACGGTCATTCGGGGACGGTGAACGGGCGCGTCACGCGGGGACGGTGAACAGGCGCGTCACGCGGGACCGGCGAACGGGCGCGTCACGCGGGACCGGCGAACAGGCGCGTCACGCGGGACCGGTGGAGCGGAAGCGCTACTCGGGAACGGTGAAGTAGCGGGCGAAGGCGGACACGATCTCGGTCTCCGCCACCCTGCCGTCGCCGTCCTGGTCGAGCGTGGCGGCCGCCGTGCGGGCGATGTCCTCGGTCGCACCGAGCGCCTTCAGCACCCGTACGGTGTCCTCGACGGTGGCCTTTCCGTCGCCGTCCGAGTCGGCCAGATCGAGGGCCGCGTGCAGGAAGGGGCGGGCGATCTCGGCGAACCGCTCCGGGTTGTCGCGCAGGCGCTTGACCGCGCCGCCGACGAACTCGTCCCGGGTGATGCGCTGGTCGCCGTCCCGGTCCGCGATGCCGGCCATGCCCTGCCAGAACGCTTCGGCGCCGAGGTAGAGGGCCTGTCCCTTGTCGGAGCGGGCCGCCGTACCGAACTCCGCGAGCAGCGCCTTGGCCGCCCCGCTGAAGTCCTCACGGTCGATATAGCCGTTGCCGTCCTGATCGAAGGTGGCGAACCGGGCGGCGATCCTGCGCTCGTACTCGCTGCTGACCATGTCTCTTCGAGCCGCCTTTACGTCACGTCGGGTGCATGCTGGCACGGAGCGTACGACGCCGAGGGCCCTCCGGGCGCGCGAAAAGGACGGTTGTGCCAAGACCGGGGGAATTTCGGGACAACGGTGTGGCAGAGCAGGCGTGTCGTGCGCTGCACTTGCCGTGTGGAAGCGATTGCGGCGAGTGTCATAGCGGTGGTGGGGACGTTATTGGGCGTCACGGTCACGCACTACTTCCAGGGGCGGGCGCTGAAGCGGACGGAGGGGTTCGCGCGCGACGAACGGCTCCGGCAGGAGCGGCTGCAGGCCTACTCGGCATATGCGGGCGCGCTGGTGAGCTATCGGCGTGTGCTCGTGGCCCGCTGGTCCTACGAGCACGAGCCCGGGCACGAGGACGACAACAGGGCCGCGCAGGCCCGGTCCGACGATCTGCGGTCCCAGGCGGAGCAGACGCTGTTCCGAGTCGAGATGCTCGCGGGCGGGGACGAGATCAGGCGGCAGGCCCGGGAGGCGTTCAAGAAGGTGTCGGAGGTGCACAAGACGGACGACGCCTGCGAACACCGGAGACGGCGGGCGCAGACCAACGCACTGATCCAGTCGTACGTCGTGGCCTCACGGCGGGACGTCGGCTGACCGGCTCGCACGGAATCACGCCGACAGTGGATCGGCGTCCTCCTCGAGAGCCGACGCCAGGTCCGCGTGGACCTCGAACAGGCGGCGGACGCCCAGCGCGCCCAGGACCCGGTTGACGTGGGAGCCGTCCACCGCTCCGTTGGCCGGCAGTATCAGGCGCAGGCGGCCCTGGCAGGAGCGGATGAGGCGACGGGAGGCTATGAGGACGCCGACACCGCTGGAGTCGCAGAAGAAGACCTCGGAGAGGTCGAGGACGAGGCTGTGGCGGCCCTCGGCCACCGCGTCGTGCACCCGCTGACGCAGCGCCGGCGACGTCACCAGGTCCAGCTCGCCCGACACCCTGAGCACGGCCCACTCGCCCTGCCCACTGTCGGTCACATTGAACGCCACCACCATGCCCTTCATCCGCCGGAACGCAAACGGAAGCCATCCTTTCGCTTCCTTGCAGCGCGGCTGCCCAGCGGCCGTTCCCTGAAACACAGCCCGAGAAACGGAAACTAATCGAAAGAGGCTTGTTTCCGACTCAATCGATCCTGTTCGATCAGGTCTGATCGCACGCTGCGTGGGTAGACGCCGCGTGCGAGGGGCCGTGCGCGTCAAGGTCCACTACCACCTGCGGACCGTCAGGGGGCGCGCATTGCCACAAAGGAGCGTGCGTTGTCGGAGGTGCCGACTACATTCGAGGAGACGGTGGGCACAGGCTTGACCCGGGGACGGGCAGGGTGAGGGGGCCGCATGGCGAAGAAGGACGCACCGCCCCGCTGGGACCGCAAGATGCAGCAGCGGCTCGCACGCGGTGAGGCGGCCGCCCTCGGCGAGCTCTACGACCGCTTCGCTTCCCTCGTATACAGCCTCGCCCACCGCGTACTCGGGGACGAACGCGCCGCCGACGCCACCACCCGCGACGTCTTCGCCCACGTCTGGGAACACCCCGACGCCTACGACCCCAAACAGGGCCCCCTGCGCTCCTGGGTGGCCACGCTGACCCACCATCTGGCTGTACAGCGGCTGCGCGACACCGAAACGGCCGCGCTCGCCCGGAACGGCCAGGGCTCCACCGAGGAACTGGAGCGCAAGGTCCGCCACGCCTCGGTCGCCGCCCGCGCCGACTACATCGTCCAGTCCATGCCCGTCCCACTGCGCGCCGCCCTGGAGATGGCCTACTTCCACCGCCGCGACTACCGCCAGACCGCCGCCGACCTGGGCCTCACCGAGGACGAGGCCCGACGCCGCCTGCGCCTTGGCCTACAACTGCTGTCCACCGCCCACAACGCCGCGGCGCCGGGGGCTCCGCCCGGATACGGGGGTGCGGTGTGAGCGGAGCGGGGCGCTTCGAGGCATACGACGAGCACGGCGAGGACGAGGAAAAGGAGAGGTACGGCAGCCCCCGCGAGGGCGAGGAGGGCGACGAGGGCTACGAGGGCTACGAGGGCGCTAAGAGCAGCGAGGACGGCAAGGACGACACGGACGAGCAGCAGGTCGAATACGGCCGCCCAGACGGTCCCGGCCGCCCAGGCGGTCCCGGCCGTCCAGGCGGTCCCGGCCGTCCAGGCGATCCAGACCGTCCAGACGATCCAGGCCGATCAGGCGGCCCGAACGGCCCTGACGGCCCGGGAGGCGGCGGTCCCGGAGGCGGCAACAGCCCCGACCCCCACCAGCCGCCGCCCCGCATACCCATGCCCCGCGCCTCCGTCGAGGACGGCGACCGGCCGCTGCCCACGCTGGAGGAGCTGGGAGACCTGGCACCCCGGCCCGCCCCCGCCCCGCTCGTCCTGGAGCACCACGTCCTGAAGTCGCTCCTCGGTGCCTGGGCGCTGGCCGCCTGCTCGGCTCAGGAGACGGCGGCCGTCGAGGAACACCTCGGCGACTGCGGCTCCTGCGCGGACGAGGCGCTGCGGCTGCGCGAGGCGGTCGGCCTGTTGCAGCGCCCGGAGAGCCTCGACCTGGACCCCGGCCTGCGCACCCGCGTCCTGGAGAGCTGCCTGGACCGGCGCCCGCCGCGCATCCCGGTGCCCGAGTGGGCGGCTCCGTACGACGCCGAGGCCGCCCGCCTCGACGCCCTGTTGCAGGACTTCGGCGACGCCGAGTGGCACGCGCCCGTGCGGCTGCGCTGGTTCAGGGCCGACAAGGAGACGAGCCGTCGTACGACGGTCGCCGGCGTCATCGCCCACCTGCTGTCCGTGGACGGGCTGGTCGCGGTCGCCCTCGGGCTCGACGACCCGCTGGGCGGCGTCGTCGCGCAGGCTCCCACGCCGTCCGCCCGCACCGAGGCGTACTGGCGGGCCTCGCACTTCCCGCCCACCCGCTCCGTGCGGGCGCCCTGGCGGGAGCAGAGCCACGACCTGGTGCGCACGGTGTCGTTCACCGGCGGCGGCGCCGGGAAGCCGGCGGTGTCGTACGGCGGCTGCGAGCTGCCGCTGCACGACGCGATGCTGGACCGCGCCTTCGAGTGCTGGGTGCACGCGGAGGACATCGCCGAGGCGGTCGACTATCCGTACAAGCCGCCCTCCCCGCGCCATCTCAACCGCATGATCGACCTCGCGGCCCGGATGCTGCCCGGCGCGCTGGCCGTACGGCGGCAGAACGGGATGGCCTCACCGGCACTCGGACGCCACCTCGTCCCGGCGGGCGCGCCCGGCCGCAGCCTGCGGCTGGAGATCGAGGGACATGGGGGCGGCGAGTGGCTGATCCCGCTGGACTCCCCCGGCGCGGTGGGCTCCGCCGAGCACGAGGTGGCGCACGTGGCGCTGGACGGCGTGGAGTTCTGCCGGCTGGCGGCGGGCCATGTGTCTCCGGCGGAGGCGGCGGCGGGGCAACTCGGTGACCGGGAGGCGATCAGGGACGTCCTGTTCGCTGCGGCGTCGTTGAGCCGGATGTAGGTTGCCGTCGGTTGCTTCGAGGGCCGGGTGATGTTCACGGTTGGCTCCGGGGGATGCGTTCGCCGCGGCTGAGCGCGATGCGAAGGGTGCCCGCCATGTCGGCGAGTTCGGCCCGATGCACCCCCGGCACATGCAGACGCTCGCCGAGCTGGCGGGTGAGCCGGACGGCGTGGCCGACTGGGACGAGGAGCAGGACATCGCCTCGACCCGGCTGCTGCTCACGTCCAACGGCGGCATGGTCAACTACTGCGTGTCCCCGGACGTCAAGTCCGCCGAGCTGGCCATCGTGTTCGAGGGTGACATCGACCCGGTCCACTACGGCACGGCGCTGGACAGACTGCTCATGCGGCGGCTGGAGCGCTAGGGACTGTGGGGAACCGCCCTACGCGAACACGACCGTCCTGCGCCCGTTCAGCAGAATCCTGCGCTCCGCGTGCCACTTCACCGCCCGCGCCAGCGCCTGGCACTCCACGTCGCGACCGATCGCGACCAGCTGGTCCGGGGTCACGTCGTGGCCGACGCGCTCGACCTCCTGCTCGATGATCGGGCCCTCGTCGAGGTCGGCGGTCACGTAGTGGGCGGTGGCGCCGATCAGCTTCACTCCGCGCGCGTGCGCCTGGTGGTACGGCTTCGCGCCCTTGAAGCTGGGCAGGAAGGAGTGGTGGATGTTGATGATCCGGCCGCTGAGCTGCTTGCACAGGTCGTCGGAGAGCACCTGCATGTAGCGGGCGAGGACGACCAGCTCGACGTTCTCGTCGCGCACGATCTCCAGCAGCCGCGCCTCGGCCTCCGACTTGGTGTCCTTCGTCACGGGAATGTGGTGGAAGGGGATGTTGTACGAGCCCACGAGCTCGGCGAAGTCGGTGTGGTTGGACACCACGGCGGCGATCTCCACCGGCAGCGCGCCGATGCGGGCGCGGAACAGCAGGTCGTTGAGGCAGTGGCCAAACTTGCTGACCATCAGCACGATCCGCATCTTCTCCTCGGCCCGGTGGATCTGCCAGTCCATCTGGAAGGAGTCACCGATCGCCGCGAAGCTGGCCCGCAGCTTGTCCACGGTCACCGGCGCCTCCGCCGAGAAGTGGACGCGCATGAAGAACAGTCCCGTGTCGTGGTCGCCGAACTGCTGGCTGTCCTCGATGTTGCAGCCGGTCATGAAGAGGTAGCTCGACACGGCGTGCACGATGCCCTGCTTGTCGGGGCAGGACAGGATCAGGACGTACTGGTCGGCGGGAGCGGCGGCTCGGGTGGACTGCTCGTTCATGCGGGACAGGGTCCCATATGCGGCGCCCGGGCCCACCCGCCGTCTCGTCAGGCAGACCGTATCGAGGCAGACCGTATCGAGGCCAGCCGCATCGAGGCCGGCCGCATCAAGGCCGAGCGCCTCAGGCCGACCGCGTGAGTATCCGCAGTACCTCCAGCGTGCGCGGTGGCGCGTCCGGGTCCTCGCCGTCGGCCATCGCCATCCGGACGTGCGCGTCCCTCGCCGCCCTGACCGCTTCCGGCCACGCCTGGTGGTCGACGTAGGCGGAGACGGGCGCGTCCGGGCCGACCTGGTGCATGATCCGCAGCACCCGGAGTACGGCGGTGTCGACCAGCGCGGCCTCCTGGGAGTCCCGGAAGATCGTGCCGACGTACTTCTCGGCGGACCAGTTGTCCAGCCAGGTGTCCTCGACCAGGCGGTACACGGCGTCGGTGACGTCCCCGTACCCCTCGCCGCCGGCCAGCCAGACGTCCCGCTGGAACACCGGATCGGAGAGCATGTGCAGCGCGGAGCGCACATTGCTGCGCCAGCGCCACCACGGCATGTCGTTGTGTGGCATGCCGCCCATGGTGGAGGAGCGACGGCCGCGACGGGAAGAGTTCTCCGAATCCTGCACGGTCATCGATCGTACGTTCCCCTCCACAGAAGCCTCATCGGCCCCCCTCTGTTCACCTTCAGGTCACCAACAGATAACCAAGGAGCACACCCGGGTTAGCGATGTGGCGGAAGCGTGTCTGTCCATGGCCAGCAGGCGACGCAATCGACGCACCATCCTCCCCACGTTCACCCGACCCGTCCGGGCCGCCGCCCTCGCCACGGGGGCGCTGGTGGCGTGTGCGTCGCTCGCCGCCGGATGCGGGGTCGTCCCCGGTACCACGGGGGGTTCCGGGGACGACCCGATCAAGGTGATGACCTGGGCCCCGCAGGACACCAACGCGACCAACAAACCCGGCATGCCCGCGTTCGCCCAGGCCTACGCCCGCTGGGTCAACTCCCGCGGCGGCATCAACGGCCGCGAGCTCACCGTACTGACCTGCAACGAGCGCAACGACAGTGTGGCCGCCGCCCGGTGCGCGCGGCGCGCGGTCAAGGAGAACGTCGTCGCGGTCGTCGGCTCCTACAGCCAGCACTCCGACTCCTTCTTCCCGCCCCTGGAGGGCGCAGGCATCCCGTACATAGGCGGCTACGGCGTCACCAGCGCCGAGTTCACCAGCCCGCTCTCCTACCCCGTCAACGGCGGCCAGCCCGCGCTCCTGGCCGGTCTCGGCAAGTCGCTCGCCGGCTGCGGTCCCGTCGCGCTGGTACGGCCCGACACCATCGCGGGCGACGAGCTGCCGGGTCTGCTCGACTCCGGCCTGAAGGCGGGCGGGCACGAGGACGCGCGGGACCTGCGGGCGGCGGACGACGCCACCGAGTACTCCGAGCAGTCGGAACAGGCGCTCGAGAGCACCACCACCGACCTGGAGAAGAAGGGCTGCGTGGTGCCCGCGCTCGGCGACCGCACCGGCACCTTCATGGACTCCTTCCGCCGCGCCCGCGACGACTACCCCGCCGTGCGCACCGGCACGGTGCTCGGCGACGTCGACCAGACGGGGATCGACGCCTCCGGCGGGCAGTCCGGTCCGTACGAGGGGTCGTACATCACCGGCTGGTACCCGGTGGAGACGGACGCCCGCTGGGACCCGATGAAGGAGGTCATCAGCGAGAAGGCCTTCGGCGACAACCGCATCGACGCGGCGGACGCCGGTGTGCAGACCACATGGATCGCGTACACCGTGTTCCAGAAGGTCGTCGAGTCGCTGGGCGACGGTGAGGTGTCCGCCGACAGCGTGCGCAAGGCCCTGGACAACGGAATCAAGGTCAGCACGGGCGGACTGACGCCGCCGCTCCAGTGGCGGTTCCAGGGTCCGCTGGCCGCCGTCGGCTTCCCACGCCTGGTCAACACCGACGTGACCCTGCAGTTGGTACGGCAGGGTCGGCTGGTGTCGGCCAAGAAGGGCTTCACCGACGTGACGGCCACGCTGCGGAACGCCGAAGTGAACTGAGGGGCCGGGCGGCTCCGGCCCCCTCCGGTCAGGTCCGGGTCAGAGCTGGACCGGCTGGCGCTGGGTCAGGCCGTACGTCTTCGCGATCGCGTTCCACAGCTGGGCCGCCTTGACCTTCTCGGCGCTGGCGGTGCCGCTCGCCCGGTTGCCCGCCTGGGTCTGCCCGGTGACACGGGCCTGGCCCTTCCTGCAGCCCTTCTTGCCGGCCGCCTGGTCGGCCCAGGCCGCGTAGTGGTTGTCGGCCGACGCGGACGCCTTCCACGCCTTGGTGAGGGCATCGCTCAGCGCGGCGTGGTTCGGCAGCTTGTCGACCGAGAGGGCGGACAGGCGGGTCACCAGGCCGTTGCGCTGCCCGGCCGCGGCACGCAGGTCCTTGGCCGCCTGGCCCAGGCTCTTGCACGCCTTCACGTGGGCCACCGCGTTGATCACCGAGGTCCGGCTGTCGCCACTGTCCGCGAGCAGCTTGTCCAGGGCGACGGCCTGCTGCTTCGCCGGGTCGGCGGACGGCGAGGCCGACCCGTCGGTCGCCGGGGCGGTCGCGGAGACGGTCTGGTTCTTGTCGTCGCCCTTGTCGTCGCCCCCGCCCGCGAGCAGCGCGCCCGCGCCGATACCGAGGACGGCGATACCGATGCCGACGGCGGCGATGAGAGGCACGCGCGATCCGCCTCGGCGGCCTCGGCCCCCGCCGTCGTCGTACGCGGAGGGCGGGCCGGCGTACGGCGGCTGCGCGTACGGCGGCTGCGCGTACGGCGGCTGCGCGTACGGCGGCTGCGCGCCGGGCGCGGCCTCGGGCTGCTGGAGGTACGGCAGTTGCTGGGTGGCGGCCGGGCCGCCCGGCTCGCTGCGGAAGAGGTTGTCGAACTCGGCGGGAGTCTGCCGGTCCCCGCCGTACGCCGCCCCGGCGGGCTGCTGCCCGGGCACGGGCGGTATGTACTGCGTGGCCTCGGCGTCCGGGCCGGCGGCGGGCGGCAACGGGCCGGGGGACGGCATGGGGCCGGGGCCGGAGGAGGGCTGAGCTGCCGCTCCGGGCCGGGGGCCGCCTCGGCGCGCACGGCGGAGGATCTGCGTCGACTCGGAGGGCGATTCCGCGGACGATTGGGCGGACGATTGGGCGTTCACCTCGGGCGGCAGCGCCCCGGGGCCCACCGGCGGGAGGTACTGCGTCGCTCCCTCGTCGGCGGGTGCGGGGGCGGTCCGCAGGTACTGGGTGGCCCCGTCGTCCGCGGCGGGAGCGGCCGGGACCGGGGGTATGTACTGGGTGGCGCCCTCGTCGGCGGCCGGCAGCGGGGCGGAGCCGGGCGCGCTCTGTCTGGTGGCCGGGAGGTAGCCGTTCGAGTCACCGGGGCCTGCGGGCAGCGGAGCCCCGCCGGCGGGAAAGCCGTAGCCCCCGGCGGACGGCAACGGCCCACCGTTCTGCGCTACGGGGGGCAGAGGTGCCCCACCGCCGGAAGGCCCGTACGCGCCAGGGCCACCGTGCCCGGCAGGCGGCAGCGAGCCGTCACCGCCACCCGAGCCGTAACCGCCGGCGCCCGGCCCACCGTCGTGCCCTGCGGACGGCAGAGGCGCTCCACCGCCGGAAGCGCCGTACGCACCGTGCCCTGTGGGCGGCAAGGAGCCGTAACCACCGTCACCCTGGCCCCGGTACCCCTCCGACGGCATGGAGCCGTAACCACCGCCACCCGAGCCGTCATGTCCCGCACCCGGCAGCGAGCGATCGCCGCCGCCCGAGCCATAACCCCCGCCGCCCGCCGCCGCAGACCCGTACCCCTCGGTGCCGTACGTCGATCCCTGAGCCCCCTGCTGGGGTATGCCCCCCTGCGCTTCCGGCGTGCTGCCCCAGGCGGGAGGCGGTGTCTGATCGGCGGAGTTCCAGGGCTGGGCAGACTGCGTCGACCAGCCCTGGCCCGGGGGTGGGGCCGGGGTCTGGTGCTGGTCGGGGCCCCACGGGGTGCCCCAGGACTGGCCGCCGGGCGGGGCCGAGGCCGGGCCGGATGTGGGCCCGGACGGGGCGCCGGGCGCCGGAACGTTGTGACCGCCGGCCGGTCGGCCGCCGTATCCGCCCGTCATACCCGGCAGCAGGGGTTCCCCGCCGTCGGAGGGCAGCACGATGCCTTCGCGCGCCTCGCGCGGCGAGGGCTCCTCGCCCTGTCCACTCTGCGTCACCGGGACTCCTACTAATGGGGGACCTTCGGAATCGTCGGCTCACGCTACCGGGTCCCCAGAGCCCGGTGCCACGCAGTCAAGGACCTGACCTGCGTCGCTGTGACCGCCGTAACAGATCACCGCGACCACGGTGACAAAGCGGTGACAGAACCGGGCCCCCATCCGCTGTATATAGCCCCCCTTCGCGCCCCAGACCTTCGTTTCCCGGCCGTTCACGTCCCCGCAGCTTCCGCTTTCACGCGGCCGCCTGGAGCTCCATCCGCGCTCCGAACTCCCTTACCACCGGCTCGTCCCGGAAGGGATCCAGCCGCTGCTGGAAATCCTCCAGATACTCGGCCCCCCGGTTGGACCGCAGGGTCTCCAGCAACTCCACGGCCTTCAGACCGGTGTTGCAGGCCTGTTCCACCTCCCGCTGCTGCACCTGCGCGGTGGCCAGCAACACATAGCCGATGGCCCTACGGCGCGCCCGCGACTCGGGGTGCCCGGCCAGGGACTCCTGCGCGCACCGCGCCGCCGCCTCGGCCTGTCCCAGGTCCCGGTGGCAATGCGCCAACTCGTCGGCCAGGTAGGCCTCGTCGAAGTGCGCGATCCACGCCGGGTCGTCCCCGGTGTCCGGGTCGGCCTGCTCCAGGGCGTTCACCGCCCGCCCGGACGCCACCTGGGCGGCCCGCGCGTCGCCCATCAGCGCGTGCCCGCGCGCCTCCGCCGCGTGGAACATGGACTCCGCGCGCGGTGTCACGCGCCCACGCGCCCCCTCCTGCGCCGCCCGCGCCAACTGCGCGATCTCCCGCGGGTTTCCGAGCTGCGCGGCGAGGTGGCTCATGGATGCGGCGAGGACGTATCCGCCGTAGCCGCGGTCGCCCGCCGCCTGGGCGAGCCGCAGCGCCTGGATGTAGTAGCGCTGGGCGAGGCCGGGCTGGCCGGTGTCGACGGCCATGTAGCCCGCGAGTTCGGTCAGCCGGGCCACCGCGGCGAAGAGGTCGCGGCCGACCGCCTCACGGTAGGAGCCCGCCAGCAGCCCGGAGACGACGCTGTTGAGGTAGTGCACGACGACCGGGCGCACGTGCCCGCTGCCGTACTGATGGTCCAGGTCGACCAGCGCCTGGGTCATCGCGCGTACGGCCGCCACGTCGGACTGGCCCACGCGCGGTCCCGCCGAGCGGGCCACCTGTGAGTCGGGCGAGGAGATCAGCCAGTCGCGGCTGGGCTCGACGAGCGCCGAGGCGGCGACGGAGGAGCCGGACAGAAAGTCCCGGCGGCCCACGTCACTGCGCCACAGCTCACACACCTGCTCGATGGCTCCCAGGACCGTCGGCGAGAACTGCAGGCCGACACCCGAGGCGAGGTTCTTGCCGTTGGCCATGCCGATCTCGTCGATCGTGACCGTACGGCCGAGTTTGCGGCCGAGCGCCTCGGCGATGATCGCCGGGGCACGTCCACGTGGCTGTTGTCCGCGCAACCAGCGCGCCACGGACGTCTTGTCGTACCGCAGATCGAGACCGTGCTCGGCGCCGCACATGTTGACCCGGCGGGCCAGCCCTGCGTTCGAGCAGCCCGCTTCCTGGATGAGCGCCTGCAGCCGTTCGTTCGGCTGCCGCGCGACGAGAGGCCTTGCGGCCATGGCGTAACCCCCTGTGGCTGCGGTGCCTGCCCACGCACCGAGTTGATGTGTCTTCCACGGCCCCACCCCTCGCCTGCCGAGCGAAAGGATCCGGCCGTGAAGATCAATGCCCCACCCAGACAGCGAAAATGCGAGGCTTGCGAGGATTGCCGGGGTAAAGGCGGATGCCGACCCCACTCCTGGCTACCCAGCTCAGGCCGTGCTTCCTCCTGCGCGCCCCCACACATGCACCCATGCGCCCCAAATGGGGAATCAATGCTCCTCCCCCGCGCGCGGAGGTCCTGTCGCCGGACTGGCTTCGTCCGCCCGGAGGGCGGGCCTCGCGGTGGCGATGGGGGTCCCCCCGCGCGAGCTCGGTTCGAGCGTGGGGGAGCGTGCGATCGCAAGGCGCCGAAAGGTCCTAGTAGCGGAGCTGCTCGGGCCTTTCGGCAACGCGGCTGGGGGTCCCCCCGCGCGAGCGCAGCCGAGCGTGGGGGAGTGCGTGCCAGCGCCGCGAGGCAGAAGTCAGTCCGGCGACAGGGCCTGGCCGTAACCCGAGGTGGGGCAGGGAGTTGTGTTCAGCGTGGAAGAGACGATCGCAGGCACCGAAGCCGCTCAGATTCCGAAGCAGCGCGGGGAATCGCTGCTGGACGCAGCCGTTCGCTACGCCGAGGAGCGCCACTGGGACGTCGTCCCCGGCACTTGGCTGGAAGCCGTCGACGGGGTGCAGCGCTGCTCGTGCGGCGATGCCGCGTGCGCCGCACCCGGCGCGCACGCGGCGCACGGGGACTGGGCGACGCAGGCCACCGGCAGTGCGACCGTCGCGCGCCGGATGTGGCAGAAGCAGCCGACGGCGTCGATCCTGCTGCCCACCGGGCATACGTTCGACGCGATTTCCGTCCCGGAGACGGCCGGGTTCCTGGCGCTGGCGCGGATGGAGCGGATGGAGTTGACGCTGGGGCCGGTGACGCTGGCGCCGGACCGCCGGATGCACTTCTTCGTGCTGCCGGGCGCGTCGGTGAAGGTGCCGGATCTCGTGCGCAAGCTGGGCTGGTCCCCTTCGTCCCTTGATCTGATCGCGCTCGGGGAGGGCGAGTACGTCGCGGCGCCTCCCACGCGGTACGGGTCGTCGGGGGCGGTGCAGTGGGCCTGCCGTCCCACGCCGGCCAACCGGTGGCTGCCGGACGCGGAGGAGTTGATCTCGCCGCTCGCCTACGCGTGCGGGCGGGATCGGTAACCTCGGGCAAGCTCCCGGACCGTAGGGTTCACCCATGACGTCGGGAGCAGTGGTGGGTGCAGCCGCCGTACGTGTGCGAGGGCTCTGGAAGCGTTTCGGGCAGCAGGTCGCCGTCGCCGGGATCGATCTGGAGCTGCCCGCGGGGAAGTTCATCGGGCTCGTCGGGCCGAACGGGGCCGGGAAGACCACCACGCTGTCGATGGTGACCGGGCTGCTGCGGCCCGATCAGGGGAGCGTCGAGGTCGTCGGGCACGACGTGTGGCGGGACCCGGTCGAGGTGAAGGCGCGGATCGGCGTGCTGCCGGAGGGCCTCAGGCTGTTCGAGCGGCTGTCCGGACGCGAACTCCTCGCCTACTCGGGGCGGTTGCGCGGACTGCCCGGCGCCGAGGTCGACAAACGGGCCACACAGTTGCTGGACGTCCTCGACCTGTCCGGCGCCCAGCACAAGCTCGTCGTCGACTACTCGACCGGCATGCGAAAGAAGATCGGGCTCGCCACCGCCCTCCTCCACAACCCCGAAGTGCTGTTCCTCGACGAGCCGTTCGAGGGCGTCGACCCGGTGTCCGCGCAGATCATCCGGGGTGTGCTCGAGCGGTACACGGCGTCCGGCGCCACCGTCGTCTTCTCCTCCCATGTGATGGAGCTCGTCGAGTCCCTGTGCGACTGGGTGGCCGTCATGGCCGCCGGCCGCATCCGCGCCCACGGACCTCTCGCGGAAGTGCGCGGCGAGGCGCCCTCGTTGCAGCGGGCCTTCCTCGAACTCGTCGGCGCGGACGGCCGCGACACCGGCTCCCACCTCGACTGGCTGGGCGGCGGGGCGGCCCGATGAGCACCACGACGGCTTCCATCACCCCTGTCGTCGTACGGCTGAAGCTGTCGCTGCTGCGCAATGGCCTACGGCAGTCCAGCGGGCGGCGGGCCGCCTACATCGCCTCGGCCGTCGCCGTACTGCTCTTCTCCGCGCTGCAGCTGATCGGGCTGATCGCGCTGCGCGGCCACGAGCACGCCGCGTCCGTGGTCGTGCCGCTCGTGGGAGTGCTGGCGGTGGGCTGGGCGGTGATGCCGCTGTTCTTCCCCAGCGGCGACGAGACCCTCGACCCCACCCGCCTGGTGATGCTGCCCCTGCGGCCCCGCCCGCTGGTACGGGCGCTGCTCGCGGCCTCGCTCGTCGGCATCGGGCCGCTGTTCACGCTGTGCATGCTGGCCGGATCGGTGATCTCCGTCGCCCACGGGGGTGTGGCGTACGTCGTCGGCGTCGTCGGCGTGGTCCTCGCGCTGCTCGTCTGCGTGGCCCTCGCGCGGGCCGTCGCCGCCGCCAACATCCGGCTGCTGAGCAGCCGCAAGGGCCGTGATCTGGCGGTGCTGAGCGGGCTGGTCGTCGCGATCGGGGCGCAGGTGGTGAACTTCGGTGCGCAGCGGCTGAGTTCCGGCGGGCTGGGCCAGCTCGACGCGCCGGCCGAGGTGCTGAAGTGGGTGCCGCCCGCGTCGGCGATCGGGGCGGCGGACTCCGCGAGCGAGGGCTCGTACGGTGTCGCCGTCCTCCAGCTCGCCCTGTCCGCCCTGGCGTTGGCGGGGCTGCTGGCGGTGTGGTCGCGGCATCTGACCCGGCTGATGACCGCGCCGGACGGATCGACCCTTCAGGCCATCGACGCCAAGGGCGCCCGGGAGCGGACCTTGACGGGCCTGTCCCGGCTGCTGCCCGGCGGCCGTACCGGCACCGTCATGGAGCGCAGCCTGCGCTATGTGTGGCGCGACCCCAAGACCAAGGCGGCCTGGGTGACGTCCCTCGCCATCGGGCTGATCGTGCCGGTGTTCAACGCCGTGCAGGGCAGCGGCTCGATCTACTTCGCCTGTTTCGCCGCCGGGATGCTCGGCGTGCAGATGTACAACCAGTTCGGGCAGGACACGTCCGCGTTCTGGATGGTCGCGATGACGATCTCCTCGACCCGTGACGCGTACGTCGAGCTGCGGGCGCGGGCGCTGGCACTGCTGGTGATCACGCTGCCGTACGCCACACTCGTGACCGTCCTGACGACGGCCCTGCTCGGCGACTGGCCGAAACTGCCCGAGGTGCTGGGACTGTCCTTCGCGCTGCTCGGCGCGATGCTGGCGACCGGCGCGTGGACCTCCGCCCGCTTCCCGTACTCCATCCCGCAGGAGGGCTACAAGAACGTCGCTCCCGGGCAGTCCGGGCTCGCCTTCATGGCGATCCTCGGCGGGATGGTCGGGGGCGCCCTGCTGTGCGCCCCCGTCATCGTGGGGACGATCTGGCTGAACGTGAGCGACGGCGGCGACGAGTGGACCTGGCTGCTGCTGCCGGTGGGGGCGGTCTACGGGACGGCGATCACCGTGGCGGGGCTGCGGATGGCGGCGCCGCGGACGGCACGGCAGCTGCCGGAGATTCTTACGGCGGTCAGCAAGGGGTGAGCTCCCGGGGCGCGCGCCGTGCGGGGGGCGTCAGCCCTTGAGGTCCGTGAGGAGGCCGTCGAGGAAGGGCTCGATGGCGGCGCGCCAGGCCTCCGGCTGGTCGTAGTGCACGAGGTGGCCGGCGTCGGCCACCTCCGCGTACTGGCCGCGGGGCAGCACGCGGACCATCTCCTGGGCCTCCGCGCGGCCCAGCTCGCCGTCGAGGCCGCGGACGACCAGGGCGGGGCACTGCACCTGGGTGAGCTCCTCCCAGTGCGCGTCGTACACCCAGGTCTCGCGGGACTCCAGCATCTGCTCCGGCTCGAAGACCGGGCGCCAGCCGTCGGGGGACTCGTGCATGACCTCGGCGTAGAACTCGCCGCGGGACGAGTTCGGGCGCTCCACCCACGGGTCGTCCTCGCCGAACCACTTGCGGACGTCGGCGAGCGTGGCGAAGGGGACGGGCCAGGCCTTGAACCAGTTCTCCCACTCGCGCTGCGAGGCCGCGCCGAGCGCGGAGGCCCGCATGTCGCAGATGATCAGCCCGCGGACCAGGTCGGGGCGTTTGGCGGCGAGCTGCCAAGCGGTCAGGGCGCCCATGGCGTGGCCGATGAGGACGGCGGGCGTGAGGCCGAGCTGCTCGAGGACGGCTTCGGCGTCCTCGACGTACGCCTCGCGGGTGTAGGCGGCCCGTGGGGGCTTTTCGCTCTGGCCGTGGCCGCGCTGGTCGAGTGCGACGGCTCGGTGCCGCCCGGAGAGCCAGCGGGCGGTGGAGGCCCAGTGCGAGGCGCGGCCCATCAGGCCGTGCAGTAAGAGCACACCGGGCGTCGGCTCGGTCTCGGCGGGACCCTGGTCCGGTGCCGGGTCGGTCTTGGGAGGGTCGCCGAACTCCCAGGCCGCGAGGCGTACGCCGCCCGCCCCGGTCACGTCGATGCGTCGCGCCATATGTCCTGGCACCCCCCTAGCTCCGCTCGGACCGCTCGTTCCCGCTCGCTTCCGCTCGAGGCGGCGGTCCTGTGAATCACGTCCTGTGAACCGCGTCCTGCCTGCCGTGTCTGCCGAACCCGCTGTATGTGCCAGCGGACGTCCCCCGCGACTCGTCACCCGCAGACTATCGAACCCGTATTCGAAGATGACTCTTCTGCGAGCAACACCCCTCGTTCGAGTGACCCCGCCCAAGGAATGATCGCCGTCGCCGAGGGGAGATCTTCAGCGGGGGGCGGGCCGGTCGGGGAAACCGGTCCGAGGGGAATGACCCTGAGAGCTCGGGGCTCCGGGTCAGCACAGGGGAGGACAGGCCCCGGCGCCACAAGGCGCCGGGGCCCTCTCCGTCTCTACGGTCTCTACGGCACATCTTCCCGCCCCCTCCCCGGCCGGACGGCATCACTGCCGCGTCCCGCCCCAGAGCCCCTCAGGTCATATGCCTCACGCGACAGCGTCGCACGGGAAACGCCCCGGCGCTGCGATTCGGCACAGTGAATCTTGGATTGGATACAAGAACGAGGGGAGCACCCCAACTACCCCACCGCTCCCGGGAGTTGACGACCCCGGCACCCGGCGGCGGTCCGGCGGTGCGCCGCTCAGCGCTTGGCCACGAACACGTGTGAGGCGATGTCCGCCTCCAGCTCGGCCGCCTCACCGCCGCTGCCCACGAGCACCCCGCCCGCCGACTCCGTCACGCTCACCACCGAACCGGGCTGCACGCCCGCGCGACGCAGCGTGTACATCAGCTGCGCGTCCGTCTGGATCGGCTCGCCGATCCGGCGCACGACGACCGTCTTGCCCTCCAGCCCCGGGTCGAGATCGGCGAGCGACACCATGCCCTCGTCCAGGAACGGGTCCGCGCCGTCCTTCTCACCCAGCTCCTCCAGGCCCGGGATCGGGTTGCCGTACGGCGACTCGGTCGGGTGACGCAGCAGCTCCAGCACGCGACGCTCGACGGCCTCGCTCATCACGTGCTCCCAGCGACACGCCTCCGCGTGCACCTGCTCCCACTCCAGACCGATCACGTCGACCAGCAGGCACTCCGCGAGCCGGTGCTTGCGCATCACGCGCGTGGCCAGCCGACGGCCCTCGTCCGTCAGCTCCAGGTGGCGGTCACTGGCGACGGACACCAGGCCGTCGCGCTCCATCCGCGCCACCGTCTGGCTGACCGTCGGCCCGCTCTGGTCGAGCCGCTCGGCGATCCGGGCGCGCATGGGGACCACACCTTCCTCCTCCAGCTCCAGGATGGTGCGGAGGTACATCTCCGTGGTGTCGATCAGTCCGGACATACGTGCCCCTTGATGAGATTGCCGGAAGCACGACAGCTTCTCGGCGCGTGCGCTGGCCCTGACATCAATTCTGCCGGATACCACTGACAACCGTGCCGCGCCGTGGAAACCAAGACGTTACGGCGGGGCTGTCACGGCCGTATCGACGCCGCATCGACGTCCCGATCGACATCCCCTCGGCCTCCCGATTGACATCCCCTCGGCCTCCCGATTGACTCCCACTGGTCCAGACCGCACGGTGATCTGCGCCACAGACGCGACGCTGACAGCACTCGGATACGACGCCCCAGACATTCGATACGACGCCCCAGACATCTGACGCTCCGAAGGGACCCCGCATGAGCGACGGCAAGCTGTCCGGCCAGTTCTTCGACGCCGCGATCGGCCTGCTGCAACGGGTCCGGGACGAGGAGGCCGAGGCCATCGAGGCGGCCGGCACCCTCCTCGCCGACACCGTCGCCTCCGGCGGCCGCCTCTTCGCCTTCGGCGCCGGACACTCCTCGCTCGCCGCGCAGGACGTCGTCTACCGCGCGGGCGGCCTCGCCCTGATGAACCTGCTCGCCGTCCCGGGCGTCGTCGGCGTCGACGTCATGCCGGCCACGCTCGGCTCCGCCCTCGAGCGTGTCGACGGCCTCGCGAGCGCCGTCCTGGACTCCTCGCCCCTCCGCTCCGGCGACACCCTCGTGATCATCTCCCTCTCCGGGCGCAACGCGCTGCCCGTGGAGATGGCCATCAAGGCCCACGCCCTGGGCGTGAAGGTGATCGGCGTGACGTCCGTGGCGTACGCCACCGAGACGACGTCACGGCACGTCTCCGGCACGCACCTCAAGGACCACTGCGACATCGTCCTCGACTCGAAGATCACGGTCGGCGACGCGGAACTCACCCTCGACACCATCCCGGCGCCCTTCGCGCCCGCCTCGACGGTCGTCACCTCGGCGATCCTCCAAGCGGTCATGGCCACGGCGGCGAGCAACCTGGCCGACCGGGGCATCGAACCGCCATTGCTGCGATCGGGGAACATCGACGGGGGCCACGAGTGGAACGCCCGGGTCATGGAGCAGTACGGGGACCGGATCTTCTACCTCCGCTGAGCCGCAAGACCCTATTCCTGACCCAGCTCCCGCCCCGCTTCCCGCCCCAACACCTCGGCCAGATCCAGCGCGGACGCGATCCGCACCGCCACATCCTCCGCGTACACCGCGTCCCCACGCTCGAACTGACTCCGCCCGGCCCCCCGCAGAAACGTCACGACACCCAACGTCCGCCCCCGACTCCGCAACACCGCACACAGCGCGTGCACCGCGTCCGCCGGCCACTGCCGGGCCAGCGCCCACTCCCGCGCCTCCGCCGCCGGCACCGACCCCACGCTCGCCCGCACCGACCCGGCCCGGTCCACGCACTGCAACGCCGGATGCCCCTCCGCGTACCGCACGGGCAACCCGGCCTGCCCGGTGATCAGACTCGGCCCCGGCGCCCCGGAGGGCGTCGCCGCCACCCGCACCAGCCGAACCGAACCCGCCTCCGCCCCGTCCGCCACCGAACCACCCGCCACCCGGTCGATCAGCGCATGGTCGGCGAACCCGGCCAGCGCGAAGTCCAGATGAACGGTGGCCGCCTCCCCCGGGTCCTCACACTCCGCGGCCGCCCGCGCCGCCCGGTGCAACTGATTCGTACGGAACCGCAGCAGCGACCCCTCCTGCTCGCCCTGCTTGGCCTCCGTCACATCCTGGAACAGCCAGCCGACACCCAACGGCACCGGCTCCTCCGCGAGCGGCGACGCCAGCCGCACGAACCCGCAACGCCAGCAACGCCGCTTCTCGCCCTCCGGCGTCCGCACACTCACCCAGATCTCCGCCGGCGCGGGCGGCGCGCCCTCCGCCAGCACATGTGTGAGCGCGCTCTCCAACTCCTCCACACCCTGCGCGAGCAACTCCCCCAGAGGCCGCCCCAGCACGGACGTACGCCCGATCCCCAGCGCCCGCGCCGCATGCGCGTTCACCACGGCCGGCCGCAGATCGGCGTCGACGAGCACCACACCCCAGCTCGCGTCCTCGAACAGCGCCTCACTCAACGCGATCGACCGCTCCAGGTCGATCTGCGCGTGCACCTCACTGAACGCGCAGTACACCCCCGCCGGCTTCCCGTCGGGCCCCCGCACGGCCGCCGACTGCGTCCGTACGAGCACCCGCCCGCCGTCCTTGGTCACCAGCGCGAACTCGTTCACCTGCCGCCCCGGGGCGTGCATGGCGGACATCAGCCGCCCCTCGACCTCCGCGGCATCCGCACTGCGCACCGCCCACCCCGCGAGCCCCTGCCGCCCCACGGCCTCGGCCGCGGTCCACCCCAGAATCCGCTCCGCCTCACGATTCCAGTGCGTCACCACCCCGTCCGCGTCGAACGCGCACAGGGCAGCGTCCATCCCGTCCAGAAGCGCGGCGAGCAGATCGGACCCACCCGAGCCCTCCGAACCACCCGAGCCCTCCGGACCGTCCCGCCCGGGCTCCGGCCCGAGTTCGTCCGTGATTCCACTACGCCGGGAAGCACTCACCTGGACCCCCTGCCAAGCTGCGTCCGCACGTACGGCGCGTCGGTTCGCTCACTTGCAATCATCTAACTCGAACGTGACGCAGCACACACCCGAGTTCCCACAAGATTGAAGCAATCGTTGTCCGCCGGAAACGCGACGCCCCCACCAGCCTAGGCCGCGGCCGACTCCAACCGCAGGTCAAGCCACAGATCACTCTCGCCGTCCACCACATACCGGTCGAACTCCACAAAGCCACGCGCCTCAGCGAACCGGACGCCCTCCACGTTGGCCGCCAGCACACAGGTCTCGATCACCCCGACGCCGAGCACGCGCGCGTGCGCGTGCGCGAGCGTTCTCCAGCCGGTAGCGCACTGCGTTGCAAGATCCCGAAGATCAGACACCACCACCGCTCCCCCTCCGCGCATACACCTCGATCTCGAACCGCATACGAGGATCCGCGAGCCCGCACACCATCATCGTCGCCGCCGGCCGCACCGCCCCGAACACCCGCCGCAACACCGGCCAGCACGGCTCGAAGTCCTCCCGCTCGGGCAGCAGATACCGCACCCGCACGACATCGGCGAACGAACACCCCGCCTCCGCCAACGCCGCCCCGACGTTACGCAGACACTGCTCGGCCTGTTCGACAACATCGTCGGAGATCGTCATCGTGGCGTAGTCGCACCCGGTCGTCCCCGACACGTGCACCCAGTCCCCCGTCGACCACGGCGCGTGCGTACCCGATCTGCTCCTCGAAGGTGGACCCGCTGAGAATCGCTCGCCGGGCCGCACTCGTCTCCGTCATGCGCGGAACGCTAGGTGAGCGGCAGACATACGTCTAATAGGAATCGCATTAGCAGCAAGATCGGCTGCGCGTTCGACGAATTGGATTCTTTCGCACGAATGAGCGCCATAGGTGGATTCGGCCGCTCGCCCGCAGCTTGATCGCTAGCGTTTTCGGTACCCGGACGCGCGAGGTCAGTCGCTCCCCGACCGCAAGGTTGTCGGCTGACCAGCCCCAGTCATCGAGATCTGAGGATCAAGGAGGTGCCCTAGATGACTACGTTTCCTGCAGGCGAGCAGACCCACCAGACTGTGCTTCCTCAGCAGCCTGCTCTGGAATCCGTGAGAGCAGACACCCCTGGGAGCAGGGACGAAACGGCTCACGGACACCCCGCCATCGCGCGGGGCACCGGCAGGGAACATGGGCGAGGGGAGACCGACGTGCAAGGCACCAAGCCCCGTCGGCGTCACGTCAAGAACGCTGCCACGGCAGCGGAGGCGGCAGAGAACGGGAGCGGTGACGCTCCCCCGCACAATCCGTCGTATTCGGGCGGTGTCGGCGCGAGCAGGGTGTTCGTTCTGTCCAAGGACGGGAAGCCCCTCATGCCCTGCCATCCCGCCCGCGCCCGCGAACTCCTCAGCAAGGAGAGAGCTGTTGTCGCCCGACAGGCGCCTTTCACCATCCGGTTGAAGGACCGCACTCATGCCGAGTCGGAGGTCGACGGTGTGCAGTTGCGCATCGACCCCGGCTCCAAAGGAACCGGCCTCGCCCTCACCGACGATAAGAAGGAGCTCGACGGGCAAGGAGCCGTGATTACCATCAGGCGGGGGTTGGTCTCGGTCGAACTCCAGCACCGCGGCGAACAGATCCGCCTGTGCATGCGGCAGCGCGCGGGCTACCGGCACAGGCGCCGCTCCGCCAACCACCGCTACCGAGCACCCCGTCCGGACAACCGGCCCCGTCCAGCAGGATGGCTACCGCCCTCCCTACGCCACCGTGTCGATACCGCCTACTCCTTGGCATCTCGCCTCTGCCGCTACGCACCGGTCACTGAAATTCATGTGGAACGCGTTGCCTTCGACGTCCACTCCATGAGCACGGGCAGGCCCCTCGCCGGGGTGGAGTACCAACAAGGAACTCTGGCCGGGATCGAAGCCCGCGCCTACCTGCACGCCAGGTGGAACGGCGCCTGCGCTTACTGCGACGCCACGGGCGTGCCCCTGAACGTCGAGCACCTCAGGCCCCGCAGCCGAGGGGGCTCAAATCGCATTGCCAACCTCGTCCTAGCCTGCGTCCCCTGCAACAAGGCCAAGGACAACATGCCCGTCGAGGTCTTCCTCGCCGACCGCCCCGCCCGCCTCGCGAAGATCCTCCGGCAAGCCAGGACACCGCTCAACGACGCTACCGCGATGAACGCGACCCTTTGGCAACTCATAAAGGCGCTCGGGACCCTCGGTAGACCAGTGCACCCCTGGTCGGGCGCGCGCACAAAGTGGAACCGCGAGGCCATGGGGCTCGACAAGACGCACACGTTGGACGCGCTCTGTGTCGGACGTCTGGCCCACGAGAGTGGCGACGCAATCGTGCGGTTGCCGGAGCGGGTACTCGTCGTCAAGGCCACCGGGCGCGGCTCATACGCACGCACGACTCCGGACCGGTTCGGATTCCCGCGCCTGCGGCGGGCCCGCGTCAAGCGTCACTTTGGATACGCCACCGGCGACCTCGTACGTGCCATCGTGCCTGCCGGTAAGTGGGCTGGCACGTGGACGGGCCGCGTCTCAGTCCGTGCCACGGGACGGCACAGCCTCACAACGCCGAAGGGCCGGATCGATGTCTTCCACCAGAATCTGCGGCTACTACAACGGGGCGACGGCTACGGATACGCCTTCCGGTCCGAATGAGCTCCGTCAACATCTCGGAAAACCGGTTGCTCCGGACCCTGCAGCTTCTTAGTGTGACTATCACTTCGGAGAGGAGGTGGTTCGGCAGATGTATTCATACCGGACAGAAGAGGTGGCTGCGGGCTAGCAGCCCAGCACCCCACCCAGTGCGGTGCCGGACCAGCGTGTGCCAGATACACGCAGCCGGCCCAAACCAACGCAGTCACCCGACCCGCGAGCTCGCCGGTACGTCCGGCCGGCTCCCCCGCCGCCAGGCGGAGGGACCCGAGCTCGCGGGTCGTCTGCGTTCGCGGGCGCCGGTACGACATCGGAGGGCGGCGGTTGACGCTGCACCTCTCCGGGGCTCTGCCTGACCAAGAACGACCGTCTCCCGTCGGTCACATTTCCTTGTCGCGATCCGTCAGGGCAGTGACAGCGACATGAAAACCCGAAGGAGACGGCGATGGAAGCACGTTCGATCACGGCCGAGGTCCCGATGGTTCCGCGGATGTCCGAGGACCCTGCGGAGCTCGTCCCCGAGCTGGCGGAGGTGTCGGCGGCGTTGTTCAAGGTCACCGGCAACGGTTCAGTACCGCGCTCCACGATCAGCTTGATCCAGCTGCGTGCTGGTCAGATCGTCGGCAGCACCTACCTGACCGTTCTGCACACGGGCTTCCTGCGCAAGGCCGGGGAGTTGGAGGAGCGGATCACGTCGGTGGCGTCCTGGCAGGACTCGCCGTACTTCACGGGTGCCGAGCGTGCCGCGCTGGCTCTTGTGGAAGGGGTGCTTCAGCCGTCCGCAGACGGCGAGAGGGTCTCCAACGAGCTGTATGCGCAGGCAGCCGAGCACTATGAGGCCAAGGCGCTCGCCACGCTGATGTTCGCGATCGGCCAGGTCAACTTCTTCATCCCGGTGGCGCTCATCGCCAAGCCGGTGCCCGGCCGGTCGTTCAGCGACCCGTGGAAGTGAGGCCACCCGGCTAGGGCTCGTCAGCTCACGGACTGAGCCGCTCCACCCGCCAGCTCCCGTCCGTCTCCGCCACGTACCGCAACCGGTCGTGCAGCCGGTTCTCACGGCCCTGCCAGAACTCGACCTCCTGTGGGGCCACCCGGAAGCCGCCCCAGTGCGGCGGGACCGGGACCTGCTCGCCCTCCGGGTAGCGGGCGGCCAGCTCGGCGTACGAGGCGTCCAGGTCCGCGCGCGAGGCGATCACCGAGGACTGGGTGCTGGCCCAGGCGCCGAGCTGGGAGCCGTGCGGGCGGGTGCGGAAGTAGGCGGCGGTCTCGTCGCGGCCGGTGCGGCGGGCGATGCCCGTGACGATGACCTGGCGGGCCATCGGGTGCCAGGGGAAGAGCAGGGAGACGTACGGGTTCTCCGCGAGGTCGCGGGCCTTGCGGGAGTCGTAGTTGGTGTAGAAGACGAAGCCCTGCTCGTCGAAGTGCTTCAGGAGCACCGTACGGGAGCTGGGGCGGCCCTCGGCGTCGGCCGTGGAGACGACCATGGCGTTCGGCTCGAAGAGGTGGCCCTCCGTCGCGGCCTGCTTGAACCAGCGCGCGAACTGCTGCACGGGGGTCGCGGCCAGGTCGGTCTCGGCGAAGCCCTCGGCCCGGTACTGCTTGCGCATCGACGCGGGATCGGGGCCGGTGGGGTCCAGGGAGGGATCGAGAGAGGGATCGAGGGCGGCATCTCGGTCGGTCACGTCGTCATCTTGCCGTATGCCGGGCGCCGGAGTGGCGCGCGTCACGGTGGTGGCACTGAGTGCCGCGAACTCTCCCCAAAGGTGGCACTCGGGGATATGGTGCTGGTGCCATTCCGGTTGGGTGACCGCCTGCCGCAGGGGGCATCACCGGGGTGACCGCCCAGGACCGCGAGTCCTCGACGTGGGCTTCGAACATGAGGCTTCGGACAGCGACCGCGGATCCCGATCCCGACTGGGCGCCAACTGTCGCACACATCACGAGGAGCCGCCTGATGTCCGACTTCGTACCCGGACTCGAAGGAGTCGTCGCGTTCGAGACGGAGATCGCCGAACCCGACAAGGAGGGCGGCGCACTCCGGTACCGGGGCGTCGACATCGAGGACCTGGTCGGTCACGTCTCGTTCGGTAACGTCTGGGGCCTGCTCGTCGACGGCGCCTTCAATCCCGGCCTGCCGCCCGCCGAGCCGTTCCCGATCCCCGTGCACTCCGGCGACATCCGCGTCGACGTACAGTCGGCGCTCGCCATGCTGGCACCTGTGTGGGGCCTGAAACCCCTCCTCGACATCGACGCCGAGCAGGCCCGCGAGGACCTGGCCCGGGCCGCCGTCATGGCTCTTTCCTACGTCGCCCAGTCCGCGCGTGGGCAGGGGCTGCCCATGGTTCCGCAGCGGGAGATCGACAAGGCACAGTCCGTCGTCGAACGCTTCATGATCCGCTGGCGCGGCGAGCCGGACCCCAAGCATGTGGCCGCCGTCGACGCCTACTGGACGTCAGCCGCCGAGCACGGCATGAACGCCTCCACCTTCACGGCCCGCGTCATCGCGTCCACGGGCGCGGACGTGGCCGCGGCCCTCTCGGGCGCCGTAGGGGCCATGTCCGGTCCGCTGCACGGCGGCGCGCCCTCCCGCGTCCTCGGCATGATCGAGGAGATCGAGCGGACGGGCGACGCGGAGGCCTACGTCAAACAGGCTCTGGACAAGGGCGAGCGCCTCATGGGCTTCGGCCATCGCGTGTACCGCGCCGAGGACCCACGCGCGCGCGTGCTCCGCCGTACCGCCCGCGAACTCGGCGCGCCCCGCTTCGAGATCGCCGAGGCCCTGGAGAAGGCGGCCCTGGAGGAGCTCCACAACCGCCGCCCGGACCGCGTCCTGGCGACGAACGTCGAGTTCTGGGCGGCCATCATGCTGGACTTCGCCGAGGTCCCGGCCCACATGTTCACGTCGATGTTCACCTGCGCCCGTACGGCGGGCTGGTCGGCGCACATCCTGGAGCAGAAGCGGACGGGCCGTCTCGTGCGCCCGTCCGCACGCTATGTCGGTCCGGGCACGCGGAATCCCCGGGCGATCGAGGGCTACGAGGAGATCGCGGCCGTCGGCCGCTAGCCGGGCCCGGGTGTCGGGGAGGCGTCATGCGGGGCTGAGCGGTTCCGCGTGACGCGACTCGGCGGTCGGCCCGTCAGTCCAGTGCCTCGTCCAGCAGTGCCGCCCACTGGGCGATCACCCGTTCTCGGCGGCCCCGGTCGTCGGTGAGGAGGTTGGCCAGGCCCAGGCCGCGGGCCATGTCCAGCAGGCCCTGGACCGTTTCGCGGACGCCGGGGCGGGTCTCGTCCGCGCCCAGGAGGTCGACGGCGATGTGGTGGGTTTCGCGGCCTACGCGGGCCTCGAGTTCCGTGACTTGGGGGCGTAGCTGGTCCTCGTTGGAGGCGGCGACCCAGAGGTGGAGGGCGGCGCGGAAGAGGGGGCCGGTGTAGAGGTCGACGAGGGCTGAGACGACTGCTCGGCGGTCGCCCGTCGCGCCCTGTGGGAAGAGTGCGCGCAGGGCTGTGGAGCGTTCTTCCGCGACGTACTCGACGGCTGCCGTGAAGAGGTCCTCGCGGGTGGGGAAGTGGTGTTGGGCGGCGCCTCGGGAAACGCCGGCGCGTTCGGCCACGACGGCGACCGTGGAGCCTGCCCAGCCGTGTTCGGCGAGGCAGGCCACGGCGGCTTCCAGGAGGCGTTGTCGGGTGGCTCGGCTGCGGTCCTGTTTGGGGGCACGGGTGTTGGGGGCGCGGTCGACCGTGTTCACCGCGTCCATGTTCACAGCACCCATGGTGGATCCCGTCGTTCGAGGAAGGCCGTCATGCCCTCGCGGGCTTCGGCGGAGGCGAAGAGGCGGGAGGAGACCGAGGTCAGGTACCCGGCGTCCTCGTCGAAGGCCTCCAGCACCTTGGTGGTGAGCAGCTGTTTCGTCTCGGTCAGGGCCCAGGGGGCGGCCCGGCGCAGGCCGTCCAGGATGGGGGCCAGGACCTCGTCGACGTCCGCGTTGTCGCCGGCCGTGGTGAGGAGGCCGATGCGGGCGGCTTCGGTGGCGTCGAAGGTCTCGCCGGTGAGGTAGTAGCGGGCGAGGGCGCGGGGGTCGACGCGGTGCGTGAGGGGCAGGGAGATCACTGCCGGGGCGACTCCGATGCGGACCTCGGTGAAGGCGAAGGTGGCGGTGTGGGAGGCGGCGGCGATGTCGCAGGCGCCGAGCAGGCCGAGGCCGCCCGCCCGTACGTGGCCGGTGACGCGGGCCACGACGGGCTTGCGCAGCTTGATGATCTGCCGTAGCAGGGCGACGAGGGCCTTGGGTTTGGGTGGGTCGCGCAGGTCGGCGCCCGCGCTGAAGGTGTTGCCGGTGTGGGTGAGGACGACGGCGCGTACGTGGCCGTCCTTGCCGCACTGTTTCAGCGTGTCCGCCAGCTCGTGTACGAGCGTGGCCGACAGGGCGTTGCGGTTGTGCGGCGAGTCCAGGGTGAGGGTGGTGATGCCGCGTTCGTGTGTGGTGTGGACCAGGGCGGCCGTCACGTGCGCTCCCTGAGTTGGCGGCGCAGGATCTTGCCGGAGGCGGCCCTGGGTACGCCGTCGATGAAGGTGACCTGGCGGACGCGTTTGTAGGGGGCGACGCGTTCGGCGACGTACATCATGACCTCTCCTTCGGAGAGGTCGGTGGCGGTGGGCTGGCGGACGACGTGGGCGTGGGGGACTTCGTTGCCGTCGTCGTTGTAGACGCCGATGACGGCGGCGTCGGCGATGCCGGGGTGGGTGAGGAGCAGGGCTTCGAGTTCGGCGGGGGCGACCTGGAAGCCCTTGTACTTGATGAGTTCCTTGACGCGGTCGACGACGAACAGCCAGCCGCCCTCGTCCACATGGCCGACGTCTCCGGTGTGCAGCCAGCCGTCCGTGTCGATCATCGCGGCGGTGGCGTCGGGGCGGCCGAGGTAGCCCTTCATGACCTGGGGGCCGCGGATGAGGATCTCGCCGGACTCTCCGGCGCCGAGGTCCTTGTCGGGGTCGTCGAGGGAGACGATGCGCATCTCGGTGCCGGCGATGAGCTTGCCGACGGTTCCGGGGGGTGCGTCACGCATGGCGTCCACGGGGACGACGTGGGTGCCGGGGGACAGTTCCGTCATGCCGTAGGCCTGGCCGACGGGGGGCAGGCCGAGCCGCTGGGAGCAGGCGGCGGCGAGCCTCGCGTCGAGGGGTGCGGCGGCGCTGATGATGTACTTCAGGGACGACAGGTCGTACTGCGCGACCAGGGGGTGCTTGGCGAGGGCCAGGACGATCGGCGGGGCCACGTACAGGCCGGTGATGCGGTGGTTCTGGATGGCCGCGAGGAACGTTTCGAGGTCGAAGCGGGGCAGGACGACGACGGTGGCGCCCAGCCTGAGGGGTGCGTTCATGAGGGCCGTCAGTCCGTAGATGTGGAAGAACGGCAGGACGGCGAGGATGCGGTCGCCGGGGCCGGCCGACATGACGGGTTCGAGCTGGGCGAGGTTGGTGGCGATCTGCCGGTGGGTGAGCATCACGCCCTTGGGGATGCCGGTGGTGCCGGAGGAGTACGGCAGGGCGGCCACGTCTTCCACGGGGTCGATGGGGACGTGTGGTTCGGGCGCGGCGGAGGCCAGCATGTCGATGAGGGAGCGGTGTCCGGGGGCGCTGTCGCAGACGAAGATCTCCTTGACCCCGCCGGCGAGTTCGGCGGCCCTGCGTGCCGTTTCCAGCAGGGGCGAGACGGTGACGATCCAGCGGGCGGCGGAGTCGGTGAGCTGCTTGGCGAACTCCTCCGGGGTGGCCAGGGGGTGCACGGTCGTGACGGAGGCGCCCGCGCGCGTGGCGGCGTAGAACGCGGTCGGGAAGGCGATGGTGTTGGGGCTGTGCAGGGCGAGGACGTCGCCCTTGCGGATGCCCGCCTCGGCGAGGGCGGCGGCGATCCGCCGGTGGAAGCTGTCGAGTTGGTCGTACGTGAGGGTGGTGCCGTCGGTGCCGTCGATCAGGGCGGGCGCGTCACCGAACTCGGCGGCCCGGCCGAGCACCGCTTCGTGGATGGGGAGTTCGACGGTCTGGACGTCTGCGTACTCGCTGCGGAACATGGTTCCTCCTCGCGCGACACGATGCCGATCGGTAGCCGTGGTAGCCGTCAGTACGACTTCGGCAGGCCGAGAGTCTGGTGGGAGACGTAGTTGAGAATCATCTCCCGGCTCACCGGAGCAATACGAGCCACCCGCGCGGCCGTTATCAGCGAACCGAGCCCGAACTCGCGCGTGAGGCCGTTCCCGCCGAGGGTGTGCACGGCCTGGTCGACAGCCTTCACGCAGGCCTCGCCGGCGGCGTACTTGGCCATGTTGGCGGCCTCCCCGGCTCCGACGTCGTCGCCCAAGTCGTACAGGTGGGCCGCCTTCTGCATCATCAGGCGGGCGAGTTCGAGGTCGATGTGCGCCTGGGCGAGGGGGTGGGCGATGGCCTGGTGGGCGCCGATGGGGGTGTTCCAGACGGTGCGGTCGCGGGCGTATTCGACGGCTCGGGAGAGCGCGTAGCGGCCCATGCCGATCGCGAAGGCGGCCGTCATGATGCGTTCGGGGTTGAGGCCGGCGAAGAGTTGCAGGAGGCCTGCGTCTTCGTCTCCGACGAGTGCGTCGGCGGGGAGTCGTACGTCGTCGAGGGTCAGCTCGAACTGCTTTTCCGCGGCGTGGAGTTCCATGTCGATCTGGTGTCGCGTGAAACCTTCGGTGTCGCGCGGGACGATGAACAGGCAGGGCTTGAGGCGGCCGGTTCGGGCGTCTTCGGTGCGGCCGACGATCAGGGTCGCGTCCGCTATGTCGACGCCGGAGATGAAGACTTTGCGGCCGGTGAGCAGCCAGTCGGCTCCGTCGCGGCGGGCCGTGGTCGTGAGGCGGTGGCTGTTGGAGCCGGCGTCCGGTTCGGTGATGCCGAAGGCCATCGTGCGAGTGCCGTCCGCCAGGGCGGGGAGCCACTGCTGCTTCTGGGCGTCCGTGCCGAAGCGGGCGATCACTGTGCCGCAGATGGCGGGGGACACGATCATCATCAGTAGGGGGCAGCCTGCGGCGCCGAGTTCTTCGAGGACGATGGAGAGTTCTGCTGTACCGCCACCGCCGCCGTATTCCTCCGGGAGATTGACGCCGAGATAGCCGAGTTTGGCTGCTTCGGACCAGAGTGCCTCTCGGTCGAAGTTGCGGCCGTGACGCTTTCCGAGGGCGGATACTGCGGCTCGTAGGGCCTTGTGTTCTTCGGATTCGAGAGTGGGGGGCATGAGGGCTCCTTCCGGCTGCGGAATCGTTGTGGCTGGTCGCGCCCACGCGGCGGAGCCGCATATTCAATGCAGCCCCGCGCCCCTAAGAGGTCGGCTGTACCACCGCCAGCAGCAAGCCTGGCTCCACCTGTTGGCCAGGTACGGCGTGGAGGGCGCTCAGCGTTCCTGTGAGGGGCGCTGTGATCTTGTGTTCCATCTTCATCGCCTCCAGCCATAGGAGGGGTTCTCCGGCCTGCACAGCGGCTCCTACGGCCACTCCCTCGGCGATCCGTACGACCGTGCCGGGCATGGGTGCCACCAAGGAGCCCGGCGCCAGTTGTGCTGTCGGGTCGGGGAAGCGCGGCAGCGCGGTGAGAGTGGAGGTGTTGACGTGGACCTGGTCGCCGTAGCGCGCTACCTCGAACTTCCGCCGTACTCCGTCCACTTCGAGGACGACGAGACGCGCGTCGGCGTGCACGACTCGCACCCCGTCCGCCTCCAGGCCCGCCCGCGTGTGCCGGTAGCGGACCTCGTATTCCTCGCCCGCCATGGCGTAGCGCTTGACCTGCGGCTGGGAGGGGACGTTGCGCCAGCCGCCGAAGCGGGAGCGGCCGTGGGCGTCGGCGAGGGCGGCGGCCAGGGGGGCGTACGGGTCGGGGGCGGCTGCGGTGAGTTCGGGCAGGTGGCGGTCGTAGAAGCCGGTGTCCATGCGGGCGGTGGTGAACTCTTTGTGCCGCAGGGAGCGGGTGAGCAGGTCGCGGTTGGTGGTGGGGCCGTGGATCGCCGCTCGTTCCAGGGCGTCGGCGAGTTTGCGGATGGCCTCCGCGCGCGTGGGGCCGTGGGCGACCAGCTTGGCGAGCATGGGGTCGTAGTGGATGCCGATGGAGTCGCCGTCCTCGTAGCCGGTGTCCAGGCGGACGTCTTCCTGGACGGTCAGGCGGTGCAGGGTTCCGGTCTGCGGGGACCAGTCGCTCGCCGGGTCCTCGCCGTAGAGGCGGGCCTCTACGGCGTGGCCACGCGCGCGTGGGGGGTCGTTTTCGAGGGGGTGGCCTTCGGCGATGCGGATCTGGAGGGCCACCAGGTCGAGGTCGAAGACGGCTTCCGTGACGGGGTGTTCGACCTGGAGGCGGGTGTTCATCTCCAGGAAGTGGGCGCGTCCGTCGGCCACCAGGAACTCCACGGTGCCCGCGCCGACGTAGTCGACGGCGCGGGCGGCTCGTACGGCCAGCTCGTGGAGTGTGTGGGTGAGTTCGGGATGCAGACCCGGCGCCGGGGCCTCCTCGATGACCTTCTGGTGGCGTCGTTGGAGGGAGCAGTCGCGGGTGCCGAGTGCCCAGACCGTGCCGTGCGTGTCGGCGAGGATCTGTACCTCGACGTGGCGGCCGTCCTCGATGTAGGGCTCGACGAAGACCTCGCCGTTCCCGAAGGCGCTCGCCGCCTCGGCGCGCGCTCCCTCGAGGGCGCCGTCCAGCTCGTGGAGCCGGCGTACGATCCGCATTCCGCGCCCGCCACCGCCCGCCGCCGCCTTCACCAGCACCGGCAGGTCGGCCTCGGTGACCTGCCGCAGGGGTTCCAGGCCCATCAGCTGCTTGGCGCGCGTCTTGGACGCCATCGCCTCGATCGCCTCCGGGGGCGGGCCGATCCACACCAGGCCGGCGTCGAGGACGGCGCGGGCGAAGTCGGCGTTCTCGGAGAGGAAGCCGTAGCCGGGGTGCACGGCGTCGGCTCCGGCGGCGACGGCCGCCTTCACGATCAGGTCGCCGCGCAGGTACGTCTCGGCGGGCGCCGAGCCCGGCAGCCGTACCGTCGCGTCGGCCACGCGCGCGTGGAGGGCGTTTTCGTCGGCGTCCGAGTGCACGGCGACCGTCCGGATTCCCAACTCACGGCAGGTGCGGAAGACACGGCAGGCGATCTCGCCTCGATTGGCGACCAGCAGGGTGGACATCACGTGATCCCTCACATCCGGAAGACGCCGAAGCCGCCGCGCGCGCCCTCATAGGGCGCCGTATGGATCGCGGACAGGCACAGGCCGAGGACGGTGCGGGTGTCGCGCGGGTCGATGACGCCGTCGTCGTACAGCCGCCCGGACAGGAACATCGGCAGCGACTCGGACTCGATCTGCTGCTCCACCATGGCGCGCAGGGCGGCGTCCGCGTCCTCGTCGTACGGCCGGCCCTTCGCCGCCGCCGACTGCCGGGCGACGATCGAGAGGACGCCCGCGAGCTGCTGGGGGCCCATGACGGCCGACTTGGCGCTGGGCCAGGCGAAGAGGAAGCGGGGGTCGTAGGCACGCCCGCACATGCCGTAGTGGCCGGCGCCGTAGGACGCGCCCATGAGGACGGACAGGTGCGGGACCTTCGAGTTGCTCACCGCGTTGATCATCATGGCGCCGTGCTTGATGATGCCGCCCTGTTCGTACTCCTTGCCGACCATGTAGCCGGTGGTGTTGTGCAGGAAGAGCAGCGGGATGTCGCGCTGGTTGGCGAGCTGGATGAACTGGGCGGCCTTCTGGGACTCCTCGCTGAAGAGGACCCCTTGGGCGTTGGCCAGCAGGCCCAGGGGATAGCCGTGGAGGGTGGCCCACCCGGTCGTCAGGCTTGTCCCGTACAGCGGCTTGAACTCGTCGAAGTCGGAGGCGTCGACGATGCGGGCGATGACCTCGCGCGGGTCGAAGGGGGTGCGCAGATCCCCGGGGACGATGCCGAGGAGCTCGTCCTCGTCGTACTTGGGCGGGGCGGCCGGCCCCGGATCGTCGTACGCCTTGCGGTGGTTGAGGCGGGCCACCACGCGCCGGGCCTGCCGTAGCGCGTCCTGCTCGTCCACGGCGAAGTGGTCGGCGAGGCCCGACACGCGCGCGTGCATCTCGGCGCCGCCCAGGGACTCGTCGTCGCTCTCCTCGCCGGTGGCCATCTTCACCAGCGGGGGTCCGCCGAGGAACACCTTCGCGCGCTCCTTGACCATGATCACGTGGTCGGACATGCCGGGGATGTAGGCGCCTCCGGCCGTGGAGTTCCCGAAGACGACCGCGACCGTGGGAATGCCCGCCGCCGACAGTCTGGTCAGGTCGCGGAAGATGGCGCCCCCGGGGATGAAGATCTCCTTCTGGGACGGCAGGTCCGCGCCGCCGGACTCGACGAGGCTGATGCAGGGGAGGCGGTTGGCGAGCGCGATGTCGTTCGCGCGCAACGCCTTCTTCAGGCTCCACGGGTTGCTGGCGCCGCCGCGCACGGTCGGGTCGTTGGCGGTGATCAGGCACTCGACGCCCTCGACGACTCCGATGCCGGTGACGAGGGAGGCGCCGACGGTGTGGTCGCTGCCCCAGGCGGCGAGCGGTGACAGTTCCAGGAACGGCGTGTCGGGGTCGAGGAGCAGCTCGATGCGTTCGCGGGCGAGGAGTTTGCCGCGCCCCCGGTGCCGTTCTACGTACTTGTCGCCGCCACCCGCGAGGGCCTTGGCGTGCTCGGCCGACAACTGGTCCAGCTTGGCGAGCATGGTCTCGCGGTTCGCCCGGTAGTCGGGGCCGCCCGTGTCCAGGGTGGAGGTGATGACCGTCAAAGGAGGGCCTCCGGGATGTCCAGGTGGCGGGAGCGCAGCCATTCGCCCAGCGCCTTGGCCTGCGGGTCGAAGCGGTGCTGGGCGGCGACGCCTTCGCCGAGGATGCCCTCGACGACGAAGTTGAGGGCGCGGAGGTTGGGGAGGGTGTGCCGGGTGACCTTCAACTGGCCGCTCTCGGGGATCAGTTGCCGGAAGCGGTCGACGGTCAGCTCGTGGGCGAGCCACCGCCAGGCTTCTTCCGTGCGGGCCCAGACGCCGACGTTGGCGTTTCCGCCCTTGTCTCCGCTGCGGGCGCCGGCGACGAGGCCGAGGGGGGCGCGTTTCCAGGGCCCGTTCGGCAGCGGCTCCGGCAAGGGCGGCTCCCGTAGGGCGTCGAGTACGGCGGTCTCGTGGGCCGGCGCCACAGGGACCCTGCGCCCGTCATTGAGGACCGCCACATGGTCGACGGCACCATGGGGGACGTACACATCCTCGAAGACCCCATAGGGCGCGCCCTTTCCAGGTGGCGCGAGCACATGAAAGCCGGGGTAGCTGGCCAGCGCCAGCTCGACGGCGGCCCCGCTGAGCGCCCGTCCGACGACCTGCTGCTCCGGGTCCCGGATGACGAGCCGGAGCAGGGCGCTCGCGGTCTCCTCGGTCGGGGCGTCGGGCCGGTCCGTGCGGACCAGATCCCAACGCACTTCCGTGGGCGGCGACTTGGCCATCGCGTCTGCCATCTGCTGTCGCACCAGCCCGGCCTTGGCCTCGATGTCGAGGCCGGTGAGAACGAAGGTGACCTCGTTGCGGAAGCCGCCGAGCCGGTTGAGGCCGACCTTGAGGGTGGGGGGCGGGGGCTCGCCGCGTACGCCGTCGATGCGGACGCGATCGGGCCCTTCCTGGGTGAGCCGTACGGTGTCGAGGCGGGTGGTGACGTCGGGTCCCGCGTACCGGGCGCCGCCCGTCTCGTAGAGCAGCTGGGCCGTGACCGTGCCGACGTCGACGAGGCCGCCGGTGCCGGGGTGCTTGGTGATGACGGCGGTGCCGTCCTCGTCGATCTCGGCGAGCGGGAAGCCGGGGTGGTGCAGCCGTCGTACGTCATGGTCGGTGAAGAACGCGTAGTTGCCACCGGTGGCCTGCGTCCCGCACTCCAGGACGTGCCCGGCGACGACCGCGCCCGCGAGCCGGTCGTAGTCGTCCGGCCGCCAGCCGAAGTGGGCGGCGGCGGGCCCGGTGACGAGCGCCGCGTCCGTCACCCTCCCCGTGACGACGACGTCCGCGCCCTCCCGCAGACAGGCCGCGATGCCGAAGCCGCCGAGGTAGGCATGGGCGGCGAGGCTGCGGGGGTGGGCGGCGGTGAGGTCGTCGCCCTCGACGTGGGCGACGCGTACGGGGAGGCCGAGGCGGGCGGCCAACTCCCTTACGGCCATGGCGAGTCCGGCGGGATTGAGCCCACCGGCGTTCGCCACCACCTTCACGCCCCGCTCGTGTGCCAGCCCCAGGCACTCCTCCAGTTGCCGCAGGAAGGTACGGGCGTATCCGGCGCCGGGGTCCTTCAGCCGCTCCCGGCCCAGGATGAGCATGGTCAGCTCGGCGAGGTAGTCGCCGGTGAGGACGTCGAGGTCGCCGCCGGTGAGCATCTCGCGCATGGCGTCGAAGCGGTCGCCGTAGAAGCCGGAGGCGTTGCCGATGCGGAGAGCCCTCAACCCGCGTCCTCTTTCTGTGGGCGCCCGGCACCCGGGGGTCCCGCGAACGCCTGCGCGATGTCCAGCCAGCGGTCGGCGTCGGGGCCGTCGGCGCGTACGGCGAGGTCGGCGCGGTGGGCGCGCCGGGTGACCAGGAGGCAGAAGTCGAGGGCGGGGCCGGTGACGCGCTGGGGGGCGGCTTCGGGGCCGTATACCCACAGGTCGCCGCTCGGGGCGACGAGTTCGACGCGGAATTCCTCGGCGGGCGGGGTCAGTCCCCGTACCCCGAAGGCGTAGTTCCGTGCCCGCACACCGATCCGCGCCACATGCCGGAGCCGGTCGGTGGGTGGGCGCACCACACCCAGTGTGTCCGCCACGTCCTGGCCGTGGGCCCAGGTCTCCATGAGACGGGCGGTGGCCATGGATGCGGCCGACATGGGTGGGCCGTACCAGGGGAAGCGGGCGCCGGGTGGGGCGGCGCGCAGTGCCGTGTCGAGTGCGGTGCGTCCCTCGCGCCACCGGGGCAGCAGTTCGGCGGGCGGGAGCCGGGCGCCCTCCTCGGCGCCCTCGTCGACGAAGGAGTCGGGGGCGGCGAGGGCCTTCTCGGCCAGGGCGCGGAATCCGTCCTGGTCGGTGACCGCGAGCAGGGACGCGCGGTCGGTCCAGGCCAGGTGGGCGATCTGGTGGGCGATGGTCCAGCCGGGGGCGGGGGTCGGGAGCGTCCACTGCTCCGGCCCCAACTCGGCGACGAGCCGGTCGAGTTCGTCGCTTTCGGCACGCAGGTCGTCGAACACGGGCGTCGGGTCGGCCATGGGGCGAGCATGGCAGCGGGGTCAGAAACAAGCAAGCGTGCTTGCATTGATTTACGGCCGCAGATCCCCGCGCCCCCACCGGAAAAATGGCGCGCACCGCGACCGGCCCCCGCAGTACGGTCGCCCGATGGACGACACTGACGGCTACTTCGGAGAGCCCATCGCCGCCCGATACGACGAGTCGTCGGCGGGGATGTTCGCGTCCGATGTCGTGGAACCCGCGGTCGAGGCCCTGGCCGAGCTGGCCGGAGACGGACGGGCCCTGGAACTCGCCATCGGGACCGGACGTATCGCGTTGCCGCTGGCGCGGCGCGGTGTCGCCGTGCACGGCATCGACATGTCGCGGGCGATGGTGGCGCGGCTGCGGGCGAAGCCGGGCGGCGACGGGATCGGCGTGACGATCGGGGACTTCGCGACGACGAAGGTGGAGGGCACGTTCTCCGTCGCCTATCTGGTCTTCAACACGATCATGAATCTGACGACGCAGGCGGAACAGGTCGCCTGTTTCCGTAACGTCGCCGACCATCTGGAGCCCGGCGGGACCTTCGTCATCGAGGTCATGGTCCCCGACCTGCGCCGGCTGCCGCCCGGGCAGAACGTCGTACCGTTCCACGTGGACGGCAGGCGGCTGGGCTTCGACCTGTACGACGTGGCGACCCAGGCGATGAGCTCGCACCACGTCGAGGTCGAGGACGGCCGCGGCTCCTACTGGTCCATGCCGTTCCGGTACGTATGGCCCGCGGAGCTCGACCTGATGGCCCAGTTGGCCGGGCTACGGCTGCGCGAGCGGTGGGACGGCTGGAACCGGGAGCCCTTCACGAGCGAGAGTCGGCAGCATGTGTCGATGTGGGAGAAGCCCGCCGACTGACTGCGGACTGACCGCGGACCGACCGCCGACCGACCGCCGACTGATGGGACCCGGCGTCCCGCCGGACAGGCCCTAGCTGCGGGAGACGGTCACTCCGCGCTCTTTGAGTTCCGTCATCACCGGATCGGGCTCTCCGTAGTAGGCGTCCCACCACATGTGGTGCGGCAACACGACGTCTGTCAGGGACGGCAGGTCTAGCAGGGGGCGGCAGTCCTTGAGGGCGGGGCAGTCTCCGAGGTTGAGGCCGGTGAGTCCCGACAGACCGGTCAGGGCGCCGATGTCCTCCAGCTCGGGCGAGCGGATCCGGAGGGCGCGGAGGTCCTTGTGACCGGCCAGGCGGGACAGGTCCGTCCAGTGCACGCCGCTGAGAGTGAGTTCGTCGAGTGGCCCGGCCGGGATGTCCTCCACGAGCGGACAGTCGATGGTCTTCAGGATCCGCAGTTCGGAGCAGTCCTCCAGAGCACGCAGCGAAGCCAGGTTCGGCACGCGGGAGAAGACCAGTTCCTTCAGCGGCGCGCCCTCCAAGCCGTCGGCGTCCGCGAGCACGGGGCAGTCCACCACATGCAGTTCGCTCAGGGCGGGCAGGCTGCCGAGGTGGTGGAGGCCGGTCAGGGAGGGGCAGTCGTGGACCCACAGTTTGCGCAGGGCCGGCAGGTCGCCGATACGGCCGAAGGTGCGCAGGGTGCGGCAATGGGAGACGGACATCTCGGTCAGCTGCTCCTGGTGCCCGAGCCCTTCCAGATCGAGCAGCGCGTCGCAGTGGACGACACTGAAGTGCGTGAGGCCGGAGACGGCAGCGAACGGTGAGAGATCGCGGAGTCCGTCGAGCCCGCGCAGGCTGAGCCGACGCAGCGACGGAAGCCGGCCGAGCGCCGAGAAGTCCCGCAGGGAAGGGCAGTCGACGACGTGGACCCCCGCCAGGCGGCGCAGTGAGGCGATGCCGTGCAGGGAGGTGAGCCGCTCGCTGCCCTCGACGACCAGGGTCTTCAGGTTCGTCAGCACGGACACCGCGCTCAGGTCGCCCAGTTCGGGACAGCCCTTGATGACGAGCTCGTCCAGGCGGGGGTGGGATCCGAGGCCACGGAGGGTCTCCAGGCGGGGACAGTCCCGGAGTATCAGCTCGGCCAGGCCGGGCATCGCGGAGATGCCGACCAGGTCGCGGAGTCGGCCGCAGCTGCGCAGATCCAGGCGGGTGACGGCGGGGACGTCCCGCAGGCCGGCCAGGTCGCGGACGCCGGTCCAGCCGAGGTCGAGGCTGGTCAGCCGGGTCAGCCCGGACAGTTGCGGCGCGTCCTTGAAGGACCGGCAGCCCCGCAGCGTCAAGGTCCGCAGATCGGGAAAGGCGGAGCCGAAACCGGCGGTGGAACGCACCTTGGTCATGCTCAGGTCCAACTCACGCAGCCGCCCCAGCGTCAGCAGCGGCGCGGTGTCCGAGACGGCCCGGCAGCGGTGCAGGTTGAGCCGGGTCAGTGCGGTGAGGCGACCGATCGGCGTCAGGTCCTCGATGCCCGCGCAGCCGTTCAGATCGAGATCCGTCAGTCCGGTGAGCGCGCCGATCTCGGTGACGTCCGTGATCTCCTTGCAGCGGTCGAGGTGGAGACCGCGGAGCATGGTGAGGTGGCGCAGGCCCCGGAGCGAGGTCGTACGACGCAGCCGCAGCGAGGTCCGGCCCTCGCGCCGGAAGACGGGGGCGAGGAGGACCGCGCAGAATCCGTCCGGGTCGGCCGCCCGCGGCCACAGCCGTAACAGCATCTCCGAGGAGAACTCGGCCGTCCGCTCGAACCGGGCGGCCAGGGCGAGCGCTTCTCCGCCGTCCGCGAGCGTGACGAGTTCCCGGATGACCTTGCGTGCCTTGACCGGCGAGGCCGTCTCCAACTGCGCCCGCAGCTCGTCGAGTCGGGATGCCGTGCCGCCGTCGTTGCCAACGTTGTCCGGAGTCATGGGACGGCACTGTAGAGGCGGGGTGTGACAGAAGTGCCCTCACCGCGGGCACGCCGTCAGTCGGCTTTACGCGCCCGGCCCCGCCCTGTCTGTGTCCGCACCGCTCCCATGCTCGCCGCGATGACCAGGGCGATGGCGGCGGACTCGGCGGCGGTCAGGGACTGGTCGAGGACCAGGAAGCCGGCCGTGGCGGCGATGGCCGGTTCCAGGCTCATCAGGATCGCGAAGGTGGAGGCGGGCAGGCGGCGCAGGGCGAGGAGTTCGAGGGTGTAGGGCAGGACGGAGGAGAGGAGGGCGACCGCCGAGCCCAGGGCGATCGTCGTCGGGTCGAGCAGCTTCGTGCCCGCCTCGGCGATGCCGAGCGGGAGGAAGGCCAGAGCCGCGACCGCCATGGCGAGCGCGAGCCCGTCGGCCTGCGGGAAGCGGCGGCCCGTACGCGCGCTGAAGACGATGTACGCCGCCCACATGACACCGGCGCCCAGGGCATAGGCGACACCTATGGGGGCGAGGCTGCTGAAGCCTCCGCCGCCGAGGAGGAAGACGCCGGTGAGGGCGAGCGCGGCCCAGACGAGGTTGATCGCGCGGCGGGACGCGAGGACCGACAGCGCGAGCGGGCCGAGGACCTCCAGGGTGACGGCGGGGCCGAGGGGGATGCGGTCGACGGACTGGTAGAACAGGCCGTTCATCGCGGCCATGGTGAGGCCGAAGACGACGACCGTGCCCCAGTCCGCGCGCGAGTGGCCGCGCAGCCGGGGGCGGCAGATCAGCAGCAGCACGACTGCGGCCGCCAGCAGCCGCAGGGTGACCACGCCGAGCGCGCCGGCCCTCGGCATCAAGGTCACCGCGAGAGCGCCGCCGAACTGCACCGAGACGCCTCCTGCGAGGACCAGGCCCACCGGGCCGAGGGAGCCTCGGCGGCGTGGGGTGCCGGCCGGTGCGGGGGCCGATTCGACCGAGGTCGAGGTGGAGGGGACGGCGCTGGGGGTGCTCACGGGGCCTTCCGGGCGGCTCGGGATGGCATTTCGTTCAGCTCACTGTACGGCGCAGTCCAGAGTAGTGGACCACGTCAGGTGTGTGAACCCCTTATGGAGCTGTCCCAGGCCGGGAACGGCTAACGCCGCGCCATGTACATCGCCAGTGCCTTGTGCAGCAGCCGGTTGACCGGGAAGTCCCACTCCCCCAGGTACTCGACGGCCTCTCCGCCCGCGCCCACCTTGAAGCGCAGGAGACCGAGCAGGTGGTTGGACTCCTCCAGCGTGTCGGTGATGCCCCGGAAGTCGTAGACGGCGGCGCCGAGTTCGTGGGCGTCGGTCATCATGCGCCACTGAAGGGCGTTGTTGGGCTGGACCTCGCGTTTGCGGCTGGTGGAGGCGCCGTAGGAGTACCAGACGTGGGCGCCGACGGTGATCATGGTGGCCGCGGCGAGGATGTCGCCCTCGTGGTGGGCGAGGTAGAGCCGCATGCGGTCGGGGTGTTCGGCGGTCAGCGCGGTCCACATGCGCTGGAAGTAGGCCAGGGGGCGTGGGAGGAAGCGGTCGCGTTCGGCGGTCTCGGTGTACAGGTCGTAGAAGGCGGGCAGGTCGTCGTGGCCGCCGCGGACGATCTTCACGCCGGCCTTCTCGGCCTTCTTGATGTTGCGCCGCCACTGCTGGTTGAGCCCACTGTGGATGTCCTCCAACGACCGCCCGGCGAACGGCACTTGGCAGACGTAGCGCGGCTGTCCGGCGGCGAAGCCGTCCTCGTCGCCGGGTTCGGTCTGCCGCCAGCCGGCGCGGCGCAGGCGCTCGGCGAGGTCGAGGGCGCGGGGGTCGTGCGAGGTGGGCTCCGCGTCGCGCAGCCGCCGGGCCGCCGGGTCGGCGATCGCCGCCTTCACGGCTTCGGCGCTCCAGCGGCGTACGACGACGGGCGGGCCCATCCTGACCGAGAAGGCGCCCTGGCGCTTCAGATGCGCCAGCATCGGTTCGAGCCATCGTTCACGCAGATCGGACGCGTACCAGTCGATCAACGGCCCCTCGGGCAGATACGCGAGGTACTTCTTCAGCTTGGGCAACGGCCGGTACAGCACGAGCCCCGCCCCGACCAGCAGCCCCTCCTCGTCGAACCAGCCCAGGCTCTCCGCCCGCCAGTCGGGCTTGACCTCGCCCCAGGAGGGCAGCTGCGTGTGGCTGGCGGAGGGGCGGGCGGCGGCGAACGCCAGGTGCTCGTCGCGGGTGAGGGGCTTCAGGCGGAGGGGCATGTGCGGGCTCCTTCGTACGTTCGTACAGGTGAGACCGCCAACCTACGAGTCGGCCGCCGACCCTGCCGTGACCCGAAGACCGTCAGCGCGTCGGAGTCAGGTATCGCTCTCCAACGCCTCCGCCAACACCTCCGCCAGATGCCGCCCCCGCACCCCCGCCAGCTGCTCCATCTGCGTACGGCACGAGAACCCGTCGGCCAGGATCACCGCCCCGTCCGCGGCCTCCCTGACCTCCGGCAGCAGCCGCTCCTCCGCGCACGCCGTCGACACCTCGAAGTGCCCCTTCTCGAAGCCGAAGTTGCCGGCGAGGCCGCAGCAGCCGCCCGCCAGATCCCCGTGCAGGCCCGCCGCGGCGCGCAGGCGGCGGTCGGCCGCGTCGCCCAGGACCGCGTGCTGGTGGCAGTGGGTCTGGCCGGCCGTCGGGCGGTCGACTCGGGGTGGGATCCAGTCGGGCGCCAGGCGTTCCAGGGCCTCCGCGAAGGTCAGCACACGGTCGGCCAGGCGGCGGGCGCGCGGATCGTCGTGCAGCAGTTCGGGCAGGTCCGTGCGGAGGGCCGCCGCGCAGCTGGGTTCCAGGACGACGACCGGGGCGTCCGTCTCCAGCACCGGCGCCATGAGGTCGAGGGTGCGGCGCAGCACCGTACGGGCGCGGTCCAGCTGGCCGGTGGAGACGTAGGTCAGGCCGCAGCAGACGCGGCTGCGCCGCATGCTCAGCAGCGAGATCGCCGCCTTCGACGTACCGTCCCCCACCGGGCGCACACGCATCCGCAACGTCGGCGGCAGCGCCACCCGCAGGCCCGCCGCCTCCAGCACGCGTACGGCCGCCCGGCCCACGGACGGTGACAGGTGCTCGGTGAAGGTGTCCGGCCAGAGGATGACCAGCGCACCCGGGCCCTCGATACGGCGCCGCCTCCCCCACCACCGGCTGAACGTCTCCGTCGCCACCCGCGGAATCTCCCGCTCCGGCGCGATCCCGCCCACCCGTTTCGCCACCCACGCCAGCGGCCGTACGGCGGCGAGCGCGTTGACCACGGACGCCGTACGCGTACGGGCCACCGCCCGCAGCCACACCGGCAGCCACCCCATGCTGTAGTGGGCGGCCGGGCGGCGCCGACCCGCGTAGTGGTGGTGCAGGAACTCCGCCTTGTACGTGGCCATGTCCACCTCGACCGGGCAGTCGGAGCGGCAGCCCTTGCAGGACAGGCACAGGTCGAGCGCGCCCCGCACCTCCTTGGACCGCCATCCGTCGGTCACCACCTCGCCCGCCAGCATCTCGTGCAGCAGCCGGGCCCGCCCGCGGGTGGAGTGCTCCTCCTCGCCGGTCGCCCGGAAGGACGGGCACATGACGGACGACCCGGTCGCCGTCGTCGTACGGCATTTCGCGACCCCGACGCAGCGCCGCACCGCCGCCGAGAAGTCACCGCCGTCGGACGGGTAGCCGAAGGCCACGTCGACGGGCTCGCGGGGGAGGACGGAGAAGCGGAGGTTCGCGTCGAGGGCGGCCGGGCGCACCAGCATGCCCGGGTTGAGCAGGTCGTCCGGGTCCCACACGCCCTTCGCCCGTTCGAAGAGGGCGACCATCTCGTCGCCGTACATCTTCGGCAGCAGTTCCGCCCGCGCCTGCCCGTCCCCGTGCTCGCCGGACAGCGAGCCGCCGTGCGTCACGACCACCTCGGCCAGCTCCTGCGAGAAGCGCCGGAAGCGGGCGATCCCTGCCTCCGTGAGCAGGTCGAAGTCGATACGGACGTGGATGCAGCCGTCCCCGAAATGCCCGTACGGCGTCCCGCGCAGCCCGTGGGAGGCGAGGAGGGCGCGGAAGTCCCGCAGATACGCGCCGAGCCGGGCCGGCGGCACCGCGCAGTCCTCCCAGCCCGGCCACGCCTCGCTCCCGTCCGGCATCCGGGTGGCCGTACCGCTCGCGTCCTCGCGGATGCGCCACAGCGCGCGCTGCCCGGCCGGGTCCGTCACCACCAGGGAATCCACCACATCCGCCGCCCGCACGATCGCCTCCGCACGCGCGCGTGCCTCCGCCTCCGTCTCCCCGCCCGTCTCCACGAACAGCCAGGCCGCGCCCCGGGGCAGCACGGCCGCGGACGGCACGAGGTCCGCAGCCATGCCCTCCACGGTGAGGGGCTGGTACGGCAGCAGGCCCGCCGCGGCCTCGGCGGCCGCGCTCTCGTCGCCGTACGCCAGCACGGCGAGCGCACGCGCGCGTGGCGCCTCGACGAGCCGTACGACCGCTTCCGTGAGGACCGCGAGGGTGCCCTCGCTGCCGCAGAAGGACCGGGCGACGTCCGCGCCCTTCTCGGGCAGCAGCGCGTCCAGGGCGTATCCGGAGATACGGCGGGGCAGCTCGGGGAAGCCGGTGCGCAGCCGGGCCAGCTCACCCTCCACCAGCGCGCGCAACCCCTCCGGCGCCCCCGCCCACCCCTGCCCGAGCCGCAGCCGCTCCCCGCGCGCGGTGACCACGTCCAGCTCGCGCACACTGTCCGCGGTCGTCCCCCACGCCACCGAGTGCGAGCCGCACGAGTTGTTGCCGATCATTCCGCCGAGGGTGCAGCGGCTGTGGGTGGAGGGGTCGGGGCCGAAGCGGAGCCCGTGCGGTGCGGCGGCCTCTTGGAGACGGTCGAGGACGAGCCCCGGCTGCACGACCGCCGTACGCGCCCCGGGGTCGATCGACAACAGCCGGTTCATGTGGCGGGTGAAGTCCAGCACGACGCCCGTGCCGGTCGCCTGACCGGCGATCGAGGTGCCGCCCCCGCGTGGCACGACCGGGACCCCGCGCGCCCTGCACACCTCCAGTACGGCCGCCACGTCGTCGGCGTCGCGCGGCGCGACGACGGCCAGCGGGACACGCCGGTAGTTGGACGCGTCCATGGTGACCAGCGCCCTGGAGGTGACGTCGAAGCCGACCTCGCCTCGGACGACCTTGCGCAGCTCGGCCTCAAGATCCGTCATACGTCCAGCCAATCACCATGAGTCTCACCCGATGAGGCCCGATGAGGCGTCTCACCCGACGGACTACGTTTCGACCAGGTTTCCCCCACCGGCTACCCTCCCTTCGTGGCTGAGATCCAGATTCCCGCTGACATCAAGCCCGCCGACGGACGCTTCGGCGCGGGCCCCTCCAAGGTGCGGACGGAAGCGCTGGACGCGCTGGCCGCGACCGGCACCTCCCTCATGGGCACCTCCCACCGCCAGGCCCCGGTCAAGAACCTGGTCGGCAAGGTCCGCGAGGGCATCACCGAGCTGTTCCGGCTTCCCGAGGGCTACGAGGTCGTCCTCGGCAACGGCGGCTCCACCGCCTTCTGGGACATCGCGACCCACGGCCTGATCGAGAACAAGTCGCAGCACCTCAGCTTCGGCGAGTTCTCCTCCAAGTTCGCCAAGGCCGCCAAGCTCGCCCCCTGGCTCGCCGAGCCCACCGTCATCTCCAGCGACCCCGGCACGCACCCGGAGCCGCAGGCCGAGGCGGGCGTCGACGTATACGCCTTCACCCACAACGAGACGTCCACCGGTGTGGCGGCGCCCGTGAAGCGGGTCGAGGGCGCGGACGCCGGGTCCCTCGTTCTGGTGGACGCCACCTCCGGCGCGGGCGGCCTCCCGGTCGACATCGCCGAGACCGACGTCTACTACTTCGCCCCGCAGAAGTCCTTCGCCTCCGACGGCGGCCTGTGGATCGGCGTGTTCTCCCCGGCCGCGCTGGAGCGAGCGGAACGCGTCCACGCGTCGGGCCGCCACGTCCCGGAGTTCTTCTCCCTCCCCACGGCGATCGACAACTCCCGCAAGAACCAGACGTACAACACCCCGGCGCTGGCCACCCTCTTCCTCCTCAACGACCAGCTGGAGTGGATCAACGGCCAGGGCGGCCTCGCCTGGTCCACGGCCCGCACGAAGGACTCCTCGACCCGCCTCTACAGCTGGGCGGAAGAGTCCAAGTACGCCACCCCGTTCGTCAGCGACCCCGCCAAGCGCTCCCAGGTCATCGGCACGATCGACTTCGCCGACGAGATCGACGCGGCAGCCGTCGCCAAGGTCCTGCGCGCCAACGGAATCGTCGACACCGAGCCCTACCGCAAGCTGGGCCGCAACCAGCTCCGCATCGCGATGTTCCCGGCGATCGACCCCGCGGACGTCGAGGCGCTGACGAAGTGCGTCGACTACGTCATCGGCCAGCTGTAGCCGTTTCGGTCTGTTTTCGGTACGACGCTGAGGGCGCCCGGCGAGACGTGGGCGCCCTTTGGCGTTGTGAGCGATTGGCAGATGTGTTCCACCGGAGCGACCCGTGACCTGGGGTTTTTCCTCGCGGGGGTGGAACACATCTGCCAATCGCTACCTCACCAAGGAAATCGGGGCAGGAGCATGGGCGAGGGTGGGCCAGCAGGCGGGACATCGACGGGATACGACGGTCAGCTCGTCGCGGCAGTTCGGGCGGGGACCGCCGACGAGGTGCGGGCGCTGTTGGACAGGGGCGCGGATCCCGACGCCGGGGACGCGGGCGGACTGCCGGTGCTGTGCGTGGCCGTCGCGGGGTACGACGCGCCGGTCGCCGAAGCGTTGGTGGAGGGCGGAGCGGACCACTCCTCCTCGCCGCCTGGGCGGCCGAAGAAACGGACAGCGAGATCCTGACGAAGGTGCTCGATCTCTTCATCGGGTGCGAGCATCCCGACCAGGAGGCCATAGGGCTCCGTTACGTCGACCATCCCGACCCCCGCGTGCGCCGCGAAGTTCCCTACGCCCTCTCCACGTACGCCACGTATGGCACGTACGCCCCTCTCAGCCCCGCGGCCAGGGCCGCGTTGCTCACTCTCACCCGGGACCCGGACGCCGACGTTCGGATCGCGGCGTGCCGGGAGGGCATGCGGGACGATGAGCTCCTCCCGGAGATCATTCGGGCGCTGCTCCTCATGGTCGAAGACCCGGATGCCGGTACGCGGGGTGCGGCCGCGTCAGTCCTGGCCGCGTCCAGGGCCCGCACGCCCGCCGTCGCCGACGCCTTGGCGGCGTTGATCGACGATGACGAGCAACTCGTACGGCTGGACGCCGCCTACGGTCTCGCCCGGCGCGACGATCCGCGTACCGAGGAGGCGATCGAGCGCGTGGGGCCTCTCGGTGCCGGTTTCGAGCACGATCACCGGCCCCACGAGTTCTGGCGGTGGAGGGAGCGGATGGAGGGGAGTGACAACCCGCCTGCCGGCTGAGGACCGGCAAGGGCCGGCGCGGATACGTTCACGCCGGATAGGGAGCGGCGGCGCGCGCCGACCGGAGCGCGCCCGCCCACCAGGCCAACTGGTCGAGCAGCGTCTTGGCGTACCCGGGGGCCTCAGGGTCGAGGGGTCGGCCGTCCTGCCACGCCGTGAAGTAGTTCGGAAAGGCGAGACCGTCGCGAATCGTCACCGCGTGCAGCTCGGTCAGCACGTTCTCCAGATGCAGCACCGCGTGCCGGCCACCGGCTGCACCACCGTAGCTGACGAAGGCCACCGGCTTGGCCGTCCACTGGGTGAAGTGCCAGTCGATGGCCGCCTTCAGCGACGCGGGATAGCTGTGGTTGTACTCCGGTGTGACGACGAGGAACGCGTCGGCGTCCTCCAGAGCCGACGTCAGGGCCGCCATCCCGGCCGGGCGGGGGTAATCGTCGCCGGCGTACTTCGGCGATGCGGCGGGCAGCTCCAACGGGATGTCGATCTCGGCCAGATCGACGACATCGATCTCGAAACCACCGTGCATGCCTGCCTGTTCGGCGACCCACGAGGCCACGACCGGGCCGAACCGTCCTTCCCGGACGCTTCCGACGATGATCACCAGCTTGTGCTCGTTCTTCTCCATGCCCACCACGATCGGGCCGTGCCATGGCTCCAGCCAGACCGTGCTCAGGCTGGCCCCCGCAGGGCCAGCCTGAGCAGTCCCGCGGTCACCGGGCGGCGCCGTATGCTCACGGCATGGGAACGCCGTTAGGGGATTTCGTCCGGGCCAAGCGCGACAGCATCCAGCCGGAATCGCTGGGACTGCCCGTTCACGGCCGCCGTCGGTCACCGGGTCTACGACGCTCGGATCTCGCCGCGCGGGCCGGTATCAGCGTCGAATACCTGACCCGTATCGAACAGGGCCGTGACCGCTATCCCTCGATAGCCGTGGTGAACGCGCTTGCCGATGGGCTCAGCCTCGACCCCGCGGAACGCGACCACCTGCGCTACCTCTCGAAGATCACCGGCGGCGAGTGTTCCGCTCACGCCCGGCCCGCACCACCGCGCCGGGACGTCCGTCCGTCGGTCCTTCAGACACTCCGCCTCCTTGAACCGGGGATCGCCCTGGTGACCAACCGGCTGGGCGACGTCCTCGCCCACTCCAGCGGCTACGAGTCGGTGACGAGCGGAACCGGACTGCTCGACTCCGACGCCCCGAACCTCACCCGTTACGTCTTCACCGACCCCCGCGCCCGGACGTTCTTCGCCGACTGGGACGACGTCGCGGACGAGCAGGCCTTCGACCTCTGGCTCGGACCCTCCCTCGAGAACCACGAGTGGTTCACCGCGGAACTCGCCCCCGTCGCCGGCCCCGACTTCACACGCCGCATGAACCGTCACGTGGTTCCGCGACGCGGAACTCTCCGCCTCAACCACCCCTCCGGCTGCGAACTTCAGCTGCTCCGCGAGACACTCGAACTCTCCTCGGACGCCCAGCAACTGGTCGTCTTCCTCCCCGCGGACGAGAAGACGGCCCAGGCCGTCGACCAACTCCGCCGCCGGCCCCACGGCAGGCTCCGGGCCATCTCGTAATCGGTTGCCGTGGGTCGGCGGCGCACTGACGAAGTGCGTCGACCATGCGATCGAGAAGCCGTGGCCGTTTCGAGCGGTACGACGCTGAGGGCGCCCGGTGAGAACCGGGCGCCCTTTGTCGTGGGTTGGCTCGCTGCGGTCGGGTTTGTTCACTGCGGACGCCAACTCCCTTGTGTGAAGGGGATATTGCGTGGCGGGAACAGAGCGGAACGGGCTGTTCCGTGGGACTGACCTCATCTGTAGGGTGCATCGAAATCTGCGGAGAGGTGTGGACCAGTGGGACTGACACGTCGTGCGCTCATCAAGCGGGGAGCGGGACTCGCCGCGGCGGCAGGGGTGTTGAACGGTCAGGGGACTCCGGCGTGGGCCTCCCCGGCCGTGGACGGTGGGACGGGCGCGCGTGCCGTCGACGTGACCGTCACGGAGGTGACCAACGCCTCCGCCGCGCTTGCCCCGGACGGGCGGACCGTCGTCCTGGACCTGCTGAACCTGTTGTGGACGCTGCCCGCCGAGGGTGGTGACGCCGTGCCGCTCACCGGTGTCGAGGAGGAGGCGAGCGAGCCGGACTTCTCGCCGGACGGCCGCCGGATCGTCTACCAGGCGTACACCGACGGCGTCTTCCAGCTGTGGCTGATGAACGCCGACGGGACCGGGCGGCGGCAGCTCACCTCCGGTGACGCCGACCACCGCGAGCCGCGCTTCTCGCCCGACGGCACCCGGATCGCCTGCGCCGCCGAGAGGGATGGCCGGTACGCGGTCCACGTCGTCGACGTCGACAGCGGCGAGGCCACCGTCTGGACCACCGGCACCGCCCAGGAGGGCCAGCCCTGCTGGACACCGGACGGCACGGCGATCGCCTTCACCACGGGAACGGGTGACGCCCCGCAGGTCATCGACCAGGTCACCGCCGACGGCACGCGTACCACCCTCGCCAAGGTCACCGAAGGCCGTCTCGCCGGGCCGTCCTTCTCGCCCGACGGCAGCCGCCTCGCCCACGTCCACCTCACCAGCACCGGCACCGCGCTCATCGTCGACGGCGAGACCGTGTCCGGCGACGGCGAGGACGTGTTCCCCTTCGCCGCCCGCTGGGCCGGCCCGGATCAGCTCCTCTACACCGCCGACGGGCGCCTCCGCCGCCGTACGCTCCGGGGCGGCACCGTCGAGGACGTACCGTTCAGCGCCCGTGTCACCGTCCCCAAGGTCACCGAACGGCCCGCCGCCGCACGGGACTTCGACGGTGCCGGTGACCGTCAGGTGAAGGGCGTCGTCGGGCCCGCGCTGTCCCCGGACGGCCGCAGCGTCGCCTTCGGCGCCCTCGGCGACCTGTGGATCATGCGCCGCGGCCGGGCACCCGAGGCGGTCGTCGCCGACGGGCACCGCAACACCGACCCTGCCTGGACACCGGACGGCCGCGGGCTCGTATACGTCAGCGACCGCGACGGTGGCATCGCACTGTGGCGGTACGACCTCGACACCCGCGCCCGGCGCCGCCTCACCGACACCGACCTGTCCGCCGCCGCGCCCGCCGTCAGCCCGGACGGCACCACCGTCGCCTTCGTCTCCGAGGGCGCCACCCTCCGCACCCTGGAGCTCGCCTCCGGCGCCGTCCGCAAGGTGGCCGGTCCGCTGAACGCCCCCGGCCGCCCCACCTTCACCGCCGACGGAAAGCGCCTGTCCGCCGCCGTCCTTGTCCCCGTCACCCCGCGCTACCGCGAGGGCCGCAACCGGATCCTCACCGTCGACCTCACCACCGGCCAGGCCCACTACAGCGAGCCCCTCCCCGGCGGCTCCCTCGCCAACCGCATCGACGCGGGCCCCGTCCACTCGCCCGACGGCACCAGGACGGCGTACATCGCGAACGGCACCCTCCACATCAGCGACCTCGACGCCGACGGCCGCACCACCGGCACCGCCCGGCAGGTCAGCACCGAGACCGCCGACGCGCCCAGCTGGAGCGGCGACTCCGCCTCCCTGCTCTACCTCTCCGACGGCCGCCTCCGCCTCACCACGCCCGCCGGAACGACCTCCGCCGTCCCGCTCCGGCTCACCTGGCGCCCGGCACTGCCCACCGGCCGTACGGTCGTCCAGGCCGGTGCCCTCTGGGACGGCACCGGCCCCGGCCTGCGGCGCGACGTCGACATCCTCCTCGACGGTCACCGCATCGCCGCCGTCACCCCGCGCGGCGAGCGTCCCGTCCGCGCCGGGGACAAGGTCGTCGACGCCCGCGGCCTGACGGTGCTGCCCGGCTTCGTCGCCGTCCACGAACACGGTCCCTGGGAGCGCAACGAACTCATGCGCCTGTGGCTCTCCTTCGGCATCACCGCGCTGCGCTCACCCGGCACCGCGCACTACGCGGCCGTAGAGGCCAAGGAGGCCCTGACCTCCGGCCGCCGCACCGGCCCCCGCGTCTTCGCCGCCGGCGACCTCGTCGACGGCTCCCGCGTCTACTACTCCTCAGGCCGCCCGGTCACCGACGACGAGCAGCTGCTCCGCGAGATCGGCAAGGCCCGCGCCCTCGGCCACGACATGGTCAAGACGTACGTCCGGCTGCCCTACGCCCTCCAGCGCAAGGCCGCCCGGGCCGCCCACCGGATCGGCCTGCGGACCACGTCGCACTACCTGTTCGGCCCGCTCGGCCTGGGCGCCGACGGCGTCGAGCACATCGGCGGCACCAGCCGCTACGGCCGCCGCCAGAAGGAGACCCACCTCGGCCACAGCTACCAGGACGTCACCGGCCCGCTGGCCGCGAGCGGCATGGCGTTCACGCCCACCTTCGGGCTTTCCGGCCTCGGCCTGTCCGCCGTACGGGCCGCCCTCTACCGCTACGCGCAGTGGGCTCTGGACGACACTCGGCTGACCTCCCTGCTCACCGCCGCCGAGTACGCGGAGCTGCGCGAGGGCATCGAGGCGGCGCTGGCCGACGAGCCGACCGCCGAACTCGCCTTCGTCGCCCGGCACGGCGAGACCGTGCGCCGCCTGGTCGAACAGGGCGCCCACGTCGCCGTCGGCACCGACAGCCCGCTCGTCCCGCCCGGCGTCTACTACCACCTCAACCTGCAGACCATGGTCCGCCACGGCGTCAGCCCGTACGAGGCACTGCGCTCCGCCACCGTCCAAGGCGCCCGCACCCTGGGCCTGTCCGACCGACTCGGCACCGTCGAGCCGGGCAAGCTGGCCGACCTCGTCCTCGTCGAGGGTGATCCGACGACGGACATCGCGGCCGCGGCCGCCGTACGCCAGGTCGTCGTCGGCGGTGTCCCGCACACCGTCAGGGACCTGACGGCGACTGGGACCGGGACTGGGACTGGAACTGCGACCGCGACCGCGACGAAGCAGAGTCGGACGGCCGTCCGCAACGCCGCCCTGCCCGACGTACCTCAGCAACCGGCCCGCGACGGTTTCTGGTGGCACCGGGAGGAGCACATACCCCACTCCTGCTGCTGAGGATTCGGGTGTTCCGGTCCGACGGAGCCTTCGCACACCCGGTCGAGCACCGTCTTGGCGTACCCGGGAGCCTCAGGGACCTCCCTCGCCCCGCACGTACGCTCCCGCGCGCGCCGCGACCACGGCTGCCTCGGCGGCCCGGTCCGCGGCGGCCTCGTCGAGGCTGTCGCCGCTGGTCAGCAGGCGGTAGTAGAGAGGAGCGGAGACAGCACGGATCACCTCGCGGGCATCGGTGCCCTCAGGTACCTCCCCCCGGTCGATGGCCTGCTCGACGCAGGGTGCCCACTCCTTGACGCGGATGTCGTAGAAGCGGTGCAGGGCCTCGGCCGTCTTCGACTCGCAGGTGGCTGCCGCGATCACCGCTTTGAACAGTGCTCCCTGCCGCGGGTCGGCCAAAGTGCGCTGCACGAGCCGGGCGTTGGCCTTGAGGTCGCCGAGGAGCGAGCCGGTCTCCGTGCGCGGCAGTGACTGTTCGGCCATGTCCATGAGCAGGTCGGCCACCAGGCCGTTCACCGTTCCCCAGCGCCGATAGACGGTCGTCTTGCCCACTTCGGCGCGGCGCGCGATGTCGGCGAGGTCCAGGTGGGCGAAGCCCCGCTCCGCCAGGGTGTCCCCAGCCGCCTCCAGCACCGCCGCCCGCACCCGTGCCGTGCGCCCTCCCGGCCGGACGGTTCCCGGATCCGCACTCTCAAAGCCCATAACGGGACTCCAGTTTCGTTAATCACTCGCCTCTGCTACGTTTACCGGCACACTAACGGAACCAGAGAACCGTTAGGTAGTTGGCCGGCTGACGAAAGAGGACCAACCATGGAGTACAGGCGACTGGGTGCCTCCGGACTCAAGGTGCCCGCACTGAGCTTCGGCGCCGGCACCTTCGCAGGCCAAGGACCACTGTTCGGCGCCTGGGGCACCACTGACGCGAGAGAAGCACGCCGCCTTGTGGACATCTGCCTGGACGCCGGGATCACGATGTTCGACACCGCGGACGTCTACTCCGGTGGCGCGTCCGAGGAGGTCCTCGGCGAAGCACTCAAAGGCCGCAGGGACCAGGCGATCGTGTCCACCAAGACCAGCCTGCCGATGGGCGACGGCCCAGGCGATGCGGGCTCCTCCCGCTCGCGCCTGATCACCGCGTGCGAGGACGCGCTGCGCCGGCTCGGCACCGACTACATCGACCTGTTCCAGCTGCACGCCTTCGACGCCGGCACGCCGATCGAGGAAGTCCTGTCCGCGCTCGACGACCTCGTTCGAGCGGGGAAGGTTCGCTACCTCGGAGTCTCCAACTTCTCCGGCTGGCAGACGATGAAGTCCCTCGCGATCGCGGAGCGGTACGGCCACCCGCGCTACGTCGCACACCAGGTCTACTACTCCCTCGTCGGCCGCGACTACGAATGGGAGCTGATGCCCCTCGGGCTCGATCAGGGCGTCGGGGCAGTCATCTGGAGCCCGCTCGGCTGGGGACGGCTCACCGGTAAAGTCCGCCGCGGCCAGCCGCTACCGGCCACCAGCCGACTGCACAGCACCGCCGACTACGGCCCGCCGGTCGAGGACGAACACCTCTACCGCGTGGTCGACGCCCTCGACGAGATCGCGCAGGAGACCGGCAGAGAGATTCCGCAAATCGCCATCAACTGGCTGCTTCAGCGGCCGACCGTCTCCTCCGTCATCATCGGCGCACGCGACGAGAAGCAGCTCCGTCAGAACCTCGGCGCCGTCGGCTGGACACTCACGCCCGACCAGATGGCGAGACTCGATGCGGCAAGCGGCAAAACAGCGCCCTACCCGTACTTCCCCTATCAACGCCAGGAAGCCTTCGCCCGTCTCAACCCACCAGTGAGCTCTCGTCGGTTCACAGCTCCAGCTTGCCCCTTGTCCGGCTCGACGGCTTGCTGAAGCTATCGAGAATCGATAGATTTCCATCGTAGCTCGATCGAATACGAGGTGAAGGAGAGGCGATGGGAAAGCTGACAGTGCTCGCCCTGCGCGCCGTGCTGGTGGTGCTGCTCGCCGGCTCGCTGGTCGTGCAGGCCGTGATGGTGCCGCTGCTGGTCGGCGACGTGGAGGTCGCCGCGGACCTCGCGTACCCGCCCGGCTTGTTCCTCGTGATCCTCGTGCTGGGCATCGTGACGGCCCAGGTCGTCCTGCTCTGCGTATGGCGGCTGGTGACGATGGTGCGACATGGCACCGTGTTCTCCCACGCCGCCTTCCGGTACGTGCACGTGGTGATCGGCGCTCTGGTGGCGGCCGCCCTCCTGATGTTCACGCTCGGGGTACTGCTGGCGCCGGGCGAGGCCGTCGCACCGGGCGTTGTCCTGCTGGTGGGCGGGGCCGTCGTGGCCATCCTCGGGGTCGCGCTCATCGTGCTCGTGCTGCGGATGCTGCTCGCCCAGGCCGTCGCGCGCGACGTCGAGGCGACGCGGATGCGGGCCGAGCTGGCAGAGGTGATCTGATGCCGATCGCCGTCGACATCGACGTGATGCTGGCCAAGCGGAAGATGTCCGTGGGCGAGCTCGCGGACCGCGTCGGGATCACGCCCGCCAATCTGGCGGTGCTCAAGAACGGCCGCGCCAAGGCAGTGCGGTTCACCACGCTCGCCGCGCTCTGCGAGGTGCTCGAGTGCCAGCCGGGGGATCTGCTGCGCTGGGAGGCGGAGGGCGCCGCTGACGGGCGACCTCAGCCGCCCGCGACGGTGACCGGGGCCGACCGGGCGTCTGCTGACGAGTGAAGACCTTCCGTACGTCGACGGGGGCGCCCCGCGAACACCGGGCGCCCCCATCTCACTCCCCGGTCACGTCCCCGTACAACTCACACTCGGCACTCCCCCGCCCCCAGGCGCACCCCCGAATCCGAATCCGGCCGAACCGCCCACCGCGACCGCCCCGTTGTGGTCGGCGTTCGACGCGGTGACGGTGCCACCCGTCTGCGTGTACGACGCGTTCCACATGCTGGTGACCTTCTGTGCGCCCGGCCACGTCCACGTCACCTTCCAGGACTTGAGCGGTGTCGTGCCCGAGTTGGTCACCTTCACCTCGGCGTTGAAGCCGCCGCCCCAGTCGCTGCTGACGGTGTACGCGGCGGTGCAGGCGGCCGTACCGCCGGGGCCGCCGGGACCCCCGGGGTCACCCGGACCCCCGGGCCCGCCTCCACCGGCCGGAAAGCCCGGTGCCTTGATGCTCGCCAGGTAGCCGTCCTTCACCGTGTCCACCGACTGCCAGTCGTCCTTCAGGATCCCGCCCGTGTCACCGGAGTTGGGGTTCCAGGACCAGAAGGTCCAGTGGAAGGAGTCGGCGCCGTACGTCGATGTGGAGCGCAGGTACGTCACCAGCGCGGACAGCCATCTCTGGTCCACCGTCGACTGGAGCGTCGTACCGAACTCGCCGACCCACACCGGCGCGATGTTCTGCTTGAAGATGTAGCCCCAGTACTTGTCCCAGATGCCCGGCATGTTCGCGGGGAACGACGGGTCGTTGAACCAGCTCTGCTGGGCCACGCTGGTGGCGTAGTCGTGGGCGGAGTACACCAGCCGGTTCGGCACGTCGAGGCGGACCGGGTACTGGGCGACGCCCATCAGGTTGCCGCCCCACCAGCCGGAGACGCCGTTGAAGGTCTGCACGCCCTCTACGAAGATCAGCAGGTCGGGGTTGGCGGCCAGCACCGCGTTGCCCGCCCGTTCGGCCGCCAGACGCCAGTCCCTCGCCGTGTCGCCGCAGCCCCAGCAGGCGGGGTCGTGCGGCTCGTTGTGCAGGTCGATGCCGATGACGGTGGGGTTGCCCTTGTAGCGGGTGGCCAGGGCCTTGAGGTTGTTGATCCACGTCGACTCGGGCACCGCCGACGTGTACCAGAGCGCCGACTGACCGGCCGCGTCCGGGCGGTGGCGGTCCAGGACGACCTTCAGGCCGCCCTGACCCGCGTACGCGACGATCTTGTCGAGGACCTGTAAGGACGTCAGCCCTCGCAGATCGGTGTTCTTGCCGTCGAAGTTGATGCTGTCCGGCATGGTGCCGGGCTTGAGGATGTCGTCGCTGAAGGGCAGGCGGATGGTGTTGTAGCCCAGCGACTTCATCTGGTCGATCATGCTCTTGTAGTCGCGGGCCCACAGGCCGTGGGTGACATGGTTGGCGGTCTCGAAGCCGAACCAGTTGATCCCGGCGATACGGACCGGCTGCCCGGCCGCGTCCAGGATCTGCCGACCGCTGGTGTGCCAGTAGCCGGCGCCGGGCTCCGCCGCGTGGGCCGTCTGCGCGCCGGCCCCCAGCGGTAACAGGAGCGCGGCGGCCACCGCGCACAGCGCTCTTCGCAAGCTGCGGAACATGTCGCTGCTTCCTCTCGGGAGGCGCGGGCCCGGAACGAGTGGGAGCGCTCCCACTTCCCGCCTCCCCCATAGAAGACAGCTCGCATGGACACGTCAAGAGAACTGACGTCGCCCGGTGCGCGGAATGTTCACTGCCGCGCACCGGGCGGACGTCACCGGCTCAGCTTCTGGAACCGCCGTACCGCGAGCGGCAAGAAGATCAGCGTCAGCACCACCGGCCACACCCCCGCCATCAGCAGCGCATGCTCCTCGACCCACGAGTCACCGCCGCCGACCGGCGTCCCGAACAGCTCGCGGGCGGCCGCCGCCGTGGAGGAGATCGGGTTCCAGGCCGCCACCCAGCCCAGCCAGTCCGGCATGAGCTGGGGCGCGACGAAGATGCTGGAGATCATCGTGAGGGGGAAGGCGACCGCGAACAGGCCGCCCGCCGCCTCCGGGTTGGGCACGAGCAGCCCCAGCCACACCCCGATCCAGATCAGCGCGAACCGCAGCCACAGCAGCAGCCCGAACGCGGCCAGGAAGCCCCAGCCCCCGTCCGGCCGCCAGCCCATGGCCAGCGCCGTGAGCATCATGATCCCCAACTCCGCGCAGGCGACGATCAGATCGGTCACCCCGCGCCCGGCGACCACCGCGGACGAGGCCATCGGCATGGAGCGGAAGCGGTCGATGACGCCCTTGGTGGAGTCGTAGACGACAACGGTGGCGGTGTTGATGAAGCCGAACGCCATCGTCATCACGAACATCCCGGGCATCAGGAAGTCCTTGTAGTCCCCGCCGCCGGGCACCTGCATGGCGCTGCCGAAGACATAGCCGTAGAGCAGGACGGACAGGATCGGGAAGCCCAACTGCCAGGCTATGTTGATCGGTTGGCGCTGGTAGTGGGTCAGTCCGCGCCGGACGATGTTCCAGCAGTCGGCGAGCAGCCAGTACGTACGGCCACCCGTGCCCGGCGAGCTCAAGTCGACGGCGCTCACGCGGCGGCCTCCTTCGCGTTCGACACGTCCGTCCGGTGTCCGGTCAGGCGCAGGAACACGTCGTCCAGGCTCGGCCTGCGCAGCCCGATGTCCTCGACCCGGACGCCCTCGTCCTGCAGGGTGCGCGCCACCTCCGTCAGCGCCAGGACCCGGTCGGTCACCGGGGCGTGCACCCGCAACTCGCTCTCGTCCGCCTCGGGTTCGCCGTCCGAGACCCGGGCGACCACCTTCACCACGCGCGGTATCTCGGACCGCTCGGCGACCACGACCTCGATACGGTCGCCGCCGATCCGGTTCTTCAGCCCGTCCGGGGTGTCGTCGGCGATGGCACGCCCCTGATCGATGACGGTGATGTGCGAGGCCAGCTTGTCGGCCTCCTCCAGGTACTGCGTGGTCAGCAGCACGGTCGTGCCGCTCGCCACCAACGCCCGTACGGACTCCCAGACCTCACCCCGGCTACGGGGGTCGAGGCCCGTCGTCGGCTCGTCGAGGAACAGGACGGCCGGCGCGAGGATCATCGAGGCGGCGAGGTCGAGACGCCGCCGCATGCCGCCGCTGTAGCCGCCGACGCCCTTGTCGCCGGCGTCGGTCAGGTCGAACTGCTCCAGCAGTTCGGTGGCCCGCAGCTTGGCCCGCTTGCCGCCGAGGTGGAACAGGCGACCGAACATCTCCAGGTTCTGCCGGCCGGTGAGCACCTCGTCCACGGCCGCGTACTGCCCGGTGAGCCCGATCCGGGCGCGCACCTCGCGCGGCTGCCGGGCCACGTCCAGTCCGGCCACCGTCGCACGGCCGCCGTCCAGTCGGACGAGCGTGGACAGGATGCGGACGGCGGTGGTCTTCCCGGCGCCGTTCGGCCCGAGCAGGCCGTGCACGGTGCCCTCACGGACTGCCAGGTCGAAGCCGTCGAGAGCGCGCTTCTCGCCGTAGCGCTTCTCCAGGGCTTGTGCCTCTACGGCGTACCCCTCCATGGATTCCCTCCCTAGGTAACTGAGTACACCGTACCCGATTGCGCGTACGCCGTACCCAGTTTTTTCTTCAGGACCTAAGCTGAATCGCATGACGAGCGGCAAGGGCGGCAGCGGCACTGCCGGCGGCGGTACGGAAACCAGTGGCAGCGGCGACATCGAGCGCACCCTCCAGCTGCTGTGGGACACCGGCCGGCGCCCCAGCCGCGGCCCCAAGCCGACCCTGACGCTGGACCAGATCGTGGAAGCGGCCGTCCGGGTCGCGGACACCGAGGGCCTGGAGGCGGTGTCGATGCGCCGCGTCGCCGCCGAGCTCGGCACCGGCACGATGTCGCTGTACCGCTACGTCCCCGGCAAGGGCGAGCTGCTCGACCTGATGCTGGACCGCGTCCAGAAGCCGTCCGAGGACCCGGCGGACCTCGGCGACGGAGGCTGGCGCGCCGCCCTGGAGGCCCTGGGCCGCGCGACCCTCGACCTCTACCGCCGCCACCCCTGGCTGCTCCAGGTCAACCAGTCCCGCCCGATCCTCGGCCCGAGCGCGCTCGACGGCATGGAAAAGGTGCTCTCACGCATCAGGCCGATGGGACTGACCGACCCCGAACTGGTCTCGGCGATCATCGCGATCGACGGGTACGTCGTCGGCGCCGCGCGCACGCAGGTGTACCAGGAGGAGGCGGAGCGCCGGACCGGCCTCACGGACGCGGAGTTCTGGCAGGCCCAGGTGCCGACGCTGGAGAAGGTCCTGGCGTCGGGCCGCTACCCGGTCATGGCCTCCCTCTCCGAGGACACCTTCGGACCCGACTTCGACCACTTCGAGTTCGGGCTGCAGCGGATCCTGGACGGGCTGGAGGTGTTCGTGGCCCGGCGGCGGGAGGAGGAGTGACCTGCGAGTGGCCTACGAATGTCTATGGATGTCTATGGATGTCGACGAGTGACCTACCCCCGGCGCCGCATCCGCCGGAAACCCAGCAGCGCAACGAAAGCGACGGCCAGGGCGATCGCACCCACCTTGACGTTGCCGTCGCCGCCGGAACCGTCCGAGGTGTCCGACGCCCCCGAACCCCCGCTGCCGGACGGCGACTCGGAGCCACTGTCGCCGGGCGCGTCCTCCGCCGTCACCGGGCTGTCCGTGCCCTCGCTGCCGTACATGACCTTCGTACCGTCGGCCGAGTAGCTGACGGACTCCCCCTGCCCCTGAAGGGGCACGCTGAGCCGCCCCTCCCGCTTGATCTTCCCGGCGTTCCAGTCGTACCAGATGCCGCCTAGGTAGCCGCGTACGGCGAGCCGTCGGCCGTCCGGGGAGAAGGCGGCGTCGGTGGCCCACAGGTCGACAGGGGCGATGGGCTTGAAGATGTTGCTGCCGGAGGGGGAGAGCTTGGCCGGGCCCTCGTAGAGATGCCCGCCGTTCTCCTTCTTGTCGATGATGTAGACGCGCCCGGTCTTGGGGTGCACGACGAGCGACTCGGCGTCCCGGGGGCCGTCGGAGTACTTCACGACGTACTGCGTGGCCCGGATCGTCTGGTCCTTGAGCGTCTTGGGCTCGGGGAGCTTGTAGACCCACACGTAGGGCCACCGACCGCCGAAATTGTCGCCGATGTCGCCGACATAGAGCTGGTTGTCGGGGCCCATGGCGATCCCCTCGACATCACGTGGCGTGCCCACACCGGTCATGGTGATCGTCGCGACGGTCTCGCCGGTGCTGCTGTCGACGGCGTAGAGGTAGGCGCCCTTGTCCTGGTCGTTGTGCGTCCAGTAGATGCCCGGGTGCTGACGTGAGGCGGCGAGGCCGCTGGACTCGGTGATGCGCGTGTCCCTGATGGTGAAGCTCTTGTCGCCGTCGGCGGCGGAGGCGGGCACGGCGAACGCACCCACGAGCAGGATTCCGGCGAGGAGAGCGAAGGGTCGGCGCATGCCGTCAAGCGTGCCATCCCGGTCGGCGTTTCACGGCGCGTGGTCGGACTCACACCCCGCCCGCCTCCGTGATCCCCCATGATGAGCGGATGCTCAGGATCATGCCGGTCGGCGACTCCATGACGATCGGGAGCGCGGGCGACCACACGTGGCGCTACCGGATGTGGCGGCACCTGTGCACGACATACGGCGGCCCGTTCGCCCTGGTCGGACCGCGCGAGACGCTGTACGACAAGGCCGCGGACGCGCCGACGTCGTACGCGTACGCCGAACCGGACTTCCCCCGCGCCCACCTGGCTGGTTGGGGCGAGGGCTGGCTGCACATGGCTCCGTTGATCGGGGAGGCGGTGCGGGGCTGCCGGGCGGATGTCCTGCTGATCTCCTTGGGTCTGATCGACCTCGGCTTCTACACGAACGCGGAGCAGACGGCGCAGAACGCACGGGAGTTCGTGGCCGAGGCCCGGGCGGCCAGGCCGCGCGTGCGGATGGTCATGCTCCCGGTGATCCCGAACATCCGGGCCGCGTCGGACGCGTCCTTCGCCGCGCAGGTCGACCGTTTCAACGAGCTGCTGGCGAAGACCGTGGCGGACCTGGACGAACCCCGCTCGCCGCTGCTGCTGGCGTCGATTCCGCCGTCGTACGACATCGACACCGATACGTACGACGGCACGCATCCCAACGCGAGCGGTGAGCACAAGATCGCGGGGGCGTTCGCGGACGCCCTGTATCAGGGCTGGGGGATGGGGGAGCCCTACGCGGCCCACTGATCCTCGATGGCCCGGAGGAGGAAGTCGGCGCAGGGGCGGACGGCGGGGCGCAGGTCGTCCCGGTCCCAGTGCTCCTGCTCTTCACCGAGGTAGACGGCTCGGGCGTGCGCCAGCACGGGCCGGTGCTCGTCCGGCAGCCGCTCGAGCACCCAGTCGGCGGCCGCGTCCTTGGAACGGATCGTGCCCGTGGTGAGCGTGGTCCAGATCCGGGCGAGGGTGAGGAGCACGTTGCGGGTGTCGGAGAGCAACTCGTTCATGAGCTGCGGCACGCCGGCGACGATGGCGCGCCTGAGGTCGTCGTGCGGGACGGGGTCGAGGACGTCGGCGGGTGGAGGGCCGTAGAGGGGGGTGTCGCCCTGCAGGACCATGGTGAGGAGGGGGGCGAGGTCGGGGCTGGGCCCGGGGGCGGGGACGGTACCGCGCTCGAAGTCGGCGCGCAGCCATTCGCCGTACAGGAACTCGCAGTTCGGCGGGTAGCGCCAGGGCCGTACGTCCGACTGCACTACGACGATCAGCTCGACGGGGCGTGCCTTTGTGCCGCCGGACACCTTGAGCAACTCACCGAGAAGGGCCCGGCGTTCGTCGTGGGTGGTCTGTCGGCGTACGACGACCAGGACGTCGATGTCGCTGTGGGGGCGGAGGCCGGTGAGGACGGCGGAGCCGTGGAGGTAGATGCCGAGGATGTTGTCGTCGCCGAGGACCCGTCGGACGAGCGGCACGAGGTGCGGCGCGTTGGGGTCTGGCATGTGGCTTTCCTCTCAGTGTCCTGGTCACCGTGCGTATCGTTGTACTGCGCGGCTGCACGTGTCCGAGGGGCAGCCGGGGAGGAGCGCCACGATGACCGTCCTTGAAGACAGGATCGAGATGGCCGAGGAAAACGGCGAGCTGACCTTGGACGAGCTGTTCGAGTCGCTTGAGCGGACCACCCCCGAGGGCTACAAGGTCGAGATCGTCGAGGGGGCCATCTTCATGTCGCCGCAGCGGGACACGCACTGGGAGATCATCGCCGACATCTACGAACAGCTGCGCACCAAGTACCCGCGTAAGCGTCTGAAGTCGGACGTCCGCGTCGACTACCCAGGCCACCTCAACGGCTTCGCCTCCGACGTGACCCTCGTGGCCGAAGGCGCCGAGAAGACCCCGGTGGGGCTCTGGCGCTGCCAGGATGTGCAGTTCGTCGCCGAGGTCATCTCGAAGAGCACAGCCCAGAACGACTACGGCCCCAAGAAGACCGCCTACGCCGTCGCCGAAGTCCCCGTCTACCTCATCGCCGACCCCTACCAGGGCAAGTGCCACCTCTACACCCAGCCCAAGAACGGCGACTACGCCAGCGAACTCACTGTCGTCTTCGGCACCGACGTCGACATGACCACCACCCACCTCGGCCTCACCCTCAGCACCGACGAGTTCCCCCGCGACTGACGACACCGGGCCAAGTTGCTGTACAGGCCAAGGACGTGCTGTACGCGCTGCTGTTCGGCGGACCCGAGGACGGCGTGGAACTGGACCGTGCAGAGCGGGAGTTGTTCACCCTCACCCTGCCCCGCGCCAACAAGTGCTGTACGGCGTACGGAGAACGTCGAGGAAAGCACGCTTGCATAGAGCGCACTCCAAGCCGTTGGCTAGGCAGTCATGAAGTACACGCAGCTCGGACGCACGGGACTCAAGGTCAGCCGACTCGTCCTCGGGACGATGAACTTCGGTCCGCAGACCGACGAATCCGACAGCCACGCCATCATGGACGCCGCGCTGGACGCGGGCATCAACTTCTTCGACACCGCCAACGTGTACGGCTGGGGCGAGAACAAGGGCCGTACCGAGAGCATCATCGGCAACTGGTTCGCCAAGGGCGGCGAGCGGCGCGACAAGGTCGTGCTCGCCACCAAGGTGTACGGCAACATGGCCGGGGACGGCGAGGCCTGGCCCAACCACGACAAGCTGTCCGCTCTCAACATCCGGCGCGCCGTCGACGCTTCGCTGAAGCGGCTGCAGACCGACTACATCGACCTCTACCAGTTCCATCACGTCGACCGGAACACTCCCATGGAGGAGATCTGGCAGGCCATCGATGTGCTGGTGCAGCAGGGGAAGATCCTGTACGTCGGCTCCAGCAACTTCCCCGGCTACAAGATCGCCCAGGCCAATGAGACAGCCGGGCGGCGCGGCGGGACCATCGGGCTCGTCAGCGAGCAGTGTCTGTACAACCTCGCCGAGCGGCGTGCCGAGATGGAGGTCATCCCGGCCGCGCAGGAGTACGGGGCGGGCTTCATCCCCTGGTCGCCGCTGCACGGCGGTCTGCTCGGCGGTGTGATCAAGAAGGAGGTCCAGGGCGGACGCCGTACCTCCGGACGGGCGGCCGACGCGCTCAACGACCCCGCCGCACGTGCGCAGATCCAGTCGTACGAGGACCTGCTGGAGAAGCACGGAGTGGAGCCCGGCGAGGCCGCGCTGGCCTGGCTGCTGACCCGGCCCGGCGTGACCGGGCCGATCGTCGGGCCGCGCACCGCCGAGCAGCTCGAGTCCGCGCTGCGCGCGGTCGAGCTGGAGCTGAGCGCGGAGCTGCTGGCCGGCCTGGACGAGATCTTCCCGGGCCCGGGGCCCTCCCCGGAGGCCTTCGCCTGGTAGCGCCCGGCCAGGGCACAGCAAGGCGGGGGCGGTCGGTTACCCGCCGACCGCCGCCGCCACCGCGACCACCACGAGCATCAGCACAAGCACACCGGCCATGATCCGGTTCCGGGTTTTCGGGTCCACGCCTTCGAGCCTAACCGGCCGCCCCGAGGGCCCAGCGGGCGACCGCCTCGTAGCGGGGCTGCTCCCCCGGCACCCCCGACCTCGGCAGGTTGCTGCGGACCAGGACCAGCTCGTCCACCGTCCACGTACGGCTCGTGAAGGTCTTCAGGGCCTCCAGATACGGCCGTACGGCGATGTCCTCCCGGCTGCGGGCCACCGTCAGGTGGGCCTTGTAACGGCGGTGCTCCCCCATCGGTACGCCCGCCTTACGCGCCGCCGACTCCGCCCGGTCCGCCAGCAGACCCAGGGCCGGCAGGTCGCCCTCCGCGCCCGCCCAGAGCGCGCGGCCGTGCCCGAACTGGCCACCGCCGCGCAGCGCCAGCGGGAACGGCGGCGTACGGTGCGCCGCACGCCCCAGCCTCGCCGACAGGTCCGGTACGAGGTCGTCGTCGACCTCGCCGTAGAACGCGAGGGTGAAGTGCCAGCCGGGGCGGCCGGTCCAGCGCAGGTCGTCCGCGCCGGGCAGTTTCCTCAACTGGGCGATCTCGGCGGCGAGTTCGCGGTTCACTTCCTCGGGGGGCAGCACGGCGGCGAAGAGTCTCATGGACGTCACCCTTCCAGGGAACGGTCACCTAAGCGGCTCCGGAGCCGCTTAGTCTGCCTCCATGGAGATCATCATCAGAGATGGCGGCCCCGACGACATCCCCGTGATACTCAGCATGCTCGACAGCTGCGTGGAGTGGCTCGTCGAGCAGGGGCGCCCCGGCCAGTGGGGGACGAAGCCTCTGTCGGAGAGCCCGAATACCGTGGAGTCGGTCGCCCGGTACATGGACGAGGGCGATGTGTACATCGCCGAGGCCGACGGCGTGCCGGCCGCCACCCTCACCCTCACCGACTCGGCCGGCGCCTACCTGTCCCACCTCGCGCCGCCCGGCGAGCCCGAGCGCTACATCCACTGGCTCGCCTCCGACCGCCGCTTCAAGGGCCACGGCCTGGGCAGCGCCCTGCTCGCGCACGCCGCCGAGGAGACGAGGCGGGCGGGGGTGTCCCTGTTGCGGGTCGACTGCTACGCCGGCGACGACGGCAAGCTGGTGCGTTACTACGAGAGCCAGGGCTTCACCCGTACCGAGGCCTTCACGGGCAGGGACGGGTGGCCGGGACAGGTGCTGGCCCGGAGGGTGTAGTCCGCCTCCGGGCCCCTGCCTTTCTCACGCCACCGTCGCCAGCTGCTCGTCCCGCTCCTCCCGCTGCTCGCGCGGAACGAAGCGGACGTGCGGATGGCCGCCGTTCCAGCCGACCGACAGCCTTAGGTTGCCGACGCGGGCCAGGATCAGGCCGATCACCGCGGCGGCGATGGCGGCTACGGCGCCGCCTGCGGCGAGGCCCACCCGGGCGCCGTAGGTGTCGGTGATCCAGCCGACGATCGGGGCGCCGACCGGCGAGCCGCCCAGGAAGACCATCATGTACAGGGCCATGACACGGCCGCGCATGGCCGGCTCGGTGGTCATCTGGATGCTGGTGTTCGTGGTGACGTTGACCGTCATGCCGAAGAGGCCGAGCGGGATCATGAGCAGGGCGAACAGCCACAGCGTCGGCGTCATGGCCGCCAGGATCTCCAGCGCGCCGAAGGCGATCGCGGCCGCGATCAGCAGCCGTAGCCGGGCGGTGCCGCGCCGCGCGGCGAGCAGGGCGCCGGCCACGGAGCCGACCGCCATCAGCGTGTTGAACATGCTGTAGGCGCCCGCGCCCGCGTGGAACACGTCGTCCGCGAAGGCCGAGAGGTAGACGGGGAAGTTGAAGGCGAAGGTGCCGACGAACCCGACCAGGACGATCGGCCAGATCAGCTCGGGCCGGCCGGTGACGTAGCGGACGCCCTCCCGCAACTGCCCCTTCCCGCGCGGTGCCCGCTCCACGGCGTGCAGGTCACGCGAGCGCATCAGCAGCAGGCCGGTGAGGGGCGCGACGAAGGACAGGCCGTTGAAGAGGAACGCCCAGCCCGTGCCCACGCCGGTGATCATCAGGCCGGCGACGGCGGGGCCGACCAGGCGGGCGGACTGGAAGTTGGCCGAGTTCAGGCTGACCGCGTTCTGCAGCTGGCCGGGGCCGACCAGTTCCGAGACGAAGGACTGGCGGGCCGGGTTGTCGACGACGGTCGCGAGGCCTACGGCGAAGGCGGCGACGTAGACGTGCCAGACCTGGACCTGGCCGGTGAGGGTCAGCACGGCGAGGGCGATCGCGGTGAGGGCCATCGCGGACTGCGTGACGAGCAGCGTGGGGCGCTTGCGCAGGCGGTCGACCAGGACACCGCCGTAGAGGCCGAAGAGCAGCATCGGCAGGAACTGCAGAGCCGTCGTTATGCCGACGGCGGCCGAGGAGCCGGTGAGGCTGAGAACGAGCCAGTCCTGGGCGATGCGCTGCATCCAGGTGCCGATGTTGGAGACGACCTGGCCCATGAAGAACAGGCGGTAGTTCCTGACCTTCAGGGAGCTGAACATCGACGACTTGCAGGGGGTGTCGGGAGCGGTCTGGGAATCGTGGTGGGTAGGTGCGGGGGCGGAGTCTGCTCCGGATCCCGTACTCAAAAGGGCTCGCCTCCTCGTCGCTGCTTACAGGTGTGCCAGCTTCTCCAGCACCGGGGCGGCGGCGCGCAGCTTCGCCCACTCGTCCTCGTCGAGGCCGTCGACCAGGGTGGCCAGGAAGGCGTTGCGCTTACGGCGGCTCTCCTCGAGCATCGCCTCGGCCTGCTCGGTCTTCGTGACGACCTTCTGGCGCCGGTCCTCGGGGTGCGGCTCCAGGCGGACCAGCCCCTTGGCCTCGAGCAGCGCCACGATGCGGGTCATCGAGGGCGGCTGGACGTGCTCCTTGCGGGCGAGCTCGCCCGGGGTGGCCCTGCCGTAGGTGGACAGGGTGCCGAGCACCGACATCTCGGTGGGGCTCAGCGACTCGTCGACCCGCTGGTGCTTGAGCCGACGGGACAACCGCATCACGGCGGAGCGAAGGGAGTTCACGGCGGCAGCGTCGTCGCCATGTGTAAGGTCCGGCATCTCTTTAGGGTAACTCATTACTCTCGCTAAACAAGCTGGCGCGCACAGGGATTCCCGTGACACTGACCACGAAAACCTGATCATCACCCATACGAGTGAGACGGTGGCGGAAAGTGAACGCCACCCGGCACACGACCGCGACCCTCGTGTCCATGGGGACCAGCGTGCTGAGCTTGCGGATAGACGGGGAGCTGCTCGAGCGGCTCCGGCACCACGCGGCGAAAAGGGGAATGAGCGTCCAGGACTATGTGGTCCGCACGCTCGTCCGTGACGACTTCGACGAGCGGTTCCAGGCCGCCGTGGACGAGACGGAGAAGTTCTACGGGGTCACGTGACCCACGTTGTACGAGGTCACGTGTACGAGGTCACGTGACCCTCGGGATCACATGCTCCTCGGGATCACATGCTCCTCGGGATCACACGCTCCTCGGGATCACGTGAGACCGAGCGCCGGCATCAGGTAGTAGAAGGCGAACACGGCGGACACGACGTACATCGCGGCGGGAATCTCCTTGCCGCGCCCGGCCGCCAGGCGCAGCACCACGAAGGTGATGAAGCCCATGCCGATGCCGTTGGTGATCGAGTAGGTGAACGGCATCATCACCATCGTCACGAAGGCCGGGATGGCGATCGTGTGGTCGGCCCAGTCGATCTCCTTGACGGACCCGGCCATGATCAGGAAGCCGACGGCGAGCAGAGCCGGGGTGGCCGCCTGGGACGGGACCATCGTGGCGACGGGCGTCAGGAACAGCGCCACGGCGAACAGCCCGCCGGTGACGACGTTCGCGAAGCCGGTACGCGCGCCCTCGCCGACGCCGGCCGTGGACTCGACGAAGGCGGTGGTGGCGGAGGAGGAGCCGGCGCCACCGGCGGCGACGGCGAGACCGTCGACGAAGAGGACCTTGTTGATGCCGGGCATCTGGCCCTGCGCGTCGGTCAGCTCGGCCTCGTCGCTGACACCCATGATCGTGCCCATCGCGTCGAAGAAGCACGACAGCAGCACGGTGAAGACGAAGAGGACGCCGGTCAGAAGGCCGACCTTGTCGAAGCCGCCGAAGAGGCTGACGTCGCCGATCAGGCCGAAGTCGGGGGTGGCGACGGGGTTGCCGGGCCACTTGGGAGTGGTGAGCCCCCAGGAGGGGATGTCCGCGACCGCGTTGATCACGACGGCCAGGACGGTCATCGTGACGATCGAGATGAGGATCGCGCCGGAGACCTTGCGGACGATGAGCGCGAGGGTGAGCAGGGCACCCAGGACGAAGACGAGGACCGGCCAGCCGCCCAGATGTCCGTCGCCGCCGAGCTGGAGCGGGACGGTGGTCTGGGCGGCATCCGGGATGCGGGAGACGAAGCCGGAGTCGATGAGGCCGATCAGCATGATGAACAGGCCGATGCCGATGGAGATGGCCTTGCGGAGGTCGTAGGGGACGGCGTTCATGACGCGCTCGCGCAGACCGGTGGCGACGAGCAGCATGACGACGAACCCGGCGAGGACGACCATGCCCATCGCGTCGGGCCAGGACATCCGGGGCGCGAGCTGGAGGGCGACGACCGAGTTCACCCCGAGCCCGGCGGCGAGCGCGATCGGTACGTTGCCGATGACACCCATGAGCAGTGTGGTGAACGCGGCTGTCACGGCCGTCGCCGTCACCAGCTGTCCGTTGTCGAGCTGGTGCCCGTACATGTCCTTCGCGCTGCCCAGGATGATCGGGTTCAGCACGATGATGTAGGCCATCGCGAAGAAGGTGGCGAAACCGCCGCGGATTTCACGGGGCAGGGTGCTGCCTCGTTCGGAGATCTTGAAGAAGCGGTCGAGTGCGCCGTATGCGCGCCTGGCTCCCGGCTGTTCAGGGGCGGGGACCTTGGCGGGGGCCGAGGTGGACATGCTTTTGGCGGTTCCGGTTCCTACGAAGAGAAGCGATCAGACACAAACCGTTTCAGTATGAACGTATAACGTCGAGATCGGCCATCTCCGCGCGTAGACCTGATCGCCTCGTAAGCTGTGCCCCATGGCCAAATGGACCCCGAAGCACGAGGCGCCCGAGCCCCTGGAGGGGCCGGTCGTCGCCACCGTCACCGGCGGCACGATCATCTGGTTCGTCCTCTTCCTGGTCCAGCTCCCCTTCTACGGCTGGTTCGACGACCACGGCCACACCTGGTGGCTGTGGACCTGCCTGGCCGGGGGCGGCCTGGGCCTGATCGGCATCTGGTACGTCCGCAAGCGCGACGCGGCGATCAAGAGGGCGGCGGCCACGGAGGACGCGCCGACTGCCGCTGCCGAGTGACCGGGCGGGCCGTACCGCCGTAACCGCCGCAACCGGAGTAACCGCAGTAGTGGCCGCAACGGCCCATAACCCGCCCCGAGTAGTACCACGGCATCAATTGCCGCCGTGCCCCTCATCCCCAAGTCGGATCTTCCGCCCACTCGGCGGGTGAACCCCCAAATCCGCACGTACCGTCTGGTGCATGACGCACACCGACGCGGGCACCGAACTCGGCCCTGTGCACCCCACCGCGATCCCGACCCCGGTGACCGGCCTCACAGCCGCCGAAGTCGCGGAGCGCGTCGCACGCGGCCAGGTCAACGACGTGCCGGTGCGCAGCAGCCGGTCCACCGTCGACATCATCCGGGCGAACGTCTTCACCCGGTTCAACGCGATCATCGGCGTGCTCTGGGTGATCATGCTGTTCGTCGCGCCGATCCAGGACAGCCTGTTCGGCTTCGTGATCCTGGCCAACACCGGCATAGGGATCATCCAGGAGTGGCGGGCGAAGAAGACCCTGGACTCGCTCGCGGTGATCGGTGAGGCCCGCCCCACCGTGAGACGGGACGGCGTGGCCGCCCAGGTCAGCACCTCCGAGATCGTGCTGGACGACCTCATAGAGATCGGCCCCGGCGACAAGGCGGTCGTCGACGGCGTGTGCGTCGAGGTCGACAACCTGGAGATCGACGAGTCGCTGCTCACCGGCGAAGCGGATCCGGTGGTCAAGCGGCCGGGGGATCAGATCATGTCCGGCAGCTTCGTGGTGGCCGGCGGCGGCGCCTTCCAGGCGACCAAGGTCGGCCGCGAGGCCTACGCCGCCCAGCTCGCCGAGGAGGCATCCCGCTTCACGCTCGTCCACTCCGAGCTGCGCTCCGGCATCTCCACGATCCTCAAGTACGTCACCTGGATGATGGTCCCGACCGCGATCGGCCTGATCATCAGCCAACTGGTCGTCAAGGACAACGACCTCAAGGACTCCATCGCCCGCACGGTCGGCGGCATCGTGCCCATGGTCCCCGAGGGCCTGGTCCTGCTCACCTCCGTCGCCTTCGCGATCGGCGTGATCCGTCTCGGCCGGAAACAGTGCCTGGTCCAGGAGCTCCCCGCCATCGAGGGCCTGGCCCGCGTCGACACCGTCTGCCTCGACAAGACCGGCACCCTCACCGAGGGCGGCATGGACGTCACCGAGCTGCGCCCGCTGGGCGGCAGCGACGAGACGTACGTACGCAAGGTGCTGGGCGCCCTCGGCGAATCGGATCCCCGCCCGAACGCCTCCCTCCAGGCGATCATCGACGCCTACCCGGACGCGGAGGACTGGCGCTGCACCGAATCCCTCCCCTTCTCCTCCGCCCGCAAGTACAGCGGCGCCTCCTTCAGCGAGGGCAACGGGGAAGCCAGCACCTGGCTCCTGGGCGCCCCCGACGTCCTCCTCCCCGACGACGACCCCGCCCTCACCGAGACCGAGCGGCTCAACGAACAGGGGCTGCGGGTGCTGCTGCTGGCCGGCGCCGTCCGCGACCTCGACGATCCCGAGGTCGCGAAGGGCGCCCGGCCCACCGCCCTCGTCGTACTGGAACAGCGGCTGCGGCCGGACGCCGCCGACACCCTGCGCTACTTCGCCGAGCAGAACGTCGACGCCAAGGTCATCTCCGGGGACAACGCGGTGTCGGTGGGCGCGGTGGCTTCGAAGCTGGGGCTGACCGGAACCACGATCGACGCACGCCGGCTCCCCACCGACAAGGAGGGGATGGCCACGGCCCTCGACGAGGGCACGGTCTTCGGACGGGTCACCCCGCAGCAGAAGCGGGACATGGTGGGGGCGCTGCAGTCCCACGGCCACACGGTGGCGATGACCGGCGACGGCGTGAACGACGTCCTCGCCCTCAAGGACGCCGACATCGGCGTGTCGATGGGCTCTGGGTCGGAAGCCACCCGGGCGGTCGCGCAGATCGTGCTGCTCGACAACAGCTTCGCCACGCTCCCCTCCGTGGTCGCGGAGGGCCGCCGGGTCATCGGCAACATCACCCGAGTCGCCACGCTCTTCCTCGTCAAGACCGTCTACTCGGTGCTGCTGGCCATCCTGGTGGTGTGCTGGCAGGTGGAGTACCCCTTTCTCCCCCGCCACCTGACCCTGCTCTCCACCCTGACCATCGGCGTCCCGGCCTTCTTCCTCGCCCTCGCGCCCAACAAGGAACGCGCGAAACCGAACTTCGTACGGCGGGTCATGCGGTACTCGATCCCCGGCGGGGTCGTGGCGGCGACGGCGACCTTCACGACGTATCTGATCGCCCGCAACCACTACGCCGGCAGCGGCGCGCTGGACGCGGAGACCAGCGCGGCGACGCTGACACTCTTCCTGATCTCGATGTGGGTGCTGGCGATCATCGCCCGCCCCTACACCTGGTGGCGGATCGCGCTGGTGGCGGCGATGGGCGCCGGGTTCCTGCTGGTGCTGGTGGTGCCGTGGCTGCAGGAGTTCTTCGCGCTGAAGCTGGTCGGGGTGACGATGCCGTGGATCGCGGTCGGCATCGCGGTGGTGGCGGCGGTCGCCCTGGAGGTGCTGTGGAGGTGGGTCGACCGCCGTTTCCCGGCATAAGGTCCGCGAGCGGTTACCTCACGTCGACGTAGTCACCGGTGGCGCTGACCGCCGGGGTCGTGGTCGAGCCCGCGTAGCTGAGGCGCCAGTAGCCGTCGTACTGCGCGGTGGCGGTGGCCTTCACGTTGCCGTACGAGTCGGAGTAGACGGTCTTGATCGTGGTGTAGGTACTGGTACCCGCCTTGCGGAACTGCAGCTTGACCGGCTGGTTGGTGTAGCCGTGGTACTGGTGGTCCTCCCAGTTGGCGCGGGACAGCTTGCCCGTGGTCGTGATGGTCCTGCCCTTGTAGACGGGCTCGGGGCCGGCGTTGGCGGTCAGCTTGGAGTAGCGCTGCACGAGCGTGCTGCCGAGGTCGCCCTGGTCCTTGTAGCCGACCTTGCTCAGGTCGAGGCTGCCACTGGAGGGGTCCTGGCCGTTGAAGTCGGTCGCCTCGGCGGCGGCCTTCCAGGTGCCGGCGTACGCGTTCTTCAGGTCGCCGTCGGCCGGGTGGATGTCGATCGAGCCGGTGCAGGTGGCGGTGGTCGACGAGGTGGCGGTGCAGGTGGCGAAGTCGTCGTCGTAGAGCTCGGGGGTACTGTCGTCGCCGAAGGTGCCGCGGTAGAGGAACGGGTCGGTGTAGAAGTCGTCCGAGGTGATGTCGACGTCGGAACCGTGGGTCAGCGTGTAAGTCACCTTGGTGGAGACCACGTTGGTGGTACCGACCTTGATCGCCGTGGCGATCTTGAAGTTCGAGAAGCTGACGTCCAGCGTGTACGGGGTGCCGGAGTCGGCGGCCTGCGCGGCCGGGGCGGCGAGGGTGGAGAGGGCCAGGGCGCCGGTCAGGACGGAGACGGCGGCCAGGGTGGCTCTTGTGCGCATTGCGTTTCCCCAGGGGGAGAAGTGATCGAGGAGTCTGTTGACTCAGGTGATCAGATCCGCGAGGGGTGGGGTGAGTTGTGGCCAGGCGGCCGGATTTGGCCTGTGCATAGGCAATGTTTGGCGTGCGTATGACGCAAGCCGAACGCCGGCCTCGGGAGATCCCGGGGCCGGCGCCGAGTACCGCTGACTACCTCACGTGATTACCGCACGCGATTACCGAGCGCGATTACTTCACGTCGACGTAGTCACCCGCGGCGTTGACCGGCGCGGTGCTCGTGATGCCCGCGTAGCTGAAGCGGTGGTAACCGTCGACGGACGCCGTGACGGTGGTCTTCAGGGCGCCGCCCGTGGTGGACTTGATGCCCTTCACGCTCGTGTAGGTGGTGGTGCCCGCCTTGCGGAACTGGAGGCCGACCGACTGGCCGCTGAGGCCGACGTACGTACCGGTCTCCCAGTTGGCGCGCGTCAGCTTGCCGGTGACGGTGATGGTGGCGCCCTTCTTGACCGGCTCCGGGGAGGCGTTGACGGTCAGCTTCGACAGCCTCTGGACCTTGTGGGTCCGGTAGTAGTCGTTCCAGTAGAACTCGCCATCGTTGGCAAAGGCCGCCACGCTGACGTGCCAGGTACCGGCCAGCGCATTGGCGTACAGGTCGCCGACCCCGCCGCCCGTCATACCGGGTGTGGCCGTGATGGTGAGCTTGCAGTTCGACGTCGTGGCGCTGGTGGCCGTGCAGTTGGCCACCTCCTCGTTCGGCGGGAGGTAGCCGTCGACGTCCTCCTCGGCGTCCGTTCCGTGCCACAGGTCGATGTAGGCGTCCTCGATGCCGCTGGGGTGGCTGGCGGTCAGGGACACCGTGATGGTCTTGGCGGCGACGGCGCCGACGACGACGCTCTTGCCGGCGTTCACCTTGACGTTGGAGACGGTGGGCGCGGCGGCGGCCGTGCTGAACGGCGACTTGGCGGACGAGGCGCCGAAACGCTCCGCGGCGCTAGGCCGGTCCAGGCTCACGGCACCCTGCGAGTCGGCCTGCGCGGCCGGGGCGACGAAGGCGGAGAGGGCCAGGGCGCCGGTGACGGCGGCCACGGTGGCACGTATGCGCATGTGTTCCCCACGTGGAAAGGGGCCCCCGCCGCCCGTCGTTGCACACGGCTCGTGGTCACGGCGGGGCCCAAGTGATCGTGGAGCCTGTTGGCTCACGTGATCAGATCCGCGACGGAAAGGAAAGGTTGTACGGTCCGACGCGGATTGTGCGAGAAGTGCGGACACCCCGCGAAGCACCCGTGATGTCAAAGGGACGGAGTGCGCGGAAGGGCCGGGCCCGGAAAACCCGGCACCGGCCCTCGCCCACGAACACACCTACACCTTCGGCCACATGCTCTTGCCGGCCGCCAGTCCGCCCTTGCCATCTCCCGCGTACCAGCGCAGATCGCCGTTGGCCGACACGGCCGCGAGGTCTGCCTTGCCGTCGCCGTTGAAGTCACCGCCGAGCACGGGTCGGTTGCTGGTCCAGCTCTTATCGGGCCAAATCGAACGTGCTTTGTCGAACGTGCCGTCGGCCTTGCCCGGGTACAGGTGCAGTGCTCCGTCGGTCGCGACGGCGGCGATGTCGTCGCGTCCGTCACCGGTGAAGTCGCCGGTGGCAATGTGCTTCTTCTTCCAGGTCTTGTCCGGCCACATCGACTTCTTCTGGTTCACCAGGTTGCCGTCGGCGTCCCGCTTGTAGGTATAGAGAGAGCCGTCGGGCCATTGGAAGAGCAGGGTGTCGCGGCCGGCGGTGCCGGTGCGCAGGGCAGCGACGGGCAGACCGTCCTTCCAGGTGATGTCCGTCCATAGCTTGGACCGCGCCCACACGCCCGGAGCCCAGGCGTGCCGACTGAGCAGAGTGAGGTCGCCGTCGTCCTCAATAGTGATCAGTTCGGGCCCGCGCACCGCGTCGAAGTCCCCGGCGACGAGCTCCTTCTGATTACTGCGTCCGACGGCGGACAGGAAGGAGCCGAACTCGAGCATGCCGTCGGAGCGGCCGTAGAAGACCTGGGCCGAGTCGTTCGTGAGGCGCACGGCGATGTCCGTACGGCCGTCGCCATTGAAGTCGGCCCCCGTCACGACGTCGGTGATGTGTTTCTGGCGCGTCGTCAGCCGGACCCGCTGTACCCACTCCGCGATGTCATCGACGCGGGTGGCGACGGCCCCGGTGCGCGCCTCGTCGGAGTTGAAGCACCCCCCACCCCAGGACGCACTGACCACGCCGACGACCCTGCCGTCGGCGTCGAGCACCGGACCGCCAGCGTCTCCCTTACACAGGGCGCCGGTCGAGGTGGGCGAGATCGCGAGGGTCGTGGGATTCACGAGGTCCACACCGAAGGAGCCGGTGTGGGCACGCTCCGGGACCCACTCGGTCTTGGTACGGCCGTACCCGATCGCCCTGAGCTGGTCGCCCTGATCCGGCGCGGCGCCCGTGAGCTGAGCGGCGGAGACGTCGAACGGCCCGTCCAAAGGGTCAGTGACGGTGGTCGGATCGTCGAGGCGCGCCATCACCAGATCGCGGCCCGGATACGGCACGAGCTCGTGGACCTTCTGCGTCCGCTCTGCCGACAACGCGGGCTTGTTTCCGTCGGCGGTCACCAAGGTGGGGAAGGAAGGCGCGCCCCGGGAGAGTGTGACTCCCCGTTGGGGTTCGGCAGCGAAACAACTGGCGGCGGTGAGCACCCACTGGGCGTCGACGAGGGTGCCGGAGCAGGCACGCTCGTCTGCCGTTCCAGTGCCGATGTGCAGCTTTACCGCGAACTGGTCCGTACCGTCTACGACTTGATCACCGACGACGGACTGAGCCGGGGACGCGGCCACCAGGCCGGCCGCGAGACCGGCCGTCGCGAGACCGGCGGCCCACACCATGCGCGCCCTGCGCGGACGAGCGTCTGTCACGTTTTCCTCGCATCACAGAGTCTTGTTCTCCGCGCGTGCGGAAGAACGGAGGGGAAGCCGTGCGTCACAAGGCGCACGGAACATGGGTGGTTCAGCGGATCAACCGGTGACGCGAAGTTCGACGAGTACCGACCTGGCGCCCCCGACAGTTCCTTCACCGACGGACACCCACCCGCCCTGGGCAACGTCGACCGACGTGGTCTGGCCATTGGCCGTGAGGTCGGCACGTACCGGATGGTCCGCGGCCTCCACGGCGAAGACCCTGGGAAGTTCCAGCGTGAGCCAGCCGCTCTTGCCGAGGGCCTTGAAGCAGTAGGTCCCCGCGCGGCCTTCGGCGGGGTCCTCAACGGTCAGCACCCGGATCTGCTGAGCGGCCTGATCGCACTCGGCCAGCAGGATGCGCCCGTCGCCCTTCTTCAGCTTGATTCCCTTTGTGGCCAGGATTTTGTCAGCTCCCGGGTAGCCGTAGTCCTCGACCGCGATGGGCGGTGCCGCGGACGTGGGCGGCTGGGCCGGATCGTCGGCGGAAGCGACGGAGACGCCTGCCAGAGCGACAAGGGAACCCACAATTCCGGATATGGCTAAGCTCCGGGCACGGAAAGGCACCGAAAAATCCCTTCAAGCGAGATACATATGAACTCTGAATGGCCGTCAATGCATCTGAATACCACCCGCTACGGAAAAAGCGAGCACAAAGGCGGGACACACCGTAGACACAGGCCCACTCGGAGGTCAACACATATTCTTCACGCCACGACCGAAAACAGCCCTGGTCAACTGCCTGCAAAGAAAGGTTAATCGGGCATTTCGCCGAACCGTTCGCCTGCCGCTAGCTTCTCCCGATGGGCCGAATATCTGATTCTCCGGCGGAGTCGCAGCGGTTATGCTCGCTCTCCCTATTCGGCGACACGCTTGGGGGCGTCGCCGATTACCGAGACAGGTGCCCAGTGAGTCGAAGAACTGACCAGCTCGATAACGCCGGGAAAACGAAACGCTTGATACGCAGAACAGCACTGAGTCTGCTGCCATTAGCCCTAGCCGTCGGCCTACTGGGCTCGCCGCCCGCCGCGGCTGCCGGGAGCGCCCGGGACAGCGTCCGGGTCGCCGCTCAGGCGGAGGTCACCCCCGCCGAGCGCGGCCTGGTCGTGGACTACTGGAAAGAGGGCGGCCCCGGCCTCAAGGCGGCCGCCGAGGCGGCGCTGACCGGCAGCGACGCCGACGTACAGGCGTTCCTCTCGGCCGCGGACGGCCTGGCCTTCCAGGACGAGCGGGTGACCGCTGCCCAACTCGCCTCCGTCGGTGGCCCGGAACTGCTGACCGCAGCGCGCACGGCTTTGGCCGGAAACCGTGAGGCACTGCGCGACTTCCTGGACGACGGCTGGGAAGAGCCGATGGCGCAGGACAATCGGATCCGCCTGGCTCAGATCATCGACACCAGTGGGCCCAACGTTCAGGACGCCGGACGGGCCGCGCTGAAGGGCACACCCGACGACGTCAGGAAGTTCCTCGTCGAGGGCCAGTACGTCCAGCGTGAGCAGGACGAGCGGGTACAGCTCGTCCAGATCATCAGCGTAGGCGGCACCAATGTGCGGGCGGCCGGGCGCATCGCGCTGAGCGGCAGCGCCGCGGACATCCGGGAGTTCTTGGAGGTCGGCCAGTTCGTCGCCCGCGCCAAGGACCAGGAGCACGCCACCGTCGCCGAGCTCGCCCAGCAGGCGAAGGAAGCGGGCCGGCAGGCCGCCAAGGAAACCGCGGCCGCCAAGACCGAGTCCGCCAAGGCGGTGCAGGCCTCGCAGCTCGCCAAGGAGGCGGCGTTGGAGGCCGAGTCCGAGGCCAAGGCCGCCAAGAACGACACGGACAAAGCCGCGCGGGCCGCCAAGCGGGCCGCGACCGCTGCCTCCCAGGCCGCCGCCTCCGCGCAACGGGCGATCGACGCGGCGAGTGCCGCGAACAACTCGGCACGCGTGGCCGCCAACGCGGCGGCGCAGGCGGCCGCCGCAGCGGCCGGAG